>JAEHCQ010000002.1 GCA_020696385.1 Methanobacteriota archaeon | reverse complement strand
TCACCTGGTCCCATCTTGTCAAGTGCCCTGCTGGCTTCCCCCACCACCTGGATGCTCATAGATATTGGCAAGTTGGCTGACGAGATGCTCATCGGTATCTCGTCTATACCTGGTATCCAGATCATGACAAACTGGCCACCGAGGGGCTTGCCCCGAGGTTGCCAGTCGATGTCCAGCGTGAAGATGTTATCGGCTTCGGGGCGATTGTCCAGTATGGTCACCGCGTGCATCTTGGCGTCTTGATGATGGTGCCCATCATGATGATGGGTCATTGATTAGCCCCCGCAATGCCGATCATCTCATCAAGCTGGCTGTAATTGTTATTCTGCATGAAATCCTGAATTTCCTGGCTGACCTTTTTGAAAATATCAATGCCACGGTAATGCACACCGCTTCCGATCTGCACCGCGCTGGCTCCGGCCATCATGTACTCGATCGCATCCCTGCCAGTGTTTATACCGCCTACTCCGATTATTGGAATTTCGACCTTCTGGGCTATCTCGTAGACCGCGCGGACACCCACTGGCTTGATGGCTGGCCCGCTGAGACCGCCTATCTTGTTCGAGAGGACTGGCATGCCCATTTCTGGCTCTATGCTCATGCCCCGCATGGTGTTTATCGCGACTATTCCATGACCACCGCCTTTCTCCACCGCTTGGGCGATCTGCGCTATGTCTGGCACCATGGGACTGAGCTTGGCGAATACCGGAATTTGGATCGCTTCCACAACCGTTTTCACGATAGATTCCACAATAACGGGATCACTGCCCATCTCCACCCCATAACCCTCTGCATGTGGGCAGCTTAGATTGAGCTCGATGGCATCCGCACCGTGACTGGCCATCCTGCCAGCCAGGTTTGCGAAATCCTCGGGCGAAGAAGCGAAAACACTGCCAATAATTGGCACACTGGACTGCTTGGCTATCTGCACTTCTTCCTCAAAATTATCAATGCCGGGGTTTGGAAGCCCCATCGCGTTGAGGAGACCGTTATCCAATTCCAAAATGCCAGGATTACCATGGCCAGTTCTTGCTTCCAGACCGATTGATTTAGTTACAAGAGCACCTGCACCGCCTTCTTTAGCGATGCGCGAAAGAGATCGGCCGGTCTGGCCCAAAATACCCGATGCCAACATGGTTGGATTCTTCATCCTTATTCCAGCAATCTCAGTTTCCAAGTTCATTGTATCGGGAATTGTTTATCCCGGGGTTGCACTTAAAGTTTACCCTTTTACGAATCCTCAGGCTCCTCAGGGTCTTTTTCTTCTTCCTGTTTTTTGGACCTGGCTTCGGATTTCTTGTGAGATATATATAAAATTAAATTTGGTATGGCTATTAACATTATGACTAAGAGCAACCACCATAAATCATTGTCCTTTTTTTCGGGTTCTTCGATAGTGGGCTCATCTTCTTCCACATTATCTGGAACAAGAGGATTTTCATCATCGATATCCAGCACGCCGTCATTATCATCATCTGTATCCTCATTGTTCCCGATGCCATCTCCATCTGAATCAAGAGTTTCCGTGCCATCCAGAGGAAATGGGTCGTCAACATTCATAACTCCGTCACCATCAATGTCCAGGTCTGAATTGTCTCCAATGCTGTCACTGTCCATGTCTGATGATTCCAGGGGGTCAAGAGGGAATGTATCATTGACATCCAGCACGCCATCGTTATCATCATCCAGGTCCATCCAGGCCTGAGAGTTACTGGGGTCACCATCCGGAATTCCGTCACCGTCTGAGTCTACGGGGGCACTAGTATCATCAAAGGGGTTGGTTCCGGCCAGGATCTCAATGGTGTCATTCCAACCATCATTGTCATCGTCTGGGTCAATTATATCTGGATTTCCATCGGCATCAAAATCATCAGGGTAATCTGTGTCATTTTGTGGGTCTGTTCCCACTGTAATTTCCAGAGTGTCGTTCCAACCATCATTGTCATCATCCGAATCTATGGGGTCTGAAATTTCATCGCCGTCGAAATCAACAAATGGCTCTGTTAATGGAAGATAATCGTATTTGAAAGGGACGTTGTAGCTAGCATATATAGCAAATGGCGCATCTACAAAGCCATCCAAATCTGAATCCGGTGTTGTCCAGTTATCGTAATAATTCCCACCATATGGCTTTGACAAATTCCATGAATTTGTACCGACTTCATCAGCTATGAATGCTCCTGTCAGATCATAATCAAAGGTATGATTGGTATTATTGTAAAAATTATTGTGATATATTTTACTATTGCCAGCCTTGCAGATTATACCTTTATCATGCCCAGAAATTTTGTTATTCTTTACAATAACTTCACTAGACCAAAGATATATGCCATTAAGGTTGTCAGAAATATTATTGTCCACAATGGTAATATTTGAAGAGTCCCAGGTCTTTATTCCGAAACCTGTTTTGCTGATATTCTGATTTTTAATTGTTATATTATCACATTTGAATAACATTATCATTCCAGCACCAACTGGAACTGTATAGTTGGTTTTCTGATTAAGGAAATAAATAGGTTTTCCATTGACAGTGTTTGATATATCAATGAGCCAATTTTTCAGCCAGTACGTGGTCTCACCATTATCTGCTGCAGTATTCGCATCTATACCGCAGTTGATTAGTTCATTTTGATACATTCTGGCTGAATGCTCGTTGCCATAGATGGCCATTCCGATTTCATCTGTGGATATGAATTTATTATTCGATATATTGCCACCTGCATTTGATAAATAAATATGATCTTTGGGCCCTACGAAGGTGTTATTATATACTCCAGAACCTCCTTCTATGATATATATTGCTTGAGAGTTGTTGTAAAATTCATTATTTTCTATTTTAAATCCTAATGTTGTGTCGATTATTATTCCGAGATTGTTATTGGATATGTTATTGTTTTTAATGGATTTGATCGTTGAGTCTGCGAAGATAGGAGGAGCGATTCCGGCATCGTTATTTACTATGATATTATCGTAAATATTCATAGCTGCATCATTTGGCTGAATGCCAATTGAAGAATTAGTTATTGTAAAGCCAGTAATATTGATTGCCTCATTTGGGTCCCAAAAGCCACTTCCAACCTTTATGCCTTCTAAACCGCCACCATCAATTATTGTTGTGCTTTTATCTTCTCCAATTAGATTTAGACTTTTAGGAATATGTTCAAGGAGAGGCGCTTTTGATATTGTTATATTTTCATAATAAGTTCCACTGTAAACATAAATGGTATCTCCATCAACAGCAACATCAACCGCAGATTGAATTGTGGTATAATTCCCAGAGCCAGCCCCTCCAACATACAGAGTCGCTCCTGCAACCGGCTGGCTGATGAATGAGAGTGTGAACAATATGGATGATGTAAGTACCAATATGGATATTCCCAAGCTAAAAACTCTTTTTTTAATATCTTCCACCATAATACCAGAGTGGTTTTTACCTTAAAAATATGTCTATGATGCCAAATGTTATTAGTTGGTTTGATATTTGTGAGAGTGATGTTGGAAGACGAAAGAGGATTGGGCCTGGTTCAGGTCATCACGGGTGATGGCAAGGGCAAGACCACGTCCGCTATGGGTCTCGCTTTCAGAGCAGTAGGTCATGGCTACAAGGTGATCATGGTGCAGTTCATGAAAGGCCAGATCAACTATGGGGAGCTGGAATCGGTCAAGAAACTGGATGGCTTCGACATTGTGCAATTTGGAAGACCGGACTTTGTAGATAAGAAGAACCCGGCCGAGATCGATATCAAACTGGCCCAGGAAGGCTTGGAATATGCCAGGAAACTGGTGGGGGAGAATGTTTGTGACATTCTCATCCTGGACGAGATCAATGTCGCTGTTGACTGGAAGCTCATCGAATTAGATGATGTGCTTGACCTTATTTCCTCAAAGCCGGACAGTATGGAGCTGGTGCTCACCGGAAGATACGCGCACGAGAAATTGATCGAGATCGCGGACCATGTTTCCGAGGTGAGAGAGATCAAACATCCGTATCAGAAGGGCATAATGGCGAGGAAGGGGATAGAGTTTTGATGCGAATCGCATGGAGATCCAGGGCGAGATCGAAAGCCGGGCTCTTTGTGATAATACTTTTTTCACTCATATTAATGGGGCCTATATTACCTCATGCCAGTGGAGGTACCAGGGCTGACGATGTCGCTGGTTGGACCGTGATCGTCTACATGTCCGGAGACAGCTCTCTCAGCGACAATATCGTGGATGATCTGGAGGAAATGAAGACTGTTGGCTCCGGCGGAGGCCTGGAAATAATCGCACTGGCAGATCGATCTGGTGTTGGAGATTCCAATGTTTATCATGTTCTCGAAGGCGGATCGGAAAAGATACCCATGGAGGAGATCGATCCAAGCTGGGGTGATGAGCTGAATATGGGCGATCCGGAGACTCTTTCTACCTTCATCAAATGGGCAGCCAGCACATACCCGGCGGAGCATTATCTATTGGATCTATGGGGCCATGGAAATGGCTGGACCGGAGTCTGTCCCGATAAAGGAGACAGACTCAGTGCGGTCGAGCTCAAAGAAGCATTGGCCGCAACCAGTGCCACCGTGGATATCGACATCGTCAGCATGGACGCTTGCCAGATGGGGATGCTTGAAATGTTCTATCAGATCAGAGAAAATGCTGAATACGCAATCGGGTCTGAGAAGGACGTGCCTTTGGCAGGCTGGCCCTATGACAGGATATTGAATATCCTCAAAGACGATCCAGATATCCAACCAAAGGATTTTGGAGAGCGATTCATTGACAATTATATCACCTGGAGCATGGCGAACAGCGCTTACTCCACCACCCTTTCCCTCATCGATCTGGGACAGCTTGGCCCAGTGGCTGAGGCTCTGGACTCCTATGCCATGGAGCTTGGGTCCAGTGTGGGTTATTTCCATCCAGAGATATACTCGGCCAGAGGTATGACCGAGGAATATGATGGGGCTGATCAGTATGACCTCGTGCATTTGACCCAGATGATGGACAATACGTCGGCATCATTGCGATTTAAGGAAAGTGGTGAGGGGCTTAGACTGGCGATAGAGAACGCCGTCACCTACGAACGGCACTGGACAAGGCCAAATGAGGGCGACGAGCCCGCGGACAATGCCAATGGGATGTCGATCTGGTTCCCGATAAGTGGCACGATATCGGACTACAAGGAACTGGACATCGCCGAAGATACGGCTTGGGACGAGTTCCTGGACACGGGAAGTGATCATTGGTATCTGGACGAAAGAGAAGAGATAGAATTCAAAGCAGAGGCCATGAGCGTGGATACGGATTCGGATGGCCTCAATGACGATATCCAGTTCATTGTTCAGAAGGGTGATTATTCCTATTACAAAGTGGATGTTTATGATGATGACTGGGAGCTGGTACAGTCATTTTCCGAGGGCGTGCCCGATGTGTCCGATACCCACATATGGAGCCCTCCATCTGCCGGAACATACGCAGTGGCATTTTACTGCTGGCAGGACGATGGCACACTTTTGAACTATTCCCTCGTAAACAAGGGAATAAACTCCGAGTTGAGATACATAATCTCAGGCCAGGTCTTGTCCGAGGCCGGGAAGAAAATGAGGCAGGTGAGAGTGACCGCTATGGACAGTGAGAATAACACTTTGGCGGATGCTGTGACAGATGCTGATGGGCGGTTTGAAATCATCATGATCGCACCCTGGGAAACTGATGGAAACAATATCACATTGGTGTGTGAGCTTGGGATATATTCCAAGAACATATCCCTCCAAACACTGGAACCTGTCAACAATGTGAGGATAGAGGTCGAAGATGGGCCCCGGTTCACATTGCCAGTTCTCTATCTGGGGATCATATCGAATATTATCGGATTCTTGCTGATCGCCTATATCGTATTCAGAAATAATAAAGGTGGAGATTTGGAGGAAGAAGAACAGAGTTTGCCACCAGGCTCCGCACAGGTCGAAAACTTGGATGAGCATATGGAAATTGATAAGGGGCAGAAAGAGGAGCTATCAATTATAGACAATATCCATAAAGATATTTAGTTAGTTATCCATTGTCGAGCCAATGGAATTCAATGCCGATCTTCACATCCATGGACTTTATTCAAGAGCCACAAGCTCCAATATGAAGATCCGGACACTGGCAAAAGAATCCGGCAAGAAGGGGATCGATCTTCTTGCCAGCGGCGATTGCTTGCATTCCAAGTGGCTGGCCGAGGTCAAGGAAGCTGAAAAGATCGATGAAGGTACTTTCGAGATGGAGGGCACCAGATTCATTCTGAGCACAGAGGTTCAGGCGGCCAAACGAGTGCATCATCTACTATTTTTTCCATCATTATCATCGGTCGAGGGCTTCAAGGAAGAGGTGGGCAAATATTCCAAAAGCCTTGAGGCGGATGGACGACCTTATCTGAGCATGAACGGTGAGGAGCTGGCCGAGCTAGCAAAGGACGTGGGTGCTCTCATCGGGCCCGCCCACGCCTTCACCCCGTGGACCGGTATGTACGCGCACTACGCTTCCCTGAAAGAATGCTATGGTTCCAGAGCCGGAGATGTCAAGTTCCTGGAGCTGGGATTGAGCGCGGACAGTGATTATGGCGATCTTATTCGGGAATTGCAGGACATTACATTTCTTACAAATTCAGACGCCCATTCGCCCTATGCGATCAGACTGGCCAGGGAGTTCAATACAATTCGCGCCAAGGACACCACCTTCGATGAGCTGATGATGGCCATCAAGAGGGAGAAGGGAAGGTGCTTCGTCCGCAATGTGGGACTACCGCCTCAGGAAGGGAAATACAATGAAACAGCTTGTCCCAGATGTTTCGAACACTACACCCTGGAGGAAGCACTGTCCAGAAGATGGAAATGCTCCTGCCTGGCTACCATTAAAAAGGGTGTTCGAGACCGAGCGAAGGAACTTAGCGACGATGGTATTGTCAAGAGGCCGGATCATCGCCCGGAGTACATTCACATAATCCCACTGGGTGAGATCATAAACCAGGTGATGGGCATAAGCTCGCCCTATTCCAAAAAAGGGCTGGGAGTGTGGGAGAAACTTATCACTGAATTTGGAAACGAGGTCGAGGTCCTGCTGGAAGCAGATATCAAGAACATCCGGGGCTTGGTAGGGGACGAGGTGGCCGAGGGTGTCCATGCTTTCAGAAGTGGGCAAGTGGTGATAGTCCCTGGCGGTGGGGGCGAATATGGGAAAGTTCTGCTTCCCTCGCAGGCAAAAAACCTGAAAAAACGAGTCAAGAAGAAGAGATTCGATGGGCAGATGACATTGACAGATGAATTCAAACAGAGTTAGCGGAGTGAGATGAATGGACAGGGATCTAGCAGAAATAGCAGTGAGCAAGGCGCGGGAACTGGGTGCGGAATATGCAGAGGCACGTATGGAATTCGTTTCAGGGCAGGATTCTCTCCTGAAGAACGGGAACCCCGAGGTCTCTGGATTCGAACGAGATGCGGGCATCGGCATCAGGGTGTTGGTGAATGGAGCATTGGCCTTCGCATCCACCAATCGACTTGATCGTGATTCAGTACTGACTGCATGTGAGAGGGGTGTTAGAACTGCCAGAGCATCTTCCCGTATCATGAAAAATCCGTTGGTATTCACTGAAGGAAAGGCCAATATCAAGGATTACAGCGTGGCGCAGAAAAAGAACATTATGAATGTCAGTCCAGAGGATGTGCTCGAGGCATTATCCGAGATCCACAAAGCCTTGCCATCGGAGAATCTCGTGGGTAGCTTTTTCAGCTTGGGTATCGAGCATAGGGAGAAATATTTCTGTAATTCCGAGGGGTCGAAAATAGCCTCCAGCATCCCGAGATTGCATCTGTTCATGTTGGGAACCATCCTCGAAGACGGCCAGACCGCGCAAGCGATGCTTCAAATGGGAGCGGCCAGTGGCTGGGAGTTCATGGATATCGATAAATTATCTGACTTTCTTGGAAATGAGATTAAGGTCACACACAGGAATATGAAGGAAGGCATCAAGGCCCCCAAGGAATTGGTGGACATGGTGCTGGGGCCGGAAGTTACTGGAATCGCTGCCCATGAAAGCTGCGGGCATCCGTATGAAGGTGACAGGATCCTGGGTAGGGAAGCGGCCCAGGCTGGAGAATCCTTCGTATCCGAGGACATGATGGGGCAGCAGATCGGAAGCGAAGTCGCGACCGTGATAGACGATCCCACACTGGAGAATTCCTACGGTTTCTATCTTTATGATGATGAGGGGATAGAAGCCAAACCCAGAGAATTGATCAAGAATGGAAAGATAAATGACTTCCTCCATAACAGGGAGAGCGCGGCCAGGATGGGGGTTGAAAGCAATGGTTCTTCTAGGTCCACCAACTACGATCGAGAGGCCATAGTCAGGATGGCGAACACCTTTGTGAAGCCTGGTGAGTATTCTCTAGAAGAGTTGGTGGAGGATGTCAAACTAGGTGTTCTGATGAAGTCCTTCATGGAGTGGAATATCGATGACAAGCGATACAATCAACGTTACATTGGCAGGGAGGCTTATCTTATAGAGAATGGCAGAATCGGAGCGCCAGTAAAAGCTCCAATCCTGGAAATGACCACACCAGCCTTCTGGAGCGCGATAGATGCTGTTGGGAAGGAAATGGGTTTCACTGCCGCCACTTGTGGAAAAGGAGAGCCTGGTCAGGGTATTCCGGTATTCACCGGAGGTCCTCATATCAGGCTGAGGAATATCAAGCTGGGGGGTGCTTGAATGGAAATAAATGAGATACCTGGATACGTAGTGGATCAGGCCAGGAAGAAGGGAGCGGATGATGTGATTTGCTCAGCTCATGATGGTGAGCGGAAACAGGTGAAGTTCACCAATAGCGAGGTCGCTATAACCAAAACTTGGGAAGCCACTGGGGTGGACGTCTTTCTGGCGAAAGACAGGAAGATCATGTACACCAGTGTCAATGACCTCCACACGCTGGACAAGACAATTGACGACATGTTGTCATTCGTCAAGATGATGGCGGAGAATAAAAATTATCAGGGGATCGCGAATGGGCCTTTCAATTATCGAAACAATGGCTATGATAAGAGGATCTCCGATCTGGAAGGAGAGCTTGTTGAACTTGCTGGCCAGGCCATTGATTCGGCCATGAGGAATGGGGGCGACCGGGTCGCGGGAGTATTGTATTCATCCAGTGGAACCCTGCACCTCGCTACCAGCGGTGGTGTGGTTGCCAGACATACGGGATCCGATATGGATATCTCTCTCAGAGCCTTTGCATCCAAGGAGGCCAGTGGGCACTCGGTACAATCGGTCAGCGATATGGATAATCTTGATCCTCAGAGGATCGGTCTGGAAGCTGGCATGATGGCGAAGGAAGCATTGAACCCTTCCCTTGGAAAAACAGGGAAGGTGGATGTTTTATTCACACCACTGGCATTTGCAAATTTCCTGGAAAGGGCCGCTGGCTCCGCATCTGCAGGAAATGTAGATGCGGGAATGTCATTCTTCAAAGACCAGATTGGTGAGAAGGTCGGCCCAGAATTCCTCACAATGACAGATGATGGCACGGATCCGAAAATGGTCGTGTCCCCTCCCTTTGACAGTGAGGGAGTGCCGACCCAGAAGAATGTGATCATCGAGAACGGTGTATTGAAGACATACCTGCACAATACGAGCACGGCGAAGCTCAATGACACTGTCTCAACTGGCAATGCGGGATTGATATTCCCGAGAGCGTGGAACTGCGCCATAACACCCGGAACCATGTCCAAGGACGATATGATATCCGATATCAAGGACGGCCTGTACATCACGAACCTATGGTACACGAGATTCCAGAATTACCAGACTGGGGATTTCTCCACCATCCCCAGGGACGCGGTCTTCGAGATCAAGGATGGGAAGATCACTGACGCGGTCAAGGATATTCGAATATCTGAGAACATGCTGGGCATGCTGGATAGGATCAAACATATTGGGAATGATCCGGAGCAGATACGTTGGTGGGAGGTTGGATTGCCAATTAGAACACCACATGTTGTCGTTGAAGGAGTTAATATAACAAAGAGTACGCAGTAATTACGAGCGAGCAGAGACGGGCGAGTTTCTTTATTAAATGCGACTCCACCTACTGAACCCACGCATTTATTTTGATCAAGTTAACTGGCTTGATTCAATTTGTCCGTCTTTTTTCTTTTTTAGTTATGGGCTTTTTAAGTCCATGCAACTTCTTTATCAAGCACATAGAATGGGATGATATTGGATATCTCCTAAGAATTAATGTTAGAAATTAATAAAATTTATACATTTATGAAAAGTAGCCAGCAATCATTTTATTCCCTTAACTATAGTTAACTACGTTAAGGATAGATTTATAGTTAGCTCATCATTTCCATCACGCATGATAGACGACATCGAAGTAACTAGACATATAATCGAACGATTTTCCAAAAATTTCATTGACAGCCTGGATATTGACGTGGCAATAGCCGGAGCCGGTCCTGCCGGGATGGTGGCAGCCAAGTATCTGGCAGATGCTGGAAAGAAGGTCGTTATCTTTGAGAGGAAACTTTCACCTGGCGGCGGCATGTGGGGGGGTGGAATGACCTTCCCCGCGATAGTGGTTCAAGAGCAATCATTGCCTATACTGGATGAGTTCGGTATAGGATATGAGGATGCTGGCAATGGTTATTTCACTGCAGACTCCATAGAGGCTACCAGCAAGTTGATCGCGGGTTGTATGACCGCGGGGGCCAAGATGTTCAATACCATGTCCGTGGAGGATGTCATGATCCGAGACAAGGACAATGTCCGTCGGATCTGCGGCTTCGTCATCACCTGGAGTGCGGTGGAGATGGCTGGCTTGCATGTTGACCCCCTGACCATAGGAGCCAAGATTTGCATCGACGCAACTGGCCATCCAACCGAGGTATGTAAAGTGGTCATCAAGAAGGCTGGCAAGCTCAATACGCCGAGTGGCGACCTTGAAGGTGAGAAGTCCATGTGGGCCGAGGTGGGAGAGCAGACCGTGGTAGAGAACACGGGCGAGGTATTTCCGGGATTGTATGTTACTGGCATGGCATCCAATGCAGTTTATGGAGCCCCAAGAATGGGACCGATATTTGGCGGTATGCTATTATCTGGTAAGAAGGTCGCGGATATGATATTGAAAGAATTGGATTAGATTGAGGATAAAATCAACCCAACTGCATAAACCCGATATAGAGGGGTAATATTTTATATCCATAAACACCAATGTCCAAACATGGATTGGTGGACCGCGATAGTACTTGGAATAATGCAGGGGATCACCGAATGGCTCCCTATCTCCAGCACGGGGCAATCATCATTGATCATGATAAATGGATTTGGATTGGATCCAAAGATCGCTATTTCTCTCGGACTGGCTATCCATCTGGGAACAGCTCTTTCCGTGGTTGTGAAATACCCTAAAGACCTCATACGTATGATCGATCTCACAACTGGAAAGATGCCGGAATTCTACTGGGCGGTAACTATCATATCTATCATCTCGGCCATTCCATTTTTACTTCTTCTGGAAGCCACTTTTGACAATAATCTTTGGACCGGAGATACTATCACTATTTTTATCGGACTGGCTCTTGTCATTACAGGGCTAATAATAAGAGCCGATTACACAGTTAAACCAAAGAAGCTGACAAAAGCGAGTTACAAGGATTATATGATCCTGGGTATCGCCCAAGGCTTCGCAGTTCTGCCTGGTATCAGCAGATCGGGTATGACGGTGGCCACCCTTTTGATGAGAGATTATGAAAAAATGTCAAGCATGAAATTCTCCTTCCTTTTGTCCGTGCCAGTATCCATCGCCGCCGCTATATATTTCATAGTTTTCGGGGACATGGCATCCATCGGTCTCGGCCCATATATCGTGGCAGGGTTCTTCGCCTTCGTCTTCGGCTTATTCACAATGGATCTATTGATGAAGGTTGCAAAGCGAGTTAATTTCTCAATGTTCTGCATATTCTTTGGATTGGTGGCAGTGATAATACCTTTCACTATCTGGTTGATATGATCAAGCATGATTGGACTTAAAAATTGATCAATATATTATACTCAATTTATTCAAGCCAGCTTCTCGCCCTCAATCTTGCTGACCTTTCCCCATCTCTTGCTGGGGAAGAACATGAGATTATTGAATCCATCCTTCCACGTATTCAGTTTGACCTCGCCCTTTCGTGGACTGTAAACGATCGGGACCTCCAAATATCGAACCTTCTCATTTGCTTCCACTTTTATCTCTTCTGAAAAGGCCATCTGGTCACTTGTCATATTGAGTTTGGATAATACTTCCCTTCTGAACACCCACATTCCTGTCTGTGAGTCTGCGGTTTTAAAACCAAAGCATACCCTTGCACCGATGTTCAGCATCTTATTTCCAAACCTATGTTTGGAATTCATGGCTTCCTTATTGAGGTTGGTGAGCCTGTCACCGGATATGAAATCGAGGTTCTGCTCCTTGAGTATGCTGATGAACTTTGGAATATCTCCTGCTGGATACGTGCAATCCGCATCCAATGTGGCTATAAAAGTCCCTTTTGCCTGCTTGAAGCCAGATTTGTATGCCCGACCATAGCCTCGCCTGGGTTCATCGATAACCCTGGCTCCCTTGGAAACAGCGATCTCCCTTGTCTTATCTTTGGAATTGGTGTCCACTATCATGACCTCGAATACCATTCCCTCAAGTGCTTGATTGATGGCATCCATTACCTCGCCAATGGATTCTTCCTCGTTCATCGTGGGTATGACAACAGATACCTCGGGTGCTTCCTGCATAACAAGGCAGAAAGGATGGGATATTAAAAGTATTTTTGGTGACAATAATAGCAAAGTTAATGTATGGCTTCAATGATTGCCCTGGTGTGATAAGAGGGCGATGTCATGCAAATGACAGGTATTCTTATCAGCATAAAGCGGTAGTAACTCAGTTGGGAGAGTGCAAGACTGAAGATCTTGAAGTCGCTGGTTCGAGTCCGGCCTACCGCATTTATTTTATCAAACGAGTTTATTTCATGTCCAAGTAATTAGTTTGATTCGATTTTATTACTGGCATCGACCTTATAAGTCTATATATACGTATAATAATCTATTATTAGTAGGTATAATATAAATACGTATAATTATACAAAGCTTTATAATATATAAGTAATTGAGGGGTTTTACTTTGGGGAGTATATATATAATATTCCTAAAGAATAAACCACAAAAGGATTGATTGAAATGGACGAATATGAACCAAGATCAAGAGTAGAATTTGAGACAGTAGCCAGCGAGAAAGTTAACTTCGGAAGGAACAATTTCCTTGAGATCGCAAGGAAGAGAGCGAAGACCGATGATGGGGAGAATGAGTTTATATCAGTCTCCAGGGGATACTATCTCCCAGATGGAAGCGAGAGATTCAAGAAATCACTCACCATCCCAGACGACGAAGAGATCAGATCTTTCGTAGCTGACAAGATAAAAAATATGTGAATTGGAGGCATGACCTCCAATTTATTTTTTTATTCAATTTGAAGAAGGGATATTATGGCCAAAGGCAATAACTCTGAAGGATTCTTTGACATGAAATTGATCGTGACCATCGTAGTGGTGATCATCCTATGTATCGCTGGAGTTGCAGCCTATAATCATTTCAGCACGACCCAAGATGGGTTTGCAGGACCTGACAGGTTTGTCGAGTCTGGTGACAAAGTATTGGTGAATTATACTGGAATGTTCGAGGATGGAACCGTCTTTGATACATCCCGTGTGGAAGTCGCCGAGGACAATGCCCTGTATCCTAAAGCTTTCTCTTTCACTGGAAGAGCCAGTTACACAACCCTTTCCTTCACAGTAGGGAACAATGAAGTCGTTGAGGGATTCGAGAATGGAGTCATAGGAATGGCTGTGGGGCAAACCAAGACCGTGACCATCCCATCCGATAAGGCCTATGGAGATTCAGATCCTGAACTCATTAAGACCTTTGACATAATAGACACGATCCCCATGTACTCGACGGAATTCAACACATCCACCTTCAAGAGCACTTATTACGTAGAGCCAACAGTCGGTATGACAGTCACCGACGCTGTATGGGGCTGGGATACCAGCGTGTACTTTGTGGATGAGAATGCTGATGAGGTCATCCTGAAATTCGAGCCAACTATCGGACAGGTACTTGACTATGTTGGAGCCTGGGATTACGAGGTCATTGGATTGGACAGTTCAACCAATGGTGGCGAGATCACTATCAAACACCTTGTGACAGAAGCTGATGCGAACAATATCTATTCACATAACAATGTCGCTCCCTTCATGTTGAGTGGTGTAGATACCACTGCTGGAACATACACTCTTGACTACAATGCGGAAGTTGTTGGCAAGACATTGGTATTCCAGATAACTGTGGAAGAGATCATCGATCAGTAATATCTCATACTCGGGTGATATAAACTATTTACAAACAAGAGCGAGAAAGCTGGATCAATTTGTTCGATGTATGATAGAGATCATTGAATGATATAAATCATCATATGATAGGGATCATCTGGCACGTTCTTTCTGGTACTTGTCAATTACTTCCTTATACACCTGGACCAATTTCTTCCCGCTTTCCATATTATCGAATTTTCTGGCCGTGGCTATGGTGTTAGGCCTTAGATCATCCCTGATGTTCAGGGTCTTCAATATCTGGGTCGCACAGTCCTTGGGGTCGTTCTTGAACACATGACCATTATGTCCATCCTTGATTATATCTGGTACAACTCGATAATTCAAGCCCGCGACTGGAAGACCCATTGCCAAAGCTTCTATCATCACTATGCCGAGAGTTTCGAAAGGAGATGCCAGTACAAACGTATCTCCAGCGGCGTAGTATTGTGGCAGAACCTCATCTGCCACAAAGCCAGTGAACTTGATCGTATCCTGTAATCCCATCTGTTGAGCCATTTGCTCATAATATTCCTTGGCCGGCCCCTTTCCAATGACGAGAAGCTTCACATTCGGCTTCTCTTTCTTTATGGTGGGCAATGCCTTGAATATCAATTCCAGGTTCTTTTCTTTTGATACACGACCTACGTGGATCAAAACCTCAGAATTTTCCAATCCAAGATCCTCCCTGATACCAGAACCGTTCACATTGGGATTGAAACTATTGAAATCAATGCCCGGGGCAACGACATTGGTATATCTCATCTTCGGGCATTTTTCCTTCAATTCCCTCATTGCCGCATTGCTGGGTGTCACCACGCCATCACTTCTCTCGATCAGCACCCGGAGGTATATCCATGATAGATATACCATCAGATCCTCATTAAGATTAACTGGATAATATTCCTGGACCTCGGTCACCCATGTGTGAAAGTTCAGAAGACATGGGATATTGGTCAGATTGGAGCCTATCATCGCCTTGAGCGCCATGAAAGCGATGCCGTGATTGTGTAGTATCTCGATATCATTCTCCAGGATCATGTCCGTCTTCCATTTGGAAGGGGCTATGGCGAGCTTGTAATCTGGATATTGCTTGAAGGTCTTGGCCTTGAACAGGAAGACATTGTCATCATAGTCCGAGGGACCTGTTGTGTCACCAGGGGCGAATATGAAGACCTTGTGCCCCAACTTCTCCAGGCTTTCTCTAAACTTGATGATGGACGTGACCGTGCCATCATGAGTGGGCAGCCATGCATCGGTGAACATTCCTATATTCACTCTCCACCCCCCTTAGAACCGCCCAAGAAGAGCATATGGTGATCGGCCTGGCTGGAGCAAGCCGCTTGCTCGATAGCGGCTTGTAGGTGTTCCTTAGCCCCTGCAACAGCTTCCTTGACATCGTATCCCTGACCAATCAGGGACGCGATGAGCGTGGAATAAGAGCAGCCAGTACCTCTGAATTTACCCGGTATCCTCTTACCTGAAAAAGTGTGGAACATCGTCCCGTCAAAGAGGGTGTCCATTGCCTCCGCCCCTTCGAGATGTCCTCCCTTAATGAGGATATTACTGGCTCCCATAGCGTGTAATTGGCGACATGCCTCTTCCACATCCACTTGAGTGTGAATATCTCGACCTGTAAGTGCTTCAGCCTCGGGAATATTGGGTGTGAGGATCGTGGTAAGGGGTATCATCGTGTCAATGAATGTGGATATGAAATCCTCGGTGACCAATGAGTGGCCACTGGATGATGCGAAAACGGTATCCAGAATAATCGATTTTTCTTCCAATACTTTCAATTCATGAGCCACGATCCGTATGGTATCTGGAGCGTGCAGAAGACCTATTTTGATAGATGCAGGGTTTAGGTCCAAAGCCGCTCTCAGTTGTTGAGATAAAGATGGAGCGGGTGAAACATCGAGAACATCATCATTTGTCTGAGAAGTGATTATGGATATTACTGGAAAGCATGGTACGCCGATATATGAGCTGGCTCGTATATCGGCCGCTATGCCAGACCCCCCAGATGGGTCATTTCCCGATATGCAGACGATGCCCTTCATCGAGCGGGTATTGACTTTATTCTATTAAAGATTGAATATTGGCCCGATTTTGGTCTGATAGAGCATACCAGAAGATATGGATAGATGGTAGGAAGTTGTCAAACAGATGTTAACAGTGATAAAAAAAGGAGGGAAAATATATTTAGTCTATAAGAAATTGGGCGTGTATATCCAAGCCTGTCCAAAAGGTTAAAGGAAGGAATGATATTGATGGACGAAGAATTGGAAATAATAAGAGAGAAAAAATTGGAGGAATTAATGATGACAGCAGATTGGCCAGATAAACCAGAACCGGTTACAGATCAGAATTTCGATGAATTTGTTAAGAAGTACAATGTTGTGCTAATAGATTGCTGGGCACCATGGTGCGGACCTTGCAGAATGCTAGGGCCTACCATTGATGAACTGGCAGGAGAATACAAAGGCAAAGTTGCATTTGGAAAGCTCAACACGGACGAGAACAGGGACATTCCAATGAGGCACAGCATAATGAGCATACCCACTATGTTATTCTTTGTCAATGGAGAACTGGCCGACACAGCCGTCGGAGCTCTTCCAAAGGAAAGTATAATTCAGAAGCTCAACTCATTGCTTCAATAAATCAAGAACAAAGGAAGAAATTACATGATCATACAGGATATAGCTATAATCGGCGGTGGACCCGGTGGTCTCACCGCCGGTATTTACGCCATCCGCAGCGGGTTGAAGGCAGTCGTATTCGACAAGGGAATATACGGCGGCCAGGCGAATACAGCCCCCTGGATCGAGAACTATCCGGGTTTTGAAGAGATCTCGGGTATGGATCTTATGGATAAGATGCGTGCCCAGGCAAAAAAATACGTGGAGATCAAGGATAGCGAAAAGGTGGAGGCTATTTCCAAGAAAGATGATTATTTCATTATTAAAACATCCAAAGACGATTATCAATTCAGAGCAGTTATCTATGTAACTGGGTCGGTGCACAAAAGACTGGGCGCCCCTGGCGAAGGACGATTGATGGGTAAAGGTGTTTCATACTGCGCCACCTGCGATGGTTTCTTTTTCAAGGGCAAGAAAGTGGCCATAGTGGGTGGAGGCAACAATGCGGCCACCGAGGCCATATTCCTCAAGAAACTAGGCATAGATGTCACCATCATCCACAGAAGGGATGAGCTCAGGGCCGAGGATAGACACAAAGAAACCATAGCGGAAATGGGCATAAACGTGATGTATGATTCCGTGGTCGAAGAATTCCTCGGAGAGAATATGCTGGAAGGATTGAGAATTAAAAATGTGAAGACCTCGGAAATGTCGAATGTGGATTTCAACGGGGTATTCATTTCAATTGGCGATATCCCCCAAACGGATCTCATAAAGGATCTTGGGATCGAGATAGATGATGAGGGATATGTCATCACGGATAAAGAGCAGAGAACGAACATCTCAATGTTCTATGCCGCTGGTGATGTCAGTGGTGGCTTCAGGCAGATCATAACAGCCTGCTCTGAAGGAGCGATAGCAGCTAACAGCGCTCATGAGGATCTGGCCAGTCCATATTGGGTAAAATAATTAATCAAACACTATCTAATTCGATAGAACATGATAGTAAGTTAGCCGGGGCTGGAACATTCACAATATATCTTTTACCTCGTCCTCACCCATCTGATGAGGGGCGAAATATCTTTCAATGCCATCTATTAATTTATTCTTCTGGAAAGGTGGTAGGATCACATAGCCAGGATTGCGAGAAAGGTCTATCGCGACCTTTCTGAACTCCGTCACTCCCATGAATCCACCCCTGGCGAAGAACCTCGAAGCCTCTGGTGTAAGAGGCTTCGTAATGAGGTATCCCACACTGTGCTTGGCGCCCAGCATCAATAATCTATGGCCGACCTTGTTCTTTCTAAGAGGCACTATGGTCTCTATGGCCCGGAGGACCCACACTGATGATCCATCCCTGGCAGTGCTGTCCCATTCCTCTATGAAGACCCAGGACACGATATTCCTATTTTTCACTGCCACGATGAATATCGGTCGTGGAAATTTCCTCAACCACATCTTGAAAGTATTCCTATAACCGATGATCCCCAATCCCCGGAAGAACTCGAATCCACCTCCGGCCAGATCGCCTTCCTCCACACCCACGATGTGGAACCTGTCTATCTCTGAAGCTTCCTCTAGTTTCAAGTATTCTATTTCACCGCTTCTTCCGAGTAATTGCAGGCTCTCACTTCCATTGATGCGACCTTATTTTGAGTGGATCAATGTTTGATATGTCTAACACTGATTCACTCAAACCACTTCACAGATTGGTTCGTGTCTCAATCTGTGTAGATCACCCAAACATCTGCATTATTTCGCAGGATCATATTGAGGTCCGTGCTGGTTATCTGAGCCTTCTCAAGGAGTATGGGCAACCATTCATCTGGAGCGATCTTCCTCGTTCCATCTTCCCAGACGGCCGCGATATTGGCACATTTCAGAGGTTTGCCCTTTATGTTTATTCTCTCAGCAGCGGCGTTCCTGAATGTCTGGTGTATTATACACATTGAATTGATGACACATGGCTTGTATACGGAATTGTAATACTCTGCGACATCCGTGTGTATCTTGGAGAATTCACCGATCCTTTTGGTGTATTCCTGCCAGCCTCTCGTGAAGGGGCATTTCTTGGTGACCGCGCAATTGGGTGTTATGGCTTCTACCTCTTCAAAGGCAGATATGATGGATTCCCCATTTACCAATGCGTCGATGAAGTCATCCCAAGTATCATACTCTTCCACTGGCATGCTTTTTGCCAGTGAGGTTGCAAGACTTACAAGATAATTGTTCATACCACTTGCACCCTGCTTATCAGCGATATCCTCTAGGAACAGACAGGCGGCCACATCGACCAGTGGATTATCATCAATCAATCCTCTTCTTTCCTGGAGTTCATTTTTTGTTTTTATCATCTTAGACCACCTCCTAATCCTCCTCTTCGCCTTTCAAACGAGCGCCCTTCATCATGATGGCGTACACGCAGGCGTAGTTTCGCAAAAGGCTGCGAACATATTCTGGGTTGATGCCTATCTTTTTCATGGAATCATCAGCGATCTTTGTTTCTCCTGTGAAACCTCTTGCCGCCAGCTGGATACAATCCAATTGCTGATCCGCAATAGCGATGTTCTTGGAAACCTCTTCCCTGAACCTCTGATGGATGACACAGAAATTACATACCGCCGTGTCCCTCACGCTATTATTGTATTCATCAGCAACAGCCCTGTCCGCTCTTGGCAGTTCTCCCACACTGTACCTTATTCGTACAGTGGTGGGGTTGAACACGCATGTTTCAAGAGCATATATGTATCCAACGACATCGCCATCCACATCCGTTATGGCAAGATCGGTCAATGCTGTGACAGATCCCTCGATGGAGAATGCTGTTCTTCCTTCTCTCAAAGCCACATTAAATGACGGCCATCCCATGTACGCTTCCTTGCCCATTCTTTTGGCCAAGCTTTCACCTACTCTAGCCCAATATTGTATGGTGCCTTCGACACCAGCTTTTTCGCTCATATCTTGAATCAAAGATACGAGTGCTACATCTAACAAATTACTTCACCTCCTGTTTATCTTTCTTCTTTCCAGTTTTATCCATTTTTTTGACATTGATCTTTTGATATACGGTATGACGACCCTGGGTGGTGGCTTCCGCCAGTCCAGAGTCCAATAATACACGTAAAGCCCTCAGGACCACCGTGTATTTCACATCCTTGGCAACTGTCTTTTTAAGATTTGCCAATGTGATTCCGGACGTGGGTATGGCATCCAGAACCTTCTTCTCCGAGTCATCCAGATCCTTCATGGTCTTGGATGGGGGAAGAACTTCTTCCACTTTATCGGATGAGGGGGTAGGTTTCTTCTCTACCTCTGTTGATTCCACACTGGCTGTGGCTTTTTGCTTCTCAGCTGGCTTGATGGAGGTCATTTCGATCTCCGCATCATCCTTGGGTTTTTCTTTCTCCTTCTTCTTGCCCGCGGCCTTGGGTTCAGCCTCTTCCTTCTTTTTCGACCCCTTGGCTGCTTCACCATCAGTTTTTGCCGGAGATTTTTCTTTCTTATTCTTTGGCTCTTCTTTTTCCCCGGTCTTGGACTTCTTATTATCAGATGCCTTACCATCATCCTTCTGCTTCGTTTCTTCTTTTTTTGGTTTTGTTGCTTTGTCCTTGATTATTACATCAGATGGTTCTTCAGGTTTCTTATATCCCTCTGGCATGGCATAGGAAGGTCTATTCTTCGATCCTTTCTTCAGGATCTTCTTGGCCTTAACTAGAGCCTCCAGTTCTTTGCTCAAAACACTGTCAGTTATCTTCAATTTATTCTTGATCGCTGTTTTACTGGTCGATCCCTCAGATACAGCTTCAAGGATCTGATCCCTGATGGTCTTCTTCTTCTCCACTTTGGGTTCTTTTTCTGGTTCTGAAATCACTCCCTCCGAGGACTTTTTTTCGACCTCGGGCTCTGTCACTTTCTTCTCTTTTTGAGCCTTTTTATCTTTGACTGGCCCTTTCGAACCAGAGCTCATGTAATCTTCAAGTTTTTGCGACAGAGTTCCAGAGAGCTCCCTGATAGCATCTATCTCTTCCTTCATTGCTTCCAAATTCGATCTCATTGATCTATCAGATTCGGCTCTCTCCATCATATTGGTCAAGAGGCTTTCGATGTCCGCCTTATCGCTCTTGCTGGCTATATCTTCCTGATTTTGTTTTATATCCCCTTCCAATTGCAATGCTCTTGCACTGAGCTGGGAAGAAAAGGCTGCGATCATTTGGCCCATATTGTTCATATTGCTCTCAAGTCGAGTCGCGCCAGCACTTAAAACTGTAGCCTTGTCAACCGCGTATTCCTGACTTTTGATCTTGATCATGGCCTGGAAGTTCTTGGCCTTGTATCCTGGAATTGTCTCCAGGAGCTTTTTCAAAAGCTCCGTATATGTGGTCTGGATCTGTTTGGCGGATATCATATGAGTTTCCAAGGATCTAGCAAGATTCTCGGTCACTATCCTCCTTCCATCGAATCTGAAAAGCTCGCTACCACTGGTTCTGAGACGAACATCCTCCAATGCCTTGTTGATCTTCCGCTCCGCCTCCTGATCTCCGAGAGCTTTGTTCATCTCTTTCACAACATCTTCCAATGTCGCGCTATAAACGATCTCCAGGATATTTGGAGGTATCTTGGCAACATTCAAACTCTCACCATATCCGATTTCGTCCATGACGTCAAAGACCCTATCGGATATCTTTTCGATCTCCCTATCGAATCTTTTCGAGTCCATACCAGATAGTTTTGTTTTCAAAGTCTTGAGGGTTCTTTCTTCTGTTGTTTTCATATTCTCAGATATCTGGTCAATGCTCGAAGATAGTGACTTGATTTTGTTCTCTATGACTTCTAACCTATCATCGGATATCTGCATTGGTTGGCCTGTAACTGAAGCGGGGGTTCCTATTTCCTCTCTTATCAGATCCTGAATCATTTCCCTGGAAATTCCTGGGCTTTCATTACTGGGAATTGGTGCAACATTGCTTGCAGATATTGGAACAGGATCACTTTCGGTCTTTACCAGGATCGGTACTGTCTGCATTGGTGCAACAGGCTCGACCACAGGTTGAGGTTCTGGAATGGCAGAGCCAGATTCTGGAATGGCGGTGGGGGTGGAATCTGGGATAACAGGGACTGGTTCCGAGATAGGGGGTTCAATGATCTTCTCCGTGATCTCGACCTTTTCTTCATCCCTCACCATCTCTGGCTTCTCGGGAATGACAATACCAGGGGCAAGATGGACATGTGGATCATGGACCTTTTTTTGTTGAGGTATCTCTGATCCTTTCTCATGCTCATCCTCTGGTGGTTGATCGTGTTGCTCATCATGATTTTTATCATGATGAGTTCTTCTTATCTCCAGTCTTAAAATATCCTTTAATTCTTCCAATTCCTGTCGCAATAGATCTTCCCTGTCCGAGGCCTCTTTCTGAAATTTATCTCTCTGATCCTCGAACTCGTCCTGCAACTTCCTCACTGCGGACTCGATCTCCCTGTTCGCTTCCTTCTTTTCTTTATCCTCGCTCTTTGATCTGCAGTGGTGCTCGTGGACTTTAAGATTGTGAGCATTGCTAACAATCTTACCGCAATAACCACATTCGTAATTGGCCTTCTTTTTTGTGGAAGGGGATTCCTTAGGAGGGGTCTCGGAGGGTTGCTTCTTCTGACCCTTTTGCTTATTCTTCTTTCCCTTTCCCTTAGTAGTTTTTTCGGCCATCCCTACACCTTATCAAACAAAGGACTTCAGCATTCTTTCAACTTCTGGAATCCAGTTCTTCAAGCATTCATCTGCCACCATATCTCCCGATGATTTACGAATGTGATTGTTTATCGCCATCTCGGTAAAGGTCACCCATTGCCTGCCTTTCATATAGGCCGCTCTGGCACCCAGTTCATTCATTGTCAGGGTGACAACCTCGTCAATGGCACCTATACCAACCACACTTCCGATCTTCTTTTTGAGATATTCAAGGATCTCCATGTTTCGCTTGTACTCTCTGGTCTCATCGAATTTCTCCACGAACAAGCGCCTTGTAAGACCTTTAAGCTCATCAACCACATCTTTGTCATAGCCTTCCATGTATTCATCAGTTATCGGCCTTAACTGGAACAGGTGATTCATCACCCTGCTGCCTCGAACCAGATTGCTCGTGACCTTTCCCAATTCATCACTGGTTGGGGGATTCACGAATAAAGATGCCAGGAACGCATTATCGCCCACACCTGTTATTATCACTGTGCCGAAGCTGTATTCCTGGATACTGGATTTCATATTTTCCGCATCCAATTGACGACATATATGAACCATATTTGATTTTACAAGATTGAGAAGTTTGAATTGGGGTGCGTCTAATATTGGGGGTATTATGGATGAGAATACTCTTCCATCCACTCCCATGAACATCACTATATCGATATCGTTCTCTTCCTTGACCTGGTTGAGCTCCATGACCAGCATGTGCTTTAGCTGGACCACGTTCTTGGCTTCCATCCTCTTATCTATGTTCTTTTGGTCAACCATATGATCACCTCAACACTGGATTTATTTTAAATCATATGAATCGAATATGACCTGTAATATCTCTTCTGGAGAGTAATCGTATGTCCAGTTAGCTTTCATCGTCTTCAGCTTTTCCATCACATGAGCTGGAGCCTTGATGAATTCAGCCGTCTTTATGGCCTCGTCGAACACCTCGTCATAGCTCATTCCCTCATCGGATCTGCTCTCGACCGGTGATGACCTGACAATGGCACCCGCGCCCCTGGCGAAAATATATGGATATACACCTTCCCCATGGTGGGTTCCTCTCATCTTGACTATCTTCAAGGTCCTGTTGAAAGCTCCGCCAATAGGATAATATTCCAGATTGATCGCACCATCGGACAGATACACTGGCAATAGAACATCCTCTCCGATCATCTCACCGGGACTGGAATGCTCCTCCACCGTGGCCATGACCACTCCAAGCTCTTTCAGAGTGTAGAAGAGTTTGCCTATCAATTCCCTTTGCAGGAGCTTGTCCTCTGTCGCCCATATCACGGGTGTCATCGGATCTATGACAACTCTTGTTCTTATGTCATAATCACTTCTGGCCTTCACCAGCTGAGGTAATTTTTCCTCGATCATCTTCTTGAAGTTCTGGCCTTTTAGATGGATGAAGAAAAGAGACTTCTCGTAGTGCTCTTTCATATTCCAACCCATCATTTCAGCTTCCTTCATTATCTGCTCTGGAGATTCCTCCATCGTCACATAAAGACCCTGCTCTCCATTCTCAATGCCGTGCATCAAGAATTGGATAGCGAAGGTCGTTTTTCCAGTACCGCTTGAACCGACTATGACGACAGCGGTATTGTCTCTCATACCACCCTCCATCAGCTGGTCAAGCCCAAATATTCCTGTCTTTATTCTTTCGCTCATTCTCAACCCTCCTTGTTGTCATCTTTTTTGATTGTCTTTGATAGTAATTCTGCAAAGCTGGTACTCTTTTCAGCTTCTTCAGTAAGGTTCACTATGGCATCATCACTCACATCCTCTACCAATGGATCTTTCCTATTGGTTTCCAGGAAAGCCTCGGCGAAGGAGGTGGATGCCGATATGGCCATGCTTATCTCCGCCATGTCCTTCCATGGTGGCGGGAAATCTTCATCGATATCATCCGCCCTTCTGCCATATTTATGATAGGTCTCACCGATCTCCGTGACCTTGTTCGTGTCATCAAGTATGTGATATCTCTTCAGTGATTCTATCCTGTATTTGATCTCTTCTTCATGTAGTTCGATATCATCCGCGATAGATGAGAGATTCTGGGATTCTGTAAGATGTCCTATGATGTCCCTGTCATCCGCATCCAGAACATGATGATAAACTGCCAGTGGTTGCATTGTTACTGAAAATTCACAGGCATCATTGCCCTGGTTCACACATTTTAGCTCCTCGACATTTCCCGGGATCCCAAGATCCTTCTCAAAGAATTGTTGTAGAGCTTCAGATATGGTGAAGCATACTTTCTTATTCTTCACATTTGGGTAAAGACGACTTACTGGAGAATCAGGAACTATGAATACGTAATTGAAGATATCGTTCTTGGAAAGAACAAGAGTGCCCAATCCGATCTTCTTGAACAGTATCTCCATGAATTGGAAAAGCGGGGTGCTACTGGCCTCTTCCACAGAAGAGCATTTCATGAATTTCCTGATCTCCTTAGGGGGGACTTTCGATGTGTTGATAGCGCTCGTTATGGCGGATTCCAATTTATTCAGGGTGCCCAATGCACTTATGGCCTCGGCAAAACTCCCAAAATCATTAGTGTCTGCCATTCTAATCCTCCAAGCCTAGAAAATCCCTCTCGTCATCTGTGAGCATATTATTGCCATTAGGGCCAATATCTCCATTTTCATACAAGATCTTGTCTTTCCTCGCTTTCTGGATCAATTCCATCACTTTCTCTTCATCCACACCCAGTAATTTTTTGAGAATGGAGGGCTCGCGAACCCCGATGGCCCATAATTTCAGCAGAGCTTTCATCTCATTACCATGAGCCCCACCGGATATGTACGGAAGGAGAAAATGTCTCAGAGCGAGAAGTCGCTCCGCGTGATCTCCGGAAATCGTGACATCGAAAGACGGTATTTTGAACTTCAATTTCAAGGGTTCTTCTCGTATTATGGAGATATTGTCAAGGTCCTTGACCGGTAATTCATACCACGTGGTTCCATCTGTCAAGAACAAACCTGAAAGAGAAAGATAAAGCCCTCCCTTTTTCCATATGAGGTTTGCCTTGAAATTATCTGTTTTCTGATCGATGATGAACTCCACATCTTCATATTTTCGCGCTTTCATCTTTTTCACCCTTGTGATTTTTATCTAATTTTCAACCGGAGATGATTGGTTCGAAACATACCGTCACCGGTTGGTGTATTTTGTAGTTTATCAATTGGTTTGGTAGTATAGTTAATGATATTCCCCCATATATATATTTCGTATAGAATTTATTATGGTATGAGAAGTAAAATAACAGAGCCAGTATATTTTTTTATTTCATTATGGTATGAGAAGTAAATGATAATACCATAATGAAGATCAACCCTCGAAAATAGTCTCAATACCAACAATGAAAGAAGTGGGAATCCTGCTCTTTCCCGAACGTTTGAATTCCACCAATCCCACTTTCTCAAGAGCTAGAAGATCGTCATAAGTGTTCTTGTAATTACGGTGCACGACCTCTGAAAGTTTCCGTATCGAGGTCACCTTGTTCTTTGTCAGATAATCCACCAATTCCATCCTCTTAGGAGTGAGTATGTGGAATATATCGGAATTGTGAAGGACAATCTCCTCCGTGAACTCCGCTCCCGATCTGAGGTATTTCCACACCATGAGATCTTCCATCTCGTTCTTCGTGGTGCATTTCGATATCGACACCCTTTGAGATAGAGAATTGATCGTACCATATTGATCCTGAAATTCCTCGATCACCATTTCGGGATCCTTGATCTTCTTGATATTCACATACATATTTTGATTCCTTCACTATAACTGGGACAGGTCCATCGTTGTCAAGTTCCTTCTGAATATCTTGACAAGCTTGATCACCTCTTCCAGACCTTTCTCATTGCAAGGCTTTTGTTCTATCAGGGTCTCATTCGCATCGAATTTATCCACATGTGGCTGCCCCTCCCAGTTGTCCCATTTCACACATGGTCTCCATCCTCGAGAGCGCTCTTTCACAAGATAAGTGTGGGAATAAAATTTGATCTTTGAACCATCTGCTATGACGAGACTCTCTATCATCTCATTCTTATGTATCCAAATTTTCTTCTTCATCACCCGCATCTTTTGGGATATGTATGTGAGTGTTAATATGCCTTACTATGCGTCATTGAATTTATGTGTGTGTTTATAATTGATAATATATGATTATGATATATCTTATCTATTAGTATTATCTATCAATATTTATTATTTATAACAGTAGTTTGTATTATTGATAGTTTATACTATTATATATACATAAGCACAGCACGATTAAGAAGCTGAGAAGCAACAAATGGTATGTGATTGTTCGAATTAATGAATATGATTCAGAAAGAGTGATATTCATTCAAAATGCTCTTGAGTTCCGCGATATTATCTTCCAATATACTCCTGGCTTTTTTTGTCCTGGTTATGGAACTGCTCAAGCTATCGACATCATCCTCATAGGGGGGGGCCTTATCAGAAAGAGCGCAGAGGATGGTGTGTGCGAGGGTGGCATTCTCCGTAGTATATCCCCCTTCCAAAATAACAGGGAGCTTTCCATCTCTCATTTTCTTGGTCTTTCTTATCATGTCGAAATATCCATGTGAGGTAAGCTGCATATTGGATTGCAGATCACTGTAATGGGCATCGAAACCAACCAATGTTATCAGGAAGTCCGGCGAAAAAGAGTCATGGATGGGTTTGACGATCTGGTCAAAGACCTTGAGATAATCATCATCACCACTTCCTTCCGGCATCTCCATATTCACATTGTATCCCCTTCCCACACCTCTGCCTATCTGATGTATGAAGCCATCATGAGGATAGAAGTCCTGAGGATCTCTGTGGATGGATAGGGTGAGTACATTGGGATCATCATAGAATATTCTCATGGTGCCATTGCCAGCATGCGCATCCAGATCCAGGATCATTATTTTCTTGGCCTTGCCACTGTTCTGTAGGTCACGCACCGTGATGGCCGCATTGTTGAATATGCAATATCCTCCAAACTTATCACTGCTAGCATGATGACCTGGTGGTCTTATCATGGCAAATGATGTGTCCACTTCATTATCTGCAACGAGATTGGCTGCAGATAATGCTCCACCTGCCGCGCTCTTCGCTGCCTTGAAACTGTATGGGGCGAAATATGTGCTATCTCCGAGGAATCCTCCACCATTTTCACAATATCTCTTTACAAAATTGAAATAATCTTCATCATGAACTCTGAGTATCTGTTCATCAGTCGCATCTGGAAAATCCGTCAATAATTGAAACTCGCCGGATTTGAATATCTTCAGCCTGCCATCCAGGAAACTCAATATTCTCAATACCCTGGCTGGGTTCTCCGGACTCGTTGTCTCGGATCTATGTACTATGTGGTTCTGATTATGAACTATCGTGCATTTTCTTTCTACCATACTACACCTGTTTGTATTCGGATATCTTCTTTTCCAATGAATGTGCTCTCATGGAAACAGCCACCTCTCCGCGGGTTTTTTCGATCACCCCGCGAGCGATATCCTGCTTCCTCTTGATGGCCACCATGCTGCTTGGATAATGGAATTTCATAAGAAACTCGTAGAGTTCTTCCATCTGATCCAGGCATTTCGAAGAAATCTCCATATTACCATGCCGAAGATTGTCCACAGCCCGGCGCCTTAATTCTCCAATGACATCTCCCAGCCCCAAAAGGTAGCCTTCATTGGTCACACCCAGACTTTCGGGATCTGGTAGATCCTCACCATTGAATATCGCACTCAATACCTTGGCCTCGACAAATTCCTGCATCGCGGTTTCGACAAAACCCGAATGGAAAAGAGCTGGGAAGTCCTTGGTGATCCCTCTCAGTCGATGAAGCTCTTCCTTGGCCTCATCAATATATTCCGTTGATTTATCAGCATCCTTGTGGATCATCCTTATAGCCGAACTGCAGAGTCTGACAACACTTCTGGATGACTTCAGAGCCACTTCCCTGACCTCGTCCTTCTCGTCCATTTCAGTCTCAATTCTCTCGGCAATCTCATCGAGGTTCTTCATTGATACTGGATGGCTCTCGCCAGTTATGAATGTTTCTATCAATATATCCAATTGTCAGATCAGTTCAGATGCCTCATATCTTCAGGTCAGAGTGGGGCAAAGGACGTGGCCATTCATTTATCGTTAAGAAGGGATAATCATTATATCAAAGAGCTATCTATAATCAAATGATAAAATGAAGCAGACCCAGTTAGTGATATTTGCAGTTGTTGCAGCAGCCATTGTCGTAGTGGCGACCTTCGCATATTTGAATTCAAATGAGCAGCAGCCCTATGATGGAGATGACTACCAGCCACCAGTGGATGTCGATAATGGGGATGATGATAGTGGCTCCGATCTGCCAATGGCTGCGGATTTCAATCTACCAGTGGTGGATGATGGAGGATTGCTTCAACTATCCAATCTCAGAGGTAAGGTCGTTGTTCTGGATTTCATGGCAACATGGTGTGCTCCATGTGCGACTCAGATGACTGAGTTGAAGAGTATTCAGGAGGAATATTCTTCAACTCAGGTGATTGTGCTATCTGTGGACGTGGATGATAGTGAGGGAGAAGATCTCATTTCCATCTACAAAGCACAGAAGGGTATCGACTGGGATATCGTAAGGAGCGGGGGCAGCGTGGCATCCAAAGTAGGATATGAAGTGGTAAGTATTCCAACCATCGTGATCGTCGATCAGGAAGGACATATAACATACAGGAATGTGGGAATAACACAGGATACTGTGCTGAAGGCCGAGATAGATAAACTCCTACCTTGATATCGAAGATATATCATCACATTTAGAGTGATTATTCATCAGCTATTATTTTGTGGAAAAATCTTAAAGCCTGAACCACCATGTTGAAGCGTGAGATACGTACTTGATGCGACAGCTATCAGAAATGGAATGACACTATCTGGCGAATATGAATGGTACATGACCTCGTCAGTTAAAGATGAAATATCAAGAGGTAAACAGGCAAAGGATCTGAACCTCTTGGTGGATATTTCTATTAAGATCATGGATCCATCGACCCCCAATGTGGAAAGGATCGAGGCGAAGGCCAGGGAGACAGGAGATATCGGAAGATTATCCAAAACAGATATTGAAGTTCTGGCACTGGCCCTTGAGATCGATGGGATCATTCTGAGCGATGATTATTCTGTGCAGAATATTGCCAAAGCACTTGACATTAAATTCAAAGGTGGAGCGGAGAAGGGCATCAAGGAGGTCTTCACATGGCGCTGGAGATGCCGTGGCTGTGGTAAATTCTATGATGAGGAAATGCCCGATTGCCCTATATGTGGATCTGAATTGAGAAGTGTCAGGAAAAGATCGAAACAAATGCTATGAAGATAAAATAATGGAAATCGCATTAGTTTTTCTAATCGCTAGTAATATATAGAATATAGGCGATTAGAAACATCAAAAGCGATAAGAATAAACTTTTATTATAGAGCCCTTATATGGCAAATATCAAGGTGATGATATGGCTGATGGAAAATTCATCGTAACACCCTGGGAAGTCAAAGGGGATGTTGATTATGACAAGCTCACAGAGCGTTTTGGAACAAGCAAGATAGATGCGGAGCTGATCGAGCGAATAGTTCATCATACTGGTGAGTTACATCCAATGCTGAAAAGAGGGATATTCTACTCACACAGGGACATGAAATGGATTCTGGATGCCCATGAGAAAGGGCCCGGGTTCGTTCTATATACCGGGCGCGGACCATCCGGACACACACACCTTGGACATCTGATGCCCTGGGTCTTTACCAAATGGCTTCAGGATAAGTTCGGAGTGGAGTTGTACTTCCAGCTCACGGACGATGAAAAATACATGTTCGGCCAGGATCTGGAGCTGGAAGATACGAGGAGATTCGCATACGAGAACATACTGGACATAATCGCTCTTGGTTTTGACAAAGAAAAGACCAAGATCTTCCTGGATACGGAATATGCGAAGACCATGTACAATATCGCTATCAAGGTCGCCAAGCGAGTTAATTTCAGCACCACGAAGGCGGTCTTCGGATTCGAGAACAGTACGAATATCGGCAGTATTTGGTTCACCAGTATGCAGGCCGCTACAGCTTTTCTACCATCTGAATTGAAGGGAGAGAATATTCCATGTCTGATCCCATGCGCCATAGACCAGGATCCACATTTCAGAGTGACCAGGGATATCGCGGACAAGATCGGATATTTCAAGCCCGCGCTCATTCACTGTAAGATGCTGCCCAGCCTTGCTGGCTCGGATAAAATGTCCGCCTCAGTGTCTTCCAGCGCGATCTACACCACCGACACTCCGAAACAGATAAAGAAGAAGATCGGCAGTGCCTTCACAGGTGGTTGTGTCAGCGTGGAGGAGCAGAGAGAGAAAGGCGGGGATCCAGATGTCTGCGCCGTGTATCAATATCTTTATTATTTCTTCGACTGGGATGATGGATCATTGAATGATCGGAAGGCCAAGTGCAGATCCGGAGAATTACTATGTGGTCATTGCAAGCAATACCTCACCCAGAAGGTGACGGATTTCATCGTGGACCATCAGGAAAAAAGAGAGAAGGCCAGGGACCTGGTCGAGGAATACATGCTGAGGGATTGAGATGTTCGCATATGGAGAAGCGAACATGAAGATCCATCCCTATATTGATAATCAGGAGGGTGGGCAATGAAAATAATGACGATCGTCGGAGCCAGACCTCAGTTCGTCAAGGCCGCTCCAGTATCGAAGGCCATTCGCCAGAAGCATGAGGAGATACTCATACACACTGGCCAACATTATGATGATGAGATGTCCGATGTGTTCTTCAGGACCATGGGCATCCCGGAAGCGGATTACAATCTGGGTGTCGGATCTGGAAGTCATGGCTGGCAAACTGCCCAGATGTTGGAGAGAATTGAAGATCTTATCATTCAAGAAAAGCCAGATTGGCTACTTGTTTACGGCGACACCAATTCCACTGTCGCCGGAGCACTGGCAGCAGCGAAAATGCACATACCGATCGCCCATGTGGAGGCGGGTCTGCGATCCTACGACATGAGAATGCCAGAGGAAGTGAACCGCAGGATGACGGATCATGTTTCCAGGCTCTTATTCTGCCCTACCAAGACATCGATAGATAATCTTGAAAAAGAGGGAATAACCGAAGGAGTGCATCTTGTTGGAGATGTCATGCTGGACTCGGCCAAGATGTTCGGAGATTTGCCCACTGATGTGCTGGAGCGCGTGGGTGTCAAGTCAGAGAATTACTATTTCATGACCGTGCACAGGCCGGTCAATACAGACAATGAGGATAATCTCAAAAATATCCTCAATACGGTCTCTGAGAGCGTGAGGGGCATCGATCCAGATATGAAGGTCATATTCCCCGCTCACCCCAGGACAGTCGCCTTCATCGAGCAGTATGAGATGAAGATGCCGGATAATATCAAGGTGATCAAGCCAGTGAATTATATCGAATCGCTTTGTCTGATTAAGAATGCGAAAAAGGTATTGACTGACTCTGGCGGCATGCAGAAAGAGGCTTACTTCATGGGCACCACCTGCATCACCCTGCGAGAGCGCACGGAATGGGTGGAAACGGTCCAGGATGGCTGGAACATCCTGGTCGCGGCGGATCCGGTCAAGATAAAAGACGCGATAATCAACTTCGAGCCAAGTGGCGAGAGAGGGAGCAGTTATGGTGATGGGCATGCGAGCGAGAAAATAGTGGAGATCATTGAGAATACCACTGTCTGATCATAAGAATATTTTAATCAAGATAATTCACTCACCGCGACCGACAGCCACCATCTTCTCCATTGGTAGCCTGGCCTTCTGGATCATCTCATCGGTCAATTTAACAGTTGGACCCATGTTCTCCAGACTGGCAGCTACCTTTTTGAGAGTTATTTTCTTCATATTGGGGCAAACTGCTTTATCAATAGCATGGAAGGTCTTGTTCGGAACATCCTTTCTCAGACGATACACCATTTCTCTTTCAGTTCCGATGATGAATTCTTGCACATCTGAGTCTCTCGCATAATTCAGCATGCCAGATGTTGAGAAGGCGTGATCGGCGAAGTCAATGACTTCCGGTGTGCACTCTGGATGTACTATTATTTCGGAAGCGGGGTATAGTTCTTTCAGTGCCCGGATGTCTTCCAATAATATTCTATTCTGATGAGTGTCGCAGTAGCCTGGCCACAGAATAATTTCCTTCTCCGGTACCAATTTGGCGACATAGCTTCCCAGATTGATATCCGGGGTGAAGATTATCTTCTCATTGGGTAGTGAACGAACGACCTTGGCCGCGTTCGAAGATGTGCAGCAGATGTCGGATTCGGCTTTTACTTCTGCAGTTGTGTTCACGTAGGACACGACAGCAGCACCTGGGTGCTTGGCTTTCATAAGTCGCAATGATTCGGCAGTAGCCATCGCGGCCATCGGACACCTGGACTCTGGCTCCGGGTGGATGACAAGTTTTTCAGGATTCAGGATCAAAGCACTCTCTGCCATGAAATTGACGCCGCAGAAAACAATGGCATCGGCATCCGTCTCGGATGCTTTAACAGCCAGACCGTAGGAATCTCCAACATAATCCGCTACATCCTGAACCTCCGGTAACTGATAGTTATGGACAAGTATGATCGCGTTCTTCTCCGCGACCAGCTCACGCACATGACTGGCTAGATCTGTCATCAGACAATGATATGATCTTTTGTTTTAATAAGTTTCTACTGATTTGATCATTATGGCGAATATGCCCATATATTATTCCATATCCGCTCAGAATGGAGGATTGGTTATGATGGGCGTGATCCTCGAAATCATAACTGCCCAAAATCCCTCGCCACATCATCATCTGTCTTTGCAGGAGCTGGGTCTGGTGTCTGAATTGGAGCTGGGTTCAACTCAGGAGCTGGAGCTTCCTGCTCAGGCTCGTCCTTTGATCCGTAAAGAGGTCGATGGCATATGGGGCATTTTGATCCGCCGCTGACACAATTGTGGCAAAGGTACGCGCCGCAATCGTGCTTCATGACCGCCATATGGCCGTGGCTCTGGCAGAACTTGCCGCCCATGCCGCCTACTACCTGGCCGGGCTGCTGTGCTTGCGCAGGTTGGGCGTGTTGGCGGGGGGCTGGCTGAGTTGCAGATTGATCAGCCACATTCGCCGGTGGTTCCTGCAATTGCTGAACTGGCTCGGGTGCGGGTCGCTTTGGCTCCCTCACCTCGGTCTTTGGCTTTCCACCTCCAAGATGATCATCACTTACTAGGGAGCCCACCTCGATGGTCGGGGCTGTGTATCCTTCTCTTCTGAGGGTGGCCAGAACCGCCTGGAGTTCCTTGGCCTTGTGCACTCCGATGTGAAGTGATTCGACAAGACCCAATATCGTACGCCGCTCTGCCGGAAGATCCAGCGCGCGCCTCATCAGATTGTCCATATCTGGATCCGTCGTTTTGGGGCTGAAGGTCAGTCTATCGACCGCGTCAATGTAAGACAGCACTTGTTTCGCTTTCCAGAGGGGCCATTGTGGAAACTTGACTGAGATATCGCATAATCTCAGTTTGGATTTCAGGTTGAAGGCATCTCCACCAAGACATGAGGTCAGAACATCAAATGATGACCTTTCCAGATCTTCCAGGTCGTCCTTGGACATCGACGATAATGGGATATCATCCCTATCTGAAAGGAATTTGAACACATCGTCTATGAAATTGTAAGGGATATTGGCATCCTTGAAAGCATCCTCTCTGGACACCGCCCTATTCCGATCATATTCCAGTTTGAGAACAGATCTCGCATGCCCTTCCACTTCCATTGCCGCTGTCTTTTCCTCGGCAATTCTCAGGCCATCCAATGCGGGCGCGAACTCCCTGTCTATCTCTATCACTCTCTGGAAGCATCTGACAGCCTCTGGATAGCGAGCCATCTCGATAAGAACAAGACCTTTGCTGTTCCATGAGAATTTATCTTCAGCATCCAGGCTGATCGCCTGATCGTATGATCTCAAAGCCTCATCATATTTCTTGAGTTTCTCAAAGGCCATCGCCCTGCTGTTCCAGGCTTCTTTATCACTTGGATCCAGATTGGCCGCCCTGTCAAGAAGCTGGGCGGCATTCTCATGGTCACCCATTTTTGTAAGGAGCTGGCCCAGGTCGAGAAGTATGTCCTTGTCCTCTCCCATAGACAGTGCTTTCTCATACCAGTATTTGGCATCCTCCAGCTGTTCTTTCATCTCGTATATGCTGGCCTTCGCGGCTATCGCGTATCTTTCCTCTCCACCGATTTCCAGGGCTTTGTTGATATCGCTTAAAGCCTCGTCAAATCTCTTCATTTCAAGATACACGCGTCCTCTTGTTCTCCATGTTAATTGACTGGTAGGATCCGCTTTTAGAGCCTGCGTGAGCGATTCCAGGGCCTCGTCAAACCTCTCTGCTTTCATAAAGGCCTTCGCCCTGTTATTCAGGAACTCGATACTGCCTGGCTGTGCCAGCAAAGCATCATTGAATATTCTTATCGATTCATCAAATCTCTCTAATTTCAGAAGGGCTTTGCCTTTTTTATTGAGCAGGGGTCCATTGGAGGGTTGTATCTCCAATGCCTTGTCATAGGCCTCCAATGATTCTCTATATTTCCGTAATTGGTACAACACATCGCCCTTACTGGACCATATATCGGGAATATTTGGATCGATCTTTAGCGCCCTGTCATACTTGTCCAGGGCCTCTGTGGGTCTGCCCAATTTCAGAAGGGCGGTCCCCATCTCGTGCCAGACCTTGTTAAGTGTTGGGTCTTGTTCCAATATCTGTTCAGATACCGAAACAACCGCATTGTAATCCTCCATTTTCAAAAGCGAGTCCTTTCGTGCCGCCATGAGCTCGATATTATCTGGCTCCAGTCTCTGCGCCCGATCCAGACTTCTCAAGGAGCTCTCGTACATGCCCAGCCTGTATTCCGCGAGTGCTTTATCCAGCATCGCCATGACATTCTTGGCATCCAATTTGATTATCCTGCCACATGATTCGACTATTCGCTCGTCGTCACCCAGTATCTTCAGGGCTTCTTTTTTCCTGATGTGGGTGTCCAGGTCCATGTGGTTCATTTCCAGTACCTTGTCCAGCGAGCTGATCGCTTCATCCGTGCGATCCAGCTTGAGCAGGGCTTCGGCCTTTTTTATGTATGGGAATCTTTCAACCGGGTTTATTTCAATTGCCTTGTCCAGTGATCCGATGGCATCCTCAAAATGACTCAGCCACATGAGAGCCAGACCTTTGCTGTACCAGATATTTTTATCAGTCGGGCGTGATTTGAGTGCTTTGTCATAGCAGCCGACCGCTTCCTCATAATCATCTTGTGATTCGAGAGCCAGGCCTTTGCTATACCAAAGGTCTGGGTCCTCTGGATCCAATGCAAGTCCTTTATCGAACTCCACGATGGCATCGTCTGTTCTTTCCAGTCTGATCAAAGAACGTCCCTTTGCCTCATGGATCTCTTTCAGACCTCCAGATATCTCCAATGCCTTGTCGAAGGAATCCACTGCTTTCGCATGGTCATGAAGGAAAGCGTAAGCCCGTCCTTTCAATAGCCAGGCATCCATGCTTTTGGCATCCTTCGATATATAATCATCAAAGGCTTTTATCGAATCCTCATATTTTTCTAAATTGTAGAAGGCGATGGCTCTGTCCATCATCGTGATCTTATCGTCGGGGTCCAGTTTGAGTATCGCATCGCTTACTTTTATGATTTCTTTGTGTTGACCCACCTTGGAAAGTATCTCTCTCTTTCTTTTCAATCCGGGTAGATGATCGGGAACTTTTCCCAGTAATGTGTTTATGGGCCTGAGGGCCAGTTCATATTTTCCCAGCGCGTATAGAGCGGAGGATTTGTCGAACATGGCTTCCATATTACGGTGATCGAGATGCAATATCTTATCGCAGGTGCTTACCACCAGATCGTGCTTTTCCAGATATTTGAGAACATCTTTCTTCTCTTCCAGAAGGCCAATTTCTTTTGGACTTATATCAAGAGCCAGATCCAGCGATATAAGGGCTTTGTCATGCTGGCCAAGAGAAAATTGTGCCTTGGCCTTGTCCTTGATGGTTGCCAGGTCCTTCGGGCTAAGTGCGAGTATCCTATTGGCTGTCTCTATGATATCCTCATGCCTGTCGCTGGCTTTCAATGCCTGCTTCTTATTGGTCAAGGCCACCAAATTATTCGGTTCCAGTGTCAGCGCCATGTCATAAGCGTCAGATGCCGCGTCCTCCTCCCCACCCTTGTGAAGAGCCAGTCCTTTCCAGATCCAGACCTTGATATTGTCTGGAAATACCTTCAAGGCTCTGGAATAACAGTCAGCCGCTTCTGTAAATCCCTCTATCCTGTATAGAGAATGGCCTTTCTGTTCCCAGGCAAAGCCGTCTTCGCCATTGATATCCAGTGCTTTCTGGTATGAGCTTATGGCATCCTGGTGCTTGTCCATATTGGACATTGCCAGTCCGCGGTTTACCCAGATTGGACCATGCGTTTGATCAAGCTCCAGTGCTTGATCAAACGCATGTACAGCCTCATCAAATCTCCTCAGGCCATTGAGAGCGAGGCCTTTTTTGTTCAGGAGATTTATATCCCTAGGCATTATGGCCAGAAGTTTATCATAATGTGTCAGATCATTGGGATCCAGTTCCAACACCTTGTTGTAAGCGTCGATCGCATCCTGTTCGCGACCTAATTTGATCAGAGTGTTTCCCTTGTGGCTCCAGATGTTCTTATTATCGCGATCCATGTTCAGGACAGTGTCGAACTGCTCCAGTGCTTTGGCAAAATTCTCCTTCCTGAATAAGATTATCCCCTTGTGCCCCATGGCATTGAGATTGCCCGGATTCAGCTTGAGAGAATGATCTATGCATTTTACACCATCCTCCATTCTATTGCTCTCGATCAATGCGAAGCCGATCTTGTCATACAGGTTGGAGAATTCTCTTTTTAACTCGGATATTGCTTCCTTGTTCTCATCAAGTAGTCGTTTCGCCTTCTGGTAATGCTCCAGTGCTTTGGCTGACTGATGGTGTTTGTCAAATCCTTTCCCCTGTTCCAGAAGCTTAGCTGCCTTGCGATATATCCTCTTCTCCTTGTTCATCGAATCCAGGATGCCCATGTGGGAACCTCCTTCTTATCAAGATTTCAATAGAGATCGCACAAGTGCATCCCTATACAATTAGGTAATAGAAAATTGAATTTATATCCTTCGGTGCTACGTATTATGCATACTGTCTGACAAAAAGTTGCGTCCTTGTCAGACAGTGATTTTTATCATAAAAACACTTGAAAAACAGGTGAAAATAAAGTACTGGCTATCAAAATACCATCAAATGAAAAGGTTTATATACCCCTGTGTCAATTAAGGTATGGATCTGACAAATGTCGGACAAAATGGCGGAAAACGTCAGAAGGGATGCATATGAATATACAAAACGCAACAAAAGGCAAGGCACGCGCCTTAAGGAACATAGACGAAGGAACAGAGAACTGGTTAAGGACACACAATGTCCAAGATATGAGAGACATTGTATTCGAGTTCTACAACCGTGGTGAGAACATATCTGAAATGGTAGGTTTGATCCATTATTTCGATGATGTCATGATAGGCAATCACATGGGCGTTGAGGACAGTTTCCTCACTGCTGAATATGACATACTGTCGTATGTCGAAGAGGTCGAGTACTCATACGCTTAGATGCTAAATTTGATATTGTCGCATGTACGACAATATCAAATTTAGATCAGACCTTTCAGATGTGGGCAGCTGGTTGGGATGCCTAGCTGCCCGCATTTGATCTCAATATATGTTCCAAGTTTGACATGCAAAATGTCAAACTTGGACCAATCACTATCAGCCCTCTCCTCATCTGGACGGTTTTACCGCCGTCCAGATCCATTATTTGGAGAGTCATTGAAGATTACCTCCTCTCCTCATCTGGACGGCGAAAAAACCGTCCATATCCTCAAAAGAGGTCATCGATCACAGAAATATCAGGATTACTCCTCTCCTCAACTTGGGGCGGTTTTATACCGTCCCAGATCCCCTTTGCCCAAAGGGGGTCTCAATATCAGCCCTCTCCTCAACCTTGGGGACGGTTTCAAACCGTCCCCAAACCCTTTGTTTGGAGAGTTTATTAAGGATTACCTCCTCTCCTCAGTCTGGACGGTTTTGCCGCCGTCCAGATACCCCTTATTTAAGATTTTTAAATCATAATTTCATTCAATCGGCATATACAAGTTCAGTGCGAAATCACCAATTTCCGATGATCCAAGAATATGCCCTTCCAGACACTGGCCGCAAGCAGGTTCATATTCACTGTTCTTCACCCAGGCGACAAGCTTGCGCCAGTTGGATCCTATATTATCAAAGCCTTCTGAATGTAACATGGCGTATCTCGTGGCTGGGATCTGCTTGACCTCCACGTTTTCTGCTTCAACTCCTTCGTCCAGAACAAGCCATAACTCGTAACCGTATTCTTTCATCCCTGGCTCTGGATGAGGATTGTCAAAGCCAAAAACAGGGTATTTCCCATCACTTATCAGATTCTTTGGCCTGGCCCATTCCTGCATCTTTTTTATTACCTTTATCTCGGGAGACTCTCCCATTACATGAAAACTAGCCACACGCATCTCTTCCATTTCTATTATCTTGATATCATCCATTCTTACCACCATTTACTCCATTATGATCCGCACATATAAATGATGCCACAGGAGGGGGATGAAAGTATTATTCTCTATCAAAATTCGATCTCAATACCATACAATTTCTCTGGCCAGTATCGATGAATAGCTAGAGCATCGTCGATGCTCATATCGCCATTCGCTATCAGTGCCTTCGTCCTCTTGGGCACTGTCGTAGGAGCCATCACGGCCCCTGGTCTTCGAAGATCATCTATATAATCAGTCTCCATCATGAACCTGGTATTGTGTGATAGTGCTTCTTTGATGGACTTGCGACTTGCCAGTACTGACGGGAATAGCCCATGGTTCTCCTCCTCCTTGACAATGGGTGGTGAATAATGCTTGATCACCATCTCGCGGCGAATTCCAGCTTTATCCGCCATCAAGGCCAGCTCCTCCCAGACCTCGATACCCGCACTCTCCGTATGCAGCACGATCGGACAATCGACATCCTTGGCCAGCTCCATCCCATACAGCATTATCTCATTCGATGCTTCCCAGATCTCAGCAGGTACAGGAAAATGCGGACGCCCGATCTCCCCTATAGCGACTGCTTGCTTTTCCTCAACCGCCCTGGCAGCCAGCTCCATGCCCTTCTTCATGATGTCCACGGCAGCTTCAAGACCATGCTTTTCCTCTAATCTTATGAGGCGCACGGGGTAAGGACCGAGCGTGGCGAACACCTTGACATTGGTCATCTCCCTCACCCTGTTGGCAGTATTCAGGGTGATGTCATATTCCTTCTGAAAATCCTTACCTTTGGTGATATTGACCGTGTGATATGGCATGTGGGAAAGAATGATGTGGGTTCCCCCAGTCTTTTCAAAATCCATGGCAGCCTTTTCACAAAGCCCATCCTGCTGTAGATGCATGTGATTGTCAAGGATGGGATATTCTGCCATTGAAAGTGGAATGGAAAGACAAGATAAAATGGTTGGGGGCATGAGACCTATAAGGCAGGAGCATGGCGAAGAATGAGCAGGTGTTACATCACTGGGATATATGGAGTCCGGACTCCGGAGCCAAGTCAACACTGGCGTGATGACTTGCTCATCGGGAGTCCGTATAATAAGAAAATAAAGAGAGTCCGGACTCCCGGATTTGAACCGGGGATCTGCTGATATCGGCTGATACCAGATCCAAAGATTAGGATCTGGGGTACTTAACTACAGTCAGCCGCTCTAGCCAGTCTAAGCTAAGTCCGGATTATGGCGAATGAGCAATCCTTTGTTCGGTCAGCCGCTCCTCGCATGATTCCGTAGGAATTGTGCGAGAATGAGTTTTCCCACAGGGAAAAATCATTCAGCCAGTCTAAGCTAAGTCCGGATTGCGTTTATTGTCCTTCCTGACCAATGAGGCCAGATTGGGTAGCCTATGGTATTATGATATTGTATAAAACCCTTTTTAATACCCACATTATACCATATTTATAGGAAACACTATTATATAGGTTCATATTTAGTCCCCCTTCCAACCCTGTATAAACACCTGTTTAAATATAGAGCAAGTTGATGGCTATGAAGAGACCAAGAAAGATTAACACATATTGCCCCAAGTGCAAGAAACATACAGTCCACGATGTGGAGAAAGTCAAGAAGCGACCACCGGGAGAGCTGAAGCGCGGTCAGAGACAGTTCAGACGCGTTACTGCTGGTTACGGAGGTTTCCCAAGACCTAAGCCAGATGGTAGAGAAAAACCAACAAGGCGTGTATGGTTGAGATACAAATGTGTCACTTGCAAGAAATATGTGCAACCACCATCCATCAGGGCGAAGAAATTCGAATTCGTGGAGGAATGATCTTGTCTGAAAAAATTCCAGAAAATGCGCGGTTCATAGAAGTAGAATGCAAAGACTGCAGCAATAAGCAAATTATTTTTCTTAAACCAGCCACAAAGGTCAATTGTTTGGCATGTGGCTCAACCCTAGCAACCCCCACTGGTGGAAAAGCAGATATCAAAGGGGAAGTTGTCGGAGTTGTAGAATAATGGCTAACCGTGAGTATCCAGAACCCGGTGATCTAGTAGTTTGTACAGTCAAGAGTGTGCGTAATTTTGGCGCATTCGTCAGTCTCGAAGAGTATGATCAGAAAGAAGGATTCATACACATTACGGAGATTGCCACTGGCTGGGTGAAAAGGATGAGCGACTTCGTCCGAGAAGGGCAGAGGGTCGTTTGCCGAGTTCTTGAAGTGAATCCCTCCAAGGGTCACATTGATATCTCACTGAAGAAAGTGAACGAGCACCAGAAAAGAGAGACCATTCAGGATTGGAAAAATGAGCAGAGGGCGGAGAAGCTCCTTGAGATCCTGGGTGAAAAGATCGGAGAGAACGTGGAATGGTGCCACGAGACATTCGCCAATGACCTTATAGAATATTATGGATCTCTGTACATTGCTTTCGAGGAAGCAGCCTCCAATGATAAGCTGGACAAGAAATTGTTCAAGGGAAAATGGGTAGAAGGTTTCAAGGAGATCGCCATAGACAATGTCACTCCTGCGACAATATCCATTGATGGATTTCTGGAATTGACATCCAATGCCCCGGATGGTATCGAACATATCAGGACGGCATTGACCGAAGCGGAGAAATCCGATGATGTCAAGGTAGAGGTCCAGTATGTTGGAGCTCCAAAATACAGATTGGTTGTAAAAGCTAATGATTATAAAACAGCAGAAGAAGAGATGAAATTGGCTGTTGACAGGGCTTCCGAGTCCATAGAAAAGACTGGCGGCACTGCCAAATTCAATAGAAGGGAAAAATAATGAAGGCCAATATCCTTTTATGTAATACATGCCTTGAATATTCCCTTAAGGAAGTATGTGGGAAATGCAAGAATAAAACAGCCACGCCACACCCACCAAGGTTCTCACCAGAGGACAGATATGGTAAATATAGAAGACAGCTGAAGGCCATGGACCAGGCAGCTGCAGAGGAAGAGAGGTCCTGATATTTCACTTAGAGATTCAGGAGGCGATATCATGGAGAACATAATAATAGAGTATAAGGAAAAGCCAGATTTGAAAGAACCCATATTGGTAGAGGGATTGCCCGGTGTTGGCAATGTTGGGAAGCTGGCAGCAGAACATATCATCGAAACACTTGAGGCAGTTGAATTTGCCTCTATCTATTCCAAATTCTTTCCCCCGCAGGTGCTCATTGACGATGAGGGTGTTGCGAGATTGGTATCAAATAAACTATACTATTCAAAGGCTGAAGGCGATTCAAAAAATGATATGATATTCCTTGTTGGGGATTATCAAGGACTCACACCAGAAGGACAGTATGAACTATCCAGTGTCATGCTGGACATGCTGGTGGGATTTGGTGGCAAACGTGTGATCACACTTGGTGGATGGGGTATTGGCCGTGTTGTTAAGGAACCCCGGATACTCGGAGCCGCCACCAGTACAGATATGGTGGAGGAGATGAAGAAACACGGAGTAGTGTTCTCCAAGGACGAGCCAGGAAATGGAATCGTCGGAGCTTCTGGACTATTACTGGGTCTTGGTGCATTGAAAGGAGTGGAGGGAGTTTGCCTGATGGGTGAAACATCAGGATTCTTTGTCGATCCAAACAGCGCGATGTTCATAGTCAAGATACTGGCCAAGATCTTAGATCGCGATATCAATGTAGATGGACTTGTCAAAAAATCAGATGAAATGGAAGCGGTAACGGCCAAGCTGAAAGAAATGGATGAGATGCCAGAACCCAGCAAAGAAGACCTCAGATATATCGGGTAAGCGCGAAACTCAGGAATATCTGGCTATTATCTCTTTATCGACATCGATTAGAAGATCCGATATGTCGATCTCCATGCTATTGGCCACGATAAGAGCGGCCACTTCGATGTCCACGCCCATATCTTCCTGTTTATTATTGATCAGAGATATCACATCCTGCCTGGACTTATCCTTTTCTTTCGATATCTTGTCCACGATCTGGAAAAGGATTCCTTTCGGAACTGCTTTGGCCTTTATCATATCCAGGGTGGGTTTGAAGTCATCCGGGATCTTCCTGGATTTATGATCAAAGGTGGGTGATATCATCCCATCATCGGATTCCAGTAGGTCGGATTCTAGCCCGATATCCAAAAGTTTTTGAGCGCCTTTTGGAGTGAGCCAGCGATAGTCCATGGAAGCAGCGAAAACAAAGTCCTTTTCGCTTAATTTGGAAGTCCCTTTCTTCTTATAAAGAAGCGCGATGGAAAGCTCGATATCGTTCATTTAATCATCCCACTCATCTTCATCATCCAGTTCTTCAGATTCATCAGCTGGCTCCCCTGTAATCCCCCAATCTCTCAGAGATTTGAAATCCGCTATTATCCCAGCAACTCCCAGTTCTTCAAGATCATCTATATCTGAGGGAGAGATGATACCAGCAACATAGACCTCTTCGAATCTCAGTAACATTGATTTTATATTGTCCATAGCCAAAGATGAGGAGGTTTTCAGCCTTCCAAAATCAAAGAATATACCTGACTTGATGCCAAGCTCCACTGCCTCGCTGTATAATTGATCCATACCCAGATCGGAGATGTTCTGGCTTGGCGATAATAGTTTTTCATCATAATCGATTGAAAGAATAACATTATCGGACATATCCAGTGCCTCTTTTATCAGGTCCATATCTCTCATGTTCCTTGTTCCTATTATCGTTTTGCTGACGCCTGCGATCATTATATCCATTATCACCATCCCATCCCCGGGACCAGCATCCAGCCACATGGGCATCAAAGGTGAAGTGCTCTGAATAACCTTCAGATTGGGCTCATTCTTCTCCATGCCGTCTATGTCCATGACATAAACGATCCCATATTCCTTTTTCAGAGCCAGTATAAGATCCTGTGGTGGGATGATATCATTATTTTCATCTCTGAGCAGGTAATACGAATCATCCTTGACCTCGACCAATCTACCTTCCAATACGGTTATTGCTGGAATGATCATCATAGTGAGATGTAATAGGGAATTCCAATAAAATGATATTGGAATGGTTTGATCGGAAAATATAATAAAAAATGGATCGAAGGAGGCTTAACCCGAAATATAAAAGGCTTAATTTTCCTCCGATCGGTCAATAAATGTATGATCGAGTTGGGGCGATCACATTTTGACAATCAAGATACGTCAATCGTATTTCGATCGCCATATTCGACGATCATTTGACAATGATATCATGTCCATGCGGCCAGCTACTCTACAAGCTGGCAGATGCTAGTAACCTCACGGTCACCCGATATTATCTCTTCGATCTTCGGTATATTGGATATTAGCTGGACGTATTCTCTACCATCCCTGGTGGAGAATCTCTCAGCCTCGGAGAATGCCTTGGCATCTATGCTTAGTTTTAAAGCACAGCCGCCTTTGCTCTTCCGAACATATCCGATCAGTTTTGATTCGGCCATTTATTTTCACCTCCTTTGTGTTCGCCGTTTGGGGGAGGGCTGATGTAAAAGTATTACTCCTTTTGATCGAGATTTCCCCGACACTTTGCCCGAAGCACACGACCCTGGGCGGAATTTGACTCTTTTTTCAACCTCCGTTTGTTTGTTCTGCCACCGGCAACGGAATTCCAGTGACAATCCTCATCATGAGTTTGTGATATATAAGTGAAAGTTCGGGGTGGGTGAAAGTATTAGTTAGATCTTTCAGGCCAAAGGCCTGGTAATTCACATTATGGAATGAACGTGTGATTTATTATCATAAATACAGAACCCTTGATAGCGCTCAAGCTGTATTATCACATTTTCATAAGCCATGATCCGTGAATTAATAAATCACTCTTCTTCATCCTCTTCTGTGAGCTCCCAGATATTATCTGGAACATCATCGTAAACAGAAGATAGATCCTCTTCCGGCACGTAAGCCTTTTCTTCCGCATTCTTGACAAGGCCCAGGATCTTATCCTTCCTGAAGAGCCAGTAATGAATACGCCACTCTCTTCCATCGTACAGAGTGGTCTCTTCTCTTTCTGTTGTCAAAAGTCCAGAATCCTCGAGCATGTAGAAAGCATCTCTATCCTCTGGCTCTAAAATATTATCAATGATCCTTTCGCTGTAGCCGAAGAAGTTCATGACATGCTGAGCCATATGACGTGCCTCTTCATTGGGCATGCCTCTCCTGTCGATACTGTTTCGGATAGCACTCGTAAGGTCATCCACCGTGAGCGTGACGAATTCGCTCTCTTTTGTCTTGGTCATAACTGCCATTTTTTTCGCTCCGTTATATTATACGTAGCCCACGTAGATGATGTAAATAGATTGGTGGAGTATAAAAACCTTTTGCCATGGGGTTTATAATATTTTCGATTATTTCATGATTTAATTTAACAATTAGGCAAATATGACACGATTGCATAATCAGAGGATTATTAGTTAACTATAATTACATACCCAGATAAGGATTTTGGCGAAAGATACTTAACAAATGGAAAGATGATATATTATTGATGGGTGGAATCTGGGATTCCTGATCGGAGATTGGTTGGTTATGCCAATTAGATTTGCATAACCAAAATTTCGAAATTGAATTAGCGAAACAAATTCGCTAATTCAAAAGCTCGAGAGAATCAAGAGATTCGAAATGGAGAAATTAGATATGTCGGTAACAATAAAGAAAATGATCGAGACATCCTTCTTGGACTGGGATGGTAAGATAGTAACAACCCTATACGTCCCCAATTGTAATTTCAGATGTCCTTACTGCCATAACTGGCCTCTTTTCGAGAAGCCGGATGATTTTGATGATGTGAAACATGAAGATATAATGAAATATCTGGAAGCACACAAGGATTTCATAGACGGTATTTGCATGACTGGTGGTGAGCCTTCACTGTACCCGGATCTTCCAAAATACCTCCGTAGCATAAAGGAAATGGGATTCCAAATTAAATTGGATACGAATGGATCGGATCCAGACCTACTACAATCCCTTATTGACGAGGGGCTTGTGGATTATGTCGCGATGGACATCAAAACGCAGCTGAATGGCAAATATGATGAAGTTGCGGGTGTGCCAGTTGATATCAACAAATTGAAAAAGAGCATATCCGTCCTCATGGGATCAAATATTCCTTATGAGTTCCGAACTACCGTGGTTCCAACACTGGTGGAGGTGGATGATGTGGTGAAGATCGCGAAGTTCATCGAAGGAGCCAGAAAATACGTTCTCCAGCAATTCGTCGGGCCAGGATCGTATATGGAAGAGATCGCGACTATAGAACCTTATGAGAGGCCGACCTTCAATGACATGGTCCTGGAAGCCAGCCCCTATGTGGATGAGGTCATAATGAGGGGAAATATCTACTGATATACAATGAGTTGATAATATGACACAAGAAGATGAGATGGCATGTGAGATATCATTGACACCGCCTTCAGACGAAGACATAATCCATGTTCTACAGAATTACAATAAGATCGCGGTCATTGGTCTTTCTCCGAAGGAAGATAGGGCTAGCAACAGGGTGGCGAAATATTTACAGGATCATGATTTCAAGATATACCCAGTCAACCCAATGCATGATAATATCCTGGGCGAGGTATCCTATCAGACCTTGCTCGATATTCCGGATGATATCGAGGTGGTGGACATATTTAGAAAATCCGCCGCTGTGCCTGAGATAGTTGATCAGGCAATAGAGAAAGGAGCCAAGATCATTTGGATGCAGGAGGGGATTGTGAATAATCGTGCTGCTGACAAGGCCAGGGAAGCTGGATTGAAGGTCATCATGGACAGGTGCATTCTGAAAGAACATGCTGGATTAAGCCATTCAGATGTAAGTGAAAAATGAAGTACGGATGCTGAAATCCATAGCCCTATCTGATAAAATAAAGTACGGGTGCCGGGATTTGAACCCGAGTTCTTAGCTTGGCAAGCTAAAGTGATACCAGGCTACACCACACCCGTATATTGTCTCGTGTGCCGTGGAAATATGTTTTCCATCTTAAAGTTTTCTTATTGAATTGGTCAAGATTAATCATATTATACCTTACCAAAGTCTTTTATGAGAATTACGATTACCGTATTTCGTGTACAATCTGCTGTATTATCTGCAGACCACTCCGGGGGAAGATGACGGAGGCGGGTTCCTTTTCACCTATCTCATACTGCTGGGTCTGGTAATTGTCGGACTGTATATTGGCTATTATCTTTTCACCAAAGTCCTTATACCTAAGAAGCCGAAACAGCACCCTTGTAAATACTGTGGACACATCGTGGATACTGTGTCGGATTGTTGCTCTGCCCCGGTCGAGGAAAAATTCATGGCTGGCAAATGCACGAAATGCAAGAAAGATTGTAAGATAATATGTTCCAAATGCAGAAGGCCACTACATTAATGATATCCGTGACTTCACGAATACAATTAATCCACCATTAGATTATTGATGAACTTACTTTGTTTCTTGATCGCACTTATCTTTCGATCACAGGCTCTCAGCATGGACATTCCGTGAAATACCAGATATCCTCCAAATAAGCTAAGGCAAGCGCACAGACCTATGAGTGTGATGAACATCCATATCACTTTTCCAGAGGTCACATCGTAATAACTGGATGTGGCTATGAGGATCGTCAGAACAGAAAAAGGGAGCGTGAAGACAGCTATGCCAGTACGCAGTGTGGCTAATGATGTTTGTTTTTCAGAGAGCAGTAGCTCGATCTCTGTCATCAAAAAGGCCTTTGTTTCGCTCACACAACGTGTAATGGAAGGATTTTATTTAATATTTAGTGTATGGGTGGGAAAGATTAGAAATGGGTGAAATTGGACCTGGCAATCTGCAATTATGAAGTAAAACGAATGAAGACCCCATCATAGTGGCTTACCGATCATGTGAATATCGGTATTTTCCACGATCTCCACTTCGTACCATATGCCAAGAGGTAGATGTTTCTCGACAATAACTGGCCGATAATTCCTAGACCTTAGGAAGGTGGTGCCTGGTTTTTTATATTCTGTTGCCAGTACATCGATCTTTTCCCCTATTCTGGATGCCATTTTAGCCTTCGATATATTAAACCTCAATTCCATCATAATACTTGAACGCTCCTTGGATATCCATCCAGGAACCTGATCAGGCATCATGGCTGCCTTTGTCCCAGAACGTGCGGAAAAACGGGTGACATTAACAATATCGGGTGCCAGACTGGATATGATATCCATACTGTCCTGGAATTGATCCTCCTTCTCACCAGGGAATCCGGTGATGATATCTGTGGATATGAAAATGTCCGGATGTGCGACCCTCAAGGCATTGGTAATTTCGATATAATCAGATGTGGAATAATGACGGTTCATATGTTCCAGTACCTCATCATTGCCCGATTGCAGAGGCAGATGGATGAATTTGAATATCTTGTCCTCACCATATGCTTTCACAAGGGGCTGAAGAATTTTCAGAACAGCAGCGGGGTTCATCATGCCCACCCTGGCCATGAAATCACCATCTATCGATGATACCATGTTCATGACATCTGGCAGTCGTGGGCCTTGCAAACCCATGTCCATGCCGTAAACTGCCGTATCCTGAGAAGTTATCTGGAGCTCGCGAATATCTGTGGAAATAAGATCCAATGCCCTGGTCTTTAATTCTTCCAGACCGCGGCTCTTCAACTGGCCTCTGGCGAATCTGGTGATGCAGTAAGTGCACTCGCCCAGGCATCCAGTAGCTATGGGCAGGATGCCGATCCTGTTATCCATGGGCTCGATGCTGATATCATTCGCATTGCTGACCTGATCTGCTTTGCTGATCTGTTCCACATTGCCAGTGCCGTCATTGGCAATGGCAATGACCGCCTTTACAATATCATCATTCGAGGCTGCTGGAAATATCATGGCATCCGGGGCTATATTCAGGATCTCGCTCTCACATATGGCTCCGAGGCATCCGCAGACCGCGATGCCTCTTGAGATTTCTTTCAACTGGCCTATCCTTCTCAACATTCGTAATTCTGTGGTGTTGATGACACCACAGGTGAAAATAATGGACATATCCGCAATCCCTGGTGATAGGGCATCAGCGAGGTGTGTGATCTCATGGCCACCTTTTGTAAGCATGGTGGCCAGCTCCTCAGCCTCTCCCTTATTCAGGGTACAGCCATAAGATTCAAGAAGTATCCTCATTGAAACTCCAATCGCGATTAGCTATAAATTTATTATCACAGGTAACTTATCTTTCAAATGTAAAACCTTATATCATCCCAGGACTATTTACGGTTGATATTATGAGTAGCTATGATGATTCCAGGTCAATGGCTGGCGATGCGAAAGCAATGAAGAAAGATGCCAAGCAGATGACCAGAGAAGCCAAGCAGATGCAGAAGGATGCAAAGAACCAGGCTAAAGCTGCCAAATACAGAGCGAAGGCAGCCAAGCTCGAGGCAAAGGCTCAGAAATTGGAAATTAAGATGAACAAGATAAGAGCCCAGATCCGTCAATACCGTGAGAAAGCATCACGATACGACGGTCGCCAGAACTAGTAAATCAATAACATATATTTACAAAGGACTGGAGAATTTGCCACACGATAGCACTGGCTCGAGCACAGATAGCAATAAGATTCCTATATTTTTCAGTGAGCGATTAGCGAAGTTCAACTTTGGACAAGGACATCCTTTCCATCCGGAGAGATTTGCCAGCTTTGTGAGACTTTTGAAAAAAGCTGACTTAATGGACAGTATTCGTAAGATGGAACTGGAGCCCGCCACTGATGATGACCTGAGGATGGTGCACGCCGATAGCTACCTGGCTCATATCAAACACCTGGAAAAGATCAATGGCAGGATCACCATGGACACTCCGGTGAATTCCGATGTCACTGGGGTGCAATCATTGATCGTCGGATCTGGCCTACAAGCGGCTGACCTGGTGCTCGAAGAAGGCGGGATCGTCCATACATTTGGAGGATTGCATCATGCTGGCAATGATTATGGCGAGGGGTTCTGCCTCTACAATGATGTGGCCATAACCGCGAAAGCTCTTCTGGAAAGGCATGAGCGGAAGAGGATATTGATCTTCGATACAGATGCTCATCAAGGCAATGGCACGATGGACATATTCTATGATGATCCGCGCGTGCTCTTCATATCCATACACCAGGATCCAAGAACTCTGTATCCTGGAAGGGGATTTGTCAATGAGATCGGGGAAGGAGCTGGGGAGGGCTACACCGTGAACATCCCCATGCCGCCTTATTCGTCATATTTCCAATACGAGTGGGCTATCGATGATATCTTTCAACCATTAGTTAATGAATTCAAGCCAGATGTGATCATCAGAAATGGGGGATCGGATCCCTATCATGGAGATGAATTGACATTATTGGGTCTGGATTATGATGGGCTGAACATGATGACCAGCAAGGTGAGGAAAGCTGTTTTCGAAGGAAATGGAGCATGCGGTAAATTGATAGACATGATGGTCAGTGGATACGGAGATTTCGTAACCTATGGCTGGCTGGCGATGTTCGCAGGCACCCAGGGACTGGATGTGGACTATCGAGCACTGGCACCAACTGAATACAAGCGGCCTGGCGGATATACAGCGGACAAGCTGGATAGAATTACTGAAAAGATGCTGGCCGATCTAAAAGGACATTTGAAAAAGCATTGGAAATGCTTCTAATTCGGGCACTATTTTTTGATGGTTTGTATTTTTTCTTGGGGTCTCAAAAAGAACCAAATCCTTCTGCCCAGAATGGCCAGGCGATCGATGTAATGGGGGGCTCTATATGTGATAATTGTAAGTGGTAGAAATATTATCAAATAGGATATATGAACGATTATTCTCGCATATTCCATTTTAACCGAATATCCAAGCATCACTGCAAATATGGAACCAATGGCTCCTTTATGGTGTAAGAAACTCCCATCTGATATTCCAAGATCGAAGGCATAAATGCCCAGCCATCCCACATCAGTGCCAATTGCTTTTTGATATGATATTAATTCATGTATCCCATACCCCAAAAGTCCTGCAGCCAGTAATACAAGTAATATACTAGAAAAATAGAAATATCTTCTGATATTCAATTTTAGACCGACAGAATATATGAGGTATGAGACAAATAGGGCGGAAAAGAGACCGAGAGAAGCACCAATTATAGTTGCATTGGTATCTGAAGCTCCAAATGGTATCAGGAAAAGAACCGTCTCAAAGCCTTCTCTAAAAACAACTATGAAGGAGAAGGCCACCAATCCAATAATTGTCCCATTCGTCATCCTTTGGCTAATTTTTTGATCAATCTCTTTTTTGATCGTGTTACCCTTCATAGACATCCAGAATATCATGCCAGTAAGAACAATAACGGCTATGATCGACGCAATGCCCTCGAACAGCTTCGCATCTGCGCTTGAGAGTCCTCCGTATATTAATGAAATTATCATGGCAATACCCACACTGGCTACTAAAGCTAATGAGATCCCAAGCCATACATATTTTATCAAATGATCTTTATTGGTTCTTTTAAAATATGCAATGATTATTGCTGTTATCAATGCTGCTTCTAATACTTCCCTGAATGTTATCAAATACTGCCCTATCATTATTTTGCCTCTTTTTCGGTATGCCGAATATATTTAATATAGCCGAAAACTCATATATAATGTTTTGACCTAACGATTGTTAATATAATAGGTGATGATCCATTTGTGGCTTGATAAACAAAATATTATAAAACCATATTGTCCCATATATTTATATTCACCTAATTATATACTGGTTGATATATTGGAAGTGAATGGAAGCGAGAACGCGAGTGATTGTTTCCGGAACTTCGAAAAATATCGAAGTTTCATATGTGTGAACTGAGTCCTCACATACGAAATCTCGAAATAAAATGGAGATGATTCATCTTGGATGGGATGCAAGATAATTCAGATTATGAAAAGGATACGGACACGGTTAGCGAAGGCCAGAACGATGTAAATACGTTTGATGATCATACGGATGATCACACCCATGATAATCTCAATGAGGCGAATCATGACGGTCATGCACCAGGCTCCAATGTCGTCGGGATAATTTACGGCGATGTCGGGACCACGACCTTCAAATGCAGTGTGACTGGCCATTTGGAAAAAGCCGAGTACATCATGGTTCCCCACGAGGCCTGTGGCATGGTCCTGGGTCAGGTGGATTCCATGGAGAGAAAGACCAATCTCTCACTGGACAAGGCGAAATTAATGGCCGAAGGTCAGCATGTGAACATCGAGGAAAGGGTCAGTGCGATGATCACGATGTTAGGATATCGCGATGATCGTGGTCTGCTGCAAGTACCTGGTACACCCTTCAAAGCAGGGTCTCCAGTACTGGCAGCTGATGATGAATTGATACGCGATGTCATTGGTATCAAGGAAGATGCGAGAACTGGAGCATTCATCGGAATGCTCAATGGCCATGATATCCGAATAGAACTGGATATCAATTCCATGGTTCAGAAACACGTGTCTGTCCTGGCCAAGACCGGTGGTGGTAAGAGTTACATGACTGGTGTCATTCTTGAGGAACTTATGAAGCACGATGTCACCGTGCTCATTGTGGATCCACATGGAGAATACAATTCGATGGTGGATTCTGGCGTGGTCGTCGAGGGGGCGGAGAAGTTCGGCATCACCCCGAGATCGTACAAGGACAAAATAATGGAATTCTCACCAGATACGAAGATCAACCCCAATGCCAAACCACTGAAATTCACATTATCCAATATGGAACCGAAAGATCTTCTTGACCTCACCAATATCAAAAATGGACGGAAGGAGCTGACATCGCTCAAAAAAGCCATCGAGGCTCTGAAGGCGACCAAATCCACCTTCAGTCTGCGGGAGCTGATGACAGTTCTGGAAGCTGAGGAAGATGGGGGAGTTGGAACTCTCATCCAAGAGCTGGAATATCTCAATTCAATAGATATATTTGCCGAGCGCGGGACCAAGATGAACGAGCTCATTGTCAAGGGCATGACCACTATCCTGAACCTGAGAGGAACACCCCCAGATATTCAAGCACTTATTGTTGCCAGGATAGCCACGGCGCTTTTCGAACTGAGGAAGGTCAATTCCATACCACCGATGCTGATGGTGGTCGAGGAAGCACATAATTACTGTCCACAGCAGGGTGTGATGGATTCATCCAAGATCATGCGGACCATAGCTTCAGAAGGCAGGAAGTTCGGCCTCGGCATGGTGATCATCACACAGAGGGCGGCCAAAGTCGATAAAAATGTGCTGAGCCAGTGCAATACCCAGGTCATTCTCAAGGTTACTAATCCGAATGATATCAAAGCCATTGTTTCGTCAGTAGAAGGCTTGTCAGCCGGAATGGCGGATGAGATACAGCGCATACCCATTGGCATAGCGATCGTCAGTGGTGGCGGAGTATCGAATCCTCTATTTGTCCAGATCAGGCCAAGAGAGACGAGGCACGGCGGAGAATCTGTGAAGATAATCGAGTAATACCCGAGCGACTGGAATTATGTTAATGCTGGCCTGCCAAAAACACAGGCCAGGTAATCCTTTAATTAGCTGGCTATAGCCGAATGTTAAAAATATTACAGAGAGTGTCAACTACTCCCAGGTCATGAGGAACTTGCACGCACTCTTACCTTTGTGGCTACACTCCATCTCCTGCACGTCCCCGGTCTTATTAACGAGCTTGTACACTCCTTTCAGGGCTCCTTTCCAGGAAACACAATCTACCTCATTGGATGTTGAATCTGTCAAGGTGACCGTGGCTTGATTGTCACTGATATCGATGTCGATCTTCCCATAATTGAAATTGCGGTAATAATCCTCGACCCCGCGCTCCAAAACCTTCTTGATGCCCGCCAGCTTGGCCGCATAAGCCACAACACCCCTTTCAGATATGGTGGAGGCCGCGGCCTTCTCCACATACTCTAATCCATAATTGTCAGCGATCCACTGGAGTATCTTGACATTGACTTCCTCCGGGTACCAGGCATCCTCTTTGACCTCGAATCCCAGTTCTCCAATATCTCTCTGGCATGCCAAAACACCATCTGTCCCCCATTTCTTCTTGATGTACTTGGCATAGCCTTTGACCACACCTCCGCGGGTCTGTCTGGCTTTCTCGTTCGTCATGAGAGTGAAAATAGTATATGGGTATTTAATTTTTTATGTCGATCAAGATATCTGGGTGAGGGGGGGAGTCGAATATGGGGTATCATAAATTATTCTTAATTACAAAAAACCATACCAATCAACTTATATATACTAATTCACATTTTATTACTAATGGATTTCTTTTCTCATATTCTGTGGGTGCATATCCCCACCAGGAACAAGCTCTGGCATGATGAGGCTCTTATCTTCTCCATGCTCCCGGATGTGGGATTCCTGTTGATAATGCTCTACTCCATGTTCTGGTCGCCCATGGATACCAGCTATGCTGAGGCGATGAGAAACATTCCTCAGGTGTTTCTCGATATCTATTTCATATTACATAGTTTTGTCACGGTCTTTATTGTTGGTGTGATATTATGGAAACTGAAGCCCAGACTTCTTCCTGCGCTTTCTGGTTGGATCATCCACATACTTCTGGATATTCCATTCCACGAGACCAGCATGTTCGCGACCAGGTTTATTTATCCATTGTCATCCGAAGTTTATTTCCAGGGAATATCTTGGAACAATGTGCTTATACTGGCCTTGAACTATCTCGCAATAGCCCTTGTCTATGCCTACATGATCCACAGGGAAAATATGAAGCAGAAAATGGGTGATGAATGGGAGCCAGACATCATAGACGAGCTAAATCATTTGGGCGCATACATATTTAATAGAAAGCGCATACCTGCTTTCAATGGAAAGAGATACAGTCTCAGAAGAGCACATAGTGGCTTACCTGGAGAAGACGAGAAAGGCACTGGATAAATTGAAGATAATCTCCCCAGATCGATCCTTCATGAGGACAGCGGCTGAAGACTTTCTCAAAATGGCCAATGCTTATTTCGAGGATGCGGAGCATTTTTTCAATACTGGTGATTATATCAATGCCTTCGCATGTGTGAATTACGCACATGGCTGGCTGGATGCGGGGGCGAGATTGGGATTATTTGATGTTGGAGAGGATGACCAGCTATTCACATTGTATCAATGAGCGAGTAGGCTTGGGCGAGTTTTCTTTTGCACTGTGATACTTGTTCTTTTGGAGCCCAAGCCAGCGCAGCGAAGTTAAAAGAAAAGGCTCACGCTGGCTGGATGCGGGGGCGAGATTGGGATTATTTGATGTTGGAGAGGATGACCAGCTATTCACGCTTTTTGAATGATCGTAAATTAGCCTAAATGTATTTATATGGTTCATAACGATGTTCAATTGGAATGAGGGAAAGAGATGAAAGTGTTGATTATCGAAGAAAATATGGTGCAACGAAAACTAGTGTCAAAATTCCTTGAAGAGAATGGACACCAGGTTAGTGAATTTTCAGAAGGTGTCAGCGCTCTGGAAGATTATAAAACAGGAGATTATGATCTTGTTCTTCTGGATTGGCATCTCCCGGATGTCAGTGGTGTCGCAATTAGCAGAGATATACAAGAATTTAACAATATTTCTGGAAAGAATTGCTACATCATAATGATTTCCTCAAACAAAGATATAGATAATATAATGTTCGCCATAGACCAAGGAATTAATGATTTTATTACTAAGCCAATTGATAAGGAATTATTGATGGAAAGGATTGATATTGCGAAGAGATTTATTAAAGAAAAAACTATCATCGTAGATACTGGCTCTTTCACAAACCCGATTATGTCATTGATGAAAGATCATACTTATTTAAGGGCTGTGACCGAGATTTTTAATCGTTTGTGCAATGAGTCTGATGTGGATATTAATCTTGATGTTCTTCAACAATTATCCAAGCATTTGTTGATACTCGAGGTCTCCCAGCATCATGGTAAAGAGAAGATATTCATGGACCATTTCCTGGAAGTTTTAAGTCAAAGCACCAATGCCTGGTTTGAAGGTATATCCAATACAGCTTTCGTCAGCATCCATGAGCAACATGATGAACTTGAGAGCCTTTTCTCCGATCTTCAGGGTTTTATTTCCGTGTATGTTGAAGAACAGAGAGAAAAGCTATATTTATTGATCAAAACGATCAACCAGTTCGAACTAAGCATTAAAATTGAAGATGAAATAAGCGAAGTGGAGGAGCATATCAAGAGCTTGAAATTTGATATCGATATTTATGTCGATATCAAAAGAAGGAATATTGCTCCGATCAAGGAAAGTGCTCGAAAATATAATGAACTTCTGGCAAATCATATCAAATTTGAGGATGAGAAATTCTTTCCATTTGCCACTAAGTATTTGAGTGATGATGATCTTCATAATATAGGGCAAAAATTTGATACTTTTGAGGCTGAGATCGGTGAAGATAAAATAATGAGAGAAAAGGAAGAATTGTTGGATTACATCTATCAAAATATAATCAAATCATAATCAAATCATAATCAAATCATAATGGTATGGGTATTGTTAAATAGATAATTTCCATGCCCCATCACAACCCTATGGGTGAAATGGAGAGATCCAATATGGTCAATGTTTCCGTAAACAAATACAGATTCCTGAGACACAGGTTCTATGAATGGCAGAATGAACTGGACTTTGCACGCAAGGTCATACTCGCACTGAGCTTCGCATGTTTAACTGGGCTTCTGGCACAAGTGAAATTCTTCATGCCAGGTAACCCGATCCCACTTACTGGCCAGGTCTTCGCAGTTCTGCTGGCAGGTGTTGTTCTCGGCAGCAGGTTCGGCACATTGAGCCAAGGCCTGTATGTTGGCCTTGGTCTTGCTGGAGTCCCGTGGTTGGCTGGTATAACTGGCATGGTGACATTGGGATATCTGGTTGGATTCGTCATTGCCGCTGGTGTCATCGGCTGGGCGGTGGAGAAGTACTACAAAACAAGGAACTTCCACAATTTACTGGCCCTCATGTCGATCGGTGTGGGTATCATCTACGCTTTCGGCGCCCTGTGGTTCGGTATCATGACCGGATATGGTGCGGGAACCGTACTGGCTATGGCCGTCGTACCTTTCATCACCGGAGACGCGGTCAAAGTGATCGCAGCTGCCTCAGTTAGCAGGATGATAACCACCAGGCAGATCGTTTGATGTCTATCTAAGTAAAAACACGCATCTAAATAATGAAATGGTGGCAGAGCGATGTTATCGCTCTGCCATTCCTCTTTATTATTATTTTTCACACGATTTCAATCAGTTCTTCTCGATCATGTGAACATCGGTCTGAGGATATGGGATACTCAAACCGGCCTTGTCATAGCCTTCCTTCAATGATTTCTGGAGGTCGAAGAACACATCCCAGTAATCCGCGTTCTTGGACCATGGCCTGATGACGATATTGACCGATGAATCGGCCATCTCGGCTATCACGACTTGAGGTGCTGGATCCTTCAAAACCTTTGGATGGGCCACCACTATGTCCATCGTGGTCTTGAGAGCCAGATCCAGGTTGTCATCATATCCTACACCTGTTTTCATATCCACTCTTCTGAGTGCGTGTTTGGAATAGTTCACGATGCTTCCGCCCCAGACTGCCTTGTTCGGTATGATGATGTGCTTGTTGTCCGGTGTATTGAGCTCGGTTATGCTTATGCCCACACTCTTGACAGAGCCAGACTGTCCAGCGACATCGACATAATCGCCTTTCTTGAAGGGCTTGGTTATGGCGATCATGAACCCAGCAGCGAAGTTGCTGAGGGTGTCACCCAGTGCGAAACCAAGTACGAACCCGAGCACGACTGATACGCTTACCAGAGCGGCTCCTACATTCACGCCCAGGAAGCCGATTGCTATTCCGATCACGAACACATACAATACGATTCTCAATATTCGGGAAGCGAAGTCAGCGAGTATTTCGCCAGCGTTCATCTTATTCAATTTTTTCTTGACCGAGCCAGCTGCTACGCGGGCCACGATTAATCCTACGACCAGAACGATCAAGAAGAGAATGATATCCAACAGGCTGATACCTGCGTATATATCCGCTTCCAGATCTTGGCCAAATAGTTCTAATGCCATTTTTCCACTCCATTATATTTTACAAATGCAGAATATCTTCCCCATTTTATTCTAATAATATAGCATTGTAATAAAAAGATGCCCCTAATCTATTAGGTCATTAATGAACTAAATTGGAATTATTCTGGGTTTGGTCTCGGTGATCCTGGTCCGGATAACATTTCCATACTGGGCCAGTCTCTCCTCCAAATGCAAGATGTCGGAAGGATCATCGGGAATGCAGAATATCGTATTCCCGAGCATCACCATGCTCCCCCTGGAGATATTACTGGCCTTCAATAGAACCTCTGACATTTCATTTGTCAGAAGACCAGTGCCCTTTGAGAATTTCCCAGACAGACTGATGAAATTATCGAAGTTCGGCCTATCTCCGAACTCGGCCAGATATTTCGCCCCCTCTTGCGATATGATTTTCTTCTTTTCCGGATGCTGGATGATACTTCTGGTGCTCAATTCCCCGCCCAGTATGCAGAATAAGATTTCTGTATCTGGGGCTTTCAGCTTTCTCGTATTATCCAGGCTGGATATTCCAGGAGCCAGACGTTGGACAAAACCGCCTGTTGCCTGTGCTATCGCATCCCCCAAGCCCGCTCCTAATTCGACCTCCGCCATATGCGTGGCCTTAAGAGCTTGCTTGTCAGGAGCTGGAAGATTAAGATAAGAGGCGACGGCCAGGCACGTGGCCATCGTGCCTGCGGAGCTCATACCGAATCCCTGGCCGATGGGGGCTTGGAGCTCGATATTGATGTCAATGTCCAGGCTGAGCTTTGGAACCATATGCCCCAAAGCCCGGCGTGTGATCGGAGAAGCCGATATTTTACCATTTATCTTTATGGCCAGTATTCCAGTTCCGGGTCGAAATGCTGCTTCGGACACGGCTCCCAATTGGGTGCAGAAACCCACACCCCTTGAGCCTTTCTTCAAAATATTGGGATCCTGATCCTCGACAGTGAACATCCCGGTTATATGACCGGGACAGTATGCTTTTACTCTATTTTCAGTATCATCGATCATGGCATTATTAGTGGTACTGGTATCAGTGGACTTCGTATCAATGGCTGAACCGGCCATTGGTCATTCACCTTTTATTATATCGAAAACAATTGTAGCCAGCTCTGATTTTTTCAGCTCGAAAATATCTTTCTTACCGTCCATTCGGAGGATCATGGCCTTCGTATCATATAGACCGACATCCTCCATCAGATTGGCAATTATCATGCCTAGACCATGTTCTTTCATTCTTTTTATGGCCCGAGATTCCAGCTCCTCAAGGTCTATGCCAGTCTCTGCTTTGAAACCCACTATAAGTGCTTCTGTATTTTTTCTCAAAAGGGCTAGTATCTTGGGTGCTTGGGTCAATCGGATAGTGATGGGTTCGGAGGAGCTTACCTTTCCTTGGTGTTTCTCAACAAGGAAGTCCGATATAGCTGCTGGCACAAGAATAACATCAGCCTTGGCATCGCCTGCCATTTTTTCCAGATCGCCGACACTTTCAAATCTCTTCACATTCAACATATGTGGGACATCCACACCTCTTGCCGCCCAGACCTCGACATCCGCCCCTCGATAATAGGCTTCAAGGGCCAGCTGCACGCCTGTGAACCCTGTTGATCTATTGGTTATCACACGGACATCGTCAATTGGCTCGGATGTGGGGCCGGTTATTACCAGCACTTTCTTTGATGAAAAAGTGTTGTCACCCAGACAGGAGATGACCGAATGAACTATATCATCCCTGGAAGCTATCTTGGCCTTGCCCTCTTCCAGCTTGGGTTGGACGAAAATAACACCGTGTTCTTTCAGAAGCTCGATGTTTTGCAAAAGAAGAGTGTGTTTGTACATGGAGCCATGCATGGCGGGCACGATCACGATCGGCATCTTTGAACCCATCGCGCATGTGGCCATCGTGGTCACCGGGGTGTCATCTATCGCATGTGCTATCTTTGAAATCGTATTGGCTGTTGCAGGGGCTATGAGGAGAAGGTCCGCTCTGCTACTGGTCTCACCACAGAGTTCCACATGCTTCACTGCTCCATCTAATTTGATGATCGGAACATGACCAGTGGCGAAGTGTATGGCATCCGGATGGATTATCTTCGTGGCGGCTTCGGACATGACCGGTATGACATCAGCGCCATGCCGTGCCAGCTCCCTCGCCATTTTGATGGTCTCCACTGCCGCGATACTGCCTGTTATCCCAAGAACAATGGTTTTTCCAGCAAGTCTGGAAGAAGATGATCCTCGAATATCATTAATTGGATGCATGTAAATAATGGACAGCATTCCATCCATTTATAGTTTTTCTGCTTTAATAATCTGTTAGAGATTGGAAATTACGCTTTTTCTCATCCTTCCCTTGGCTATTGTCAAAGCACATTCCCTTGGTAAACATAAATCTGTTTTTGATTTGTCCAGAACCGCCTTAGTATTTTTGCTCACAATTTTTTCGGTCATTTCGAACATCTGTTTCTCATCACCACCAATGTATTCCACATATGAACTTATCAGGCCACCTGAATTAGCAAGGCCAATGAATACGATCAGGTCGGAAATATATCCACACTACCAGACCCCAATATGATCGATAATCTGATGAAGAATGACTCAGTCAACTGGTCTAATAAATGAATGGGTAAGAATTTGGTGAGCCAAAAATTTCTTTTATTAAAATTGTCTTTTTTTAAAAACGTTCCATTATATAGACGTAATTTTTCTCACGTTGCAATAAGGGGGCATCCTTTAATAATGGTCAATCAATATAAATTAAAGGATATGATTAACCCAATAAGGAGTTACCCAATATGGTTATCGAAGAAGTAATAGAAAGGGTCATCGCAAGGGATCCAGGCCAGAAGGAATTCCACCAGGCTGTTAAAGAGGTCTTGGAATCCATCGAGCCAGTCCTGCAGAAAAGACCGGAGTACATAAAGGCAAAGATTCTTGACAGAATAGTTGAACCAGAGAGGCAGATCCTCTTTAGAGTACCTTGGATGGATGACAATGGAGAGGTCCATGTCAACAGAGGTATGCGTATTGAATTCAACAGCGCGATCGGACCCTACAAGGGCGGACTAAGATTCCACCCATCAGTCTACATAGGTATCATCAAGTTCCTTGGGTTCGAGCAGATATTTAAGAACGCACTTACCGGTTTGCCAATCGGCGGCGGAAAGGGTGGATCTGATTTTGACCCTAAGGGAAAATCAGATGAAGAGGTCATGAGATTTTGCCAGAGCTTTATGAGCGAGCTGTTCAGACATATCGGCGAGAACACGGATGTTCCAGCTGGTGACATCGGTGTCGGTGGCAGGGAGATCGGCTACATGTTTGGTCAGTACAAGAGGCTGACCAACAGGTTCGACTCTGTCCTGACTGGAAAGGGCATCAACTGGGGCGGTTCACTTGTAAGGCCAGAAGCAACTGGATACGGAACTGTTTACTTCGCAAAGGAGATGTTGAAGACAAAGGGAGACAGTTTCGAGGGTAAGACAGTCGCTATATCTGGATCCGGAAATGTCGCACAGTATGCGGCCCAGAAGGCCATGGAACTCGGAGCAAAGGTCGTTTCCTTCTCGGATTCCGCTGGTTCGATCTACATACCAGATGGTCTGACAGAAGAAGGCTGGAACTACGTCATGGACCTCAAGAATGTCAAGAGGGGCAGGATAAGCGAATTCGCTGAGAAATTCGGAGCCGAATACTGGGCTGGTCAGAGACCCTGGAAGATCGACTGTGACATCGCATTACCATGTGCAACACAGAACGAGCTCAACCTCGACGAGGCAAAGATGCTTACCAACAGTGGCGTCATAGCCGTTGCTGAGGGAGCGAACATGCCATCCACACCAGAAGCAGCGGACCACTTTTTTGACAGTGGCGTCCTCTTCGGACCAGGAAAGGCAGCGAATGCTGGCGGCGTAGCAACATCTGGTCTGGAAATGTGCCAGAACCACGTTGGTATGTCATGGAGCTTCGAGGAAGTGGACAAGCACCTGCACAATATTATGATCAACATCCACAAGAACACACTCAAGGCATCACAGGATTACGGCGCACCAGGCAACTACATAGTGGGAGCCAACATCGCTGGATTCGTGAAGGTCGCAGACTCGATGTTGGATCATGGACTCATCTAAGCTTAGATAAGTCCATGATCATATGAGCAAACGAAAATGCCCTGGTCGAAAGGCCAGGGCAAATATTTCAATTATCTTATTCTAGAACATTGACCACTTCATTATGGAGATATTATTCCCTTTCCACTTCTCCCATCCACCTTGATATTAAGATCCTCATCCAGCTTGATGTGGATGACAAAATCCTTCTTGGTCTCTGGAGTTCGGGATGTGAGCCAGCCCCAATCCATGTAAGCTTTTCCCGTACCATAAGGAATGGAGAAATACATGATGCCAAGTGATGTGATATTGTGGAAGAAATGAGTGCCATGAGATGGATCTATCCTGAAATCCTCCAGAGATGCTTCGACGATCGCTCTGGCATTGGATATCTGATCCCATTCCACCGGAATACCTAGCGAGCGATCCCTCGTACCCCACCTGCCTGGGCCAATAAGGAGATATGGACGGCCAGCTAGCTCCTTATTGAACTGGCCAATCTCCTGAGCGATGTCCAGAGTTTTGGTATTATCAAACCTGTCTGGAGGTATGAACAGGATATCCCGAATTCCTTCTAGAGTGCCATTGCCCAGGGCCTTGTTCGTGTGGATGAATGAAGCATCAATATCCTTCTGCTTGATCTTGATCTGTTTCTTATCTTTCTGGCCCACTAGAGGCCTAATCTGCAAAACATAGAATTCCAGATTGCCTTTATCATCTGTCGTGCAAGCAAATTCGATCTCCACCGGGCTTCCCATGCCAATTCCCCCAATCTGCAGAAGCTCCTTGATTATTTTGACCAGGGGCATCGTATTGTAATTTAGAATACCAGCAAATGTTACGAGTTTTGGGCCTGGATAGCCCACACCGTCCCTAATGCGATTATCATTGGAATCATAGGTACTAGCTAAATGATCCAGAGTACCGTCCTTCTCCGCATCTGAAACAGGCGATTTGACGAGTGATATATCCTTACCCATCCTAAAATCATAACATGTCCCTATTGTGTCAATATTCAGAGCATAGAAATAATTTTGCGAATTCTTCAATACCTCCTCGGGTGTGGATAAACCTTGTGGGATTTTTGGATACTCTGGTGAGAAATTGAGTGCCTGCTCACCCTGAACAACTATGTGCCCCAGTCCAAGAGCTACACTTACAATTCCATCATCCCGTTTGAGTGGAGCTACAGGATAATAATTAATGGATTGTGCAACACCAGAGCATATTGGATAGAACCTAGCGCCGTATGTTTTACCGACCAGTTTTTGCAGAATGACGGCCATTTTCTCTTCCTCGGTGATGTAGGCAGTAGACTGGATGTAGGCTTTTGCAGATCTGTAAAAAGCTGATGCATAAACGAGCTTGATAGCCTGGCACAATTGCTCCACCCTGGTCTCCTCGTCTTCACAATTATTGGGAAGCATGAAGGTGGAGTAGATACCCGCTAATGGCTGGTTCTGGGAGTCTTCCAGAAGACTGGAAGACCGAACGGCTATGGGCCATCTCACAATAGATAAATATTCCCTTAAGGAATCCTTGATTCCAGGTGACAGATTGGAATTGAGAAAAATATTTGATATTTCGGAATCTGTAAGATCATTATTGAGAGATTCATACATATTATTGAATTCAATGAACTCATCGAAGATGTTGGTACCAATGATCATAGTGTCGGGGATCTTCACACTGCAATTTTTGATCTTCTTATGTATATAACTACGTTTAAGCAATGATGAGAGGAAAGCCATACCCCTTCCTTTTCCACCCAGGGAGCCCCCGCCAAGTCTTGTAAAAGTATCGGGGTATTCAAATTTCTGTTGGTGGAAATCAGTCATTATCCCACGATGCTTGTCCGTTCTAGCCTCATTTATGGCGAATAATAAAAATTGCCTCAACTCCTCATCGGTCTTGAAATCTGTTATTTTCTTTGAATTCAATTTCTTAGCCAAGTCAACTTCTCCTCTGGCCATTAGCCAATTGGAGAATTGATGGGACTTACAGTGGTGGATTATCGACTCTAATGGTACACTCCTCAGAACTTCCATGAACTCATCCATATCAGAGGCATGACCGACATGCTCACCATTGTGTAGTTTGAATATGAAATCACCAAAGCCAAGATGGCTCTTGAAGAAATCCCTCAGATCCTGAAGAAGTGTTTTGGAATTCTTATCCAGGAAGACTTTGCCCAACTCTTTGGCCTTCGCTCTGTATTCGGCATGAGATGACTGGATAAGAACCGGTACATTTGGATCCAGCTCGTCCAGCAATTTGAACCCAGCTTCTTCATCCCTTGTTCCATTCCTGGTATATGAAACATCTGTTATAATACACAATATATGCTCTTTATATTTCCTGTAGATGTCCATGGCCTCTTCATAGTTCTCTGCCAGCAATATTTTCGGACGAGCTCGCTTTCTGAAGACCTTTTCATGATCGTTCAGGCCTTCGGCTATCAGGGATTGGGTCTGATGTACTATTTCCATATATATAGATGGAAGAAAGATAGAATAATATCTGGGAGAATCCTCAACGACCAGGATGATCTGTACAAGACCCGTTTCAGTATCCCTTTCTGCATTCTTCATATCCTCCACATACTTGATAATGGCCATGAAGAGAGTGGAATCTCCATTCCAATAGAATATCTTATCAATATTATCATGGTGACCTAACCTGTAAAATGTTGGGATATCTGACCTATCCATGACCAGAAGGACCACCGGAATATCCGGCTGAAGCTCTTTCGCCCTGTTTCCAAATTCAAATGGATCCGTATCTATCAACCTTGGCATGGTGATTATTAGATCATAATTCCTTTCCTTGAGCTCGAGCAATGCCTCTTCACCAGTGGACACCCGGCTGATCCGCGGGGGAGATGAGAGAGCCATATCCTCATATTTTCCAGATATCTGCTCAGATAATAAACCCTCTTCTTCCAATGTGAAGGCGTCGTAAAGACTGGACACCAAAAGAATGCGACCGATCTGGAATTTCATGAGATTGAAGGATCTGTGTAAATTGGTCCTAAAATCTTTATCCTCAATTCCCCGGTCGTCTTCCATGAGAGTGAATAAACCAGGATTGATATATAACGTTTACCAAATTTATCAATTGATGATTTATCCTAAATATTTTTTATAAAAGGAAAAATGGGCTCGCATTTCAGCGAGCCCTTTTATTTTGTCTGCTGCCTTGGCCTTTTCAAATATCAACTATCCAGCAACTTTGTGACCTCGTCTTTGTCAACATCCATGACCCATGGAATTCCCGATATTTCAGCTGCTTCCTTTGTCAATGCGGCAAGATCGTCCCGTGACAAATGTTCTAAACTGAATTTACGACTGCCAGCCATTATTTGTCTGAGTCCTTGATTGAGCCTTTCCACATATGTATAAAGGCCTAATGCACCCGTTGGAAGATCCGCAAATCTTGCTCCAAGCTTTTCCTTAACCTCAGCAGACGTGACAAAGACGTCTTCTTTCGAGCTTCCAAACCTACCCACATAAACAGGCATATCATTTTCATTGATGCGTTTTCCAAGAGTCTTTCCAACCATTGCAGCTGCGAGAGGACCTCTTGCCATTCCTATTAGCTTGACATAAGGTGCGCCCAATGACAGACCTTTAAAAATATGATCCTCAAAGGTAAAGCCGCCAGCCATGACTATATCTGGAATATGCTCGCCCTTCTTGGCCAGTATGTCAACATAGTCATGTAGCATGGAATGGAGTTCCACTTCTGGTATTCCCCACTCGTTCATCATCCTCCATGGACTCATGCCAGTTCCGCCACCTGCGGCATCGACCGTCAGCATGTCGATCTTTGCCTTTGATGCGTATTTGATCGCCTGTGCCAAAGCCAGTGGTCTGTAAGCTCCGGTTTTGAGGAAAACATTCTTCGCTCCCAGATCTCTGAGCTCCTGCACTCTGGCCACAAAAGCTTCCTCTGAGACCATACCGACTCTGGAGTGTCTTTCAAATTCCTTGAAATTACCATTTTCGAAGGACTTAATAACTATTGGATCGAATGGATCAGGTAATACCACATATCCCCTTTCCTTCAATAATTGTGCTTTTTTCAGATCTGGAATCTTCACTTCACCACCAATGTTCTTGGCTCCCTGGCCCCATTTTAGTTCTACAGCATCTACATTGAGTTTCGATATCGCATACTCGTGTACACCCAAATTCGTGTCTTCTACATTAGCCTGAACAACTATTGCCCCGTATCCGTCCTGCTGCCATTCTTTGTACAAGTTAACACGCCATTCGAGTTCTGGTGAATGTTGAACTTTTCCATTCACGATCTCAGATTTGGGGTCCATTCCACAAACATTCTCACCTATAGTAAGCGGAATGCCAGCTAGTGCCGCTCCGATAGCCAATCCTTCCCAGTTGTTCTTCGCTATGGCTGTTGAACCAAGTCCAGGTATCACTAGGGGCATTCTGACCTTTATCCCATTTCCGATTCTCTGCTCAACTTTCACATTAGAGAACAATGCTATATCACTGTCAGCTGCAATTCCCTTAGGATCTTCTATTCCACCAAGAATTGTGAAATGAGACATATCCACAGGATATTCTTTTTCATTTGCCGAAGTGATTATCCCAAATGGCTGAGGGTATATTACCTCATGGCCTCTGTAGGCTGATTTTCCTATCTCGCACATCCCTATACATCCATCCACACAGGTTGCGCACATTCCACTGGAACTTTGTATCGCACCTGGTGTTCTGTTCTTTGATAGGGTGGCTGCACTTGCGTTCGTTTTTGTTAATGACATTTCTATTCCTCCTTTTTATCTTCTATTAAATTTCCTTTCATTGGTTCTCTAACACAGGTTCCACAGCTATCTTCGGCCATGAAACATTGTGCATCATCATAATGATCCAAGCATGTTGGCTCCATATCTAGGCAACTACCACAAATGGCACCAGGTGGTTCTGGACCTTGACATCTAAGCTCACATATCGGACAAATATACATGCAACCGCCGCAAAAGCGGCAATCATCCGATTTTTCATCGAAGGCCGTCGTTATTCGTCTATCTTTGCCACGACCAACGAAATCAATGGCACCTGCCATCATTTGTTCCTTACACATGCGCACACACAGTCCACATAGGATACAATCATCATGCTTGAGTTTGAATCTTACTTGTTGCACACCGTATTCTACTGCCAGATCCTGAAGTGCCTTTGAGCCCGAGGCGCGTGCGACCATCAATTCTATTATAATCTTTCTGGCACTCATCACCCTTCTGGAGTGGGTTCTGACCCTGATCCCATCCTGAGCTGGTGTTGTGCAAGAGGATGTCAATTTCGCATTCTTTCCTTCACCGACCTCGACTATGCACAATCTACATGCCCCATAGGGACTGAGACCATCATCATGGCAGAGGGTTGGTATATCTATTCCATAGAATTTTGCAGTTTCCAGTATGGTCCATCCCTCTTCTGCTTCAACGTCTAGACCGTCAATTCTGAATGTTGTCATATTAAGCCCCCTCCTTTGCGGGTTCAAATTGTTTCTTTCCTTCCTCGGTTTCTAGATCACATCTCAAGCAACGTCTGGACTCTTTAATAGCCATTTCCTCTGACAGTCCTAATTCCACTTCTTCAAAAGAGCAACTTCTGCTATTTACAGACATGCATTCCATAATGGGCCTCTTTGCCTCTGCCACTTCTTCTTCAGTTAACTCAGGAGGTTCCAAATACATTGATGGTCTGGTAATTTCGTATTCACGTTCTACAGGCTCCCCTTTAAGGTATTTATCTATCAATCCAGCAACCACTTTCCCAGATCCCATTGCCTCTATAACTGTATTCGGGCCAGTTACCACATCGCCTCCTGCAAACACTCCATCTATCCCTGTTGTGTATTTTTCCTTATCAACACCGATAGCATTTCCTCTTGTGACCTTGATTCCTTCAATTTTATCCAAGAATGAAATATCTGGTTGTTCACCGATTGCGATTATAAGGTTGTCCAATTCTAATATGAATTCAGAATTCTCGATTGGGACCGGTCTCCTTCTGCCGGAAGCATCCCGTTCTCCCAATTCCATCCTGATACATTCAAGTCCAGTCATCTTACCATTTTCAGCCAATATACTCTTTGGAGCGGTTAGGAACTGCATATTGACGCTTTCATCGAGACATGCCTCCACTTCTTCTTCGAAAGCAGGCATTTCCGACCTCGTTCTCCTGTAAATCAGTGTAGCCTCTTCGCAGCCAGCAAGACGGCTAGCCACTCTGGCTACATCTACCGCCGCATTGCCCCCTCCAATAATTCCTATTCGAGGTCCAATATTTATATCCTTTCCCAGACTCGCATCTTTGAGAAGATCCATAGAATGTAAAACTCCATCGGCATCTTCATTTGGAATTCCCAATTTCAAAGATTTATGAGCGCCAGTGGCTATGAATATTGCATCATAATTATTTCTTAATTCTTCGAAAGAAATATCCTTGCCAACGGTAATGTTATTCTTTATTTCCACACCCATTTCTCTGATATTATCAATATCATGATTTAGAATATCTTTAGGCAATCTATATTCAGGTATACAGATGGATAATGCTCCGCCCACAACGGGCTGGGATTCTAAAATCGTAACATTATATCCATTCATTCCCAGGTAGTAACTGGCAGTCAATCCAGCTGGCCCTGAGCCGATAATCACGATCTTTTCCTTCTTTGATTCTTGTTTTTTAGGCAAGTATTTCAAATCATTCTTCTGGGCATAATCTGTAACAAATCTCTTTAGTCCCCTGATTGAAATAGGATCGCCGAACTTACCAGCCTGGCATTTTGTCTCGCATGGGTGACTGCATACTCTAGCACAAACCGATGAGAGGGGGTTATCTTTCATGATAATGTTGAAAGCCTCTTCATACCGCCCTGCGGCTATCAATGATATATATAAAGGAGCCTCTGTATCTATTGGACAAACATGTTGGCATGGCGAGGATATGATCTCTTTACATACTACACCGGGGCATCGCTTGTATTTGATATGCTGCTCATATTCGTCCATAAAATATCTCAATGTGGAAAGCACTGAATTTGGAGCGGTCTGGCCGAGTCCACACATGGATGCGTCCTTCACGACATTACCCAATTCCTCCAATAGATCGATATCACTCATTTCACCTTTACCTTCAGTAATATCAGTTACGATTTCCAATAATCTCTCGATCCCTTCTCTGCAGGTCATGCACTTGCCGCAGGATTCCTCCTGCAGAAAACCAAGGAAATATTTTGCCACATCCACCATGCAAGTGTCTTCATCCATGACAACAAGACCGCCAGAACCCATAATCGAGCCTGCTTCAGCCAATTTATTATAATCAATTGGAGTTGAGAGTAAATTCCCAGGTATGCAGCCTCCAGATGGCCCACCTGTCTGGATCGCCTTGAATTTCTTGCCCTTGGGTATTCCGCCGCCGATATCATAAACCATTTCCTTTAGTGTCGTGCCCAATGGAACTTCTACTAATCCAGTGTTGTTTATCTTCCCAACCAGAGAGAATATCTTTGTACCATTGGCTCCTTCTACTCCAATTTCTGAAAACCATTCTGCACCATTATTGATTATGAGTGGGATATTTGCCCAAGTTTCGACATTGTTTATATTCGTGGGTTTGCCAAATATCCCCTTCTGAGCCGGGAAAGGCGGTCTCTGCCTGGGTTCTCCTTTTTTTCCCTCGATCGAGGCTATTAATGCGGTCTCTTCACCACAAACGAAGGCGCCAGCACCTGGAACTATACTTATGTCAAAATCAAAACCACTGCCAAGTATGTTTTTCCCGAGTAATCCATATTCTCGCATCTGGTCCATTGCGATTTTAATGGTTTTTACGGCTAGTGGATATTCGTGTCTAATGTAAATTATCCCCTCAGAAGCACCCATTGCATATGCACCGATCAACATCCCTTCCAGAACACTATGTGGATTGCCTTCAAGGAGATTTCTATTCATATAAGCGCCAGGATCTCCTTCATCGGCATTGCAGACAATGTATTTCATATCGCCTTTGGCTCTTCTACAGAAATCCCATTTAAAACCAGTTGGAAATCCTGCTCCTCCTCTGCCCCGCAGCTCTGAATTTTTAATCTCCTCGATGACATCTTCTGGAGGCATACCGCTAAAAACTTTCCCCAAAGCCGAATAACCACCTATGCCTATGTAGTCATCAATGTTAGATGGATTTATAAGAATATTATTCTCTAACATATTTCTTGTTTGTTTTTTATAAAACGGTATATCGTTTTCCTTCATTATTGTAGAGTTCGTCTTTGTATCCAAATATAATAATCGTTCTATAATCTCTTTACCAATTATGGTTTTTGATATTATATCTTCTGAATCCTCTGGCTTTACATTTGTGTAAAATACATCTTCTGGGAAAATAGTTAGATAGGGTTCTATCTGACAGAAGCCATGGCATCCTGTTGTTTTTATTTCAATTTTTTCTTCTAGACCGTGTTCTTTAAGTTTTTTTTTGAGAGATATAATAACCTTATCAGCACCCTGGGCAATGCCGCAAGTTCCAGTTGCAACCACTATACAAGGTTTGTCTTGAACTTTATTACTCAATATAGATTTTCTCAATTCAATTAGATCATCATTATTTTTAATTTTTACACTCATTTTTTCACCCTCCCTTGAGGCGAGAGAGTGTATTTCGCATGAAATGCCCTAAGTTCTGATTCCAAATTCTCGAACTCAACAAGATGCTTCTTGCAGCCCCAACGAGAACAAAATCGAATATATCCACCAAGAATAGATTCAAATGTGATCATGGGAGCTTTGCATTCATAACACAACCTGCTACTCTTCATATCATCTTTGCAGTGTGGGCAAAAGACTTTGACAATATATCCATCTGGTATATCTATTTCAGATTCCTTATTAAAGCTCCCATATCGTGAACTTAAATGTAATATCCCTGTATCCCCATTGGATGCAACAAGAATTTTCACACTGGGGTGTTCATCAATCTCAAAATCCTCATCCATCAAGCTTTCACCGCAATGATGGCACTTGAGTTTTAAATGTATCATGCCTCGACCTCCTTTGCTATATATGTTTGAAGTACTGTATTTGCTTTTTTGGTACTCAATTGGCCATAATATTCTCCATTTATAACCATGACTGGACCAAGAGCACATGCACCAAGGCACCTGACTGTTTCGAGGGTGAATTGCATATCCCCGGTTGTTTCGCCAACATCGATATTCAGTTCTTTCTGAATTTTATCAACTATCCTGCGTCCACCCCTCACATGGCAGGCGGTACCAACACATACATTGATTACGTATTTCCCTCTTGGTTTCAAGCTGAATACCGTGTAAAACGTGGCAACCGTGTATATCTCAATTAGATGGATATTGAGTTTGTCAGATACCATAACCAGTGCATCCTTTGGCAGATAATTGTATTCGGATTGTATATCCAGTAAAATGGATATCAATGAACTCTTATTTCTGCCATAGTCATTGAGTATTTGTTCCACTTTTCTATCCATCTCGCCAGCATCCTCTAGAAATGTAGCTTCCTTCTGTTCCTTGACCTGAGGATCTATTTGTGTACTATTCATTATCAATCACCTTTCTAGCTTCAAGATACAATGAGATCATTTTAGGATTTGGCTGGGTGAGTGAATCATTGTATATTTCCATGTGCGAGTGCGATGGGAAAACACTTATTAATATTGCCCGGTCATTTCGAGCCGATATTTCGCTACAAATGTACATAAATTAATTACTATGTACCCTTAGTGTTGAGTTCTACTATGGTTTTTTGGGCATTAATATTGACGGTAATTAGCACAAAAATATGTGCAAAATAGCGTATAAATAAGTGGTTAATTACTTATAGTGCCCAATCAATCCTGCATTATGTCGGCGCTGTTGGATGATGAATTAAATTTGACTATTCTTGAAAATATTTGCAATGGAGTTGGAGTTGAGGTAAATATCAGTGGTTTAGCCAGGGATCTGAACAAACATCGAGATACGATAAGAGACCAAGTCCAGGCATTGTTCGACCATGAAATAATAAATAAGCCAGTATACCCATTTATTAGACTACATCAAGAGCATCCTTTGATGGTGATTGTGAGAGCGGATCTGCCCAGGACAGAGAGTATCTCCAAATTCCTTATTGAGAATGAACATATTTTTGGTGCCTATTATCTTAAAGATGAGGAATACAACACATTCTTAATTATGTTTTTTAAAGACATATCCTCATACGTTGACTGGAGGAAGAAAATAGTAGCTGAAAAAGAGATATCGCCAAGAGATAATAGACATCCCGCCAGTGGCTCTTATTTTAGTAATAATCACATTATCAAATATGAACCATATTCTCCTATCTTTCGAATGGAGGAGAGGTATCAGAAAGGAGAAAAGTTGATGTTGAATGGCTATAAGATGAATAATCTGAACATTCAGATTTTGAAAAAACTAATGATGGGGGGAAGCATCAGAACAAATGAAAATCTATTATCAAAAAAACTAGAGATCAACAGGAAAACCGTTGAGCGTCGTATTTCCAGCCTTCTTAAAGAGAGGGTCATTGGAATGCCAGTATCTAGATTTCCAAAATTTTTCGTCCCATCAGGTCATATTTTAGTTTATTGTCTACTTGAGATTAAAAAATCAATGAATAATGTTATCAAGGCCATAAAATCTGATCCATGTGTTCCCTATGTTTTGGAGGCAAGTTTAGGAAGATATAATATCTTACTTTTCCAAGTATTTTCTTCTGTTGACGAGCATCTTGATTGGGAAAATAGGTATACTCATCAATTTCCAGGCTCTCTTGGTGCAATGAAAAACATATATTTATCTCCAACAATGTCTGCAAATATAGATCAACAAAAAACATCTCTTGCGATAATAAGAAAAAGAAAAGAAGCCCTTTATAAGATTGATATATAACTTTACCAAATTCTCTATATATTTTGGGGATGATGCGAGGGAATTACCATAAGGGAACTTAGAATCGCCAGATCTTGATATCGCCCTCTTCCAGCATCTCCACAGCCAGTTCATCATGGTAATCGCCCTTGTAGATCACTTCCACGATGCCCGCGTTCAGCAACATCTTCGCACACACACTACATGGATGGTTCGTGATGTATATCTTCGCCCCATTCACACTGACACCGAAATACGCGGCCTGGATTATCGCGTTTTGTTCCGCATGCACTCCCCGACAAAGCTCATGTCTTTCTCCGCTGGGAACGTTCATCCGATCTCTAATACAACCTGTAACTTCACAGTGATCCAGCCCTTTGGGTGCGCCATTGTATCCGGTTGAAAGAACATGGCCATCTTTCACGAGGACCGCGCCCACCGCGCGCCTGAGGCATGTGGATCTCTTGGAGGCGAGAGTGGCCATATCCATGAAATATTCGGTCTTTGTGGGTCTGGTATTCGAACCATGTTTCTTCTCTGTAGATTCTTTCATATCTTATCAGAGAGTGGAAGTGAAAGGTGTTTATGATTCTTTGGGCTTATTTTATATATGAACAATAATTTGCGATGTCCACAGGGTTTACGATGAATAAAGAGCTTGTGAAGAAAACGGCCATCGGAGTGGCCAAGGATGTGATCGCGGCGATCATTGTCGTGGCTATCATTATGAGTGTGCTTCTGGCCTATTGTCAGGTATGGCCTCCGGTCGTTGTAGTTGAATCCGGCAGTATGATGCACGGTATCGACAGTGAAATAGGCGTCATCGACACTGGTGATATGGTACTTGTCAAAGACTCGCCCTCAAGAGATAAAATAGTGACCTATGTGGAAGGGGAGGGGAGCAATTATCGGACTTATGATGAGTTCGGGGATGTCATCATATACAAACCGAATGGTATCTCCGAATTAACACCCATCATTCACAGAGCGGTTCTCTGGCTGGAGCTCAATGACTCAAAGGTGAGTTCACTGAACTCCGATAGGTATGATTATGAGAATCTCAGTTTCGATGCCCCAGAACTTGGACTATATGATGTCACCTCAGAGATCATATTGAAGGGATATGGCTACAAGGATCGAGATGTGATAATCGGTATCGAGGGTATTATTTTCAATTTCCGGCATGCGGGTGTGGAGCCTCATAGCGGATTCGTCACGATGGGGGATAATAATGTCCCTGCCTATGACCAAAGATCCGGTGGATACATGCTTATCAAAGAAGAATGGGTGGTTGGAAGAGCCGTGGGTGAACTACCTTGGTTCGGCCTTATCAAACTGACATTCACTGGTGGTATACGAGGACCTGCCCCTCCAAACAGCTGGCCAAATTTGATGATATCTATCGTGATCTTGATAGGTGTTCCATTGTTCATTGATTTCGGCCTGCCCTTGATCTGGAAAAAGAAGGGTGGGGAGGATGAGGAAACTATAGAGGAAGAGGGGGATGGATCTGAAAAAACAGATGAGAATTCTTCAGATCATACTCCAGATCCAGATAATATGTCGGACCCTTCAGCTGAAGATGTGTCGGATACTACAATTAAAAAGCCTACTGGAGAAGATGAAACATCTGTTGATGTGATTAAAGAGAAAGAAACTATAATCATCAAGGAAATTGTCAAGATTCCATGTCCACATTGTGAAGTATTGGTGGAAAATACAGAGAGTGAATGTCCTAGCTGTGGGCGCCAGTTAGATAAATAATATCTTTAGGACCCACATATTATCTTCAATGAATATGTGAAAATATTTGGAGAGTAGTCGGTTGCCGTAGTCCCATCATTTTCTCAGTAAATGATCGCAGCGAGAGTACCGCTGCGTGTTTGGGACTATGGCCTGGAATGAGAACTTTCAGGATCTTTAGAGACTGATAGTTCTCACATCAGGGTCATTTGATGTTTTAACTTATAATTACCCAGTGTCTCGATCATCGGATCTCTCAAAAGCACGGATTTGGTTTCCAGCAAGGGGACACTGGAAACAATTTCCTTGGTCCTTCCACCCCTGCCAAATGATTTCACCCTCGCACTTATGATGCCCATCATATCCAGCTCGGATATCAGATCGGTAACGCGGCGTTGTGTAACCATCGATAGGCCGGTCTTTCTGCAAAGCTCCTTGTATGTGGCATAAACATCGCCTGTAGTGAGTTTTAATTGGCCTATCTCCTCATTCATAAGAATACCCAAGAGTATGACTTTGGATTGAAGAGGGAGTGTTCTAACGGCCTCTATGACGCAATCTAACTCTATCTTGTTCTTGGCCTTGTAAACATGCTGCTCCGTAACCTGGGTATCACGATTCCGCTCCGCCAGCTCCGCCGACACTCTGAGAAGGTCCAGAGCACTTCTGGCATCCCCTTGCTCATTGGCTTCAACAGCGGCACAAAGTGATAGGACATTTGGATCTACCACATTCTCCGCGAATGCCAGTTCCGCCCTCTGTGCGAGAATATCCCGTAATTGATCCGCATCATATGGTGGAAATACCATTTTTTCATCGCCCAGCCTACTCCTCACCCTGGGATCAAGAAGCTCTGTGAATTTCATATTATTGGATATGCCGATCAGACACATCTTCGCATTTTCGAACTCGTCATTGATCTTCGTAAGGCGGTAAAGAGCGTCATCCCCAGTCTTATGCACGAACCTATCGATCTCATCCAGGACGACGATACACACCCTCGGTTTGGAATCCATCTCGTCTTTCAATTTATAATATACCCTTTCAGTAGCCCAGCCAGTTGGGGGTATCCGCTCATCAAAATCCTTTATGAATCTATTTCCGATATTCTGCAGAACACCATATTGGGTGTCCACTATTTCGCAATTGATGTAAATATAAACAACATCATTGAATTTGGTGAGATCCGATTGAGCTGCTTTGGTTATTTCTTTGCTCATATATTTGGCAGTGGCTGTTTTTCCGGTTCCAGTTTTCCCGAATATCAGTATATTGGATGGCCTTTCACCTCTCAAAGCAGGAACGAGTATACTGGCTATCTGGCTGATCTGGTCATCCCTGTGCAATAGCTTCTCCGGGATATATGATGCTCTCAAGATATCCCTGTCCCTCTTGAATATCGAGGGTGTTTTAAGATGGTTATCGAAGATCGTGGCTGTCACGGTGCGCTCCCCCTGAACTACAGCTCTCAATAGATAATTTCTTTATCCCGACCGCCAAGATCTAATGGCGGGGGGACCCCATCGTTTCCATTGGAAAGCCGCATTATACAAATGAGCAGGGGTGTAAGAAAGCGAATCCTACTAATAGTTTTCTTAACTTACTTTTTTTCACATCGGTATTGAATTAATATAACACTGGCTTAATAGGAATCTATATATATTTTATGATTTGAAAATTAAAATTAATGAGGCTGATCGATGAGGGGGGTTGAAATATGATGATGATTGGGAAGCACCGATTCGCTTACATATGAAATGTAGGTTTTCCACATTTTTTAATTGAATTGTATAAAATAATTAAAAGGGGCAGAGGCAGAACCTCTGCATTTTTTATTTTCTTTATTATTCCATTACATAAGCTCATATTGTATTATCTAGGATAGATATTTAATTAAATCCTAGGAATCCCAATGCTGTAGCGAAGATAAAAGCTGCGGCTATCAAGCCAGATGCTCTTATCATCATGGTTCGTGTGTTCTCTGGAATATCATCCCTGACGATCCCTGCGACAAGCAAGAGACTGATCAATGCTATTATTCCAGTATGGAATAATACCAGACCAAGGAATGAAAGGGTTTCAGAGGGGTCCACAGCTCCAGATCTTAATAGATCCAGGAATAATAGACCCAATAGTATCAATAATCCACCACCCATCAGGAACAGATCCAATTTTCCTTTCCCAACAATCATATCTGATATCTCGGGTTTGGCTTGTTGTGGATATACTGGTTGATGTTGCGGTACTGGTGCTGGCTGCTGATAATTTCCTTGTTGTGTCATATTTCTCATCCTCCACGATTTCTATAATATCTTAATTTTAATTAAGTATATCATATGTGGAATAGTGATTGTTCTTATTACATATCAATGTTATGAACATTTTGTTAATATCTTAATTTTATTGTATTAAAAATAAATTTTTAATAATTTGTAAGTAAATAGGCTGATTAATTATTATTAAATCATATATGGCTTTAGCTATAATCTATCTTATTTCACTAAGATAATAATCAAATTAATATGGGGAACCGAATCACACTTACTTGATCCGCCACTTGGCTTTTTTCTCAATAACCATCTTTTCGAATTTGGGATTCAATCTCCAGGCCAGTTCTTCGATCCTGTCCTGATTCTTGATGAATTTGGATTTACTTTCTTCTTCAAATAATTTATAGAATTCCCTTCTTTTTGATATGAAATCAAATAAATAAAAAAGTCCGAGCAATAACATGATGGTACCGATTACGATCATCCAATATATCCACCCACCCAGAAGATCTTTGATAGAAATGAAAATAGAATCAGAACCATCTTCAGCCAATATCCCAAATCCTGAAAGGAAAACAAGTACACTTCCAAATATTACAAAGAAAACACCAATCTCAATTCTATATTGGTGTAATATCTCCCTTAATTTATAGAATGTCTGATCTAGGTTCATGCATAACCTAAATTTCTATTTATGATTTATAATTTTCCTTATTAAACAATGAGGGCTCCTCAACCCTAAAGGGTGGGGTATCCCCTTCGTTAATCTTTATAGATTAGCGGGGATATGAGCCCTTAATGAATTCAATCAAAGTTAATTCTACAGGCGCTCTGCGCCCTGTATCCGCAAACCTTAAGGTTGCGGAATTAGGGCTTGGAATGAATCATTCATTGCTTTTAATATCAGGAGAAAAACTAATATTATTGGCATATTGATATGCGTTAGTATAGTAATCATAATAACTATCTAATATTCTTAGATTAAAACATCGAATCTTCAATTATTATTGAAAAATTATATAACCATAATCGAATTGTCCAAGCTTATGAAGACCCCACTTTATCATGAGCATGAAAAATTGGATGCAAAGCTGGTAGATTTCCATGGATGGATGATGCCCATCCAGTATTCTACAGGCATTCTGAAGGAGCATCATGCAGTAAGAACAGCTGCTGGTATTTTCGATGTATCTCATATGGGTGAGATCCTGATAAATGGGGGGGCTCAATCCAGATCGTTACAAAAATTATGTACGAATGATATTTCCACGATTAATATTGGTAAATCTGTTTACACCCATATCCTAAATGAAAAAGGAGCGATAATAGATGATACCATTGTCTTCAAAACAGGAGATGAACAATATCTGATGGTACCAAACGCTGCTTCTATTGATAAGATACATTCCTGGTTGAATAAAAATATCAGTGAAGGTGTTAATAATTTATCAAATAGTTATTCTTGTTTAGCAGTCCAGGGTCCAAAAAGTGCGGATATTCTTTCCAAGATATTTGGTCAAGGTATCAGAGATATTGGGAGATTCAAATTTGCTTATTATAATGTAATATCAACTAACTCTGATAATATCGAGATCGACAAAGATATCATATTACCTTCAAATGATATAGATTTCGAAGTAGATGATATAATCACAGTATCAGGTACTGGATATACGGGAGAAGAAGGTATGGAACTGATAATAAAGAACGAACATGCTGTTCCACTTTGGAATCTTTTATTCAAGATTGGAGCTGGGGATGGTCTTATCCCGATCGGCCTTGGAGCTCGTGATACATTGAGATTGGAAATGGGATACCTTCTTTCAGGTACGGATTTCACAGGATCTCACAGCTCTTTAGAATCCAATTGTTCCTGGGTGGTCAAATGGGATCATGATTTCATAGGAAAGGATGTTTTGGTAAAACAAAAAGAGGAGAAACTTCACCAAAGACTTGTCGGAATCATGTTAGAAGGCAAAGGTGTAGCCCGCCCGGGTGCACAAATTCTTCCTCCAATAGGTATCGCAGACCCTTCACAGGCTGATAATCAATTTCCACAGGAAACAGAGGGGTCTCCCCCTCGATCAGATATTTTTTCCTCCGAGCCTATAGGCACAGTCACCAGTGGTAATTTCTCCCCATCATTGGAAAAAGCTATCGCTCTAGCCAGGATCGATAGAAAATACGCCAAAGCAGGAACTGAACTCATCCTCCAACAAGGTAAAAGGAAGTTTAATGGGATAGTAACGAGATTACCCTTTCTCAAAAAATGAAGAGGTGTGATCGTGAAATTATCAGAGCAATTGAAGGAATTGATTATGATCCCAGGTGTACCTGGATATGAAGGGGCGGTTAGAGATTATATCAAAGATTCCATTGGTAACAAAGGGCATGTGGAAGAGGACACGATGGGGAACTTGATCGTCAGATTGGGCAAGCCAGATCCAAAGAAACCAAAGCTTGGCCTCATGGCTCATATGGATGAATGTGGATTCATTGTTTCAAATATATTGGCCAATGGCACTCTCAGGTTCAAGAAATTAGGAGGATTACAAGATAGGGTGATCATTGGCAGGGCGGTGGAAGTTCATACCAAAAAGGGACCAGTCTATGGCGTCATTGGTGTCAATGCCCCACACCTCATGCTGGATCCAAAGGAAAAAGATAAAATACCTACCTGGGACAAACTCTGCATTGACCTTGGAACGAGAAGTCGAGAGGAGACGGAAAAGCTCGGGATCAGCCTTCTCCAGCCTATCACGATGAAAAAAGATTATTTCATAATGAATAAGAAATATGTAGTATCTCGAGCTCTGGACAATAGAGCGGGATGCACTGGCCTTCTTGAAACCTTCAAACAAATAGATGAAAAAAAGCTGAAAAATGAAGTATTGTTCGTCTGGGGTGTGCAGGAAGAGATAGGATTGAGGGGAGCCAGAGTGATATCCAATCGCATACCATTGGATTATGCGATCCCTGTTGACACCTATTCCACAACGGACGCTCCCGGTCTCGGTGATTTCTTTGAGCCAGTATACATGGGGAAAGGTCCAGTATTGAGAATGGTAGATGCCCGTGTGATCGCCACCCCCAGCTTTGGAGAGAAACTGGCAAAGATAGCTACCAAGAACAAGATCCCGGTACAATTTGGGGTGACTGGAGGCAGCACGGATGGTATGGCATTACAGGAATCTGGAGCCGCCACAATGCCGATTGGAATTCCAATGAGATACTCCCACTCATCAGTGGAGGTCATACATTTGGATGATCTAACTAATTTCATTAAGCTTCTGACCGCGGCCGTGTATGGCATATCTGGATAATCCATTCCAACGACCACATCACTACTCGGGTTAGGGTCACAGATGCCCTATTCACGCCCTTCTCGAGCCCCAAAGCACGTTCTCATTCATAGTAAGGTCAAATGTATTTGTTTACTTAGCTTCAGAGAAAGGTAACTTATTATACTCCTTCTCATATCTCCAGGACAGGTAATTGACTTGGCATATGTAAAACCAGGAGAAGGCGATGGTGAATACGTTCGTTCACCAATGCCCAAAAAGATGAAGCGTGAGATGTTCGCCATAGCGGATCAGCTGATGGGGGCCTCGAAGATCAAGGTAATGTGTGCCGATGGCGAATCCAGAATGGGCAGGATAAGAGGCAAGCTCAAGAAAAGGATGTGGATAAGAGAAGGCGACCTTCTCATAATCAGGCCATGGGAGTTCCAGGATGAGAAGAGCGATATTATATATCGATACACCAGGACCCAGGCAACCAACCTCGCACGCAAAGGTGTTATTCCAGAGATTATCAATATTTTCTAGACCCGTGAGGTAGTATGGGATTTTCAGAAAAGAAGAGAATGGAGCTTGAATCCAAGATAATGTCCTATAGATACCGTGATAAGGATTCTGACCAGAGGAAGACCTATGATGAGGTTTTTGACGAAAAGACCTTGATGACCTTATACAAGCTGATGACCAATAATGTGATCGATGTATTGGACTTTCCTCTGGCAACCGGAAAGGAAGGAAATGTTTTCAGGGCAAATACCATTGATGGCAAACGACTGGCTGTTAAGATATATCGGGTTTCAAATTCCACCTTCAAGAATATTCAAAAATACATACAGGGTGATCGTCGTTTCAGAGGTGTGGGAAAGAACCACAGGCGTGGCATATACATGTGGGCGCAGAAAGAGTTTCGCAATCTGGATAGAATGCATGAAAATGGAATACGTGTACCCAGGCCAGTGTTTTGTGAGAACAATGTGGTGGTAATGGAATATATTGGAACAAAGGACACTCCTGCCAGACATATGAAGGACGTGGAACTTGAAGATCCGGAAGCTATATTCACTCATCTTGTAGAACAAATGAGAATGATGTATCAGGATGCGGATCTCGTACATTGTGATCTTAGTGAGTATAATATTTTGATGTTGGATGGCGAACCAGTTATCATAGATGTTGGTCAAGCAGTACTCGTAACCCATCCGATGGCTCAGGAGTTCTTAATTAGGGACATAAATAATATTACCCACTTCTTTAATAAGCATGGTGTGGAATCTGATAAAGATGAGGTGCTGAAGATGATAAAAGGTGATGCCTGATGTGTATCAGTGCTATGAATCAAAGAGGATGCCTGATATGTATCAGTGCTATGAATCAAAGAGGATGCCTGATATGTATCAGTGCTATGAATCAAGGAGATGATGCCTGATGATGTTTGTCCGAATGCCCAAAGAAAGGGTGGCTGTACTCATAGGTCCAGAAGGAGAGACCAAGAAGCTGATAGAAAGGCTTGGCGAGGTCAAGATCAAGATCAATTCCAAGACTGGGGATGTGTCCCTTTCCTTCAAAGCTGAAGGTAAAAATGAAGGTGCGAATTTCAAGGCAATGGCGGCTAGAGATGTTGTGAAGGCCATAGCCAGAGGCTTTTCCCCACCCAATGCCATGCGCCTTTTCGATGATGATAATTATCTCGAGCTCATGGACATAAGGGATTATTCAGGTAAGGACTCGAAGCATGTCAGAAGAGTAAGGGCCAGGATAATCGGCACCGGTGGAAAGACACGACGTCTGATAGAGGAGCTTTCAGGGGTGGAGATGGTGATATACGGTAATACGGTCGGCCTGATAGGCGATATAGTGTCATTGAATGCGGCCAAGCGCGCGGCCGAGATGGTGCTTGAAGGAAGCGAACATGCCGCTGTCTATCGATTCCTGGAAGGCAAGAGAAGGGAAATGAGATTCCTGGAAATGAGCATGAATTGACACAACCTTTCATCTTAAAGATCCCAATAGAGAGTGATAATATGAGCGATCCAGGCAGTGCGAATCATAAACCAGTGGTGTCAATAGTCAAATGTGATAATTATGAATCTATAAGTGTGTCGAAGGCCATCAGATCATCCATAGATGGCCTGGGCGGTATTTTGCAGTTTGTGAAGCCTGGCAATCGTGTATTTGTCAAGATCAATCTGCTGATGGGCTCGAAGCCAGAGGAGGCGGTGACCACTCACCCGGCTGTGATAAAAGCGGTAATCGAGATCCTGGAAGAAGCAGGCTGTAAGGTTATCGTGGGCGATAGCCCTGGCGGTCCCGCCTCTAAAGGTCGCCTTGAGCGCGCTTACAAGAAATCGGGTGTCACCCAGGCACTCGAAGGTACCAATGCCGAGCTCTACATGGGCCTGGGTGGGATACGAACCCCATATCCGAATGGCAAACTTATCAAATCATTCGAAATTCTCGATATAGTTCCCAAAGTGGATAAGATAATCACACTCCCCAAACTGAAGACACATATGCTGACCGGCTTCACAGGAGCCACGAAGATATGCTATGGCTTCGTGCCAGGTATGGCCAAGGCCACTTATCATTCCACACTGCCAGATCCGGATGATTTCTCCGATATGCTTCTTGATCTGACCCAGCTCATAAATCCCACACTGGCCATCATGGATGGAGTTGTGGGGATGGAGGGCAAAGGGCCTTCAGGCGGAGAGCCGAAAAAGGCGGGAGCTATCATAGCCAGTACTAGTGCCCCGGCTTTGGATATCATTGCCACCAATCTTGTAGGACTCGACCCAAAAGATCTGCCGATACTTCGAAATGCGATAAGCAGAAAGCTTGTATCGGGCAAATTATCCGATATAGAGATCGTAGGAGACAAGTTGGATACTTTCCCATTCATCAAGTTCGAGCCAGCAGTCAGGAAAAAGAAGGGTGGGATGAGAATACCCCGACCTCTCAGGCGATTCCTTGTGAAAAGATATATGAACAAGCCAGTGCCCTCGAAGAACAAGTGCATCGGGTGTGGTGACTGCATGCGCGCGTGCCCCAGAGAATGTATTCAGATAATCGATAAGCTGGCTGTGATGGATTATGAGAAATGTATCAGATGTTTTTGCTGCCACGAGCTATGCCCGGAGAGGGCGATCGATATCAAGTAGAAAATCGAATCAAACACTTTACTGGTAATATGGTTGGAAACGTGTTAGATCTTCTAAATGTGTAGGGTTAATTTGTAAAGTCACATTTAGAAAAAATATAAGCGAGCGCGAAGGGATCCTGGACTTGTTCGCAAAGCTAACAAGTCCAGCTCGATTTATCTTCATCATATTCAGATAAATCTCGTCGAACTTTGTTCTCATCCTTCTTACTCTACGAATCCAAAATAAATAAAAGCGAGCGCGAAGGGATTCGAACCCTTGACTTACAGCTTAGGAGGCTGTCGCCATATCCTGGCTAGGCCACGCGCCCTTTATATCACTAATCCTGTAATTCCAAATTGTATTTAACAGTTCACCTATTGATGTTTATTGACAATCATCCGAAAACGTTTTATCCATTGGGTATTTTCCGACCTATACAGACCAAGTTTGACATTCGGTATAGGAATATCAAACTTGGGACACGACATGGGCTCATAGATCAGACTGGAAGATCGCCTGCTTTGCATGGTTTGGGCGAATGACATAATTCGTCCAATCCCAAACCAGCAGGAGGGCTCGGGTTCAAATCCCGATGGGTCCATCTCTTTTTTCTATTTCATCCATTTAGAAATAATTGATCAGAACACTCTATTTCCCATGCCCCTGGCCTTGTCTATGCATAGCCCCACTCCCCATTCCACCCATTTTACCTGGTGTCTTTCCAGAAGTCATGCCAGGCTTCTTCTCCACCTTATTCATCTCCTTCCCAGCCACCTTCATAGTGTCCTCGGATATCTCGCTGGCAGATTGATGTGAATAATAGGTGTCGTAAAGGGCTTTGTATCTTCCGCCCAATGACAATAATTCCTCATTCGTGCCCTGTTCCACTAGTTTTCCATGATCGAACACCAGTATTCTGGAGGCTTTGGCAATTGTGGATAATCTGTGGGCGATCACGATAGTCGTTCTTTTGGAGAATAATCTTTCCTGAGCTTCCTGAACAAGTGATTCGGAATAAGCATCCAGGCGGCTGGTCGCTTCATCAAGTATGAGGATCTTCGGATCGGCCAGCATCGTCCTCGCTATGGATATCATCTGTATCTGGCCCGCGCTGAGGTTCTTGCCTTCTTCTATCAATTGCGTGTCATATCCCGCAGGCAGGACCTCGATGAACTCATGGGCTCCGATCATCTTACTAAGTTCCATGATCTCTTCATTACTGGCCGAAGGACACGCATATCTGATATTATCGTAGATAGTGCCATCGAAAAGATACGGTTCCTGCGCTATCAAAGCCAGGGAATCATGAAGGGATGCGAGTTTGATATCCTTGATATTCTGATCACCTATCAACACATTTCCTTCCTGTGGATCATAGAATCTGCTCAGAAGGGAAGCCACTGTGCTTTTTCCCGCACCTGTGTGGCCGACTATAGCCACCATTTTCTCTGGTTCTATCGTGAAGCTCACGTCTCGAAGGACCTCCGATCCTTCGAGATAGGAAAAGGTCACATTTTCGAACCTGATACCATCGCTATCATCTTTCAATGGCGATGCATTATCCGAATCTCTCACTTTCGGCTCGGCCTCGAGAACATCCATGAGTCTATCCATGGATGCCAGTGATGCCTGGAATTGGGTCGCGTTCATGCTCAGAATAAGCAATGGCATGAAGAATCTCTGGATCAGGATAGTTCCAAGGAAGACCTCTCCCAGTGTCAGTGTGGATGTAGAGCCAGTGATTAGAGTTCCTCCGACGAACAGAATTGCGGACACGGCGGCAATGCCAGTCGCCCTTATGAGAGGTTGCATCAATGTCATCAGCATCATGAACTTGAAGCCATGTCGATATGCCTCCTCATTCAGTTCACCCAGTGTGGAAGATGTTTCCTTCTCGCGATTGAAGGCCTTGGCGACCTGAACTCCGCCAAGGTTCTCCGCTATCTGGCCAGAGACCTTGCCTGCCGCTCTATGGGTTGCCAACATGATCCTCTGGCCCACGGTTCCGAAGATCACCATGATCAGAATGACAACAGGAACCACCATGAGGGCCGCCAATGCGACGAAGGGCGATGTCATCCACATGAGGGTGAAAGTCGCTATGACGAGCAATATCTGGCTGGCCAGTTCTATGATTATCTGTATGCCCGCACCTAGAGAATCAGTATCCGATGTCACTCTGGAGGTCACATCGCCGCTTTGCTCCCCATGGTGATATGAGAGGTCGGCCTTCACGAGCTTATTGTAAACATCCTGTTGCAGGGATCGGACAAAGCCCGCCTGGGCTCCGGCCATTATCCAGGTATTTATACTGGCTAAAACCCAACTGGTCACTTTCAGGCCAGTGAACAAAGCCCCCAGGATCAGGATATTATTGAGGTCAGTTCCTGGCTCCATGACAAGATCGATACCCCAAGATAGCACGAGGGGGTCGACCGCGAGGAAGATGGTAGCCAGTATCGAGAGTATGGCGGCTCCGAAGATGATTCTTTTGAACTGTCCGAGATAACCGAACATGCTACGCAGCAATACGCGCATCGGCCTGCTACGCTTCTCTTTCTCCATCATCATGGCTGGCCCCCTTGGTGCGGCCATCAGTTCCCACCTCCTTCATTCACAATATCCTCTGAGTTTGTGCCAGTCTTTCCTTTATTTGCTGAATTATAAGATACCGCCTCTGGAAGATGGCTGAATATTCTTTGGTAATGTTTGGATGTGGCCAATAGCTCGTCATGCTTGCCCATTGCTACCAATTTACCTTTATCCACTATGATGATTATATCTGCTTCGAGTAATGTTCTCAATCTCTGGGTCACGGTTATGCTGGTTCGATCATGCATGACCTCGTCCAGAGCTTTACGTAAAAGATATTCCGTCCTCGCATCTATCGCGCTAGCGGAATCATCCAACAGTAATATTTTCGGATCTTGCAGAATGGTACGGGCGATTGCCAGTCTCTGTCTCTGACCCCCGCTCAGGGTCATGCCTCTCTCACCGATAACGGTCTCATATCCTTCTTCCAACTCATCGATGAATTCCGCTGCCTGAGCCCTCTCCGCTGCCTTTTCAATCTCCTCGTCCGAGGCATCCGCGCGTCCAAATGCTATGTTACCTTTGATACTCTTTCTGAAAAGAAACACATTCTGCTCCACCAGTCCGACCGCATCGCGAACATCCTTCGTGTGTACCTTATTCAGATTAGTATTTCCTATGATGATCCGACCTTCAGACGGATCATACAGACGAAGCAGCAGCTTCAATATGGTGGTCTTTCCTCCGCCTGGCCCGCCTATCAACGCCACCCTCGAGCCGCCTGGTATTTTGAAATTAAGATCCTTCAGGGCATAGGAATTGACATCCCCATCGCTGGAAGTGTAGCCGAAACTGACATTCTCGAAAACGATGTCAGCTTTCCAGTCGATCTTCTTCACTGGATTGGTCGGCTCCTCCATCGGATCCTCCCAGCTCAGAATTTTGACTATTCGTTTGGCATTCACATGCCCGCCACGAATGACAAGAAGAAATCGGGGCAGCATGTGGCTGAATCCATCGACAGCTGCCAGCAATGCGATGGCTTTGACCAGAGTGCCTATCGGAAACATCCCTTCCATTACCTGATTAGCGACGTAAATGAAAGCAACAGCCGTGGTCAGAGTGAGAATGAGATTGGGGATATAGAAAGCTGCCAGCCTCCCTTCTTTTGTCAGAAGTCGCTGATACTCTTTTGACACCTTCTCGAACTTCTTCATCTCCACCCTTTCGGTGCCAAAGGCCCTAACAACTTCAATGCCTCGGAAAACCTCCTGGCTGACCGCGGTCATCTTCTCATTCTGCTCCGACCTCTCCCTTCTAACTGGCTCGATGGCCACGGCATAGCGATAGGCGAAGAAAAGGTAAAGTGGTGATCCGATCGAAACTATCACGCCAAGTGTGGGGAAGAGCCCTGCCTCGATGTCTATCCAGGCCAGCAATATGGAGGCGATGATAAGTGATCCAATCGCCATGATGATGTTCCTGAGCGCGGGATTAAGTGAAAAACGCACCCATCGAATATCCTGCATCGCGACTGCCAGCAATTGTTTACTATCCACCTGATCGTGGAATGTCATGCTGTTCTTTTGGATAACATCGAAAAACTCCTGGCGAGCGTCCCTTTCCCATCTCAATGTGATGATGGCAAAGGCATATCCCACGACGATGTAGGTGATGAAAAGAAGGCCAGCTATCCCCAGGATGTACCAGCAGCTTTGAATGAATCCCGCTGTAAGGCCGAGATCGCCCTCGACAGCCAGTGCTAATTCATCAACCGCATCTCCCAATACCCAGGATGACATAGTGGTTAGCAAGGAAGCGAACAGTGCCAGTCCGACAGCCACCACAGTGAGCGCGGGATAACGACGCAGGGCTGATAATTGATAATCATTAGCTGTTTTATATCTATTCACATTCACCATATTATCAGATCTTTACCAAGGCCATTAAGTTAACAGATTAAATATTGTTTGTCCTGAATTTCAAACCCTGCTGAGATTGAAATTCAGGATCCAGCTTCAGATAACTTACAAGCTTTCTGCATACTTAGAGATCCTGATGCTCCGTCCTATTGATGATCTCTTCTTGGAGTTCAGGTGCTAGATCCACGAAATAATCACTGTAGCCAGCCACCCTGACGATCAGATCACGGTGTTTCTCAGGCTCTTGCTGCGCCTTTCTGAGAGCCTCGGCAGTCACTACATTGAATTGAATATGATGGCCGTCCATTTTGAAATACCCTCTAATGAGATGTGCCAGCTTGTTCCTCCCCGCATCATCAGCGAGCAATTGTGGCGTGAATTTCTGGTTCAAAAGAGTGCCACCAGTTCTTATATGATCTATCTTGCCAGCTGATCGGAGGACTGAAGTGGGCCCATTCCTATCCGCCCCCTGAACAGGGGACACGCCCTCGGACAATGGCTGGCCAGCCTTTCTCCCATCTGGCAAAGCACCGATCACACTGCCGAAGTAAATATGGACGGTCGTGGGAAGAAGATTGATCCTATGCTGGCCGCCTCTGGAATTCGGCCGACCATCGATCAGTCCATAGTAGGTGTTGAAGACTCTTTTCATGATATCATCGGCTCGATCATCATCATTACCGTATTTCGGTGTGTTCTCCATAATCGCATGGTGCAGCTCTGGAGAACCATCAAAGTCCTCTGCCAGTGCCTTCTGGAACTCGGTCATGGTCGCTGTCTTTCGATCAAACACGTTATGTTTGATCGAAACAAGGGAATCGGTTATGCTTCCCAAACCCACACCCTGGATGTAGCTGGTATTGTATCTCGCACCCCCATCATGATAGTCCTTTCCTTCGGATATGCAATCATCTATCATGGTCGATAGGAAGGGAACTGGGAGGTATCTGGCATACAGTTGGTCAATGATATTGTTACCAATTATCTTGATATCTATGAAATATTTCATTTGTTTTTCGAAAGCTTCGTAGAGCTGGTCAAAGGATTCGAATTTGGATGGATCGCCAGTTTCCACGCCCACTTTATTGCCAGTGCGTGGATCATGGCCATTATGTAGTGCGATCTCCAGGACCTTGGGGATATTGAAATAGCCAGTGAGTATGTAGGCTTCTTTGCCAAAGGCCCCGCTTTCCACACAGCCACTGGCCCCGCCAGTCCGTGCGTCTTCAAGGCGTTTGCCTTGAAGCATCAATTCCTGAACAATGGCATCGGTGTTAAACACCGACGGCTGGCCGAATCCAGATCGAACGATCTGGATCGCGTGTTTGATGAACCTATCCGGGTTCTTCTTACTCAGCTGGATCATGGAGCTTGGTTGTACCAACCTCATCTCGCCAATGACATCCAGTATCAGGTAGCTCAGGTCGTTCACGGCATCTGAGCCATCTTCCTTCAATCCACCCAGATTGATAAGGGCGAAGTCCGTGTAAGTGCTGCTTTCCTTGGAAGTGACACCGACCTTCGGGGGAGCTGGATGATTATTGAACTTGATCCAGAGGGCTTGAAGAAGCTCTTTCGCTCTCTCTTCGGTCAATGTGCCAGCTTCTATCTCTTGTTTGTAAAATGGATAAAGGTGTTGGTCCAGTCTTCCTGGATTGAAAGCATCCCAGGGATTCACCTCGGTGATGATCCCGATATGGACGAACCAATAATACTGGATGGCCTCCCAGAAGCTCTCTGGAGAGTTTGCTGGCACTCGACGGCATACGCGCACCATCTCCTCAATTTCCTTTTTCCTGTCAGCATCCGGTTCCACGCGCGCCATCTCTTCCAATCTTTCCGCGTGCCGCTCTGCGAAACCAATGAGGGCGTCGAGGCTTATCCGCATGGCCTCCAGTTCGTCCTTTTTTCCGCGCGCTTCAGGGTGATTCTCATCAATATTTCCAATACTGGCTTGGATATCTTTCTGAAAATCCAAAAATCCTTTTTTGTAGATCTTATCATCGAGTGCCGTGTGTCCCGGAGGCCGTTGTTCCATGAACTCTGTGAAAACACCCGCCTCATATGCTGCCAGCCAGTCTTCTTTCATGTTCTTGAATATGAGCTCTCTTTGCGATCTGCCTTCCCAGAATGGAATTATCTCTCTTTGATAAATATCCTTCACATCTGAAGATACTTTATACGGTATCTTCAGCCTGGTGTCCAGTACTTGAAGATCATCCAAAGAATGGATGCAGATCTCCGGGTATGTGGGAGTGGCCTTGGGTGACGGGCCTCTTTCGCCCACAATGAGCTCTCCCTTCAATATGCACAATTCTTTATTCATCATAATGTGTTTGAAGGCACTGGCTCTCTTAATGGGTATTGGAATATCCTGACCTTCCACGCTCTTGTAATACTCAGTTACAAGGGCCGCTCGCTCTGCCGATACCTCTGGAACAGCCGATATACTATCTTCTCTGAGCTTCTGGATACGAGAGTTCATTCCGGTCCTCCAATCACTTTTATCCCCATGCTTTCCATAGTATATTTAATTGATACCAAATCTCGCTCACTCACAGGCACGATATCACCCATCCGGAACTCGACACCCAGCCTCTCGTATTTCGCTCTGGCCGTGGCATGGTATGACAGCAATTCCAAAGTATCGATATTTTCCAGGGTGGATACCAATTCCCCGATGGCACGGATGTTGGACTCAACATCCGTGATCCCGGGTATGACGGGCAATCTCAATATCACATCTTTCTCACTTTGATCCAGTATCCGGAGATTTTTCAATATCAGGTCATTCGACACACCAGTGTATTTGGCATGCTCCTCCTCATTTATCAATTTGAGATCGAACAATACCTGATCCACATGCTCCAACACGCTGGCGAAGACTTCGGTATCGGCGAATCCTGAAGTGTCCAGGGTTCTGTGAACGTACCTTTTTCCAAATGCTTCGAGGGCGTTGATAAGAAAGTCTGGCTGCATCAAAGGTTCGCCTCCGGAGAAAGTAACACCTCCGCCGGATTCGTCGATGAATATCAGATCCTTTTCCACCTCTTGAATAAGCTCATTGACAGATATCGATCTTTGTCCAGCTTTTGATGTATGCGGTGTAGTCTGTCCCGATTGCCCGGGCTGCCCAGCTTGCCTGGGCCGTATACCTTCCGGATTGTGACACCACCAGCAATCAAGAGGACACCCCCGCATGAAGACCGTGACCCTGATGCCATTCCCGTCGTGAATGGCATATCTCTTGATATCGAAAATATTTCCCTGAATTCGTTCTCCAGTCATCACACTCGTTCTCCGATCCACACTCACAATATGCCGCATGCGATATTAGGATTTTTCCCAATGCAGGCTTGTAGATGATTCAATAAACAATATAAGCCCGCATGTCATCGGAGTCAATGGTATAGGATATGGCCAGCAGCACGAGGAGCGTATTGATGAAGTCCAAGCACAGTCCCAAAAAAGGCAATAATTTATCAGATGCCATGCTCCTTCTGACCGCGGGAATTTGGGGATTCGCTTTTGTCGCCCAGAGGATGGGGATGGAGCATGTAGGTCCCTTCACTTTTAATGGTATCCGTTTCGCACTGGGTGCCGCTGTTTTACTGCCATTTCTATTATTAGCTCCTCGAAAAAAGCGAACTTCCAAAACAGTAATATCTGCTGATCATCCAGATAGACGATCGCACGCTAGGAACAAGATAGGCGCCATCATGGGCAGTATCCTACTCGGCCTGGTGCTCTTCATGGGGGCGTCATTACAGCAGATGGGCATCGTGCACACGACCGCTGGGAACGCGGGCTTCATCACGGGACTATATGTCGTGATAGTGCCGATCATGGGCATCGCTTTGGGCAGGAAAACCAGCATAGGGACATTTGCTGGGGCAATACTGGCCGCACTGGGTCTGTACCTACTCAGCGTGACAGAAGGTTTCAACATCGCATGGGGTGACCTTCTGGTGCTTCTCGGAGCGATCTTCTGGGCCGCCCATGTGTTGATCATCAGCCATCTCTCACCTCGAATCAATGCGATCGAGCTGGCCATAACCCAATTTTTCATATGCGCGCTCCTCAGCATGCTGGTCGCACTGGCAACCGAGACCATTTTGATATCCAGTATCGCCAAGGCCGCGGTCCCCATCCTTTACGGGGGCGCGATTTCCGTAGGAATAGCCTACACACTCCAGGTATTCGCCCAGAAAAAAGCCCATCCCGCACATGCGGCCATCATCCTCAGTCTGGAAGCGGTATTCGCGGCAATCGGTGGCTGGATCGTATTGAATGAAACTCTTTCTCCAAGGGGCATGATGGGGGCTGGCCTGATGCTGGCTGGTATGATTATATCCCAACTTTTGGGAAAGGTATCTGATAATAATAAAGACCAGAATAAATTATAAACAATGTCCACCATCATACCTGTATGACAGTGGAACAGATATTGACTGGCCGTGACAATTATTCATATCTCATATACTCGGAGGAAGCGAAGGAAGCCGCCCTCGTGGATCCCGGATTCAGTGCCGCTGATTCATTAAAGCGCCTTTCCGAGCTGGGTCTTGATCTTACTTACATCATCAACACCCACCACCACGCGGATCATACCGCGGCCAATGATTCTGTAAAAAAACTATTCTCACCTCAGATACTGGCTCACGAACTGGACGCCCCCAAGATCAAAGGGGGCGTGGATAGCACTCTTCAGGATGGCCAGATACTGAATATCGGGGAAATAGAAATTAAAATAATACACACCCCCGGGCACACCAGGGGCGGGATATGCCTCCTGGTGGATGATAAGTATCTATTGACTGGCGACACTCTTTTCATCGGCGATTGCGGGAGGGTGGATCTCCCGGATGGCAGTAATCGGGAGATGTTCAATACACTGGCCAGGCTGAAGGAATTGCCAAATGACTTAATAGTCTATCCTGGTCATGATTATGGTAACAAACCCTTTGACACACTTGGCAATCAGAAACTGGCCAGCAAGGTCCTACTGGCCAGCACACTTGAAGAGTTTTGCCGAATACCTTAGAACCGATGCATATGCCAGCAGAACATGTTCCCAACATTGCCCATGTGGCCAGTTCGAACATGCCCCAGGGCGAGAGACGCAGACCTGGGGTACTATATTCGATGAGTATGCGGGTGACAGTCGCGATGTGCCAGTAGGGGGACAAACTCCTCGCTCTCTCAATGCGAGGAGTCAAACAAAGCCCCGCCAGGAGTTCAACGATGGGCGGGGTCCTTATCCTCACCCAGCTTGACAAATTGCAACGACACACCCTGAATGAGCCAGCTTTCCAAAGCTCCCACCCCATGCATAAATATTCCCCCCACCCGACACTCCCGAATCATCTGGCAGCTCTGCATCCAGAAGATTAATTGAATCGCTACACAATTCAATTCGCTGACTCGCACCCTTCCCCCTGCTCACCTGCTCGGAGTGTTTGTTAAATATTGAACTAAAACTATACGGCTTCCACCTTCTTCATCTCCCACATCCTGTATCCGACGAGTATCTTTCGATAACCGGCCAGATCCATGTCCAGCTCCTTATCCCCAGTCTGGACGAACAGTCTGGGCGTGTGTGATAGCTTATGGGGTGTGGCCACGATCCTGATATTGTCTGATCCAACTCTTTTCAGAACATCCGGACTAATTTGGTGATTGCCTCGACCCAGTACGAATCCCTGAGCCCCGATAGGGGTGACAATGATCTGCGCAATGCCAATCTCGCCCTCTTCATCTAAGAGGTCCAGTAATTCCAAGATGGCTTTTTCGCTCAAATCAAGCCCTACCATTCGCCCATCCCTAATTGCATCCACACCCAGGAATGAGCCCTCCAACCCCAATTTGTGCAACATGGCCTTCTTGACCGATCCAGGCCCCAGGATGTATAGGATATCATGGCTCTCTTCCTTTTCCATTTCTTCCACAAGGCAGCTGGCTATAGCCTCCGCGAACTCTTTCTCTTCGGGCGCGGAGGGTGTTTTCGCCCTCTGTATGGATGTAGGATCAAAGGGTATCATGGTCATACCGTGGAGTTTCACCCTCACTCCTGGCTTTCCTTCTCTGACCGCTTCCTCATCCAGGTCCATGATCTCGGCCTCGGCCAGCATGTCCGGTACTCGTGTGAAGGCGCATACTGTAAAAGCCGCGGCTTCCGGGCTCAGCGCGAATACTGATGAATACATCTTAACACCTGCTGGAATGCCGATAATCGGAGTTCCAGATTCGGAGGTGTGCTGACCTGACCTATTGCGTCCAAGGCCACTATAGCGCTTAATAGCGCCATACACGTCCCTGGCAGTGCCATCGCCCCCGCAAAAAGCAATAAGATCGATGCCGCGGCTTTCAAATTCATCAATAGCGGCTGAAGTATCCGCGGCTGAAGATATTTCAGCCGGGCTGTACACGACCTCGTGATACGCCATACCTGCTTCTTCCAGGGCACTCTGCCCCATTCTCCCGCCGCATGTGTATATCTCGATATCGCCGGTGCATTTCAATGCCGATAGGAAATCCATGGCCTTTTCACCCGCCATGGGTCTCGCTCCCATCTCCAGAGCCTTTTTTGGCGTATCTGGCCCATCACTTCCCTTGAGACCCACTCGGCCTCCGATCCCCGCTATGGGGTTGATCAGAAATCCTAATTTCAACACGAATTGAGTAACACATTCAATACTCAATAAACTTGCGTAGCAAAAACTTCATGAACCTTATTGTCAATATACCTTTCATGGAGCCCCGAAATTTCAGCCCCGATATCCACAAGATCATGGAATCAGAGCTGGGTGAGATGGGGGAATTTTTCATCAAAAAACAATGCCTGGAATTGGGAATAATGCCCACCTTCATCACCACACGGGACATACCCAAGCTTTCCCAGGCACTTTCCGAGGCCATGCAGGATTTTGGCCAGGACAAATCCAAAAGAGTGGTCAGGGACATGCATAAGCTGATCAGATCAGAGAAGGTGGAGAGCCCAGGCTGAAGAATAGTCATCTTGTTAGATAGTCTTCTTCATTGGAACATCAATGACCCAATGCCACCATGACATTTCCGAAGGTCTCGGGAATCTCCTTCCCGGTCTTCACATCCTTCAATATGCCTTTTCCACGGTAGAAATCTATGAGAGGCGCGGTCTGATTATTGTAAGTGTCCAGTCTCTTGGTCACCGTGGCCTCATTGTCATCATCCCTCTGATAAAGTTCGCCACTACATTGGTCACAAATTCCCTCTACCTTGGACGGCCTTCCAGTGATATTGAAGACCGCGTTGCAGCCCCGGCATGTGCGTCTTCCCATCAGCCTTCCCATAAGGACGTCCGTGTCCACCACGATATTGAGAACGACGTCTATATTATCAATGCCGCCGAGTGCCTCAGCCTGCTCGATGGTCCTTGGGAATCCATCGAGGATGTAGCCATCCCCGCAGTCTGGCAATGTGATCCTTTCTTTGATAAGTGAGATTATCAGGTCATCTGGAACTAACTGTCCAGCATCCATGTACTTCTTTGCCTCGATGCCGAGTTCTGTACCTTCACCCAGTGCGCCTCTGAGGAGATCGCCCGTGGATATCTGAGGCAACCCGAATTTATCTACCAGCAATTGCGCCTGCGTTCCTTTTCCCGCTCCCGGTGGTCCCAACATTATGATCTTCATTTATTCAACTCCTGAATTTGATGATCGGTGTCTACACCGAAGCCCATCATCAATCAATATGCGGATGATAAATTGCTCTCGATATTTAAATCAATCATGAAAACAGGTGCTGATTTTGATAATTTACATCATCAAAATTCACAGATTGGTCATCATCAAATCAGACCATATCATTTATAGAGGCCTTCCAGCTCCTTCAGGAACTCGTCCTCGATAAAGGTCTTGGTGCTGGTCACGCCTTTTAGGGCCCGTATTTTCTTAATCACGATGGCCGCTACTTCATTATGATCCACACCCTCAACACGGGCTATAAAATCCACGGTGCCAAGAACTGGTGTCACCTCCATCACCTCCTTGAGCTTCAATAATTTCTCATATATCTCAAGCTCGAGGCTCGGTTCAACAACAACGAGTACGATCCCTTTTGTCAAGTTCTAACACCATTCCTCGATAATACCCCTGCGGATATATTATTTTCTATTTGGTTCGCAGGAGTGTTTTTATCATGGCCATGATCGACATTTCGTGGAAACATCAATCATGCTTCCACGAAGTGAGCAATACACCGAGGATGAATATCACGATGGCCAGTATGATCAAGACAACTGTGCTTGTCATCAATGTCCCCTCATCCAGTGTGATCATCGCGGCCCTTAATCCTTCATTCACATAGTACAGGGGTAGGACTTTCGCAAAAGTCTGAAGGAAGTCCGGCATCCCCTCCAATGGGAAGAAAGTGCCCGATAGGAACATCATTGGGAACATGATGGCATTGGCTGCCGCATGCGCGCTCTCCGCCTCTTTAACGAAGCGTGTTATGAGCATACCTATGCCCGAAAAGGCAAAGACATTGAGGATCACGAACAATGGCAGGAACAGGTTGAGATGGGGGTTCAGGTCGAACAATCCCACTCCTATGAGGATGATCGATATGGTCGATAGGATCGCCATGCATAATTGATACAGAATATTGGCCAAAAGCCACTCGGATCTTGACAAAGGAGTGGTGGCTAGCTTTCTCAATATGCCCTTCTGCCTAAGCTCCGTATTGATAGTCACAGTGCCAAAGAGCGCGGTGGTCATGACGGACATGGCGATGATACCTGGCGCGAAGAAATCGATATAGTCAAAATCATCAGATACTGTAGTTTCCATCTCCAGCACGAGGACATCTGGCATTCCTGTAGCCGCTTTGTTGACACCATCCAAGATCGAATTCAATATACTGATCTTGGTCATGGCCGCGGTGTTGGCAGGATCATAGATCATCACGACATCCACGGTATCATTTGTCGGGATGCCCAAAAATCGATCAATCATTATGGCATCAAACCCATCGGAGTATCCTTCTGGGATCACAAGCATGGCATTCAATTTATGCTCCGTGAGATAGTCTTTCGCATCTTCAATATCTCCGACCTCGTCGCCAACTTCGACTATGTTGAAGATCTCGGTGTTGCCCAACATCTCCGTGATATTCTGTGAGTTCACACCACCATCCAGATCTCTGACATGGAGGTCGTACACCGTCTCTCCCTGATCTTGGAATATCAATCCGAAGAGGAGCATGAGGATTATCGGAAATAGAAGAACAAAGAACATCGATGCCTTGCTTCTGTAGAATTCCTTGAGTGTGATGGAAAGACTGGCATACACTAATTTGAAGTTCATTTAGGATCCCCCTTGTCAATAAGAGATTCACCAGTCAATTTCAAAAACACCTCTTCCAGATTGGCCTTTCTTATGTCCACGCTGCCGTATCCTATATTTTTGTTCTTAAGGGAATTGAGGATCTCCACAACCTGCTCATTGTTATCAGCCTCTATCTGGACATTGCCATTTCCCAGGGATTCGGAGACAAGCGACATTTCATCCGCGATCTCCTTCACGCCAGGTCCAGCTCCCTTGATCGCGACATGGATGGTGGAGCAAAATTGATCGATAAGACCATCAACAGATCCATGGGCGATGATATCTCCCTTGGAAATGATAGCCACATCATCGGCCAGAACCTCGGCCTCTTCCATGTAATGAGTGGTAAGGAAGATGGTCTTCCCTCTCTTTTTCAGATCCTTGACAACCTCCCATACATCGCGCCTGGCTCGTGGATCCAGGCCCGTGGTGGGCTCGTCCAGGAAAACTATCTCCGGATCATTGACCAGTGCCACGGCGATTCCCACCCTTTGCTTCAGTCCACCAGAAAGGGTGACATAATGCTTATCTCTCTCTTCCTGAAGATTTACCAGCTTGAGCAATCCATCTATATCCACATCACTGCCAAAGAGCCTGGCATAGTACTGCACGGTCTCCCATACCGTCAGCCTATCAAATGAGCTGAAGTCCTGGGGCATGACACCGATCCTTTTCAGGATCTCTGTTCTATTTTTATTGACATCCATTCCAAGTATCTGGATGTCGCCCGAAGTTGCAGTTCTGATGGTCTCGATGATCTCCACCGTGGTGGTCTTGCCAGCACCATTTGGACCGAGAAAGGCAAACACCTCTCCTTCATTGACATCGAAACTGATGCTATTGACTGCGGTATTATCGTCGTATTGCTTGACAAGATCTCTAACCTGGATGATGGTCTCTGGCATTTTATCAACTCCTGAGATAGTATCATGTCTATCTCCAAGATAGTGTCATACCTACCTTCGAGATAGTATCGTACCTATCTCATTGCATGAGCTGTCAATATGAATATATATATAATGAAATCGCCAATAAGAAGGTCATATTCATGACGCTGTCGATCTTATCTTGTTTGTAATTAATGATATGTTAAAGATACCATTAAAGATCCTTTAAGAAATTCGCGATCTGCCTGGCTTCCTCTTCCGCCCCGATATCCACAAATATGGTCTGAGCCTTGGTCAGCAATTTCATCGCTTCCTCGGTCTTGCCAAGAATATGCTTTCCCTTTCCATATTCCAAATACCTCTGGCCATGTGTATATGGCCCATCAAGGTCCTCGATAAGCTCGATGCTCTTTTCAAAGTTGGTGATGGCTTCCTCATCATCTCCAAGGGTTGCTTTCGCCATCCCGATATTGGAATAAACAGCAGAAAGAAGATCAGGTATTCCCAGGCTCTCGAAGATCTGCCTGGCCTCTTCCGATCGCTCGAGCGATTCTTCTGGTTTGTTCATTTTATTATAGCATTCGGAAATTCCTATCAGCCCCCAACCGATTATCCTCGGTTGGCATATCTCCCTTCCTATGGATATGGCGATCTCCATGTCCTTGGAAGCCTTTTGTAGCTCATCCATCTTCATATGGAGCAGGCCGATATTCAATTTTATCCTGGCTACATCTATCTGGCTGTTCAATTCCTCTGCCGTTCTCAATGCCAGCTCGTAATCCTTGCCAGCGGTTCTGAAAGAACCTATAAGCACATCGATGTTCCCGCGCTCCATCAGTCCTCGAAGATACCCTTTCTTATCTTCATTCTCCTTTGATATGTCAATTGACTGGCCAAAGGCTTTCATGGCTTCTTTGTACTCCCCAATGCCATGCAGGATGATTCCCTTGGTTAGCATGATATCCGAGGCCATGACAAGCTCATCCAGAGTGATCGATAATTCCTCAGCCTCCTTGATATTCTCCATTGCTTTATCAGAATTACCCTTTTTATTCTCAATTCTGGCCATGCGGATGAGAGCTCTGATATTCTGTTCAGTAGTTCTATCATCTGCCGCAGCGGATGATAGGCTCATTGCCCCGTCCCAATCACCAGTTAGATTCATGACCTCGGCCATGATATCCAATAATTCCGCGTCCCTTTCACCAAGCTGGGTATTCAATTTTCCTAGCATGAGGAGTGTCATTTCCAAATTCGTGTTCGAAAGAAGGTAATTTCTGATATCATCGACCATCTCCTTGGCCTGGTCGTTCATGCCAGCTTCTATGAGATGATACAGAACCTCCGAGGGTTCAATATCATAATCACGGCAATAATGTGCCGCGCGTTCATGAGCCAATTTGATACCCTTCTCTCCAGCTTTATTGAGAACTGCATCGGCCACTGCCTTGTGGATCATGACCAGCCCACTGTCATATTTGGTAAAATACGAATTACTGGAAAGGGTCTGCGCCCTGCTGAAACCAAAAATCTTCATATCCCAGGGACTGAAGGGCATCCTCATAACAGATGATAGAGATAGGAAATCAAATCCATCGATATCCCTGGATATGATCTGCTCGTAAATGTAATCGTGGAAATTGCCAGTCCCGGTATCTGCCTCCGCAAGCTCCAATGCCAGTGGATGTCCGGCGACTTTACCTATCAAATCCTCTCTTGCTTCCTCATCCACCTTTCCTATCTTGTCGAGCAAGGCCATAGCCGCATTGTGATCCAGACCTTCCAGTTCCATTTCAGATACCGATCTTTCAATATTGACATCCTTCCTGTCATAGAACCCAGGGGTTTTATTGGACAGTACGATCATTTGGGAACTCCCAGATGATCGTAGAACATCGTGTATCATCCTGAGGAAACCATCAAAGGAATCCGAAACAACATCCAGATCATCCAGTATGATGGCAAATCTCTCTTTTGAGAATATATCTCCAAGAAGCCAGCTCACCTCTCTCAGATCAGGCGAGGCTTTATTAGCGATATAATCTCCCAATTGTTTGTAATTGACCGAACTCAAATACCTGGCCAATTGCTGAACAAAGGATATGGGAGAATCAAATCCATATAATTGTATGTAGAAGAACTTGCGATCTTTGTCGGTTGCGACGAGCTGCCTGGCCAATGTTGTTTTACCTATGCCGGGCATGCCGGTAATTGACAGCAGTGTTTCTTCCCCGTTTAGAAAGGCCATGAGCCCTTCTATGTCCTTTTCTCTTCCATAGAAATATTTCAATTCTGGCAAATTGTCCTGTTTGATATTAGTTGCCTGGGCTTTCTCCGGTACCGGTGCATTTGGCCTTATCACACCATCTGTTGATATGATCAAGTTCATGGCGTCCAATTCCGATATGCCAGCACGGCTTGTCAATTCCTCGATCGCCATGCGACCTCCGAATTCGGACACTTCCCCATCGATCTCCATATTCACTTCAAGGCTATCTATCATGGATCTAAGGTTCTGAGCCAATTGAATCCCAGAGGATGCTAGATTATACACTTTTCTTTTGGACTTGGCCCCTCGAACATGCGACACTCTTTCGGATATGAGCTCCGCATCTCTCAATGCCTTCAATTCCAGGGTGGTATGCGCCCGGCTCTTGCCGATCGCACTGGCTATTCCAGCTTGCGACACTTCTTCAGGGCATTCGAATTCTTCCGCATACCTCATATACGCGGCCAGATGAATGACGATCTTATCCTGTACGGTCAAGTGTTTGGGCATGATATTTCCAACATCGAGATAACGGATTATTGATACTTAATTGTAACTCAAAGGAATGAATTCAATATGAAATTATATATCATATACATAGACTGGCTAATTAAAAATTATTGATTTTCATGCGATTAAAAAGCTCTGCGATTCATTGAACCTTGATAGAGAATAGTAAGGCTCTCCCTCTCTTCCCCTCTTCCTGTATGGTTCCCATTTTTTTCAGGCAGTAGGTTATCCACCCAGCTTCCCTGAGGCTGATATTGGCAGTCTCAGCCAGCATCCTGTTGGTGAACATGGGCTCAAGATCATCAGGCAGGAACATGGCGTAGTCTCCAGGATGGTTCAGGCTGATAACCTTCTCCACACCGACTATCTTCCTATCTTGGATCTTGTAGCCGCGACCTCGCCAGTTCTTCTTTTCGCCGCGGATACGCGTCTCCTCGGCCAGCACCATGTAAAGAATAATACTGAAATTAGGATGCTTCACCAGGCCAGGCATCCTTATCAATTCCTTGAAAAGATCGATGGGCTTGCCGATCTTTGGTGATTTACGCTTTCCCGATCTCTTGCCAGTCTCTTTATCCACATACACCACCCATTTTCTAACAATTATCGGGTGTATCAGTCTAACCTCATGTGCCTTGACAAGATCTTCGAGCTTTCCTTTGATCGAAGAAAAACTACGGGTCTGGATCTCCACCATCACATCACCGCGAACAAGGTCGATGACATACCCCTTATCATGCTTGACCTCGTACCTGTCCCCAGGCAGTGAATAAAGATGTTTTATGAGATTATGAAGTGAATATTCATTATGGATATTGATCCCTTTCTCCTCGGACTCGACGTGCATCAAGCCGGGTGAGGGCATGAGAGGGTATCTATCTTCCCCAGGGGTGGCCGAAAGTACTGATTCACTTCCATCCGCATCCCATTATTGAATCATCCCCAAACTATAATGGAATTAGCTTGGGGTTGATTTCAATAAGGGCTCAAGATACTTCGGTATCAGGGAGCCCTCATGGTCAGTTCTGCAAACCTCTTTCCGAATCTTTTACAGGCTTTCTCATCTTCCTCTCCAGGTTCGTTAATAGATACTGGCCCATAATGATATTTGGCCGTATCTCCCTGAATAATCATTCCATGTACCAACATGGCCTCGTGAATATTCCTGATGGTCGTTTCATATCCCGAGTTGGCCGCAGTGGCAAAAGCCCCGCCGATCTTGCCATCCAGATCACCATGCACTTTGATGCTCTTATCAAAGAATTCCTTCAATTCAGCAGCCATACTACCATAATACACAGGTGAGCCCACGATAATTCCATCGGCCTTCAGCATATCCTCTGGCGTGGCCTCCTCAGCTGTCTTTAATTCCACGGTCACACCTTCACCCTCAATGGCTGATCCGATCATCTCCGCCATTTTCTCCGTGTTCCCAGATCTTGAATAATATACGATTAGAACTTTTGTCATGATATCTCCTCAAGTGATGATTATGCAGATGGTGGGTTAAATACTCTCCTCTTCCCAATCTATAACTCACAGCTATAAAGTGGTCAGTTGCATCAGCATATGTCTGGCATCTAATTCCCACGATCTCTCCTAAAGAGCCCTGCCTCGAACAGTGGAAAGCACACCAGTACGAGCGCCAGAACCGTTTCTCGTGTTTCGAAGGCTATGTTGTGGCTTATATTGTCCGCTGTGGATGTATTGTAACTCAGAGCCAGCATCAATATCGCTACTGCGGCTGTCAATATGAATTGGAACTGTGGTGCTCGGAACTTCGAGAAAAAGTTCCGAAACTTTCCCGATATCATTGCGGCAATTGGGAATAAGAATGGTATTGCAAGGAGCCAGTATGAGGCGGGCATATCGGGATAGCTTGCGAAAGCCAGGCACAAGAGCAGTGGTGCGACAAGATCGTACTGGCCCAGAGGGATGAATATCTGTTCCATGGATCGCCCCACACCCTTGTACTTCCATGCTACGAAGAGCAATATGGCTATGATGATTATCGCTGCCAGTGCGATCAATTCATAGGGAGGTAATACGGTTCCAAAGAAGTCGATATTGTGGATGTTCGATTCTCCCTGTGTGTTCACGCTCTCAAGTGTTGAGGGGGTGGAATATCCATATATCCTCTGTCCCCAACTGATCTCTTCAAAGAAGAACAAGACCATTCCAAGACCGAGCAGGACATAGAGCATTAAGCGTTTCTTAGATACTTCCGGTGCCTTTCTTTTCCACCCCACCACAATGAACCACAATATGCCCGCTATGAGGAACATCACGGCCTGGAAATTCTCTATCTTTTTATCCTCCCTGTTCAGTTCTATAGCTGCTTCCAGGTCTATGTATGCTAACATTATGATGCTTAGGCCAACTGATGCAAAGGCCAGTGTCAGGAGCACGACTAAGAGTTTGTTATTGGGTGTGTGTTCCTCTATGGGGTCCACGGCATCGGAGATTGAGCCAGTGTCCTCGTTCTCTACAGTCTCATTCATGATCTTTCAGTATCATGGTATTTGTTGAATTGCCTTAATTGTTTTGGCGGTGACTATGTGGCACGAATGTTCTCGGAATAAAAGAATATGAGCTCGATAGGGCGTGAAATAGATGTGGGATGATGGCATAGATCGAATACTGAGGATTAGTGCGTTCTGAGGGTAAATCATCTAAACTTTAATCTACTACGATTCCATTCATGCCAATCATGAGAGGGAAGGTAGGGTCAATCACAATAATCGCTATCATCATGCTCACGATGTTCCTGGGCGCTGTGCACTTCGGGAGCGAGGAAGTGAGAGGGGCGGAAGGTGTCTGGACAGAGAAGGCGGATATGCCCACTACACGATTTTTTCTTTCAGCAGGAGTCATAAACGGAAAGATATATGCGATTGGTGGAATTATTGGCGGGCATCCTCTTTCCACGGTCGAGATGTACGACCCTACTACAGATACATGGACAGCAAAAGCCAACATGTCCACCGCACGAGGTTATATGGCAGTGGAAGTTGTGGACGGAAAAATATATGCCATAGGCGGATGGGATGGCACTAACATTATTTCCACAGTCGAGATGTACGACCCTACTACAGATACATGGACAGCAAAAGCCAACATGTCAGCCGTAAGAAATAGGCTGACAGCGGAAGTTGTAGACGGAAAAATATATGCCATAGGCGGAAGGTATGATTTGAGTAATTATCTTCCCACAGTCGAGATGTACGATCCCGCAACAGATTCTTGGACAATGAAATCCAATATGTCAATCGCACGAGAGGGATTAGCATCGGGGGTCGTGGACGGAAAGATATACGCGATTGGTGGATGGGGTGATGATATTTTTTCCACGGTCGAGATGTACGACCCTACTACAGATACATGGACAATAAAAGCCAACATGTCTAACGAACGAGCTAATTTAGCAACAGGGGTCGTGGACGGAAAGATATACGCTATTGGCGGATACGGTGGACCCAATGATGATCCTACAGTAGTGGAAATGTACGATCCTGCAACAGATACATGGACAACAAAAACCAATATGCCCACCGGACGAAGTAGTTTAACAGCGGGGGTCGTGGACGGCATGATATACGCTATTGGCGGATCCGGTGGCTCCACTAATTATTATTCCGTGGTGGAAATGTACGACTCCTCCATAGATGAGGCAGATTCTGATTATGAACCGCCACCAGTACCTGATGAAACACCTGGGTTCGGTGTGTGGACCATGCTGTTGGCTATGGTTGTGGCAGTGGGAATTGTTAGGGTGAAGAAGAATATAAGGGAGTGAACAGAACCGCTACTCGTGTAGGAACTCACTCGTGAGATATGAACTATCCAGTAAAAGAATACGAGCCTGATGAGATCCTGGACTTGTTTGCGGAGCGAACAAGTCCAGCTTGCGATTTTCCTCCTTCCACTCGGAAAATCACTCGTCGAACTTCATTCGAATCCCAATAGAATATTCATTGCTGGCATTCGGGCTCTCAAAATATAAAATAAATAAATACGAGCCCGATGGGATTCGAACCCAAGACCACCCGGTTAAGAGCCGGGCGCTCTACCTAGCTAAGCTACGGGCCCATATTGTATTGTTTTCTTATTTACGGGACCGTAGGTCGGCTACGGGCCCATATTGTATTGTTTTGGTGTTTACGGGCCTGTCTGCTACGGGCCCATATGGACTTTTTTAATAACAGCATACCGAGATATGCCATATTATGAATCCCCACAATAAGAGGACATTAAAATACTTTCCCAATGTTTATCCTCCGAGGTTGTGCAAATGTCAGGATTGATTTTTTTCAGTACCAGGGAGCTTGAGAAGATCGTGGATTTCTACACCACGAGATTGGGAATGGATATTTGGCTGGAGCAGGCGGATTGCATCATATTGAAGCATGACAATCTCATGCTCGGCTTCTGTCAACGCCAGGAAACTGGAAAGGATGGCATGATCACCTTCTATTATGAAACAGAGAAGGAGGTGGATGAGGCTTATCTCCGGCATAAGGACATATCCACAACCGAGCCAAAATTGAATGAGAAATACAATATCTATCATTTTTTCGCCACAGATCCCGAGGGACGGGATCTGGAGTTCCAAAAGTTCCTGTGATCATCCACCATTATCCAAGTGCAAAAAGTTAATTACTTGGCAGGCTAATGCGATGATGGCGATCACATGGCAGAAGAAACCAGAATATACTTCATCGGAACAGCAGGATCCGGAAAAAGCACACTCACCCAGGCTTACAAGAACTGGGCGGAGGAAAGGGGCTTGAACGCGATAACCGTGAACCTGGATCCAGGCGTTGACAAGCTCGGATATCAGCCCGACGTGGATATTCGTGATTGGGTCTCGGTCCCCGAGGTCATGGAAGAATATGGCCTGGGGCCCAATGGTGCTCAGATCGTATGTGCGGACCTAGCCGCTGTTCATTTTCATGAAATTGCTGAAGTCATTGGTTCTTTCAGGTCAGATTATGTGCTCATTGACACACCTGGGCAGATCGAGCTTTTCGCCTTCAGGAAAGCCAGTGAGGTCTTTTTGAACTCCTTCACATCCGGCCAGAGTGTGCTCGCTTACATCATGGACCCGATGGTGGCTAGAGATCCATCTGGTCTGGTATCATTGTTCCTATTATCCTCATCCATAAACTCCAGGTTCAATACACCGCTGCTCAATATCATTGGAAAATCAGATACGGTCACCAAGGAGGATCTCAGCCAGATAGTGGAATGGTCTTTGGAGCCAGATATGCTGATGAGCTCATTGTATGATAATATGGAATCATCCAAACCATTGGCGGCCATTGAATTCTTGAGAGCTATGGAGAGCTTCAACATGCATCGAGACATTATTCCGATATCCTCGACAAAAATGGAGGGCATAGAAGATCTATACAACTATATCCAGATGCTTTTCTTCGGTGGCGAGGACCTGAGCCCTGATTGATCATCTACCAGAATACCATAACTCGATCATGATCGATCGCTCATTCATCTATTCGGATAGAAAATAATTAAATAATCAAGTGATATGTGGGGAGTGATGACCATTTCAAGGAACTTCTTTGTCCTGGATGATTTCAATCTGATAGGTAAAAGAGTTTTACTCAGGTTGGATATAAATTCTCCAATGGATCCAGTTTCTGGAGAGATATTGGACGATTCTCGAATGAGGGCACATATAGAGACCCTGGATGATCTATCGAAAAGCAAGGTCATCATTCTCGCTCATCAGAGTAAACCTGGCAAGAAGGACTTCACCAATCTGAAGAATCATGCCATTCGCCTTTCCAAGCTGGCCAAACGCCCAGTTAAATATGTCGATTCATTATTTGATTCCAGAGCTATCCAGGCAATAGAACAGATGGTGGATGGAGATATCATCCTGCTTGAAAATACAAGATTCTATGCCGAGGAGCTCATGCTGAAAAAGGCTAAACCAGAAGTATTGTCAAAGACCCACATGATATCCCGATTATCATCAGTTGCTGATTATTATGTTTGCGATGCCTATGCCGCGGCACACAGGGCGCAGCCAAGCCTTGTCGGGTTTGGGGAGAATATCCCGGCCATCGCGGGCAGGCTCATGGAGACGGAGCTGGATGTCCTTGGCAAGGTGATGAAAAAGGGCTCGGGCACATTGGCCATACTCGCAGGGGCCAAGGTCGATGATTCCATCGAGGTCATGGGTAATATGCTGGAAGCCGGATCTGCAAATAAAATATTGACTGGCGGATTGATCGCGACCATCTTCCTGAAGGCCAAGGGAATAGATGTCGGACCTGGTAATGATAATGTGCTTGAGAATGAAGTTCCAGACTATGAAGACTATGTGGCCGTAGCAAAGAGCCTTCTTGAAAAATATCCAGGCCAGATACAGATCCCCACAGATGTTGCCTTGAATAATAATGGTACCAGAAATGGAGCCACTGTGGATCAATTACCATCTGAATTTCCGATATTCGACATAGGTCTTGACACTATAGTCAATTACATAGGACATATCAATGAGGCCAATAATGTGATATTAAATGGTCCATTGGGAGTCTTCGAAATAGAGGAATTCTCCTTTGGCACTATCGAGATATTCAAAGCGATAGCGGATTCGGATGCTTTCTCCGTCATTGGCGGTGGCCATACTGGCACGGTGGCCAAGAGGCTGGGCCTGGAAAAACGTGTGGATCATCTGAGTACGGGCGGAGGAGCGTTGATCAGCATGCTGTCTGGAAAGCCATTGCCGGTTGTTGAATCACTAAAGAGATCGAAGCTAAAATTCAGTGTGGTGTGAGCACTCACTTGCCCAATTAATTTTATAACCCATTGCCAATTATCTCTTAAAATCCAAATGCCACTGTGGCTTAGCGGTTTTCTTTGGACTAAAAGCCAAAGAACGCTAAATAGCGACTGATTCGTAATCAGTAGGTCGGGAGTTCAAATCTCCCCAGTGGCTCTTATTTTTATTAATTCAAAACTGGGGAGATTTGAACTCCCGAGTGGCTCTTATTATATTTATTCATAATTGGGGAGATTTGAACTCACTTCGTGATCTTCTCCACCATCATCCAGTACACGAAAAGCTCCATATCGAACTTTTTGTGATCGGGATATTTCTGTTTGATCAGCTTCCAGAAATTCTTGCCATGGTTCATCTCCAGGCGATGCACCACCTCGTGAAATATGACAAATTCGATCAACTCATCCGGTAATTTCTTCAGTAATGTATTGACGGTGAGATTGCCACCAGTATCGCAACTCGCCCATTTATCATCTAATTTTTTAAATTTTATCTTGTAAAAATCCACACCCAGCTCGGTGGAATAAGCCTCTGCTAATTCCCACACATACTGTCTGAAATCCGCCTGGGTTCTGGTCTTCAGGGACTTTGCTTCCGCTTGCTGAAGGGAATAAAGCACATTGCCATGCACTTTGCTGATCCAGGCAACATGCTTTTTCACCGCCTCATCTTGATTGGCAGCCTCTGGAAGTATCAGGGTCATCTGACCAGAATTGAATTCCAGAAAAGGTTCCTTGATCTTGCACATATCCACCCTGTATTGATGGTCTGGCTTGATCTGAATATGAAATACCATGTCCATGATGAATCAGAGGGGGTGAATAATAAGATTTGGGAAGTTGATCGTTCAATCACTCTCCAGGGTAACTATTATTAATATTACCTAATATTGTCCTTAGTTAACAATCTTAAATTTGTTAAGAAGTGCGAGGGTTAGAATATGGATCAAAAAAAGAATATATCAGTAATATTAGTAAGCTTATTAATCGGAATGTCATTTGCCGGAGTAACTGGTATGATGGGGGTAGTAGATGCTGCAGAGCCTGTTACAACAACTCCGCTGTCCACGGTTCCTGTGGACTTCCCAACTATCCAGGCAGCCATAGACGCTGCCGCACCGGGCGATACGATCAATGTCTGGGCCGGAACTTATAACGAGAACATAATCGTGAACAAGGCCGTGAACCTCGTCGGGAATGGAACCGGGGTCACCTCTATCTCCGGTATAGCCGGGGATGTTGTGACCATAACTTCTGATTTGGTCAGCATGACAGACTTCACTGTCACCAACGGTGCGAACGGCATCGCTATCAATTATGCAAATAACACAAATATCATTGGGAACGAAATAATCGGCAACACGGGGTACGGCATTTATATCACTGGGTCGAGCGGGTATGATATATCGTATAACACGATCACGGCCAACGAACATGGTATATATTCATACTTCAGCGAATTAGGCTTGACCACGGACTACACGATCTTGGACATGAACATAGACAATAATGAGATATATATGACGGGAGCCAATGATTATGCAATTTACATGAGAGGCGATCTCGAATATAATAACCTGGTTCCCTGTGATGTAGTTATGGGCAGCACCTCGGTCTCGAACAATACCATCTTCTTGAATGGCACCTCTAATTATGGGTTCTATGTCGATAATATTGAGGTCGAGGATCTTGACGGAGGCACCATCACAGTTGGCGATATGTTCATTTCAGACAATATCGTCTATGGCGGTAGTTATGGAATGCAGTTCGGTGGTAGCTTTAACTATCTAACAGATGTGACAGTGAATGTCGGCGATATCATCGTCAATGACAATGTCTTGATGGATCAGCTTTGGAGTGCAATTAGCGGTCAACATTATGGGACATATGACTGGTATGGGAATACTGTAGGCACGATCGGCAACCTGATAATCAACAGGAACACCATCACCTCGATCCAGGCTTCGACACGTGGCATTACAGCATACTTGGAGTATCATGATTATTTCTATGACAACGCGGAGGTTACTTTTGGTGACCTCCGAGTCGAATCAAATATCATTGACGTTCCTGGCCGCGCGATCCTTGTGGATTTTTACGATTTCTATTGTCTATTCGATGACTCCGCCATCACATTGGGCGAGGCACATATTCGGAACAACACAATATTGCGATCGAGTAATGGCCTTGTCATATGGTGGGAATATTTCGAAGATATGGAACAGAATGCCGCCGTCGTCCTCGACAAAACGTACATTATGGATAATTATGTGAACTCCACTTCCTCGGCAATATATCTTGAGTTTAATGAGATGGGCTATGATAACTATGGCTTCTCTTCTGGTTTCATAGATGATGTCTATATCGAGAGGAATGAATTGATCTCCACTGGTGGGCGCGCGATAGAGGTCGAATACGAGTATATTGGAGATTATATGTATGATTCTTCCAGCATACGTCTTCCAGACATCAAGATAAGGGACAATGCGATCACCTCCGCATGGGAAGGGATAGAGGTGGAAATGGATGGCGCTCCCTATTCCATAGAGGGGGATGTTTACATGTATCTGGGTGGTTACCTCATAGATAATAATACATTCCAATGCGGCGGTGGCGGCATCGACTTCGATTATTACAGTATATGTTATGATAACTATGATCAAAGCGCGACGGTGCTGGGCGATCACACAATAACCAACAATATCATGACTACCGGTGGTGACGCCATCTATATTTGTTATGACTATCTGGGAGATTATCTTGAGGATGATTCAACACTCGTAGTGGGTGACCTCACCATAGCTGACAATGTGATATTCGAGTGCTCTTCTGGAATAGATGTGGAATATTACGATGTCTACTCTTCCGATACCTCTTCAGTAATCGTTGGTGAATGTAGAATAACTGGCAACACCATCTATAATTGCAGCTGGAGCGGCATCTTTGTGTGGCAAAGCTCGGAGGTCTATGGTTCTTCAACACAGGTCATAGACAGAATACTCATCCAGGACAATGCTGTCTATGGTGGCAGCGGATATGGAATATACATGAGGGCGGATTATAATATTAACAGTCCAACCGCCACCTCCACTGTGGGCGATGCAATAGTATCCAAGAATATCATCGATGGCTTTATTGACGGTATTTACATAGAAGCTTTTGAGAACTGCACGATATACGCTAACAGGGTATCGGGCTTCGACAGTTATGGCCTGAACCTCAGGAACTCCTATAACAGTCTCGTTTATTACAACAGCTTCCTCGGGACTGGAACATGTGCCTATGATAACACAGGCGCCAACCTATGGAACGAATCCTACCCCACAGGCGGTAACTACTATTATGACTACACTGGCGTTGACATATTCTCTGGCTCTAACCAGGATGTGCTTGGTCATGATGAGATCGGAGATACACCATACATGCTCATCGGTGGGGGTATGGGGGCAATTGATGCGTATCCCATAGCCGTCCACAGTGTTATGGTAACGAGCCACAGTGACGGCGATCTTGTATCTGGCATTACACTTATAGAGGCCGCAGCAACTGGTGCGGATGTAATAGGTGTCAGCTTCTATGTTGACGGAACCATAATGGCTCATGACCCCACGAACGACTATCAGTTCGTTCTGGATACCACAGTATTGGCAGAGGATGTACCTATTGTAGTAATGGCAGAAGCCATGCTCTCGTCTGGCATAAACATCACCACAACTGTGACCCTGATACCGAACAACTTTGTGAATGCTGGAAATTATATCGCAGCCAGTACTCCGAAGATTGAATATTCTCCGGACGAAGATGTTGCTGTATTGATCGATATCATCAATGCACCACCAATGTTCGATAATCTTGACCTTGTGGTGGGCTATGCCGAGCCAGGAGGATACACACAGTACACGAGTGCTCTCGCTATCCCGTACAATGCTCAGTATCAGATAACTCTGGTTCTGCCAAGTGACGCAGCCCTTGGAACCTACGATGTCACAGCAGAAGCCTATGGGTATGTGGGCCAGATGCTCGTCTGGACGGCCAATGACACAACCCAATTCGATGTCGTGGGCCAGAGTGTGCAGGAATGGTTGGATGATCTGAACACCACGGTGACGGACACCAATGATACCGTGACTGACATGAATAATACTATAAATGATATGAACCAGACCTTGGAGGATGTGTGGAACACTCTTGTGAGCACGGAAGGAAATATCAGCAGTATTTTGGAGAATATCACTCTGATAAGGGGTGATCTAACATCTATGAATACCACATTGTTCGATATAATCAGCGATATTGCTGGAATGAACATCACCCTTGCTGATCTGACCAATGATCTGACTGACCAGCTGGATGCAGTGAATATATCCCTGCATACCACACTGACCGATCTGGAGAATGATTTCTTGGCAGAACTTGCGGGTGTGAATGCCACTCTCGCTCTTGATATCCAGAACTTATTGACAAGTGTTACCAATGATATTACTGGAATGAACTTGACAGTAGCTGACCAGTTGGTAATACTAGAAGGCAACCTCACCACACAGCTAACAGTTATGGAAGGCAATATATCAGATCTCAATGACTGGTTGGACACCGTGTTGACGGCTATAGATTCCAATCTGACACAGACAAACAACACGCTCCATCAGCACATGGCGGACCTGGAGACCATGACCACGGACTTCTATGACAATCTGACAGCTGATCTTGTGGATGTGATGGATCAGCTGGCCGATCTGGAAACAAACCTGTCGGCTCAGCATACTGCATTGAATGACACCATAGGAGTATTATCCGTCGCGGTCAGTGATCAGCACGATCAGACAAGATCCGAGATACTGGATGCGGTGAATATCAGCTACGCTCTGTTGGACAGCCTGGATGATAACATGACGACCCATGATACTGATATACAGGCCTTGTTAGCCGCACTGGACGCCCTGGTGCAGAACCAAGGGGGTATGACCCGTAGTCAACTATTGGCTGAGACCACCCAGATACTCGCTGATATATTGGCCCTCGACCAGAGCATCATAGCTCATGACGATGATATAAAGGAAGATATCACCACCATGTCAGATCTGATGAGCACCCTGGATCAGCAGAGTCTTGAAGCAACGAGTTTCATCGTCACTGAGCTGGCAAACAACCTTTCAGCCCATGACAGTGCTATTGGAGCAGACCTACTGGATGTGAATGATGATATTGGCACATTCCAGACCGATATGGATGCGAAGTTAGAGCTCATCGACGAAACCCTGGGGGATCTGGACAAGCTGAACGGTATAATCACCGACCTTGAAGAACTGGATCTGGCATTGCAAGATGCGGAGGCTCAGCTTTCCAGTACGATCGGACAAGAAGCTGATGAGACGAATTCTGGCATTGAGGAGAACAATGATGGCATTTCCACAAATCTCATCTTCCTCATCATAGTCCTGATAGCCAGTATAATATTCTTCCTTCTTAGTGCGATATCACTGAATAATACCAAGAAGGAATTGGCTTCGAGCATGGAGGACAAGCCAAGCAGGGATGAGTTCGAGGATGCGGATATGCCGGAAACACCATCCGAAGAGGAATGATCGAATATTCGGTCAAAATAACGAATCGCCCCAAGCCAAATACTGAGTTTGGGGCCCCTTTCATTTAATGGATACGATGTAGCGTATGACATAGGCCACAGCCTGGCCATTAAGTTCGAACCCATATTCGCCCAGTAATTTTATTTACTTTTATCAGATATGTATATTGGTAATAGCATGAAAAAAATTGATTTCAAAAAGGAATTGAAGCACTTATACAGCCCCGGAAAAAAAGACGTTATAATCGTAGATGTTCCGGAATTGAATTTTCTGATGATCGATGGAGAGGGAGATCCCAACACTTCTCAGGATTACAAGGACGCGATAGAGGCTTTGTTCTCGGTATCTTATGATATCAAATTCAGTATAAAGAAAGGCCCACTGGCTATTGATTATGGAGTCATGCCTTTGGAAGGCCTTTGGTGGGTGGATGACATGAGTAAGTTCAATATCAATGAGAAGGATGATTGGAAATGGACCGCTATGATAATGCAGCCTGGTAATGGGGAATTTTCTATAACCAATGAAATTGTAAAGGCATCTATACAGAAAGTAGAAAAGAAAAAAGACCTGCCAGCATTACCTAAATTGAGATTTGAAAAATATAAGGAAGGACCATCAGCCCAGATAATGCACATAGGCCCCTTCTCGGAGGAAGGGCCTACGATAGAAAGGATCCATGACCATATCGGAGAGAATGTGTGTAGGCCAAGAGGCAGGCATCATGAGATCTACCTGAGTGATTTCCGGAGAACGGCTCCGGAAAAATTGAAAACGATCATACGTCAGCCTTTCGAGTAAATGGCTGAGTATTTCTCCATTTAATTGCCCTCCTAGAGGATTGAATAAATAGATTTATATACCTCATCTGCCATAATGTAAGTAAGCACTTGCATGCAAAAACGGGATAATAATATGGCAAAAACAGACACAAAGACTCAGATACTGGACGCGGCACTTGAATTGATTTCTCAAGATGGATTAAAGGCCACAACGACAAAGGCAATTGCAGAAAAGGCCAGCGTGAATGAAGTTACACTTTTCAGGCATTTTGAATCCAAAGAGAAACTGTTTCTGGCAGTGATCGACCGTGAGGCGATGGTCAGGTTTGAGATAATTCAACATGAGATCGAACCATCGGGTGATCTTGTTAATGAATTGACAATGATAGGCAGTTTCATGTCCCGAGGAATGTTGGGAAAGGCCAACTTCTTCAAACTAATGGTGATGGAAGTTAATAGATACCCGGAGATATTCGATCATATTGGAGCTGTACCAATGGCGGCCATCGACATGCTGGAAAAATACTTCGACAAGGCCAAAACGATGGGCATTGTGAGAAATGATGTGGATTCCGAGATAATGGCCATCGCTTTCTTCAGTTATTTATTCAGAATCCTAGTGACCACCGCCTTCCTGGGTGATGACATATTTATGAAAAATAGAACAGATGATGGAATGAGACAATTTGCAGAGATCTTCGTAAATGGTGTAGCAAAAAGGAGCGATTGAGATGTTGGCAGTTAAGACAGATAAATTGACAAAGAACTATGGAGACTTCAAGGCACTGGATGGTTTGGAACTGCAAGTGATCAAGGGCGAGATATATGGACTACTTGGCCCGAATGGTGCCGGGAAGACAACGGCCATCAAGGTCCTTGTGGGTTTGCTGAAAAAGACATCGGGCACGGCTCAGGTTCTTGATGCTGAGATCCCCAACAAGCAGATAGCCAGTAATATCGGCTTCATGCCTCAGGAGACCGCGATGTACATCGGTCTCACGGTCCATCAGAATATGGAATTCTTCGGAAAATTATTCGGTATGTCGAAAGAGCAGATAGCTATCAAAGAAGCGGAATTGCTAAAGTTTGTTGATCTGGAAGATTGGAAAGACGAACTCGTGCAGAACCTCAGCGGCGGAATGAAACATCGTGTCAGTCTGGCATGTACTTTGATACACGAACCCGATGTTCTATTTCTTGATGAGCCAACAGTTGGCGTTGACCCGAAATTGAGGGCCAACTTCTGGAAGTATTTCAATAAGCTCAAGGAGAATGGAACGACCGTGATTATCACCACCCATTACATGGACGAGGCCAGGAACTGTGATAGAGTGGGTTTCATGCGCCAGGGGAAGCTAATTGCCGAAGGCATACCGTATGAGATAATGAAAGACACTGGCACGGATAATTTGGAGGACGCTTTCCTTCATTATGCGACCATTGGGGAGACCTCCGACGGTCGCATGCCTGATGGAGGTGGGGTTGAATGAGAGAGCATGGCGATCGCATTCAGACCTTCGAGCGTGGTTCGAAGCTTCATATGTGTGAACACAGTTCTCACATACGAGATCTCCGAACAGAGAGAGGTGATCCATAATGGATATTGGAAGAATACTGGCAGTCAGTAAAAGAGTTTTCATCGACCTGAAGAATGACAAACGAAGTCTTGCCCTGATAATCATCGCCCCTCTTTTCTCAATGGCAGTTTTTGGACTGGCCTTCAGTGGAGAGGTGGAGAATATAGGCGTCATTATTGTCAATCACGATAATGGCATGGACATTCCGGTAGTGGGAAACATTGATTTTGCAGATCAGGTGATAGATAATATAGACCATGATACGCTGGATATTCAGGAAAGTGATGATCTGGCCACGGCAATTGATAGCCTAGAGGCTGGAGATGCCTGGGCTGTCATATATTTCTCAGAGAATTATACGGCAAATACAATGGCTAGTATAATCCCATTCACCAATGCCAGCTCGGAGATCGAGCTGTATATCGATATGAGCAATGTGAACCTGGCAGAGGCAATAATCATAGAGGTCAATTCCGCATTAATGGCAACCATGGAAGAGAATGGAGGGAGCCTGCCAGTCACCGTGGAAAGAACCGAGGTATACGGCCAGAACGCGGAATTCATGGACTTCTTCGTTCCCGGGATAGTCAGCTTCGCTGTCTATTTATTCACCACTCTCCTCACGCTCATGGCCTTCATCGGCGAGCGTGTCAGTGGTACATTGTCAAGAGTACTGGCCACACCACTCAGAGAATCGGAGATAGTATCAGGTTATGCATTGACATTCAGCATTGTGGGAACTCTCCAATCGATATTCATGATAGTCGTGGGTATTCTGGCATTCGATGTCATGATAGAAGGTAATATTCTCTTGGTATTCGCGGTCGTCGCCCTGCTGGCTATAGTTTGCCAGGCCCTGGGAATTCTACTATCATCATTTGCGCAAAGAGAAGCCCAAGCAGCCCAGTTCCTTCCATTGATAGTCATGCCCGCCTTCCTTCTTTCGGGAGTGTTCTGGCCATTGGAAGCAATACCTGCATGGCTCAGACCCGCCAGCTATTTTGTTCCTCCTTCATATTCAATAACGGCCGCAAGGTCCGTCATGATAAGGGGTTGGGGTCTGGACATGATATGGATGGATATGGTGGCATTGGTGATATTCGCATTGGTCCTTCTAGCACTGGCTGTCATATCTTTGAAGAAAAAGGGTTGATATGATACAGCTTTCGATGATCGGAATCATGGGCATGCCGAAACAAAGTTAATATACTCAATCAGGCTTAACTTCATTAGATAGGGGATTGAAAATGACGGATCTCAGACAGAAAGTTGAGGATGACAGAGGATTATTGAAGAAGATACAGCTGGTAATTCCAGGTTTCAAGGGTTACAGGGAGAAAGAGGACCTGCGGATAGCCGATCGCCTCCTCAGGGAGCAACTGGCTGATAAGCTGGGCCACGCGGTCAAAGACCTCGAGGCATCCAGGGATAATTTAGTATCCAACAATGATATCGAGTGCCTGGATGATATCGGGAAGTTGATAAACCTCACATCAGCCGCCATGAACAAGATAAGGCATGCGGAACAGGGATACACTGGTGTATCTCCAGACTATCGTATACAGCAAGGCCAGCTTTTCAATATGTATGATTGGGATCTTAGCCTCATATACAATATTGATAATGTCAAAGGCGCATCGGAAAAACTGAAAAATGCCACATCATCCAGTAATAAGGATGATGCGTGCAAAGGCATCGATATCGCGAAGGAAGCCCTTAACAAGTTCGAGGAATTATTTGATAAAAGACGGGAAGCAATTGCGGGATTGCTTGTACTGGAGTGAAATGGAGAGGTGATAAATTGGGAATATTCAATAGAGGAAAGAGCACGAAAGGCGATGTGGCCAGGAACACATACTCATGGCCATTGGAATACAAAGGTGAGAATATCCTTTACAAGATACCCACGAATATCTATTACAATGACAATATCGTGGTAAATGAGGATGAGTTCGCGGTCTTCTTCAGGGATGGAAAGGCAATGCATGTCTTCGACCAGCCAGGAAGGTTCGCACTCACGACCCAGAACCTACCGATCCTCACATCACTTGGCTCAGCGATCACTGGTGTGAAGCAATTGGGAGAGGTTTATTATCTTCAGAGAAGGGAGTTCAGAGGTAAATTCGGCACAGCCGAGCCACTGGTCTTCAAAGATCAGGATTTCGGCATGGTGAGAATAAGGGTATTTGGAAATTTCGCATACAAGGTGACAGACCCCATACAATTCATAACACAATTCATCGGAACACGGGGATACAGTTCCAGCCAGCAGGTGATCGAATGGCTGAAGACCGAACTGATCCAGACCGTGAACGACGCCCTCGGCGAGCTGAAGAAGGACAAGAATATGGCACTTGTCGAGATGCCAGCTTATCTTCAGGAGATCGAGCAATTGGTACTCAGCAAAATGACCGGGGAAATATCTCAATACGGTCTGAAGATCATGAACCTGGCTGGCCTGACGATCACACCTCCAAAGGAAGTGCAGGAAGCCATTGACAAGAGGGGTGCGATGGGTGCTCTGGGTGTCAATTATATGCAATACCAGACCGGGAAGGCCATTGAGGGTGTTGGAGAAGGTGCGGCCAAAGGCGGCGATAGTGGAGCCACAGCTTTGGCAGGCCTCGGCGCGGGAGCCGGAATGGGTCTTGGAATGGGAGGCGCGATGAGCCAGGGGATGCAACAAGGATCTGAACCACAAACCGAGGTGAAGGTCAAATGCCCACATTGTGGAGAGCTGCTGGCCAGTGACGCGAAATTCTGCAAGGAATGCGGAAACACGATAACCTCTCAGGACACGGCCAACTGTGCGAAATGCGATGCTCAGATAGACAGTGATGCTAAGTTCTGTGATGAATGTGGAGCACCAACCAAGGTTCAATGCCCAAAGTGCAATGCCGAGCTGGCCAGTGATGCCAAGTTCTGTAAAGAATGCGGTGAGAAGATCGGCGAGTGAGCGGTTCCATCGGCTCATACCTCTTTCTCTGGGCAAGAGTTATCTATCAAAATGACCTTGAAGACAGCATGGACATAATGGCATCTCTGAAAGAATTACTGGAACGTCCAGAGATATTCCGGAGAGAAAGCCCACATGTCCCCATCCTCATCGTATTCGTTCTAACTCTACTATGGTTCTTGGGGTCTGCCTTTTCCCCATACCTTGTGGATGCTGGCACCATCGACCTTGGCGACGATGGTGTCGTGGGTACCAGGGATTTCACTTACACCATATCCCAGATAGACAATCCGTTAGCTAAATTCTTCTACGATGCAGGGGATGTGAATTGTCATCAAAAAGCTAGCCGTTCTTATTTCCTGAATGATAATCAAATGCCCTTCTGCGCTCGAGATATTGCCATATTCATGGGTCTGGCCATAGGTGTTTTCGCCATTGTCTTTTTCTCAATGGAATTGAATATCTTCTGGATAATTCTTGGCCTGGTGCCGATGGGCATAGATGGGACAACCCAGATGTTGTTCGACAGTTATGAGAGCACTAATCTTATAAGGCTAATAACAGGCATGATCGCGGGTATTGTGATCGGCATCGCCCTGGGGTATATTGTTGGCGAGTTCTCACTCATATCAAAGGAAAGGAAAATGACTAAGAATATGAAGGAAAAATAGGAGTAGGATAATATAACTGGCTCAATACAGAGATCCAATAATATAGAACTCGGATATTCATATATCGAAGTACCAAACAAAACCCCCAATGTATAAATATAGTCAATCGATTTACTGGTATAGGTTACGAGGATTGGCATGGTTTTTTCTGATGAGTTTCAAAAATTGTTTATCGAATATTTTGACAAGGCAGAGGCCAGTGAACCCCAGATAATTCTTATTGAAAAGGAACCAGGCGCATCGATATTGCCTGTGATGAACGCCATGGACACCGCTGATATGGCAGGTGCGAATATCTGGAATGCCTATTTTGGAGACAGAAGCCAGCTTCCCTTTGAACAATTACTTCCAGGAAATAAGAAAAAGATCCTAAACATTGAAAAACCTCCTCGAATTGAATTGGCATTGCTTGCTGATGAAAATGGAATGAACCTGGGAACTGTAAGTAGGGACAATAGTTCACTGGATCCTGATATAATAAGTGCCATGATGGCCGCAGTTCGGAATTTTGTCAAGGATTCCTTGTCAATGCATGCTGGCAAGGAACTTTCAGAACAGGGTGTTGAGAGATTTGAAATGCAGGGATATAAAATACTTGTATGCTCTGGTAATTTGCTAAATCTTACTTTGATCTTATCAGGCTCCACCCCGGACCAGCTTATTTCGGAGATGAGAAGGATTCTTGCTCAGATCGAAGGGGCGAACCAAGATATGCTTGCAAAATGGAATGGTTCTGTCAGCGACGTTGAAGGCATTGAGGCCCCGGTATTTGACAGCTTCTTCGCATCAAAACAATATGAGGGTGAATGGGACTTCCAACAAATGAATCAGCACAGATCGAAGATGTATGATGATGTTCTGAACATAGTGGAAAAACAATCCAGAGATGGAACTCTTGTGATCATTGCCGAGGATCTGGACAAGGCAGATATTACGTCATTACAGCTTCTTTCATATGTTCTTAGAAACCTTGAATCCTCCAAGGTTCTTTTTTTGGGAACCCATGGAGCTCTAGACTCTCTGGATGGCAATTTGAAAGAAATAATAAATTTGATAGGAGCTCTAGAATATTCAACATCAATGAGGCAGGAATCAGAGATCGATATAAGCCAGATGATCGAAAAAATATCTCAGGAGAACAGGGGAACAGTGAATGTCATTCTTCGTCATGGGGCCATATTGGGAACCCTGGATACGAACACACTTAAAGATTCCACCAGGCTTGATAGAAACATTATTTCAAACGCTCTTGAAGAAATGATTAGATCTGGTTTTATTTCAGGCTCCGGCCAGCACCTGACCCCATCAATTGGAGAAAGTGTTCTGGATGAAATGGAAAAGGACGAAATAATGAAAATCACAGAATCCGGGGCACTGGCTCTGGAGATAAATAATCCGGAGAAAACAATAGTATTGGCTGAATTGTTCTGCTGGCTTGCTGAAAAGAAGCCAGAGTACAAAAGCAAAGCAGTAAAACATGCTTCTTCCTGCGCCGAGATATATATAAATAATTTCAACCGGGAGGGGGCCACTCGAATGTGGTTGGCTGCCTATGAATTTTCCCATGATATTGATGATAAATCCCAATTCTTATTGAATGCCATAGAACTAGAGGAAGACAGTCACTGGCATGATGTTGAGAAGCATGTAAATGAACTGTTAAACCTATTAGAAATCAGTAAATCTGATAAATATCGTGGCCTTGCATACAAGTACCTGGGACATATTACCAATAAAGCAGGCGATTTTAGTACAGCAATATCATATTTGGAAATAGCTGAAGAGGCTCTAAGTTCTGCAAAGGATTATGATAATCTTGCATGGGTTATCAACACAAAAGGGGTGTTTTACCTACGGAAAGGAAAAAACGAAATTGCATGGAAAATATTCCAAGAATTGGTAAAGCTTTGTGATTTACATAATAACCTCAATCTGAAAATCAAGGTGATGGTAAATATGGCCTATATTCAGATGTCTCAGGGTGATTTGCAGGGCTCTGATGAGATACTGAAAGAAGCATATGGTATTGCCAATAATGCTGGAATTGCTTCTTCCAAACCTGATATTTTATGGCATATGGCTATGCTTTCATATCACCAGGAGGAATATGAAAAAGGGGTTGAGCACTGTAAAGAGGCACTGGACATCACTTACAAATCTGGGCGATGGTCCCAGACCATAAACACCCTGAGCGTGCTTTCGGTCATGTACATTAAGCTTGGCAAGGAAAATCTGTCCCATGAAAAGAATATGGAGGCCTATAAAATGGCCAAAAAAACAGGCGAGGGTGATTTACTTGCATTGACCCATAATCTTTTTTGCTATCATTCTAGAGCATGTTCAAAATGGCTCGAAAATAGCGTGAACATCTTTAAGGAGCCAAGCACCCATGCTGAAACCTCGAAGGCAGTTAGAGAAGACCTTGCCAATATTCTCACAAATGAGATCAAGGCCATGTCTGGCGTAATTGACAGCTCTATCTCGGACGAGAACAAGCAAAAACTGGCACAAGAAATGAAAGATATGCTTGAACTACTTGAATTGGATAAATTAACTTAATCACTCAATGATCTTCAAGGAAAGAAAAAATATTAAAACCAAAGAAGATCAGGACAATTCCTGAAAAATATAATCAGAGATAATTCAAGATAATTCAAGATAATTCTTCAATTATCTTTTTCAGCAGGACTTTGAACTCGTCCAGCTTATTCTGCGCCATCTCTGGATCCTTTGCTTCGGCAGTGACCCTGAATATGGGTTCGGTACCTGATGGTCTGAGCAAAACCCACCAGTTCTCCCCCTCTATCTTTACCCCATCAATGTCAATGACCTCGAGGTCTGACATCGCCTTCTTGACATCGTCCAGTACCTTGGTCTTTAGATCATCAGGGCAGGTGAACTTGGATCTTATTATGGTATAATCTGGAAGGTTCTCCACCATCTCGGAAAGCTTCAGATCGCTAGTGGCCAGTATCTCCACCATCTTTGCCGCGGTCATGATGCCGTCCCTGCATAGCATGTTCTCGGGGAATATCACTCCACCATTGCCTTCCCCACCCACTCTGGCATTGACCATCTTCATCCTTCGGGCGATCACGGGAGATCCAATGGGGGTGAGTTCAACCTCTCCATCGTTTTCAACTATGGAGTCAATGACCTTTCTGGAGGTATTGACGGGTACAACGACCTTTCCTTTCTCCGTTGCCAGGCTGTCTATCGTGAACACGGCGAGGCTTTCGTCCCCGTTGATGTAATTTCCCTTCTCATCAACGAATGTCGCTCTGTCCGCATCTCCATCATGAGCTATACCAAGATCAGCTCCCGCATTCACAACCGCATTCATGAGGCCGCTTAGGTTCTTCTCCAATGGTTCGGGCAATCTGCCAGGGAACATTCCATCTGGCTGTGCGTTGATCGTGTGGACATCGCATCCCATATCTCTGAGGATTTTGGGTGTGAACTTTCCTGCTGGCCCATTGGAGCAATCGATCACCACTTTCAATTTCTTCCATCCAGAGTCTGGAACTATAAGTGATGAAATATGATCCATGTGGGCGAAACTAATCTCATCATTGGCCTTGAATTTACCCACTTCGTCCCATCTGGCATATTGAAATTCCTTGGAATAATAGATCTTTTCTATTTCCTCTTCCTTATCTCTGGCCATCTCCGTGCCGTCATTGTCAATACATTTGAGACCATTGAACTCGGGAGGATTATGGGAGGCTGTGATCATCACACCCCCTGCGACACCCAGTATTCGGACGCCATATTGAACTGTTGGTGTGGGTACAACACCAACATCAATGATACTACAACCTGTTGATAGTATTCCAGATGCAACACCGGCCGATATCACTGGCCCGGTGATCCTGGTGTCCCTGCCCATACAAATAGTGCTACCTTTTCCAAAATAAGTGCCGATCGCCAATCCCAGTTCCACTGGGAAATTGTGATCCTTCTCGCTGTCAGGACGCCACCTGATACCATTTGTTCCAAATAATCGAGTCATTGCTCACCAACTCAATTGCAGGGTATTCGATATTATTTTGGCGATATCGAGACTATGTTATTGCCCCTGAGGATGACCATGCCAATTCTTTTCAAACTGTCATTGTGGGTCTCTTCTGTATCCTCTAGGACCATGTTCATATATTCGTCATAGCCTGTCAGCTTTCCTTCGAGTATTCTGCCGTCCTTTAGTAAAAGGGTTACTTTTCTCATTACGGATTTTTCAAGTACATGCAATGGCATAGCCAAGGGCATTCCTCCCCAGATCTATATTTTAATAATACCTTGATTCTTTCAATGGATTTAAAGTTTGTCCATACACTTTCATCATCGATAAATGGCTATATGGGCGATATTTCTCGTCCAGTCATCATATGATTAGTGATCAGCCACTCATCGGTATGACCAGCTATCGTATATTATCGAATATTAGCTGCTCATCGGTATGACTGGCGATTGTATATTATCTATATCTAGCCAGTCATCAGCATGATGATAGCTTCTGCAGGCTCTCCATCACACTCTTCCAGAGCTTGCTTTGCCTTTTCATATGAGACATTGGCCTGAGCCGCTACAAGCTCGATATCCTCTTCGGGAATTATCAGGCCGACAGGCTCACTGGAAACCTCTCCATGAACTATCTCGGGATCGCCAACTACCTGAAAGGTCTTCTGCCCCTGAACTTCCATCAGGGTGACCTCTGGCTTCTTGATAACGAGGCTTCGATCCTGCATTTTGATTATAACTTCCTCGACATCATTCATCTCTTCGGTCTTTATGCCCATCTTCTTCATGGCTTGCTGCATCTGACGTGGGTTCATCCCTCTCATTCCAGGCATCATCTGATTTCCTCCATTTCGAGTCGGAAATTTGAATGCGCGAATTCATTCGTGCATTCAAAACTTCGAATTTATCGAAGTTCTGAAAGCAATCACTACATTCTCGCTTTCAATATCACATCCCATAATAGTTCATTTAGATATTAAAACTTAATGAGGATATTTCCCCCTCCTTTTGAAGTTCGCTCTTCCTTATTTTCTCTCATCTTCCCTACATTTACATTACATGCACATCTGCTCCTTTATATCATGAAGCAAAAATCAGGAGTCCGATAATATGTCGAATGAACTCATACACGGAATGGCGGCCAGTGCGGCCCAATGCGCCCTTAATCTGATACTCGAAAGACCAATGCTGGATGCCAATGTCTTCCTGGCAGCCATAATAGCCATGCTGATAAATCTGGATAGGTTCGGCGGCATGTCCACATTCAAGATAAACGGTAGCAATAATGTGGAAAAACGAAGCCCCATAGGGCATTCCATAGGATTCGCGATGATCTGGATATATGTCGGATATGTGATCCTCAGATCTATGGACACATATCTGGGTATGACTTATGACCATGCCACGTTCGTGGCTATTATATTGGCCTACACGACCCATCTGGCTCTCGATCATCTGGATGGAGGTATATACCATTTGCCAAGAACGATGGATGTTCCAAGCTGGTTCAAGCCAACCATACCAGGCAGAAATATATACTGGCCTGCCTGGACTGGCCGATAATATGGAGAATGTTCGATCATCCGGACATAGAAACCTATATACCACCAAGTCTTGATTATCGACCAATGAGTGGCAAAGAACACACCCCGTCCAAATATCGGTCGATCATCCAGGAATCCAAGTCTGGCAAGGGTAAGCCAGTTGCGAAACTCGTGGAGGAAGCGAGATCCATACCTGATCCATATTATCAAGCACTGGCTCTCTTTGGAATATCGGCTGATAGAAGAGCATCTGAGGACATGGCCAAGACCCTGATAAAGGACAGTGTCATGATCTCGAACAAGGAGCCGAGATCGTGGAGAAGGGCGGAACTTCTCACCACGATGTGCAAGAAAGCCAAAAATAGTCCACCCAGCACGCACGATCTTATCAGAAATGAAGTCATGGAAAATATTTGGAATTTTCCAAAAGGCAAAGGCCAGTCCGACGCAGTGATCGGCTGCGCCAGTTTCCTCGGCTGCCCGTACATGCACGGACTTATCAAGCTGGCCGCCAAGAATTCTGGCTTCGAGATGGAGACTTGTAAGCCATTGCTTCGCCAATGGGCGAAGGATTGCCTTTCTTTCCCAAACACTTCTCTGGATGACATTGTCAAGATACTGGAGGCCATGCCAGCCAGTCTGATGAAAGTGAAGCTTCATGGTTACCTGCACATCCAGCTCGCGAGGTCTGGAAATGAAGATATGATAGTTCTGGAGAACGCACTGGCTCATGCTCTTAAATTACTTGAGGATGATAGGATCCAGGGCATCAAATACCTGGCAGACCAGTCATCCAATCTGGACGAACTGGAGTTGATCGCGACAGTGATCACCGAGCTCGGCGAGCCAGAAAACGAGGCCAGTCTTTTCAGCACACTGGCCGCGAATGCGGACAAGGCCGGGCACAAGGATCTGGCACTGGACTGGTTCACTACTGGTTTGGACATTCTCGAAGATGTCCAAGACCAGAAAACCCGCGCACTGGCCAGGATCAAACTAGCCAGCGGTATCAGGCGACTTGGAAATCAGGAACTGGCAACCAAGACCTTTGAGAAAGCCCTGGAGGATGCCGAGGGCGATGAGAAGATAATTGCCAAGGTGCGGAAGGCCATTGGCACACCTTCAGAAGATACGATTCATCAGGAAAGCCAGCCATTCGAAATAATCAGCTCGAATGTCAATCGGCATGTTCTCGGGCTCTACGATACTTACGAGGGCGGGTTGAAGCCCGCGCATATCCGAATGGTGGCTCGAGCCGCTCCCCTGTGTGTGGCTTACGATCTCGATCTGGCTCTTTTCGGATTCCCGGAAAAAGACCTGCCCAGGCTGATCAAGAAAGTTCTCAATGACACGAATATCGGCAAGGGGGGGAAGTATCTCAAAGACCTCCAGAAACAAGGCCGTATTTCTCTGATATCCTGCTCCCAGCAGATACCGCCAACCAAAGAAAATTGGAAGGATATTGGCCTTCCAATCGCCACCACTTCCAAACCTGCTAATAATAAGGAAACTTGCCTTGAAAAAGTCCTGGAGGAAGCGATAGCCAGCCATCCGAAAAAGCACATTTGCATGATCATGGGACTTGGCAAGAAAGGCCTGCCCCAATCGCTTTTGGACAGCGTGGACCATCACATGGAATTGACAGGTCGGAACATCGCGCTGGAGACCTCGACCGCGATGGGCATCATAGCCCAGGTATTGGGAAGTCTGGGTGTTTGAGTTTTAATTTTGTTTAGTTTTAATCGCCCACCCCAACTATCTGTAACCCCCCACCCCGCTCCTCCTCTGGCCAATCCCGTCCCCCATTGGCCTGCTCGGAGCGGACTGGCTATTAATTAATCTACAGCTATTGCACCTTCAAGCAATTCTATATTCTCAAATAATAGTTTAACATCATAAACTTTTATAATATTATATTTTATTGAATCTGTGTAAACACTCAACATCTGAGTATCAATATCGAGAAAAGATTGAAATGACTCATTTGTTTTATATCCTCCATCGCCTCTATGATAAGAATAATGAACTTTAATGGTTGAATTATTAATGGCTATTCCACACATAAAATAATCACCTTTAATGTTGAGATTATTAAGATGAAATGAAAAGGAAGCCTCAGTGATATTATACTCACTCCAATCGATAACGTATCCTTCATTTTCGATGTCTGAAATCAATAAGTTGTAGTTTTCATCTGAATTTTGAATTGTAAGATTTTCAGACTCAAATTCGATGTATCCAGCAGATGAATAATAATACCACGTACCTGATCCCCAGAAGCTTAATATCAATATAGCTATAATTACAATAACGATAATCATTAGGATGGAAAACGCTATTAGACTCTTTTTTAAATATAATTTTGATTTGTCTATGTCCACTTCTTCCACCTCTTTTGGGCCCAATTGGTAATTTTTGGGCACTCTTCCACTCGTCCTTAAATCACTCACTGCCTTTATAGAGGTTTCGTTAAACCCCTGCTCGGAGTGGATATGTGATTTTCTTAATTCCTCGAACAAAACATATTTCTAACCTCACCACTTACACTCGGACATATGAGCAAAGTACTTGGATTCTCAGATATCGAGTCCACCCAGGAGAGCGTGACCGGGTGCAGTGGAGCCGCCATATCGTCCTTTTCAGGCGAGGGTTTCAGGGTAGCCAGGGGGTTCATGATCTCCCGGGATGCCATAGGCCTTTTTCTTCGATCCGATGACACACGAAATGCCCTGAGCCAGTATGTCGGGGCCTGTAATGATCCAGGCGAAGACGATGCCGGCCCGAAGGAACATCTATCCGCCATGATCCTCGAATCCAGACTGGACTGGTCAGCGGAGATGGAAGCCATTACCAGGTTCAGGGACCTCGATGGCCTGGTGAGTATCAGGATATCCACCCCATCCGGAAGACGCCTGGCCCCTGTATTCGCATATTCAGAATCCAGTTTTATAAACGGGATAGCCAGCTCGATCGACAAATGGCTCTTTTCCTGCCCGCCGCATGATATCGAGAAAGAGATGCCCGCCCTCGTTATTCAAGAGGTTGTCGATGCCGAGTCCAGTATCGAGATCAAGAGAAAGAAGGATGGCGGCTTCGTCGCCAGGGCGGTATTCGGCCTGCCAGAGGGTTTGTTCGACCCCGCTATTTCAAGCGATTATTATCATTTCAATAATAACCTGGAACTCACAAGCTCGGAGGAGAAAAAACAGAAGTTTCAGCATATTTCGGGAGCCAGTGGCATCCAACGTGTGGATGTTCAGGAAGATTTCAGAGGGGAACCGAAGGCTTCTCCAGAACAACTGGACAGCCTCATCAGCATAATGAGCTACATGCTGGAAAGAACCTCTATTTCCGAGGTTCTCCTAGTCACTATCGACGGCACCCAGCTTATCATGGACATCAAGGTGGAGAACAACAATTTACAGCCACTGACGATCAGGCCCAGGGAGAAGAGCCAGATCATAATTCCGGATAATATTCCCAATGGCATTGTATCCGGTGGCGGGCGAGATCAGACCCCGCTCGGTGCTATCCCTTCCCAGATACCGGATGAAGTGGATCCCTTACAATTGCACAGGGCCATTGAAAAAGTACGTGGTAGTGACGACGCACCTCGGCCAAGAAAGCCAAGGACTCGACTTTTTGTCAAGGCCAATAGTCTTGCCAATCTACAAACCCTGGATGTATCCAATGCTGAAGGTATTCTGCTTCTTGGTAACTGGCCAGGGCCAGAAGGTATCGAACACGCTATTGAAGAGATGGTTCGATTATATCCCTCGACGGAGATTGTCGTCCAGTTACAGGATGACGAGGCCTGGATCAGGGAATGCCTGAGGGCGATAATCAAGCGTGGCTCTGGAGGTTCTAGGTTCAGCATCATGCTCCCAACAACCAGGACATTGAAGGACCATGTCAGGCTCATAAGTTTCCTGGAAAACATCATGCCAGCTTCATCCTTCCGACCTTTAGTTTGGGCCAGCCTGGCATACCCCAGCAATTTGTTTTTCGTAAGGGAGATGACGAGAGATGTCGATGTCATATCGGCGGACCTGGAATCCCTGGCCATGCATCTTACAGGCCGGTACACCGGACCAGCAGGCCGGTACACCGGACCAGCTGGCCAGAGTTCTGAACATGGTCTCGGGCAGAGATATGACGATCACGCGATGAAGGAAGCACTCTCTCATTTCATAGATCATGTCAGGAACAGTAATAAAAAACTGGCCATCCACACCCCGGGCTTTGCTGGGAACCCCGCGCTTCTTGAATCCCTCATCAGACGGGAGATCGACATCATGTGCATCTCCAGGGATGAATTGGAGCTTGTTAACCAGATAGCCAGATCCCTGGAGGCGAAGGTCATCGCAGAGAGAGGACAGGTGTAAGCCTTGTGGGAAACTGGATTATCTGAAGAAGTGGTCATGGCTGAATTGGATAAGGCCAGAGCCGAAGATATGCATTTTTCAGATGGTCGGATAATTAGTTCCATGTGCACCGCCCCTCCGCCATTATCATTGAAGGCTCATATGGATTTTATAGAAAGTAATCTTGGTAATTCTGGCTTGTACCCAGGCACAAGCCAGTTGGAAGCCCAGGTGATCGACCAGCTTGGTCAGTTGATGAATGGCACGGGCATATCCGGTCATATTGTGAATGGAGGTACGGAATCAAATATCATGGCCCTCTGGATAGCCAGAAATACAACAGGTAAAAAAGAAGTTGTTTTTCCAGAAAGCGCGCATTTCTCTTTCGCCAAGGCCTGCGACCTGCTGGATATGAAGCCCGTAAGTGTCCCACTCAGCGACGATCTCACCATCGACATAGACAAGGCCAGACGAGTAATAAATGATAGAACGGCCATCGTTATCGGGATGGCCGGGACCACGGAGCTTGGGCTTATCGACCCTCTAAGGGAATTGGGAGAACTGATCCCTGAAGGAACATTCTTCCATGTGGACGCGGCCTTCGGAGGCTTCGTCATACCTTTTCTGAAGGACTTGGGGCATGAAATGCCGGACTTTGATTTTAAAATTCCAGAAGTAACATCCATCACCATCGACCCGCATAAAATGGGGATGTCCACCATGCCTTCCGGGGCTTTCTTGACAAGAAAGATAGGAGCTTCGGATAATATCGCGACCAGGGCACCTTATCTCACTTTGCTGAAACAGACCACTTTGTCCGGTACCAGATGTAGCGCGGCAGTCGCATCCACGTACGCGGCCATGCGAAATCTTGGCCGCGTCGGATACCGCCAGATAGTCAAGAACTGCATGGATACCACTTACCATGCGGCCACTCGAGCCCGAGAGCTTGGCCTCGAACTGGTCAAGGAGCCAGTCATGAATGTTCTTGGTATCCATCTACCCGAAGGCAAGGAGCCGGAGCAAGTACAGGCCCTGCTGAAACAAAGAGGCTGGATGGTCTCCAGGGTGGAGGATCCCAAATGTATCCGACTGGTAGTGATGCCACATGTCGAAAAACGACATGTGGATCTATTATTCAAGGAGCTGGAGGTCGTGATTTGACATCCGATACAGCACCATTTGATTTCGAAATACCACGAATAGTGGCCGCTGTTAAAAATGCCGGCCACACCTCTGTACTTTTGCAATTCCCAGAGGGCTTGAAAAGAAATGCCATAGATGTCGCCTTCCAGCTAGAAGGACAGCTGGAAGATGTCGATGTCCAGATATCCGGCGAGCCATGTTTCGGAGCCTGCGATCTTCCACATCATCCGGAAGGTCTGGTCGTCAATTTCGGTCATTATCCCATTCCCAATTTGACGCATGAGGGCGATGTTATATTCATTCCAGCCAGATCCAATACAGACCCCATCCCGATCGTCAGGAAGGCGCTTCCCGAGCTGAAAGGAACAGTCGGAGTGGTGTCCACCCCCCAGTATATCCATCGTGTGTCGGAGATCGTGGATTTTCTTTCAAATAATAACATCATACCCTTCGTCAGTAAGGGCGATGATCGTATATTCAAGAAAGGTCAGGTACTTGGATGCAATATCTCGGCAGCCAGGTCGATATCCAAAGACATTGACATGATCCTCTTCATAGGCGCTGGTAATTTCCATCCACTGGCACTCGCTCTGGGAACTGACAAGGACATCATCATTGTCGATCCAGATATTGCTGAAATACGCAGAATAAATGATCTGAAAGACAGAGTTCTACGGCAAAGGCACGCGGTCATATCCCAGGCAAAGGATGCGGAGATATTTGGCGTGATATTATCGACCAAACCTGGCCAGAGGCGTCAGATTTTGGCCAGGGACATTGTCAAGGATCTTAGAAAAGCAGGAAAGAAAGCATTTGTTGTGGAGATGGAGAACACATCTCCCCAAATACTGGATTCATTCAGTGCGACAGCCTGGGTGTCCACAGCTTGCCCCAGGCTGGCAATCGATGACCATCTCGCGTACAATAGGCCGATAATAACCCCGCCAGAACTGGATATCATCCTGGGAAAACGCGAATGGGAAGATTATGTTTTTGATGAGATCGTTTGATGTTCAGCACTCGACAATATCTCCGCCATTTATCCCTAAGTTCTTTAATATAATAATAGACATATATTTAAATACGCGAAATTCCATTACTGATTGAATTCAATTTCATAGGGATGGGAATAAAATGAAGTCGATAATAGATGAAGCATTAGCCAGGCATGAGACAGAACAGGCAAAACCTGAATTCGGTTCACCGGATGACGCCGAGCTCCGCGCACTTGTTGAGACATTGAAGATCAGTGTCAAGATCGTGGGTTGCGGTGGAGGCGGAAGTAATACAGTCAACCGTTTGACTGACACAGGTGTGACGGGAGCCGAGATGGCTGCCATAAACACCGATGCCACACACCTTCTACACATGCATGTTCCAAAGAAGATACTTATTGGAAAAAGGGCCACAAAAGGCCTGGGAGCTGGAGCATTGCCCGAGGTCGGAGAGGCCGCGGCACGTGAGAATGAAGAGGATATCAAAGCATTCTTGGATGATGCCCATGTGGTATTCGTTACAGCAGGAATGGGTGGTGGAACAGGAACAGGTTCAGCACCAGTCGTCGCTCAGATGGCCAAGGAGCAGAGCAATGCGATGGTCATGGGTATAGTCACCATGCCTTTCAAGGCAGAGGGACATATGAGATATGACAATGCTCTCAAGGGCCTGAACAAGCTGAGACAGCACTGTGATACGACCATCGTTATCCAGAACAACAAGCTTCTGGAATTGGTGCCAAGATTACCATTGGACGCGGCCTTCAAGGTTGCGGATGAGATTTTGATGAATTCCATTAAAGGAATAACCGAGACCGTGACCAAACCAGGTCTCGTTAACTTGGACTTCAGCGACCTTATGACCGTCATGACAAATGGTGGTGTCGCGATGATAGGCATAGGCTCATCTGACGATGACAGAGAGCGTGTGGACATGGCTGTGAATGAAGCACTGACTTCACCACTTCTGGGCGATGTAGATCTCTCCAATGCCAAGGGTGCGTTGGTCAGGGTCGTCGGTGGCCATGACATGACATTGGCCGAGGCAGAGCGCGCGGTCGAACTTGTCGGTGAGAAGATCAGTCCAAATGCCAGGATCATCTGGGGTTGCTCCGTGGATCCAACTATCAGTAAGGAAGTTCAGATCTTGCTGGTAATAACCGGTGTTTCCGCACCTTCACTTGTAGAGGGTACAGGCCGTCCAGCCTCCACCATGGACATGGTTCAGTAACCATCGATGGTGGATCAAATATGCCTGTCAGGGAATACAGAAAAAGATATGTCGCATTCAAGATAGATGCACCCAGGAATATCCAAAGATGGGAATTGATCGGGGCATTGCAGCGAAGGGCTGAGAAGATGGGCATGGCCGGAGAAGGCCTTGCCCGCCCTTGGTTGACCACTTACAAGGACAATCGAGGTGTTCTTAGATGTGCGCATGTGGACAAGGACATCGCGATAGAGCTTCTCACTTCGGTGACCGAGTTGGGCGATGATAACCTACAGGTGAAGATCGAGACCATTGTGACATCTGGCACTATCAAACAGGCCAAGGCAAAAGGTTCTGTTGAAGACTGATCACACGGTCTGGTGAATAATGACGCTAATGGGGATTTGATATCAGATCCCCACTTTTCATTCATATATTTTATCAATGACAATGCCTTTCTATCTTGAGAGAGTGAGGCAGAATGAGTATCATATCCAGACCATACAGATATCCTGAATGATGGCCAAAGAAGCCTTGTCTTATTCATCAATGAGCAGTTCCTCGGACAGCGCGTCTTTGAATAAGTGTAAACACTGAAAAGCCAAATCCACCTAAGGCCAAGCAACCAAAGACCAGCCAGATTGTTTTCATGATGTCTGCACCAAAGATACTGAACAGATGCTCAATGGATATCAACAAAGATAGGCCAAATAAGCTGTAGGATGTTATGGTCACGCTCTTCATGAACCAGATGTAGTTCTTTCTAATTATATCCGCTCTGATCTTAAGCCCCTTATTTGATACCCAGTCTCTCCAATTACTTGAAACCATGCCGCCCTGTGAATGAACATTACGGATCATTCTATCCAGATCGACATCAGTGTCCGGCTTGAACTCTATGATAAAGACCCTGAGCATCTTCCAAGCATCGCCCATTGATAGAATGCTCAGAAGAAGTAATAATAAAGGTATGGCGATGAAAACCCACAGGAACAAAAGGAGAATGATGATCAATATTGCCACACCGATGATCAATAAGAATTCCGCATCCAGAAAGATAATATCCCATGGTAGATTGGCAAGGACATCAATGGCATCAGATGCAGGGGAGCTTTTTTTTGACTTATCTGTCTTTGATTTTGTCACAGATTTTTTCTCATCTTTTTCATTCAAACGCTGCTCTGATCCAGTGAATCCCACATTCCCGATAATCTTCAATGCAGATATTTTGGTTATCTTAACTTCATCCTTTTTCAATCCTTGTCGTAGAATGATCTCTTTTATCTTATCCTCAGTGAGTCCCTGGATAACACCTTTTGGCACTCCACAACCAGCTTCCACCATCAAACAACAGAATGGCTGGTCGATATATATTACTTATTTGGGATTTCCCAAAGCCCATATTATCGATAAAATCAGAAGGTAAAGGGGAAAACCCCGCATTTTTCAGCGGGGTTTTATTCTCATTTTTGATGGTTGGTATGTGAGGTATGAACTCAGGAGTTCGAACGAACTCAGAAGTCCATTCCGCCCATGCCGCCCATTCCTGGAGGCATGCCACCTGCGCCGCCTGGTGGGCCGCCAGCCATCTTCTTACCGGCTATGACGTCATCTATCCTGAGGATCATATTTGCCACTTCGGTAGCTGACTCTATTGCCTGGGTCTTGACCCTGAGTGGCTCGATGATATTGAGCTTCTTCATATCAACCACTTTACCATTATCCACATTGATACCGGCTGTCTTCATCTTCTTTCCTTCATGTTCGCTTCTCAGTTTGATGAGGATGTCGATAGAATCCAGACCAGCGTTCTCTGCCAATGTCCATGGGATGATCTCTGTGGCCTTTGCATAAGCCTCTATGGCCAGCTGTTCCCTGCCACCGATCTTGGTTCCGAACTTTGTCAAGCCCATTGATAATTCGATCTCGGCTGATCCACCGCCTGGTATGACCATTCCATCTTCGACTGCGACTGCCACTACTTTCAAAGCATCGTGCAGAGCCCTGTCACTCTCATCGATGACGTGTTCTGTTGCTCCGCGGATGAGTATGGATACAGATTTTGCATCCTTGCAGCCAGTGACGAATGTCATGTCACTGTCAGCGACCTTCCTCTCTTCCACCATGCCGGCAATTCCGAGGTCGGACTTCTTGATGTCCTCGAGGTTGGTGACGACGTGACCACCAGTCGCCATGGAAAGTTTTTCCATGTCGGATTTCTTTATCCTGCGTATGGTGAAGATGTTCTCCTTGGCCAGGTAGTGCTGGACCAGATCGTCCACGCCCTTCTGGCAGAAGACGACATTTGCGCCTGATTTCTTGATGAGGTCCACTTTCTTCTTAAGTGTCTTCTCTTCCTCATCCAGGAAAGCCTGCAATTGTGTTGGGTCTGTGATCTGGATCTTAGCATCCACTTCGGTCTTCTTGATCTCGAGAGCGGAATCGATGAGTGCGATCTTCGCGTTCTTAACAGAGCTTGGCATCCTTGGGTGGACCTTTTCCTTGTCCAGTATGATACCCTCGATGAGCTCTGAATCACTGACATTTCCACCAGTCTTCTTCTCGATCTTTATATTGTCGATGTCGACAACGTATTTTGATCCAGACTTCTGGGCAACTGCCTTCACTGCCTTGACAGTTATGTCTGCGAGATAGACCTTTTCGGTTCCAATGCTCTTTCCGGTCATCGCGGTCATAGCCACACTCTTCAGGGCCTTCCCATCTGTTGGGCTGACCTTGATACCCAGTTTGTTCAGGATGTTGATGGCCTCGATAGAAGCCAGTCTGTATCCATTTGCTATGACTGTCGGGTGCACATTGTGTTCGATAAGATCTTCAGCTTTCTTCAGTAATTCGCCAGCCAGTACGACTGCGGATGTTGTTCCATCCCCGCACTCATTGTCCTGGGTCTTGGCAACCTCGACGACCATCTTGGCGGCCGGGTGCTCGATGTCGATCTCCTTCAGGATGGTGGCTCCATCATTTGTGATGACGACATCTCCCATTCCATCGACAAGCATCTTGTCCATTCCTTTTGGACCCAAGGTCGAGCGCACTGCCTCAGCTACAGCTTTTGCTGCCGCTATGTTGTTGAGCTGGGCGCCCCTGCCCTTCATGTCCTTCGCTCCTTCTCTTAATACTATAATTGGTTGTTGTCCTTGCATATTGATTTCCTCCATTTCATTACGGAAATTTGAAAGCAATCGCCACGCTCTCGCTTTCAATTTACCTCCCCATATGGGAATTTGGACTCCCCCAAGAGTTTGAACTTCTATAAAAGCTTTATTGCTAAGTCAACTACCATTTGGAATGCAAAATTATATGACTCCCATCACATTCCTATTGATGAGGTAGTATCATTTACATCGGGGTAGACGACACTGATTCCACAAGCGGGATGTGCACCACGTACCTGGCCACTGAATTGATCAGGGAGTTCAGTGAATACGATATAATTGGAAATCCTCGACTTGTACGACTGAACCCGAATGTTCCGTGGAAGACCCGGGGTAATGCCGCGGTCTCCATACTTTTTGGCAAGGGCCAGGGTGAGAAAAAGATCGTCGGTAATATTGACGGTAAGGATATCTGGGGCTATTATTACGGTGCCTCCACTCCTTCGACAGAAGAAGATTTCGAGAGGGCGTGCGCGGTGGTGAAAGAACTGTCCATGTTCGAGGATGAGAAGACAAATCCTGGTATCGTGATGTACGATACCAAACCCTCGGAAAGGATATACTGGCAAGCGGTTCGAAATATCGTGACACAGGAGGGCTTGTGGATAATCACCGAGCCCAAGTTCAAACGTGGATACAAGAACGGTCGCGGACTGATAGGCGCGACCGCGGCAACTGCGTGGAAGCCCCGGGATCGCACATACGAGCTAATCGCCTACCGTGAGAAGGAAAGGTGGGGGACAAAGAGGGAGATCGACGAGGCCAGTGTCATCGCCATGGACAAGAAATTCTATTCCACCTTCAATAATTATGACTATGAGGAAAAGCACATGATTATCGCCCCCAACTCTCCATGTCCAATTCTATTTGGGATCAGGGGAGACAGCGAACCCATTCTCCCAAAGGCCATGGACATTATCAAATCCGAGAGGCCAGACCGTTGGCTATTGTATCTGAGCAATCAGGGCACGGACGACCACATTGTTCCCAAACCCCTGGGAGGTCTGGAGCCATATTCTTCCGTTATGACGACGGGAATGGTGTCAAAACACCCAGTCATGATAGGTGGCGGACATCTGGTATTCGGCATATCCTCACGAGGCAAGGAGGTGGATTGCACCATATACGAGCCAGCCAAAAAGTTCAGGGATATTGGCATGAAATTGAGGGTGGGCGATGTACTGACAGTTCTCGGTGGTGTGCGGGAAGAGCCATTCACCATCAATGTGGAGAAGATCCATGTGGATTCTTTAGCACCTCACAGGATAAAGACATCCAATCCCATATGCCAGAACTGCTCCAAGGCCATGAAGTCCATCGGTCGTGGTCAAGGTTACAGATGCGCCAAGTGTGGTAAGAAGGCGAAGGAGCAGGATGCGGAGTTCACAGAAGAGATCAGAGATCTGGAAGAGAAATGGTACGAGCCTACGACCAGCGCCCTTAGACATCTGGCGATGCCGTTGAAGAGAATGCGAACATCATTCTCTTTACCGGAATCCGACTAATGAGGATTTCCAGGCTCAATCCACACCTCGATATCATTGATATATCAGTATCCCATCAAACGAAACCTTTTATATAGCTAAATTAATTAAGGGTGATAGTTGGTAAGGCATTACCGATGTTTTAATATATCATCATTCATGTCATGCTAACATCGTAAATCAATACGGTAGGTGTACATATGAGCTCTATTGTAAAAGAGGTATTATCCCGGTCCACATCAGAGACCATGCCACAAGAATCCCCAACTGCCAAAGTTGGAGGCCTTAGTGCGCAGGACGAAGAATTAGAGAGAATACTGGCAGGTTTGAAGACCAATATCAAGATATTTGGTTGCGGTGGTGGCGGTAGCAATACCGTCGATAGGCTTGTCGATTCTGGAATAATGGGCGCGGAGCTCTATGCATTGAACACGGATGCCCAGCATCTCCTGACAGTGCATGTTCCACACAAGATCCTCCTTGGTAGAAGAGCTACAAGAGGACTTGGCGCTGGAGCACTTCCACAGGTTGGAGAAGAGGCTGCAAGGGAAGCTGAAGAAGAGATCAAAGCAGCCCTGACAGGAGCAGATATTGTATTTGTCACATGCGGTCTTGGCGGTGGTACAGGCACTGGCTCTGCACCGGTCGTTGCTCAGATGGCGAAGGAAATGGGAGCACTTGCCATTGCTATTTGCACAGCCCCCTTCAAAGCAGAGGGCAATATCAGACAAGAGAATGCGAATTATGGTTTGGAAAGGCTAAGGGACGTGGCAGACACGGTCATAGTCATACCAAATGACAAGCTACTGGATCTTGTTCCACGCTTGTCAGTTACAGCAGCTTTCAAGGTTGCGGACGAGGTTTTGATGAGATCCATCAAGGGCATAACGGAAGTTGTGACCAAACCTGGTTTGGTCAATCTTGACTTCAATGACCTCAAGACCATCATGCGTGGCGGAGGCGTGGCCATGATCGGACTCGGTGAAGCCGAGGACGAGGACAGAGCATCAGAAGCTGTCAATGAAGCGATCAATTCCCCACTTATAGACGTGGATATCTCAGATGCGGCTGGTGCCTTGGTAAATGTCACTGGCGGCCCGGACATGTCCATTGCTGAAGCTGAAGAAGTGGCCGAGATCGTACAATCCAGAATAAGCGGTAATGCCCGGATCATCTGGGGAGCTGCCGTGGATCCGGAATTAGAGGGAAAGATACGCGTAATGGTGGTCATCACTGGTGTTAAATCCAATCAGATGTACTCTCGCGAGGAAGGAGCCAAGACCAGCAAGGTAGGTCTGGACCTGATCAACTAGGTAAATACAAAAACTCAAAGGAGCTGAACACAATGGATATAGTCGATGAATCATGGAAAGTTCAAAACAAGATCGAAGATAAAGCCAGAAATCTTGGTAAGGGCAAGTATGGCCGAGTTCTGAAGATGGCCAGAAAACCAGAGACAGAGGAATACGTGAAGATATTGCAGATAACCAGCCTTGGCCTGATCCTTATGGGCGGCCTGGGATTCCTGATATACTGGCTATGGTACAGGCTTCCGATCCATCTTGGATGGGCCCTGTTCTGAAATTTATGTTTAAGGTGATATTATGTCATTATTAGATGGTGTTGAAAAGGACAATGAGGAAGACAATGATAAGGCCGTGGCATCCCATGAGCCATATGTTCAGAGAACAGTATCATTGATAACAATTGGCGAGGATAGGAGAACTATCACCACTGGAATAGAGAGCAATTATCGCTTTTTATTGAAGAATGAAGGTTCCAGCAAAGATACTATAGAAATATCTGCGGATCTTTTGGCGGCAACAAGCCTTGGCGAAGATGCCGCAGAATGGCATGTGTCCTTGAGGCAGAAGGGCGGCAAGCCCTGGGAAGTCATCAAGGGAAGCCTGAAAGGCAAGGAATTGAAATTGCCTGGTGGCGAATCCATAGAGCTTGTATTAGCCGTTTCTTCACCACGAGGTGCGAGATATGGAGATACGATGAATGTCGTCGTAACTGCCACATCCCTAACCAATAGAGCGATATCAGATTCGATAACCTTAAGAACAACAGCTCAGCAATCTGTTCTGGCAATAAAGACCCAGATAGGCCATGAAAGAACTGTGGCCGATACACTGTCTGCCAGAAGTAAGGACCTGGGAGTGCAATCCATATTATGCCCCAATGCTTTGAGAGGATACATCATTGTCGAAGCAATGAACACAGATCGTTTGGCTGAGACCGTGCGCGGGATCAAGAGAGCCAGAGGTGTTGTGGAAGGTGAGATGACCTTTGACGAGATAACGCATTATCTGACACCGAAACCATTGGTATCAGGAATTGTCGAAGGGGACATAGTGGAGCTCATTGCCGGACCATTCAAGGGTGAGAAGGCGAGAGTTCAGATGATAGATGAGGGCAAGGAAGAAATAACAGTGGAGCTTTTCGAGGCTCTCGTGCCCATACCAGTGACTGTCAAGGGTGACAGTGTTCGGGTGATAGAAAAGGATAGATAATTACAATTCAGGAGTTGAACAAATGGCAGAAAAAATAGAAGTACTTGTGGACGGCGGAAAGGCCACACCAGGACCACCATTGGGACCAGCACTTGGCCCATTGGGAGTAAATGTTGTGGAGATCGTCGGCGCTATAAATGAAAAGACAAAGGCCTTCGTGGGAATGAAGGTGCCAGTCAAGCTAACGATCGACCCAAAGACCAAGGCTTATGAGATATCTGTGGGAACACCACCGACCAGTGCGCTAGTCCTAAAAGAACTCAAGCTGGCCAGCGGATCCGGCAATGCGCCGAACGTCAAGGTGGGGAGTATGACCATCGACCAGATAAAGAGGGTTGGTGAGATGAAGCAGGATTCCTTGCTGGGCACTACTCTGAAAGAAAGGGTTATGGAAGTCGCTGGCACATGTGTGTCCATGGGTGTGGAAGTTGAAGGACTTGACCCCAAGCAATTCCAGGACCAGATGAGACGTGGCAAGTTCGATAAGCATTTTGAGTAGTCGCGGAATAATGCCCCTGAGATATCGGGGGCATTCCTTTCATATTTTCTAGTATAATTCATGTATATGTGATCTTAAATTATTGATATCCTAATTCACATCTTCAGGCAAGTCTTCAGCACCATCGGCACTTCCTCAATGATATCAATTGCTGTTAATGAATAGCCCAGTTTTTCAAATGCATTGTCGCCAGCCGCTCCCGATATGAAAACACCCATCCTGGCCGCGGCAAAAGGGTCTATCTCTTTTGCCACGAGCCCGGCTACAAGCCCTGCAAGCACATCGCCTGTCCCGCCAACCGTCATTGCGGGGTTTCCTGTGAGGTTCTTCTTCGTCATGCGACCATCGGATACCAGATCGGTCTTCCCCTTCAGAATGACCGTTAAACCCACTTTATCAGCAAGCTTCTTAATCGACGCATCCTCAAGATCCTCCACAAGCTTCTGGAATTCACCACTGTGCGGTGTTAATACACCGCCGTGTGGTGTCAGTACGCCATGTGACTTGACCTTCTCAAACAGGTCAAGGTGTCCTGATATCGCAGTTAGAGCATCAGCATCTACCACCACTGGCTTCTGTATTTTTGCCAGGAATTCCCGAACCGCTATCAATGTTCTATTATCTCTACCGATGCCAGGACCGATAAGTACAGCATCTTTATTCTCGGCCATTTCCAGAAGATCCTCCACATGTTCTGGCTGGATGATATTTCCCGATAATGGTCTTACAATGAAATTTGGCGAGTAAGATGCGATTGGAACAAAACAATTCTCCGGGGTGGCGATGGTCACAAGATCCGCCCCCACTCTGTACGCGGCCAGGCCAGCCAAAGCTGCAGCTCCAGTGTACGGTCCGCCTCCAATTATCAGTAATCTTCCATTCTCTCCCTTGTGGGAATCCGTTGAAGGTCTGGGGTAATACTCGAACTCCCCCAGTCCAATGATATCAACAGCCTCCTTTGGGATCCCAATATCTATGATAATGATCTCTCCGGAATTAACCGCATCCATTCCATCCTTCACATCATGGAAGGTGATGGTCATGGCAGGCTTGACGCATATGTCAGCTCCAAGACCACTTGGAATATCGGTTGAAATAATTATCTTGGAACTTGCATTGATGGCCTCTATCCAGGCTCTGAAAGGCTCCCTGATGTTCCCTTTCATTCCAGTGCCCAGCATACTATCCAGGATTACCCCTGGATCACTATCCGAAATTATATTTGGATTACTATCCAATATTATTTCAGCCTCTCCAATATCCTCTGGCCTGGCATTTTCCATTATCTGTATCTTCCCCTCTATTTGCTGGAGCATGTACCTGGCCACTTCTCCACGCACATCATCCTTTCCTTTCACAAGAAGGACGATCACATCTCTACCGAGCTCGTGCAGTTTTCTGGCCGCGACAAAACCATCGCCCCCATTGTTGCCTGTTCCACAAATAATGGAGATCTTCCCGCCAGGATATCTCATATTTATTTCATCAGCCAGTGCATTTCCAGCATTGGTCATAAGCTGGTCAGTTCTTATTCCATAAGCCTCTGAATTTATGTCAAGAACTTTTGATTCAATCGGATCCATCATCTTCATCACCCAGGTATTTATCGAGCACTTTATTGTAAAGCTTGAACTTATCACTTTTCGCAAATTCTTCAATCGTCTTGTCCGGAAGATCATCCAGCATATCATCCAGTATCGTGAAGATCCTGGCAAGTTCATCATGGCCCTGATCTCTCATCATCTTATCATCCTCAAGCTGTGATATCTTGAATTGAAGCATTTCGATCCTGTCCTTGAATTCTTTTTCTTTCTCTTCCAATTCAAGCGCCTTCTTTTCCAGTTTCTCCCTGTCCTTATGCACTGTGTTCAATTCCGCATTTATGGATTTGACCACGTCATCCGAGACACCTCCTCCCATGGATGCGGAGGCCAGATCCTCCATCCTGTTGACCTTCCCAGTGATATCTATCGACATTCCACTTCTCATCTTGAGCAAAGGTCTGTACTGCGTGTCGAAATGCGAGTCCTTCAATCCAAGAATTCCAATTTCCAGTTGCCCATCGATGTCCGAAATATCGATGGTTCCGTCAAAGATCTCTTCCATGGTGGCCAGTATTTTTTCATTCTGTGTTCCTTTTTCCAGTATCATGAAAGACGTAATCCCTCTTTTATGGAATTTCGCCCTCAGTGATTGGGTGAATTGATACACTGTTCGAAGATCATAATCCCTCAAGGAAGAGGACAAAGTATCGACAACAGCCTGCGTTTCTTTATCATAATCCATCTGCTTCAGGGCAAGATCGACAGCCACACCAAGATGCATGATGTCAACAGAGGAGCATAGAACACCTCCTCTGTCCTCCACACCCATTATCCTCTGGTTCCTCTGGCTATGCCAATCCACGATCCTCATATGATTGCTCTCCATCAAGGGAGGTGTCAGGATGCCTTTCTGCTGTATCTTGGCGATGAACTCCGCTGGCGATGTCGTGGAAACCACCATGACAAGGCTATGATCTTTTGTTAGACAATCTACCGAGAACTGTGTTATTATCTCGGAAGGGAAAAGACCAGCAGGGATCAGAACAAGGAAGGAACCTTTCCGGGGAAGTCCTCCACCGGTTAGAATTTCCAATCCCGGAATACCCGTGGATAATCTATCGATCCCCGGTCCCACAAAAGCCTCGTAGCTCGATCTTCCGATCACGGGATCACCAAAGGTGATACCGCGAGCGTCTATCTCAATATCCATCTTCTCTGAATTGAACATGCCGGAGAATGACATGACATTGATGCTGTGCTTGATAACCCCATTCTTCACCTTTCTGTCTATTTTCAGAACACCATCAAAATTATCCTGCATCGCGCTCAATTCCCGCCTATCGTGCATGGCGTCACTCAGAGTCACGAGACTGAAGCAATCCTTTGATCTCAATTTCGCACACAGGGCGGTAAGAAAATCAAGTGTGGTCTCGAAATCATGCACCACACTGGCGGGCGAGATAAGATCCACGATGGCCCTTCTGGATGGATTATCTTCCAGATTACGGAAAGCGATGTCCAGTGCGACCCCGACATTGGTAAGATCATCAGAGCATTTGATGACCCCTCCTTCAACTTCCACACCCTGAACACGTTCCATGTTCTTGCTGTACCAGTCTATGAAAACCAATTTTTTATCCTCAATATACTGGTTTGCATCCACCCCTATAAGTTCAAATCGTTTCATCACACTTTTTGGCGATTCCATAGAACATACGTAAACCACATCCCCTCCACTTTCCAGTCCTTTTTTGGCATATATCATGGATACCATATCTTTCGGCATGCCTTTTGGTCCACGCAATAGCATGACGTATTCCTTGGATATCTCATTTCCCAGAGCATCATCCAGTACCGATATTCCAAACTCGACCTTTGTGGAAAGAAGACCCCCATATAGTTTCTTGAGCACGCCCAGTTCTTCGATGAGCGATCCGAATTTCTTTATTTCCGGAGTAACGATATGCACCGGAACTTCCAGGGCATTGAAGGAGTCGGATAAACCATCCAGAACATTCTCAATGTCTGAATCTGGAAGAAGATATATCCTCACATCCTCACCATTTATCTGTATGCCCTTGATGAACTTCAGATCTCTCACGACATTTTCGATACCCAATCGACCTATACCCTCAGCTTTTAATGTGGTGGAGAACAATCTGGAGAAAATAGCAGATATCTGCTCAAGTTCATTTTCCCCCCTCAATCCTTCAAGATCCACTCCGCCAGAATATCCGAACAATTCTGGAAAGAAATTCATAAGCTCATATTTCTCTATATCTGGACCATGCACATCTTGGAACTTCTTCGCAGGTTCCATGATGGCCTCTTCAGCTTCCTTACTACCAAGGAATATTTCCATGATACCCTTGGCAGCTTTTATAAGAGCCTTAATACCGATAACCGCGGCTTCAGAATCAGGTAGTTGGGTCGCATCTATGACAAGATCATCCGAAATGACCAGCCTGTCCAGTACCGGATGTTCTTTTCTATATCTGCCAATGGCATTGGTGAATTGAAGCTCTACAAGAAGTTCTTTATTGCTATCAATTATTGTCGAAAGTAGACTGGCACATACGGTTATCCGGTTACTTTCGCTCATTTTGGAGCCCTCTGAGTTCTATTAAATGAAAATATCCCACATTTGGGATATTTTCATCAAAACACCTTGGACTCGGCTGACACATTAATTCCATTGCTGGTGATCAAAAGCGGATGCTTCGTTGTATCATGCTTGGTGAATCTCATCTTCCTCACGGTCAATGTTCTTCTCAGTTCTCCCTTAACATCCTCCAATCCAAGGACGATGAATGAGTCAGAGATGAACTGCTCTATCCCATATCTTGTAAGCTGTGTACCTTCAATAGATTCCGTGATCATGAGGGAGGTCAATTCCTTCTCCCTGAGGAATGATGCGAATTTGAATAATTCTCTTCGCAGTCTACCTGGTGAATCTTCATAGTGGAGTCCGATAGCAGTAACGGAATCAATGGACAGGCGCTTTGCCCCACTGAATTTAAGAAGATTATCCAGCATCGTCATCAATCCCTCGAAGCCAACGACATCGACCTCTTCATCACTACCACTTCTCCTTCTAACCTCTCCCATATCCAGCAGAAGAAGTTTTCCCTCTTTCTCGTATTTCTCTATGTCCATGCCATACGAGGTCATCGCCCTGATGATATTCTCCCTAGGCTCTTCAAGAGTGAGATAGATCCCTGTTTCTCCATGATTTACAACCCCGTTGTAAATAAACTGCATGGATATCAAGCTCTTTGCGCTACCTGCTGGACCACTAACGAGGTTGACCGAATCCTCCGGAAATCCTCCGCTGATTAATTCATCCAATCCCGTTATGCCTGTTGGTACTCTACCTTTAATCATCTATTCATACTCCTATTTTTTTTCCATTGTCACCCAATCTGTTTACCTTCATGAGGACATCATCGGATTCAGATCCGATAAAGAAGGGAAGCACGATCCTGAGCTTCTCTGTCAATATATTGATATCTCTAGGGTTCAATGCATTCAGATCAAGACCTGCGTCCATGCTCTGCTTCTTCAGTACGTGGATACTCATAACCCCCAGGTTGCTTTCTTCCATTATACTGAGAACACTTTCACCTAGCTTGTTCATTTCCCGTCACCAAGCAATCCATTATGCTGGAGTTCTTCTAGGATTAGGGAGGATCTATCTGGATCAAAGCAACATCTGACCGAAGTGGTCAGCATGATCTTCGCAGTGGCTTTTCCAAAGGCGCTCACCAGAGATTCGTTCAATTCCGCGATGGATTCAAGTGGCTTATCCTTATCAAAGCCCTCCTCGCCCATTTTAACGATGTTTCTGGCCATCTGGAACCCTATGGCCTTTCCCAAGGTACGATAGAGTTCGCGATAAATCTGTTCTGCTGATTCGGGATCCAAATTATTCAAGACACGTCCCCACTATTCTCTTAATGCTTAACTCCGAACCTATATAAATGAATTTCGGACATCGACAATGCCAGATAGTATCAAAATAATAATTGAATATCAAAGCAATGATTTTTGATGACAAAATACCCATTAGTCTCATATGGACAAAAAAACCAATCAAAAAGTATTTCAACCCCATGCTATTTCTCACCAAGGCGGATGACACAAGTCATCTGAGTAGGGGCCCGTGGTCTAGACAGGTTTGATCAACACGAAAAACGATACCGTGTTGATCCCTGAAATGACGTCGCCTTGACATGGCGAAGATCTCCGGTTCAAATCCGGACGGGCCCATTTTTCTTTACTATATTTTATATACATTCATAGAAAAATGGCAAGACTTGAAGCGTTACATTTCTCAGTGATGACTTCAAGTCGTAGCCATCTTTGTTTTTATATTCTATATATTATTGTTCAAAGATGGGTAGCCAATTGCGTAATTAGTACAGTGGGCGTGCCCACTTTACTTATTATAAGTTCATGCCACTAGTAAAAGGCTATCCAGCATTCATTCGTTTTGGTTTTTCATGGAAAAGCCTCAAGTACTGAATGTTACATTTGAAGGCATGGTGCATGCTGTGTTAGACTCAAATGAATCAATGATCGGAACTATCAAGAAAAGGACATCTGTTAGAACATATGATGAGCAAAAAATAACAGAAGAGATTTTTGAAAAAATAACGATCATACTAAAGAAGTTGGAGACAGAGCCAGGCCCTTTTGGAAATTATTCAAGATTTCAGATCCTGAAGCTCGATAAAGAAGAGTCTCACCAAGGAGTCAAACTGGGCACTTATGGTTTTATTAAAGGCCATATGGCCTATCTTGTGGCAATATGCTCGAAAGAGAACGATGCCATAATCGATATGGGATATTCTTTTGAGAAGGCGATCCTGAACATGACACAGATGGGATTGGGCACATGCTGGATCGGAGGCACATTCAGCAGAGAATCTTTCATGAAATTCATCGATCTAAAAGACAATGAATTTATTGGCGCCATCTCACCAATTGGTTATGGTTCAGATAACAATAGAATAAAAGAAAAAATTATTAGAAGAACCGCAGGTTCCGACAATAGAAAACCCTGGGATCAGGTATTTTTCAAAAATAATTTTTCAACGGAGCTGAAAAGGGAAGATGCCAGGGAATTGGAGATCGCATTCGAAATGGTGAGATGGGGACCGTCAGCATCCAACAAACAACCCTGGCGACTTGTGTTGGTTGAGGAACAGGGCATACGATCAATTCATTTTTATCTGGATTTTGACCCAAAATACACTGGCAATACTAAGCTGGGATATCCCATTCAGAAACTTGATATTGGGATCGCCATGAGTCATTTCGAGGTCTCGGCAATAGAGCTCGGAAAGGCAGGAAAATGGGTATTTGAGGAACCTGATATAAAGAAGATCAATGATCAATACGAATATGTCGGTAGCTATTTGATCTAATTCAAAAACAGTCTCTCACCAGGTGTAGAAGTGCATCTTGACCTCGCCATCTCCACCGAATGCCAATGAATTCCATGAGGATGCATGAACTTCATCACCAAGTTCACTCTTGAAATTATCAAAGTTTGGTGCCATGTCGATGGAGGTCCTGTTCATCGACATTCTGATATTGCCGTATTCTATCCAGAGGGCCCAATCGTATACCGGCCCACTTATTTTCTTTTTATAACCCTCACTGTGCTGGCCTGGCTCCAAAAAGAAAAAAGACGGACAAATAAAGAAAAACCCGCCAGGCCTGCTCGTTCGGGAATTGTATCGTCTTCAACTGAGCCAGTATTAAATCACCAGGTGTAAAAATGCATATATTTATAAGAAATAAACAAATACATTATTTAGGTTTCATGTTTGTGATATTATGATCGATCTCAGAAAAAAAATTAGTATCCAAAGAAATATGAGAGAAGATAATAAAGGTGAATCAGGGCTACCACCCAACCTCCTTATTTTTATCATAGCCGCAGCTATATCCGTAGGTCTTATACTAGCTTGGATGTTAATCATAACTCCTCCTCTCGATCATATCGAGGTCACACCTACAACTCTCAACAATGCCAATTCAAATTCTACTTTTAATATAACTGTAACTGCCTACAATACTGATGGAGGGATGAGTGGTTGTGAGATAACTATTGATGGCGCTGGAATAGATATGAAAGCCATCACAGGCGATGATGGTTCATACACATTTGTGGATATTATGCCTACATTGCCCCCGAACACGAACTCGGATTTCATCCAGGTGACTGTATCTGATGGTAGTAATGTTGTCACTCAAAGTATTGCAGTGAGCAAATGAGGCCAATAGACAGAAGGGGACGAATTTTTCCTCAATTGAAATAATTGGAGAATTGATAATATGGGATGTGAAATTAACAGAGACTGGAGCGGAATCGAAAAAATACCGATGAAACTTCTTGTTATCTTGGTCGCTGTATGCTTCATTGTACCCATAGCATATCATGGTATGAAAGTGAATATACAGAATCAAACAAAGACCGATCTACAGAATGCTATGGATGAATTGATGGCCTCCATTCGCTTCGTATATGGCCAGGGCACACTCGAATCAAAAGAAGTGACTCTTGATTTTAGCAATTCAAGATTCTCTGATCTTGAATCGATAATAATAGGAGATCGAATAGGAGAACACCCAGGTGTCAATCTATCTACGATATCATATGAATATGACTCTGCATGGAAACATGCCACTATCACCAATCCTAACATCCCGATAACATCTCCAGACAACAGCGCCCTGGTATTGGATGGATATGATAAATGGGAGTTGGTAATCCAGAAGAATACTATAGGTTTCACAGATTTTGTCGTGATCATGGTTAAGGGTCAAGAAGGCGAGGTGAAGATGCCAGACCTGTTTGTGGGCTCCATCACGGTGTTTGATAATCCAATTGAGGATGCTTATGAATTGACCGATGATGAATGGGCAGAATATAAGCCCGAGATGTCAACTCCTTTTGTTCCACCTGGCTATTCAGTTTCCGCGGTTATAAAAAATTTTGGTAACCTCGCCACCAATGACCCTAATGCCAAATGGGTAGATGGTATAGGCGAGGACAATGGAATTATTAGAGTTAGATTCATTGATTATTTAATTGATAAAAATGAGACCAGGCAGATAGGGGAACCAATAATTATCGAACCACTAGCACCTTATGCAGAAATTACAGTCACAGCCAATGAACCATGGAGAGTGGTGGATTATCTACATCATGATTTGGAAAATGATGGAACATTGTTGAACAGGAAGATAATTGTCCAGGTGGATTATATTGAGTATGAAACTGGTGTGGAAAACCAGTTGAATAATATGATTGGCGGTGACAATATCGATGAAATCGATAGTGATAACAATAACAGAGAATACTTACACATCGAGGTTCTAATATAATCCTGCGGAAACCCCAGGGCTTTCCCGAAACTCATTTAAATACATATATCGCATTAATCAGTATATGAATGGAAAGATGAAGGGCTTGATAATTATCACCATAATAATGATAGTACTTGGCGTGCTGGTCAATCCCATATTCCCAATAGGATTTGGGGCCCTGCTATTACTAATTGTTTGGAACTCCATAGATGCATATGGTGGAAATCCACACAAACAAAGGATGAAGCGAGATGGGAGATCCCCCCTCTATAAATCCTCCTACAGAATTAATGAAACAAATAAGAATGTGGAAGAAAAAAAATCAGGTGTCAATTCAACAGTTTTCGTTTTCTGCCTAGCATTGGCGGAGATCATTATTGGGTTCATTTTAGTATTATTGTGATAATGATCTTCCGATCGCCTATATTCTTTCTAATCGCCTCTGTTATATATCTCACTAGCGATTAGAAGAACTAATACGTTCATATTCATTATTTATTCGGAGTATTTGTTCACCTGTCCAGCTCTGAAAGGGCCATCCTCTCAAGTACCAGATCCGTGATATTATTCTCATCCACCTGAGCCGTGATTCCAAAATCACTGGCTCGATCAATATCTGGCTCCAGAACTGTATCATCGCGTTTCCATCCAATATTGGATAAAAATACAATCGGATCCACATCCCCGTGCAATATTATGGCCAGCTCTTCCAAATCCTTCTTGATACCCATTTTCTGTATCGCTTTGGATATCTGCCTCTCCGCTCCTGCGTATAGCATGACCTCCGTGGGTATGGATTTTGATATGTTCATATTCTGAGCAAAGGCTCTTTCGGCTTTCTCCACAGCCACCATCAAATGTTCCTTGCCAAAGATCAGGCCAGCATCCAGGATCTGGATACCGATTCCCATGTTTTTCGATATGCCATTCACTTCTTCAAGTGTCTGATCTATATCCGTTATGGTGTGTTTGGAACCAATTATCATAGCCATGTCTGCTTCCTCTCGCCTTTTTTGTCTTTATAAACCTTGATTATATCATTCCTTGAAAGGAATCCAACAAGTTCGTCTGGGTGCTCCCTTGACACAACTGGTAAATGACCTAATTCCATGGATGACATCAATTCCATCGCATCCTCCAGGGTCATGTCCGGATGAACCACCTGAAGATCCTTCTTTGTCTCAATATCGCATATATTGGAATCTGCCAGACCATTGGCCATTGCCTCCCTCACATCTGAATGGGTTACAATTCCAACGAGCTTTCCCTCCTCGCATATACATGGGAAGCCCTGGAATCCAGATTCCAGAATTATATCCGATACCTCTCTGACCTTCATATTCTCCCTCGCGGTGGTCACATTCTTCACCATCGCGTCCTCCACAGATATGGTCTCCAGAATATTGATCTCCCTTTCATAAGAGTATTTGATGCCTTTCCTATTCAATTTCTTGGTGTAGATAGTATCCTTGGATATTATCTTGGCAACACCATCACTGACCACGCAGGCGAACATGAGGGGCAGAATGATTTGATAGTTACTGGTCATCTCGAACATTATGAGGATGGCGGTGAGTGTGGCTCTACTAGTGCCTGCGAACACTGCCGCCATACCCACAAGGGCATAAGCCCCATATGGAACTGGAAGTGAGGGGAAGAATATATTGACGCCAACTCCAAAAGCTCCGCCAACGGCCGCCCCGATGAACAATGAGGGGGCGAACACTCCACCCGATCCACCCGATCCAAGTGTGAGGCTGGTCGAGAATATCTTGAGAAGTGCCAGGCCTGCTAAGAGGAATAGAAGAGAATATGTCGCATCAGTACCCAGTGCCCCATAATTAATGGGATCGAGTATTGGCATCATTGTCCCATAACCAGTACCGAATATGTAGTAATGCCCAAGATATTGATATGATATAAGACCAACAATACCAAGCGCGAGACCACCGATCATGGGCTTGACATACTCGGGCATTTTCATATCATCAAAGGCATCTTCGAACTTGTAAAGAAGATAAACGAATAAGATCGCGGCCAATCCACTCAAGATCCCAAGGAAGATGTACAATGGTATCTCTGTGAGAGGCTGGGTCAGGGTGTAGATGTCCTTTATAGGGAAAGCGATCTCCACACCGAATACAGCATGAGCGACTATGGTCGCTGTAACCGAGGATATGACAAGTGGAATGAAGGAACGTGTCTTGAATTCCAGAAGAATCAGCTCGATGGCGAACATCATGGCTCCCAGAGGTGCATTGAAAGTGGCCGCTATTCCAGCAGCTGCTCCACAAGCCAGAAGGGTCCTGGTATCATTAGCTGATAGCCCCAGGCCCTGCCCGAGAGCTGACCCGCCTGTTGCTCCGATCTGAACTATGGGTCCCTCACGTCCTGCAGAACCTCCAGAACCTATGCAGATGGCGGAGGTGAATATCTTGACAATAGCCACTCGGGGTCTTATTTTACCCTCATTGGCTATCATGGCCCCCATGACCTCTGGTACTCCATGCCCCTTTGCTTCAGAGGCATATTTGTAGACCAAGAGACCCACAATCAAACCACCGATAGCGGGTGCCAGGAAGACTAAATTTCCAAGATCGCTCTCAAGAAAAGAAAATGGGCCGTCCGAATAAAAACCAAAAAGGCGACCGACACCATTGATCAGGTACCTGAACACTACAGCCCCGATACCTGCGATCATACCAACGATCACAGCCAGCCAGCCCAGGATGATATACTCTCTCACCTCCTGTTTATGGTGTTTGTGGATCATATTCTGACCCCGTCTCATCACCCGAGTTATTGGATTGGAGATAGGCTTATTTTTCTCGGCCATATGCGACTCCATACAGCTGTTTGTATAAATGCGTTATCTTATTATGTAAGAAGCTTCTACACGTGATTATGGTCAAATCCAACACATTGGATCCATTCAGTCTTCACAAGGAAGATGTAGATACTTTCATCAGCAACAGTGATAATTATATCATCAGGAAGGGTGGGGACATGAAAGGATTCTTTCAAGAATCAGCCGATCCAGACAAGCTCATATACGAGGTCTACGAGATACGTGGACCACATTCGACCGATATGGGGCTCACGATCATGAAGCCCGGAAAGGTTGGTAAGGAATTCCACATGACTAAGGGTCATTTTCATGAATCTAAGAGTGCGGACGAGTATTATTTTTGTCTATCTGGCAAGGGGATGATCATCATGCAGTCCGAGGATGATGAAATAAGGCATATGCCTCTGAATGAAGGTGGCGGGGTCTATGTACCATCTGGATGGGCTCATAGAACCATCAATGTCGGAGATGAGGATTTTATTCTTTTGGCCATCTTCCCGAAGGATGCTGGCCATGATTATGGAGCCATTGAGGATAAAGGATTCAGGTCCATCGTGATGGAAGTGGATGGACAACCACAGGTCATTGATAATCCATCTTTTTGAGAATAAACACCCAAAAACGAAATATATGAATTCATTATTGGTGGTGTGCTCGTTTCATAATAAATATTTCCTGATCAGGTGGTTGGGGATACAGAAAGAATGAGCGGATATGGTCCCGAGGTGCGAACCACAGGACGATAATAAGACAGTGAACAGAATGGTCCTGGCCCAAGGGTCGAGGATACAGAAAGAATGAGCGGATATGGTCCCGAGGTGCTACCACGGGACAACAATACGATAAAGAACACAATAGTCCCGTGGTGTAGCGGTTATCATGCTTGCCTTTGGAGCAAGCGACAGCGGTTCAAATCCGCTCGGGACTACTTTTTTTCTTCTTCTTTCTCAAGTCCTGACTCTGGCTTTTTCTTATCCTTTGATGCTCCCTTTCTTTCTTCCTCAATATGCGGCTTCATCTTTTCAAGAGCATCCGCAGCAAGCTCTGGCACCCACCCATCTGATTCATTAACAGCAGTATTCAGCAGATCTATGGATGATTTGTCATAAACACCTTTTTCAGCAAGACTGCCAAGAGCGAACACAGCCTGGCAGCAGATATTCCCTTCGTCTGAATTTTTCAAAGAGAAATTCAGTAGTTCGATGGACGATCTGTCACAGATGCCCTTATCCGCAAGTGCCCCGAGGGCGGAGGCCGCACTCCGTCGCACTAATTCATCAGGATCTTCCAGGGTGGCATTCAGAGGTTCGATGGACGACCTGTCATAAACATCCATTCTGGCAAGGTCCGTGAGGGCGAATCCCGCCTGCTCACGTACTTCCTCGTCGGGATCTTTCAAGGCAATGTTCAAGTGTTCGATGGACGATCTATCATGCACTCCTTTCTCGGCAAGATGGCTAAGGGCCAGTGTGGCATCACGGCGCACATTGACATCTGAATTTTTCAAAGAGAAATTCAGACCTTCGATGTCTCCATCATTTTCCATTTTATCAATACTGGGCAAAGTCATTAACAACCCTCTTCATCTGATAAGTGAATATGAATATTAGTTAATTTAGGTTTTAATCATTAAGAGATAACGCTAAATACCAAAATATCAATATTCCAATGTAGGGATGCATTTGTTCAATACTAAGGATAAGGTCAAGGGAGATGGATCAACCCAGCTGTTGATGAAGCAGGGTGTGTACCATGTTCCCAATCAAATGTACGACCACCCCTTCCACATGGATTCCAAAGCCATCAAGAAAAAGAAGATATATGGTTTCTGGCCTGGTCTCAAGTACACTGTCATTCTTTCCATTTTGCTCTTCTGGATGCCCCCCTTCGGCCAGGTGATCGCTGGCTATGTGGGTGGAAGGAAAGCTGGCACACCCACAAAGGGTATTTTCGCCACCCTTGTCCCTGTTGTGATAATATTTTTGGTATTCGGTCTGGCCAGTCTCGGGGCTCTTTCAAGCGTGGAGGATTTCTGGAACAACACTTCAGAATCCATGTCCAATACAGTATCCAGCATACCACTGATCGGCCCCATTGCGGACTTTTCCTTCGAGTACATGGGCTTCCTATCGGATTATATCGGCCTGGACAATGCATGGTTGGCTCCTTATATTCTGACTGTTCTATTTGGTTATGTCGGTGGTATACTCTCCCTCCAGCACAAGAGGGAATTGAAAGAATACGAGCATGTGATACAGAATACTATGAATGCTCCCAGTGTCATTCAGATTCAGAATGATGCGGACCCGATAGTTCAGCCAGTCATATCCTCAGATCCTAATTTAGATGGACAGCAGGCAGGTACGCGGGCCAGTCCAAGTGAATATCAAGATGATAATGAGCAAATAGGAATGGATGGTGACATTCCCGTTGTCATGGGGAAGAAGCCCGATGGCTGGGATGAAAAGTAATATTACCCACATTGCGATAATGGAATTCACTCATGCAGGTGTGATCTAGTCTGGTAGGATTCAAGCTTCCCAAGCTTGTCGCTCGGGTTCAAATCCCGGCACCTGCATATATCATTTTTTAGCATGTCCACTATCAAAACGCTCTGCTAATAACACACAATTCTGCTAAGAAAATGAGATCTATTGCTTGACCTGCTCAAGCTGGCTGATTATATTCCATATGAGGGTTCGGCCATGAAGTGGTATATTTGGATCATTGGCCAACTCGTCCATGACGTAGATGGCTCCAGCTGTCCTTACATCAAGTGCCTCATCCCTCTTTAAAAGACGGGTCTTGCACTCTGAAGCTCCCCTTCTGATGTTCCTGGGGACCGTTGTATCTTCTGTCAGCTGGTCAAGGACTGAGATCACCTGCTGAAGTTTTTCCTCTGAATCCATAATAATCACCTTGTATTTTTAGCCGGATAACACCATTATGCAATTAAGCCTTTCCCATGATTCAGGCTCTGATATCTATCATTGACCCTATATTATGCAATTGATCGATGATATGTCTGAAATATCAGACCATTATCTTCCCGCCCTCTTTGAAGGGTGTGACCACCATCATGGTCTTGGTATCCTTGATGCCTTGAATAGGTGCCAGCTTGTCAAGCACGAAGGATTTCATGGCAGTGTAATTCTCAAATCTTGCCTTGAGAATGAGATCCACCTCGCCAGTGACCATGAACAGGTCCTCGACTATGTCGTATCCAGAAACCCGTCTGGCAATCATTTCCGCCTGCTGCGTGTCTATTTTGAGCATTATCAATGACACGACCTGATCTTCCCCGTAATATTCCGTGATGACTTTTTCATATCCCTGATCTTTTTCCATCTTCTCACCTTACATAATCTATATCATGGGTTATGACCTCGGATAATAATAATCTTATCCTAACAATCATCACTTATTTATCATAGAGCATATTTTGGGGTTGTATCTGAGGTGAATTGAATGTGCGAATGCAATAAGTATATTCAAAGCTTCGAAATGAAATGGAGAAGTTCAATATGTCAGAAAATGATATTCCACCAAGCAAGCTCAAGATATGGATAACAGCAGTAAGACCATTTGCCTACACGGCTTCAGTATCTGCAGTGGTATTGGGACTGGCTCTATCACACTATGCTGGTTTTGACATCAACTGGCTACATTTCATCATAACCCTGGTCGGAGTTGTGAGCATACACACTGCCGCCAATCTCCTCAATGATGTCTATGACTTCAAGAACGGGGTTGATACCGTGGTACTTCCAGTTAGTGGGGCTGTAGTTCGTGGTTGGCTCACGCCTGAGCAGGTGAAAAGGGCCGCGATTATGTTTTTGGCCATAGGATTTGCCATTGGCTTATATCTTGTATTCACCATCGGATGGATGATCCTCGCGATAAGCCTGATCGGCATCGTACTCACTCTTCTGTATACCACACCTGGATTTTCTCTGAAATCCGCCGCACTGGGGGATCTGAGCTTTTTCTTCCTGTATGGTATCCTTCCCGTATTTGGCACTTTCTGGGTTCAGACACAGACTTTCAGCATTTTACCAATATTGTGGAGCATTCCTCTTGTACTATACACGGTCGGCATACTGCATTCCAATAACTGGCATGATATCGAGACCGATACTGAGAAGGGGTGTGTGACTGTGGCCTCCAAACTCGGTCACAAAGGTTCGTCCAAATACTACAAGATGCTCATGCTGGCCCCCTTCATTCTTGTATGTCTTTATGTCGTCATCGGCCTCATACCTGGCCTGGACATAATGACTCCATCACCTTTGTTGGCCCTCATTGTTTTCCTGGCCTTCCCAACGGCCTTGAAACTTGCGAAGTTCAAGAAGGAGGATGACATGCAGAAGTTCATGATGCTGGATGGTATCACGGCCCAAATGCAGATGAAGTTCGGCATATTGCTGACCATTGGACTTTTCGTGTCCCCATACATAACAGAGATGCTGTGATATGAACAAAGACCAATTTAACAAGGCTTTATTCTCTCTATTCGTGGCAGCCGTGGGATTCTCATTAATATTTGGCGGTATTTTCTTTCATTTCTGGGGACAGATGGCCATCACGGCCCTGGTGCTGACGGCATTGGCCTTTTTCTTCAGAAATGATGATATCAGAAAGCAGCTGGTTATTTCAAAGGAACAGCTACCTTACATCATAACCCTGGGACTACTTTCTGGTGTCTTCCTCTACTTCATCTTCATGATAGGGAATGATCTGGCCGCTCATTTCATATCATTTGGCAAGGCGGGCGTAGGAGGAATATACGACTTCGGGGACAATATGGATCCCCGAATGATCGCCTTCCTCCTCCTGTTCATCATCGGTCCAGGCGAGGAGATATTCTGGAGGGGATATCTGCAGAAGACCTTTGTAAGGCAATATGGTAGAATTGGGGTGTTGTTCGGTGTGCTGGCCTATGCTGGTGTCCATTTAGCATCGGGGAACCCGATGCTAATTCTGGCCGCTTTTTCCGCAGGGTTATTCTGGGCATTGTTATACCATTATTACAAGAACCTGTGGGTGAATATCATCAGCCATGCCTTCTGGGATCTCATTGCTTTCGTGATGTTTCCCTTTTCATGAAGATGGCCAGTAGATTTATATCAATGGGATTTATTTAGGTTATGTAGATCATAAGGATGATTTGAATGAGCGAATCCATTCGCGCATTCAAGATTCCGTAATGGTAATGGAGGAATCAATATGGCTGATGAAAACTCTAAATTCTCTGATTTTGTTGAAGGTATGAATGATATTAAAAAAGCAGCGGAGGTGGCAGTGAAGGAAGTGCTGGCTGTACAGCCTGGCGAGACCCTGCATATCATAACCAATCCGGAAAAGGGAGTTTACACGATCGCACTGGCCATTTATGACGCGGCAATTTCCGCAGGTGGCAAGCCACTGATATTGGTCCAGCCGTACAAGACACAGCTGGATTATGCAGAAGAAGGAGTGGTCGGGGCTCTGGCAACCATACCGGATATTGCGATTTCCCTGAGCGCGGAAAAGCTGGGTAAAGACAGGGGTGGTATTTCCAAGCCGTACAAAGGCCTGGATGGCCAGGAATACGAGCATGTGTTCGATCTGCACCTTAAAGATAAGAAATTAAGAGCTTTCTGGTCCCCAAGCACGACACTGGATATGTTCTCAAGGACGGTTCCAATTGATTATGCAAAGCTGAGGGATGAATGCGCATATCTCAAAGAGAAGCTGGATAGAGCCACCAGTGCTCGTATAACCACCGCTGTTGGGACGGACATCCTTCTGGGACTTGAAGGAAGACTGGGCGAATCGGATGATGGTGATTTCAGAAAGCCCGGCCAAGGAGGCAATCTTCCTGCCGGAGAGGTGTATATATCTCCGGCCCTGGGCAGCTCCAATGGTGTCATCGCTTTCGATGGTTCCATATCTGCCACGAATGGCGAGATAATCATAGAGGAGCCCATTATGGCCATGGTCAAGGACAATTTAGTCATCGATCTCAAAGGGGGCGAGGAAGCGCGACTTCTTGAAGCTTCTCTGCGCTCTGGCGAGGACAATGCCAAGGAAATGCTGGCAAAGGGCGAGATAGATCAGGAACAGGCTGATGAGTACATTAAGAATGCCAGGAACCTTGGGGAACTGGGTATCGGGCTCAATCACAATGCTGATATAATCGGCAATATGCTGGAGGATGAGAAAGTGTATTCAACTTGCCACATCGCGATAGGCGCGAACTATGACAATGATGCGAAGGCATTGATCCATCTGGATGGCCTGATACTGAAACCCACCATAGAATTGAATTACCCAGATCGAAGCTCGGAGATCATAATGAAAGGTGGGGATCTGATCAGGTAATACATCATACTGAATTTGAATATAAAAACATATTAGATTACTTAATATAAAAGAACGAGCGCGTTTTAAACGCGCTCGATTTTAGAAAGTATAGATCAATGATAGGGTATGATCGATATCAGGAGGCCTCGAATTCTTCCTGGACATCGATAATTATCTGTTCCAGTACTTCTTCGAATGACTCGCCTCTGTATTCTCTCAAACCGCCAAGATCGCTCTGAACTTTCGCGATATAGCCTTTTGGTCCCTTAAGGAACTCCACATTGCATAATGATTCTTCCATGCACCTCACCCTGAGATTTCGACCTGGATATTTGGGTGGAGTATATAAGATTTAGGATGAGGACTATCTTTATATAGCCAGACACCTCAAAATAAGGGAATTTATTATGCTAATTTGTCGATCATAAATCCCACAATTCTTCTATTACAAACATAATTATAGAATATCATATTTCCATAACCTATCAGTGTGTGATCCATATGGCAGTTATAACAATAGATTATCATGACCTCATCGCCCTCATTGGCAAGGACATTCCGCAGGAAGAGATCATCGAGAGATTACCGATGATCGGCTCCGATATTGACTCGATAGAAGGAGACACGATGAACATCGAGTTCTTCCCCAATAGGCCAGACCTTTACTCGGTGGAAGGAGTCGCTCGTGCATTACGTGGTTTTTTCGGCCTGGAAAAGGGCATGGTGGATTATCCAATGTCCAGCAGTGGCATGGTGCTGAATGTTGACCCTTCTGTCGAAGAAGTACGACCGTTCATAGTCGCGGCTTACATTCAGAATGTCCAGATGGACGACAGCCTGATCAAGTCCCTCATGGAGATACAGGAGAAACTGCATCTCACAATGGGCAGAAAGAGAAAAAAACTGGCCATTGGAGTTCATGATTTCAAGGATCTGAAACCACCATTCACGTACAAAGCTGTTGATCCAAAGTCCATGAAGTTCATACCACTGGGTCATTTCAAAGAACTGGATCTGGATGAGATATTGGAGAAACACGAGAAGGGAATGGAATATGCCTGGGTTCTCGAAGGCAAGGAGAAATATCCCATCATCCAGGATTCTGAAGGAAAAGTACTATCTTTTCCCCCAATTATCAATGGAACTTATACCACTGTGACGGAAAATACAGAAAATATTTTCCTGGACATGACTGGCACGGATCTTGAAACTCTCAAGACCGCGCTCAATATCCTGGCCACCATGCTGGCAGAGCGAGGCGGGCAGATAAAGACAGTGGAAGTGAAATACAAGGACTCCACCCTCACATTGCCAGACCTGGCTCCCAGAGAAAGAGAGGTAACCCCGGAATACGTGAATAAAATTCTGGGTATTGGACTTGGATCCGAAGATATTGTCGAATATCTTCGGATGATGAGATTCGGAGCCAGTATTGTCGAAGGAGATCCAAATGGAACCGTGAAAGTTCAGGTTCCAGCTTACCGAAATGACGTCATCCACCCAGTCGATCTGGTGGAGGACATCGCCATCGCCCACGGCTTTGAGAATTTCAAAGGTAGGCTTCCAACCAATCTCACATTCGCAAAGGAAAGGGAGATCGAAGCCTATTCCAATATTTTGAGAAATCTGATGACTGGCTATGGGTATCAGGAGACCATGGGTCTTACAATTTCAAGCCAGAGGAAGCAGTTCATCTTGCTTCAGCGTGAGATACCCGAAGATCTCACGGTCATACTCAATCCGATCAATGAGGAATTGACATGTGCCAGACAGTCAATTTACCCCAGTCTTCTGGAGGTTCTCAGTGTGAATAAACATCGAGACCTGCCTCAGAGCATCTTCGAGGCAGGGAATGTCGTTATCAATCATCGAAACCTGCGGTTCATGGGAGCGATGACCATCCACCCAAAGGCCAGTTACACAGGCATTAAATCTCTCGTCCAGTCCTTGATGAGAGACTTGGATGTGGAATTCACAATAGAAGGCCATGACGAGCCGGCCTATATCGATGGAAGGGCGGCCAAAATAATAGTGAAGGGAGAGATGGTCGGCCACTTCGGGGAATTGCACCCCCAGGTCATAACTAACTTCGACCTGGGTTGTCCGATAGCGGGCTTCGAATTGTTCGCTGATAAGTTTATTGAATAATCACCAAGAGCGCCTGTGTATTAGCTTGGGAAGAATTGTATTTGCGCTTTCCAATTGGCCAATGCGCAAATATAAATTAAACAATTTTCTGGAGCCTATGGCTTAGCAGAAAAATGTTTAATCACAATAAGGGCTCATATCCCTGTTAACTTTCAATGATTTAGCAGAAGGGATACCCCTTTAGGGCTGGGAGCCCTCATTTAATGAACCTTACTACCGGGCGCGATTATGCCTTTGATTATAGCCCCTGGTCCGATAAACGAGTTCTCGCCAATGATAGTGCCTGGATCGATGGTCGCATTGATCCCGGTCTTGACATTATCGCCCGCAATTACTCCGAACTTCCTAATGCCGGTGTTCACATGCTGGCCCTTGATATTGACAATGATATTCTTACCATCCAGACGTAGATTGGCCACCTTTGTTCCTGATCCGAAATTGCAATTTCGGCCGATCACACTGTCGCCCATGTAATTATGATGTGGAACCTTGCTCCCATCCATTATGACAGAATTTTTTACTTCTGTCGCATTGCCCACCTTGCACTTGTCACCTATGTATGTGGAAGGTCTGATGTAGCAATTTGGCCCAATATCCGAGTTCTTGCCGATTATAACTGGCCCGATGATATAGGAACCATTTCGAATGACAGTTCCTTTACCGACGACCACTGGCCCTTCGATAGTGGCGTATGGCTGGACCTTGCCCTCGATCTTCTCCTCGAGGTCTTTCATGAGTATGGAATTCGCCTTCAGGAGATCCCATGGACGACCTACGTCCACCCAGTCGTCCTTGATGGTCACGCACCTGAACTTCTTCTGATCATCGGTCAGCATCTGGATCGAATCCGTTACCTCGTATTCACCACGCATGGAGAGCTCGGTCTTGTCAATGGCGTCGAAAATCTCATGCGTGAATAGGTAAAGGCCAGCATTGGCCAGATTGGTTGGTGGATTCTTCGGTTTTTCTATAAGACATGATAGGCAATTGCCCTTGCCCAGCTTTATTATTCCATAATCGCAGGGATTGGGAACCTCTGCCCCGGTTATTATCATGTCACCATACTTTTTAAAATTGGCCAGTACACTTTTGATAGTTCCCTTGGTGATGACCACATCCCCGTTTATTGCGAGGAAAGGATCAGTCTTCATATGCTTCCTGGCATAACCAATGGCATGGGCTGTCCCCAGCCTGTCTTTCTGATGAATATATCTGATCTTCAGGCCCAGCTTGGAGCCGTTCCCGAAATGTGATTCCAATTCTTTCGCGCCCCAACCAATGAGTATGGATATTTCGCTGATCCCATTGGCTTTGAGAGCGTCCAGAGTATGTTCGATGAAGGGCTTACCGGCAATTGGCAGTAATGACTTGGATATTTTCGAGGTCAGAGGACGCATTCTCGTTCCTTCGCCAGCTGCCAGAATAAAGGCCTTCATCCGAGCACCTTCTCGACCGCGGCCATTGCCATTGTCATGAACTCATTGGCCCTTGCCTCATTTTCACCTTCAATAACGATCTTCAATTTAGGCTCGGTACCCGATGGCCTCATCAATATCCAGCCATCCTCGAACTTCGCATACAGACCATCCATATCGGATATGTCCACAGGGTTCCAGGCCTCCATCAATGGGCGGATCTGTTTCATAACTTCGACCTTATCCCTTGTGCCGAAGTCTATTCTTTTTCTCATAATATCGAACTTGGGCAACTCATCCAGATATTCCGAAAGCGGTCGCTCCATGGCGATCTGGACGAGCTTGGCAGCTGCGAAGACCCCGTCCGGACAGAAGGAATTCTCTGGGAAGATCCAGGTTCCGGATTCCTCACCACCGAAATTCGCTCCCACTTCCTTCATCTTCTCTGCGACGTACACATCGCCCACTTTGCATCTGATAACATCCACGCCCTTGAGGTATGTGTCCACTCCCATGGATACATTTAGCGGCACGACGATGCTGGTCTTACCTTCCAGCTTGGCCAGAATTGGTAAAAGAAGGTCGCCATTCAGGAATCTGCCTTTCTCATCAACAGCTAATGTTCGATCTCCATCACCATCGTGAGCTATGCCTAACATTGCTCCGGAGCTTTTCACGCACTCGGCCAAAAGCCTGGTGTTCTCAGTAGTTGGTTCCGAACCACGCCCGGGGAAAGTACCATCTGGATGTGAATTGATAGTTATGACCTCGCATCCCATTCTTCTTAACAGATATGGGCTGATATTGGTCGTGGCACCATTTCCACAATCTATGACCACCTTTCCACTGAGCTTGCCCATCTTGGATTCGATGGATTGCATGTGTTTTTCCACGGCATCGACGATCTCGAAAGATCTGCCGACTTTATCCCAGGAAACATGGGCGAATTTCTTATTTGCCAGTATGTCCTCCAATTCTTCCATCTGCTGGCTTCCAAAAGAGGATCCATCTGGATTCCAGAACTTTATTCCATTGTCAGGTGCCGGATTATGAGAGGCTGTGATCATGAGACCAGCTGCGAAATTCTTTGTCTCATTTGCCAGTGTGGGTGTGGAGGTCATCCCCGCAATGCCCACCCGGGCTCCCGCGCTCATGAGCCCGGCGGCAAGCGCCTTGCTGATAAGCTCGCTGGTTGTCCTTGTGTCCCATCCGATGACGACCGAGTCATAGACCGTACCCACTGCAAGACCTACTTCGTTAGCCAGCTGTGTGGTTATCTTCTCACCAAATGTTCCTCTAATCCCTGAAGATCCGAATAGCTTCATGAGCAAAGGAAATATCAATTCATAATAAATGTTTGGGGTCGAAGTATTGGTTATGAGGTGTATGATGAAATGTTGTTAATGCGTGAATATCAGGCCTTCACGCATTAACAACATTCCACGTGGCCGCGGAGTTCAGATGCACCCAGTATCCACAACCTGGTTCCATTATATCCGTATCTGACATCGGTGTCAATCCATAAGCCCCGACAGTATCAAAACCCTCCACCCTGTCATAGGGAAGGCCAGCAAGCGCATTCATTACCTGATAGCTTTCATGATATGGATATGATATCAGGTTCCAGCCTGCATCCAATTGGATAGTGGTATTGGCCACAATGCCTGTTGAAACATAAACCTCGGCAGGTGGAACATTGACCCAATATGCTGCACCATCTACTATGGTATCCAGGTCATTCAGGATGTCAGGCATGGAAGTTGAGTTCATTCTCCAGTGGTCTGCATGATTGGATGAGTTATAGGACAATATCTCGGTCCACTCCACAGATCCGAGAGCATCCTGGATCGGGACATCTCCTTCGACAAAAGGAGATGAAATCAGATTCCAGCCAGTGGATGTTTCTGTGCCCACTTTGCCTGCTTTGTATACACATTCGGCCCTATTGCCAGCTTTATCGACTGCTGTCAATGTGTAGTAGTAATTGTCGGTGTTCTCATCACCGACTCCTATATCAACCAAGGATGTGCCAGTGGTCTTCATAACATTGTCACCAATATAGTAAATCCAAGCATGGATATATGATTCCGAGCCCCAGTCCATCCAGGACCAGGTCATGGTCACATGGCCAGATGTATAATCGAGAACATAATCATCAAAGCCCCCTGTTCCGACCTCATCCAGATGCCACCAATCATAGGGCTCGGTGACTCCCAAATAATCGTCGATCCATAGATCACAGTAAATTATGTTGCTATATCCCAGATCGAATGAGTTCTGGCCACCTTGTAAGTAATCTCCTATTGTGACATTTGTCAGAACTCCTTTCCCGCATCTATCGGAGAATGGACTGTAAGATCTGGCCAGTTCATAATAAGCTATATCTTCAGATGGAGATGGCGACCAGTTCAATGAGATATCCGTATCTGGTTCATTATCTGAAAGATAGGAATACAGGATGTTCCAGTATTGACCATCAAATCCCGAATACCATATTTTGAGCTCGCCATCATGGTAAAGCGCGGTGCAATCACTGGCTTGAATACCATCATATTCTTGAGGGTCTCCATTGTCAATAACCATGCCTTGTCTGTTCCAGTTGATGCCATCCGAGGAGTTCGCGAGTAGAACCCTGAAGGTATCGTATTTAGAGCCAGAGTAATACATCTCATAGCCATCCTGGGTCATGACCACACAGGGACTCTTGACCTCTTGTGTGTCGAACTCAGCATATTGTGAGGCTTCCAGTACCATACCGTATTTGGTCCAAGTTATGCCATCTGTGGAATTCGCATACAATATGCGATGAATCGAATCATGAATGCCAGTATACCACATCTTGTATCCACCGCTTTCATAAAGAACAGATGGTGATAGTGATTGAGCATCATCATATTCGCCAATAGTGCCAAGATCCAGAGCAACACCTTGCTTCATCCAGCTGATGCCATCTGTAGAATTTGCATAAAGTATTCTCGATGCGGTGCCATTGTCCCCAGTGTACCACATTTTGTATTCGCCACCCTCATATAGAACAGATGGTGAGTGGGCTCCGGCATAGTCCGGAGTGCCTGTACCACCATGGGGCAATACTATCCCATGTTTGTTCCATGAAATACCATTCGTGGAGTTCGCATAGATAATCTGTAATCCTGTATCTCGGCCAGCATACCACATTTTGTACTCATTGTCATGGAAGATGATGGATGGGGACGATGTGCCATTAGCATCATATACTGAGGGTCCTCTGGCAAGAACACAGGCGTACTTCACCGCCTCTATTCTGTCAATATCTATCTCGAAGTTCGTCGGGGGAGCTGGTGGTATCGCGTCGATTGTGAAGGACCAGTTGAAATACATCGTATTACCATGTATGTCGGCAGCCGTGATATTGCATTCCACGACATCTTCATCAGCATAGCCTGGAATATACAAATAGGAAACAGTAAAACCAGTTGGAGTGGGTGTCAAACTGGAGACTACTGGCGAGCCCAGTACATGAAGTTCGATGCTGGAATAATTGATCTGTGATGAATCTATGATATCAATGGATATCTCTGCGTCTCCGGGACCATAACCTCCATCTACTGGATATTCATCAAAATGATCTGGAGGGGAAGAATCGGTGGCATCCAATTCTGCCAGTTCTGCCAATGTCGCTATGGCGATCTGGGTCACATTCGAGCAATAAGTGAGGTTCAGTTTGTCTATAGTGTCCGAGGCCTGGTGATAATTGGGAGAATTGAATATCCTTTCAATTAACATGAAGGCGGGAAAATCATCCCAGAAAGCTACATGATCGCTACCATCAACCCCTCTGGTCTTCCATATATCGAGCTTGGATATATGCTCGTATTTCTCCGCAATGCCCTCTGTGAAGTCAGCCAGAGGTTCAGATATCTCATTGGAACCTGCTGTGTCCATCTCCACGAAGAGCGATCCAGGATCTGGATTATAGGCGATCATATCCAGGTTCACCACGCCACAGATATTCTCCCCGTTCTGAAGCATCATGTCATTATAGTGATAACTTCCATAGAGCCCCTCTTCCTCCCCCGAGAAAGCGATGAAGCGTATGGTGTAATTGAACTCATAATCTGAAAGGAGTTCAGCGGCGGCCATCACCCCCGCTGTCCCGCTCCCGTTATCATCAGCACCGGGAGCGAAATCATATGGATCGCTGGTGTAAGAATCATAATGGGCAGATATAATGAAGACCTGATCTGATGCGGTCTTGCCAGGAAGCTCAGCAACAACATTCCGCATTGGATGTCCGCCAGCTACGAAATCATCAAAGCTCACCTGGAGGCCATTTCTTTCGAAGACCGAATAAATGTAATCGGCCGCCGCATAACACTCATCCACCGCATAGCAATACCTGGTCCCGAAGTTCTGTAATTCCTCTATGTGATTCCCCAGAAGTTCCTCATCCACTTGGAATAGAATATCTTCTATCACATTGGTTCTATTTACACTTGATATTGAATTATCCATATCATCGAGCATTGGCGATATCTCATTATCTATCTGATTTTCCGCAACAATCGGGGTTGACATGGCCAAAAAAGGCATGGCCATGAATATGAATGTTATGCAAACTACCAAAGATTTTCTGGATCCTTCAGAATATGACATATTATTCAAATATTTGTAAATTATATAAATAGATATGGCGCAAAACACCTACTTGTACACCATACCAACCAAATAATTATGGTATTGGATCATCTCTAAAGTAATGACATAGACTTAGTTCAATAAAGCGATATCAATGCCTGATGATTCAGTAGAAGAAAATTTATAAAGGGAGGAGGCTATGGAAATCTCGATGAAAAGGGACGACCTTGTCAAGATGGTCATCAGCATACTGGAGAAAGCCGATTTCTCCACCTCGGATCCTTCTTTCCTCGTACATTCTGGATTCGACATAGTCGCAAGAAGAGGTGACCTCATACTGGTCATCAAAGCGATCTCCAGCAGAGAGTCCGTGAAAGCCGATTCAATAAACGGAATGGTCGCACTGGCTCGTGCTGTCGAGGGTGTTCCATTAATGATCGGTGTGGGCAAATCATCCGGTAATATAGAGGATGGCGTTGTCTATTCCAGGTACGGTATATCTCTGATGTCCGTTAACTCATTGCATGATCTTTTCATTGAGGAAGTACCGCCTCTTGTTTATTCCGCTCCAGGAGGCTTCTATGTAAGACTGGACACAGAGGGAATGGGGAAATTGAGACAGCAGGGCATCTCTTTAGGTGAACTGGCTGAAACAGCCGGTGTCTCCAGAAGGACGATACAGATGTATGAAGAGGGAATGGGTGCGAAATTGACCGCGGCCATACGCCTGGAGAATGCTTTTGGGATTGACCTCATAATCCCCATAGATCCATTGACTGTGAGGATGAAAAGTGAGAATATGGAATTATGCGGGGATATCGATGATGATGAGATGGTGACGAATATCTTCGAGCAGCTGAATGAAATGGGGTATATGGTCGAGCCAACCAATAGATGTCCCTTCGATGCCCTTACCTCTGATAGGGAAAATCTATTGTTCACCGGCATAGGGAGGATAGACAGGAATATCAAAAGAAGAGCGATGGCCATGGCCAATATCTCGAAATTACTGGATCGGCATGCGGTCTTCTTTGTCGAGAACAGGGGAACGAAGACAAACCTGGAAGGCACGCCCCTGATATCCAATATAGAGCTTGGAAAGATTTATGACAAGAAGAAGATATTGGAGCTCATAAAGGAAAGAGGATGATCATATGAAGAAGGAGAAGGGAAAGATACTGATAACTGGAACCGTAAAAGGCCTGGTATCAGAATCTCAAAAAATTCAGGATCACTTTACCAGGTTCGATCCTGATGTCATAGCCATATCTGTTTCCAAAGAAGGCCTGGAGGCGATGATCAAGCACCTTGGCTCAGATGATGTCACTGAGGATGTCGCCCCTGATAATATCGAGGAAGAATATTATGTCAAATCCCTGGAACGCTTTGGCGATGTCAGCAAACCACCTCCCAGCTTTGTGAGGGCCTGGGAGTTGAGCGTGGAGAAGGCCATATCAATAATACCTGTTGATCTGGATGATGTCGAATTCACAGATCTATATTGCCACCATGTCACGGGTGTCGAATGGTTGAAACAGCCTTCCAAACAAAGATCACTGGCTAGAAAGAAATTTACAAGTCAGACCCCGGAGGAATTTGCATTGGAATGGGATGCCTTCATGAATGGGACCAAAGGAATGAAAAGCATCGAACAGGCCAGGGTTAATAAGATCTCCAGAGAGGTCAATGAACTATCCAAAAAGTTCGAACGTGTGATGTTAGTGGTGGATTATGAAAGAGCTGATGAGGTGACGGAGATCCTCGCCAGCTCTGGATGTAAATTGGCGAATATTGATTAAAAACGGCCAATCTAATCAGCTACGGATGTAGATTGTCGAATATTGATTAAACACGGCCAATCTAATCAGCTACGGATGTAGATTAGCAAATAATGATTGAATACAACCAATCTAATCAGCTACGGATGTAGATTAGCAAATATTGATTGAACATAGCTAATCCAATCATCTCAGAAATCAATATATTTTCATTTGATAAGTCTCGCACACTTGATGATGGCTTCCGCCCCTTCCATTATCTCGTCCATGCTCATGAATTCATCTGGCTTATGCGCCCTGGTGGTCTCTCCAGCTCCCATGATGAAAACGCGAGGATTTAACTCACAGAAAACTGCCATCTCCGTGGCATATGGCACCGATTCTCCAGGTCCAAATATGTCTTCCAGAGATCCCTGGTATTTTGGGTCCAGTTCGGACTTCGCGGCTCTAATCTCTCTTGTGATCTCAATTTCATAATCAATGCCAGTGCTGTCAAGTATTTCCTTTACAACATCCAGTATATCCTGCCCAGTGTGATCGGGACTATATCGTACATCGAATTCAGCTTCCGCTCTGTCCGGTATCATGTTTATCAGGGTCCCGCCCTGGAATATACCAAGATTCGCAGTTACTGGGTCTTTACCGGACTTTCCAAATATGCCGGAGTTCATAAGTTCATTCACCGCGGATGTGAGATCGGTGATCGCATTGCGTCCCTCTTCCGGCATGCTTCCATGAGCGTTCTTTCCATGCGCGATGATCTTGAATTGTACAAGTCCCTTCTCTTCCACCATTAATTTGAGGTCAGTGGGTTCGCAGATGATGATAAGGGGAATATCTGATATTTCCGGATGCTGGGACGCCATGATCTTGGCTCCGGCCATTCCCACCTCTTCATCTGTCGTGAAGGCCAATGTCACTCCTATTCCTTCCGATATCAACTGCTCGGCCGCTATTAACATCGATACGCATGGTCCTTTCATGTCCAGCGATCCCCTTCCGTATATCTTTCCATCGATCTCTTCTGCCTGAGAATGGTGCCAGCCGGCTCCCATTTTCACAGTATCCAGATGACCACTAAGCAATACCCGGGAATTCACGGTAGATGCGTAGATGCATGGATTCCCATCATTGTCATGAGATGTCACATCCATACCGAGATCGTCCAGAAGGGGAAATACTACATTCAATATCCTGTTCTTTGGCATATCTGGCTCTGACTCTGCCAGCAGCATGCTCTTGAAGATCTCCTCAGCATTATCTCTTATTTTTGACATATTCACTCACTCTTGGAAGCATAAGCCATGCTGGGATTTAACAATTACCGACCCAAATGAAATTGAGAAGAAAAGACAATACTATTTTGGTCTAAAGAGGAACAAAGCCGCTCAGGTATTGATGGCCTGCCAGGTCGAGGCTGATGTACAATGCACCCAATAACCCTGACCAGGCACCATCATGCTGGTATCGGTTAATACCTCTAAATTGTAGGCCATTGCGGAATTATAGCCTTCTACCATATCATAGGGTAAGCCAAAAAGGGCATCCTGCACTTGCCGTTCTTCATGGAATGGATACGATACGAAATTCCAGCCAGCATGCATTTCTATCGTGATATTCGATACCTCCCCGACTGTGACAAAGAAGCCGGCATTGATATATGCCCAGATCGCCATCGTATCATTCACTGTATCGATTTCATCAAATGCATCGGGCCATGGAAGGTAATTCGATTTCCAATGATCATCCACGTCCATCGCATCATAATACTGGAGGGAAAACCAGTTAATGGAGCTCAGGGCATCTTCCACAGGGACATCTCCTTCAAAAAATGGGGATGATAAAAGATTCCATCCAAACATGGTCTCAACCCCTATCTTTCCGACCATGATACTATGCTGGCTCACATGCCCAACTTTATCCACTACTTTCAATGTGTAATAATAATTTGATGAATTTCCCTCGCCAATCCCCGTATCTACATAAGCATTGGATCTGAGCTTCATGAAACTCCCCGCACTTCCCAATTCTGCAGGTGTATTGGCCTTTATGAGATCATAATATTGCACATCGTTAGAGCTGGATACTGGCCAGCTGATCGAGATGTCTGTCATCGGCTCGTTACCAGTTAGCTTGGAATATAATATTCTCCAGTAAGATCCATCATAGCCAGTATACCAAATATGAAGAACATCGTCCTTGATCAGAGCTGTTGATTTATATGCATATCTACTATCGGCATCTCCACCCGCACCTATATCGATGGCCAAACCCTGTTTTATCCAATTAACACCATCTGTGGAATTCGCATATAGATTTCTGTACACGACATCATTCGAGCATCCGGTATACCACATCCTATACCCATCCAGTGTCCTTACTACTGATGGTGAGATAACGATCATGGTATCGTATTCTCCGTCAATGCTATTCCTCAATACTGGGCTACCATACTTGACCCATGTTATCCCATCTGTGGAATTCGCATACAGTATGGTTCTGACATCCCCCAATCCGGAATACCACATCTTGTACTCATTATTATCATACATCACGGAGCAACCAGAGACAGCCATATAATCATCATCACCAATTGATCCAAGATCGAGAGATATCCCGTGCTTGACCCATGTTATCCCATCTGTGGAATTCGCATACAGTATTCGCCAGATCGCTCCATCATAGCCCGAGTACCACATCTTGTATTCATTATCCTGGAAGATCACCGAAGGATATGTGGCATGATAATCATCAGGGTCGCCAGCTGATCCAATGGAAAGGACAAGCCCATACTTCACCCAATTGATCGCATCCGATGAATTCGCATACAATATCCTATATCTTGAACCATCATGGCCCGCATACCACATCTTGTATTCATCATCCTGGAATATCACACTTGGGCCGATAACATGCGTGTCATCATATTCTCCTGAAGCCCCTCTATCCAGAACCAGGCCTTGTTTATCCATCTCTATCCTTACGAGATCTATATTGATATCTGTCGGTATTGATGGACACACTCCATCAATACCGAAGGTCCAATTGTGGTTCAATATATTACCGGCTGTATCATTGGCGATTATATTGATCGTGATGATATCCAGATCGTGGAAGTCAACTGGATTGGTGAAAGAGACATTGAATCCCAATGGAATGGGCGTCAATAATGGAGATATTTCTGTGCCATTCACGAAGAGCTTGACACTGGTTGGGTCAATAAGAGATGGATCTAAAATTTCCAATGAGATCGTAGTGTTCTCACTGCCGTATCCTCCATCATCCGGGAATATATCGCGCATGGAGGGAGATGAATTATCTGAACTTCGCATTTCTGCAAGTTCAGCCATGATGGCGACAGCCACCTGAGTGACATTGGCACAATAGGTCATGTTCAATGCTGCCAATGTGTCTGTGGGTTGATGATAATTCGGATTGGATTGCCACTCTTTCTCGATGAACATGAAGGCGGGAAAAGATGGGGCAAAAGGAGCGTGATCACTGCTTCCATAAGGCTTGTCAAATGTTCGTATATTGGAAATATGCTCGTATTTTTGAGCGGTCTGGTTTGCGAAATTTATCAGATCTGTGGAAACACCAGCATCATCGAAATCTGGACAGATATTTACAAAATTAGTTCCAGTATCTGGGTTGAAAGCTATCATATCGAGATTGATAACACCGCTGATATTATCTCCAGATATCAGCGCGTTATTCACATAATCCACACTGCCTTTCATCCCCTGTTCTTCCACAGAGAAAGCTATAAACCTTATAGTGTGGTTGAACTCGTAATCCGATAATACCTCGGCAGCGACCATGACTCCCGCGGTGCCGCTTCCATTATCATCCGCGCCAGGAGCCAGTTTATAAGGTATGCCTGAAGTGGAATCATAATGGCCGCAGATTATGAATATCTGATCCGAAGCCGTTTTTCCAGGAAGCTCAGCGACCACATTTCTAGCCGGATGTCCATTATAAACAAATGTATCATATTCTGTTTCCAGGCCATTTGATAAAAAGGATTCGTAGATGTATTCACCAGCAGCATAATTTTTTTCCAAAGCATAAGAATATCGTGTTCCAAAGTCCTGCAATTCCTGTATACGGCTCTGCACGAGATCCTCTGTTATATTATTGAGAATATTCTCTATCTCAGTTGTCATGTCAACAGCAGGGGAATTATCGATTGGTGAATTTATTGGAATAATAGAATCAATTACTAAATCTCCTGTTCCGATGGTCATAGGAGGAAATAGCAAGCTGGACATCATTATCACAATGACCAGAAAAGCCCACGAGGCACCCTGCTTTTGCCCAATTTCAATGTTAACCATGTTAATATAAAGTAATCGATTTGGTGTTATTTAAATATTGTTCATGATTGGATTTACTATTAGTATTTTGCATATGATGCTCAGAATTCTATGGATGATATCATCATTTGCAAATATTCAGTGACAAAGATCATTCAGCAAGAAATTCGACATTTATATATATGGGCGAGACAATCCAAACAAGATGAGTGATTGGTTCTCCATTGCCAGGATAATAGTGGGCGTGGCCATTATGGGCCTCGCTTCCTTGAGTGACCTGAAAACAAGAACAGTGGACAATAAATATTGGATAATAATGGGGACGATCGGCCTCATATTGCTGGCTTTCGAGATCTTATTCTATGCAAATATAGGTTCAAGTGACTTCCCTGGCTATAATATGGGACATTTGCTGGCTTTGATACCAGCAACCATAATGTTCTACGATGTTTTCTGGGACCGTGAGCCATTGGTGGGGGATGAAGGAGTGAACTTCACCGCATTGTTCGCCTTCATCATAGGAGGCTTATCCGCTCTCTATGTCATATACGATAATGGATTGAACATTGAGACGATCCAATTACTGTCCATACCAGTTATGATCATTATCGGATACATATTCTTCTACACAGGTCTTCTTCATGGTGGAGCTGACGCGAAGGCTTTCATGGCCATCGCCGTTCTCGTACCCTTCCTTCCAGTTATCGGTGATGTTCTACCTGCGATCCAGTACCCGGATCATATGACTGAGGCAATGTCCGTCATGTTCCCCTTTGCTTTCCTGGTATTGATGAATGCCGCTCTTATCACTGCTTTCGTATTGCCTTTGTTCATGTTCCTCAGGAATATCATGCGAAAGGACTATGGGTTTCCCGAGATGTTACTGGGGTACACGATGGATATTGATGATATATCGAAGAATTTCGTGTGGCCGATGGAATTCGTCAAGGATGGGGAACTTGTGATGGTACTATTCCCCAAACGCAATGTGAATATCAAACAAGAACTTGAAAAGTTAAAGGAAAGGGGGCTGGAAAAAGTGTGGGTGACCCCCAAATTACCCTTCATCGTTCCCATGCTCCTAGGGTTCATATTCAGCTTCGTCATTGGTAATGTCATGACCCTTATTTTCAATGGATTGTGATATTGAAGATCAATAAGTGAAAGTGCAGCATATAGGAAAGTTTTTAATCGTATCGGGTATATGGATTAACAGTGAGAATATGGGAATTCGCATACTTTTAAGCAATGCATTGTCCGAGGACAGATCGAGCATACAGTGTGAGGTAGAGCCAGGCGAGAAGGTCAGTGGCATAATCGAAACCGCTGTCGGATACTGGGGACTGGACAAGGAAAAGAAGTATGGCGTTAAATGTGGAACCAATATCATGCAACCTGAGATAGTGATAACCGATTCGATAATCAATGACGGTGCGAAACTGGTTGTCATTGACTCGATCCAATGGCAAGCCGATCTCGAAAAGGTCAAGAACTGGATAGCGGAGAATCTTGATGCCACCCAGGAAGAACTTGAACTTGTGAAAAGCAGTGAAAAAAGTAGTAATTTGACTGAATTTCTCATTAAAAACACGCAGAAGGCTAACAGACATTACATGATCATATTCAAAGATGGGGCTGTGGATAGTTACCGCCCATTGTGATCCATAAGTAAACAATATCAAATAATTATGACAGAGGTTTGGATGTTGCGAAGGAAATTAGTTTGGGATGAAAGAGCAGTATCATCATTTTCCCTGATGGCCATAGTCCTTCTGTTCTTTGCGAGTTTTACCGTTTCTTATCTTTCATACGTCACCCACGTTGATTCCAATTACAGGATACGCATGGATGATATAGACAAGATGGAATTCAAGTCCCAGGAGATAACTCGCGATCTGGAGAACCATGCGATCTATGTGGCCAAGCAATCTATTCAAGAAGGGGATCTACTAGGTTTTGATGATAATTATCAAGTTCATATCAATGACATGGCTGAGGAAGGTTTTGATATATGGCTGGGTGGCGATATCCGAACCGTCATCGATGGTATGTATTCTGTCATTGGAGGCACGATCAATGAAAATTATACCGTATCTCTGGCTCCGAATGCAAATGGGTATATTGTGAGCGGCTCCTTCAATGTCACCATCCTCAATCTCAGGACCGACCTCAAACTGCATAAGGTGTTGGAGTTTGAGAGACAGATATACCCGGATCTATCGATTGGCTCAATATTGCCTTGAATTAAGTAGTCTTGAACACTATATTTCTTTTCTTCATCGCTTCGAGCAATAGATCGCCTGGCACACAGCTTTCCGGGGTCATCACCCCTCTCTTGGGAATAATGCCATCCACGACCATTTGTGCGATTATCGCAGTGGGGAAAGAGGTTGTTCGCATCATCGCTGTGAGTCCGGTATCATCATCGAACCTGTCATCCAGATCGTATGTTATTTTCACAGACTGGCCATTCATCACGCCCTCGGCAATCACACGGACGAGAACGATATCCTTGTCCGTGCCAGTCAATGCCTTCACAAGCTGTGTTTCCAGAATATCACGTAGAGTCATATCACACCCACAGTCCAGCTTTTCCTCACTCGTCAAGCCAAGATCCAGCATGGCCTTGATTATCACCGCATGGCCAGGATACCGTATGGTCTTGTAATTGAGCTCGTCCACCTTTCCTTCAAGCAAATATGGGAGCCAGGCAGCCCCGCCAGAGGTATTGAAGGCCTCCATTTTTCCAAGTCCATCAAAATGAAGTTCCTCCGTGTCGATCATGGGATCTAGGAGTTTAATCCATCCACCTTCCAGCACCATGCAATCCTCTTTGTATTCATTTATCAGACCCTTGACAGAGAAGAATAATTGGTAGTTCAATGGTGGTTTTGGATTTTGTGGCAGGCCTCCCACCCTGATGTGGAGCTTGCTGATATCTTCCATGCCTTTGATAGAGTGCATGGCGATGACATTGGCCATTCCAGGTGCTAATCCACAGTCAGGAATGGCCAGGACATCCGCCTCCCTGGCCTTTTCTTCCATCTTCAACTGCTCTCCGACAATGGAATCATTGCCTCCCAGATCGCAAAAATGTGTGCCAGTTTTAATAGCGAGCTCCAATAATCTGATATTGAAAGAATAGGGGAGTGCGACAATAGCCATATCGGCATTTTCCATCAACCTCAAAATATGCTGGTCATCCGTCGCATCTAGCTTTTCGAAGCCGATATTTCCTGATCTTGAGGAATGGCATGTCCTGAGCCATTCCACAATACCTTCACCCGCTGGCACATTCATATCTGCCAGCGTGATATCCGCTTCAGGAGAGAATTTGGCAATGTCATAAGCAATTGCTTTTCCCATCTGCCCAGCTCCAAATATCAAATAATTTTTGTTCGTCATGTGGCCTTGAATATCTGGAGGGGATAAAGATTTTTTGCATTTTTCATCAGTAATGCTTATTATATGATTCTGGAATACAGTAGCTAGGGAAAAGAACTGTATCTGGGAAAAAATCGATCACGATCCTCACAATATAAGAGATGAATGTATGGTAGAGACAAGGGAAGAAAAACTGAAAAGACTGGAATATCTCCATGGCTATAGAGACGCGGTCAATGACAGTTGGGCCATCTTCTTAAAAATGGCCAAGGACGGCTATTCACCACATGAGATGAAGATAGTCACAAAGACCAAGTCCAGCTCTGCGAAGTTCAAGATAGAGGATCAGATTAAAGCTCTGGAAGTGGAGTTGGAATCCGGTGACATAATCGATTCCGATGCCGTGAAGCCCATACCTGTTGTGGAGGAGCCAGTCATCCAAGTGGTGAAGGATCTGAAGCCAGGTCTCAGCTACATGATAGAGGAGCCGAAGCCTCAAAAATGCTTCGCCGCTTTCAAACGCGAAGTGCAGAATGGTAAAGTTGGCATGGCTATTGTCAGGAAATCTCCCGGGCAGATAGACGAGTTCGAAGATCTGAAAATAAAAAAGACCATCTGGCTTACCAAGAGCCAGAAGGTGGATGGACACATGCCAATTGGTATGATCGCCATATCTCCAGAGGATGCGGATGAGGACGATTATGATTATATCGCCCCTTCCCAGTTACCCAAATTGTATTCCGTAATCCTCGATTTCCTCAGTGGGAATTCCGGTAGTATCATCGTGTTGGAGGGTCTGGAATATATGATATCGCATAATGGATTTAACTCCGTACTTAGTTTTATCCAGTCACTCACAGAGTCCATGGTGACGAAGAAAGGGATACTTATCCTGTCTCTAAATCCCGATGCTCTGGATCCCCGTGAACTGAGCTTATTGAAAAAGGATATGAATTGAATTTTATCTATTAATGATCTGGCCTACAAGATTCGATCTATAAGATTCGATCTATAAGATTCGATCTATAAGATTCGATCTATAAGATTATATAATTAAAAATCCAGTAAAATACAGTGGGATTGATATCAGGATCTTGCCTTCTTCTTCAGCTTGTCCAGTTCCTTCAACAATCTCTTTTCATCCCTGGACATTTTCTTGGGAACTTGCACATTTATTTTCACATGCAGGTCTCCCCTTCCTCTCCCACCAAGGGAATTGATACCTTTTCCCCTCAAGCGAAGGATAGCACCTGGCTGTGTTCCCGCAGGTACTTTCATACTCGCCTTGCCATCCAGTGTGGGGATATCGATCTCCGCACCCAGTGCGGCCTCTGGATAGCTTATTTCAGCTTTTGTGTAAAGATGCCTCCCATCCCTGGCGAATTTCTCATGTTGCAGGACATGGACTATTATGTAAAGGTCCCCGGGTGGCCCGCCTCTTGAGCCTGCCTCGCCTTCACCAGCCAGTCTTAATCTTGTTCCAGTATCTGAACCTGGTGGAATCTTGATGGATATCTTCCCGGTCTTCCGGTATTTGCCAGCTCCATTGCACTTATCGCATGGATTCTCGATAACTTGTCCTTTTCCCTGGCAAGCTGGACAGGCATTTATGGATATGAACTGGCTGTAACCCCGCCTCTGCACGCTCTTGACCTGGCCACTGCCTCCGCATGTGTTACAGGCATTGGGTGTGGTTCCATCCGCAGCCCCTGTTCCATTACACTTATCACATTTGACATTACGAGGTATATTGATGACCTTCTCTATCCCCTCATCGGCCAATTCCAGGCTCATCTCGATATCATATCTGAGGTCGGATCCGCGCGTGGGTCCACTTCTTCTGGCACGGCGACCTCCGCCACCTCCACCGAAGAACATGTCGAAGATGGATCCTCCACCCCCGCCGAAGATATCACTGATATCATTGTAATGGGTGAAGTCAGACCAATTGAAGCCACCTCCACCGCCCCCACCGAAGTTATTTGACACTCCCGCATGGCCGTATGAATCGTACAAATTCTTCTTTTCATCATCAGCCAGTACTTCATAGGCTTCCGAGACCTCTTTGAACTTCTCCTCCGCGCCCTTTGGATCATCCTTATTCAGGTCTGGATGATGTTTCTTGGCAAGCGTCCTGTAGGCTTTCTTCACCTCTTCCTTGCTTGCTTTCTTGTCCACGCCAAGGACTTCGTAATAGTCTCTTTTTTCAGCCATCTATCGAGCTCCAGGGTCTCATTCACTGGTCAAATGGTGGAAGTATAAAAGGGGAATGGCACTCGACCATTCCCCGAATGGCCTATGCCATTCCATTTTCTTCCAATTTTCACTCACTCAACTTCCTCGAAGTCAGCATCTACATAGTCGCCTTCGCCAGCTGGCCCGGGCTCTGCTTCGCCTTCCTCCGCCTGCTGTTGGGCGGCCTGTTCCTGCGCGACCTGTTGGTACATGGCCGTTGTGACCTCATGGAGGGCTTTTCCAAGCGAATCCAGCTTATCCTTGATCTGCTGCGTGTCCTTGGTCTCGATGGCCTTTTTCAGTTCATCCAGCTCTCCTTCGATCTGGGACTTCTGTTCATCGCTGATCTTCTCTTTCAGTTCTTCCAGGGTGCGCTCTGTGGAGTACACCATGCTGTCAGCCTGATTGAGAGTGTCGATCTCCTCGCGCTTGGCCTTGTCCTCTTCCGCGTACTTCTCCGCATCCTGGACCTTTCTTTCAACCTCGTCATCCGAAAGGTTCGTGGTCGCGGTTATGGTGATCTTCTGCTCCTTGCCAGTTCCCAGATCCTTGGCAGAAACATTGACGATACCATTGGCGTCAATGTCGAAAGCCACCTCGATCTGAGGTATACCTCTGGGTGCTGGTGGAATTCCAACCAGATGGAACCTTCCAAGTGAGATATTGTCCATTGCCATTTCCCTTTCACCTTGAAGGATATTGATCTCCACGCTGGTCTGATTATCCGCGGCTGTGGAGAAGATCTGGCTCTTCCTTGTCGGGATGGTCGTGTTCCTCTCTATGAGCTTGGTACTGACGCTTCCCAGAGTTTCCACACCCAAGGATAGAGGTGTGACATCGAGAAGAACGATGTCTTCGACATCCCCGGCCATCACTCCGGCCTGGATTGATGCTCCCATTGCCACACATTGCATAGGATCGACACCGCTCTCCGCACTCTTTCCTATGATCTTCTCGAAGAATTGGCGAACGACTGGCATCCTTGTCGGGCCTCCGACAAGCATGACCTTATCAATATCTTTGAAATCCAGTTTCGCATCTTTGATAGCATTCCTTATTGGTTTTTCACATCTCTTGACAACTGGCATCACGAGATCATCCAGCTTCGCCCTGTTCATATTGACCTCCAGATGTTTTGGTCCGCTATCATCTGAATAAAGGAACGGAAGGCTGATGGTGGTGGAGTTCTGACTGCTCAGCTCCATCTTCCCACGCTCGGCGGCATCTCTCAATCTCTGCATAACGGCCTTATCCTTGGAGACATCGATACCCTCCTTTGCCTTGAAATCATCAACAAGGTATTGGACAATGGCATCATCCATATCACTGCCACCCAGCTTCGTATCTCCGCTGGTGGACATGACCTCGAATACACCGTCTCCAGTCTCCATGATGGTGACATCGAAGGTTCCGCCACCCAGGTCCAGTACGATGATCTTCTGGCTATCTACCTTATCCAATCCATAGGCCAGTGCTGCCGCGGTTGGTTCATTGATGATCCTGAGGACCTCGAGTCCCGCGATCTTTCCCGCATCTTTCGTGGCCTGTCTCTGATTGTCATTGTAATAAGCAGGTACCGTGATGACCACCTGCTTCACATCCTCGCCCAGGAACTGTTCGGCATCGTGCTTGATCTTCTGAAGTATCATGGCCGATATCTCCTGCGGAGAATAGCTCTTCCCATCAATGGACACACTGTAATCAGTGCCCATTTTTCTCTTAATTCTGGATATCGTCCTTTCTGGATTCAGCACAGCCTGTCTTTTGGCTGCTTCTCCAACCAGACGTTCACCATCTTTGGTGAAGGCCACGACGGATGGAAAGTTCTTTCCACCGTAGGTATTGCCCTCTGCACTCGGTATTATTTTTGGTCTGCCGGCCTCCAAAAAAGCGGCCTCCGAGTTTGTCGTTCCCAGATCTATTCCTATTATTTTACTCATTTTTAATTCCTCCATTTCATTTCGGAATTTTGAATGCGCGAATTTGATTCGCTCATTCAACTTCCTCCTTCTTCATATTTTGCAACTTTTACTTTTGCATATCTAATTACCTTGTCGTGGAGCATGTAGCCCCTTTGTAATTCCTCGATGACCACATTATCATCATCGAGACAATCCGTGCAAGCCTGCATCAATGCCTCATGTACATTGGGATCGAATCTTGCTCCCACGGTCTCAATCGCAGTCACACCGTTCTTTGCCAGTGTGTTATTCATGTCCTTCAATATCATCTCCAAGCCCTTGATCATGTCCAGATGCTCTTCTTTAGCATCCTGGACCCCGTCCTGTTTTTTCAACTTGGATATGTTCATAGCTCGTTCCATATCCTCTATGGATCGCATGATATCCAGTATCAGGATCTCGGAAGCGAATTTTCTAAGGTGTTCCATTTCCCTGTCGCTTCTCTTTCTCATATTGTCAAGATCTGCCAAGGCCCTTTTCCATTTATCTTCAAAGTTGATGACCACTGGCTCAGTGTCGATAGGCTCATCTGCCATTATCTCCACCTCTGGAGCAATGACAGCATCCTCGGCAATATCTGCCTCGTCCTTGATATTTTTCTGTTTCTTCTTCATCTTCCATCATCCTCCAGTTACATGTATATGATCTTTCTATGGAATTCAAGCAATCCCATAGTTTCAAGTCCTCTCATGATGCGTTCGATGTCCATCTCCCTCATGTTCAATCTTTCACTCATTTTCACTATCGAGATATTATCTTCTTCCAGAATGTATCTGAGCACTTTTCGCTCATCATAACCAGTGCAAAGCATTTCCATCAATTCGTACGCGCGTTTCATGAATTCTTCTTTTTCATTCATCATGGCGTGTCTTTGAAGCTCAAGATCATCGATCTTTTGATTTATCTCATTAATTGCTGTGGCTAGTTCGACCAATTCTTCCCGCTTTTCAGCAATCCCCTCCACACTCATATTCTCTGCTTCTGGTTTCTGGGTCTTTCTCTCCTCCACTATTTCATACACCCGGATCTCTTCATTAAATATGCCTGGGGATATGTCAATCACTATGGAGAAGCGCCGCGTGGATGTGTATAATTTTCTGGGCGGGCCAGCATCACTTTTTTGCATGATGGAGATTACAAGATCATTATCTTCCAGTACTTTCAAATGCTTCATTATGGCTTGTTGGCTGATATTGAGCTCCTTTGATAATTGGAGTGGGTAATGGGTTTCTCTTGCCAGCTTTCTCAAAATACTTCGACGTGTGGGATTGCCGACTATGGCCAGTATCGTATCAAGATCAATTTCTTCCATTCACTCACCTTTGGTTAGCAACCTGTTGTTGTAAACCTTATATTACATCATACGCACCCCAATATATAAAACTTTTGGCAATCTATTTTCGATAACTACAAAACATACACTGAATCCACATTAATTTTACACCATATCTCTTGATTATTTAATGCTAAACAGTTATTACAATGCAGATATATTTATATATTATCACAATTTAGGGGAAATTGGGATGGAACATATGCACGACAATACAATATGTATTCTATTACCTGCCCTGAATGAGGCAGAAACCATTGGAGCAGTGATAGATAGGATTCCCTTAGAACAGATAAAGTCCAGAGGCTATGATGTGAATATCGTCGTGGTCGATGGCAATAGCACGGACAATACCGGGAAGATCGCAATCTCCAAGGGTGCTAGACTTTTACAACAAAAAGGAAAAGGAAAGGGAGATGCTGTTCAAACTGCCTTCGAAGGCTTCGAAGGAAGATTCCTTTTCATGCTGGATGCTGATGACACATACAATCCAGAAGAGATACTCACGATGCTGCCTCTTCTTGAGAATGGATGTGATGTCGTGCTTGGCTCCAGGCTAAATGGCTCAGTTCAAAGAGGTGCGATGTCCACACTTAATTATGTTGGCAACCGTGCTATTAACATTACCGCCAATCTCCTATTCCCCAATGGTCACAAGGCATCCGATGTGTGTACTGGATTATGGGGATTCAAGGAAGAGGTCATAGATAGTTTGGATCTGGATGCGGATAATTTCGACATCGAGGCCGAGATGTACACGAAGTGTATCAAGAACGGTTTCAAGGTAGTGGAAATACCAATCGCCTACAAATGCCGCCCGAACGAGACCAAACTGAACTCATTCTCAGATGGGGCCAGGATAATGCTCAGGCTTCTCAAAGAGCGTGTCAGGGACGATAATTGAACCTGACCCGAACCTATAATTTTTACATAGTTATCTCATCATAGCTAATTATCATATCATCATATCATAATATCATCATACCATTGCATTAAATTACATTATAATCATGATATTTTACCGTCATAAGCATCAAATTTTCCTACATGTAGTATTGCTGTATTCTCTTTTATTAAGTACTCCAGGCACAGATTCGGTCTCAAGCTTCGAAACAGAAGTACAAAAAAATGGTGATAAAATGAAAACCAAAACAGAGAACACAAACGCAAGCAAAGAGAACGAGAACACGAACACAGCGACATCCGCCGATCAGAGCATCAGGAATGAAAGCTCGGAATCCAGCACCAATCTCCAGACCATCGTCGTGATAGGGTCCGCCTTGGGAGACTATCATAATGAAGATGTATCAAAGGAGTTTGCTGGAGAGATGATGGCACTGGTCCGCCCCAATGGTAGCGTGATCGTTCAGAACCTCAGCCAGGGTATCCGCCCCATATGCTACATAGGTGCTGGAGCTGAAACATCCATGTCTAGGAACATGGTGGATGCTGAGATAGAACTCATAGCCTCCACGGATGATGGTCAATACCTGTCATTGAGATTTGAAGAGATCCACGGAATGTGCGGAGTACCGGGAAAGCAGGACATCGACAGCCTGGCACTGACCATATTGAGATCGGTCAGTGAGATGAACGGCCAGTATGGCCGGGTGAGGTTCGCCAGGCTCCTGAATGGCTCAACATCCAGGTGTGTGTTGACAATGGGCATTGACGAGCTTCGATCATATGGTGTAGCTCGTGGCCTTTCACAGAAAGAAATACTCATTCTGATAGACTGGCTCATTGATGAGAAGTATCTCGATATACCAGAGGATCAGCAGTACCCGTGCATCACCATCACACCAAAAGGCGATGAGACACTGGAGGATTTCGAAACAGGTGCGGATATTCGCCTTGGCCACATCAACAATGCCACCGATGCGGCAGAGATATCCAGCAGGTTCGAGAAGCTGAGAGAATGGAGGAAGTTCAGATCCAATGAGATCGGCGTTCCCCTGTACATCGTGCTCCAGAACAAGACCATTGAGGATCTGGCCATCAGGAATCCAAAGACTCTGGAAAGCCTGAAGGAAATATACGGCATAGGGGAGGTCAAGGCGGCTACCTATGGCGAGGAATTACTTCAGATACTTGGAGAAGGAATAGAAGAGAGCATTGCCTGAAGGCACGGCCTGATTTCTAACAAAAAATGACCAGGCTGCTTATGATGGCAGCCTGGCACCTTTATTTTTTTAAAATATTATCGAATCATTGTTTCGCTTTGGCGAACTTCTCATTCTCCATTTCCCTGAGAACCTTTCTCTTTGTTTTTCCACTCGGGGTCTTTGGAAGCTCCTTGGCGAACTCGATCACTCGCGGGTACTCGTAAGCCGCGATCATGGCCTTGGTGTGAGCTTGGATCTCATTGGCCAGCTCGTCACTTGCCTCGAATTCCGGGTTAAGGATGATGAATGATTTCACGATAACTCCGCGGATCTCATCAGGGGAAGCAACCGCAGCGGACTCTAAAACTGCTGGGTGGCTGTTCACCGCACTCTCGACATCGAATGGAGATACTCGGTATCCGGCTGTCATGATCAGGTCATCGCCTCTTCCGGCGAACCAGTAGTATCCATCTTCGTCGGTGTAAAGAGTATCGCCAGTCAGGAACCAGCCGTTCTTGAAACCCTCGGCTGTTTTCTCTGGCTTGTTCCAGTATTCCTTCAGAAGTCCGGGATCATCAGCGCTGATGGCCAGTGTTCCTTCCGTTCTTGGGCCAAGTGGCACTCCATTCTCATCAACGATGGCGCATTTGTGGCCTGGTTGTGGCTTGCCGCAAGAGCCTGGCTTGATCATCATATCCCTCTGATTGGAGAGATACACCATGCACTCGGTCATTCCTATTCCATCCAAAATATCGATACCCAGTATCTTTTTCCAACCTGTGACAACCTCGGGATTGAGAGGCTCGCCCGCACTTATGCAGTGCCTGAGGGATGAGAGATCCCATTTCTTATCAAAATCTTCCAGCTGCATGAACATCCTGTAGCAAGTTGGAACAGAAGCCAGGTTGGTGATCTTGTGCTTCTGAATAAGGTCGAACCACACTTCCGGGCTGAACCTGCCGTTGTAAATGAAGGTGGTCATACCATGCCTCCACGCGTACAGGAAGCCGTTTCCCAGAGGGAATATCCAGTTCAAGTCCCCGGTGTGACCCAATATGTCCCCTTCCTGGTAATGGTTCCAGAACATCGCGCTAGGGTCGTTTCCGATGGTCCATCTGTGAAGGTGCACGGCTCCTTTTGGAGGTCCGGTGGTTCCAGATGTGTAGCAGAAGAAGGCCATGTCATCGTATTTTGTGTCTTCCATCACGAGGTCTGGTGAAGCTTTTTCCATCAGTTCCTCGAAGGATAGTTTACCATCTGTAGCCTCGCCAACAGTGATGATATTCTTCAGGTCTGGACAATTTCCCTTGACCTCGTCAATAGCCGCCATGTACTCGGGTACGGCTATGGCCAACTTGGCCTTCGCATCTACCAATCTGTATTCCACCTCATGTGGCTTGAACATGCAGGATGAAGGTATTGGAACTGCGCCGATCTTAAGCCCGCCCAGGAAAGCTATCTGGAACTCTGGCACATTGGGCAATCGAATTAGAAATCTATCGCCCTTGCCCAATCCCAGGTCTCTCAGGATGTTTCCGAACTTGTCGCTGAGCTCTTTCATCTGGGCGAAGGTGTAGGTCTTACCATTCCCCTTGTCATCCTCGTAGATAAGGGCGGTTCTACCGCCATTACCAGCAGCCACGTGTTTGTCAGCACAGTCGTATCCCATATTGAAGGAATCTGGGAGGTCCCATTTCCATTCATTGTAAGTCTTTTCATGATCGTATGTCATTTTAATCCAACCTTTCTGTTGATTTTTTCGGGAATGTATCCTTGACTAATTAACATTACGGATTTTTCCCTGAATTCGAGAAACTATATATCCGGGTTCATAATCCCCCACTCGATGAACAAATACCTTCTCGTAACTGGAGCATGCTACGCTCTCGCGACACCCATCGGGGTGCATATAGGCCTCCTGATGGGTCAGGATAATTGGCCCCAGGTCTTTGTGGAGCTTATTTTCCTTATGATCATTCAGATGATCGCGCCGGTGATGTGGGTGAAGGCTCAGACGGCAGAGATTGAGAAGGGTATTAACAAAAAAGATTGAATTATCATTAATTATTCAACTTACCGAGCAAGTAGGCTCATGCGTTAATAATAAAACAATAAAAGGTAAAAGGGAGAGCCAGCGGTTTTAACCCGCTGGCTCACATTGTTTTTTCGATATGTGATATACTAATTTACAGATCGAATTTCTTCAGCTTCCAGGCCGGTGCTCCGAATGGAAGCACCTCGAAGCCAGCCACACTCTTGAGCATGACGGCTGCGGATGTGTAGAAAGCACTGGCAGATACTGCAAGCTCGGCGATTCCCGCAAGGCGTCCGTCAAGTCCGAAGAATATCTGGAGCAGCAGGAAGAACAGCAACAGGTCGATGAATATCATGATGACCAGGAACGACTTGTTAATGGCTCCAGCAGCGTATGTCGTGAATAGGCTGAAGATCAGGTATCCCAATACGGCGAATCCTAATTGATCAGGACTCGGAACTCCCATTTGCCAGGTCCAGCCAATTGCTAGCCAGAACAGACCATAGGCACTGAAGACCGTTGCTCCAAACACATTGCATCTCTTGAACTCCACACTGGCTGTTATAAGCTGTGCGATGGCTCCCAGGAATATCACCCATGGGATCAATCCTTCATAACCCGCACTCCATCCCATCTTCTGGGAAGCGGCGACAATTGTCACCAATGCCAATCCGAACAGACCCAATGCTGCTGGCTCTGCTGTATTTAATGTAACTTCACTTTTATTATCAGACATAATATAGTCTCCCATCCTGATGACAGTATCTGATACGACTGTCATTTCAGATTGGGTGGAAAATAGACCTCCTGTATAAATGCCTTTCTGGTAAGTGGTGTTTATCAATCTCATAGAAAGACTTATGACACATCAGTCGCTATGTACAATTATGTCCGTGCCAAGAAGACCATGGTGATTCAGTGATCTATGGAGCAAAGCAGGGGCAGATTGCCTTTAAAGGGTCCCTTCACAACAAAGACGTGTCGTCTGTGGATGAATGAAGGACAACCCAGGCAACCAACAATCCCTCGGCTGGGTCAGGTTGCGGAGAGAGCTAAGCTTGCCATGAAGCGAACTGTTAATGTCGAGGGACACCCCTATTCTACATTCAGACCTTGGCATTAGAGTTCCTACCCTATTACTCAGGGAACTCCGATGTCGAGGGACACCCCTATTCTACATTCAGACCTTGGCTTTAGAGTTCCTACCCTATTACTCAGGGAACTCCGATGTCGAGGGACACCCCTATTCTACATTCAGACCTTGGCTTTAGAGTTCCTACCCTATTACTCAGGGAACTCCGATGTCGAGGGACACCCATTCCCAGACCAATCCCATTGGGGAATAGTTTTTTATTCTTGGTAGCACTACATGAGGTGGAGATAATATGTTCTGTCCAGAATGCAAATCAATGATGTTCCCTATGGAAGGTGTGCTGACATGCAAGAGATGTGGTTACTCGGGTAAGAGTAAATCAAAGGCCAGCACCAAGATAGTCACCAAAATGCATGAAGAAAAAGAGATGATGGTGATAACCGAGGACACTGCCACTCTGCCCAAAACCAAGGCAGAATGTCCAAAATGTGGGCATAATGAGGCATTTTTCGTGCTAAGACAGACACGTGCTTCTGATGAGCCAGAGACCAGGATATACCGGTGTGTCAAGTGCTCCGCCAGCTGGCGGGAATACTGAATCTCAATAATTTGAGCCAACGCATAATGAGTAGTCGGATGCCGTAGTCCCATCAATGTTTTATTATCTGAACGCAGAGGCTCTAACTCTGCGAGTTTGGGACTATGGCCTTTGAATCTAAACATTCGTAACCTTTAGGATTCGGTTGTTTAGAACATTTCAGCCTGTGAATGAACTTCAATTCCATTCTGAGTTATCGAATAGGGCTTGATCTTTCTCTCATGTCTGGCCCTTCTCATTTTGATAATCCTTATAGACAATTGAACATCATTGCCATCATCAGTCTCCGTGTACTTCAGAGATATCACGCCATCGGCCACGTATTCGACAAGTCCATCTCTTGAGGCCAGTGGATTGTTTTCTTTAACTTCAGCAGTGAACACCGCTGTCGCTCCACTGTCTTTGATCTGCTTGCACAAATTGAATAGATTTGTTCTTTTCTCGGCCTCGTCGTCGAATAGCATACTCAGAAGGGAGACCGAATCCAATACCACTCTTTTTGCTCCAAAGTTCTCGATGATGCGCGGCAATTCACTTTTGATCTTCGTGATCGTGTTCTTCGCATCTGCTGGCTCCAGCTTGACCAATAGAAGATTTTTATTGTCAATATGTGGCTGAAGATCCCATCCATAATTGATGGCATTCTTCTTGATAGCCTCTTCATTTTCCTCCAGGCTTATGAATATGGCCTTTTCTCCCAAGGCCAGTCCATTCCACGCATACTGGAGGGAAAGGGTGGTCTTTCCGGTTCCGCATGAACCCAATAATGCGATTATATGCCCACTTGGGATACCACTCGCGATCATCTGATCCAATCCCTGGATTCCTGTTATAACTTTATTTTCGGACATTATATGACCTCCGTTTCTGATAGGTCATTCGTTGGTATCTTTGATATCACGCGATGACCTCCACTTCTGAGAGGTCATTAAATGATTTTAAAAAAATCACGCGATGACCTCCATATTCACGACAGTGATACCACTACTGGCACTCACCCTCGTAGGGAATTTTATCATCCTATCATTTTCAATATGAGGCAAAATGCTCATGAATTTCTCAATGTACAGATACCTCTGCCTCTTCGTGCTTCTTAGGTAATGGCTCCATTCGAATGTCAGGACACCATCAACACTATCCAGTATCATCTGCTCCTTCTGCTTGTCCATCACATCCCTTGTCAGAAGAAGGTATATCACTCCATTCCACCTCTTGGCCGCTCTCTGGATACCTCTAAGAACCCCTATGAGCTCTAAAATATCTACAGTTCCGCTGACCACCAGGTCTGTCAATGAATCTATAATTATCATGGAGTCCTGGGCATTCTCATCCAGAAAGTTCACCAGGGATTCCAGTACCGATTCTTTTGGCGAGCTGGTGAAGACCAGGAATTCATCAGCGCCTCCATTGCCATTATCCTTCTCCTTATCTGGATCATTGTGGGTCCATGAGGAAGGCACTATGGTCTTGCTGAAATAACTGGCTGAAAGATCCTTGAAGATCAATTTTCTCTTCAAGGCATCGTGATAATCCTGATTGAAGGAGCTGCTGATCTCCCTGAGAATATCTTCTTTTGGTCTTGAAAATGAGATATAGCATATTTTTTCTGGCAAGCCGGCTATATCGCAGTAAGCGCCGCAATAATTCTCGAATAACATTGGATGCTCTTTCACGATGGACAGTTTCGAGGCGGAAGTATAGGCGAATTCCTGCTGGCCAGCTCCCAGATCCCCAAGTAATAGAACTACCGATCCCTCTGGAAGTCCTCCATGCACTATGGCATCAAAATCAGCTACCGCTGTTGGTATCTTACGCACACTATGTCCCATCTTTCACCATCCGACAAGTGAAAGGTATATGGCACTTGGATGATAAATATATTTCCCCACTTAAATTAAATTTACACGACCGCTTGCAAGATCATACACAGCGCCCATGAGAGCGAGCTCCCCGGAGCTTATCGCATTGGCGATGACCTCGCTCCTGATGGGCAGCATCTTCAATTGCCTTCGGATATTGGCTATGATATGGTCATCGCTCAGTTCGAAGCAACCGCATATCTCTTCCACGAGAGGGCCACCATCCAGATCCTCGTCCTTGCACTTCTCCGAAAGTCCGACAGCTCCGCAATTCGTATGTCCCATTATCATCAAAAGAGGCACTTTCAGGTTCGACACAGCATATTCCAGGGACTGGATGACCGATGAATCATAGGCCACATTACCGGCCACCCTCACTACGAAAATATCGCCAATATACTGATCGAAGATGAATTCCGGAACTATGCGGGAATCAGCACATGTCAGGATCGCGGCCTTGGGGCTCTGACCATGCACATGCTGCTCCAATTCCCCTTCATTGTACTGGATGAACCTGCCATTACCCTCTATGAGCTTGTTCATGACATCGACAGGTTTCATCCAATTCAGCTCCTTTTTCTTTATTCCTTGTCTTCCTCAGGTGCATCTGCAACTTCATCCACTACAGCGACTTCCTTAGGTTCTTCTGCCACTGCCTCTGAAGTTCCTTCTGGATCCTCAGGTGTTGAGAGCATGAGAGCGAGGACGACTGCAACTACGCAAAGTATTCCAGCTATTATGAAAGCTGGATACCAGGCATCTACGCCTGCTACTCCACTGTCCTTGAAATATCCTGCCATGAGTGGGCCCACGACACCGCCAACACCGTAAGCGGAGAAAACGAATCCGTAATTCTGCCCCACGGTCTTTGTTCCGAAGAACTCGGCCGTGGTAGTTGGGAATAAGGCGAAATTACCGCCGAAATTGAAACCGATCAAAGCAGCTGCCGCGTACAACGTGTACTCATTGCCACCCATCTGGAACACGACGAACATCATCAGTGCCTGGAAAGCGAACATCGCCATCAGGGATTTCTTTGTTCCGATCTTGTCAGCTATGGCTCCCCATGCTATTCTTCCTATTCCATTGAAGATCGCGTAGAAGACCGCCATTGCTGTCCCCGCAATGGCGGAGGCTTCGACATCTGTATAGTTGCCAGATGCCTGTAATGCGTCTATTCCGAAAAGCTTGATGATACCAATGACCATGAGACCGGCCAATGCTCCGAATATGAACATGGACCAGATCATGTAAAATTGCTTTGTCTTGACCATTTCTTTTGGTGTGTAATTGTATCCGGTTGGGCCACCCTTCTTCGCTACTGGCGGTGTCCATCCAGCTGGTTTGTAGTTCTCTGGAGGATTGACCATGAGCAGAGAACCGATGACCACCATTATCAGAAATATGATACCGTATATGAAGTAAGTCGTGTGCAGTCCCACATCCTCAAGAAGGTTTCCCCAGGTGCCTGCGAGCTTGACCCATATTGTGGCTCCGAATCCAAATCCAGCAACTGCCATACCCGATATGAGCCCTTTCTTGTCCGGGAACCATTTTATACCGACGGCGATAGGAACGACATAGGCCATTCCGATACCTGCTCCTCCGATAATTCCAATGGTAACAAGCATACCGATGAAGGAATCACCGACAAAGGAAGCCAGGATGTAACCGACACCAAGAAGTACACCGCCGATCAAGGCGATCTTTCTTGGGCCATGGACGGCCTGTAGCTTTCCAGCCAGGACCATGACCAGGGCGAAGGTGACCAGACCAGCACTGAATATCATCTGAGTTTGGGTGGTGGTGAATAAAAATTCACCACCATCTGCAGCGGATTTGGTCAATATCGGTGTGAAGACCGACCATGAGTATATCGCACCCAGGGCCAGCTGTATCAGGATAGCACCCACGACCACAAGCCAGCGGTTCATGAGTTTGTCATTTTCGATACTTTTCTCCTCTGTTACTGCCATTTCGGACATAGTTCGCGGGATGAAGAAGGGGTAAATATATGTTTGGATAAGATGTATAGTAACATATAGTGATGTTCAAACTCTTTTTATGATAATGGAAATGCTTTTAGGTAGCATTTCATATACGGAAGTGAGGGAAAGAATAGAAGAGAAAGGAGATGTGCCATTACGATGTTTCGTGACAAAAATAAAAAGATAAACTATGTTATCGAAAAATGGCAGGAGGAATTAGAATCTGCCTTTATTGATATTGTGATGTGGGGAGCTATTATTGCTTCCATCATTCTATATTTTGTTGTTCAAGGATCATTTTTAGATATGACATTGGTAAGGGTCATTTCTTGGTTTGGCGTGATGCTATTCTTCGCATATTATAGGTATAAGAAATTCCCATTGAGATATAAGAGATGTATCAAAATAAAGAGCGAGAGATGTGCAAAAAAGATAGTCAGAGACAATGTGATCATGTTGTTAATATTTGGAGGATTCACATTTTATTTCTTCTCAATCTCCTTCATCTATCCAGAATTGCTATTTAGCCATATTACCATGTTTCTTATAGGGGTGTTTTTAGTTAGCATCATGTTGATAATCACCTTCCTGTTCTCGGGTTTGCTCAGATCAAGAATGTTTCAGCGCTATGATGATTAGCCAGCATCCCAGGCATATAGTGGGAGGAAAAAGCCAAGCTGAATCTCAGCAAGGCATTTGCATTCAAACCCACTTTTTTCTTTAACCCTCGCTGTGCTGGCCTACCCTCCAAAGAAAAAAGACGGACAAACAAAGAAACTCGGGTAGGCCTACTCGCTCGGGAATTGCAATCATATGCAAGGCATTTGCATTCGAGCATGCCCATCGCTATGTTAACACATCGCCAGCTTCTTTTTTCTGGTAATGGAAATGTATTTAGGTACTATCTCCCATCTACTTAGCGACGAGCGATAACCAGTAAAAGCTGTGTGCTCGTTAGTAGTCAGTGGTGGAAGGAATGGATAATGAAGAAAATAGTGAAAATATTTTGAACAATAGTCAGGCCTATGACTCGCCACCAAAGAAACAGCCAAACAAGAAAGTTATTGCAATTGCAATTGTGCTGGCTATAATTGTAGCTAGTGTAAGCTGGGCTTTAATTAATAATTCAGATTCGGGACCAATTGACTCGAATGATCTGGAGTTTTACAATAAATATCCTACGACACCTGAAGATTTACGATATGTAAAAATTGAAAGTAGTACAATATTATGGGGGAATTACATTCATGAATATGCTCTTAATACTAATTTGTTAACAGTTCGTGTTAGCCCTACGATTCAAAACCTATCAGATAGCTTCAAGAAATCTTACCCAGACGATATAGTTCAACAGGCAAAAGCTGCATATGATTATGTAGCCGAGGAAATAAATCCTATTGAAAATTTAGGATATGAATCTCCATACCCAGTGACCATATTGACAACGAAAGAGGGGATATGCAGTGATTATGCATCACTTCTAGCATCTTTATTATATGCAGGAGGGTTAAAAGAGGTCGCAATTGTATATACGGCTGGGGAGATAGATGAGGTAATATATACTCACGCATATGTTGCAGTAAAGCTACCCTCATACACTCCACCATCCAACGGTGTACATGATAAAATACAATCATATTTGGGAGAGGACTGGATTGGTTTAGACCCTACTGGCGGATATTATAAATTTGCGGAATTGTACCAAGAATATGAGCTCCATTGGAACATTACGACAATAGTTGGAGTTCCAATATACGGCGCTGTATTCTCTTTAGATTTAGATGACAATAATTGGCAATTAAATCATGACGACGAATTGGGATACTATATTGATGTTGAATGCGAATTATATGCTTTCGAACATGATCTGGATGATGATGTTACATTCACCTTCGAATTGAGAAAGGACGATGTCGTTATTGATAGAGAAGTGATCAATGTAACATGTGGGCAAGACTCACTTACAGAGGTAGAGTTTGTATTGCGTTATTTGGATGATTTCAGTGTCGATGATTACAATGATTATTTGGAAATATATCTGATAATTACTCCATAATTTGTCTTTAATTAATTTATCTGGAGGGCGGGGAAGTTCTGAATCAAACACTTAAAATGCATATGGCCAGATACGTGTTAGATCTTCTAATCGCTAGTAATACATCACATCTTGGCGATTAGAAAAAAAAGGCGCCGTCGACAGGATTTGAACCTGTGACCTGCTGATTAACAGTCAGCCGCTCCACCACTAAGCTACGACGGCATTGAACTATGGATTTTCTTTGCAAAAGCTGAAGAAAACCATTGTTCCGCATTGCCCCTTCATACCGCATTTATATTTTAAGGTTTCGAGAACCCCGGCATATGTTCAACAATCTCATTCTCCTCGTAAATATCGCTCGCTGGGCACACGATCGTTAACTTGTATTTGCGCTCTTCAATTGGTTAATGCGCAAATATGTATTAAACAATTTTCTGGAGCCGATGGCTTGGCAGAAAAATGTTTAATCACCTTCCGGGGCAAGTAACATAAACCCCTATGAATTCTGGGAATGCATGGACCTGGTAATTTGGATAGCCTTCATAGTGGCGATCGCAGCCCTGCTTATCATCTCAAGGTGGAGCCTGTGGGTGGCCATGTTCGCATCCTCTTTTTTACTGGCTTTCATCACACTGCCCAGTGATCCCTTTACCGCGGTCTATGAGACCCTTATCGATCCGGGTGTTTTGATGTTGGGTCTCGCAGTCACCATAATCCCGGTTATCGGCGGCATAATGAACAAGTCTGGCCTGATGGATTCCCTCGTGGAGAATCTCAGGATAGGCCAGAGACCCTTTCTCATGTTCTCTCCCGCGCTCGTCGGTATGCTTCCAATGCCCGGTGGCGCGCTTCTTTCCGCCCCCTTGATAGAAAAGGGTGGCAAAGGTGTGTCGGATGTTGACAAGGTGGCGATAAATGTCTGGTACAGGCACGCCCTATACCTGGTATATCCGCTTTCAACCTCCCTTATAGTCGGAGTCAAGATAGCTGGCCTCGATATTTACGAGGCCATTTTGTATCTCATTCCCTTCTTCGGCCTATTGCTTATTGTGGGGTATTTCTTCTTCGTCAGGAAATCGGGAGCGAAGATGGAATACAAGAAAGTGTTCTCATTAGCTGGCCTTCTGATACCTCTCTTCATCATCCTCATCGCCCCGGTTCTGGATGTCATAATGCTCAATACCTGGAACCCGGAATACAGGGAATCCAGCCTTCTGGTAGCCGTGATCATATCCTTGTTCTTCGCCATCTGGCTGGGCAAGGTGGAGTTCAAGGGATTGCGAAAGATCGTGACGGAAATGAGGCCATGGAAATACGGGCTCATAGTTATCGGGATGTTCGTCTTCCTCAATGTTTTCGTGGCTTCCGGTACTCCCCAGGAAATATCGGAATTATCTCCATCCAAGGTCGTGCTCTGCGTTTTCGTAGCTTTCTTCCTTGGATTGTCAACTGGTCGAATTCAGCTTCCAATATCGATAATCGTGCCCATCTATCTAACGAACTTCGTGGTGGCCAGTGTGGATCCCATGGCCTTCGCGATAACTTATTTCAGCATATTCCTGGGCTATCTCATATCCCCGATACATCCGTGCAATACTGTGTCACTGGAGTATTTCAAGGTCAGTTTGAAAGACTTTTTCAAGGCCATCTGGCCAGCGACGAGCTTGATGGCGGGTATCGTGTTGGTACTGGCCATCGTCCTGCTATGATGTTCAAAGATAAGCCTGTTCGTCATCAGATTATTATCAGATCATCATCAGATACAAAAATTAACCCAACTCTCATATATTCCGTTGCATTTACCTGTGATTGATATGGTCACCGGCTTTGATATTCTTGGACATGATAGAAAGCTTCGAAAGCACTGGCTCTACAGGGTGCTGGCTATCATGATCGATATGTTGATCGTTTTCTTCGCCACTGGCGCGGTTTTGATGATGATGGATAAAAACACCATCATCATATCCGGACTCGTATCCAGTGTCGTTCTCTTTCTCTATTCCGGCATAATGGAGGCCGCCATGGGTGCCACCATTGGAAAGAAGATATTGGGGTTGAAGGCCAGATATCTGGGTACCGGGGGCAGTGGATCAATAATGCTTTTTCTCAGGAACATTCCCAAGGTCCTGTGGTACATTCTATTGCCTATAGACGCGGTCATAGGTCTGGCTGGGAGGGGTGACCCCAGACAGAGGCTTTTTGACAGAATTACAAAGACCACCGTGGTGCATGCTGGAGAATCAGATCACCATCATCCAGTAATCACTAATGATGATGATGGTGCCATACAGGAAGATGGCGAGGTCGGGCAAACTGCTCCATCTCCAATATTTGATGAGCCAGCATCTACCAAGAACGCGCCTTTGGAGGTCGCGCCCACAAAAGACCTGGAGGAAAAATGCAGGTCTTGTGGCGGGGAGCTTGTATCAGCCTCCGGGGACAAGGCCAAGTGCCTGGGATGTGGGCAGATACAGTAGGTGGCAGTCATGTTATTTTATCATGGATCATATTCTGAATTGACGCAAACACCTGGACATCCAGAATGTCCAAAGCGAGTTCTAGATATTCTGTCCCGGCTTCCTGAAGTTATATCGGATGGTGAGATCATCACTCCCACTCCGGCCACAAGGGAGCAATTAGCTCTCGCACACACCATACCTTATATCGACATGATCGAGAGCCTTCCGCAGGGTTACATGGATGCGGACACCTACATCAGGCCTAACACTTTCGAGATGGCCTCCATGGCTGCTGGCGGCGCGGTGCAGGCAGCAGACTGGTCCTATGAGAATAAGAAGCCGAGTTACGCCATGGTGAGACCTCCCGGCCACCATGCGGGAAAGGATTATGGTGGCGGGTTTTGCTATTTCAACAATGTCGCTATAGCGGCTGAACATTTACTGGCCAAGGTCCGCAAGGTGGCGATAGTGGATATCGACGTGCATCATGGTAATGGAACAAATGACATATTCCAGGATTCGAAGGACGTGCTTTTCATATCCACGCATCAGCATGGGGTATATCCAGGCACTGGCTATTTTGACGATGTCGGGATCGATGATGGAGAGGGCTTCAATGTCAATGTCCCATTGCCGTCCAGATCGGGCGACGGTACATTCGACCATGCCTTTGATAGTCTCATAATTCCGATACTCAGACAATACAAACCCGAAGCTCTTTTGATAAGCTTCGGTGGTGATGCTCATTATCGAGATCAATTAGCTTCCCTCACATTGTCGAGTAAAGGCTACCTGGCACAGATATCCAAATTACTGGATATCGGAAAAGAACTATGCGATGGCAGAACAACAATTATGCTCGAAGGCGGGTATGACACAGACGCATTGGCCGAGGTCGTCTGTGGAACTTTGGCCTTGTTCAAGACTCAGGAATTCCCTTTGAAGTATGATGAGATCCAGGATTCTCATGGCTCTGGAAATGATTGGGTGGATGAAGCAAAGGAAGTCCAATCAAAATATTGGAAATTTTAATTCAATAATAACTCATGTGGAATTATCTTCTATAAAAATAGGAAAGTGAACCTGGCCAGTTTTGACGCTGGCCAGGTATTCAGTTTTTCAGCATTTATGTTCTTTCTAATCGCCTCTGTTTTATATCTCACTAGCGATTAGAAGAACTAACGCGTTTACATTCACCTTATTAGTTGAGTGTTTGTTCTATCCTTTTTTGTGTCTGGAATCCTTCTTGCTCTTGTCCTTCCTCACCATGCGGTCAAGCTGGCTGAGGAGGTCGCTGAGACATTTCAGAAGATCCCAATCAGTAGCTTGGGCATAGTACATCTCGTGGTCCGTGGTCATTCTTCCGCTCAACTGATAATGTCCAGAGTGCTCGTCATGTCCATCACCGTGCATGGAGACATGGATGGTGAACATCTTTGGCTTGACCAATTTCCCCGTTCTGATCATGGATTTCTGTATCATGTCGTACATGGGATCATAAGCATCGGAATCTTCCATATCGATACCCGATATCTGAACATAAACACCATCGGTCTTCTGGAAACTGGCTATAAGCTCCATCAGATCATACTGAGCGACGACGCCTATTGGAACATCGTGCTTTGATACCACGAGGGTGGATATTCCATTATCCAGCATCAATCCCACAGCATCTGCGATGGTCTGGTCCTCGTCAACGCATATTGGGTTTTGATTCATCACACTGGATATATTGATCTTCAATGGCTTGCTCTCTCCGCCGCCACCAGCGCCAGTCTTCTGCTTCTTCCTCCATCCGGACTCGGTCATGTCCCTTAGACCGACCATTCCGGTGATCTTGCTGTCATTGTCAATAACTGGCAAGGCTCTTACATCGAGGCGGTTCATCAGGCTTTTTGCTGTGTCTATCGTGTCATTACCGGTGACACAAGTTGGGTTATGGGTCATTATCTCTTTGACCTTGATGCCCTTGAGTATTTCCATTGCCGGTATTGAGCTAATGAGATCTGATCTGGATACTATGCCCACGATAACTTCATCCTCGGTAACTGGAACCGCCCTGTATCCGGATGAAAGCATCACTTCAGCGATATCCATTATGGAAATATCTGGACTAAGTCTTGGTGGGAAGCTCATGACATTCTCCACCTTCGTGGTCATTGGAATATTCCTTCTTTTCAAAAATGTGTCATAGCTGACCAGTCCTATCATCTTGCCATCGTCTGTAACGGGCAGTTCATGGATATCATGCTCCTTCATCTTTCCCAATGCCACAGATATCTCCTCGTGAAATTCGATGGTCACTGGCCTCTTGCTCATGATGTCCTTCGCGTTCGTTTCGTGAATGTTGATCTCTTTCATTTATTTCCCTCCATTTATTCTCATATTGAGGTTCGATGCAATGCCCAAGCACAGAACCATTTTAATGTTTTCTGTATGATTATCTAGGATGTGATGACCAGTATATGATCATACTCCCTTAATATCCTCCACTATCTATTGCCTGCAGTGTGGTCCTGCATAGTTGCCTGAATTCTTCCAGGCTCCCGTCATTACCCAGTTTTATCTGGGCATTGTTAACAGCATCCGTGATGCCCCATCCCAATTCCCTGTCCTCGCGTCTTTGGAAGTCTTCCATCGTGGTAGGGTCATCATCTCTTTTTCTAGCTACCAGTCTGTGAAAGCGGGTTTCCACAGATGCTTCGATACCCACCGTGATCATATTCTCTATATTCTTTTTGAAATATGCGAGCTCGTATTCGCTACGGCAGCCGTCTATGATCAAATTGCCATTTGGTAATTCCATCATAGACCGCACGGCCCATATTTCCTTGCCGTGCTTCTCCCTCTCGGAATTGGCATGTCCGCCGATGGACAGATCGCCCATTTTCAGCCCCAGATCCATCGCATGTTGACGAACTACATCTCCCATTCTGATTATGGAGAAATCCTTATCTACAGCGACTCTGACGAACTCTTCCTTTCCAGCTCCTGGAAGCCCGGATACTACAATAACTACCATTCGATCTCCTTATATCAAGGAACTTTCCTCGAAATGCTCAGGCGCATGTTTTCTGAGCGTGCTAATCATGAATTTTCTCGAATCCCTTGCTTTATCCTTTCCAAGGAACATCTCAAGAGCATCGGCCATATTATCTATGAACTCCAATGCCTGTTTTGGATTCATATACTCTTTACTAGCCCCCACTTCCTGCATCTGCTTATTTATCGCGAACTCCACGATGGGCGCAATGGGCACAAATTCTTTTTCTATATCTGATATGAAACCAATGCTGTCCAGTGTATCACCTTTTTCATAGATGCCGCTACCTATCATCGATCATTGGAGTGAGAAAGGTCTATACCTGTTGATAGTACCAAAAGCCTGAGGACAATGTTCACAGCGCGCATATCTCCCTCTTTGTATAATTCATATATGAACTTTATAGTATCTAAATATATCGAAAATGGAAGCATATTTGATTATACATCGTTAACAATGATTTGGAGAGATATCCATATTGAATATGTCCAATCTCGAGATTTAGCTCAAGCTATGCTTCATTTATTGAATTATTATCAAGTTATCATTTCTTGTTCGAGAGCTTCATGCAGGCATAAAGAAGAGCGGTCATGTATTTTCCCGCGCTTTTCAGGGAAGCGACATCTCCATTCCATTTTGTCAATGGCTGGACATCTTCTTTCTCCAGCAATCCCTGGACCTTCTTCACAATCTTCTCCGTCCATGGGTTGACATCTCCAGTCACGACCATTATGATAACTGTGTATTGGCCGCCCTGGACAAGGATCTTTCTGCCGTTCACTGAAATAACATTTAATTTCTGAGGTTTGTAATTTGGTGATTTAAGATAGTTCCTTCCTGTCTTGAGATCGGCAAACAATTGCTCCTGCTCTTCCTTTGGAACGACCCTGGCTGTATGATGTGAGATGAATTTTCCATCCTTGTAAAGGAGGAATATGTCCTTTACTTCCATTGGCTTTTTCTTCGCACCATTCTGTGCAGGCTTCTTTGCCACGGCCTTTGGTTTCGCATCCTCATCTGTCGTGGTGACAAGGGATTCGACTCCATCTTCGAAGTAGGCTTCTTTGTAATCTTTTTTGAGTTCCGCCAGCTTTTCTTCCACCTCTGGCAGATTGTCAGGGTTCTCAAGCATCTCATGAAGCTCTGCAACGCGATCCTTCAGGGAATCGAGGACCATGCCATCAAGCTCTTTCTTTATCTCAGCCACTCTCTTGGATGACTTGAGTTTGGTGAATTCTAATTCGATATTATCAAGGTCATTAGGGTTTGAGAGAAGGGTATTGAATTCTTCCACCTTGGCTTCTACGTCCTCAAGGCCAGCGGATCCCAATTCCTCCTTTATCTCTTCGATCCGTTTGACATTAATGTCAAACTGATCGAACACTTTCTTCACTCCTTTCCTCACACCACTTTCCAGTAGGCTTTCCAGAGTTTCCACATTGTAGCCTTCCGCGGCCCATTGCATGATCATTTTCTCTCTTTTCTTCTCGGTGGCTGTCTTTTTCTTCTTCACTTCCTTCTTTTCACCACTATCTTCGTCGGAGATCACTGCGGAAACAGCATCACTTAATTTAGAATCATCTTCGACCGGCTCGCTGATATCCTCATCAATGCTCATATCATCAGCGATATCCTCATTCTCTGGTTCAGGAACATCCTCATCGATCTGTACTTCTTCTTCGATAACCTCTTCTTCAGGTTCAGGAATATCTTCTATAATCTCTTCTTCAGGTTCATCAATCTGCATCTCTTCGGTGACATCCTCTACTGGCTCTTCCACAGGCTGCTCTATAACTTCCTCAACTACTGATTCGGCCTGCTTCTTTGGCTTTGAGGACTTGCCTTTTTTCTTGGAAGAAGAGCTACCGCCTTTCTTCTTTGAAGAGGTCTTACCCTTTTTCTTACCGCCTTTCTTCTTTGCCATTAGGTATCACCTGAGATATATTATCTCCAATCTGGATCACTGCTGGACGACTTCGAAGGAACCGCTCTCGAATATCAATGGATGATATTTTCTTGAGTGGTGGGTCTTTCTCATCTTCACAACACCCAGATACAGGTTAGCTCCCTGATCTGTTTCCTCAACTTTCAGGTGTATTATACCATCTGAAAGGAAATCCTCAATTCCATAAAGACCAAAGACCTCTCTGTCTGTTGGCATCTCGGATATAAGGAAGGTTGTAACTCCCAGCTGTCTTATCTGCTCGAAGAAATGGAATAGTTCCCCACGTGGGTTCTTGAAGGTAGCCAATGCATAAAGAGCTGCGAGAGAGTCCAATACAAGGACCTCGCATCCAAACCTTTCTTTGTAGTTCTTCAGAACACCAATGATGGATTTGAGCCAGTCCACATTCTGTGGCTTTGTCTTGTCCATGACGATGTCCTTCCTTACCTTCGAAAGGTCAACTACTACAAGATTGTCCAATCCTGCTGAAGGCATTCCTAATCTTTCCATGTGTTCCAGAATGCTCTGCTTACCCTGCTCCAGGGTCAGATATATGGATTTGAGACCATCGTTCTTGGCACCGTTGTAGATGATGCTGTATCCAACAGATGATTTCATGGTTCCAGCGTGACCACATAATAGAGTGATGTACTCTACTGGCACGCCGCCTTGAAGTATGTCATCCAGATTGATGACGTAAGTCGGTATTCTCTTGTCCTTATTCCCTGAGTCTTGTTCTCCGTCCATTTTCAGTCCCCCAAATATTGACCATCTGATAACCAGTGGTCATTTTGGAACTCTTGCACATATAAAGTGGAACGTATATATATCATTTTTTACCACTTATTAATCCGGATTAAGTATTGTTTATATATATAATATTGGATTTATTGTTTTTTGCTCTTTTGATGAGGTCATGTAATGAAGCCAGTGTTATTATTTCGCGGCTCTTTTTGTCAATCCCTGCTCTTTTTCGAAGAGTTCGGTCTCTTTTTCTATGAGAAGCAGTTCGACCTTATCGACATCTTTCTTTCTTCTGATGGTTTCGGTCTCCAACTCCTTGATCTCCATGACCTTTGCCTTTATGCGACCCTTCCGGTCTTCCAGCTCCCTCTCTTGGGATCTGACATTCGCGATCTTGGATTCGATCTCATTGTTCCTGGATGTGAGATCTTCTTCCTTGGCCTCCAGCCTTTTCTTCCATTCATCAATCCTTTCTTGATTGGTGGCCAATTCTCTCTCTTTCTCTGAAAGACCAACCTCTTTGGAATTGAGATCTTCTTCTCTCTCGATAGACTCGTTCATCATTCGATTGGCATTCTCCACCTTCTCGGTGATCTCAATATCCTTTCTGGCGATATCCTCTTCTCTGGTTTCGACATCGATCTCTCTTGCTTCGAATGCTTTTTCTCTGGCATCCAGCTCTCTTCTGAAATCATCCAGCTCTCCTTCTCTACGACGGGTGGCCAGCCTCTTTTGATCCAGTTCATCCATTTTCTGACTAAATTCCTGCTCACCAGTTTGGAGAATTTCCTCTCTATTGGTAAGTTCAAACATATTCTCTTTGAACTTCGTATCCCTCTCCCTGAAATCGTCTTCCATCTGTGTCAGGTTACTTGCCCTATCGGCGAGCTTCTCCTCTCTGGCATCCTGCTGCTCTTTCTTCTCATGCAACTGGACCTCCCTATCATCAAAGGCCTGTTCCCTTTCTTTGATGTATTCTTCCTGGACTTCCAGTTCACTATTTCTTTGATCCATAAGGGAATCTCGATCATTCAATTGAGCTTCCCTATTGTCAAGTGCCGCTGCTTTATCCTGAAGTATCTGCAGATCGGTCTGCACCTGCATATTCTTTGAATCCAATTGAGCTTCTCTGGCATCCAATTGCTGATCACGGGTTTTCTGCTTTTGGTCATACTGGCTTAATTCTTCTTCCCTATCATCCAGTTGTTTCCTTTTCTCGCCCATGAACTTCCTGGCTGCCATGAACCCTAATTTCTGCTCCCCATCAGCTCCCTTGTCGTCATCATCTTCCTCAACCTCGACGACCTCTTCTTCCTCTTCCTCCATGTACTCGAGCTCTTCGATGACCAGTAGTTCTGGAGGCAGTATGTCGTCTATATCGAATCCATTCTCCTCTTCAACAATGTCCGTCTGCAGTACGATCTCATCTTCCAACTCTGAAAAATCAATATCAACATCCTCTTCCTCGGATGGCTGGGATAATGTAACTTCTTCTTCTACTTCTTCCTCTACCACTTCTTCCTCTTCTGTGAAAGAGGCATCGACCGATGTCTCGATCATTTCCTCCTGCACCTTGGCAACCTCTTCATAAATGGCTGCATCTGGCTTTTTTTTCTTTGAAAAACTGGATTTATCGGCATCTGTCAATGCGCCCATATCACCCAGATTCACATCTGCTTCTGAATGTGAACTCTCTGTTTTCTTCTTCTTTTTAAATAAAGCCATTCGCTGTCCTACCCCTTATTGAAGAACCTACCGTCCTCCTTGCACAATATGTCTTAATAAATATATAGTTTTTGTTTTTGCTTAGATTTATAGATAATTCCATGTAAAGCTTTATGTATGAAAAGTTCTTCAGCAGTTTCGAGGTACAGTCATGGGAAACATAAGGCCAACATATATCAAAAGAGTTGCCATCGAGCTGGTGAAGTTGTATCCAGAGAAGTTCACCGAAGACTTTCAACACAATAAAAAAATGGTCTCCGAACTTACAGATGTGGAATCCATAATGATGAGAAACCGCATTGCTGGATACGTAACCCGCTATAGACAGCACTACGAGGCCTAACCCTGTAATGGGGTTAGTCCCCGTTATGCAATTCTGTTTATGCTCACTCTGAGCATCAATTGCTCAACAACACTTTTGGTATATTGATAAGATGAGATTTATAACTATAGATATCATCTTGCCCCCATTCATGTATCACGAAGCTAGAGGAATGAAAAATGACAAAATACGCTGTCGAGACCTCGGATCTATGCCGGGATTTCAAAGTGCGCCAAGTCAAGGGCGAAAGCAAGAAAAGTACAGTGCACGCTCTTGACAATGCTAATATCCAGATCAAAGAAGGCGAATTGTTTGGACTTCTGGGTCCGAATGGAGCCGGAAAGACAACTCTAATCAAGATTTTATGCACATTATTGCTCCCATCTTCAGGTACTGCGAAGGTCATGGGTCATGATGTGAACACCGAATGCCAGGAGATAAGACAGAAGATCAACATGGTATCTGGCGGGGAAACATCTGGCTACGGTCTTTTGACAGTGCGGGAGAATCTATGGATGTTCTCCCAGTTCTACGGTATGCCGAGTAAGCTGGCCAAGAGGCGTATCGACAATATGCTGGAGATCATGGACCTGTCCGATAAGAAGGACGCGAAGGTCAGGACCCTATCCACTGGCCAGAGGCAGAAGGCCAATATGATCAGGGGCTTCATCACCGACCCCGATCTGATATTCCTGGATGAGCCCACTTTGGGCCTGGATGTCAATGCTTCACGGCTGATCCGTGATTTCATTCACAAGTGGATGAAGGACAAACCATCGAGAACTGTTCTTCTGACCACTCATTACATGGCGGAGGCCGAGGAGCTTTGCGACAGGGTGGCGATAATCGATAATGGAAAAGTACTGGCTTGCGATACTACCAATAATTTGAAGAAGCTGATATCGAAGGAATCGGCTCTCAAATTACAGATCAAACAGATCACGGATGTCAAGTCCTTTGAGTCCATTCCAGGTGTGAGGAATTTCGCTTTCCATCATGATGCGACAACCGGGACTACAGACTTGAAATTCATACTGGAGGATGAGGCCATCGTGGCCGATATCGTCGCCGAGGTTCCCAAATGTGGTTCCAAGATAATCAGTGTTGAAAAGACCGAGCCCACCCTGGAGGATGTCTTCGTCGCCCTTGTAGGAAGGGGGTTGCATGAGGGTTAGTGGCGAGCTCTTCTTTCGCTCACCAGATACCTATCCAGTTAGTTTTTATGGAATAATAACAGGGGGAGATGCGGAATGAAGTTCGAGGAAAATTACGAAAAACCATCCTGGGCAGTTATGAACCTCAGAACCGCATTCGGCAGAGCGTATCCCAGGATCATCGGTGTCAATCGTGAACCATCCTGGGTGTTCTTCGACACTTTCTTCCCAATCCTGTCCATCGCGGCTTACATCTATGTCTATACCGCGCTTCAGGCTCCACCGCAATATCTTGGCTATGTCGTAATAGGTGGAGCCATGACCGCATACTGGATGAATGTCCTGTGGGGGATGGCGGCCCAACTTTATTGGGAAAAAGAGATGGGCAATCTCGAGCTCTACATGGTGGCTCCGATATCCCGAATGGCCATACTCGGTGGTATGGCCATCGGCGGCATGTTCACATCCACCGTGAGGGCGGTCACCACAATTCTAGCTGGTATCTATATCTTCAATATCACACTGACACTGGAAGAACCTCTGATGTTCGTCGGCATATTCATATTCACCATGACCGCGCTTTACGGAATGGGCATGATGTTCGCATCGATGTACATGCTCTGGGGCAGGGAAGCCTGGCATATGTCCAATCTTCTGACAGAACCCATCTATTTGGTATCCGGATTCTACTTCCCGGTCAAAGGATTCCAATTCCTTCTGGGAGATCCTGGATTCTGGCTGGCCGTGGGAGCTTCGATCATCCCAGTCACTCTGGGCCTGGACGGAATGCGCCAGTGTTTCTTCGGCCCTGCTGATGGTTTCCTTCCTTTGTGGGTGGAGCTGTTTTGCTTGATCATCCTGACAGTGATATTCATCATACTTGCGAGGTTCAGCCTGGACTACATGGAGAACCTGGCAAAGAAAGAAGGGAGGTTGACCCTCAAATGGCAATGAGCATGAATCGTCGTGTTTTCAAGTGGTCGACTTGGCTGGGCTGGCAGTTGGAGAGCAACTGGACGGATCCTTTCCCTTTCATCATCTACTCGATAGCCAAGCCCATAGCGGGATCCTTGATCCTGGTGGTCATGTACAGCATAATCGCGGGAATCGGGGGGCAGACAGATGTCGGTCTATTCCACTACATGTACGTGAGCAACGCGTTCTTCATGTTCGTCGCCCAAGTTTTATTCGGGATCACCTGGGTGATCCACGATGATAGGGAACATTATCGGACTCTGAAGTACCTGTACATATCGCCATCGAACTTCTTCGTCTACATGCTGGGGAGGACTATCAGCAAACTGCTGGTCACCACTTTCGCGGTCATCATCACGATGGCCTTCGGAGTGTTCTTCTTGGGAGTTCCGCTCGACATCCTGGGGGTCAACTGGCTCCTGTTCATAGTGGTGATGTTCATCGGTCTAGCATGTGTCATGTCATTTGGCTTAGCGCTGGCAGGAATATCTTTCCTGACAGCGAAGCATTCCATGGGGATGAACGAGGGAGTTGCTGGCATATTCTACATGTTCTGCGGAGTGATCTTCCCGATCAGCATCCTGCCAGGGTGGGGAATAACACTCGCAAAGACACTTCCAGTGACTTACTGGCTGGAACTGATAAGGCGAACTCTTGGTCTGGGAGAAGGTATAGATACGGCATTAGCCAGCATATCGACAGTGGATTGCATGTTGATCCTCACAATAAGCACGATCGTCTTCGCAGTAATCTCGGTTGGTGTTTTCAAGCTGGGTGACTATGTTGCCCGATCAAAAGGCCTAATCGACATGACAACAGCCTACTGAATCTCAGTATGCTCCCTACAACATGCCCCGCTCGAAGATTTTCGTCCTGGATTCGATGTGAGTGATCAGAAAATCGAGAGTTGCGAAGTCATTCTATATTTCAGTGCCAGACGGAGCAATCCTGAGGGACGCAAGGGCGGGGTACTCCCAACGATGACCCAGCGAGTGACAGTCACAGAGTGCTTTGATATTCGACACCCTGCCAAAATGGCGGGGAGGTCAATCTTTCTGTAATCCCAAACTTTCCATGCGCCTTTCGGTCCTGCGGATCCATTCTATTCCCCAAAATCTACTTATCCCCCCTCGCATATTCATGATTAGTTCAGGTGGATCAATACATGGGCTCAGAAGATAATACCCCGGTCATCGAAGAAGTATTCCTCGTACACAAGAGCGGATGTCTTATCGAGTTCATGAACATAGAGCAGAACATTGAGGTGGATTACGATGTCACCATCGGTATGCTGACTGCCGTCCAGTCTTTTGTGAAGGACGCTTTCGGAGACGGTAAATGGTCGCTTAAGAAACTCGAATTCGAGAACAAGAATATCATGATCGAGCTGGCAAATAACTTCTATCTGGCCGTGGTGTATTCTGGAAAGGCGACTGCCAAGATGAACCACAATGTTGCCAAGTCCATGGAACTTATCGAGAAGGAATACGGCCACCGGGCCCAGGATTGGAATGGGGATATGGACATCTGGGAGGGGACCAAGGACCTGCTGTGCCCGTTGATATGTGTCGATGAAGATTCGAATATACTCGATGAGGCTATTCATTGCCAATTATGCGGTGCGCCAGTGGATGAGAATGCGACCGCTTGCCCGATGTGCGAGTTCGATTTTTCACTTATGGATCAAATTAAATGAGGAGGATCATTTGAGCAATCACATATCCGATAAAAAGAATATAATCGGACTGCTTACCAGTGATTCCAGACTTTTTTTCGATTTGGTAAAGGAACTGCGATTCAGAGGATTACCCTTCAGAAGCTTGAATTTTGGAGAAGCACCACCGATGGACATAGGCGTGATATTGACAAGCCAGTACGATGTGGATAAAGTGGAGAGGACTGCCTGGGGGAGCTCCATGCCGATCATCCCCGTGGACGATATTTACAAAGGCATAAGACGGGCATTCCAGGCATTGACCGGGATAGAGATCTTCGAGGAACTCGTCATCGGAGTGGATCCGGGCAAGGAACCCGGAATAGCAGTCCTTGTCAACAATGAGGTTCTGGAGGTCAGCCAGGCCAGGTCATGGGACAAATGTGTGGAGATAATTCATCATATGCTGGATAGCTATATTTTCAGGACATCTAGGCTGAAGCTGGGTAATGGGGCCCCTGAGTCGAGGGATTTCATCCTGGATCATGTGGCCGATTCCTTCACTGTCGTGGAGGTGATGGACGAGTTCCGGACCACCAAGCTGACCAAGAACATGGAATCCGATAAGGACGCGGCCATCAATATAGCCAGATCCCGAAGGATTGTTAAAAAGATCCACAACGGCAATCATTAGACCGATTGCCGAACAAACCTTTTTTATCATGGATAACATGACAGACAGCATGATGAGGTCATCAGTATGACGGAGACATCAGTATGACGGAGCCCTATGATTTTCTGCCAGAGGACCTGGGTGCAGGTGATGTGACCAGCAATGCGCTTCTGAAGGACGAGCGAGCCGGGGCAAGGATAATCGCCAAGGAAGATTGCGTGATAGCTGGCATCGAGGAAGCGGTGAAGATCTTCGAGAATGAGGGTCTTCGAGTGATTCCCAAGTTCCGGGACGGGGACCATGTCAAAGATGGCCAGGAGGTGCTGAGCATAACTGGTGGGGCTCGCGAACTTCTGAGAACTGAAAGACTTGCACTGAATTTCATGTGCAAGATGAGCGGGATCGCCACCACCACCCGTGATCTGATAGACAAGTGCCATTTGATCAATCCGAAAGTCAAAATATCGGCCACAAGGAAAACCACGCCAGGCTTCAGAGAATACGAGAAAAAAGCGGTCGTCCTGGGCGGGGGCGTGAGTCATCGTATTGGGCTTTACGATCAAATTCTTATCAAAGATAATCATTTGATGATGGTGGGGTCCATAACCTTCGCCATCGAGAAGGCGAAGTCATACTCGGATAGTAATCCGGGACCGGGCGGCCAGCGTATCAAGATCGAGGTCGAAGTTGTTGACATGGGCGGAGCTATTGAAGCCGCCAAGGCGGGTCCGGACATCATCATGCTAGACAATATGGCACCCTTCGAGGTCGAGGCGGTTGCTGAGGAAGTTAGGAAGATAGATCCGGATATCGTGATAGAGATATCCGGCGGTATCACGCCAGACAACATAGTGGAATATGCGAAGTCCGCGGATGTGATCTCTCTGGGCTGGCTCACCCACAGCGCCAGGGCCAGTGATTTGAGTTTGCAGATTGTCGAGGTCCACACTGATTGATAACTGGCAATACCAGATCTGGAAACAGGGAGCTACAGTTTACCAAGAAAATCATTAAATCGTAAAATCACTTCCATATCGTGTGAATGCAAGATGTCAAATTTGAAGCAAACGATCTCATATTTACTATTGGGAGAGTCGGGTGGACAAAACAGAGTGCGGATAATCGAGCTACTTAAAGATCGCGCATACAATACCAATCAGTTGTCTGAAGCATTAAATTTGAATTACCGCACTGTTAAATATCACACTGACAAACTCCAAAAGTATAACATGATCTATGCTTCGGAATTGGATGCTTATGGACATGTGTATTTCTTAACTCCCGAGATGGAAGAGAATATGGACCATTACAATGAGGTGGTGAGAAAACTAACAGATATTACGGAATCTCCGAATTTCTTTCATAATATCGTTGAACAGATCAGTGACGGGATCATTATCATCAATAACGGTGGCATCAATCTTTTTTGGAATAGGAAAGTTGAAAGATTATTGGGCTTCAGTCGAGATGAGATATTGGGCAATCACATTGATATCTTTGAGGATATGGACTATTTCGAAGAGATCATAAGAAAGGTTGTAAAAGGTAATGAAATAATGGATCTAAATATCAAATGCATTTGCAAGTCTGGTAATGTAATGGAAACAATAGTGTCCATTACAAACTTTAAAAACGAAGATGAAAAAATAATTGGCTATTGTATCTTGATAAACAATTGCGATATTAAGGATGCCACTGGTAAAGAGTAATGAAAAGCCGAAACCACCCTTGATAAAATTTACCAAGGTAAGATATCACTCCCAATTTGTATGAAATTTTTAACAAATTTATGTCTGATTTTGAAATAATCAGATATACTCTCCGAGTCATTGTTCTCCTTAACCCTGTACCCCTGCCCTAATGCAAGGAGGCACACTGTCGAGGTTGTAATATGAGGATAACAAAGAGAAACGGGAAAAGTGAGGAGTTTAATATAGCGAAGGTCAAGCGATCTCTTCAAAATGCTGGTGAGGATGAAATAACAGCTAAAGAGATTGCACAAATGGTCTCTGATAAGGAGTGCGGGACCACGAGTGAGATCAGATCTGTTGTATTTGAGGAACTGAGATTGTTGAGAAACATAGATCTAGAAATTGCCAAGAAATACGATGAGTCCAGATGTTTAGTGGCAAGAAGGGCTATTGAGACAGCCAGAGGTACAGCATTACTATCGGAAGAGATGATGGAAGCCATGCATCTGGAACCCGGGGGCCATTTGAAGATCATAAACGGGCATCAGAAGCATACTTTGAATGTGTATGTGAACAATGAAACGGATGCCAAATGCAATGAGATAAGGTTGAATCAAGCAGATCTGGTAATTATCGACGCATCTGATGGCAAAGAGATAATAGCTCAAAGGAATTGTTATTCCAGGTCTTTGATCCAATATCTTTATCTTCATAATTGTAATAATGGAGGTGGGCATAATGAGAATAGAGTTACAATCAACAATTAGAAAAAAAAGTGATGGCTCATTATACATTGTAATTCCTAAACCCATTAAGATATTGGGGGATATGAACAAGAGCGATTCTATCACTTTGGGTCTTGATAGAAGAAATCGTCTCATAATTAAGAAAAATAAGAGATCATCATGAAACTGTATGCATATCTCACATGAAATACATGATGACTGGCAACACCAGGCTCCCCATCAGATGAACCCTTTTTACGCCTACTAATGGCGGAATTAGTCCCATGAAGGTGGTTATGCCCAGTATCACTAGACCAAGAACTCCAGAGAAGACGCCGATCATGACGATCAGGAAAATGATGACCACCCAGACAAGTTTTTCATAATCGATCTTGGAGAAATGTTTGGCGAATAACTTTCCAAACTTCATTGTTAGCCAGAGAGCGACAATTGACGCGATTATTGCTGCGACTAAAAGTGAAGCCAGCTCCAGCGGGATATTGGAGATCGGTGCCCATGCGGTCACCTGGTCGCCCATGATCGCTTCAACCGCTTTCATCGCCCCGCTCCTGGATTTCATGATTATGAACAAGGCCAGCAGGTTGATTATCCCCACGGATGTATTGACCGACGAAACCGAAATGATGAACTCACTGGCCTCATCATTTTGCATATTTTCGCCTTTTTTGCCTTTGCGATTTTTCTTCCCCTTCTGCCCTTTGCCACCCTTCGTACCTTCGCTGTCCTTGTTCCCATGCATATTGACAGCGATCATGGTGGCGATCGCACTGGATATCCCCGGGAATAGCGAAGAAACACTAGCCAGGCTTCCGGAAATTATTGCTTTCAACTGCCTCCTGGGGGTGACATTTATCTTCACTTCCTCAGTATTCTGCTCTGGAATGACTGGCTTGTCCTTCAGGCTGAGCAACATGGTGGAAAGTCCGAAAAGCCCGGTGAACATGGGGAACAATAAGATGATGCCAGTGTCCGAAGAAGCGAATTTTATCAAATAGACATTCTCCCCGACCAGACCACTGGGGGCCAGCAATATCATTCCCAAGACACCGGACAGCAGGAACACGCCCATCGCCATGCTCCTTTTCAGCATGTGGTCCTTCCACGTCACCTTCGACACTGTATCCCCGATGGCCACAACCTCCTGGCCCACCTCGGGAACTCGATGATTCCACTTGTGGAGTTTGACCCTCACCTTCCCGAATTTGCTGCCTCGGGAAAGTATGATGGTCTTCTGTTCTTCCCCTTCCCCATCACCAACCAGCACGTTCTCCACAGTGCCATGGATGGCGTTCATCTCTCCGCCATCCTTGTCCAGCTTCCCCATGCCGGGCTTGATCATCGAAGTGTGGGCGCAATCATCCACGCCCACACTCCCACTCATGATGAAACCATCCATCTCGATGTCATTCAGGTTGAATTCCTCATTGGTGCTGGCTGTTTCTCCAAGAATTAGAAAAGTACTCACACAGATCAGGACGAAATGGATGAAGGGCTCCATCGCGGAATACGCATTGACTGGCTCGCCTATGAAAAGCCTCAAGGGGATCAACAGGACGAGGGCGAATATCATTGCCCCGAAACTGCCAGTGGCCGAGCATTTGACGGCCTCGAACCCACGACCTTCCATCAACATCCTGTGGCCTGGCAGGACGGAAAGCGCGGTATCACCATCTGGCGCTCCGAGAAAGACCGAGGGAATGAAATCCAGAAAAGTATGGGTGACGACGGTCCCGATTATCAAGCTGGATATGATGATGATAATGTCTTTTGTTTCAGGATTAGCCCAGCCGAAAAGCATGGTGGCCAGTGATATGATAATGGTCTGGGAGACAAGTACCATGTGAGCGACATTGTTCACATGGATACCTGGTATCAGTCCGGTCAATATTCCGAAGCCGCAGCCGATCAGGGTGAAGACCATGATGGCGATTAGCAACATTATGGGAGTCATGATGCCTAAAATCGTGCAAGTGTATATACTCGCGACTCATAGAATTAGGCTACATGTAGCATCGATAGAACTTCTCCTTCTACACAAAGGTTCAATTATCCAGTTCCTCAATGGTTTTCACAAAATCATCAATATTCTTTTCGCCTTCGAGGAAATCACCTTTCTTCATTCGCAGGATCAATGGCTCACCTATCATGTCAAAACCTTTCTTGTTCAGGTTGTTTTTCATCACACCTGGCATTTCTTTATTCTTTCCAATAGGAGTGATCTGGGTGATGAAATAAGCCGTTTTCTTTCCTTCCGTATTTTTTAATAATTCCAAGAAGGACGCGAACAAAGGCGATGGCCTGCCGGCCCATACTGGCCCCCCGATGATGAACAGGTCGTATTGGCCAATATCAGTCTCCGTGTTCTTCAGCTTCATTTCCTCTTGCTTCATGCTCTTGGCTCCGGCTCCAAAGAACCTTGGCATTGTTTCAGGCTCGATCTTAATGACATCTATCGAATTTCCACTTTTTTTCAGTCTCGATATCAATTGATTGGCGATAAGCTCCGAATTCCCGGTCCTTGACGCATAAGCTAGGCATATTTTCATCGATCTCTCTCCATCTTTAATAACACAACCGCGCTTTGTTCTATAATCCTTTTCCCATTTCCAATATATGGTGCGAGAACTCCTTTGGCCGGATAATGATTAAATCCTATAACATCATAGAAGGTATAGAAGTGACACGATGAAGCGATATTGTCCAAAATGTAGATCGATGGTCGAGACTGGCCAGGCAATTTTCTGCCCCGATTGTAGATCCATGACATCCCTATTGGCAGCCAGGGGTGGCGAGGACCCGGACAAGGGATATTATGACAAATACGATCCTCCATCAGCTTCCACCATCTACTGCAAGTGGAAGAACATCCCCTATCAGTCCTTCCGATACAGTGTGGGGTCCGGCATGGTGTCCATTGCCTTCACCACTGTAGAAAGGAAATTGGAAGAAAGCGCGTACAATTGCTCCAACTGCACATACTGGATAGAAGGATTTTGCAATAAAAAAGGCATTGACAGTGGGAACAAGGCTATCTGCAGATCATACGAGATCAGGCCGGGCTCCAAGCAGGATAAGAAACATGGCCAGAAGCAGGGCCAGAAGCCGAATAAGTACAATTCCACTCGGGATCACAATAACCCTAAAAGGCCAGTGAAGTCCAGGAAGGGCAAGGCTCCTGGGAGATAACCCTTTCATTCACAGAAAATTAAGGAAGAAGATTTATCAGTAACCTATCCGATTCAGCCTCATGGAGGAGCTAAAGAGAGAATTCATCGGACTCATAGAGAAGAACGACAAGGCCGGATGTATAGAGCTTGTCAATGACTGGCTTGATTCTGGTAAGGTTCCAGGTATAGTGGAATTGTATCAGAATATACTCAAACCTGCCCTTTGTGAGATGTTCTGTGATGTGCCAGAGGCCGAATGCATATGGAAAGAGCATGTCCGCAGCTCGATCATTCGGACAGTGATCGAATCCTGCTATCTTCGGGTGGCTGGAGCCAGCAAGCGGAAGTTCGGAGTTCTTAAAGGTCCAAGAGCGATGGTCGTTTGCCCCACGGGGGAGCTTCATGAGATCGGTGCCAGGATGGTCGCTGATTATTTCACGCTCAGTGGTTTCGAGGTCACATTAATCGGAGCCAATACCCCACTCACCTCGATCATATCCGCCATCGAGGTGGAGAAGCCCAAATACGTGGCAATGAGCGTTACAAATTCCTACAATTTGATGGCTACCCAGAAAGTTATATCTTTGATAAAAAAGTCTTATCCCGATATCACAGTGATCGTCGGGGGCCAGGCGTTTTTAGACAAGCCAAATTTATTCAGAGAGATAGGAGCGGATATGGAGATGCAGACCATCGAGGAGATATCCAAGTTGGCGGTGGAATGATGGTCTCCTTCAGGATAGCTCTTAGATTTCTCAAGTCCAGCAAGATGCAGACCCTTTTGATAATCATGGGTCTGGCTGTCGGAATTGCGGTACAGATATTTGTCGGCCAGCTTCTCACAAATCTACAGGAAGGATTTCTGGAAGAGACCACTGGGAACGCGTCCCATGTGACGGTATTCCCGGCAGAGGATGAGATCGTGATAGACAATTGGGAAAGCATGGTGGCCAGTATCCAGGATATCGATGGCATCACGGCAGTATCTCCTGCCGTGGATTCCCCCGCTCTTATCGTGATATCTGATCAATCGAGATCTGTGCAAGTGCGAGGCCTGGACATGGAGCTTGCGGATGACATATATGAGCTGTCCGAGAATACCTATGAAGGAACAGTTCCGACAAATGATTCCCAGGTCCTTGTTGGAAAGGAGCTGGCTGAAGGTCTGGGACTTTCTGTAGGGGATGATATTGGCATCATAACCCCATCCCAGAATACTTTCACATTATGGGTGTCTGGCATTTACGATCTGGGATCGGCGATTGTCAATGAGAGATGGGTCATTGTGAACATTGCCTCGGCCCAAACGATCTATGGCCTTGGAGATAATATCACATCTATAGAGACCCAGACAACGGACATATTCACAGCAGACGCGACAGCCGAGGATGTCAGGAGCGCTTTAGGTGCCACTCCTGTGAAAATAAATAACTGGAAGGATGACAATCCAGATTTCTTCAGCGCACTGGCATCACAGGGAGCCTCCAGTTACATGATCCAGACCTTTGTTCTGCTATCGGTGGTCATCGGCATAGCCAGTATACTTTCGATAACTGTGGTCCAGAAATCCCGGCAGATAGGCATACTCAAGGCCATGGGCATCAAGGATAGCCAGTCAAGTCTTATTTTCCTATATCAGGGTTTACTTCTGGGAATTGGAGGGGCCATAGTGGGTGTCGCGCTTGGTGGAGTTCTCTTTTATGGTTTCATCCAGGCCATATCCAGTGGTGGTGATTCGATAATATCATCTTCCTTTGATGTTTCTTTCCTGATAATGTCTGGCCTCATCGCGGTCATCGCATCGGCGGTGGCTTCCCTGTTGCCAGCTATCAAATCCAGAAAACTTGACCCTATCGAGGTGATACGCAATGGCTGATATGATAAATATGGAAAAAGTTAGCAAGATATACTCGGGAGCTGTCGAGACCCAGGTTCTTTTCGATATAGATCTGAAGGTGGAGGAAGGTAGCTTCAATTCACTGGTCGGCCAATCTGGTAGTGGCAAATCCACCCTTCTTAATATCATAGGCACGCTGGATAAGGCTACGAAAGGCACTGTGGAGATAGCCGGTCAGAGAACGGACACGATGACCAAGGATCAGCTGGCCAGTCTTAGAAATCAGAGCATTGGTTTCATCTTCCAATTTCATCATCTATTGCCGGAGTTCACCGCTCGTGAGAATGTGCTAATGCCGTATCTGATCCAACATGGAAAGACCACTCCGGAGATCGAGAACAGGGTGGATGAATTGCTGGGACTTGTGGGTTTGGAGGCAGTGAAGAACAATCTCTCAACAGAAATGTCAGGTGGTCAACAACAGAGGGCGGCAATTGCCCGTGCCTTGATAAACAATCCTAAATTGATACTGGCGGATGAGCCAACAGGTAATCTCGATACAGACACGACCGACAGTGTTTATCGGCTTCTGCGACAGATAAATGAGGAATATGGCACCACTTTACTGATCGTTACCCATGACAGGAAGATCGCGGAGCGAACGGACCGCATCATCATGGTCGAGGATGGACGAATAGAACTGGATCTCATTACCTGAAACAAGTCAGGATCCGTATACTTTCACCCACCCCAGCGCAATTACTTATTACTGGAAGTCCATACACCATGACGTGAAGGAAGCTGCGAAGAAGGTCGCCGAACGGCTAAGGGATGCATCCAGTGTACTGATTATCAGCCATATTGATGCTGATGGCATATCATCGGGCAGCATCGCTTCTTTCGTTCTTGATCACATCGGGATCAAGAACGAAACACGCTTTGTCAAGAAGCTGGATGAGAAACTCATAGCCGATCTCGAGGATGGGAATCATGAATTGATATGGTTCACGGATCTTGGTAGTGGCTATATCCACATGCTGGGTAACCTCAATGCCGTTATTTGCGATCACCATGTGCCATCAGAAGTGAAGGCCGAGCCAGCTGAGGAGAAGGAAGATGTGGGAACATCAGCCTCATCTTCTCCCAAAACTCTATTTGATTTTTCCGAGGCATCCAGTAAGAACACTTCTATTCCATCCAATATCTTGCAAGTGAATCCGCACCTTGTGGGGCGGGACGGTTCCACGGACATCAGTGGATCCGGAACAGCCTATCTCGTGGCAAGGGAGCTCGCTCCAGAATTGAAGTGGCTGGCCAGTATCGCGATCGTGGGAGCTGTGGGGGATCTTCAGGATCGCAATGAAGGGAAATTAACAGGAACCAATCGCGAGATACTGGAGGATGCTATCGAGTCCGGAGCAATGGAGGCAATTGTGGATCTCGGGCTTTATGGAAGGGAAACGCGCCCTCTTTACAAGCTCATCCAGTATTGCTCAGATCCCGAGCTCATAGGCCTGAGTGGGAACTACAGAGCGTGCATGAATTTCCTAATGAGTCTGGATATCGATCTCAAGACCGGGGAAAAATGGAGATCGTGGTCCGATCTGGATAGGATGGAACAACGTCGTCTTCTTTCCGCACTGAGCAATTTCGCCTCGCGAGAGGAATTATTATCTGAGATTTATCTATTTGTCAATGAGAAGCCAGGCACATCACTTCATGAGGCCAAGGAATTCTCCACAGTTCTAAATTCATGCGGAAGGTATGGGAAGGCGGAGATCGCTTTCGAGGTCTGCAAGGGTGACAGAGCGACATATTTGAATCAAGCATTTGATCTTCAGGGCGGCCATAAAAAGTATCTGGTGCAGTCCATGAAGGTGATAGAAGAGCTGGGCATCGAGACAATGGATAATATCCAGTATGTGAAAGCTGGAGACAGGATACTGGATAGTGTGATCGGGATAGTCGCCGGCATGGTGCTCGGGTCTGGTAAAATACCCAAGCACATGCCGATATTCGCTTTCTCGGATGCGGAGGATGGGGTCAAGGTATCTGGTAGATCGACCGACGAGTTAGCTGGCATGGGTATTGACCTTTCCGAGTTGATGAGCAAGATAACCGAGGAGATCGGAGGCATAGGCGGTGGGCATAATGTCGCAGCCGGTGCGACCATCGAGGCCGGTAAGGAGGACGAGTTCCTTCAACTCGCTGACAAGATGGTCGGAGAAATGATCCTCCGAGCCAGGGATGAATAATACCTTATTTTTCATCATGCTCCAGAACTATTATTTACCATTATTATAGAACACGATATATTATAAAGGATGAAACCATATCCTGTGGCTATAGTAGTAGTACGGTGGATATCCCTATGGGTACAGATGATAGTGGGCAAGAGGATGTGAAAGCATCCGAGGTAGTAAAAATAGGCATTACGGGTCTACCCAGTTCGGGGAAGACACAAACACTTTTGAAAATAATCGAGATGGTCGAAGCCGAGGACATTATTGTTGGCGGAATGGTGACCGAACCAATTGTTTTCAGGAATAAAAGAGTAGGTTTTTACATCAAAGATTGGATGTCTGGCAAGAAGAAAAAATTCGCTCACATCAATATAGAATCCACTCTATCTGTCGGACCCTATGGGGTTGATCAGAAAGCCCTGGAATCCCTGGGTGTGAAGGCGATCAATGCTGCGATCAAGGATGCGGATATGATCATCATCGACGAGGTCGGTAAGATGGAGGTCGAGAGCCCGGGTTTTGTAAAGGCTGTCGAAGATGCTCTTGATTCTGATAAGATGATGTTATTAACACTCCACAAGAAATCCAGGAATCCTCTTTTACAGGATATCCGACGCAGGGACGATGTTCGGATACTGGAAGTCACTCCAGTCAATCGAAATCTTCTCCCATACAAGATAATGAAGCTCATCAAAGGAGAGCTTCTCTGAACGGGGGCTCGACTTGACTCAGGCCGATGATTATATTGAGATAATTGAAGGAGCGACAGCCATGTTCACCCCTTCGACCAAACATCTCAATGGCCCTATGGCCAGATCCGAGCCTGTGTTCTACAATCCCGCCATGAGGGACAATCGGGATGTTTCAGTTCTTTTCGAAAGGGTGATAGCGGAGGATGGCTGGAACATATTGGATGGTCTCGCCGCATCGGGAGCAAAGGGTCTGCGACTTTATGAAGAAGGCAAACACGATTGTGACATAGTCATCAATGATCACAGCCCGAAAGCTTTCGATCTCATCCATAAGAACACGGAACATTGGGATCGAGGCGACAGGATAACCCCATCGAGACGTGGCCTTCATGGCCTGCTCCCTGAAAAGAAATACAATTGGGTGGATATAGATCCATTTGGGTCGCCAGTAGACTTTTTGGATGGTTCGATCAGAGCTGTCAAGAGCAAGGGAATATTGTCGATAACCGCGACAGACACAGCTCCACTTTGCGGCACTTATCCAACCACCTGTATCAGAAGATATGGATCTCGACCCCTGCACTCGGGAACGATGCACGATACTGGCCTGAGAATACTGGTAGGAAACACCATCAGGAGAGCGGCCGTCTTCGATGTAGCCGCGATACCCATACTTTCTTACTTCTCCGGTCATTATTTCAGATCTTATTTCAGGATGAAGAGAGGGGCGAAGCCAGCAGACGCCCTGCTCAAGCAATTTGGTTTCATCATCAGGACCAAGGACGAAGGCTACAAAATAGAATCCAGGCCAGAGAAAGGAGAGGTTCATGGAGGTCCATTGTGGCTGGGATCCCTCAATGATACTGACTTGCTGACTGATATGATCTCCGAATCCGAAGGATCGAATATGGCCATATCGCCAGATACGATCAAATTGCTCCATGATTTGAAGGCGGAGATTCACTCACCCCCTTATGTTTACATGACCGACGAGATAGCCAGTAAATGCAAGGTCCATCCCCCGAACACCAAACTTTTTGTCGAGGCTCTAAAGGAAAAAGGATTCAATGCTTCCACTGTCCATTATGATACAAAAGGCCTTCGCACGGATGCGGACTGGATGACGATAAAAGAATTGGCACAGCTCATGCACAAATGATCATGGGACATACATGATCAAAAGCCTAATTATTCCTCATTTGTGTCAGTAAATACAATAAATATGAAATAAAATAAGAACCCGAACACATACTTCGATACCACAATGGGTAAATATAAATGTCTAATTGTTATCTCCTGTATTTGAAAAGGGGTGAAAAATTGTTCAAGAATTCAGTCAGTGGCTTGGATAAAGTATTCAGGACAGACATACAGGCACCAGCAATAGTATTGATCACCGGTCCACCGGGATCCATGAAGACCAGCTTCTGCTATACCCTCATATCCAAATATCTTGAGGATACGGATGGTTTTGGTCTATACACGACATTGGAAGAGACCGTACAGAGCCATGTCAGGAACATGGAGAGCCTGGGCTTCGACCTTTCCACCAATATGCAGATAAGTGATTTCACAGATCTGCGTGAGATTGACAGGGTGGTCGAAGGTGGGGACGAGACAGATTATCTGAAATTCCTGGAAAAGATGATAGTCCATTTCAAGAAAAAACATGGAGAGAAGTTCACTGTATTTGCCCTCGATTCACTGGGTGCTCTTTATTCACTGATGGAGGACACTACCAGTATGAGAAAGAAAATGTTCTATTTCTTCAAAATGATAAGGGATAATAACCTTATCTGTTTCGCAATAATGGAGAGAAACCTTGGCGGGGAATCCAATTTGCTGGGAAATGAAGGTTTCCTGGTCGACGGGATCATAATGCTTGGCTTGGACAGGAACCGGGGCAAGCTTATCAGATATCTCCAGGTTGAGAAGATGAGAGCGAGCCATCACAGTATGGAGAAACATGCGATCGAGATAGGAAAGGGCGGTATTGTCGTGCTGGGTCCTATATTCGATACGGAGATGTAAGAACAGTTTCATTTAGTATGTTAAGTATGTTAACACCTCAATACGTGCAAAAATTACTTAATATATCAGATGTTTACTGGGCACAGTTGGGCAATTAAACTAAAATATCGGAGGAATTGATTTGGGCGGAGAAGAACCATCACTATGGGAAGTCATGCAAAAGCAGGCCGAGCAGTTCAAAAGCAAGGAAGAGGAACTGCGAAACAAAGAGAATAGCCTAGCTGAGAAAGAGAAAGAAGTTGATGAGCTCAGGTCTTCATTTGAGGCTAAAGAAAATGAGCTCAATTCTAAGACAAGCGAGATCGAATCAATGAAGAGTGAAGTAGATTCGATGAAGAGCCAGCTTGATTCAGATAAACAAGCGTTCGAAAGTGATAAGGCGAGAATCCAGGAACTGGAAAATGGATTCGCGACCAGGGAGACTGAGATAAACACCAAACAGCAGGACCTGGCCACTCGAGAGACCGAGATATACTCAAAGATGGAGGATATCCAGAAGGTCGAGGGCGAGATCGCCGAGAAAAGGAACGTTATCATAACCAGGGAGGAGGAACAGGTAAAAGCCCACGAAGAATTAAAGGGAATCGTGGACAAACTCATGGCCAAGGGCGAAGAGCTTCTCGAGAGAGAGAAGACATTGGCCAAGGAAGAGGAGGATCTCAACTCCAATAAGGAAAAGATCATCGCAGATGGTAAAAGCCTGATGGAGAGAGAGCAGGAGCTCCTTCAGAAAGAAGAGTCGCTTAGAGGAATGGCCGCACAGGCCGCGGCGGCTCCAGTCGAGGCAGCACCTGTAGAGGAAGCCCCAGCAGAGGAAGAAGCCCCAGCAGAGGAAGAAGCCCCAGCAGAGGAAGAAGCCCCAGCAGAGGAAGAAGCCCCAGCAGAGGAAGAAGCCCCAGCAGAGGAAGAAGCCCCAGCAGAGGAAGAGCCAACCGAGGAAGCTCCAGCAGAGGAAGAAGCCCCAGCAGAAGAAGAGCCAACCGAGGAAGCCCCAGCGGAGCCCGAGGTAGAGCTTGTTGAAGAAGCTCCAGCTGAAGAAACAGCTGGTGACGAAGGCGAGAAAGGATGCCCATCTTGTGGCACTATGATCAGCAGTGATGCAGTCATGTGCTATGCTTGTGGAACCCAGATCGAAGATGCTGGCGGCGATGATGCACCTGCTGAAGAAGAGGCAGTTGAGGCAGCTGGCGGCGACGGCGAGAAAGCCTGTCCATCTTGTGGCACTATGATCAGCGATGATGCAGTCATGTGCTATGCTTGTGGAACCCAGATCGAAGATGCTGGCGGCGATGATGCACCTGCTGAAGAAGAGGCAGCTGGCGGTGACGGCGATGAAGAGATTGCTTGTCCATCTTGTGGTACGATGATCGGTGGAGACGCTGTCATGTGCTATGCTTGCGGAACTCAGATCGAGCAGGAAAAGGTTGCCAAAAAGAAAGTGATCTAAACGAAAGCTTAATTTTCTAGCTTTTTTTTAATTGTTCAGCTTGAGCTTTTTTTGGCTCAAGCTAAACAATCATTTTTGATATTGATTTTGAATAATACATGTCATGCTTAAGCGATCATGACATTTTTGTGTGTGGGCAATCGGGTCACCTCTGGTTTGAATGTCCCCTTTAATCGGATATTGCAGAACCCCAGATTGCAGAAATCCATGCCAGTATCCGATGAAAAGCTAACGTTAGAACTAAGCCCAATGCTTTTCGTCCTCTTCCTTTCCGGATCGAGGTTGGTGATGTATAGTTCGTATTCGTATCCCTTTTCTTTTTTCATTCGCACCCTCCTGGGTGACCCAATAGGCTTTGACACTGTTAAGAACCTGGATAGACCCTTCACTATGTCATATTAGACCCGACTATCTACTCATTGCCCGTCAGGTCTTGGTGCCTCCTCTTACTCCTGCCTATTATTCTGCCCATTATGACAATTGTCAATTATCCTATATAAACGGAGTTTGGTTATAACCGGGGAATACACCATATAACCGAATAAAATCAATAATCAACAGAGGTTATGTGGTGTATTAACCAATATCTCAGTGTATTCCATTCTGTGGTTCATACACCATACCCTATTATTTTCCCAATTGTGGTTCGTGCACCAATATATTATTATATTCTTATCATAACTTACTAATTAACTTTATTAACGCCCTCTTATTCTCCCAATCAATGACCGCGAGCGAGTACGAACTGGATTTCTTCAAGACAGAAGACTTCATCAGGCAGCAGTGCGGCAAGTGCGGCCGCTTCTTCTGGGCCAGGACCGAGAGGGACCTTTGCGGCGAATCTCCGTGCATAGAGTATTCCTTCATAGGCAATCCCCCCACGAAGGAAAAACACTCGCTACATGAGACCAGGGAGAAGTATTTGAGCTTCTTCGAAAAGCACGATCACACAAGGATAAAGAGATATCCGATCACTGCCAGATGGAGAGACGATGTTTTCTTCACCCAGGCTTCCATCTATGGTTTTCAACCATGGGTTATAAGTGGTGTTGTGGAACCACCAGCCAATCCACTTACGATATCCCAGACATGCGTCAGATTCAATGACATAGACAATGTGGGAAGGACTGGCAGTCATTTCACCATGTTCGAGATGATGGCTCATCATGTCTTCAATAAACAGGACAAATTCATTTATTTCAAGGACAGGACTGTCGAGCTTTGCGATAAGCTGTATAGGGAGGATTTTGGAATTCCAGATGACAGGCTGAGCTATATTGAGGCTGATTGGAAGGGCGGTGGAAATTCTGGCCCCTGTCTGGAGGTCATGGTAGATGGTGTCGAACTGGCAACCTTGGTTTTCATGATGTATGCCGAATCTGGTGGAAATAAGACCAAGCTGGACATGCAGGTGGTCGATACTGGCTATGGCCTGGAAAGATTGTCCTGGATATCCCAGGGAACATCCAGTGCATACGAGGCTGTTTTCGGCCCACCACTGGATAAATTGAAAACACTCACAGGTATCAAGCCAGATACCAAGATCCTTGGCGAATTCTCACGGGTTTCCGGTCTATTGAACATAGATAATACTGGTAGCCTGCGAGAGCTCAGACAGCAGGTTGCCAATCGACTGGATCTGACCCTCGAACAGTTGGAGGCTGAGACAAAGCCGATGGAGAATATCTATGTCGTATGCGATCACACACGCGCGCTCACATTCATGCTCAATGATGGAATAGTACCGTCCAATGTAAAGGCCGGCTACTTTGCCAGGCTACTGGTGAGACGGGCCACGCGCGCCCTCACCGCCCTGAACCTTGACATACCATTGGTGGAGATAGTCTCCTCCCACATTGACTATTTCAAGGAAGAGTTCCCGGAATTCAAGGAGAATGGCCAGGACATCATGGAATTGGTAGAGGTGGAATCCAGGAAATATAAGGAGACTTTGAAGAAGGGGCACTCCCTGATTGCCAGGTTGGAGGAGAAGATGAAGGTCGAGAACAAGACCTTTGGCACCGAGCAATTAGTGGATCTTTACGATTCTCATGGACTGAATCCCGAGGTGGTCCAGGACTTTGCCAGTTATGATTTTGATATACCCGATGATTTCTACCAGGCTGTTGCCACAAGGCATGAGGCCCCCGAGAAAAAGGAGGATGCTGGCGAGATCCGGAAGATCGATGCTCCACCCACGGAGCTAGGATATTACACGGATTCCCACATTCATGATTTCAAGGCCAAGGCCATCAAGGTCATTGGAAAGGACATAGTCCTGGATAAGACATATTTCTATGCTGAAGGCGGTGGCCAGGAGAATGATACTGGCACCCTGGGCGGATATAAGGTAACCGATGTTCAGGCAATAGGAAATGTGGTGGTCCATACGATCGACACCGAAGACCATGTGATCACTGAAGGCATGGAAGTTACAGGAAAATTGAACTGGCCACGCCGAAGACAGCTCATGCGCCATCACACAGCGGTGCATCTGATAAATGCCGCGGCTCGGGAGGTTCTGGGAAACCATATCTGGCAGAGCGGCGCGCACAAGAGCGAGGACATGGCTCGATTGGATATCACACACTATGCCAGCCTAACTCCGGAGCAGTTCCAGGAGATAGAGGAAAAGGCCAATGCCTATGTCATAGCGGACATTCCAGTTGATTCTTATATCATGAACAGGACCGATGCCGAGAAGAAGTACGGTATGAGGCTGTACCAGGGCGGTGCGGTGCCTGGCCGTGAGCTGAGGATAATCGATGTGAGAGGTGTTGATGTGGAAGCCTGCGGTGGAATTCACTGCTCCCGAACAACTGAGATCGGCCCCATCAAGTTACTGAGAACCAGGAGAATTCAGGATGGGGTTCTAAGATTGGAATTCATTGCTGGCCGTCCCCTGTATGAATGGATGAAGACTCATCATGATACGGTGTCCACCACCAGTGAGATATTGGGTGTCAGCCATGAGAAGATCACCGAGACCGTGGAGAACATGCACAAAGAATGGAAGGAGAAATCCAGGGCTCAGAAGAAGGATGAGAAGAAGGATTCAACAGAATTGGTTGATAAGATCAGAGAAAATGCAAAAGAAGTGGATGGTACTTTTTACATCAATACTACAGTGCCTGGCTCAATCGCAATGGCAAAGAACACCTCAATGTTGATATCTCAATATCCCAATTCCTTCGCAGCCCTGAACATTGAAGAAAAACCACCTGTCCTTTATATAACTGATTCATCGGGAGAGATCGACTGTGGATCCACAGCTAAGTTAATTGCCCAGGAATTCAAGACTGGCGGTGGTGGGAAGCCTGATTTCGCTCAGGTATCAGTCCCTGGTAAAGACCCTGAAAAAGCCAGAGAGATGAGAGAGCGTGCTATCGAACTGGCACAAAAATCCAAAAAGAAGAAGCCAGCCAAGGATGAATAAACTATTCTTGCATAATCTTATTAAGTACCCCGTTTTATATCAATGTATATGGATAGTTGGTCCAATTTACCTCCACCACCGAGGCCAGAAAGCTTTCCAGATGATCTTGAGACAGTCAAGGGTATCGTGGGCAAGTATTTTCCAATATACGAAGTACGTGTGGAGTTCAATACAATTTCATTGTCCTGCAATATCGAGGCAGATAAACTGGAGGGTGGCTTCGAAGCCCTCCGGGTGGAGATGAAATCCAGTAACTTCATACCTATTCTGAAATACAAGGGTGGGGAATACATAATCCATGTCGTGAAGCAACCGGAAATGAAGTTCAAGAGCAAGAATATCAATATCATCATGCTCTTCGCGACTATCATCACCACCATACTGGCAGGCGCGATTCTTTGGATAATCCTCATCCCGGAGAATTCCATTGGCTTCACTTCATACACGGATATATTCACTTTCAGCAATCTGGCTAATGGGGCAGTGTTTTTCGCCCTGCCTTTGATGCTCATACTGGGCGTGCATGAGATGGCTCATTATTGGGCTGCCAAGAAACATGGTGTGGCCGCCTCACTTCCCTTCTTCATCCCCGTACCCCCGATATTCATACCCCCACTGGGCACGATGGGCGCATTTATCAGTATCAGGGAACCAATACCAAATAAGAAGGCATTGCTGGATATCGGAATATCAGGCCCCATCGCGGGTTTCCTCGTTGCTATCCCGATCACCGCGATAGGACTTATCCTGTCGGCGGACATCTCCATACCCGCTGGCTACGGTGATGCCAGCGGTGGTTCCTGGATGATAGGCGAGTCCACCTTCTTCCTCATGATCAGGACCCTTCTTTTCATTCCCGAAGATATAGTTCTCCATCCACTGGCCTTCGCTGGTTGGATGGGAATATTTGTCACCGCTCTTAATCTTCTTCCTGCTGGCCAGTTAGATGGCGGACATATAGCCCGGGCTGTTCTGGGTGACAAAGCGAGGTATGCCAGTTACGCGGCCTTTGGTCTCATGCTGATATTGGGATTGTGGTACACTGGCTGGATAATTTTCGCCATGCTGATAATGATGATGGGCCTGAGACATCCGCCACCATTGAACGATATCACGAAATTGGATGGCAAGAGGAAGGCACTGGGGGTGGCGACCGCCCTCATACTCGTGATGTGCTTTGTCCCCATTCCATTTAGCTATGAGCCAGTTCACTACGATATGCAATTCCATCTGGTAGGGATCGACGATAATCTAACAGATTCCAGATCCATTGAAAAATACACATCCCCCACAAAATGGACGAATGAAACAGAAATGATATTATTATCATACAATGGCAATGTGAATTCCAATGTATCCATCGGGGTCACCAGTACGAATCACAGTCTGGCAGATGTCACAATGTGGCTTGAGGGCGATAATTCAGATCCCAGTACGGAATTGATCATCGAGCCAGGCTTTCAAAATACGGTCAATATCACACTGCAGATCACCATACCACCAAATTCAGCTGGCAATGTGACCATTCGCGTCTATGCCAGGGAGAACTCGCAGGGTCTTGAGGACGAGTTCATGAAGGAGCTTACGATATCCCTGGAACTGAGTAATTCTTAGATCTTCAAATTATTTCTTTTCGAAAACACAGAAATGCCTTGTGAGGCTACCATGGACGAAGAGATCGTGGACCTCCAAAAGGTTCAGGTATTCTTCCGCCAGCTTCACGAATTCCATATCGGGGAACACGATTGCCAAACGCCCACTAGGTTTCAATACCTTTACAAAAGATTCGAAGGCTCTTATGTAAAGCTCTTCCACGTCTTCTTTCGCAGTGCTGGCAGATCGTCCATATGGTGGATCGGTCACGATCGCATCCACCTTTCCGAACTTTTCAATATCTGCCACATCCAATTTGAGCAGTTGGAATTCCCCCCCCTTACCGAGAAAATGCTTGAGGTTCATCTCACACCCCTCGATCATCCTCGCATCTATGTCGGAGCCCATGATCTCAGCTCCGACCAGTCCCCCCTCAATAAGTATGCCTCCAGTGCCGCAGAAGGGATCTAGCAACCTGTCGCCAGCATGCACATGCGCGAGGTTCACCAGTACTCTCGCATACCTCGGATGCAGGCTTATCGGGTGGGAAAAGGGCCTATCCTTGGGTTTCCGGGCCTCGAAGCTCTTGCGATCGATTTCATGTCGGAGCAAACCGACATGAAGTCTTTTACCCATGATGATCCTGAGTGTGACATCCGGATTCTTAAGGTCGACATGGCCAGTCTTTCCAAGCACCTGGCCAACCCTGTCTATGAGATGCTGGCTGTCCTCGGGGATCCATATATCGTGGGTTCTTTTCACCCTGATGGCGAAAGATCTACCATCGAGATCCATTGCTCCGAAGAGCTCGTCAATGTCCGCATCCATGAAGGAGAAAAGATACTCCGATATGTTCCAGCACAGAGCCAGACGAGAAGCGAGATCCTCTGGTGTGGCGTTCGTATCAATGACCGCCATTCCAGCATCTTGATCTACCAGTTCAGTGGCTTTATCTAATGATAAAGAACGGCACGCGCCCATGGCCTCGGACAAAGCCATGGCTGGCTGTTCTCCGGATAATTCGATCAAGAGTCTCATGGCTGATGGTATCAACTACGCTGACTTATGATTATCGGATAACCTTTGATATCGAGATTGTCATTAAAAATCGAGATGGTCATCTCTATCTAAGATAAATTGTCAATTATCTTCTAAATGACTCGATATATGCTTAATTCAGGTCACAGCCGCAGTCTCACTCGGGTTACTGGCTACCGATCTGCCATTCTCCTTGATGACAGCGAGGCTGAAGCTATCCAGGATTATATTTGCGCCACATTTTCTACACTTAACTCCATCCCAGAAGTCAAGATCACCGTCCGCGATCATATCGATTCTCTGTTTTTTGCATTGCGGACAGTCAAAAGAGATCTCGATCCTCGCTCCTTTCAACCTGTCTAAGCTATACTTATCTATTGTGCCCACGTTCTACTCCTCCGAAACGAACACCGAATTCGCTCCATGAAAGCTATCCATTTTGCATTATAAATAATCTTCTGCGAACTATCAGATCCTAAAGATATTAAATCGTATTATAACGGATCTGAAAGTTCACATTCCAGGCCATAAGATCAAATTCGCAGCGGTACACTCGCTGCGGTAAATCATTCATTTAATGTCGATCTTACGGCAACCGCTTACTTATCAAATATTTCTGCATATTTATGATAGTATGTCATAATATGTAACAATATCAGCTACACCCATGCGCAAGGAATTTAAACCCCTTATCATATCATGGTTCAGTTCAATATAGTATAGGAGGATGAATATGCCAGCTGTTGTAAAATCAGAAGATTGCACCGCTTGCGGTATCTGTGTCGATGCTTGCCCAGAAGGAGCCATCGCCATGAACGATGTCGCCAAAGTGGATGCTGATTCATGCATTGATTGCGGAATCTGCGTTGACGAGTGCCCAAGCACCGCGATCTCCATGGAATGATTATCTCAATATTCTGTTTGGAAGTGAGATAATGGAAACCATATACGTTCTAATTAAAGTGGGAACTGGCCATTTGGAGGAAGTGGTCGATATAGTCAAGACCTTGGAAGGGATTGGTCATGTCGATGTCGTCACTGGAACCTATGATATTATTGTGACCATCACTGGCGACAATGTTGCCACCATGCTCTCACAAGTAGTGAATGATGTGAGAGCTGTTGAGGGGATCAAATCAACCGAAACATTGATAGCTCTCAACATAAATGATTGATTTATCAATTTTATATCATATCAATGATTGATCTATCATCCATATTTTTTCTTTATCATCATATCATAATCATTATATCATCACCATATCAAGAAATATTCTTTATACAAGCATGATATTGTTGAGTGAGATGCCTCCCTTTGACGAGTATCAGCAGAAGATAATCAAGGATCCAGCCAAGCTATCCTTTGAATTCGTCCCACAATCATTGGTGCACAGGGACAAGGAGATGCAACGCCTGTTCTCCATATTCCGCCAAACAGTAGAGGGAAATATGAGCCAGCGTGCTTTTCTCACAGGCAATGTGGGTACTGGTAAATCCGTTCTGTCCAAGCGTTTCTGCATTGATTTCAAGGAATGGGCCAATGAGAAGAACAAGGGATTGGAGTTCGTGGTGGTCAACTGCCGTGCGAGGAACACGGCCGCCAGCGTGCTTCTGAAAATAATCGATCATTTTGACAAGGGCTTTCCGGATCGCGGCTTCTCGACCACGGAGATGCTGGAGATACTGAGAAAACACATCGATAAGAGAAATGTCAATCTCATCGTCGTTCTCGATGAGATCAATGTTCTGATTAAGAGATCTGGCACAGATCTTCTTTATGCGCTATCCAGGTTCGACGAGGAGAATATGGGCGGTGATCATCGCCTATCACTTCTTCTGATATCCCAGAGACCGATCTACGAGTTCCTCGACCCGGCCACATTATCAACTTTCAAGCGAACCAACACGATCCAATTCGATAATTATGATAAGGAACAATTATGGGACATTCTAAGGGACAGGGTGGAACTGGCCCTGTATCCGGGAACCATCGAGGATGATACAGTGGAGCTTATCGCGGACATCTCTTCCGAATGGGGCGATGCCCGTTTTGGAATAGAACTTTTGGAGAATTCCGGCATGATCGCCAGTGAGGGCAGTTCTGATATGATCTATCCGGATCACATCAGATCTGCAAAAGCCATGACACATTCGGTGATAACTGAATCCATCATGACCCCGTTGTCCGATCACAAACTTCTGACATTATTAGGGATATCCATGGCCATAAGATCCAAGGCCTATATCACGACCAGTGAGGCTGAGAAGGCATACGCTTTGGCCTCCGAGGAATTTGAACAAACTCCTCGGGCACATACCAGGTTCTGGGAATATCTAAAGGAGCTGGATGGTCATGGATTATTGAGCCTCAGAATATCTGGCAAGGGTCATGTTGGAAAGACGACCCTGATATCACTTCCTGACATTCCATCCACTGTGCTAGCTGACAAGGTTCGAAGTCTGTTGAAGTCTCGCGGATTGGGTTGATCACATGCTGGATAATAGAAAGCTACTGGCATTCGCCATTGCTGTATCTGTCACCGGGGTCATCGCTCTCTATTTTTATGCAGCGACCATCGAACCTCAGGATATGAATATCGCGGACATCGGGCATGAGGATGTGGGCTATCTTGCAAGGATCAGTGGCACTGTAAAAGAGGTGAGGATCATGGAGGACGGATCCATGTCATGCGAACTCGTGGATCCAGAAACCAATGCCAGCATTGTTGTTTATGTACAGTCGGATGTTTATAATGACTATGTCAATGACGAGCCTGGACCATCTCCTGGGGCTGTATTTCAGTTCACCGGGGTTATAGAAACCTATCAAGATGTATTCGAATTAGTGGTATCTTCCTCCAATGATATTTACAAGATAGAGGCTGCTGGCGAGGCTCTGATACCTATCCATCAATTGCTCCTGTCCCCTGAAATATTCGATGGCATGACGGTCTGGGTTGAGGGAACGATCGAGGATCCGTATATCATATCGGATTCCAATGGCACAAAAGGCATGGGATTTGAACTCCAGGAGATCCATGACAATACGACACATAGATTGGTATGTGTGGTATTCGACAATGACATGATTGGAGATCACGATACAGGTTCATTGATTCGGGTGACTGGCACCTTCCAGTACTATTCAGGAACTGGAAGCTGGCAGGTGTTCATGGATGATGAAGCGGACATATTTTTGGTACCTTGAAATACGTGATACAATCTCATAAAAACGAAAGAAAAATCAAAGGAAAACCAAAGCTTTTTATCCCTTTTTCACATACCTCTTCTGAAGAGGGATGCACTTGACAGAGGATGTACTTTTATTTACAAAACCCGGTTGCCAGAAATGCGACTATCTGAAGGGAAAGATACCTGATGGTCTGGATGTCCAGATAATGGATATGACCACGGTGGATGGTATGGCTCATGGAGCTTATTACGAGCTTATAGAGAAGGATATGCCGATACTCGTTCACAATGATGTCGCCACCGAGGGTGCGATCAATATCAAGAACAGAATGCTGGATATAGCGAATATTGGTAAATAAGTTCATAGAGTTCATGGAGTTCATGGAGTTCATGGAGTTCATGGAGTTCATGGAGTTTATAGAGTTCTTAGAGTTACTCTACGAACTCTCCAACTCATCAAACTCCACAAACTCTCAAGAAGTTTTTTAACCGACTAGAGTTATCCAAGTCCAATGATATGCTTGGGAATCGAATCCACCGCCCATAGCTTTGGAGTGGGCATTGTGGACGATCAATGCCGAATACTTGCCAATGAGACCATCATGTACAGCCCGAAGCAGGGTGGCATTCATCCCAGAGAGGCGGCTAACCATCATGCGGACAAAGGTCCAGGTGTATTGAAGCTGGCCATGGAGAAAGCTGGCATATCCAAGCAGGAAGTCGATGTGGTGGCCTTCGCCCAAGGTCCGGGATTGGGCCCGTGTCTTCGTACCGGGGCCACGATGGCCAGGGCATTATCACTCACCCTGAAAAAGCCAATAGTGGGAGTGAATCATTGTGTCGCTCACTTGGAAATTGGCCGTGGAATGTTCGGCTGTCAGGATCCAGTTCTTTTGTATGTGTCTGGAGGCAATACCCAGGTGATCGCTTTTGCCAATGGAAAATATCGAGTTTTCGGAGAAACACTCGATATCGGCATCGGCAATATGCTGGACAAGTTCGGGCGAGAGATGGGCATGCCATTCCCAGCAGGCCCGACCATTGAGAAGATGGCCAGGAATGGAGACAAATACCTTGACCTGCCCTATTCGGTCAAGGGTATGGACATTGCTTTTTCAGGTATTTTGACAGCCGCGCTGTCCAAAAAGGATAAACACAAAATTGAAAACATCTCCCATAGTCTTCAAGAGACTACCTTCGCAATGCTGGTCGAGGTCACCGAGAGGGCGATGGCGCATCTCGGCACATCGGAAGTACTTCTGGGCGGAGGTGTGGCCCAGAACAAGCGGTTACAGGAAATGGTCACGATAATGGCCAGTGAGAGAGATGCCACTATGTTCGTTCCCCCCGGTCCTCTATGCTCGGACAATGGGGCCATGATAGCCTGGACCGGTCTGTTGATGAACCAGGCCGGGGTGGCACATGACATCAGCGAGACAAAGGTGGATCAGAGATTTCGTACTGATGATGTGGATGTTGTTTGGCGGTAGTGCTGGTATGCTACATCGTGTCCACCTGGCTCCCGCCTATCGTGTTTAGGATTATAGAGAGATTGACCTCCCCGCCCTTTGGACGGGGCTTCGAATATCAGAGCACTCTGTGACTGTCACTCGCTAGCACATCACTGAGAGTACCCCGCCCTGCTGAATGTTCTTTGAATGGTCCAGACGGGGCATGTTCGAATATAATTGCTCTGTTAACACATTGCCCCCACCTGGCTCCGCCCCCACCACACTGAGACATTGTTGACACCCACCCTTGTTGGCAATTGCTTTGAATATTCTTCGATTGTTTTATATATCTGCCTTTATTAACCAGATTTGCTAGGCTAACCGGGGGGGTAGGCGTCCCCTTATACACTGAAATCGTCTTTAGCAGGGGTGACGGCCGAGTGCGGCGTAACCGGCCCCGTGTTGGACCATTGTCCGACCATGAGGTTCTGTCCTTTGGGGTTGGAAGTGGAAAATGATGCAGCCGGAGGGCGGCATTATTTCCTTGATTGTGGAGACCGGGTCAGGCCCTGACGGGAGCAGCCTTACCACATATTACCGACGCTCTCAGGGTTGCGGAACCGAGAAGGTCAATGACTAACCAGTGCGTGGTGCGGGCGACAAGCTCGGTGCCTGGCACAATATCACTTTAGTGGTGTTGTGCCAGTCTTCATTATTAGTTCAAAATACAGAGTTTTTAAATCCATGTTCATCTATTACCGTTGAGTTTACTATAGCATATAATGATTAGTGAGTGGAAGTGAATAAGATGTCGGATTTCATATTCAATAAGAAACTGGAAACAATGCCAAGACCGGAGCTGAAAAAACTTCAGTTAGAGAAATTGAGGGGAGTTGTCAAGCACGCTTATGACAATGTTCCATTTTATAGAAATGGCCTTGATAAAGTTGGCGTGAAGCCCAGCGACATTAAAACTCTGGAGGATATTCAGAAGATACCCTTCACCGTCAAGAACGACCTTAGAGATAATTATCCTTTTGGATTGATGGCAACTGATCTGGAGAATTGTATAGAACTTCATGCATCCAGCGGAACCACTGGCAATCCTATCACGGTCTGCTACACGCAGCATGATCTGGATGTCTGGTCCGAGGTAATGGCCAGATGCCTTTCCATGAGCGGTCTTACCAAGAAAGACATCTTCCAAAACCCAATCCCTTACGGACTCTTCACAGGAGCTTTCGGCTTCCACTACGGAGGCATGAAAGTGGGCGCGATGGTAGTTCCTTCAGGCGGCGGCCAGACCGAACGCCAATTGCAATTGATGAAAGATTACGGCGTCACTTTCGTATCGGGTGTCGCCTCATACGCGGCTTATCTGGGCCAGAAAGCACTTTCCATGGGCATGGAGCCAGATAAGGATCTGAAAGTTCGTAATGGTCTATTCGGAGCCGAGATGTTCTCATCCGGCCTTAAAAAGAAATTATGCGACACATGGAATATGGACGTCCATGATATTTACGGATTAACGGAAATGTGTGGGCCAGGAGTTTCCACGGACTGCGACCAGCATGATGGACTTCATCTCTGGGAGGATCATTTCCTGCTTGAGATAATTGACCCGAAAACTGGCGAACCAGTCGGTATCGAGGAAGAGGGCGAGATGGTGATATCCACCATAACCAAGGAAGGCATGCCGATCCTCAGATACAGAACTCGCGATCTGTCATTCATCTACGATGGGGGATGCGAGTGCGGTCGTACGCATGTCAAGCACGCGCCCATAAAGGGCCGTAGCGACGACATGATCATCATCAGAGGCACGAACATATACCCGAGCCAGATCGAGCACGTTCTCATGGGTAATGACGCCGTGGGTACCAATTACAAGATCATACTTTCCACAGAGGGGATCATGGATCAGATGCGCGTGGATGTGGAAACTAAAAAGATCATGCCCGAGTCAGATCGCGAGGCACTGGCCAAGACTCTGGCAATCGGGATAAAGGCGGTCATAACTCTAGGTCCAACAGTGAATGTTCTGGATCCAGGTTCAATCGTACAGACCACTGTCAAGGCAAAGAGAGTGGAAGATAATAGGAAAAAGTAAAGTGAATTTTACTTTACTTTTTCCGACTCCTCCTATGCAGGAAAATTGCACCAGACTTAATTGGATTCAATATACTGTAGATTTCTCACTAATAGAGGATAGTGTTTTTTAGCATGCTAAAAAGTTCTAAGAATAAACTTTATAGTCCTAAATGATTAGGTATGCTTAGGTGTGAGGAAGATGCCATATAAGAAAGAAATGAACCCCAGTTTAAAAATGAAAATTATAGAACAAAATAATAAACGTGAATCTGAATGTTTATGTCAAAATGCATCAAAAAGTATTGATGGAATTCGAAGGGAAAAAGATAAAAAATTAGAAGATGCAAGAACAAAATATTCCCGGGATACTGATAGAATACTGCACACTAGAGCATATTCAAGATATGTTGACAAAACACAGGTTTTCTTTTTAGTTGATAATGACCATATCACACACCGGGTTTTGCATGTTCAATTAGTGTCAAAAATCGCTCGTACAATTGGTCGTGCCCTTAAGTTAAACGAGGATTTGATAGAAGCAATTTCTTTAGGCCATGATATAGGTCATGTTCCATATGGACATCTCGGGGAAGATTATCTATCCAACCATTGTTTAGCTAATGAAATAGGATATTTTAGACATAATGCACAGAGCATCCAATTTTTAGATAAGGTAGAAAATGTTAACCTAACACTTCAAGTATTGGATGGAATTTTAAGCCATAATGGAGAAGTTGTGAAAAAACAGTTAAAGCCAAATTATACAAAGACATGGGATATTTTTGATAAGGAATTTTCTCAAATTATTTCTAACAAAAAAATTGATTTCATGCCAATGACATTAGAAGGCTGTGTTGTTCGAGTTTCAGATGTTATTGCTTATCTTGGGAGGGATATACAGGATGCTTTGGAAGTAAAATTGATTTCAGAAGAGTCAATTCCTGAAAATCTTAAAAACACTATTGGTGAAAATAATGCCGATATTATTAATTCGTTAATTATTGATATTATCGAGAATAGTTTTGATGAAGAATATATATCGTTTTCCCAAGAAACAGCGAATGCTTTACAAAAATATAAAGAATTTAATTACAAGGCAATCTATCTCAATGAACGATTACGTTTAGAAAGTCCAAAAATTGAATTCATGTATGAACAAATATTTAATAAATTAATAACCGATTTAGATAGTAAAAATACGAATTCAACAATTTACCCTAATTTCATGCTGGTAAAATGGATAGATAAAAATTATTTAGCAAAAGCAAATAATGCCGAAAAAACAAGAGATTATATCGCAGGAATGACAGACAGGTATTTTGACATGTTTTTTAAGCAAATAATAATTCCTAATCGAATTACTTCATTCGATAATAATAATTCAAAACAATCAGTACTTTCACTAACCCCCCCAGGATGATTTAAATCATATGAGGTAATGTAGGACTGATAACAATGAAAAAAATATACATTGCAGGTCCATTATTCTCTGAAGCCGAGAGAGAATTCAATACAAAACTGAATAAGTTTTTAATAAATTTGGGATATCAAACATTTCTCCCACAGCATGATGGACATGAATTATCTAAATTTATATCGAATGAGAAAGAAAAAATAGAAATAATGGAAGAAATTTTTAAACTCGATATTAGTGAAGTTAAAAAATGTGATATTTTAATTTTTATTGCGGATGGGCGTGTTCCAGATGAGGGAGCATGTGTTGAATTAGGATATGCCTTTTCATTAGGGAAGGAATGCATAGGTTTGAAAACAGACTGCAGAACTTTTATGGATAATCTTGACAACCCAATGATTATCGGTGCACTAAAAAATAGAATAGTCAATAACTTTCATGAATTAGCAATATGTCTCTCTGAAATTAACTCGACTATACAATTAAGTGCCTCTCAGAAAGAAGAATCAGATCCTGTTATGTGTTTAATAAAATAAGTTTTAGGCATAGAATCCACGTACTACTAATATGCTAGGTTACATTTTCATGGATATTGTTAATTATGAGATAGAGCTTGATGGAAGATAATCAGAAAAAGTAATGATTTACTTTTTCTGTCATTTCATCTACTTTATCCCTTATCTAGCCAGTTTAGCATTTGCCCGTATTGCAGGCTTCTACGCCCATATCAAAGGCCTTGCCATTCATTTCCACGGTCTTCGGTGGTACCTTGGACAACATGTACTTCTTCAGATCATCCGCACTTACAGGCATCTTACCAGTGGCGGCCAGAGCTCCGAGCATGACGGTATTGGCGGCCAAAGCAGTTCCTGCCTCTTTGGCCAGTTCCGTGGCAGCCACCTTAATCAAGTTAGAATTGACCTCATCAATCGCTGCGAAGATATCATCCAGATCAGGATATTTCATCTCGCCGATCGATGCTGTCACTGGTATCACGGGTGCGGTGTTGGTGATTATGATAGTATCTTTATTAGCCAGATTGAGCGCCCTGTAGGCCTCGATGGGCTCGAATGACAGTATCACATCTGCTTCTCCATTGCCTATCAATGAACTGTCCAGATCCCCGATACATATGTTGCAGACGACCACGCCGCCCCTCTGGGCCATTCCGTGGACCTCGGACATGACGACACCATGTCCAGCCTCCAGTGCGGCTCCTCCTATGTTCTTGGCGGCTGAAAGCACACCCTGGCCTCCGACGCCGACTATGACGATCCTTAACTGTTTGCTCATTTCTTCACCTCCATTTCCCTGTTCGCTGGGCCAATGGCACCAAATGGACATACCTGGACACAGACACCGCATCCATTACAATATTCTTCATTTATGGATACCACCCCGTCATTACTAAGCTCGATGGCTGGGCAGGCGAATGTGTTGATGCACACCTTGCACTTCCTGCATACTTCCTGATCCATCTGGTATGGTGTGTAAGTGCCATTCTTTTTCCACTCGCGTACTTCAAGCAAAGCGCACGCCCTTTTGGTGATCACGACTGCCAGACCATCATATGCAAGTGCTTCCTTGTAGACCTGGGTTGTTGCTTTAATATCATTAGGGTCAACAACTCTGATGAAGTCCACGCCGCAACCTCGGACAATGCTCTCTATGTCCGAGCCCTTGCTGGGTGCCCCGCCTCCGCGCCTGCCCATACCTGGGTTTGGCTGGTGGCCGGTCATAGCTGTTGTTCGGTTGTCCAGTATGGTGTAAACGAATTTGTGCTCGTTCCAAACTGCATTGATCAATCCATGAATTCCAGAATGGAAAAAGGTGGAATCTCCAAGGAAGGCCAGTACTGGCTGATCGGTGGCCTTTGAGAACCCACCGGCCGCATCCACGCTGGATCCCATGCATAGCAGAAAATCCGCGCTGTTAAGAGGTGACTGGATACCCAAAGTGTAACATCCGATATCTGTAGAATAAATGGCTTCCTTGAACTTCTGCCCCAGTGCTTTCTTCAGGGCATGGTAAGTGTGCCTGTGTGGACATCCCGGACACAGGCTTGGTGGCCTGGTTGGAAGTTCCACTTCTCTTGGAACCAACTTATTATCATTAACTGGAATGTTCAGGAGCTTGCCAAGTCCAGCCTTGATGGTATCTGGGCTGTACTCGTTTCGCCTTGAGAAATGATCCGTGTTCTTTCCGTAGATCTTGACCTTCAATTCCTTCTGATAAGCGATCTTGCTGAGGTCGTTCTCCAGGAGTGGCTCTCCCTCTTCCGCGACAGCGACCATCTTGACCGAGGCCATGAAATCCGCACACATCTTCACAGGCACTGGATGGCTCATTCCGAGCTTCAGCACTTTTCCCTTGATGCCATTGCTTTTCATGTAATCGATCACATAATTGTAAGCCGCTCCCGAGGCCACGATGCCGATCTCGTCCCCTCCGAGATCGATGACCTTGTTGAAAGGCGAGTTTTCCGATATCTCCATCGCCTTCTCCATTCTTTTCAGAAGGTTGATGTGGCCAGTCCTGGCATGGGCGGGTATGGTGACGAACCTGCCCGGATCCTTGTCGAAATAACCCTTTCCCTTCCCAGGTACAAGAGGTCCGAGGTTCACGATCCCTCTCATGTGATTGATCCTGGTGGTCGTTCTTAGAAGTATAGGAAGTTCGATCTCTTCAGAAAGATCGAAGCCCAGCCTGGTCATCTCCTTTGCCTCGGAGCATGATGAAGGTTCCAGCATGGGGATATTGGCCAATCTGGCATAGTAACGATTATCTTGCTCGTTCTGGCTCGAATGGCATGAAGGGTCATCCGCGCACACCATCACCATACCGCCTCTAACACCTGTGTAGGCGATGGTCATGTACGCGTCCGCTGCCACATTGAGTCCCACATGCTTCATGAAGGTCATGGCTCTGAGATTACATGCGCTTCCGGCGGCAGCCACTTCCATGGCCACCTTCTCATTGGTGGAGTATTCGAAGTACACTCCCGCATCTTCGCCCATCTTGTCAAACGTATTACCGATCTCCGATGATGGTGTTCCTGGGTAAGCGGCCGCGATATCAAGTCCAGCTTCAAGAGCGCCTCTGACGATAGCTTCATTCCCAAGTAGGAATATCTTCTTGTTCACGTCCTTGTCAAGTACCGGGTGCATTGCCATTATTCTCCCTCCAAATCTCTTGTGAACTCCTCAAGCTTGAGAAGTCTTTTCCATCTTTTCTGAATGCCCAATTGTATGCCATCCAGCTCTTCTTGGGGAAGATGTCTAAATCTGCCCTGCATTGCCAAATATGGCATGACTGGCTTCAGTTCCTTCGGCTTCCTGGTGATGGTGTAGATACCATCCTCCACCTCATAAAGTGGGAAAGCACCTGAATCGACAGCCATCTTCGCAATTTCCACTGTTTTATCCGGGGCCATGCGCCATCCCGTAGGGCAAGGTGCATAGATGTGGATGAACTTCGGGCCCTTGATCTTCTGGGCCTTTTGCAATTTCTTGATCATGTCCTCTGGATGGCTGATGCTCATCGTCGCGGTGTATGGTATTTTGTGAGCGACCATGATCTCCACCATGTCCTTCTTCGGCATCTTCTTCCAGTCCTTGGTCGTACCGACTGGCGTGGTGGTCGTCCATGCTCCAATTGGAGTTGCGGAGCTTCTCTGCACGCCCGTGTTCATGTAAGCTTCATTATCATACATTATGTACATCACGTCCGTACCTCTCTCAACAGCTCCGGACAATGCCTGGATACCGATATCCGCGGTCCCACCATCCCCGGCCCAGCCGACGACAGTGATATCATCGATACCTTTTGCATCCAGTGCGGCCCTGATGCCAGATATCGAGGCTCCAGTGGTTTCAAAAGCCGTGTACAGCATGGGGATCTTCAGACAGGTGAGCGGGAACACACCTGGCATGACGGCCCAGCAGCATGCGGGCACACTGATGATCGTTCTCTGTCCCAGAGCCTTGAGTGTGTATCTCATGGCCAGTGTCGCTCCACAGCCCAGACATCCTACGTGTCCGGGGTACATCAGTTCTTCTTCTGGAATCGTTAGCTTCGCCATCATGAATCCCTCCATCTCATTTCGGGATTATAAATGCAATCGCTTTGCTCTCGCATTCATTCCACCCCCAAGCTATGTCCTTTGACATCCACCCATTCGATCTCTTTCTCCGTACCACTCTCATTGGTGACCAGCATCTTGTTGAAGAGTCTCTCCAGAACCTCTGGGGTTATGTCCTTTCCACCAAGGCCGGCGATGAAATTCTTAACTATCGGTCTGTCGCCAGTGGGTAAGAGCGCGCCGTAAACTTCGGCCGCGATCGGTCCACCATGACCGAAGCAATAACTGCGGTCGACCACTCCTATTCGATTAACTTTCTTGGCCAGCCATCTGACCTCGTCAACTGGGAAGGGTCTGAAGTATCTGACACGCGCCAATCCAACCTTCTTTCCTTCTTTGCGCATCTTGTCAATGACTTCCTTGGCCGTACTGGCCACGCTGCCGCCTATCATCAGGACAGCGTCCGCATCTTCAACTTCATAGAAATCCATCAAGCCGCCGTATGATCTTCCGAACCTTTTCTCGAAGTCCTTCTCCACTTCCCTGATCCTGTCTCGGGCCAGGTCCATGGATTCCGCGATCTTGTACCGGAATTCCATATACCATTCGGGCATCACGAGACTTCCGAAGCCATGCGGGTCATCTGGATCCAGTTTCTTTTCCGGGGCAAAAGGAGGCAGGAAATCATCCACCGCATCCTGATCCGGGATATCAACTGGCTCAACTGTATGTGAAAGAATGAAAGCATCCTCGATTATCATGGATGGTATCATTATGTCTGGGGACTCCCCGACCTTGTATTGCATCAATATCGAATCGAGCACTTCCTGATTGCTCTCACAGTAAATTTGCATCCACCCAGTATCTCTCTGGGCCATCGTGTCATGCTGATCCGCCCACACACTCCAGGGTGGGCCGTTCGCTCTATTGACATTGGACATCACAACGGGTGTCCTCGCGCCAGATGCCCATATCAGCATCTCGTGCATTAATAGTAAACCATGGGAGGAACTGGCCGTGTAGGTCCTTGCTCCTGTAAGTGAGGCGGCCACACACGCGGCCATCGCGCTATGCTCGCTCTCCACCTTGACGAATTCGGTCTTGAACTCGCCATTGGCCACGAAATTGGCGATCTTCTCTATTATGGAGGTCTGCGGTGTAATTGGGTAGGCTGCAATGACCTCGGCCCTTGCAATCTTCGCACCGTAGGCAGATGCTGAATTTCCACTAATAACTGATCTCACCATGATTACTCCTCCATTACCATCTTGATCGCGTCCTTTGGACATTCATTCGCGCATATCCCACATCCTTTGCAGTGGAATAATGCGATCACTGGATATCCTTCTTCATCCAGTGTTATCGCGGGCTCGGGACAGAATTTCCAGCATATGTTACATTTAATACATTTATCCATCTCGAAAATTGGCTTGAAAGTCTTCCAGAAACCTGTCTGGTTGACCGTTGACGGGGTGTCAGTTATCGGCATTATTGGCAGGTCCTTGTAGCCTTTGTACTTTTCCATTCCCACTATTCCACCACCTTTGAATATGCCTGATCGGCCGCGGTCGCATTCTCTTCCTTCTTCACAGGAGCAAGAGACCTCACGCCTTTCAGGAGTGAATCAAGCTCCACCACGCCAGATATCTTGACAAAACCACCAAGAATAGCACTGTTCACGATAGGAGCCGCCTTGCTTCCAAGGCGATTGTCTATGGCGATGCCAGTAGCATCGACAGTGTAAACATCCGCATCTCCAAGATCAAAGTCACCAGGACTCCTGGTGGTATTGATTATGACCTTTCCACCCGGCTTCAATCCAGCAACCACATCAACTGCTTTGATAAGCGATTGATCCATCACTACGACATAGTCTGGCTCATAGATACCGGACTTCACTCTGATCTCTTTATCATCTATTCTCGTGTACGCGGTGACCGGGGCTCCTCTTCTTTCCACACCGAAGTATGGAAAAGCTGAAACTGACTTCCCCTCAAGGAATGCTGCTTCAGCAAGAATATTGGATGCAATAACTGCTCCCTGGCCTCCCCGACCATGAAATCTTATTTCGATCATTTTGCCTCACCCGCATGGGGATATAAGAACTGCTTTTTATAATTAAGTGATAATTAGTGCTAAGTTTTAGATACATCATGTATCATTATGGGTCAATGGCGTTCCTTCGAGTGCATTTAAGAACATTCATCCAGGCAACGGAATCCGAGGAAAAGGTCAGGAAAGCACTGACCTTCCTGATAGACGATGCGGAGATATCAGAGATCCGGACAGAAGGCCATTTTGGCAATCCCATCACTATCTTGGAGGCCACGATATCCAGAAATCGAGACATCAAGGCTTTCCTCAAAAAATTGAAGGGCACTGGAATAATTGAGGAAATGCTTGAAAAGATGGATGACAGAATGGATGATAATTGTAATCTACATATCAGGATAAGCAAAGATCTGGCTTATGAAGGCCAGATCAAACTCGCGAACAATAAGAATATCATAAATTGCTCCCTAAAGACAGGGGCTTATCCGGCCAATAAAGAGAATGCGATGGAAGCGGCCGATACATTTTTGAGAGAGATAATGGACGAAGAGCAGAGGTAGATCATAAACTATGACCGTGCCCTTCTTCCGATCCCCACCATACTGAGAAAATACTGAGACCCACCCTTGATGGGAGAATAGCTTGTCAAGCTGGGTTGGATAAAACTGATCTGAATCTCTGCAAGGCATTTGCATTCAAGCATGCCCCGTCTGGATGATTCATAGAGCATTCATCAGGGCGGGGTACTATATTCGATGACCCAGCGAGTGACAAATACAGAGTGCTCTGAGATTTGAAGCCCCGTCAGGAGTTCAACGATGGGCGGGGAGATCAATCTTTCTGAAATCCTAAACACGATGGCGGGTTCTTAATCTTTGGCCATCGTATTCGCCTCTAATTATCTTCGATACATTTTAATATCCATACATGATTAAAGAATACCATGGCCAAAGAAAGAAAAGCAGATGAGATCGTCATGTGCGAGGTCTCCAACTGCAAGAACGAATCAGCCCGATCCTTATCAAGGAAGAAGGTGGATAAAGAACTTAACCACAGTCTGACTGGCAGTGGTAGCAAGGTCAAGATCTGCAAGGAACACTACAAGGAATTTAAGAAGGCCACGAAGAAGGAAAAGAAATTGGATTCCCTTGGGTGGTGAGCCACATACCTTTGAAAAAGATCAAGAGCGGTGTTTATGGACTGAACAGTCTGATGGATGGGGGTATTAATGAGAATACGATAACTGCGGTTATTGGTACTTCTGGTGCTGGAAAGACCACTTTCGCAACTTATTTCCTGAAGCGAGGTCTGGAACTGGGAGAGGATGCTATCTTCATCACCCTGGACGAGAGCCCGAAGCAGATCATCAAAGGCGTGATAGAGATGGGTTGGGAAGATGTTGAAGATTATATCGATAAGGGAATGCTGATCTTCGTCGATGCTGGAGGTCGTGAGTTCTCGGATTTTATCAAGACAGAACTGGCAGGCTTTGTTGATGAATGGAAAGGATACAATGCCAGGATAGTCATCGATCCTCTCACGCCCGTGCTCTGGTCCACTGAGGACAAATATGAGCAAAGGGACTTAGTTTCCTCACTTCTCAGAGGAACGAGAAATATTGGAACAGTGGTGTGCACCCTGGAAGAACACGGTGTTGTTGGTGACCTGTCAGGTCCAGAATTGGTAATTCCGATGTATCTGGCTGATAATGTCATTCATCTCAGATACAGAAGTCATGACAGCCCGGAAAAAAGAGAGATGAAGATAATCAAGTGCCGAAGTAGCAAGCACAGCAGATTCTGGCACCCATACACTATCGTTAGAGGAAGTGGCATAATCGCTCAAAAGGCCAAGCTTGCCAGTCAAGTTCCCAAAAATGTCGTGGACATGACCTCATTGTTGAATGGGATATTTGAGCAATTACCAAAAGAAAAAAGGGCAAAGCTAACTCCCAAGGTCAGACAGAGCCTAATAAGGACCATCAATAAAATATCCCAGGAGGATATCGGCCATCTGGATCCCGAGTATATACTGACACAGATACTATCAGAATATGAACTGATAGATGAGAATTAGGTGATCTCCAATGGAAAAGATAGGAGATGCATTGAAAAGGGTGGTGGAGGACAAGCTCCCGGATAAGGAGGAAGACACAAGGTCCCGAAGAAAGGCCAGTGTGATCTCGAATTCTAATCGGAAGGATATATTTCAGCTTCTATGCCTGACACCATGCATCAGTATTTCCCGCATTTCTTCAGAACTTTCACTTTCCAGGCCGACCGTGATATGGCATCTGGATGTTCTCGAGGAGAGGGAATATGTGAAGAGCAAGGTTTTTTTCAACAAGGCCGTGTATTTTCCAACTGGCATGCTGAAAGAGGATGATTCGAAAAGAGCTATAAGCCTATTAAATGATCTTTCACACAATATTGTCTTCAAGCAGATAATCAAGGAACCTGGATCAAGCACTGGGGAATTGAAATTGGCCATGGGGGATAAGATCTGCTCGAGGTCCGTACTCGATCGATTGGAAGATTCTGGTCTGATATCCGTGCTGAAGGATGGAAGACATTTGAGGTATTACCCGACAAGCAAGATAAAGGAATTGTCAAAGACTGAAAGATCAAATCTAAAATCTTTCAGGGCCAGCCTCATAAAAAGGATGGAGGCCGAGCATCTCAAACCCGAGATCAAGGAGATAAAGGGCAGGGGACTTGTTATCACAATAAATATTGGTAATGCTCAAGAGCGTTTGGAGATTCCTTATCATCCGATCGAAAGAGCACTGGTCTAATTATCGTTAAAACTATTTTGTAATATACTAACTATACTATAATACAGTGGTTGTATATTTTTACATAGAACATTCATATATACCCCTCGCATTCTAATTAATTGTTGTTTATGCAATAATGGTAAGTATAAACCTGGGCAGTTACTGTATTTACCAATTTGTATAGAAAGGGATTTAGGGAGACCATGGCGCCAGATAAGAAACGGTTCACAGAGGACTTCATCTCCAAATGGGGAAAAGCCTCAGATTCCAAGCCTGCCAAAGTAGGTGAGTCACTTTTGGAAAGACAAAAGAGACTACTCAATTCCAATCCCAATAATCCAAGGCTGTGGATGGCTTATGGAGAGACCCTTTTATCACTTGGCAAGGATCAAGATGCGATCAAATGCTTTAACAGAGTCAAAGATCTGGCTCCAAGTACTCCTGGACTTACTTTGAATATTGCCAGAGCCCAGGCTGGAACTGGTAATTTTGATAGTGCCAGTGACCTTCTTCTTAATAATCTTAAAAATGCAATCCCCGATAAAGACCACCCGCTCAATAGTATTCTGGGATCAAAAGAAAGCGTGAATGAGATACTGGAGCAGATGCAGGTCGAGGAATTGGAAAACCCCAGCAGGCAGCGACAGACCAAGGCCATTCAATTATTGACAACCGTACCAGGGTTGGGATCTCTAAAGGCCAAGGCTCTCTACGATGCAGGATTCAGAACTGTGGATGATCTGAGAGATGCGAGTGTGGAGGAGCTATTATCTGTCGAAGGTATAGCCCTTAAATCCGCCCAGAAGATCAAGATAATCGTCACACTGGATGAGAAGTCTGAGGGTATCGGCCAGCCAGTCATTGATGAATTGCATATAGAAGAAGCCGTCGAGGAGTTCGCCTGTCCATTATGTAGCACGATATTGGAAAAAGGGGACAATGTATGCTATCAATGTGGTATGAAGTTCAAGGATGAGGCAGAAAGTGCTATTGATGATGACCTCACTTTACAATTAAATGATATCGAGGACAGGATCCGATCAGATCCTTCGGATATCGAGCAATGGTTCCTGAAAGGCGAAGTATTGTCAAAAATGGAAAGGAACGAGGAGGCTATCGAGGCCCTGAATGAGATCACCAGATTGGATGCCAATTATCCCGGGGTCTGGAATATGAAGGCCGAGGTCTTCACACAAATGGGCGAACATAAGAAAGCCGCATCTTGCTACAAAAGGGCGATGGAGCTTGGTGTGACAACAGCCATTACTGAAACCGATGATGAAATGGAAGACCTGCTCCTCGAGTTGGAATCCGTAGAGGATGACACCGAGGTGGATAAGGAGGTCTGGCTGGCAAAGCAGAGGCAGATCCAGAACGATATTTTGGATCTGGATGATAAAGACATGGATATGCCCGGTCATATCCATGAGGTATCTGATGAAGAATCAGATATTCTGGATAGCATAACGAATAAGCTGGATTCATTAGATCTTGATCTCTCCGAAGATCTGGATTCCCTGGATCTGGATGATGATGAGATCGGATTGATCGAATCAACAGTAAAGCCTCTAGATTCAGAGCCAGAGGCTTTCAAGGCTCCTGCTCCAGATATATCTGAGGATGATGAAGCGGCGATAGATGAACTGGCTCATCTCTTCTCAGAGGGTGCGGAGGCTATGCCTCACAAGCCAGAGCCTATCTCTGAGGACGATGCAAGAAAGATAGAATCCGTTACCAAACCACTCCGATCCCAACCACCTGTGGCGAAGGATAGGGGCATGACCAACGGCGTCCGTAAAGGCTTGACAAATGGTCTGGCTAAAGGTAGTCAGGGAAGAACCAACGGTATGACCAATGGTGTCACCAACGGCCTTACAAACGGTCTTGGTCGCACTAATGGCATGACCAACGGCCTTACAAATGGTCTTGGCCGCACTAATGGCATGACCAACGGCCTTACAAATGGTCTTGGTCGCACTAATGGCATGACCAACGGCCTTACAAATGGTCTTGGTCGCACTAATGGCATGACCAACGGCCTTACAAATGGTCTTGGTCGCACTAATGGCATGACCAACGGCCTTACAAATGGTCTTGGTCGCACTAATGGCATGACCAACGGTCTTACAAATGGAATAACCAATGGACTTACAAACGGTGTCACAAATGGGACTGGTGTCACCAATGGCCTTACGAATGGTCTCCGGACACTACGAAATGGTATGACCAATGGCCTTACAAATGGGACCGGAATGACCAATGGTTTAGGAGGGGCCAGGTTCAATCGTGAGGCTCGTCGAAATAAATGGAAACTATACATCATCCCTCTGGTCGCTGTTCTTCTTCTGCTCATACCGATGGTGTCCTTTTCACCACCCCCAGTCGAAGCAGACAGCATAGTCATTGATGGAGAATTCTCCGATTGGGAAGGAGTCGCCGAGACAACATCCCAATCAGAGGGTGTGGATTTCAATCCAAATATCGATATTGTCGGCGTTGCTGTGGAAAATAATGATGACAAATACCTTTCTTTCCATATCAGTGTGGTTGATAATGGCCAGATAATGGCTGGGGAGCCTGTCACTGATGCTGGTCTTATGGACGTGTTCCACCTGTTCCTAGATACAGATCAGGATCATACAACCGGCTACATGTTCGAAGGAATGGGAGCTGATTTCATGCTGGAGATCAAAGGCTGGAATGGAAATGTTGTCGGATCCCAGTTATACACATTCAGAGGCAGTGACAATGATGATTGGCATGGTTACACTTCTGTTGGTAACATAGTTTCCCGATCACAGGATCAGACTGTCGAGACTCAAATAGCCTGGTCCGCTTTGGACATGGTGGATCCAGGCCCAGTCACGGTCGCAGTACATTCACAATCATATGATGGATATCATGACAAATCAGATCATCTAGTCAGTAATTCCCTGGCTATTCTTAGTATAGACCAGCGAAGTGTGTGTTCGGAGACACTCTCCGGTGCAGGCCAGTCACTTCTCGGCTTTGATGCTACAGCGACGGAAATAGATGCTGTTCTGGAATCCATACAGATCGCTTTCAAGGGCACGGCCCCATTATCATCCATAACTTCGGCCAGGGTATTGAACAGTGCGGGTAGTTCCGTAGCCGAGACCTCACAATTATCATCCACTATAAACCTGAATATGGGCGGTATCACCATACCCGCGGGACAAACACAGAGCTTCACGGTCGCTGTGGACATTTCTGCATCTGCCGGCTCTGGAACCACAATAGGGGCACAGATAACCAGCTCCGCAGGGATATCAGTGACTGGAGGGATTGCATCACTTACTACGGGCTCCTCAAGTCATGATCTGGGATACATTGATGTTGTTCCGATCGGGGTGATGATAGATGGAGGTTTCAGTGACTGGTCCTCATCCTCGAATGATGAGATAGAAGAACCCACTACTGGCTCAAATCCTTCCATCGATATCAGTAAATATGGAGCATACAATGATGGCTCCAAATTAGCCTTTTACTTAAGGACAAATGGCGATTTCATGGGAGGGGCCAGTGTTCCTATAACAGCCAGTACCAGGGCACCTTCTTCCACACCTCCACCTCCATCAACAACTCCTTCTCAGGTGGATAGTGATGGTGATGGCATATTGGATCAGTATGAACCGGGCTATGAATTCGATTTCAACAATGATGGCATATTGGATACGGATTCCAATGATGATGATGGTGATGGTGAGATCGACTACAATGCTGGTGGAACTGACGAAGAACTCTATAATGAGGATACCAAGGTGACCAGATACATAGGTCCAGAAGACCCCGTGCCGGCATTGAATGGCTATGATCGATCCATTATATATGTTGATGCGGACAATGACACGACCACGGGATACTCACGCTCTGGACTGGGTGTGGATTACGTAATTGAATTCACTGGCAAATATGGTGATATAAAATCATCATCGACCAGGGAGTTCACAGGCCGATCACAGGGAGAATGGGACTGGACCGAGATCACAATGCCTGATTTCCAATATGATTCAAAACAATTGGAGGTCATGCTGGATATACAGACTACGGGTGATATATCTGCCAGCTTCGAGACGATCTCCTGGAATGAGAATTCGGATACAGCCACGGAGGAAGACACTCCTCTGACACTACCAGCTACTCGATCCGGATCAGAATCTGATTCCCCAATGGCCGGGGATATGCTACAGTTGGCCGAGGTCACATCTGGTAATGGATCAGCGGCCAGTGATCTATTTGGATGGAATGTCTCATATGCTGGAGATGTAAATAATGACAATTACCCGGATGTGGTGGTGGGAGCTCCTGGTGCCAGTGGTAATGAAGGTCGCGCTTACGTATTCTTTGGATATTACGGTTTCAACACATCGAATAGCAATTACATGCAGGCGGCATTCGCCAATGTCACTATAACAGGCGCTGCATCTGGTGATCATTTTGGTTGGGATGTGAGCGATGCTGGTGATGTGGATAATGATGGTTTTGATGATATTATAGTGGGCGCGCCAGATACGACAAATGGCAATGCGTACATATTCTATGGAAAGGGTCTCAACTGGGAGGAGGTTACCGGTGATGGCAGTTGGGACCTAGGAACTACGAGCGCGAATGTCACACTGACAGGGGCGGCCAGTGGTGATGATTTTGGAGCGAGCGTGAGTGGTGCTGGCAACTATGACAATTCAGGAAATTCAGATGTCATAGTGGGCGCGCCATATGCCAATTCCGGCAAGGGTAAAGCATACATATTCTACGGTGATGGCAGTATACCAACTACAGCCGCAACAGCAGATGTATCATTGAACGGAACTGTGTCCAATGGTAATTTCGGCTTCTCGGTTTCCACAGCAGGAAATACTGATGGAAGTGCTGGAAGCGAGGTCATAGTCGGGGAGCCTGGGAACGAGAAGGCCTATGTGTTCAGCTTACCCACAAGTGAGACCGCGGACACTGATTGGTCAGTTAGTGGAACTCTCACCAACACATACACAAGCACCCAATCCAGTAATGATGGGTATGAGGAGATCGAAGAGATTTGGGGTGGAGGATCTGGAGGCGGAACATCATTCTTCAGTGACGGATTTGAAAGTGGCGATCTGACAACCGGTGGCTGGACTGTTGTTGGCGATCCTCTTGCCAGTACTGAGAATGTTAATACAGGTACTTATTCTTGCGATCTGGGAAGCGCGAATTCAGTGACTACAAATTCGATCGCCAGAACAATAGATTCAACTGGAAAAGACAGTATAACTTTATCTTATTCCGTTGCCACAAATGGGCTGGATTCGGGAGTGGATTATTTCAGAGCAGAGTATGACGTCGGGTCTGGCTATGTCATACTTGAAGAACTAACTGGAGATTTAGCCTATGCGGATAAATCTTTCCTCCTGCCAGCTTCTGCCAATGACAATCCAAATCTGGCAATACGCTTCTATCTATACAGAACCTCTCTCAATGAAGATGCTTATGTAGATGATGTAGTGGTGACCTATGTTCCGAAAGTAAGTAGTCTGGAGCATAAATGGAACATATCTTTGACATCCAAATCACAGAATACATTCTACCTTGAGGCAAACCACACCTCCAATACAGAAGGAGATAATTTCGAATTCTATTATTCCACAGCTGGCACTGGGACAGTAGGCTCCTCTGGTTGGACCAAGATGGTCACAGTGACAAAGACAACTGACGATGGTTCATATCAATCTTACACAGATGATACATTATCTGGCCTTTCTGGAATTGTCTATGTGGGGGTCATTGATGCGGATAGGAGCACGGGTAATACGGTCAATGATACCCTATATGTGGATCACATGTACTTTGTATCAACGCCATACAAGGTGATCGCTGGAATACCTCAATTTGCATCCACAGATTTCACCACAGGAGCGGACATCGCTGATACTGGAACAGTGACGAACACACATACTAGTACCCAGACCCAGAATGATGGCTATGAGAGCATAACCGAGGTCAGCGCAGCTGCGACCTATGATGAGGATTTTGCCACATCTGAAACCTACAACCAATCAAATACTGGATCCAATGTGAATGATTATACAGAAACGGCGAATCTGGATGGTACAACACAGGACATTGTAGAGGCACTGGTGACTGGCGGGATCAGTACTATTACTTTGATCCCCACAGAGAGCTTTGAGAGTACCTCTTGGCCCGCCGATTGGACCGAAGCCGCAGGAACGGCTTGGAACCCGGAAACCGATTATGCAAATACCGGTACGTACTCTGCGGATTTTGATGGCTCCACTGGTGCAGGTGTATCTGGTACCCTTCAATCACCATCAATGGATACAGCATCTGCAACCAGTATCACTGTTGACTTCTGGTGGCGCGAAGATGATGCAGATGCAACTGAATATGGACTCTATTACTATGATAACACTGGAACTTGGGATCTCATAGAGGATTTGGCAACCCTGCAATCTACTGAGGATACTTGGTATAACTATCAAGAGACGATAACCGATTCACAATATCTGCATAGTGCTTTCCAGATCCAGTGGCGTGCACATGGTTCAAATGGGGAAGCTGTTTGGTTGGATGATGTAAATGTAACGATGTCTGTTACAATCCCATCTCACTACAGCCTCGAGCACAAATGGACATTTACAACGATCCCATCTTCTGCGCTACAGTACGAATTCCAGCTTCGCGCTGGCTGGGATTCTGGAGGCACACCGGATGATGAGTTCATGTTCTATTATGCTGAAACAAATTCTGGAGATGTCGGAACTGCCGCATGGACATACATGTTCTCGGTCGATGCCCAGGCACAGACAACCTACACATTCGACCTTGACGCGGATGGATTCATTGGAGGGGCATTTTATGTGGGTGTTGTTGACAATGTCTCTACTGATGGCAGCCAGGCAGATACTCTGGAAATCGACTATATGTGCGTGAACACCACCTTAACGGTCGCTTCAACTAGATTGGAACATAAATGGACCATGGCCGGTATTACTACTGGAACTGATACTAGATTCTATCTGGAGGCCAATAGAACCAATCAGGATTCAGAGAATATGGAGTTTTACTATTCCACAACAGGAAGTGGTCTCGTCAGCTCCTGGACAAAAATGTTAGATGTCACAAAAACAAGCGATGATGATTCTTACCAATCTTTCTCAGATGCTACATTGGATGCCTTTACAGGTACACTCTATATCGGTGTGATTGATGCATCCACTAGTGATTCTAATCTCGACACAGTATACATTGATCACATGTACCTCAGAGTCTCTGGCGCGTCTATCAAAACACATTTCGGATGGTCCGTGGCTGATGCTGGAGATGTTGATAATAATGGAAATGACGATGTCATCATAGGCTCACCAGGGACCGCGAATGGAAATGCCTATATCTATTACGGAAGTCCAATTATGGGACTCACTTCCAGCACTATATCAAACACCACTCAGGCAGATTTCAATACCGGAGACCTCAACAGTACATTTGCTGTTTCCGCTGGGGATGTAAATTTGACCAATCCACAGAACTTCGATGCTCAAACAATCTCAGATGACCCTGGTGGATGGACAGTGACTGAAACCGGCGGCTCCATTGAAGTAAGTGATGATCAAAGTGTTTCCGGATATAACAGTGTCAAATTCACAGACACCACTGATAGGGTGAACATTACCAAGACGTCCATGCCTCTTTCAACAACATTCACTATAGAATTTGATGCTCGTGTCACCACAACAACTGGCTGGTTCCAGATTCTTGGACCAGAGTCTGATTATACAGCTGGCATACAAATGTTGTTTTACACTGATGGCACAATAATATACTACGATGGCGCTATTCAGGTATTGCAGACATATAATGCTAATCAATGGTATCATTTCCAGCTTGATGTTGATTGCTCGGCAACGCCATCTGTATATGACATTTATATTGATGGTGTCTCCAGAGCAACCGGTGCTGAACTGATAAATGATGTTGATGTTGGAATAATTACTTTCCAAACTGGAACAGCTGCGACCGTGGCCTATCTTGATAATGTTAAACTTAGCACATATATCGTGGACACGTATGGATATGTGGAATCAGACACATATACAGCAGGTGATTATGTCGGATCGGTAACACCCACATGGAGTGCGACTCTTAATAGCCAAACCATGACAGTCAAAGTCTCCAGGGATGGAGGTACCACCTACAGCCCGTCTTTGACTTCTGGCTCCGAATATTCATTTAGCAATGGAGAACCAGCCGGAAGCCAGCTCAGATACAAAGTGGAGATGAATGGAAATGGTTCTGCCACCCCTGTTTTACATAGTATTTCTATCGAGTATTATTGCCCTGCCTCGGCCAATGTCACAATTACAGGCGAATCCTCAGGCGACAAATTCGGCTACTCCGTCCATGGTCTGGATGACTTCAATGGCGACACATATGACGACGTCATCGTCGGAGCACCGTATTACAGTAGTGGAAAAGGAGCGGTGTATATTTTCAATGGCTCTGCCACCATGGCCAGTACCATCAGTGCCTCCAATGCGGATTATGTCAACTATTCATACAATGCCAGTTCTCATTTCGGTTGGTCCGTGTGTAAGGTGGGCGACCTGGATGGTAATAGCAAGAACGATGTCCTGATCGGTGCACCTCATTACACAGCAGGCAGTAATACCAATGCCGGAATAACATGGGTGATGTTCGCATCTGGCACGATGGTCATAATCATATCCGAATACAGCACATTCGCATTTGTCATCTTCATGCCAATGGTCATATTCAGTATTGTTCGTAGGAAGAGGAAAGTATCCCTATCCCAGTAATATTCATACCAATTCTTCAGCTTCTGTGCATAAATATAAATAATCGATTATTTCATCCCATTGTGGATAACATGTTGGCAAGCAGTTCGAAAATAATGACCGGCATCATGAATGAAGCAGGGCCGGAAGATTACGCGCTCCTAGTGGTAATAGGGATAGTCCTATTCACGGTATTACTTTTCATATTCTCTCATCTATCGAGATACATAAGTTTCCTCAAATTGAAAGAGAGAACCTATGTGGATGATCGAACACTGGACTCTGTATTCTCGGCTGTAAGGGTGATGAGTATAATCTTCATCCTGATATCCATTCTTTATGCTGGCGCGATGTTGGATATCGATATTTTCATCACGCTTTTTGAATTCACCCTTGATTATATCTTCATATTGATGGCGGGAGTGACCTTTTTCAGCTTCCTGTTGCTTGCTCAGTTAAGCTCAGTGTGGATATCCATAAAAGGAGCAGAGGCCAAGCAAGATCCTGACGCGATGATGAAATCCGGTATCTTGGATTTCGCACAAGGCTTTGTGAAATACATATTATTGTTCTTTGGAATAGTCATAGCATTTCTGGTAGGTCTGCTGACCACCCCGAACCAAGAAGTCAGGGACCAGATATTCAATGTAATGGGATTCGCTGGAATGGATGGCTCTCTGCTTTTGCAGGAGGTTCTTTCCCTTATCACTATTCTCGTAGTGCTATACCTGGTAGGAAAACTTACATCGATGATGCTGGATGATTTCAAATCCAAGCCCACGAAGATCCCCAACAAGCTTATTGATCTGGTGAGGACCTTGATCAGGTATTTGCTTTATTGGCTGGCCTTTGTCGTCACCCTTATGATCATCCTGGATATTCTGAGATTCCCACATTTGGAACTTGTTGTCTTTGTCATAATAGGATTAACTATCAGCATCTTACTAATTATCGGAACATCACCAGGTATGAAAAATGCGATATCTGGAATTATCCTTCTGCTTACAGACAGTATAAACAAGGGAGATTGGGTCAAATTGGGTGATGAGGATGTTGGAGAGGTAGTCGAACAGCACCTGATCTTCACAAGGGTGAGGACCAATTTCGGTGATTTCATGGACATTCCAAACAATAAGGTCATGGACTCCACCATTCACAACTTCACTACAGTAGATGGTCTTAGACTGGACATAGATATCCCAATAAGCTCCGAGGTGGAATTCAAGGTTATTGAGGATGTAATCACAGCTTCCTCTGCAGGTGTTTCTGGCCAGGATCCGAAATATCCAATCACTATCCGATTATTGTCCATATCAAAGGATACATCGATCTACCGTGTCAATGCCTGGGTTTTAGATCCATCACAGGGTGATATAGTACGCTCTGAGATTATCAAAGCCATCCATGAGAGATTGAAGAAGGATGGAATAGCACTATCATCCTTCAACTGATTCAAAATACTTCATCAATATTAACAGGTATAGTGAGAACTAATCCTCTTTATCAGATACTGGATCATCCGATATGTTGGATCTTTGTGTGATCTTCCTCACCATGAGTATTGGCTTCTGTATACTTTTCGCCATCCTGTCCTGCATACTGCCAAAGGCATACTTCTTCAATGTCCATTCTTCTGCGGCTCCGAAGACAACCAGGTCATGATCAGCGGCTTCTTTCACTATGGCATCCTCGATATTATCGACCATGATGACCTTCTTCGTATACTCGACATCATGAATGTGGCATAACTGCGTCAATTTGTCCGCATACTTGTCTTCCTCAATTCTTTTAGCCTCGGTCGCGCTTGCGCTGAATATCGTGATGTGGGAATAATCCTGTTTCGCGATAAGAATCGAATAATTGGTCGCATAACTGGAATGCCACTCGGGGGTGGAGACCACGAGTATCTTCTTCACTTCCTTGCTCATCTCTTTGGATTTGAACACGATGACATCACTGTTCGCCTTCTGGACCATTTCATCAATATTGTGTCCAAAGATCTGACCAGGCTTTGTCTGTCCTCTCCATCCGATTATCGTCAGATCTATCTTTTCTTCATTTATGAGATCCAGTATCGCATCGGAAGCCAGCCTGGAGATCAGGACTTTACTGTGGCATTTTATCTGCTCTCTGTCAAGTATCTTCTTCAGCTTGTCCACTACCTTGATATGAGGTGCCAGTTCTTTATAGGCCATCGAATCCACGGGCTCACCCTTTGCCTGCTCGATCACCTTAACCAGGTATATCTCCGCATTCTCCACTCTGGCGACCAGGGCGGCGAACTTAACAAGAGATCTCTGCTCATCGCTTGTAACAGGTACCAGGATCTTGTATTTCTTTCCCTTCTTTTTGCTTGCCCTTTCAGCTACTTCATCCGGGTGATCGGTCTTCTCGATCTTCTCCTTTCCACCATACAGATAGAAGGCCATCAGGCCGATCTCGATCCACACGACGGCAATTACCCAGGCCATGGGGAACTCCCACCACAATCCTATGGCCAGAACAAATTTAGTTCCAATACCGATTATCGGGACCCATGGGAAGAATGGCATCATATAATGCCGTTTGATATCCGGTCTTTTATACCTGAGAGTGATGGCAGCCAGGTTCACGAAGAAGAAGAGCAGAAGGAACATGATATCGGCCGAAGCTGCGATATCCTCGATTGGGAGGAACAATGTCATCATTATGACGATGGCTCCACTGGTGAATATGGCCACATGAGGCGTGTTCTTCTTTTTACTGAGTGTGCCAAAGGCATCAGGAAGGGCTCCATCACGACCCATGGCGTATGACACCCTGGATGATGAAAATAAGGTGGAGTTGATAGCTGCCAGTGTTCCGAGGATAACACCTGTGGCTACCAGAAGTATACCGTATTTGGGAATAGTGATGTCTGCCACGTGGGCCACAACATCATCTCCTGCAACCGTGTGCCCGATGGTCGTCCAGTCAATCACCCCTGTACAAACAGCGGCCACCAGGACGAAGATGATGGTGGATATGATGATACATAGCCAGCTTGCCTTTGGCACATTTTTGAGAGGATCGATACATTCCTCTCCACATTGAGAGATTATCTCATAACCCTCGAAAACAATGAATGTGAATCCCATGGCTATCAGGATAGAACCCCAGCCATTTGGTATCGGATTGCTGACGACCGAGGTCACATCCCCTCCATGCGCTCCAGGATTTAGAATTATGTAGATAATTCCAGAAATGATGAATATGGATATAATGACGATGAGAACAAGTGTGATATAGATACTGGATTTACCAGTTTCTTTTGTCCCTCTGTAGTTGATCAAAATGAAGACCAAACACACTGCGACTGCCAATGATTTCACAAGAAGGTCTGCGTCAAAGGGTATGGCGATCTCATTAGCCTCCAGTATCCACATAACTCCTTTTCCAAAACCAAAGACGTAGAAACTTGTCACGATACAATGCCCGAACCAGGACATCCAGCCCGCCAGGAAACCAATAGGTTGTGGCATTCCTTCCTTCACCCACAGATACCCTCCTCCAGTATCAGGGAAGGCACTACTGAGCTCGGCATAGGCCATGGCTGTGAAGACCGTGACAATGAAGTTCAGGACAAAAACAAGCACAAGCCCAGGTCCTGCGATCTCAAGGCCAAATCCTACAAGAAGAAAGATGGTGGAACCAAGTGTCGGCCCAAGCCCGATCATCAAAATACTGAAGAGACCGAGGTCTCTCTTCAATTTGACCTCGACTTTCGTATCACTAATAGGCTGGCTTTCCTCTACCATCAGGGGTAGAAATGGTCATCGATATTTAGGTATTTGGTTTTATGATTTTATGCCAAACAAAGGATTGATCACACTCATGATCGCTTGTATCCGATCTTCCTCAGGAATTCCTTCCTCGTGGCCTCTGCTTCCGCATCCTCGATCCCAAGTGGGGGCTGGCCATCTATGACACCCAATATACCTCGCCCCTGCTCGCTTTCCGCAATTATCACTTCAACGGCATTGGCAGTGGCGCAGAATATATTGCAGACCTCAGGTACATTCTTTATCGACCTGAGGACATTGATAGGGAACGCGTCCCTCATGATGAGGAAGAATATGTGACCGGCGGAGATCGCATACGCATTTTCCGCAGCCAGTTTTTTCAATTCATCATCATTTCCCTCCACCCTGACCAGGCGATTGACCGAGGCCTCGCAGAAAGCTACACCGAACTTCACATTGGGCACGGTGTTCACCATGGCCTCGTAGATGTCTTCCGCGGTCTTGATAAAATGCGATTGGCCTATGATGATGTTCAGTTCATCCGGGTTGTTTATTTTGACGGTTAATAATTCCATTTTTTCCACCATTTGTACATTGAGGTGGGGGAATAAAAGGGTTTGTGGTGGGAAATGAGTATTTGATAAGCTAGGGCGGAGGTGTGTCGTGTTCGTTTGTTATGTTGGGTGAGGATAAGGACCCCGCCCCTGCTTTGATCGAGGCGGGGCTTTATTTTCCTCCTCGCATTTTGAACAAGGCTAGAAATATGAACTTAGACTTGTCTTGAGCGAGGAGTTTATTTTCCTACTGGCACATCGCAACTGTCACTTGAATCATCACCGAATATAGTACCCCGCCCTGCTAAATATTATATGAATCATCCAGACGGGGCATGTTCGCATAATTATCGCTCTGCATATTATTGTATCTCCCGCCTTCCAGGCCCCCACCTCACTGACAACACACTGAGACCCACCCTTGTTGGGAGAATAGTTTGTTAAGCCGGGTGTGGAATTTGGGCAGAGGTAATGTTTTTGATCAAACATTACTTTCTATCCATACAAAGGACTCGTCAATAGGTTTTCGAATGATTGCAAAATCCTCCTGATGAGACTCGATCTCTACATAAACTGTTAAAACAGGTCTTGCGCTGACTTTACCAATCATCACCAAATTAGGTTTAATTTGATCATTATTGAAGGGATCTCCTTGATTGATAATTAATAAATCTGCCCCAATATCTTTCAATTTATCTTCCAATATGGATTCATATTGTTCTGGAATTTCCCCTGGTAAAAAAACCACATATCTATAATAGCCAGTATTTCTCAAAGAGATCATCGCCATTATGATCAAAATGAATCCCAGAACTACAAATACCCATGCCCAGTTCGTAAAAAACCCTTCTAAAGAAAATGTATCAGATCCAACTGGAAATAGAACTCCCAAAATATGAGTTATAGAAAAGACCACTATGCCGATAATGGCAGTGCTCATTAATTGTTTATGCAGATCATTCCAAATATAAGGTTTATCAGACTTTAAAAATAGGTTTGCCTGGGGCTTTTTATTATTCAGGAATTCAAAATATTCATCTTTATTTTCTGTGTCCACCCTCAACCCTCTACACTGAGAATCGCAAGTCCCACATATTAGACTTGCGGTCTATCCTCTCACCTTCTCTTCCAGCCTGGCTAAGTATTTCGGCAATGACTCAATATCTTTTATTTCTTTTTTCGACAGCCTGGATATCGTCGCTCTAATATCAGTGTCATATTTCATGTCATTGGCCTCCAGTGCTTCCATCAGCAGGCGAGCCAGCTGTCCACCTTTCCTGTCCCAATCGGTGAGGATTATGGCTTTTGAGTGTTCTTTCGATAAACTCGTGCAGGTGTCTATTATCGAATTGCCATCATTCAAAATTATTATGACCCCCTCAATTCCAAGCTCCCGCAAGGCCCTGACATCCTTGCGGCCTTCCACGATTATCGGAATATCGGGCTGACTGGCTAATAGCTCCAGGGCTTCCTGGATATCCTCCAGTGTCTTCTCATAGTCCACAATATCTAATATGGTCTCAATGCTTAAAGTATTTATTGAATTTCACAATCTTTATTAACCCTATTTCAATACCGTTTTATATATCGGGAGGCAAAAATATGAGCAGAGAAATGTTAAAGATATCTGATAAAAGATTGAATGAGATAAATGATTTTCTAATGGATCCAGATAACAGGTTGGTCAATGATCTCCTTGCTATCATTGACAAGTATGGCGGAGTGGATGAGATAAACAGGAAGGCGGAGGAGGCTGGAAAGCTGGAGAATCTCCTTGGCCAGCTGGAAGCCAAGAACTCACCATACCTTGCGGATCTTAAATGGCTGATAGAACAGAGGGACAATGGAGCTTTCATCAGTATTCAGGATTACAAGAAGAAGATAGTGGGTGATAATGCTGCTGGGCTGGAGTTCGATGATGACATCGCCGTAACTCTTGAGATCAGTGCTCTTCAGTACTTTCCTTTCTTCATGAAGGAAGCCAGACAGGCAATAGCCAATCAGGAATTGATGCCAGGTCGTTTCATTCGTGTTCGAATGATGAAGGAGCAAGAAGATGATAATGATCTTTTGGCGGTTCAGGCCGCGATGAAGATCATTGGCGCCAGTGTTTGTGAGACACTGGACACCAAAGGAACGGACGGATCCAATGTCCATCTTGGCGGTCCGGAGACCATCACCGGTTATTTCGGTGGTGTGGGCCAGCCAAATGATTATGGACTAAAATGGATCGACGAGTTCCTGTATTATTACACAAATTACGGTGTTAACCAGGTGCTCAATGTCAACCCAGGAACTGTGATGCTGGCCTACATGCTTCACAAGCTGGGTGTGAACAATGAGTTTAAAATATCGGTATTCATGGGTAATGACAATCCATACTCCATATTCTGGACCCTGATGGCTGCCAAATTATTCAGCAGAGGGGACGGCACAACTTCCCTTATTGGTTTCAACTTCTCCAATTCGGTGAATAATGAGACCATCGAGATAAGTGCGGAGATCAGAAAGGCCATGAACCTGGACGATGTGGTCAGATTCGAACATCATATATTCGAATCATACAAGAGCATCGTGCGCCAGCCATACGACCGTCGTGATGAATTGATGCATATTGCCAAGACCGTTCCGAACATCAGTGCCAAGCACGAGGGCGGGGATATGGACATCGAGGAGTCAAGAAGCCATCCATCTGACATACTGGAATACTTCCTGCCCAAGGAAGATGTCATAAAGAACGGGATGATGGATGACCTAACCCAGAATTACATGGACAAGCACTTGGCTGTTAACAAGACGGCAGATGCTTTGACCAAGAAGGGTCTGAGTGTTATCGCGGCGAAGGAACTTCACCACAGATGAATCAATATTAATCATAGGTGATGAGCCAATTCCTAAACAATAGATCCAGGGGTGTTTGAAACACCCCTGGATCTTCATTTTTAATAATTTAGATGTTTATTATCAATCGTCATCGTCGTCCGCGGTCTTCACCTTCTTACCCTTCTTGCCCCAGTTCATCATCGTACCTTTTGGCAAGAATATGGCTGCCAGGATAAGTGACAGGAATATTATGATCGAGCTCCAGATAATGAGATCCATGGAATCTGGCCAGTCGATCACCCCGACCACGTACCACATCAAAAGGAAAAAGACCAGGAAAATCATCATACTGAAGAACAAGGACATGGTCTCCGCTCTATCTTTATTCCAATCTTTGGCCGATCTGGGGTATCGTATTCCCCAGATCCCAAGTGCGGCAAAGATTATTGTGGATATGATCAGTATCCAGGATAATGTTTCCATCTTACTTCCTCACTTTGTATCTCTCCATGAACTTCTTTGTCGATTCCAGATATTCCTTCGTGATGGATGTCTCCACCATTTTTAGCGCATTCAATAGATGGTCCTTGCACACAGTTCTTTCACACACTTCACCATCTGGATCATTGTTGACGACCGCTGTAAGCTTTGCTTCATCGACTATGGCGGCTATATCCGCATTGCTGTATCCACTGGTCTTCATCGCCAGTATATCCAGTAGTTCGTCATCAACATCGGATGCTATTGGTATGTATTTCAGATAGATCTTAAAGGTCTCTTTCCTGGCCTTGGAGCTGGGTGGTGGTACTAGGAATATCTTATCGAACCTACCTGGCCTCATCAAGCTGGGGTGAAGGCTGTCCGGATCATTGGTGGTTGCCACTATAAGCACATGCTCCCTGGCCTCGACATTGTCGACCTCATCAAGTATCTGGGATATCACATTGAAAGCCTCTGGATTCTCGAATGATTCTCTTGATCCCAGGGCATCGATGTTCTCTATCATCAGAATTGACGGCGTGTTCTCCCTCGCCCGGAAGAATATTTGATTAACTGGCATGGTTCCCAAACCAGTTCCTATCATCTCGGGCGCGCTTATGACCTGCAAAGGTATCTTCAGCTCATTGGCCGCGGCCTTCATAATATGGCTCTTTCCGCAACCAGGAGGTCCGAACAATAACATCCCACGTCCTGTCTTCAGGCGGAAATCTTCCAATATCTTAGGCTCTTTGGTCAGGATATCGATATATCCGCGGATATCCTTCTTTGTTCTATCCGCGCCTGCAACATCTTCCCATTTGATCTTCTGCCATTTCTCATCTCTCTCGCCATGATGCATCTTCCTTTCATAATCCATTTTGAGAAGCTCATATTCTTTCAGCATGGCCAGATTGATACTGGGTTTGACTGTCGTGGCCACTGTTACAAGATCCTCTCCAGTGATCACTGAATCTTCACCACTCTCCACAGATCTTCTCATCGCGATGACCGCGGCCTCTTTGGCAAGGTTTGAAAGATCCGCTCCCGAGAACCTTTCTGATTTCAATGCAGCAAGGCGCATGTCGATATTCTCTTCTACCGGCCTGTTGCGCAGATGGACCTTGAGGATTTCCATTCTCTCATCGACATCTGGCGGTGGTACGTATATGATCTTGTCGAACCTTCCAGGCCTGAGAAGAGCCGGATCTATAAGCTCTGGCTTGTTCGTGGTTCCGACAAGTATGATGCCTGCGGCATTATCCATACCGTCAAGCTCGGCCAGCATGATACTCAAAAGTCTTGGTGTGACATCATCTCCAGCGTACAGGTCTCTGTGCTTGGCCATTGCTTCCATGTCATCAAAGAAGATGATACATGGCCTTCTCTCCCTTGCAGTTTCAAATAAGTCCGCGAGCTTGTTCTCACTCTCCCCATACCATTTTGACATGATATCGGAACATTTTATGGTGATCATCTCCACCTTGAGCTCATTGGCCAGTGCCTTCATCAGCATTGTCTTTCCACAACCTGGTGGACCAAAGAGAAGGATACCATGAGGAGCTTCCACGCCATATTTGGCAGTTATATCGCTCATCAAAAGCGGCATCATGATGGATTCCTTGATATCTTCTTTAACATCATCCAGACCCCCGATCAATTGGAAACTGCTTTCTCCCAGATTATCCATCTCCGATATCCTGGTTCCGACATTGGTCTCGATCTCCAGATTGACAAAGTAAGTGAAGAAATACTCATGTCCTGCCTTCCCAAGAAGGATGGAGGCCATGACCATTGGAATGATTATGATGCCTGCCAGTATTCCATTTGTGGTTGGTGTGAGCATGAAGCTTAAAGATCCGATGAAGACCCCTGCGGCTATTGAAGCTGGCAGTAGTGTCATCTTGACATCTAACTTCTTGCCATGTGATCTCTTTCTGTTGAAGAACCAGTATACCAGGAAGGCCACGAATCCCCATAATATTACCTGGATTATGGGCATTATTGAAAGGCCAAGATTATCACCTATGACCTGCCCCATCATGTCCATCTCCGCGTTCTGGATCGAGCCCAGGGCGGAACCAAGGTCAGAAGGTACGAAGTTAGTAACTACTGGCTTGTAAAAGGCTATGAAGCTGGTATCATGTACTGGGCCAACCAGCATACCCGCGACTGTCAAGTTTCCACATGTGGTCATGAAGGTGAGGAACACCCCTGTGAGCACGATGGTGGATAGGGACAATAATAGAGGGAACAATGTGGCTGCCACCATTGGCACCATCAATGAAAGCCCGAACCTGGACAGGAATATCGAAAGGAATACCAGGAATCCCAGTTTCCAATCGAACATGGATATTATCAATACCACCATGGAGAAGAGCATCATGAACAGTCCGAACTCCGCGGTCTGATATCCAGCAGCTCCTATTACGAAAATACTGAGCACGACCATTGATAGGAATGGAAAACCATATGATATCGCGGCAATGATGAAAGCCACGATGATCGCCATCCACCATGGGAGGAAGGGTATCCACGATGCCCCGAACAATCCCAGGATGAAGAACATCAGGACTATGACGAATCTCGGATGCTTTGACTCCTCCGATGCTATCTTTCTCAGATTATTGGTAAGTCCAAATATCATTGATGGCTTTGCCATTTCAGTTTGCGCATTCATATTGAACCCTCCTCATCTGTTTCTGGATCATCATCTTTATCGGGTTCAATTTCTTCTTCTTTAATTCCACCCAGTATCTCCTTATCCTTTTCCTTTATGATAAGGTCATCCTTCTTCTTCATCTTCTTATTCTCTTCGGACTTCAGATAGGCAAGGAGGGGGATCATTATTATTCCTATCCCAGCCAGGGAAAAAAGTGTGATATTGTCCGGGTACCATTTTGAATTATCCACATCCCCATTTGGTTCTTTTATCGTATACTCGAAGGGATAATTGAATAGAACTATACCAGGAACAGAATAATTCATGGGTTCTGACTTTGTCAGATTACTGTATTCATCCCACGCCACTATCCAGTAAGATATATTCGCGCCAGCTGGATGGAAATTAGCGGGTATTTCCCTCTCCATTGTAGTCATGTTCACCCTGTCAAAGGCCCATCCTCCAGACTCCACTGCTCCTCCGATCGGTTTGTAAAGGAAGTATAGATTGGCTCCCTCTATGGGGATACTATCTCTGGATTCAATTATTATATTGACGGCTTCACTGGCATTTGGTGATACGGGTGTTTGTGTGAGTTTTATATTATCATCGAAAGTCAGTCTGTTCCAGCCACCTGTTCTCTCTTCTCCCATGACATTGATGGTGTATACTGGAGACTGCATGGGCACATTGTTGTAATCATAAGCATTTATGAAGAAGGCCACCGTGGTTCCATTAACATCATAGGGGCCGATCAGGCATTTCATTTCTGTTTCAGTAACTCTGAGGAATGTCCTTCCACCGGTGGCTACTCCACCCTGCGGATAGGTGACAGTGATATCTACATAGGCCATTTGTATGGTGACATCCGGTTCAAGTGACCTGATAGTTATTCTGATCGGGTCCGTGGGCTTGGGGTTGACGGGCGCATAGTCCACTTCCAGATTCTCATCAAAGCTAGCATGTTGCCATCCTACAAATCCCTGTCTTGTTCCTTCTGTCTGAGCTATTGCCTCATCATGAATATTGGCTCCATCATTATCATGACAGCATACGGCACTAAATGCCATGCTGAAGATGAATGACATCACGATCGCAAATCCTAGCATTCTTATTATTTTCATATTCAACCCTCATGTACTTATCTTGATCTTCTGCCTTACGGCGACTTTAGGCTTGGTCTTGCTCTTTATCCTGTCACCCAATGCAAGCCCAGCAAAACCTGCGAATAGATACTGCGCAGGTATGGCCGTCGCCATCGGCACGCTTGGAGGCGGCGGTGGTGGCGGTGGTGGTGGTGGTGGTAAAGTTGGAGCCGGAACTGGCATTGCGGACGGAGCCAATGGCAATGGCGCTTTCAATGGTGCCGGGGGAGCCTGTACGAACCTGTTACCCAGGAATATGGAGGCCATCTCTCTCATTTCTCCCACTTGGTCCTCTGGATCGAAGGAGAATATCTCCACGGTCCCATCTCCATATCTGAAATATGATGCAAATAGTATCTGGGCATCAAACCCCTCTGCATAGAGCATGGGTTTCATATCTTCGAACATGGGAGTTGTGGCTATCGAGTTACTGGTGGTCACATTGACGATATCAGATCCATGATATTGGGATGGAGATTCTCCGATATTGTCAAATGTGGCCTGGAAGTTGATCTTATCATTGACAGCATAAAGACTCACACTCATGGGAAATATTTTTGGAAGGTCCTTGACGGCCTTACCAATGAATATGAAGTTCCGACCACTACCCACAGCGGATCTTATCATGTCTCTCTTCCAGCTCCTCATTTCTCCGTTCTCACCTGGGTCTTCGATAATTATGAGATCATTATCCAGGAAATCAGTCGAATCTGGATAGATATGCCATATCTGTTTGACCTTGTAAGGTATCTTCATATCATTCAATAGTTCCGCAGACAGGCTTTCCTGATAGTCTGTGCCCTCTCTACCTATTATCAATACCTTTGTAGGTTCCTCTATCTTGTACACCCTCTGGCCAACAAAGGTCTCTGAAACTTCATGAATGGTAACAAGGGGAAATTGATCCTTTATTTCATCAAATAATGTGATATTGTACTCCAATAGGATCATTGGGCCACCGGAATAATTGGTCCCATTTGGAAATTGTATGGTGTTTATGAAAGAAGCTGGAGGTCCGATGAGCCTGTAGCATACGGTCTCATTTCTTAAAAGAGCATGAAGCATGCCAAAGGCATGCATTTTCTCATTCTGTTTCTCATCCATCGGAATTATCAGGCTGCCTGGACTGAAGGGCAAGGTCTCATACCTTTCCTGAGATGTTATAGCCCTGGTCTGCTCGGCCGAAACCACCGAATCCGATATCCCAGATATTAAAACTATGGAAGCTACCAATGTGAATATGGCAACAATGTAGATGGTTCTGGGTTTTGGGTGATTATCCAATTTCATAAACTTTTAGCACCTGGCTACTGATTGCACAATGTATTATTTATTGTTTACCCATAATTAACTATAATAATGTATATATGGCAAAGAATACTAAGCATACATCCGGCAATATATTGATGATCTTTAGAGGTCATATTTTGCATAATGCTCTAACCGACCCCATTTTCAGCTTTTGATCCTCTTATTCTCCAAAAAGATATTAATGGTAAAGCCATATAACACCGTCATAGTATTCAAGTAATTGACTCAGGGGTGAGGCAAACGGCTATTGACACAGGATTGAACTATCTTATTTACGAGGACAAGACCGATGAGACCTTTAGACTATTTGACGAAGTGGTCAAATCGGGGGTTCCAGGTCTCTGTATAACGACCCTATATCCAAAGAAATTGAAGAAAATATATGGTCTATCTGAAGAGGCAAAGATATACTGGCTATCGGACTCCAGCAATGAGCCCGATACTCTTGTTCCCACAAGATTGGATTTCGAAATAACAAGGGTGATAAACAAGTTCCTGAAGGCACATGAAGAATCAGTACTCTTGCTCGATGGTTTTGCTTATCTGACCCTGGAGAATGAATATGACAAGGTAAGGAAGTTCATAAAACGCACGAATGACCTGGCGTCCATGAATGGCGGAACCGTCATGATAGCCATTAATCCCAATTCATTCAATAAGGAAACAGTGACAACTCTTTCTAGGGATTTTGACAAGGTTGGAACAATAAATGAGATCGCGGGCAAGCCAGAGCCAGCTCCACAACCTCAGCCAACCGCGCCGGCTCCTGCGCCTTCCCCTACACCTGCATCATATACTCCCTCTCCAACTTCATACACTCCTGCTGCGCAATCCCAGCCAGCAATGTCCACACCGCAGGATCTGAGGATAGATGCCCCACCTGACCCATTAGCCACCCAGGAGATACCTATGGAAGATGATGACCTTCCAGACCTGGAGATCGAGGATATATATCTCATTCACAGGAGCACGGGAACACTGATCCAGAGGAAAACCTGGAGAGACCAGGATCTTATCGATCCAGATCTCATCGGGGGCATGTTACAGGCAATTCTGGACTTCATAAACAATTCCTTCGCATCTGAAGAATCATCTGAATTTAGCAGAATAGATGTGAAAGGATATATCATCCTCATTGCAGATGGGAAATATGTATCTGTTGCTCTGATATTTTCGGGCAAGGCCGAGGAATATCTGCACAAGATAATGGGCGACATCAAAGAGGCATTGCATAAGAATATCAGCGGTGTGGAAGACCAATATAAAAATGTGCTCAGTGATTATGATGGAGATGTAAGCAAACTCCGAGGTTCCCGTAAGAATCTGGATTCTCTATCCATGGATATAAACGATGCAATGGAGAAGCATATCAAAGGAAGGCTTGTGAAAAGGCGTCTTTCACCAACAGAGAAGGCCCAGGTCAGTGAAAAATTCAATATGGGCATTGCCGCTGGAAGACAGAGGAAGTTCGAGGACGCTATCAAACATTATGACAGTGCTCTTGCCATAGACCCAGCTCATGCCGAATCTTTATTCAATAAGGGTGTTGTACTTCAGATGTTGGGAAGGATAGAACAAGCTCTTGAATGTTATGATCTTGTCACTCAGATCAATCCAAATGATAGTGAGGTCTGGGGTAACAGGGGGATCGCACTGAGAACATTGGGTCGTGTTGAGGAAGCTATTGATTCTTACAATATGGGTCTTCAGGTCAATCCAGGTGATTCAAGTATTTGGAGCAATAAGGGTATTGCTTTGAGAAGTGCTGGAAGGATAAAAGAGGCCATAGAAGCTTATGATAAGGCCATAGAGATCAATCCAAGAGATGCGGGAGTTTGGAGCAATAAAGGTGTTGTCCTTGGCAGTATGGGCCTCTTGAAGGAGGCAATAGAATGTTATGACAAAGCGATGCAGATAGACCCTGGTAGAAGACTCGCAGTCAAGAACAGGGAGATCGCTTTGAAGGAACTGGAGAGGCGAGGGTTGGTGTAGAATTTAATATGGGGAAGGTAGCATGATAGAGAGAGGGAAAAATCATCTAATATACGAAACACAAACGAATTTCACTTTCGAGCTCTTCGCAGAGTTCGACAAGCATGGAATACCATGCATATGCCTGACAACCAAATTACCGCGCAAGCTGAAGAAAGAGTATAACCTTAAGAAGGCGAAATTCATTTGGCTTTCAGACCCCACGGATCCCAAAGCCCTCACTGGTGAGGTTCTCAAAACCCTGAAAAAGTTCATGAAGAGCCATAAAGAATGCATTGTGATGATAGACGAGGTCGAATATCTAATATTGGAGAACGGATATGATGTTACGGAAGAGTTCCTATCAGATCTAGGTAAATTTGCGGCTAAAAACGGCTCCAGTCTCATAGTACCTCTGAATCCAGGATCCATAAATGAGGAGATCTCAAATGCATTGGCCAGAAAATTCGATCAGATAAAGGATGTGCGAAATATAATGTTGACTGGAAATAAGCTAGAATGTCCTGAATGCGGTGCCATGTGGCACACAGATGTAGATACATGTGATATCTGCGGATATGAGTTCAAAGCAGATCATGTAAAACCATCATTGGAATCCGATGAAAAGGTAATTCCTTCAAGGCATGAAGCAAAGATATCTGGAAAGCTCAAGACGAAGAAAACAGAAGAGCCAACTCATGATGAGGCTGATCCAGAAGAACCGGAAGAGCCGGAAGAGCCACCAAAGGCCGAGGAACCGCCTGTGAAGAGATTATCTGAGACCAGGAAGCCTATGTCTGATCTAACAAAAGATGAAATATCAGCATATGATTTCAATACAAGACCAGAGGATGATTCCTGGTTCAATAGAGGGGTGGCATTGGAAAAAATGGGCAAGAGTGAACAGGCTGTTGAATGCTTTGATATGGCTTTGGAAGAGAACCCGAATGATTCCTGGGCCTGGTTCAACAAAGGCGTATCTCTGCATCGTCTGGGACTATTGGGAGAGGCTTTATTGTGCTATGACAAATCACTCGAATTGAACCCAAATGATGCTGATCTGATGTCCAATAAAGGTATTTTACTCAGAACTCTGGGCAAGACCGATGAAGCAATAACATGGTATCGTAAGGCCCTGGATATAAGCCCGAAGGATCCCGGAATTTGGTCAAATCTCGGCGTCACTTACAGGGTGCTTGGTAATAATAAGGATGCTCTGGAGTGCTATGACAAAGCCCTGCAACTCGATAAGATGGATATCGGGGTCTGGCTCAATAAAGCCGCTCTTTTACAATCTGAAGGAAAGTTCGACGAGGCCATACAGTGTTATGAAGAGGTATTGAAGATCAATCCATATCATCCTGTAGCCTTGAGGAACAAAGAATTCGCTATAACTCGAACTTTGAGAAGTTGAAACTTACAAAGTTCGACTTCGAAAAGCCAGACCCCTATGATGTTGATACTTTACAGAGTTGGTATTTCACAGATATTCTATAGTACAAGAACCGCGACTGATATGACAGTCGTCCACAATCCATTCTTATCACATACTGCTGATATGGTATGATTTCTTGTATTGACTATCCTGCCATCTATTTTGAAGAAATCTTTCTTCTCATTGTAGCTGGCATCGACATTGAAGGTTATTCCATAAGTGGAAGCCAGCATTTCAGCTGCCAGATCCTCGGCGTATTCTCCAGCCACTTTATCTTTCTGTCCAAAGGAATGATGCTCGCTAAGATACCCATAATGCTCTGTCTTCTTTGGGATCGCGACACCAATGGAGGCGGCCATAAGGCGGTTCGGTTCATTTGATGCATTTTCAGCAATTACACAGAAGACTATCTGACCAGGTTTCAACATTTCCAGACCCTTGGCTTTGGATATTATTTTACATCCTGGTGGAAATATGGATGATACTCTGACCAGGTTATATTTCTCTATACCTGCATTTCTAAGAGCCAGCTCGAAGCTACTTAATTTCTCCTTGTGCTTTCCTATTCCCTTTGTGAGGAACATTTTCTTTGGAAGAAAAATATTATTTCCAGTCATATTATGGAGTAATCAAAATGAGTATTAATTATTTTGTATATTTTTCCATTTTACTGTTAAAGGTCGAAAACGCCCCAGTCTTTAGGCTGGGGATGAATCGACCCCAGTAAAAAAAGTAGACCGCCGTATGCTCATCATTATCATTCATCTAAACTCGAAGCTGAGTAAAGCTTCGAGAAATTGAGCATATGGCCTTGTTTGTAAACATACAGACATAAGTGACCTAGCATCCATATCATATAAGCAGTAACGCCAGGTCATTTATGGCCTGGTAGTTTACATGTATTACCATTATTGAGTACGCGTACTTCACATTTTAATATCATCATCGCTATCTGGGTACTATAGAGTATGCACGAGTTGATTTCATGGTGGAAAAGATCAAAACTTACATTGAGGGCTTCGATGATAATCTGGGTGGAGGAATACCCAAGGGGCATGTCGTATTGATATGTGGAACTCCTGGAACCATGAAGACATCCCTTACTTTCAGTATAATGTACGAGAATGCGAAGAGAGAGCATAAGCGTGGGCTATACCTGTCACTTGAAGAAGGGTATGAAGGCCTGAAGGGAGCCATGCAGGATCTTGGTATGACTGGCCTGGACGACTTGGAATTGTACATGGTCGATGTGGGAAAGATAAGGATGGGTCATCAGGAAGAAGAACATGGTCGTAATTGGCTTGGCATATTGAGTAAATATATTCAAAAGAGAGCGGAGATGGAGGATTTTGATTTCATCGTGGTTGATTCCCTGGCTGCTCTTTATTCTTTGGCAGAGCTCAATTCGCCAAGGGTCGATCTCTTTCACTTTATAAGATTCCTGAAGGAGATGGATTCAACAGTATTTTTGATATCCGAGATCACACAAGGTAGTGAACTAATGGTGGCCAATAATGAGGATTTCCTGGCAGATGGCATCATTTACCTGCGATTGCATGATGTTGGCGAAACAGATGTACAGCTTCGAATACGTTGTGTCAAGATGAGGCGTACGAAACACGAGCATGGATGGCTAAGGCTGATAAGAAGAAAGAATGCTTTTGTCACCACTCCAGTGATATCTGAGTGAATATATCATGATACTAACTGATCCGAAAGGGTTTAATATTAAATCAGTTTAGGATTTTCCAGAATTTGGGGTCACTCATTGGATAGTTGAACACAGTAACTGTCCAAAATGCTCTATACTGCACTGATGGAGAGCCCCATTGCCTGTTTAACTGGAAGATCGACCATGAAGCAAATGGACATAGTACTGAAGGATGTATGGAAATCCTATGACAATAGGAAGGAGATCCTAAAGGGCATAAGCATGACCATCAAATCCAATGATATGGTATTGATCAAAGGTAGATCTGGAAGTGGAAAGACAACATTGCTCAATCTCATAGGATGCATCGACACCCCTTCCAAAGGCGAGATATTCCTTAATGGATACAATACTGGGGAATTGTCAGATAAGGAATTGGCCAGCATCAGACTTCACAGGATAGGTATTGTTTTCCAGGCTCATAATCTTATAAATGATCTCACAGTTTTCGAGAATGTCCTTCTGCCAATGAAAATCGCAAAGTGGCATGATGGTGATTGGAAGGTTAGGGAGCTTCTGAAGACATTCGAACTATATGAATATTCAAGTAAATATCCAAATGAACTAAGTGGCGGTGAAAGACAAAGAGTGGCTGTTGCCAGGGCACTGGCTAATAGCCCAACGGTCCTACTTGCGGATGAGCCCACTGCATCTCTTGACATGGAAAATTGTGATATCGTGATGGAAGCATTTAAAAAGGCCAATAAGGAATTTGGTGCGACGGTTATTATTGCTTCGCATGATTCAGTGGTGGAGAGTTATATTAATAAGAAGTTTTACCTCAAAAGAGGTGTTTTAGGAGAGGAGGAAGAATAATGGAGCCTGTTAACATCCCTGCAATTATCAAAAAGAACACTTATCCCCTGGATTTGATAATAGTAATTATATTGTCTTTAGTTTCTGCTATTTCCATCATTTTATTACCTGGTGGTAATCTCATACGTATCATATTTGCTTTGCCAATTGTTATTTTTTTCCCAGGATATGCCTTTGTTTCATTTTTATGGCCTGAAAATCACACAGTGTATGAAGCTGAAAATAGCAAGGGAAATGAGACCAACACCCGCGGAATAAAGGTAATTGAAAGGATCGTATTGAGTTTCGGATTGAGCATAGTTATATTGGCATTTATTGGTATAATCTTGAATTTCATTTCTGAGATATCCCTTAAGCCCATTCTGGCCTTTTTGATAATTTTTATAGTTTTTGTATGTGGTATGGGCTGGTACAGACGATCTCTGATCCCCGAGGCAGATCGTTTCACAATGCCTGTGGAGAAGATAAATATATTCCAAAATGCTGAAGAACCAGAAGACAAGTTCATAGCCATTGTTCTGGTGATCTCTTTGATAATCAGTGGGTTTACACTGGCATATGTTTTGACCAATCCATTGGAGGGGGAGAATTTTACAGAGTTCTATGTATTGGATCAAAATAGGGGAATTACTGATCTTCCTTTAAATATGACAACTAATGAGACTAAAACAATAACCATAGGGACAGTTTGTCATGAGTATGAATCAACAAACTATATAATAATTATCAGTCTGCTTAACACCACTGGTCAAAGACAGAATATTACACTATCTTCCTATGACATAGCCTTAGAGCATGAACAGATTAATGAGACCTTCTTTGCATTTCAGATAGACTATGCAGGCCAATATAAACTCACCATGGAATTATATAAGGATGATGACCCAACTGTATATAGAGAGATCCATCTGTGGATAGATGTAAATGTCGCATAGGAGGAATAACTGATGGATTGGCAGGATATTTTCCCATTTTTAACCGAAGGATCAGTTAAACAACGAAAGATAATGGGATCCCTCCTTACCCTTATGGGAGTCGTTCTCTGGCTTTATCTGATAGCCACTTACCAGGTCTGGTGGGTTCATCCAGATAATATATTTGGTCTCTATCAAGTCATACCTATATGGTTTTGGCTTGGAATTTTCAGTTTGATCAGTGGGATCATAATAATGATCGATTGTGTTCCAAAATATTTTTTCATGTTCCAGATAATCATACTGAATATCATGGTATGGGTGACTCCAGTGCTCATAGAGCCAAATGCAAGGGTTACCGATCCTTGGAATCATTTCGAGAATGTCTCATTGATCTTGAGCTATGGGCACATACCTTCATCAGATATAACGCTCTATATGAGCTGGCCAGGAACCTTCTTATACAGTGCTATAGGCCTTGAAATGTCTGGCATACACTCTTATGACTTTCTAAAATATTATCCAATTTTCTCATCTATTATATTCTTACTCGGATACTATGTATTAATTCAGCATATTTCCAAGAATGATATGGTCAGAAAGCTTGCATTATTGACCCACATATTAATGAATGCGTGGTTGCAATTTCATTTCTCACCCCAATCTATTGGTCTGATCATATTTCCCCTTATCATAATCGCTCTTTATTTTAAATCTTCACGCATCTGGCAAATAACAGGACTTTTGCTTATTCTAAGCCTTATAATATCTCATCCGACGACTTGTATTTATCTTGGTGGAATTATATTCTCAATGGTTCTATGGAACTACTATAAAGAGCATTATATCCAGAGGGTCGAGGGCTCTACACCCAAATCAAACATCATGACATTCATTATGCTGGCTATTTTCATTGTTATAACATTATCATTGATAAGTATTAATTCATTTACTGGGGATTTTTCTTACATTATCGATAGCATTGTGACCCTTCCGACAACGCTCGGCACCTTGATTAGTGGATGGTTGGGGAATCCAATATCCACTCTCCGTCTGATATTATTTTTATTATTTGGTCTGTTTTCGATTATGTACTTATTTGTTCATAGAAGAGATAAAGACTTGAAGGGCATTTATATTGGCTGGATAGTTGGCATATCACTAGCATTTATCGCGGCCATAGCTTACTCTGGCTCACATTTACATAATCGCGGTCTGTTTTTCTATTTCATGATACTGGTCCCTCTAGCGTTCATGTTCATTTTATCATCCAAAATAAAATTAAAGAAGAACATGAAATTCATACCAATTCTGGTAGCTATACTATTATTTCTATCGATTATCAACATGTCTTCAATATTCAATGTAGAGAACGAGGCAATAATATCTGATAGTAATTTGGGGGCTTCAATTTTTTTAGTCAATAGAACAACTAATGAGACCATATATGCTGAGCAGGGAGCTACGGTCATGACAGGTTTTGCATCAGATAGGAATATACGTGCTCTATCTGCGAGAGGAGATTTTATCAACAATTCAATATTAGTATTTGATGACTATGCTCTGGCTTCAAATATTGTTGGTAAAAGAATCAATTTCCTTTATGATCAATTTCAAGATAATGTAACAACCAATAAATTTTATGATAATGGTGCATTTGAGGCATATACATATAGACCCTGATACCATCTTCAGAGAACAATGCTTGGGTAAACATTTTATATGCACAAAGATTTCTACTCATGATATTCATGCGTTTTCTAATAAGTGGCGGAGCAGGCTTTATTGGTTCCAATTATGTGAAACATATTGTGGAGACCGATCCTACTGCAAAATGTATGGTATTGGATAGTTTGACCTATGCTGGTAATATAATGAACATTAAGGCCGAGATTGAATCCAAATCAATTGGTTTTGTATGTGGAGACATTACAAACACTCTTTTGGTCTCTAAGTTGTTTGAAGATTATTCACCAGATATTGTAATTAATTTCGCTGCAGAATCTCATGTTGATAGAAGTATTGAAAGCTCAGATATTTTCATTAGATCAAATGTGATGGGTGCCCATAACCTACTAAATATTGCCAAAAATATGTGGCAGATCCATGATTCAGAATACAGAGAAGGAACTCGATTTATCCAGATATCCACTGATGAAGTGTATGGCTCTTTAGGAAAGGATGGGGATTTCACTGAAAACACACCTCTGAATCCCAGGAGTCCATATTCTGCTTCGAAAGCCTCCGCAGACTTGATCGCGGGCTCTTTCCATGAGACCTATGATTTTCCATTGATAATCACACGTTGTTCGAACAATTATGGCCCGCATCAATTTCCTGAAAAACTAATACCTTTGATGATAAAGAACATATTGGACGGTAAGCAATTGCCAATATATGGTGATGGAAAGAACATTCGTGATTGGATCCATGTATCAGACCATTGCAAAGCCATTGATACCTTAGTTCATGATGGCAAAATTGGTGAAATTTACAATGTAGGAGCGAGATCTGAAAAACAAAATATCGAAATTGTAAAGATCTTAATAGACACAGTGAGATCGCTGGTTATGGATGATAAATCGTATCAAATAGATCACAATATAAATATTGAAAAAATCAACTATGATCTGCTATCTTTTGTAAAAGATAGGCCTGGGCACGATTTTAGATACTCATTGGATAATAGCAAAATATTAAGAAAAACAGACTGGAAGCCGGAAATAAAATTCGAAGATGGAATAACAGACACAATAAGATGGTATCTGGATAATTATTCATGGGTTCAAGATATTGAGGCAGGACGCTACGAAAAATATAATAATAAGCATCGTATGTAAATCCTTATGAAGGGTGTTGTGTTGGCTGGAGGAAAAGGAACTCGATTGTTTCCACTTACCAAGGTCACTAATAAACATTTATTGCCAATAGGTAGAGAACCGATGATCTTCAATCCTGTAAAGCGCTTAGTAGAAGCAGGGATTACGGACATATTGATCATCACAAGCACGGAACACATGGGAGAGATCGTTAATCTATTGGGCAGTGGTAGTGAGTTCCAATGCAATTTCACTTACAAAGTTCAAGAATCTCCCTCGGGCATTGCACATGCCTTGGCCTTGGCAGAGAATTTTGCAGGCGGTGATCGTATATTTGTGATCCTGGGGGACAATATCACCACACAGAACCTGAGCAAATTCGTGAAGGATTTTTCCAACCAAGAAAAAGGTGCCAAAGTACTATTGAAAAAGGTTGATGAACCTGAAAGATACGGGGTTGCCGCTATTGATGAACACCACATTGTCAAGATTGATGAAAAGCCAGATAAGCCAGATAGTGATTATGCAGTTATTGGATATTACATGTATGATGATCAGGTCTTTGATATCATTCGAGATATCGGGCTATCTCCTAGAGGTGAATACGAGATCACCCAAGTGAATAATGAATATATAAAAAGAAATCAACTGACATTTGACATATTGGATGGTGAATGGACAGATGCTGGAACTTTTGAATCATACCTCTTTGCGAACAAGATGATGATGAACTTTAAGGACGATTGATATAAGATATTAAGTACTGGGGGATAAAATGGCCTATTATCATTTCAATAGAAAAAAATTTGCGGAATTCATAATCAATAAAAACCCAGAGATCATTTCTAATGAAATAGAAAAATTGAAAAATGATAGCTCAAAGAAGATCTCGATATTCAGCAAAGGTGAGACTATATTAGGATATTCGATGGAGCATTCAACAATTCTAAGCGACATATACGGAAGTGACATAAATTTTGTCAAGTTTTTTTATCACAATGCACCAGAAACATTTAAAGATGAATATGAGCAATTGTACGAGGACCTGTGGAATGAATTAGAACAGAATTTGAACATTGAAGATAAATATTATATTATCCAGATCCCATCACAAAATCTGAACTTCCTAGATAGAACGATCAGCTCTCCATTAGCTTACAATTTTTGTAGTGGTACGGTCAATTATTTTATAAGTAATCTAAGCCAACCACTGGCTCAGATCAATCAAGATCTGAATATTAATGAATTGGAGATGTATGGTGTAAAAAAGGTCAGAGATGAATTAATAGAGATGGGCTACCGATCTTTTGAAAAATATTATAGCCAATACCATATCGCCCCAGCTACAAGGGAAAGGGCTCCGATAATTTACCAGAATTGGATAAAAAATGCTATCGATGATGAAAATACTCAGATCATATGTGCATTTGTAGATGATGATCCAATGGCATTCCTGACCATAGAAAATGAATCGAGTTGTATTGAATTGGTCTTATCGGCAGTAAGTGAAAAAATGAGAGGAAAAAAGGTCTATGAGGACATGATAAGATATGCCACCAACTATTGTATCCAGGATGATAGGTTCATAGTCACATCCACTCAGATCAATAATTATTTGGTCCAAAGAGCCTGGATAAATATTGGATACAAACCTTATTATACATTTTATAACTATCATATAGGGTCCTTGAAAAGGAACATTTGATGCATGGATGTAATTCTGTGAATAGTCATATTAAATATTCAATTATAATCCCAGTATATAATAGTGAGAGAACTATCGATCTACTCATATCCAGGATCATCGAGGTTTTCAGATCCATTTCAGATGATTATGAGATAATCCTTGTTGATGATTGTAGCAAGGATGATAGCTGGAATAAATTAAAAAGTCTGCATGCGAAGAACGATCGAATAAAGGTGATCCATTTCATTCAGAACTTTGGCCAGCATAATGCAACCCTTTGTGGTCTAAAGCATAGCAAGGGTAAATATGCAATAACCTTGGACGATGATCTTCAACATCCGCCTGAAGAGATACCTAAATTGATCAAAAAGATAAATGATAGTAATTGGGTCGTATATGGTAGATTCAAAACCAAAAATCATAGTAGATTTCAAAATTTTTTGAGCAATAGGTTCCTAAGCCTGAATCATAAGATATTGAAGATACCTAAAGATATCAAGCTCACCAGCTTTGTAATATACAACAGGGAAGCGATCGAGAATATTACAACGATAAAAAGTTCCTACATATATTTGCCAGCCTTTGTCGCTAATAGTGTTCCATTGGACAAGATCACGAATGTCGAGGTCATTCATGAGAAACGAAAATCAGGCAAATCGAATTATGGCTTGTACAGGATGTTCAAATTCTCTCTTAATCTGATCATCAACTTCTCTTCTATCCCTCTAACCTTTGTTGGAATTATGGGTGTAATTATAAGCACATTGAGCATTGGCTATGGTGTAACGATAATAATAAGAAAATTGCTTGACCCCAACTATGGTGTCATGGGGTGGAATTCATTGATGGTCGCTGTTACTCTCCTTAGTGGCTCGATATTGATCGCTATTGGTGTGATCGGCGAGTATCTTCGAAGGATATTAAGAGAAATGTCCTATGGCAAACAGTACATAATCGGAGAGAAATGGGTATGAATTCCGTAGATCAAAATATGGAAAACCATGTCAAACAATATTTTTTGATTTTTGTGGCATTGATCTTATTGATCTTAGGCCAGATATTTGCAAAAATGGGTTCAGATGCTCTTTCTATTGATAATTTTAATGTTCTTGATTTTTTTAATTTCTTTATAATCTTAGGATACACGTGCCTCATACTTCAGGGTCTTGTTTGGATATTCGTGCTCCGACAAATGGATCTATCTTTTGCATATCCATTCATGAGTATTTCCTATGTGTTGGTGTTAATATTCTCATATTTCATATTCAATGAGGCTATAACAGGCTGGAAAATCATAGGCAGTTCTCTTATGACTATTGGAGTTGCAATTATTTACCTGGGAGAAAGGGGGAATAAAAATGATTGAATATGCTTATATCCTTATAATGGTGGCTTTAACTGTGACCGCTCAGCTTCTTATAAAAAAGGGAGCGGGACTTATTCCAGATGATAAAAAAGTTAGTTTGGTCATTAAAGGTATGCTTAATAAATATATCATCATGGGGGCATTTGTGATTTTAATCGCTCCAATCTTTTATTTGCTAGCATTGAGTAGAATGGAATTGGGGGTTGCCTTTTCCTTTACAGGTTTAAATTATGTTTTTGTCGTTATGGGTGCTTATATCTTCTATAAGGAGAACTTAACCAAATATAGATTAGTAGGATTGATGGCTATATTCTTAGGAATAGTTATCTATAACCTCTAGCATTCAGATAAGAGTGTATAATATGAATATCCCATTCAACAAACCACCAGTTCTTGGTATCGAAATCGAGCACATGAAAAAAGTAATTCAAAATGAAAAATTATCTGGAGATGGACCATTTACAGATAAATGCCAAAAGATCATGGAAGAGAAATTTTCTGCAAAGAAAATACTCCTCACACCCTCCTGTACACATGCATTAGAACTAGGTTCATTATTAATGGATATTACTAAAGGAGATGAGGTTATTTGCCCCTCCTATACCTTTGTATCCAGTGCTAATTCCTTTATACTATACGGCGGTGTTCCGAAATTCGTAGATATACGTGATGACACACTCAATATTGATGAAAAATTAATTGAAGAAAACATCACAGATAGAACTAAGGCAATAATGCCGGTTCATTATGCTGGTACCGGATGTGATATGGATAAGATCATGAAAATTGCCAAGGATCACGGTTTATATGTCATTGAAGATGCCGCACAAGGGGTGAATAGCAGATACAAGAATGATTATTTGGGCACGATTGGAGATATTGGAACATACAGCTTCCATGAGACAAAGAATTACACTTGCGGAGAGGGGGGGGCGATCGTACTAAATGATGAGATATTTTTCGAAAGGGCAGAGATTATCCGAGAAAAAGGAACGAATCGCAAAAATTTCTTTGAGGGTAAAGTTGATAAATATACCTGGGTAGATATAGGTTCCAGTTATTTATTATCTGAGTTATCTGCAGGATTTCTATATGCACAACTTCAAAATTTGGAACCGATCCAATCTAATAGAAAGAAGACCTTTGATTCTTATTATGAAAATTTTAGAGGTTTGCAAGAAATGGGTCTTATTCAACTACCGTCAATACCAAAGGATTGTGAATCAAACTACCATATGTTCTATTTGATTCTAAATAGCGAAAAAGAGCGAAATGCCACACTAAAAGAACTAAATGAAAATGGGATACATGCTGTTTTCCATTACATTCCACTACATTCTTCTCCAATGGGTCTTAAAATGGATGACAAATGTGGCGACCTGCCAATTACTGACGACCTAAGTAAACGATTGATCAGACTACCAATGTTTTACGGCTTAACTGAAGAAGAGATTGATTACATCAGTATGCACACGAAGAGAGTGATCACGGGTCTAAATTGACCGAATAGATATTGATGGTGTCGTTCTCATAATATAGCGATAAGATATATTCTGTATCGAAAGACAAGGTGTTATTGACCCATTGGTCAACAAATACATAATCCACATTGTATTTGATTAATATTTCTTCTGCAATAGCTGAGTCATTGGTGGTGAAGAATGATATGATATCACTTTTTCTTTCAGTAAAAACATCTGAAGGTATGTTACCATAAGCATATCCCTCAAGTACAAATCTCCTTTCTGAAAAAGCAGAATAATAAAAATAACGTGCATTGCTTTGTGAAGCTTGCGACTGGTCATGCTCTCTATAAAACCTATAGCTCAATATTATTGAATCCTTGGGCGTTTCCTTTTCCAGGTATCTGAGTGCTTCATAATGGTCTTTTGATAATTGTAATTCATATCGTCTTGGAAAGATTTTCTGATATGCATCTTCATCCGAGGTTAGATATTTCACATCATTGGGAGATATGTAAATATGGACCATGAAGACCGTTAAAAGTGAGATTATTATCAAGATAGTGGTAATAAGTACCATCACTCTCTTGAATCGGATCTTTGGGCTTTGAATAAATAGTGAAATAAAGCCAATACCACAAAGGATATTTAATCCGACCAGCCCATACATTAGGAAGTAATACTCACCACTACTTTTTTCACTTATCAGGTAAGTTGCCATTGCAGATACGAAAAATATTGAGAACATGAAAAGTTCATTAATATCAACAGTTTTATTCTTTATCCTGGCAAGATGTGAGGCAATGAACAATAATCGGAAACCATAGAATCCAATTATTACGAATATAACAGAAAATATAATAATCAATATAGAATAATTAGCAAGGCTGGAATTTTCAAAGATGTCCATTATATATCTATATGCGAATGTGATTTTGATACTATTCAGAGGCTGAATTGACAATATGCTTTGATGTTTTGAATACATGATATAATACATGGGTGCAAATATGGCAAGAGTACATCCAATCATCACTATGGTCATTTTACCTATCGAGGAAAGAAGATCTCTTCTTAAAATAATGATATATAAAAATAATAGCACCAGACCTCCTAAGATAACTGGTACTACTGTTGCTTTTGAACCAATGCTCATGAATATAAACACACAAAAGATAATTACTGAGCTCTTTCCAATACCCTTATGGATATTTTCCAAACAGATCCAAAGTAGTGGGATAAAGAAAAGCAATCCAAATACAAAGGTTGGACTCGAATACAATACTCTGAAGAAATTGTATATGAACATCATTTCAGCTCCTTGTATCCCTAATTTCATGAAAATGTATGAAAGAGAACCTGTGAATATTGTAAAAATAACAGAAATGATTCCATTTTTATAATTATTATTGCCAATTGTTTTCCCTAATTCATAAATTCCCAATGTAATGAACATGAAGAATGGTATTAGATAAAAACGATAAACAATGGTAGCTACATTGATATTCGTCAAAACAGAAGCTGAAGCAAGGTGAAGATTGACGAAATAATAATAATTGAATCCTATGCCAGCAACACGTGGGTCCTGTGGAGGGAAGTGATGCTTTATCTCCGCCGTATTGCCAATATGCCAAACCAGATCCTGATAATAATTGATGAAGTTCGTAGATCCTGGCAAAGGGTTCAATGTAAAATATTTAATAAAAAATAGAAACAATGTGACTCCAAAAATAAAAAAGAAGATAGCAACAACTTTATGTTCCCATGATATTTTTAGGTCTTTTATTGGCTTTAGAATGCTAATCCCTTTCTGCTTTATTAGATATTGAGCAACGAATATTATTGATATGGCTGGGAGAAAGAAATAATGCATGAATTGTATATTCAAATATGTCCATATGGCAAAGGTAGATATTTCAAAGAAAAGTCCCAAAGCATACCCGACAATCAATCTCTTTATCAATGTGGTCTTATATTTTATGATAATCAATCCTACAAGCCCTGGTATCTGGATGTAAAATATTTGATAAACAAAGAATTTAATTATTTCAAAGCCATTTGCTCCAAATAAGATCAGAACGACCGCAAAGCATATGGTGAAAATAAGTGCAATGATAATGATCAGCTGTAGTGATAATTTTGAAATTATATCTCCGATGCCATTTTTGACACTGGATTTCATAATTTGGAATTTTTCAATGACTCCATTAACATCCTTCATTATACCCGCATATTGATATTTCCTATATAAGGATTAACAAAATATCAACCATGGCCGTTTAGTGAAATATCTACAAAAGTAACTAGGTCGTAAGCATTTTATATTCGACCATGGTTTTGTGTCGATGGTGTTAATATGAATGGTCTATCTGGAAAGAACATATTGGTCACTGGTGGTTGTGGCACGATTGGGCAAGCGCTTGTAAAACAATTGATGGGGCACAAACCCAAAGTGATACGTATCTTTGATAATGATGAGGCTGGGCTTTTCAATACCCAGCAGATTTTCTCTGGGGATAATTTAAGATTTTTTCTGGGGGATATGAGGAACTATGATAGACTGGATATGGCCATGGAAGACATCGATATCGTGTTCCACTGTGCTGCCCTGAAGCATGTGGGCGTTTGTGAATACAGTCCCTTTGAAGCTGTGAAGACAAATGTACTGGGAGCGCAGAATATGATAAAGGCGGCTTTGAATAATAATGTTGATAAAGTTGTCTATACCAGCAGTGACAAGGCCGTGAATCCGACCAATGTCATGGGTACGACCAAGCTCCTGGGAGAGCAACTGGTCATAGCAGCCAACAATTACAGTGGTAAGAAAAAGACCAAGTTCTCATGCGTGAGGTTCGGCAATGTCCTGGGTTCCAGTGGCTCCATAATACCCCTGTGGAAGGACCAGATAAGGGGTCAGAGAAAGATGACCATCACCGATGAGAGGATGACCCGTTTCATCATGTCCGAGGCTGGTGCGACATCCCTGGTCTTGAAAGCATCGGATATCATGCTGGGTGGAGAGACATTCATCCTCAAGATGCCCAGTGCGAGGATAATTGATATTGCTAAAACCGTTATCGCGGACATGAGCGAGAAGCTGGGGATAGACCCGGGTTCCGTCGATATCCAGAATATTGGCATAAAACCTGGCGAGAAGCTTTATGAAGAGCTTATGACAGAGAATGAGATAATAAGATCCTATGATGCCGATGACCTGTACATCGTTCTGCCAGAGGCTAACTTGTCTGGCATATCATATTCCAAGTACGAAGCTATGTCGAAGATTGGATCACCCAATTACAATTCAAAGGATGTTGAGCTATTGGATCAGAGCCAGATAAAGGATATTCTATCCCGGGCTTCACTTTTGGAGGTATGAAAATGAAGATATTGGTAACTGGCGGAGCAGGTTTTATTGGCCGATGGGTGGTGAAAAGATTCCTCGATGAGGGTCATGATGTCTGGATTATCGACAATCTCTCCAATGGAAATAAGGAGAATATACTGGCCTTCGAAGGAAAGGGCAATTTCCATGGCCTCACAATCGGCGATGTAGCCAATATGGGTGAGATATCCTCATCTTTCAATCTCGACCCGGATATCTGCGTGCATTTGGCAGCCCAGATCAATGTCCAGGAGAGTCTGGATGAGCCCCATAAAGCATTTCTCAACAATGTCATTGGTACCTACAATGTGCTGGAAAATGCCGTGAAGCACAATACCAAGGTCGTGATAATCGGCACCTGCATGGTGTACGATGTGGCCCTGGAAAAGCCCCTGAGCGAGCTATCGGCGGTAAAACCAGCTTCCCCGTATGCGGGTTCGAAGCTCGCGGCCGAGGATTTGGCAATATCCTACTATCATGGCTTGGGACACCCAGTTACGATACTCAGACCCTTCAATACATACGGTCCCCATCAGAAGACCAATATGGAGGGCGGAGTGGTCTCGATATTCGTGAAGAACAAGCTGGATGGCAAGGACCTGAATATCTTCGGAGATGGCACCCAGACCAGGGATCTTCTCTATGTGGAAGATTGTGCAGATTTCATCTACACTGCTTCCATATCTGAAAAAGCAGTTGGCGAGGTCATAAACGCAGGCACTGGCGAAGACATAGACATTAATGATCTGGCCATGGTCGTGATGGGGGACGAAAGCAGGATAAAACATATTGAGCACCATCACCCTCAGAGCGAGATACAGAAGCTCGTATGTGATTCCACAAAGGCCAAAAGCATGCTTAACTGGACTCCCCGAACCACACTGAAGGAAGGCATTGATAAGCTGGAGGCCTGGATGCTGGAGGAAATGAAAGATGGCTGATAAGCTGGCTGTAGATGGCGGAAAGCCTGTTCGTGATACATTTCTACCATACGGCAAGCAATCTATTTCTGATGCAGATATCAAGCTGGTCGAAGAAGTTCTCCGTTCTGATTGGATAACAACTGGCCCTGTTTTGAGGAAGTTTGAGAATGAGTTCGCGCAGTATACGGGCTCTAAATTCGCTGTGGCCGTGAGTTCTGGCACTTCCGCGCTACATCTGGCCATGCTGGCTGCTGGCCTGAAGAAAGGGCATGAGGCCATCACCACTCCTTTCAGTTTTGCAGCCACGTCCAATAGCGTGATATATACCGGTGCAAAGCCAGTGTTCTCCGATATTGAGGCGATCACATACAATCTTGACCCGAAAAAGGCGGGTGAATTAATAAATGACAGGACAAAGGCCATTGTGCCTGTGGACTATGCTGGTCATCCCTGTGCTATTGACGAGTTCCGGGACATGTGTGAAGATGATGATCTTGTGTTCATCCAGGATGCCTGTCACTCGGTCTCAGCCAAATACAAAGGCCGAAGAATGGGTGGTTTGAGCGATATGACCTGCTTCAGCTTCCATCCGGTCAAGAACATGACCACTGGCGAAGGCGGTATGGTGACCACGAACAATGAGGAATATTATGAAAGGCTCCTCATGTTGAGAAATCATGGCATTAACAAGGATGGTGTCAAGAGATTTGGAAGTGATGGTGGCTGGTACTACGAGATGCAGGAGCTGGGATTCAATTACCGAATGACCGACATCCAGGCCGCTTTGGGTCTTGGCCAGCTGAGAAAACTTGAGCAATTCCACCAGAGACGGAAGGGAGTGGTTGCAGTTTATGATAAAGAGCTTTCTGGGATCGAGGGTGTGGCAATTCCATTTGTGAGCGATGATGTCGAGCATGGCTGGCACCTTTTCACCTTGCTCTTCGATAAGGACTATTTCTCAGTTGACAGGGGAACCATCTTCAAGGCTCTGAGAGCCGAGAACATAGGTGTGAACGTTCATTACATTCCAATCCACCATCATCCATACTATCAAGATAAATTCGGAGACATGAGGGGTCAGTATCTCACCACGGAAAAAATAGCCAGCCAGATATTGACTATCCCTCTCCATCATACGATGTCCGCCCAGGATGTGCAGGATACCATAGAAGCTGTAAAGAAGGTCACAGACCATTATAGAACGAGATAATATGAGGACCATGGAGATAAATGGAAGGAAGATAGGCGACGGCCACCCGGTATACGTCATTGCGGAAGCTGGCTCCAATCATAATGGTGACTTTGATATTGCCAAACAGCTCATTGATGCTGCGATCGAGGCAGGCGCGGATGCCGTGAAGTTCCAGATATTCAAGGCTGAGAACCTATATTCGAAGAACACGCCTGGATTCAAATCCCTGGATAATCAGGATATTTATGAATTGATCAAGAAGAATGAAACCCCCAGGGAGTGGATTTCCCTGCTATCGGACTATTGCAAAAACGCAGGGATCGAGTTCATGGCCACGCCCTTCGATAATGAGGCCGCGGATCTTCTGGATGCTCATTCCAATTCATTCAAGATAGCATCCTTCGAGATAGTGGATCTGGAACTGATAAAATACACTGCTAGTAAGTCCAAGCCATTGATAATCTCGACCGGGATGGCCAGTATGGAGGAGATACAGGACGCTATTCAAGTAGCCAGTTCAGTGGGTAACAGTGAAGTTGCTTTACTTCATTGCAATTCAGTTTATCCCAGCCCTCCAGATATTGTCAATCTTAGGGCCATCCAGACATTGAAAGATGCCTTTGCTAATCCTGTTGGATTTTCAGACCACACACTCGGGATACATCTTCCATTGGCCGCGGTCGCTATGGGGGCGTGCGTAATTGAAAAACATTTCACAATGGACAGGAACATGGACGGTCCTGATCATTCCTTCGCCATAGAGCCAGACGAGTTAAGGACTCTGGTAAGCAATATTCGGGATTTGGAACTGGCCTTCGGAACTGGCCTTAAGGAAGTATCTGCTCTGGAGAAAGAGGAGAATTACATGAAGGGTAGGCGTAGCATTCACGCCAATTGTGATATCATTATGGGAGAAACCATCACAAAGGAAATGCTGATTATCAAGAGGCCAGCATATGGGATAGCTCCTAAACAGATGGATAAATTGATAGGCCGAAAGGCCAAAGCAGACATCAAAGAAGATGAATGGATAATGTGGGAAATGGTGGAATGATAATATGACAGAACTCGAGGTAGGCCAGATAGCTGAGGTTTCTAAACAGATAACAGATGAGGATGTGCAATCATTTGCCAAGGTCTCTGGTGATTTCAACCCTGTTCATCTGGATGAGGATTATGCACAGAACACGATCTTCAAAGGACGAATTGTTCATGGTGTTCTTTCTGTAGGTTTGATATCATCAGTCATAGCGAATGAACTGCCCGGCCCTGGCTCGATATTGATTAAGCAGGAAGTGAAGTACATCGCTCCTGTCAGGATCAATGACACTATAACTGCCCGGGTGGAGATAATCGAATTACTGGATAAGGGCAAGGTCTTATTGAGCACACGGTGCCTGAATCAGAATGAAGAGCTGGTGATAGACGGGACAGCTCTTGTCAAGGTCTTATAGAGGTATTGGCATGTTGAAATTAAGGAAAATGGCAGAAGAGGATATTTACAAGGTAATGGAATGGAGAATGCTCCCAGAAGTTACGAAATACATGTACACTGATATTGAATTGACCAGGGAATCTCAAAAGGCCTGGTTCGACAATGTATCAGAAAGTAGTGAATATCTGTACTGGATGATCGAATTCGATGGTACTGATATTGGTGTTATTAATCTGTCAGAAATAGATAGGACCAATAAACGGTGCTTCTGGGCCTATTATATTGCGGATACATCTTTCAGGGGCAAGGGCATTGCTCGCAGTCTGGAATGCAATATGTATGACCATGTATTCTTCAAGTTGGACATGAATAAATTATGCTGCGAGGTCTTTGATGACAATGAAATGGTAGTTCAGATCCATCAGAAGTTCGGGTCAAAGATAGAAGGTACTTTCATTGACCATATTTTCAAGAAGGGAGAATACAAGAACATTGTCAGGATGGCCATTTTTAAGAAGGACTGGCAGTCCATCAAAGGCAGCTATAAATATGATATTATCGAGATAGAATGATGAGGTTGTCATGAACATTGACTTTGGATTGAAATTATGGTCATCGAACAATGACATGCTGGTTGATGCAGTCGATATGATCGATGATGATAAATTCCAATACATAGAATTGACACCAGTTCCAGGCACTGACATCAAGGCTTTCAAGGACCTTGATGTGCCCTACATCATCCACATCACAACAGAGAGATGGGGCTTCAATATATCTGACAAAAGCTCGGCCAGTATCTCTCGTGGATTACTGAATGACAGCATCCGATGGGCGGATGAACTGGATGCAAAATATATGATAATGCATCCTGGATTTGAAGAAATTGATGTCGCAATGTCTTTTTTAGCGAAGATCGACGATGACCGTATTCTGCTGGAAAATATGCCCATGCTTGGTCTCAATGGAGAAATGATGGTCGGATACAGCCCTTCCCAAATAAATCAATTGAAAGGCAAATTAGGATTTTGCCTTGACCTCAATCATGCGATGAAGGCCGCAGGTAGCTTATCAGTTCCATATCAGGAGTTTATGACCGAATTCTTGACTTTGAAGCCAAAGGTATTTCACATTGCTGATGGCCACATGGCCAAACCAGAGGATGAGCATCTGCATATTGGAGATGGTGATTATGATATTAAGCATCTGATGGACATATTACCAAATGATGCTTATTTAACTCTAGAAACTCCAAGAGCTAGCTTTTCTGACGATCTTGATAATCTTATGAAGCTCAAATTATTATTACAGAGAGGTGGACAGTCATGAAGATCGGAGCGATCATACAGGCTAGAACAACATCCACCAGGCTTCCAAACAAGGTGCTCAAGGACTTGTCCGGCCATTCTCTTTTATGGCACGTGATAGAGCGTGTGAAAGCATCTGAAAAGATCGATTATGTCATACTGGCCATAACTACAAATCCACAGGATGACCCTCTTGTCGAGATAGCAAGCATGACCGATACGGGATTATTTCGAGGTTCTGAGGATGATGTATTGTCCAGATATCTTGGAGCCGCGGCAAAATACGAACTTGACATGATAGTTCGTATCACCTCGGATTGTCCGCTTATTGACCCCCATACGATAGATAAGGTTATTGAGAGCCACATCAAAACAGGAGCGGACTACACATCCAATACTCTGGAACGCACATATCCAAGAGGTTTGGATATTGAGATATTTTCAACCGATCTGCTGAAGCTGGCTGGACAGGAAACAAATGAAATATTCCAGAGGGAACATGTTACGCCATACTTCTATCAGAATCCAGTTAAGTTCAAGCTTAATAATGTGCCAGCGGACGAGGGACTGGCACATCCCGAATATAGACTTTGTGTCGATACTCCTGAGGATTTTCAATTGATAGAAAAAATATACAGTAAATTATACGAGTCACCTAAATTGATAGAGATCATGGATGTCATCTCACTTTTAGGATCCAAACCAGAACTTGCTGAAATTAATCGTGATATAGAGCAGAAAGAATTGAAATGATCTATTTCATCATCTCGATGGCCAGCATGACGAACCTTTCTGTAGATCTACCATCATTTTTGTGCATATGCTCTTGTATGAACCGCTCCCTTCCTATTGCGAGCGCTTCTTTTGTTTTCTTGTCATCCATCATCTTTGAAACAGTGGGTATGAGATCCTTTTCATCATAGATCCCCAAGGCCCCCCCGCTTGCTACAAAGGGTAATATGTCCTCTTGGCCAGTCAGGTTGAGTATCACCACCCCCTTGCCCATCATGATAGCTTCAATTGCCGTTGTGGAATTGAAAGTTGCCATGATATCTGTGGCATTGATGGCCTCAAAAATATCTGATTTGGGATCGATCATCGGGGCCTTTAGACCTATTTTGTCCATCATCGCTTTGTGCCATGCAATATCTTCACCAGGATGAGGCTTGATTAATAATTGAACATCTGGAATTTTAGACAGCTTCATAATGTTTTCAAAAAATATTTCTCTCTGTCTCATCACCGGAACACTCTGGGTGGCCACAAGGATCGATGTTTTATTCACATCGATTTTATTCTCTTTGATGAATTTTGCCTTATTATAATGTTTATCTGGCTCATAAAGAACATCATATTTTGGTTGACCGACAATTGCAATGGAAGGATCTGGAGAATTACAATCATTGACCAGAAAATCCTTTGTATAATCACCAAAAACAGCCATCTTATCTGCCAAAGGACAATGTTTTGGTGACCATTGTCCTATCTCGTTTTTTGTGTGAATGTATCCCATGTGATATGGGTGAATGACACCATGCTGGATAGTCAGTGTTTTTATTTTCGTCTTCTTACCAGCAATAAAAGCAGCCTTGCCATAGGTTCCATATTCATGGCTTAGGATCATCAGTTTCAATTTCTCATCCCTGACAGCATTCTCAATTCCTCTTATTTGGATCAGTGCCTCCATTGGAATATAATTGAAGGCCAACTCCATGGGCTCGAGTATGAGATCGCCCATGTCCTTCCCTTCGTATACCAGGGATCTTTTAAATCTCTCACTTTCCCTAATTGATCTGAACTTCCGCTTGAATTGTGAATTTATGCGAAAAGCAAATAGAATATCTGATAATTTTGCATATGATTCAACAGGCCTCCAAAGGCCTGGCTTCAGCTTCCTTTTTTCCTTCAATATATTAAATCCCATATCCTGATTTCTATCCAGAGCCAGGACATTCAGGCCTTTATTCTCAAGTTCCTCGATTATATGGTCGAATAACTGATCTTCTTTTTTACCAGTCCGGCTATTCACTCTCCAGTTGATCCGGTGGCTCATTACCATTACCGCAGCCTTGTCAGACGCAGGCTTCCAAGGCATCAGGATCGAACTATATAGCTTTCGTATTATTGCTCTGAACAGTAAATAATGGGGAGCTAGAGCTACTTTCAATTTATGATTCTCTGGAATCTGGCCATTCATTCTTTGTTGCAAATTATTGTAAATATAGAAATCCATGAACCACCAAAATGAATAATCATCATACCCAAGAAGATCCTTGATATTCTTTCCATCAAATATCTCCTTGTTTGACCATTCCTTGAACCAGTTGATAAGATCCTTCTGTTCATCCACATTTTGCATATCTGAACCTGCCGTTTCGGAATCATATTATTCTATAAGTATATAAATAGTTCAACAGATAATTCTATCTTATAATATATCACTCATTCCTTATACAATAATATAACATATTTTTATATGGAGAGTGTTATTGGTTGATCGTGACAATACAGTATAAGAAGTTTGCATCCAATGTTGGCCTTGTTGGCATAACCCGAATACTGGTGACACTCAGAGGCTTTCTTCTTCTGCCCCTAATAACTAAGATCCTCGGAGGGGAAAGCTATGGAATGTGGATACTGGTCATCGTTACCTTGACCATGTTGAGCTATGTTTTCACTCTTGGACTGCCATTTTCTCTTGTTCGTTTCATGTCTGGCAATAAAAGCAATAGGGTAAAAAAAGAGCTATTTTACTCATCATTCATGATCGTGCTGGTAGCGTCACTGATAGTTTCCGTGGCACTATTCTTTTTGGCTCCTATGATATCCTCAATTCTCTTCAATGACATGACTGAACTTGTGATATTGATGGCCCTAGTATTTCCATTTTATTCTATTAATCTACTATTCTTGAATTATTTCAGAGCTCTACTTAAGATGAAACTATATTCCTTTGGAATATTGTTCCAAAATTATGTACTGGTATTCATGGTATATTACTTCATCCTGAATGATCTAGGCCTCTATGAATCAGTGTTTTCCATACTTGTCACGAATGTCATCCTGTTCTGCATACTGCTTGTTTTGATAATCAAGGACATTGGAATCACCATGCCTTCATTTTCAAGAATCAAAAAACTATTGAATTTCGGCATTCCGACAATACCATCGAACTTCGCATCATGGATAACCAATTCTGGTGACAGGTACTTGCTGGCAATGTATCTGGGCGTTGGAATGGTTGGAGTCTACTCCCCTGCATACATGCTTGGGTTCATGCTTTCAATATTTAGTGCACCACTGGTTTTTGTTCTGCCTTCCATACTTTCGGATATGTATGATAAGAACCAGAAAAAGGAAGTGAGAAAATACCTTTCATTATCCGCCAAATTAGTGATATTCATATCAATACCCGCACTAGCAGGCTTAGCTCTTTTTTCAAGGGATGTTCTTGAGATCATAGCAACAGAGGCTATTGCCAGTGAAGGATATCTCATAGTCCCGATCGTAGGGGCTGGAGCATTGTTCTGGGGTATATCAGCGGTATACTCTCAAACAATTGTCCTTGCAAAGCGAACAAAATTGATTGGTGGAATTTCGATACTGGTATCACTGATCAATCTAATGCTCAATATAGTATTAATTCCGATATTTGGAATGATAGGCGCAGCCTTTGCCACAATTGGTGCTTTCTTCATATTGGCCGCGATCACTGTTCATTATTCCAAGCGTTTTCTCAGGTTCAAATTGGACAGATCATTTCTGGCAAAGTCGATATTCTCTTCCATCATCATGTATCTGGCCATTAATCTTTTGAGATCTGCCATTGATGTCAATATTGTGATCTTGTTTGGTATGATCGTTCTTGGTATATTGCTGTATTTCGGATCAATGATCATGCTAAAGGCCGGGTCTCTGAGCATGGTTAGAAATGTATGGAAAATATTCACATCCAGGTCTTAAAAACAATTCGAAAATCTTACAGTTTATTGTATGTGGCTAAGAGTTTCTCACCTTCTTGATTCCAATTGTACTTGGTCAAGGCTGTCTCCAACGATCTCATGCCTAGATCTCTCCTTAAGTCTCGGTCATCTCTTAATTGTATCACAGCATTCCTGAAATCATCCTTTGTGAAATTAACAGCCAGTCCAATTCGCTCTTTCTCCACAACTTCACCGCTGAAAGTACCTTTTGTCGCTATGATGGGCCTTCCGGAAACCATAGCTTCGAAGATCTTATTTGGTGGTCCAACGCGATTATTGTAATTTTTCGGATCAAGCATGCACATCACTGCATCTGCTTCACCAGTCATTGCAATTACTTCCTCCCCAGGTATCCTTCCTAAATATATCACATTCCTCATGGGAGCCTCGCTCGCTTCTTTTTCCAATTCCTTAGCGTTTTGACCATACCCGGCGATCTTGAATTCGATACCGTCGATATTTCCACATACTTCTATGGCCTCATGGAGGAACCTGGTTCTGTTGAATCCACCAATGTAAATCAGAGTGAACTTCTCATTGTGTGGTGGATCATATTTGGTGGATTTGATTGTTTTGCAATTGGTGACTACAATGATATTACTGGCACCCATATTTTCAAAATATTCTTTGTGATATTTTGTTACAGTGATTATCCGGGTGACATACTTTATTAAGAATTTCTCAACAAATTTCAGAGGCTTGACGGCACATTTCATGTCTCTGGCAACCATCTGTGGGTAGATTTCATGGGAATCATATACTACTGGGATGCCCTTGATCTTTGATATTAAAACTCCCAATGGTAGCATGTCCAAGTCATGTGCATGGACTATATCCATTTTATTTTTTATTGTACTGAAGAATGTTTTGGATGAAAATCTGCAAACTGAATATAGCTTGATGATAGCTTGAGATAAAGCATCTTTAGTACTGAAATCATCTGGCAAATGTGGTCCTGTATTTATGACTCTGAATTTTTTCTCCTTAAATGCTGTGGATCCCGCATTCCTTTTCCAGGAGAATATCATAACCTCATGCCCTGCAGAGGCAAGGGTATCAGCCTCCTGTTTCACTCTAGGATCTGGAGAATAATTATTGAACAATAGCATGATGATCCTGCTCATTCTCATTCCTCCAATGGCCTCGCCTGGAATATTTCTATAAGCTTATTACATTGGTTTCTCCAGTCAAAATTCTCAGCCAGTTCCAGCCCCTCTTTGTTCTCTTCCCCCTCATTCAGTATATTAACACATTTTTGGACAAATTGTTTTTCATCCTCGAATGTTTCAATCGCACTGCCCCCTACATTCATTATCTCGGGCATAGGGTAGGTCAATATCGGTTTCCCACAGGCAGAATACTGAAATAGTTTGTTGGGTAGTGCTATCTTCCCCATAAAAAGATCCTTTGAGATTGGCGGGATGACCCCCACTGACATGAGGTTGATATATTTTGAAACCTCATCATATGGTACTATGCCTGTGAAAATGACCGAGTCAGATATTCCTAAAGTCCCAGCTCGCTTTTTTAATTGGTCCAGATAATCGGTCTTTATACTTCCCCCTACAAGCAATAATTGTGCATCTGGAATATGAGAATGAATTTTTTTAAGAGCATTAAGCAGCATTTCAATGTCAAACCAGCGCTCCATGGTTCCAATGAAACCAATTACATTGTCTCCAAGTCGATATTTTTTCTTCAATATCTTATCTGGTTCTTCCGGTTTGAACCGCTTTAGGTCTACTCCATTGGTTACAAGGTGAACCTCATTTGCACCTTTTTCTTCTGCATATTCCTTCATTATAGAGGACACTGTAACTACAATATCTGAGTCTCTCAGATTCTTTACAAGGAACTTTTCTGCCACGGTTTTAATTGTCTTCCGAAGGAGCTTATTTGAGTAATATAATGAAGCCCCTTCTGGGAAGAAATCATTGAAATCAAACACACAAAGGGGTCTTTGCTTCTTTTTCATATTCTTTGCGATTTTGAGAGCCAGAAGATTGGAAACAGGATGTGCCCCATAGATAACATCTATATTATTATTTTTAATGAATTTTCTCAAGGTTAAGTAATGGATCGGAGCATTAATCGAGTAATACAAAAGAAGGTTGTCAAATGACAATCCCCCTGCCGGAATCAGCTTTGCTTTTGTATTCCATGTTTTTTCACCTCTGAATATATCAAAATACAAAACATGAACTTCATTATTATCGGTCATGAATTCAGCCAGATAATGATGCCTGTGTGGTGTTGGATGGCAAAGCCAATCCGTGGTCGGAATGATGAGAATATTCATAGGTGACGCAAAAGCGAACCCCATTTAACTATTTTGGTGATAGTGACACATCGATCCTAGGCTCATGATGATAGATAATCATTAAATACGATTTCGTTCATCAATCTGCCATATGCATTATCTTGTAACAGGAGGCGCAGGCTTCATAGGCAGCCACATCGTCGATAGACTGATGGAAAATGACCAGGTGAACAACCAGGTGACCATTTACGATAACTTCAGTAGTGGTAGGAGGGAATTCATCTCTCACCATGAAGGAAAGGAAGGTTTCAAGGTCATAGAGGCCGATACACTGGATCTCCCATCCCTGATAAAGGCCATGGATGGCATAGATTTTGTCATACATCTGGCATCCAATCCAGATGTTCGTCATGGTACATTGAACACGGATTACGATCTCCAGCAGGGGACGATCGCCACTTACAATGTGCTGGATGCCATGAGGCAGGCGGGTGTGCGGAAGATAGCTTTCTCATCCAGCCAGACAGTTTATGGAGAACAGGATGGATTTGCTGTTCCAGAAGATTATGGTCCAATGCTTCCCATATCGCTTTATGGAGCTTCAAAACTGGCATGCGAGGGTTTGATATCAGCCTATGCCAGCTCCTTCGATATGCAGATTTGGATATTCCGATTTGCCAATATAATCGGGGAAAGAGCCACCCATGGCGTGATAATCGATTTCATTGCCAAGCTCAAGAAGGATCCGAAGAGTATGGAGATACTTGGAGATGGGACTCAGAGTAAATCCTATTTGCTCGTTGGAGAATGCGCCGATGCGATACTTTTCGGGATAAAAGGATCCGATGACATGGCCAATGTGTTCAACCTTGCCAGCTCGGACTGGGTCGATGTCACGCGCATCGCGGAGATCGTTGTGGAGGAACTCGGTCTAAAAGATACTGAATTCACATACACAGGGGGAAAAATTGGATGGAAAGGCGATGTTCCGAGAATGCGGCTATCCGTTGATAAGATCGCCGGCCTGGGATGGTCATCCAGCCATAATTCCGAGGCTGCAGTTCGCCACGCGGTTAGATCCAATATTGAGGAATCCGAGTCTTGAATTTGACTTTCACTGGTTAATATATTCCAGTATGTGTTCTATACAATTTGAAATTCAGAAATCTTTTAATCATAATCTTTCTTATGGTGGTTTATGAAATGCCTTGTATCATCCATTTATGGCAAGACCGAGGATCATGAGAAGGTTGTCCAGGCGATAATGAACATCTTTCCCGAGGCGAAGCTCGAGGTAGAAGATGATATTATTAACGGAGTTTCACCCAATATTGACGTTCTCCTCAAAATGATCAACCAACAAAGGATCAGGGATACAGCCAGGCAGGTGTTGCACAAGGGATCGTTCAAAAATAAGATAAAATTCTTTTTGAACAAACAAGTGGCCTATGTCTCCAAAGTGAATTTCGTGGATGGAAATTCAGTATTGGGAGATATTAAAGTGATTATCGAGATCGATGACCCAGAGGCGATGTTGGATTCCATTCTCCCAACAAATAAGATTGATAATAACATCAAAAATAAGGACAAGGGTCTGGGGGATTGAAATGATAGGCATCTCATGTCCCTTGTTCTCCCTCAGTCCTTTCGAGGATATGCTTGAGTCTATAGAGCCACATTTCGACCTATGGGAGATAGTGTCAGAGGCTGATCATTTTTTGCCTGATATTCACAAAGACCTGAAGGATATCATGGATATCAGCTCGATGAGATTCCAAATCCACGCTCCTTTCAGTGATATCAATCTAGCTGCCTTCGATGAGAGAACAAGAAAATATTCCATAGGCGTGATCATGGAAATCATGGAACTGGCAAATGATCTGGGAATAGACATTGTCACTGTCCATCCTGGCAAGCTGGGGCCGATCCAGTGGTATGGCAAGGACCGCGTACCCAGGCTTACACGTGAAAGCCTGGAGACTCTATCAAAGGGCTGTGCGGAATTCTCAACCACACTGGCTCTGGAAAATATGCCTCCCATGAAATACACCATATGTCACAAAGCATCCGAGCTTCGGGAAATGGTCGATGGCCTGGATATAGGAATGTGCTTCGATGTCGGGCATGCGAATCTTAGTGGCCAGATACCGGAGTTCCTTCAAGTGAAGCCCGGCTTTTCAAATATCCATCTCAGCGACAATGTTGGAGATGGGGACAAACACATGTCCCTGGGAGCTGGCGATATCGATTTCAAGATGGTGATGGATGGATTGGCAGACCATGAGGGCAATTTCATAATAGAATCACGTTCCCTGGAAGATGCGATATCTGGACGGGATCATCTGCATGGCCTGTAGAGCTTTCCCTCATTGGATATTTTACATCGATCAATGATCTGCCAGATAATCAATATCGCCTATTGCTCGGACCACTTGCGGAAAGAACCTCATCGAAATATTTGGCGATAGAATAGAGGATCATCAACATGTGGTATCCGCCCACTATCATCCAGAGCAATAATGTGACACCAGTGATGATAAGAATGGTCATATCACCCTGCCATAATTGGGCTGAGAAGAATATGAAATTTGTCGAGAAGTGGAAGAGTATGGATGTGTGCAATCCTCTTTTCACATATAGGTATCCCAGCATCATGCCGCTTACGAGTGTTGGCAGGAATTTGTACATGTCCCAGCTTCCGATGACATGAGCAGCGGCGAATATCACGGAAGATAAGATAATCAGGATGATGGTGGCATAATTGATGGGGATATCACCCCCCATCAACAGCTTGATCTTGGTCTTGATATCATTCCCGCCTTTAGACTCGGCTATTCTTGGACCGATGTTCCAGGTATGCATGATCATGAGAGGTATTCCGATCAGCATCACTCTCGATATGAGCTCTTCATTGATGGTCGCATTCACGATGCCGAATATCATTTGTCCGATCGGCATTGAGCCAAAATCCGGAACCACTGGATTGATGCCCAGCATATCGAGCATTATGTAATACCCATATACGAAGAACATGGAAGCGAAGAAGAATCTGGCAGTGAGATCCAGATCACTGACCCTTTTCGATGAGGGCCCGAAGTTCGGCATCTTGCTTTCTTTGTAGAGATCGTATAGCCCGTAAAAGATGACGAGGGTCACTGTGGCAACTATGCCAATGAACCATATCTGGAAAGAGATGCCAGTGATGTAAAATCCCATAGGCCAAGGCACCAGGGTGATGTAGATCCCACCCTGTCCTCCAGCTCCACCCCAGTCAAGCACTTCCGGTGTTTGGTATATGAGTAGGATCCAGCTGAATATCAGCATGGCCAGATACAGTGGGAAAGTGGAAAACCATGACAGATCTTTAAAGATGTCATGGACTTCATCGAACAGGCTTTTTGGCTTCCCATTTAGATATGGATAACCCTCATTATATTCCATGCTGGGTCTTTCAAGCATCGATATATGGATAGTATCGATGCATTAAATAATACACCCTTCAAATGTTCAAATGCATATAACTATTAGAAACATAAAACAAGTTTTATAAGGTAGGTATTAGTTCAAGAGATGAATTTGGAGGATATAAGATGAAAAATAGGCAATTCACCTCTGCTCTGCTATTGATCGCTGTCATATCAATGATAATGGTACCCCTTCTATCTGGCAATGCCCAGGCAGCCGAGGGCGATATCCATGTTTTCCCACTGGATGATTATGAAAAGAGTGTGGAGATGACAGAGACCGTGACCTATCGATGGGGACTGTACAATAATGGAACAGATCCCAATATGATATTCCTCAATGATCCGGCCGAGCAATATGGCTGGGAAGCGGAGTTCACCGACTCATATCTAATGTTGGAACCTGGTGAATTCTACACTATCGAGCTCATTGTATCGGCTCCGGCATCAAGGGATTATCCAACTCACGAGATAACAGTGGATTCCATGGTGACGGATGTTGTGACCGAGGATATCTGGAATAGAGATATAGGGACCACGACGACCACTGTATCCGGCGGAGCGTACATCCCTCCAACCAAGGCCTTTGACATGATACCAAATTACCTGGCTGCTGTCGAGCAACTTGATAATGAATGGGGTGTTTTCTTAATCACGGTCGGCATTTGGATACTGGTAGGAGCTATCATTTTCTTTGTATTGGATCCAGTTGTCAAACACTTCACAAAAAAGACAAAGACAGAGATTGACGATCTTATACTGGCCATAGTCAAAGGCCCAGTATTCTACTTGATCGTGTCCTTTGGTTTCATCCACTCACTCAGGGTATTGGATATCCCCTGGTCTTACTTGAACATATTTGAGACTCTGTTCACCTTAATGGTCATATTACTGGGATCCTGGATGGTTTACAAGATATTCCAGGATGTTCTTCTGATATGGGGCAAGTCCTATGCGGAGAAGAGCGAGACCACGATGGATGATGTCGCCCTGCCTTTGTTTGAAAAAGTAGGGATGATCGTCATATTCATGGTCGCGACGATCGCTGTCCTCAATCTATTCGGAATAGACCCAACCATGCTGGTTGCTGGAATGGGGATCATGGGATTGGTCATCGCTTTCGCGGCTCAGGACACACTGGGCAATTTCATATCCGGTATGTTCCTGCTGACCGACCGCCCCTTCAAGGTGGGCGACCTGGTCCTTATGGAGAATGGAGATTACTGCCGTGTGGAGAATATCGGTATGAGGAGCACCAAGCTCTACAATACCTTCGATCATGATATGATCATCCTGCCCAACAGCAAGATCGCCAATGAGAAAGTCATCAACTTAACTGAGCCAGATAACAAGATGAAGGTCAAGGTGACCATCGGCATCGATTACAAGGCCGATATCCACAAGGCGAAGGCCATAATGCTGGAAGTGGCTACTGCACATAAGGACGTCATGCAGGAGGAAGGCAGTGCACCATTTGTCAGACTTGTAGAATTTGGAGATTCAGCCATAAACCTCAAACTTTACACCTGGGTCTTCCACTTGGATGATCAATGGAGAGTTGGTGGCGAGATGAGAGAGGAGATCTTCAGAAGATACTGCGAAGAAGGAATTGACATCCCATTCCCACAGCGTGTGGTACACATGCAGGGATATGATGACAATGTGCCTTCAGTATCTGGCTAGTCCAAAGGAGCCAATGTCAATGGAGGCCTTCGACTGAATATAATGATAATGGGAGCTGGAGCTCTGGGCAGTTTATTCGGAGGCCTTCTGTCCAGTCATAATGAGGTAACTCTTGTCGGAAGAGGTCAGCATATTAAGGCCATGCGTGACAATGGCCTCAAGATCGAGGGAGCTACATTACTTCATGCATGGCCCAGATGTGTTATGAATATCGAGGACATTGATAAGACCAGTATACCGGACATCGTGATACTGGCTGTCAAGGCTTATGACACAGAGGAAGCCATTGAACAATGTCTTCCTGTGATCGGCCAGGACACTCGGATAATGACTTTTCAGAATGGTTTGGGCAATGTGGAGACCATACAGAAATATGTCCCGGACACGAACATAATTGGCGGGATCACCAGCCATGGAGCCACGAGACTGGATCCTGGTATGATAAGGCACGGTGGTATTGGCGATACCGTGATCGGTCATTTGTCATGTGATGATGATGAAAAGATACGAACACTGGCCGATATCTTCACGGCCAGTGGTATAATCACCACTATTTCCGATGATATCGGGAAGGAGATATGGGCGAAGGCCATTGTCAATTCGGCCATCAACCCCATCACCGCATTGCTGGGAGAGCCGAACGGGGCCATTTTGGAAGATCCAGAACTTGTCGATCTGGTGAGAAAGATAGTATCTGAGGGTGTGAGTGTTGGGAATTCCATTGGTATGGAACTGATCAGGGATGAAATTATCAATATGACCCTGAACATCGCCCGCAGGACCGCGAAGAACATGTCCAGCATGCTCCAGGATGTCGAAGCGACCCGGAGGACGGAGATCGACCACATAAATGGCGTAATAGTCCGTATGGGTCTGGGAAAGGGCATTGAGGCGAAGCTCAACAATGCGCTTCTGGATGCTGTCAAGATCAGAGAGAAGGGGCATATTGACAAAAACATATTAAAGAAAATCGCATTACTCACCCCATGAAGAAGATAGCACTGGCACAGGTGAGATCAAAACTGGGTGACAAGGAAGCCAACTTGAACAAAATGAGGGAAGTTCTGGATAATACTGAGGCAGAACTTGTGGTCTTCCCCGAGATGTTCCTGACCGGATACACTATCAAGGATCAGGTCATGGCCCTTTCCGAAACTATCGAAGGCCCATCTGTCAAAGCAATATCCCAAATGGCCAGTGATAGTGAAAAAGCAATAATCGTCGGCATGCCGGAACGTGACATGGAAAAACAGGGTATCCTGTACAATTCCGCCCTGATCGCTCTACCTGACGGCTCGGTGTCAATGACAAGAAAAACCCACCTTGTCAATTTCGGACCCTTTGAGGAAGAGACATATTTCGCACCTGGAGGGCCAGTATATCCTATTTTTAATACACCCGTGGGCAAGGTGGCCATCATCATATGTTTTGACATCTTCTTTCCAGAACTGACCAAATATTACGCTCTCAAAGGGGCGGATATGGTCGTTTGCATATCCGCATCACCATCGGCAACCCGTGAATTCTTCGAAAAGATCATGGAGGCCAGAGCCATTGAGAATACGATATTCTTCGCCTACACCAATCTGGTAGGGACCGAGCACAATATGGTCTTCTGGGGAGGCGATGCCCTGATTGGACCAAGAGGCGGGGTACTGGCAAAGGGCCCATTGTTCGAGGAAGATATCATCGAGGCAGAGGTGGACCTTTCAGAATTGGATGTGGCCAGGCAGTTCCGACCCACCATCAAGGAAACACGCGGCGATATGTTGCTTAAGCTTGCCGATCTCTATAATTCTGAGGGATAGAACACACACATACCTATAAAAATCGTAATAATTACAGAAATTATTAATAACTCATCAACCATGTGGAAAATGGTAGTCATGGCACTCAACGTTTTAACAGCTTTTGCGGGGATCGGGGCAATCATTTGTATAGGCTTCTTAGGTTCCCTGCTCTTTGAAAAAACAAAAGTGCCAGATATTCTTATTTTGATATTCATAGGTCTTTTGATAGGCCCCATATTGAAGAGCTATAATGTGGAGCTGATACCTGAATCATACCTGATCACCATAGCTCCGTATTTCGCCGCTCTGGCGCTTGTGATCATACTTTTCGATGGTGGATTGAACCTCAATCTGGACAAGGTCATGAGCCAGCTGGGTATAACGATTCTACATACGGGTATAGGCTTCATGGGTACCATGTTCGCAACGGCCACCATATGCTATTTCGTGCTGGGCATAACCGACATCATGATCGGTCTTCTTCTTGGTTGCATAATCGGAGGAATAAGCAGTGCGGTGGTTCTTCCCATCATGGCGGGGGTCAATGCCAAAGAGGATACGAAAACCATACTGGCTCTTGAATCCGTCCTTTCTGATGTTCTATGCATAGTGACCGCCCTTATCCTTATCGAGGTATTGAAGGGAGGTGCGACCAATGCTGGTGATGTGATACAGGATCTTCTGAGCACCTTCATACTCGCTGGTTTCATAGGTCTATTATTCGGTCTGGCCTGGCTCCTGATACTCAAAAAAGTACATGGAAAGCCCTTCTCCTTCATGATAACCATCGCGGCCTTGTTGATGTTGTATTCAGCCGTTGAATACATCCATGTCAGTGGGGCGATCGCGGCTCTCGTCTTCGGCCTGGTTCTCAGTAACAAGGACGAGTTCAAGAGGATGTTCAAGCTCAATGTTGACTTCGTGTTCGACGAACAGATAAAGGAATTCCATTCAGAGGTATCGTTTGTTATCAGGACCTTTTTCTTCGTTTACCTCGGACTCACTTTCACACTGAGCCTTGATTTCGTGGATCTGGCCTTCGTACCTCAATATCCAGTTAACCTGATCATACCGGAGTGGATCTGGGGTACGGGAATGTACATGTTCATCATCGCCCTGGCCGTGGTGTTCCTGGGACTGTTCGTGGTCCGATACGTAGGCGCGACAGCTACCACCACCATAAAGAAGGACATCAAAGAGGATAAATCCTTCCTGTATGCGATGATACCAAGAGGTTTGGCAGCAGCAGTTCTGGCTGCCCTTCCTTTCACAATTCCAGAGTTCAAGGAATCCTTGACCGCCGCTGGTACTCCCTTGCCAGTGGATCAATGGACGCCCTATTATTCTTCCATATACATGTATGAGGGTCTCTTTCTTAACATGGCCTTCATGCTCATCGTGATCACTGTCATTGCCACGACCATCGGGATCTTTATCATCGAAAGATCAAAATCAAAGCATGAGGAAGATGAATCAAAGATCGAGCCAAAGACAGACTGGACACAGAAATCCCGAATGTACAAGAAACACTCATCCGGTGTTGATGTGAAGGGCAAGGAGCATGTGGATAAATGGAAGGACACGAGAAAGGCAAAACCCAAGGAAGATGTCGTGAGGGTGCATCCTCAGACCTCCTCGACACCACAGCCCAAGAAAACGACAGTATCCAGGCCGGTTTCCAAACCTGTAAAGAAGACTCCCCCCTCAACGCCTGCCAAATCTGAAAAGACTGTTCATAAGCCAGTCCCAGTTATGAAGACCACTTCCAAGATACCTGCCAAAAAAGAGATGACCCCGTTGGAGAGGAGGGCGCAGAAAGCTAAGAAGAAGCCTCCAGTTAAGAAGGTTTGATCCAATCTCCTGTGGATGAAATTATTATTTATGAAATCTGGTGATGTTTGAAAAGCACTTCGCTATTGAGCATATGACATACTAATTCTCCAGTTTAAATCCATGATTCAGTGATCATACCAAATAGTATTGGATCGAATGCACCAGTAGTGCTGTTAGGATTCCGAGGATCATAAGCTTCAGGCCAGAGAGGATGATCCATTTTTTCGAGACCTTGCCAATGTAAGCGCCAAGGACGAATAGAGTTATAACCGCACTGAGGACCGCCCATAATAGAGCCTGCTCATGACCAAATATGATGAAGGGGAAGACCGGGATGAAGCCACCAATTATAGTGGAAGATCCATCCAGGAATCCTGCTTTAATCCTTTCTTTTTTCATGCTCTTTCCAATAACACTATCCTCGATCCCCTTGCTCAACATTGCGTTTTCCAGCTTCTGGATCTGCAAATGTCCCTTGTATTCCTCTGATGAAAAAGCTCCCAGGAAATTGGACACACCATTCGCCACTGCACCGCCGATACCCGCTGCCAGTATGATCGCATTGTCCGCGGCTGATGCTCCGATCACCACGCCCAAAGTGGACAAAAGTCCATCGATTATCCCTCTCACGAAATGGTTCAGCATATTCGAATACTCCGGATTGCCAGCTTTTTCACATTATTATCTATCACATTCCACCTCATTATGCCATGTTCACATCCTGCTCGGGATCTTTTAGATGATCATGTGGATGTGAATGATATCTCTTCATCACTATCTTCTCCAATTCGACAAAAGCGAACAATGCCCCAGCTGCGGCTATTATCGGCATCCAGCCAGTCATGGAGATCGGCGCAGTCTTGAATAGAGAATTCACAACCGGGATGTACACCACACTTAGTTGAAGCAGGATCGTCAATCCAGCTCCATAGAATATCGACTTATTACTGAAGAAATTCTTGCTCAAAGCAGGTATGGTGAATGAGCGCGATGAGAATATGTAAATGACCTCCATCATCACTATCGAGGTCATGGCCACTGTTCTGGCCTCTATCTCACTGGCACCCGAGTTCAGAGCTGAATAGAAGGAGATGAAAGCACCCAGCATCATGATCGAGGACACCATGACCACACGGGCGAGCATGCGATTGCTGATAAGTGGGGATTTAGGATCCCTGGGAGGACGTTGTAATATTCCTTTTTCCTTCCCCTCTAATGCGAGTGGAAGAGTGCAAGTGACCGAGGTAACGAGATTCACCCATAGGACATGAACTGGCATTAGGGGGATGACAAGACCTGCGAGGATCGCGATGGTGATGACCGAGGCCTGCCCGATGCTTGTAGGAATAAGGAAAGTAAGCATCTTCTGTAGATTATTGTACATATGCCGACCCTCTTCAACAGCGTTCACGATGGTGGCGAAATTATCATCTGCCAGTATCATGTCCGAAGCTTCTTTGGTAACATCAGTTCCCATGATACCCATTGATATGCCGATGTCCGCCGCTTTCAGTGCTGGAGCATCATTGACACCATCTCCAGTCACGGCAATTACCTCGTCATGCTTCTGCAATTGCTGAACTATTCTGTATTTGTGTATGGGAGAGGCGCGTGCATAGACTGGCTGGTGCTCGACGATATCATAGAGCTCGTCGTCATCCATTGCTTCCAGCATACTCCCAGTTACGATCTTGATGCCCTTCTCGGCAATGCCCAACTTGGTCGCGATGGCTCCTGCAGTGACCGCATGATCGCCAGTTATCATAACCACCCTGATGCTGGCTCCCTGGCAGCGTTTGATGGCCTCTATGGCCTCTGGTCTTGGTGGATCGATCATTCCCTGCAATCCGAGGAAAACAAGATCTTTGAGATCACTGGCATCTATCGTGTCTTGATCCGAGTCAATTTCTTTCTCAGCGATAGCGATAACTCTGAGAGCGGAAGAGGCCATATCATCTGCCTGAGTTTGTATCATTTCCCTGTCGATATCGACAATACTCCCATCACTAGACAGGGCTTTATTGCACATGGTGATGATCTTCTCCGTGCTTCCTTTAAGATATATTATTTTTTTGTCATCTTTTTTGTCCAGTGTCGCCATGCACTGTGTTTCGGATTCGAAGGGGATCTCATCGAGCCTTGGAAGATGAAGATTAAGATCACCTTTGGCAGCAGAGACAAGAAGTGCCCCTTCTGTTGGATCACCGATAATATCATTATCATCCTTCAGTGAAGAATCATTGCACACTGCGCCAGCTATCAACGTTCTCATAAGAGCGGGCTGATATTTTGGCATGATGATCTCATCACCAGATCGGAATTCACCCTCAATGGAATAACCATTGCCAGTTACATCATACTTCATATCACCGGCGAAGATCCGAGTCACGGTCATCTGGTTCATTGTAAGGGTCCCGGTCTTGTCCGAGCATATCATCGTGGTGCTTCCCAATGTCTCTACAGAAGGTAGATTCCTGATGATGGCCTTTTCATCGGCCATCCTTCTCACACTGAGTGCCAGGGCGATCGTCACTAGGGCTGGAAGCCCCTCGGGGATGGCAGCTACCGCGATCGAGACCGAGGCAAGGAAGATGAAGACCGGCTCCTGACCAGCCATGAGACCACCAACAAAGGTCAATATTGCCAATATAGCAACTGTGCCAGAAAGGTAAACAGCGAAGGACGATATTTTCTTCTGCAATGGTGTCTGTGTCTCCTCGGCTTCCCTCATGCATGCGGATATCCTGCTTATTTGTGTATTATTGGCAGTAGATACAACCACTCCTCTTCCCCTGCCATAGGTGACCAGTGTTCCGGCAAAGGCCATGTTCTTCATGTCTCCGGCAGAACAAATATCATCTGCCAGGCTTTCAGTGATCTTTTCTGAGGGCACGGATTCTCCAGTGAGCATGGCCTCATCGATTTGCAAGCCCTTGGAATATACCAATCTTATATCACCTGGCACTTTATCTCCAGATTCCATAAGGACTATATCTCCGGGCACGATCTCTCTGGATGGTATCACTTTTCTTTGCCCATCACGGACGACCGTACATTCGGAAACGATCATCTTATCCAGAGCATCTATGGCCTTGCCAGCTTTTCGTTCCTGTGTGAGCCCGATTATGACATTGGCCAGTACCACTGCCAGTATCACGGCAGTGTCGATCCAATGATCGAGAAGTGCAGTGACCACGGCCGATAATAATAGAATATAGATAAGAAGTGAATGAATTTGATGAAATATGGATATGAGAATCCCATCTTTTTTCTTACCGGTCATTTCATTATAGCCGTGGGTCGCACGGCGTTGTTCCAGCTCTTTTTCACTTATGCCAGAGGTTCCAGTTTTTAGGGCAGACATTACTTCTTCAGTAGAAATAGCGTGCCATTTGCGATTTTCAGAGAGCCCTTGCTCTACTGCTTTCTTTCGATTAGAATTACTATGTGTCATTGGACATCCCATCCGTTATTCAGTCGGTATATTGGATGTTGAATATAAATATATTGATATAAAAGTTATTTGGGCATTCCCAGTACCCATCAAAATCCCCTTATACTTCCCCATCCTTACCAATCCGATGAGCAAAACCAAACCCCTGGGAGTAATGCGATATGTGGCCAGCCATGTGAAGAGTCGGGCCCTCCGCTCTGGCATTACCATAGTTGGTATATCCGTGTGCATCGCTTTCTTCATCCTTTTCGCATCCATCAGCCAGGGACTGAAGGACGATATCATGGCCGAGATATCCGATAGGGAGGAGGCACTGGCTGAGCAAAGAGCCGGGTACATAACCATCATGGTCATGGATGTGTTCAACCGTGATTACTTCACTAACACTGAACTGGAGGATGTCGAGGAGCTGGTCATAGATTATTGTGAAGAACATAATACGACGGGAGAGGTTTTCCCTCTTGCTATCAATCTACTGTCACCAACGAATCCAGAGTCGGACGAGATGTTCATTCTCTTCGGCCTTGATCCGGAGAAGGGCATAAAATACGATTTCATAAAGTTCGACCCGGAAACAACCGAGGTTGATGGCTCCTTTTTGGCCCTGGACACCGAGCGCCAGGTGATCCTTGGTAATGAGCTGTGGGAGATGAACTATCCTTCAGCCAGAGTGGGAGACGTGATAGATCTTGAGACATTGTCCTTCATGACCGGGGATGTCATCATGGTGGAGGATGTGACCATAGCCGGCATACTGGAGCCCAATATAATCTATGACAGGTTCGCCGCCACACCGATCGAGTTCATTTCACGAGAGACTGGCCTGTACAATAATGCCACTAACGAGTACTACTACTTCTTCGCATCCATCTACATCGAGGATGCATCTAAGATAAATTTCCGCGAGCTCAATTCCGAAATAAAAGAAGCTACTGGCATCAGTGACAATGCCATCAGTGACAATGAGAATTACATCAATAACATAATTATCTCCCATGAAAAGGAGATCGGGATTCAGGAGGAGAGGAAGAGAACTGTGGATGGCTGGCTATATGCGGTTCTGCTACTTTCTTCCGTCATCACGGTTGTCGGGATAAGTAATACCATGCTCATGAGCGTGACCGAGCGTAGGAGGGAGATCGGAACTCTCAAGGCCGTGGGAATACCTAAAACGGGAGTTTACCGTCTAATACTCGCTGAGGCCACCTTCCTCGCTCTCCTTTCCCTTCTCATCGGTGGTGTCATTGGTGGTGGACTTTCAATTTATTTCGACACGCAGTATGAAGCAGGTGCTGGAGGCCTTTTCTTCGCCCCTGCATCCCTCACTCTTTTTATAATCTTGGTCGCGGCGATATTGAGTGTGAGTGTGGCCTTACTGGCCGCTCTATACCCCGCTTACAAGGCGGCTTCCCTGGAACCCACGGAGGCACTGCGCTATGAGTGATGGTGATATGATAAAACTGGAGGGCATAGAGAAATTCTATCAGATGGGCACTACGACCATCAAGGCACTGGACGGCCTGGATATGGTGATAGAGAAAGGGGAATTCGTCTCCATCTCGGGGCCCAGTGGTGCTGGGAAATCAACCCTTCTTCACATAGTCGGGTGCCTGGATTCACCAACATCCGGTAATGTGTTCATAAATGGAAGTGAGGCTGGTAACTTGGGGGACAAGGCCCTGACAAGGTTCAGGAAGGAGAATATTGGCTTTGTCTTCCAATTCTTCAATCTGGTGCCCACTTTGACATCACTGGAGAACGTGATGTTGCCCCAGATGTTCGACAATGAGCAATTTCCGGATAGAGCGTTGGAGCTTCTGGCCGCGGTGGGCATGGATCACAGGCATGATCACCTGCCAAATCAACTCAGTGGAGGGGAGAGACAGAGGGTGGCCATTGCTAGGGCCCTCATGAACGATCCTCCGATAATCCTGGCCGACGAGCCCACGGGTAACTTGGATTCCGAAACAGGCCAATACATCATACAGCTCTTCAAGAGACTGGCAGAGAGCGGGAAGACCATTATTCTTGTCACTCATGAGCGGGAGATTGCGGATGTGACCGATCGTGTGATAAGAATGAGAGATGGAAAACTGGTGTGATGTTTGTTTAGATAGATATCTCACTACCTCAATACCACCTGAGAGTTTTGAGGTTAAGCAATCTCAATACCACTGGAGGGTTTTGAAGTCTAAGTGACTTCAATACCACTGGAGGGCTTTGAAGTCTAAGCGACTTCAATGCCACTGGATGGCTGGGACTTCTTATCCTGTTGCTGGCCACCCACTTTCACCTGTGGCATCGGTATGGGCGGTGGCAATCTAATGTCCCTTGCCAGTATGACGGCTTCTGGCAAGCAATTGCTCATTATCGCACCATGAATCTGATTGGCGACATCATCGGGCATCTTGTGCTCAGTGGCCCACATGTGCGCTATCTCAGCAGCGTTTCCCTCGAAAACTATCCTTCCCTCGATCTTAATGACGCCAATACCTGTGTAATTGGCAGTGAAGCGGTAATCAATGCCAGCTTCCTTGTCATTGATCTCCACTATCTGGGTGATCGAGCTATTGTGATCTATTCTGATATTGGTATGCTTCTCGCCAGGTTTTGAAAAGCGCCTGGCATCTATGGAGACCATTTCGAAGTTCTTCACAGGCAAGGTATCATCTCGCCTGTATGGATTTCTTCACGTTCGGTCTCTCTTTGTAAAAGATCTTTGAGCCACAATTCGTACACTGGATACCGACGATATTGGTGTCTCCTCTGATTTGATTCTTGCACTTCCCACATCTGTACATATCATTCCACCTCTTCGGTTTCCATTTCCATCTCGGAGCCTATCTCTTCAGGGACGAGCTCTTCTTCCACGACCTCTGTTTCGATGATCTCCTCTTGCACTGGCTCTTCGACCTCTACAGCAGCCAATTCATCAGGGCTTAATTCTTCATATTCCAGCATAGTGGCCTGTTCCTTCTTGAATTCCCTGGTCTTGATCGAATAGGCCGAGGCCGCGAACTTAAGGCCACAATGACTGCATATCCAGATACCACTGCTTTCCCTCTTGACCGCGGAGTATTGACACTCCGGGCACTTCTGTGGGGACTGCCTTGCCTTGCTGGCTTCCTTAATCTTCTTTCTAACTGTGACACCGTATCTGGGTCCAAACTTGCCTGTAATTCCAACTTTCTTGGTTCGCCTTGCCATTTATTAATCCCTCCTTTGGATGATTTCCCTTATGTCCTTACCTGTTTTTATGGAGTGTTCTATAGCTTTGGTAACGTCCTCGTAATAAAGAGCCCCACTTAAACCTTTCTGCATAGCTCTTAGGTTTCCTGAGGCATCGGTGGTGATGGTCAAACGGGCATCGGCCACAGCCTCTTCAACGCCTGTTGGATCGATCAAAATATGTTCTCCGATCTTGACAAATGTGGTCGAAACAGGCATATCTCCAATCGGCAGCGAGAAATCTTTACCCATGCCGAAGTTAGATGCGGGCACATTGGTACCGGAAAGCGCGATCAGGCTTCCGATCGTGGATGCATCGATCAAATTACCATCAAAATCCAATACCATGATATCCAGATTCACCATCCAGCATTTCTTGCCAGATTCCAAACATAGGCTTTTCAGGTCGATCATGCCACTTTCCCGAATTCCTCTGTCAACGACCCTGGATATCTCGATGGACATGGGCTTCGTGGTGTTCTGGTCAAAACTATGGTGAGCGATGGGCTTGAGCTCCACACTGGTTGCCAGCATTCCATGATCTGGCTTATTGCTATACGGCTGACCCATTCCGACCTTTATGCCGACGATGATATCTGTCTTGCCCAGCTTGATCCTTGCAGATCCCTCCGCACTGCCCAGAACATTCTTTTGTATCTCGATATCCCGGAATTGTTCAAGTCCTCTACCATCCAGTCGCTTTCCACTGGATGCCAGCCTTTTTATTTGCTCCACCCTGAGATCTGGCACGATGTCCTTCATTCAGAAACCACCTCCTCGCCAGCTTGGTCTTCTCCATTATCTTCATCTGGATCTTGTGAATATTTCTTTGTCAGAGCATCCCTCTGCAGCTGATGAATCTCGACACATGCATTTTTTGCCAGGCCGAATGCCTTATCGAATTCCTGTGGTGTAAGGTGTCCGTCCATCTGCAAAAGCACGACCTCGTCTGTCAATGGGATATACCCCACTGGCAGGTCCGCATCTCCTGTATTATCCTCCAGCTTGTCAAGGTCAAGGACAACCTGTCCATCCACTTTCCCTGAAGCGCATGATGCGATCAGTCCAGTCATCGGAATACCGGCATCGGCCATCGCGACCGAGGCCGCGGTCAGTCCAGCACATCTGGTTCCCGCATTTGCTTCCAAGACCTCGATAAAAACATCTATCGAGGTTCTCGGGTATTTGTTCGATATGATCGATCTCTCCAGTGCTTCGGATAATATCTTGGAGATCTCAAGCTCCCTTCTACCTTGGCCCGGTCTCTTTCTTTCATCCACGGAGAAGCTGGCCATGCTGTAATTGACTTGGACGATGGCTCTGTCTGGCTTTTGAAGATGTTTTTGATGCATCTCCCTCGGTCCATAGACTCCGACAATGATCTTGTTCTTGCCCCATTCGATATAAGCGGAGCCATCTGCATTGTTAAGGACCCCGGCCTCGATCTTGATGGGTCTGAGATCTTCTGGACCTCTGCCATCATTCCTTTTGCCATTATCATCAATAAGTTGTACATTATCCATTTTCAATCCCCATTACTTCCAATATCAGGACTGTCGCGACTATCGCGACAGTCCTGGCTATCCAGATAGTTCTCCATATAATCCGTCAGTCCGGACACGTGGGCCCTGTCCTTGATGATTTGTATCGCCTGCGACACAACCTCCATATTATTATCCTCGCCTTCGACCCATATCATGCCATTTTGACCCACGAACATCCTTGTCTGGGTCTTCTGTTTCAGCATGGCGATCATCGATCCCCCCTTACCAATAATTCGTGGGACCTTGGGTTGTGGTACCTTGACCAGTATCCCGCTTTCCAGCTTTCTCAGGCCATGCTCTTTCATCGCGATCTGAATCTTTTTGACCTCGTTCACATTGGAGACCTTTGCCAGTATGGCATCACCAGGTTTCAGGTACTTACCAGTATCGCCGTATTTGACATTCCATTGTACGTCATTCGTGTGCATCATGGCAGTGTATGGACAGCCGATATTAACCATCCAACTGGAAGGACCATTATCAACTATTATTCCGATAACGGAGTCTCCATGTTTGGGGACATAACTGCTGAAGGCAGGCATTATATTGATAAAATCCCTGTTAATGTTCAGAACTCCAACCTGTGCGGCATGGATCACACCATCCTTGATGTAGGTTCCAGATCCTGATTTAAAACTATCATCTCCAAGAATATCTCCAGGTAAAACAAATACCCTTTCATTCGGAGTAGCTTCCTGTGAGTTCATTTTATCATCCTTAGAAATTGGTGGTGGGTTTTTGGTTCTACCTGACCACCTTGATATCAGCAGCTCCCTTGGTCTTCTCACCTATCTTGGACATGAAGTCCGTTTGAAGTCCGCCAGCCATCTCTATGACACCGATCCATGAGCCATCATTTTGCCATTCCTCTCTTATGATCTTTCCAAAATTCTTGATGTCGCCAAAGCATCTACCATAATCTGTTGCGGAGACCTTGACGGCCATCTTCACCTTCTCGAAGCTTATAGGAAGAAGTGGTCTTAAAGCATCCACGACCTCCTTCATCTGGACATTGACGGATTTGAAAGGGTCTATGTGCACTCCTGCTTCGTCCATCGCCATCTCGATCCTCTGAGGCGGGTGTGGCATCTTGGTCTGTGGGTTCATGACCTCCCTGGAGATCAGATGAATGACTTGCTTTCTCTTCTCCTCAGTCATCACCTTTCTCTGTTCGGTAGTAAGCTGGACCTGTCCTTTGGATATTATCACCTTGACGATATCCGATACATCACTGGAAGGAAAGACCTGGTTTATAGCATCTTCAGAAGCTCGGTCTCCCTTTCTGGCATCCTTGAATATAGTATCTTCAGGCATGTGCTCCAGAATATCCTCAGTCTCTCCTGTTCGGATCTTGTCCACGGCATCCGCTTCCACAATGATCTCAAATGTATGCCCATGGCTGTCATAGCTCGCAATGACCATACCATCCATTAGATTATCCGTATATTCTTTTTGGATCATCCTGTCCTTAACCATCTTATCAACACCCGAAGTAATAAGGAGATAATAGTCCTTATAACTTATCGAGGTATTTTTTGATAGCGGCCTCGTCCAGTTTCTCGAAGTCCTTGTCTTTTCTTATGATGCCGATCTCAACAGTATCTGGTGTCAATGGATCATCACTGGCTTTCTTCAAACCTTCAAGACCAAGGAGCACGGCGTCTTCCATCTTCATATTGTCCTTGTACTTCTCCTCGAAGAGTTCCATAACAACTGCGCGGCCAGAGCCTATGCTTCCGGCTTTGTAGGATATCAAGGCACCGCTTGGGTCTGTTTCATACAGGTGGTTTCCATGTGAATCAACACCTCCAACCAGAAGGGCGGTTCCGAAGGGACGTACACCACCATACTGGGTGTAGTTCTGCTTGTAGTCGCAGATCTTCTTGACCAGTATGTCGACGCTTATCCTTTCTTCATAAGTCACCTTATTGACCTGCCCGACAACTCTTGCATAATCCACCAATGCTCTAGCATCGGCAACCAAGCCAGAGGTCGCACAGCCAATGTGTTTGTCGATCGAGAATATCTTCTCTATTGAATTGGATTCAATGAGCCTGCTGCCCATTTTTTTATCTGCCATTATCACGACACCGTCCTTGAATTTAAGACCGGCTGTTGTCGTACCCCTGCTAACGGCGACTCTCGCATATTCTACTTGGAACAGTCTACCATCTGGGGAAAATACAGTTATTGCCCTATCATAAGCCATTTGTCCTGCTTGCATTTTATCACTCAACCAGGGTTAATATCCATTGTGATATAAACTTTCCTGAAACTATCTAACTCTGAAGTTTTGAATGTTTTGGTCAGAAGTTCCATCACACATCTCTCTGCCATTCTCACACGCCATATTTTAACAAAATGTGATAACCATTCCGAAGACTTTAAAATCAAGTTGTATCATTGCTGTCCGCATGAGAGATTGGGCAGCAGCAAGGACAAAAAGGCTTGAGATATCCGGAATAAGAAAGATGTTCGAATTGGCTAAGCCAGGGACCATAAATCTTGGTATCGGTGAGCTGGATTTTGAACCTATCGACGAGGCAAAGCAGGCCTTGTCGCAGGCAGTCAATGAGGGGCATAATGGCTATGGCCCGACCAAGGGTCTACCAGCACTTAGAGACTCCATAGCTGAAAGCCTTCATAAGAACAGGAAGGATGTCACCCGTGAGAACGTGATGATCACCGCAGGTGCCACCCAGGGTCTTTTGGTGTCCGCGATGGCCCTCTTCGATCATGGTGATGAGATCCTCATTCCCGATCCTGGCTTCGTGCTTTACTCACCACACGCGATCATGTGCGGTGCTTTCCCAGTTAAATACTCGCTCAAGCAGGAGCATGCGTTCGTTCCACAGCCAGATGAGATACTGGAGCTTATCAACACACGGACAAAAGCAATTATACTCAATACGCCCAATAACCCAACATCCGGGGTCATAGACAAGGACACCATACGAGCCATCAGGGACATAGCCATCGATCACGATCTCGTCATAATATCAGATGAGGTGTATGACAAGATAGTCTACGATGGCGAACATCATTCCTTCCTTAATGGAGATTATGACAATGTGGTTTACATAAATTCATTCTCAAAATCCTTCGCCATGACCGGCTGGAGAGTGGGATACATGGCCTCCTCCGAGGAACTTATCAAGGACCTTTCCAAGATCCAATATTACAATATCGCATGCCCTCCAACCCCATTGCAGTTCGCTTGCCAGAAGGCGATGGAAGCACCTGACAATAAGATAGATGAGCGAGTGGCAATCCTCAAGAAAAGGCGAGATGTCATCGTCGATCGCATCAACAAGATCGACGGCTTCACATGCTTGAAACCAAACGGGGCTTTCTACGCTTTCCCATCCTTCGATCATGACATACTGGGTATGGATTTCGCAATGAAGCTTCTTGAGGCTGGAATGATATGCGCTCCAGGCTCTGCATTCGGCAGTGGTGGCGAAGGTCATCTCAGGTTCTCATATGCCAATACCATTGAGAATATCGAGAAGGGCATGGATATACTGTCAGAAGTGGCAGCTACAATTCCCATGAAATAGGCCAGCATTATTTGGAATTAGGAAGATATCTGCTCTATCATCTCCAGCAGATATTTCGCCTCGTCCCTGTCTGGCTGCCTGTCTATTATCTTTTCAAGACATCGCTTCGAGGCCGCGTAGTTCTTCTCGAATAGCAGAATTTTCGCCTTGCCGTAGAGTGCGTCCATATCCTTCGGGTCTCGGTGTACGGCCATGTTCACCATTTGCATCGATTCCACTGGCATTTCGAGCGAGTATAGGCCATTGGTCAGCATGATCATTGTCCTTGTCCGTACTCGGGAAACAAGATCGAGCGCGTCTGGGTCCAGTAATCTTCTGGATATCACCAGGATGACCTGCTTTTCCTTGTCATTGAATTTTATATCATCATCCAGCTCTATTGTCGCCGGTATGTGAAGATGGGATACCGCCTCTTCCACGAAGGACGAGAACTCATCTGGTCTGATGCTGTTCGGATCCATGTTCTCGAAAAAGGAAATGTACTTGGAAAATCGCTCTGCCAGTCCTTTTTTAATATCCCCAGCTTCCCTACCATCATTCTTATCGAGTATGGCCTGGTCGCGAGTGTCGGAAGTTATAGCTGGTGGGAATTCAAAGCCACATCTGGAACACTTGCCAGATGTCTTCGGCACTTCTTCCCCGCACAACTCACAAGCCCTCATCATCCATTGCGTATGCGCCCACACGATAAAAAAATATTTAGGGAAATCCGGCCTATGCGGGTCGATGGATATCAAAGTGAAAAAGGAGGAAATTCTGGATTATCTCACAGACGAGGCCAATATACATCATGCGCCAGCCGATAGTGTGAGTGCGGTATATTTTCCCAAAAACGAGGAGGATATCATCCAGATAATGAAGGATGCCAGCTCTTCCAAAACTCGAATATCCACATCAGGAGCCGGTACAGGAATAACCGGCTCGCGTGTCCCACTCCATGGGGGGATCGTCATCTCCATGGAACGGATGATCCAGTTCCGGCCAAGGGAGGGATATGACCTCATCGAGTTCCAGGCGATGGCTGGCAATGCCAGTCTTCTCCTTTCCAATGATCGGAAGACCGCGATAGTCCCGCCAGGCCTCACCCTGATAGATCTGGACAATGGCCTGCCTTACGATCTTTTCCACCCACCAGATCCCACCGAGCGCACTTCCCAGATCGGTGGAAATGTGGCTACCAATGCATCGGGAGCCAGAGGCTTTTATTATGGCTCCACAAGAAACAGGATCACTGGCCTGCGAATGATACTGGCCAGTGGTGAAGTTATTCGGATACGCAGGGGCGAATATCTCGCCGATAATGAAGGGATGATTCAATTCAAAACAGAAGCTGGCAAAACGCTTTCAATCAAGATACCTGATTACGAGATGCCGAATGTGAAGAACGCGGCTGGGTTGTATTCCCAGCCGGGTATGGACCTCGTCGATCTGTTGATCGGGAGCGAGGGTCTTTTTGGTATATTCGCGGAGATAGAAATTGTTATGGAAGAGCTACCTGGCCAGATATTCAGCGATGTTGCTTTTTTCGACGATGAGAAAAAAGCAACATCGCTGGCCAATAACCTTAGATTGCTGAAGGCCAGAGGCGTCCTGTCCATCGAATTTTTCAATTCCACCGCCCTGGATTTCATTCGGGAGGAATTTCCGGCTATCAAGGAAGGTGTGAAGGCCGCGATATTCATGGAATTATCAACACTGGATCCTGAGATGACCAGTGTTCTGTCCAGTCTTCTCAAGAAGCACGGGTCTGTGGAGGATTGGTTCGCCGGGAACAGGATCGACAATATGGCCATGAAAGAGTTCCGGCACGCCCTGCCAGACAAACTCAACACCTACCTCAGACAGCATGACAGTTACAAGATGGGGACGGATTTCGCAGTTCCTCCAGAAGCATTCCCAGATATCATGGCCTATTACCACGAGATCGGCGAGAGATTCAAAAGCCAGCATCCCAGAGACGGCGTGCATTACACAATGATGGGCCATATCGGCGACCATCATGTTCATTTCAATTTCATCACCCACACGAAGGAAGAGCAGGCCAGTGCCAAGTCTCTTTATCTAAAACTGGCACAGAAAGCGATAGAACTGGGTGGTACTATTTCAGCAGAGCACGGTGTGGGAAAGAAGACCGTGCTGATCGAGGGTCGGGAAATCCCGTACCTGGAATTGATGTACGGTAAAGCTGGACTCCAGCAAATAGCGGAAATTAAGAAGATCTTTGATCCTGATCTTCTTCTCAATCTTGGCAATATGGTTCCCATCGAGTATTATTGAATTCCATTAGGTTACAATGGATCTTTGATTCCATTGTCGGGTAGCGGATCATCTATTCCCAGATGCGCGAAATACTCCTCGCGCAGCATGTCCATGTACAGGCAATCCACGTATTTTCCACCGATGATGCTGTTCTCTCTAAAGCGGACTCCCACCCGGAAGCCCAGCTTCTCCGCGGCCTTCTGTGCCCATGGAAATCCTGTCTGGGTCCACAGCCTGGCTACCAGGATACCGCGCTCGATGAACAGGAAATTTAGCAGAATTTCCTGCGCCTCCTGGGCATATCCTTTGCCCCAGAACTCGGTCCCGGTGGCTATTCCGATAGTGGCTCCCAGTCTTGCTGGCCCCTCTTCATAAGAGATATTGCCTATGAGTTTCCCATCCTCCAATATCTCTATGGCCAGTATTCCTTTATTGCCCTTTTCCGGACGCTTCAAAAACTTGTCCCGTAGGCTCTCGACAGTGAAAGTAAGAGGCAGCCGCTGGTTCCAACCTTGGGTCCGCAGATCATTCTTGAGGCTGGCGAAGTATTCTAGATCCTCTTCCTTTGGCGGCCTGAGAAGTACCAATTTTCCCTTCAAGGTGTCCACTGTCTCACCCCCTGGCTCTCTTTTTGGCCATGGGTTTGATATTCTTGCTTGAGAATGTCAAATATCAGAATATTAGAGTATTTTCCATCTCGAACATAGGCCCGCCTGAACACTCCCGCAGGCTTGAATCCAAGTGACAGGACAAAGGCCTGGCTCCCTTCATTCCAATCATTAATCCAAGTATCTGTCATGTGACCGTGATATTGATTGAATATGCGGTCCAGCATGGTGGCAGCTACCTGACTTCCGTGGCCTTGTCTGCGGAACTCTGGCCAGATGATGACAGCGAAATTGGGACATACTGGGTCCCAGCCAGTATTAAAAGATGCCACCCCGATGAACTCCTCCTGTGGTGTCCTGATCGCAAATACTCCGCCACTCTTTTCCTTCTGCATTTCCGCCAGCTTCTCTTTCAACAGCTGGCGCGTCATCGGCATCCAGGGCTCGTCCTGATCAAGGAAACTACCCAGTATCCAACCGCACTGGCTACCATTCTGATATTTGTGAATTATATCGATATCTGGCTCCTCGATGGAGTGGAAGCTCAATTTATCTGAAATATTATCTGACATCTTCTCACCAATGCTGAATATACATTGGCGATTTATAAAACTTGCCCAGCCAGTCAAAAGTTTCTACTCAATAACTGTACAGCTGCCGATCACCCTGGGGCCAGTGGATTCCAACCAGCTCAATGCCATCTTGTCCGAAGTGTCATAGACAAAGGGATTGTCTAGCTTCACCGTAACCTCACCCTCTTCTCCAGCTTTCAGCTCCCCGCTCATGGATATCGTGCAGGCGTTGAATTGCATCCCGGATGACATGTGGATGGCCATCCCGTCCTTCAGCACATTGCGCCAAAAGGGGCTTACCTTCACTTTCAGCTTCAAGGAATCAGCCACTTTCAAAACTCCTTCTTCAGCCAGAACTGACCCTCGCCTGACATCATCTGGCTCAACATTTTTCAGAACCAGTCCCACACGGGATCCAGAACCCGCGTCATTGACATCATTATCATGAACCTGAATGGAGCGAACTATCGACTTTTTGCCACCTGGCAGCACCATGAGATTCTGATGTTTCTTCACAATGCCTTGATCGACCAATCCTAGACTCACGGTACCCAGTCCTTTTACCGGGAAGGACTGGTCCACACTCACTCTTGTCGGACCTTCACGAACAACTGGCTCCCTTTCCATCAATTCCTCACGCATGATATTCGGGTCCGGCATGCCTTCCACCATCTCCCAGTTCTCGAGAACAGTATCTTTGATTAGTGGCTTGATCTGATCTGGCGTGATATAATTGTCAAGAATAATCATGCCTTTCTCTTTTCCCATCACCTGGCATGCGACCATCATCTCCCCGATGGTCCTATCCAGCTTGTCGATGACCATGAAAACTTCCTCTCCAAGATATAGCGAATAAAGAAGCGGTGGCAATTTTTCGGGATATTTTGTCGGACTGGCCACTGTCAGGGATTTATCCTCTTTCTTGAGATTGTAGAGGGTCATATCTGTCTCTGATCCTTTCTTGCCCAATTTGGAGGCCAGTTCTTCCGAGTTCAGCACACAAAGCATGGTGGTGTCCATGAGAGATGGGAGATGGAGCCATTACTAAAACTTATTGCCGAGGGATAAAATAAAAAATAAATGCTCTCGGCGGAATTCATCAACCGAGCTCGCTCGGTCTCGCTCGCAACTGGTGTTGCTCGTGAATCAAGATTCAAATCCCGATCTATAAAATAAATAAAGATGCTCTCGGCGGAATTTGAATCCGCGTCGAAGCCTCGAGAGGGCTTCATGATTGGCCACTACACTACGAGAGCATGAGTTGTTGTATTTAGGCGGTAATCCCATTGATTACTTAAGATTTGCTCATTATTACCCAATTGTTCTGGGTGTGGTGGTGTGTCGAAGGGATTTGTTATGCTGGGGGTGGATAAGGACCCCGCCCCTGCTTTGATCGGGGCGGGGATTGGTTTGCCCACTCGCTTTAGTTTGCGAGTGTTTTATCTTCCTACTGGCACATCGCGACTGTCACTCGAATCTTCATCGAATATAGTACCCCGGGTCTGCGTCACTCGCCCCGGGGCATGTTCGCATATTCATCACACCCGTGCCCACCTGGCTCCGCCCCCACCTCGAATCTTAATGAACATACCCACCCTCGATGGCAAATGCTCTGTTGGAAAAATGCCCTGATAGCTGAATTATATATTTCGGATAAGCTCTTTCACTAATTCTTCGATCAGATCCCGGATCTCTCTATATTTTTCATCAGACTGGCCATACGGATCTTCCAATCCCCAGTCATCACAGTCCGTGAGTGTAACCGGGCATGATTCCTTCACCCCGCACCCCATCGAGATAATGATATCGGCCTCTTCCAACAGGTCGATGGTTAGTAGGTCTGGCTTGTGACTGGATATGTCGATCCCACGCTCTTTCATGACCTCCACCGCTTGTAGATTGACCGAGTTGGCCGGTTGTGTCCCCGCACTGCTTGCGATCACTTTCCCTTTGCCATAATGATGTGCAAAGCCTTCAGCCATCTGGCTCCTGCACGAATTACCAACACAAATGAACAATATTTTCTTGAACTCTTCCATAGGGAAACCCCGCTTGTTCTTCGGGCATAAATACTTTTTTATTTTTGATGCCGTTTCCCCCATATATATAGTATAATAGATAAATCATAATCTATATTCTAATTAATTACTATGAATTGACCCATACCTTTAAATATAAAAGTCGTATGCCCAGAAAGTACCATAGAATAGAGCAGCGTGTTGATCATGGCCTTGCGGCCCTGGCAAATACCGCTTACTCGACCACACGATATGGGTTAATGGAAACATACCCAGCGCATCCCCAAACGATGGGTTTTTGGAGGATGATTGAATCGTCACGGTCGAAAGGTGATGCTCCAATCTCCTATTGATTTAGGAGGAAAATTGGTTATGCGAATCAGATTCGTATAAGCAAAATTCCGTAAAGAAATGGAGGAATTAAATATGTCACATCCACATAGACCTAAGAAGGGTTCTAAAGGCTACTCTCCAAGGAAGAGAGCCAGGAACGAAACACCCAAGTTCAGCTCATGGCCTGAATGCAAAGAAGGTCCCAGAATACAGGGATTTGCAGGATACAAGGCCGGAATGAGCCATGCTTTTGTTGTAGATTACAGGCCAAAGAGCACAACATCTGGACAAGAGGTCCAGGTCCCTATAACGGTTATAGAGACACCACCAATGAAAGTGGTGGCGATCAAATTCTACCGCAGGGATGCCTATGGCATGAAGACCATTGGTCAGATATGGGCCAAAAAACTGGATAAGGAATTGAGCAGAAGAGTACCTGTTCCCGGTAAGGGAAAGGGAACTAATCTGGAGATCAATGAGGTCGAGCTGGAGGATGTGCGGATACTTGTCCAGACCATGCCGAAACTCGTTTCAGGAATTCCAAAGAAAACTCCAGAGCTCATGGAAACCAGGATCGGCGGTGGAACCATCTCCGAGAGGGTGGAGTATGCGAAGTCAATTTTGGGTACAGAGATCACTATCGAAGACTGGACAAAGGGCGGTGACATGATCGATGTTGCAGCTGTCACCACTGGATATGGTTTCCAGGGTCACACAAAGAGATGGGGCGTGAAGCTCCTGGATCACAAGAACAGCAAGCACCGAAGAATGATCGGTACGCTGGGTCCAAAGAGTCCAGGATATGTCAGACCGACCGTGCCTCAGGCAGGTCAGATGGGATATCACCAAAGGACCGAATATAACAAGAGAGTATTGAAGGTAGGATCCGATGGGAACGAGATAACCCCGAATGGCGGATTCCTTCACTATGGTATTGTTAATAATTCATATGTTATTCTTCATGGATCTGTTCCAGGTCCAATAAAGAGATTGATAAGATTCAGAGATCCCACGAGATCTCAGTGGGCGGCAAGGGTGGAGTCACCAGAGTTGACCTACATTTCAACAGAATCAAAACAGGGAGGCTGAGATAGATGGCTGAAGAAACCAAGACAACCAAGACCAAGGCAGCGCCAAAGGCGGCAGCAGCTAAACCAGCTACCAAGGCTGCACCAAAGACAGCAGCTAAGGCAACTGCCAAACCAGTGACCAAGGCCGCACCAAAAAAGAAGGTAACTAAAAAGCAGGCATCCACCAAGGCCAAGAAGTCATCCGGCCCCAGTATCAATGTTTATTCACTGGGCGGAAGTGTACTTCGCCAGACCGATCTACCAGATATATTCCAGGGAGATTTTAGACCTGACCTCATAAGAAGGGCAGTGAAGTCCGCACAGGGGAACAGAAGGCAACCATATGGACCAGGTCAAATGGCAGGTATGAGACATGCTGCTTCTCAATGGGGCAAGGGCCGTGGAACAGCCAGGGTTCAGAGAATGACCCAGGGAAGAACGGCAGTCGAATCACCACCAAATGTTGGTGGTCGAAGAGCACATCCTCCAAAACCAGAGAAGGATTGGTCACAGAAGATCAACAAGAAGGAAAAGAGGTTGGCTATGAGATCTGCATTAGCTTCATTGACAAACCCTGAACTTGTAAGGGCAAGGGGACACCAGATCACAGATGATATGACCCTCCCGCTTGTTATCGAGGACAGATTCGAATCCCTTTCAGATGAGATAATAAAGGACAATCCGAATAAGGAGGATCAGAAATTCACAAAAGAAACAATAAAGATCCTCAGTGACCTTGGATTAGAAAATGAGATCCAGCGCTCGGTAGACGGCAAGCACGTCAGGCCTGGAAAAGGTAAGATGAGAGGCAGACGCTACAAGAGGCCAAAGAGCATTCTGTTCGTAGTCTCTGAGAAAGATAATGTTGCAAAGTGCGTGAGGAACATCCCTGGAGTGGATGTAGCCACGCCAGCACAGTTGAGTGTGGAGCTGTTAGCTCCCGGTGGAGATCCAGGTAGACTGGCAATCTTCACAGAAAGCGCTTTAAAGGCATTGGGAGAGTGAACTGATGAAGAAAGGAGATATACTTCTGCATCCGTATGTGAGTGAAAAGACGATGAACGCCCTATTGGGTACACCGATCCAGAATCACACGGATGGAAACAGGATAGAGTTCATAGTTCTCAGAACAGCTTCAAAACCTGAGATCAAGAAGGAATTTGAAGAGCTGTTCGAAGTGAAGGTAGAGAAAATAAACACAAGGATCTTGAAGGATGGTAAGCACGCGATTATAAAGCTGACCAAAGACCATTCAGCTGAGGACCTTGCAATGAGGATCGGAATATTCTAAGGGGTGTGAAAATGGGAAAACGTATTATTCCGCAGAGGAGAGGAAAAGGAAGCAGCACTTACAGATCACCAAGCCACAGGCATAAAGGACAACCATTATACCCACGTGGGCTCAAGGGTGAGGGAGAGGTCATCGATCTGTTCCACGCACCAGGAAGAAGCTCACCAATGGCCAAGGTCAGATATGAATCTGGCCAGCAGGTATTGATAGTCGCTCCCGAGGGCTTGAGGGTGAATCAGAAGGTCAATGCAGGATCCGGATCACCTATTGAGCTCGGAAATATCCTTCCATTGGGTGAGATACCTGAAGGTACGATGGTTCACAATATCGAGGCAATCCCAGGAGACGGTGGCAAGTTCATAAAGGCCGCCGGAACATCTGGAACTGTCACAAGCAGAGGAAAGGATGTCATGATCCAGATGCCATCCGGTGCTTTCAAACCCTTCAATTTAAGATGCAGGGCGACAGTCGGCATAGTGGCTGGCTCTGGTCGTAATGAGAAACCATTCGCCAAGGCTGGAAAGAAATACAATTGTCTTAGAAGCAAAGCCAGGAGAAGCTTCAAGGTGAAGGGACTTGCAATGAACCCGGTAAACCACCCTCATGGTGGAGGAAATCACCCTCATGTTGGTACACAAAGTTCGGTATCAAGGCATGCTCCACCTGGAAGAAAAGTTGGAAATATTGCACCTAAGAAGAAAAGCAAGAGCAGGAGGAAGTAGATATGGCTAGGAAAGTAGTCCGTGGAAGCACGCCCAAAGCAGCAAGGAGAAAGGCGAGGAAGAAGAAGGGAGCAATAGCAGCAAGGCGTAAGAAAGAGTTCACATTCCGTGGATTCACCCTTGAAGAGCTCCAGAAAATGAGCTTAGAAGAGGTCTTGCCTCTTTTACCTGCTAGAGCCAGACGTTCATATAGCCGTGGCCTGAACACAGAAGAACAGGCCTTCATAGACAGATTGATGAGTTCTGACAAACCTGTAAGGACACACAGAAGGGCCATCGTCATACTGCCTTCTTTCGTAGGTAAGAATATCGCTATTTACAATGGAAAGGAATACAAAGAAGTTGAGATAAAGCCAGAGATGATCGGCCATTATCTCGGTGAATATTCGTTGACAAGAAACTCTGTCAAACATTCAGGACCAGGTGTGGGTGCTACCAAATCATCCAAGTTCATGCCATTGAAGTGAGGTGAGAAAATGGGATACAGCGGACATTATGATAAGGAAACAATGGCAAGGGCTTACGGAAAGGAATTGAAGATTTCACCAAGGGCATCGAATGAGATATGCAGAAAGATTCGAGGAATGGTGGTCGAGGACGCAATAGAGCTTCTCGAGGACGTTATCATTCTGAAGAGATCCATTCCATATAAGAGATACAATAAATGCGTGCCTCACAGAAAAGAGGGAGCCGGCGGAAGATTTCCGGTCAAGGCTTCCAAACACATATTGAAAGTTATCGAGGCTGCAGTCGCTAATGCGGAACACAGAGATGAGCTCGGGCATCCGGAAAAGGATGAACTGAGAATATCCACAGCTGCAGCTTACAAAGGCCGAATACTTCCAGGCTGGATACAGAGAGCTCACGGTAGGGCTACACCTTTCAATGAAGAGACCACGAATGTAGAGATAATATTAGAGATCATGGAGGACTGAACTTGGCCGGAGAAAGAAAATTTGTGACGGAGAACATCAGACGTGTTCTGTTGAAGGAATACTTCATGAAAGAGGTCAAGAGGGCTGGATTTGGAGGTATTGATATTCAGAGGACCCCGATGGGAACTCGTGTAACATTATTGACAGAGAGGCCAGGCCTGGTCATTGGAAGGAGAGGATCCACCATCAAGATGCTCACCGAGGCAGTGGAGTTCAAATTCCACTTCCCCAAACCCCAGATCGAGGTCATCGAGGTCAAGAATCCAAACCTCAATGCTCAAATAATGGCCGAGAAGCTCGCAGCAGCTCTGGAAAGAGGCTGGCACTTCAGAAGGGCTGGTCACTCCACCGTAAGAAGGATTATGGGTGCCAAAGCCAGAGGATGTCAGATCATCATATCTGGTAAGCTCACAGGCAATAGGCACAGAATGGAAAAATTCAAAGAAGGCCACATCAAATTCTGTGGTGATCCAAAGATAAAATGGATGGAGGAAGGATTTTCAGTAGCCAAGCTCAAGGCGGGCGTTATTGGTGTGAAGGTTCAGATCATGCATCCAAATGCTCGATTGCCAGATGAGGTCAGTGTTGTCCAACCTGGCGCTCTTGTTCAGGCAGAACCAGAACCAGAATCAGAGCCAAAGCCAGTAGATACTCCAATTGAGAAGCCAGTAGCAGAAGAGAAGCCTGATAAGACAGAGAAGAAAGGAAAGAGGGCTGAAAAGAAGGCTGCCAAGGCTGAAAAGAAGAAGGCCGATGCCAAAGGAAAGGACGAAGTAGAGGCGAAGAAGCCGGCACCCAAGGTCGAAGATAAGGCCGAGGCTGCCAAGCCGGCACCTGCTTCCGAAGAACCAAAAGCAAAGCCTGCTGAAGAAACAAAGGAGGCTAATTAATGGCACTTCTTAGAACCAGTGAACTCAGAGAATTGAGCCAAGAGGACAGGGATGAAAGACTAAAGCGCCTCAAGGCGGACCTGATGCACGAGAGAGGAGTGGCTGCCATGGGTGGAGCTCCAGCAAGCCCAGGAAAGATCAGGGCCATCAGGAAGAATATCGCTAGGGTCTTGACCATAAATAGGGAGGCTAAGAAATAATGGCTGGCGTGTGTTCAACCTGCGGGCTCCCAGAAGAACTCTGCATGTGCGAGGAGATAGCCAGAGAACAACAGCAGATCAGGCTCCTTACAGACCGCAGAAGATATGGTAAGTTCGTGACCATCGTCGAAGGCATAGACAGTGGGGACATCGATATCGATGACCTGGCCAGAGTGCTCAAGACGAAGTGCGCGGCTGGAGGAACCATAAAGGAAGGAAGGATCGAGCTCCAGGGCGACCATAAAAAGAAAGTGAAGGCAACTCTCGAAGGAATGGGCTTCACTGTTGATGAGGGATGATTGAATGAGCGACTGTAAGAAGCACATTCAACAACTCGGAATGAAATGGAGAGATGCAGAATGAGAAATGCAAAGAATCTCGGTAACCATGAGCTGATCGGGCTCAATGTCCAGGTATACAGGGCCAATTCTGATGAATTGTCATATGAGGGACGGGTAGTCGATGAGACAAAGAACACCTTTGTCCTCGAAACCCTGGGCAGAGATAACCGAATAGCTAAACATGGCCATTATTTTGATTTCCTGTTGGATAACAGCAGTGTCAGAATGAATGGGGACAAGATAAGCTTCCGACCCGAGGATCGCACCAAGAAAGTGAAGAGGGTGATGTAATGATCTTACAATTCAATATATTAGTATATAGCCAAAGGAGGGATTAATTTGGCTGAATCAAAAGCAAAAACGACAAAGAAGACAGCGAGCAAGAAGACCACCACGAAGGCCAGCAAGCCTAAGAAAGTTGAAAAGAAGCTGGACATTGGTATAGATGTGAAGCTACCGACAAAGACCTGCGACGACCAGTTCTGCCCGTTCCACGGAACATTGAGTGTTAGGGGACAGATACTGGATGGTATCGTGGTCTCTGACAAGATGCAGAATTCTGCGGTTGTCCGAAGGGAGTTTCAGAGAAAGATAGAGAAATACGAGAGGTTCGAGAAACGCTCTGGCAAGTACATGGCTCACAGCCCACCTTGTCTTGAGGCCACAGTCGGTGACCATGTTAGGATCATGGAATGCAGGCCTTTGAGCAAGAACAAATCGTATGTCATTATCGAGAACATTGATGGAGGGAGCAAATGAAGGGCATTTCAGGTAAGCAAACAAGAGGCCTCCCCACAGGCGCTCGATTGAACTGTGTCGACAATACCGGTGCAAAGATAGTCGAGATCATCGCAGTTCCAAAATATCACGGTACTCACAGGCGTTATCCCTCCGCAGGAGTCGGTGATATACTTGTCGTCAGTGTCAAGAAGGGCACACCAGAGATGAGAAGACAGATACTTAGGGCTGTCATAGTTAGACAGAGAAGACCATTCAGAAGAACAGATGGTACAATGGTCCAGTTCGATGACAATGCCTGTGTGATCATGACAGAAACAGGAGAGACCAAGGGATCCGATATCAAGGGCCCTGTAGCCAGAGAGGCAGCTGAGAGATGGCCAAGGATAGCGGCCACAGCTTCAACGATAGTCTGAGGGATTTACATGAGCACAACAAGCAAACATGCAAGATCACAGAGAAAAGCCCTGTACAATGCACCTCTCCACCAGAAGAGGAAATTCATCGCTTCCCACCTTTCAAAGGAATTGCGTGAGAAGTATGGCATCAGGCACATACCAGTCGTCAAAGGCGATATAGTCAGAGTAATGCGCGGAAGTGCCCAAATAAAAGATAAGGATGTCGAGGTAGTGACCATCCACACCAAGGAAATGAAAGTTTCTCTCGAAGGCGTCAATATCAAAAAAGCTGATGCATCAGAGGTCAGCAAAAAGGTTCATCCATCTAATCTACAGATAGTTAAACTTAACCTTTCCGATCCAATGAGAAAGGCCAAGCTCGAAGAATTCGAGGCCAGAGCAGGAGGGATCTAGAATGAGCAAACACATGAAGAGATTGACCACACCAACTATAATCCCAGTTCCAAGAAAGGGCATTGTGTGGATCGCTAAGGCATCCCCAGGAGCCCACCCGATCCAGAGGAGCGTTCCAATGGTAGTTCTTCTCAGGGATATGATCAAATGCTGTGATACATCCCGTGAAGCAAGAAGGATAATAGGCGAGAGAAAGGTATTGATCGATGGCCAGCCAGCAAGGAATTACAAAATCCCGGTCGGCCTTATGGATGTCATATCTATCCCCGATACCAAGGAATATTTTAGATTGTTGATCGATAATAATGGAAAGTTCCAGACAGTGCGCATATCGAAAGATGAGGCCAAATGGAAGCTTTCCAGGATCGAGAACAAGACTACCTTGAAGAAGGGCAAGACCCAGCTCAATCTACATGATGGAAGGAACATAATATTGGACAAGGACAAGTACTCAACCGGAACTGTCCTGAAGATAGAACTTCCTTCCCAGAAAATACTGGATTCATTTGAGATGAAACCAGGTAACAAGGTCTATCTCATAGGCGGGGGTCATATTGGCCAGCTATGTGAGATCGAGAGCTATGAGGAAACAAGAAATCCAAAACCAAACCTTCTCAAATTCAAGGAGGGATTCTCCACCATCAAACCATATGTCTTTATGATCGGTGAGAAGACCCAGTCCATGTCAATACCAGAGGCGGTGAGAGAATGAGCAGCGGCAAATCAAGGATGATAAAAATTGAAAAAACTGTCATCAACATGGGTGTTGGTGAAGGTGGTGAAAAGCTCATGAAGGCAGAGAAAGTGATGGGAATGCTCACCAATAGAAAATCGGTCAGAACAATATCCAGGACCACTAACAAAGATCTTGGATTGAGGGAAGGAATGCCGATCGGATGTAAGGTGACACTTCGTGGAGAAGAAGCCGAAGAATTCATCAAGAAAGCATTCTGGGTCAAGGAGAACAGGATAGCTGACTACTCCTTCGATAAGGAAGGGAATTTCTCATTTGGCGTATCCGATTATACTGATTTCGAGGGTATGAAATACGACCCTAACATAGGAATATTCGGGCTTGACGTATCGGTGACCCTTTCCAGACAGGGAAAGAGGATAGCGATAAGAAGAAGGCAGGCAAGACGTCTACCACTCAAGCAGAGAATAAGTCAAGAAGAAGGCAAGAACTTTGTTAAGAACAAGTTCAAGGTCGAGGTGATATCTTGAAGCCAACAAAGAATTTTGGAAGGAAGGAAGGATGCCTTAGATGTGGTCGAAAGCGCGGAATGATTCGCAGATACAATATCAGGCTTTGCAGGCAGTGCTTCAGGGAGCTGGCGCCAGACCTGGGCTTTAAGAAATATTCATAGGAGGAAGAAGTATGCAACATGATCCTTTGAATGACGCAATGTCACAGATAAACAATGCCGAGAAAGTAGGTAAAAGACAATGCCTAGTGAAACCGTCTTCCAAACTTATTGGAAGAGTATTGAAGACCATGCAGGACAATGGTTACATCAAGGAATTCGAATACCTTGATGATGGCAGGTCCGGACAATTCATGGTAACTTTGAACGGTAATATCAACAAGTGCGGAGTTATAAAACCAAGATTTAGCGTGAGAAAGACCGAACTGGAGAACTTTGAATCCAGGTACCTCCCGGCTCAGGACTTTGGTGTTCTGATCCTAACTACGACGGAAGGTGTAATCACACACACCCAGGCAAGAACTTTGGGTGTCGGTGGTAGATTACTCGCATATGTATATTGAGGTGATTTGAAATGCCAATATCAGGAATATCAGAAAAGGAAATTCAAATACCAGAGGGAGTCACGGTCACCATCAATAATGGTACTTTCACGGTAAAAGGTAAGAAGAAAGAACAATCCAGAACCCTGGACCACATGAGAATAATATCAAAAGTGGTTGGAGATAAGGTTATTATTTCATGTGAATTCCCAAGAAGAAAAGATAATGCACTATTGGGAACATTCGCAGCTCATATCCAGAATATGATAACAGGAGTTACAACTGGATTCGAATACAAGATGAAGATAGTGTACTCTCATTTCCCAGTAAAGGTGAGTATTAAGGGTGACGTATTCGTTATTGAGAATTTCGTAGGGGAGAAATTCCCACGTAAGGCCAAAATACTTGGAGACACAAAGGTCGTCTCCAAAGGTGATGAAGTGATTCTCACTGGCCCCAATAAAGAACACGTTGGCCAGACAGCTGCCAATATCGAGAGCGCTACAAAGATCAAAGGATACGATCCAAGAGTATTCCAGGATGGTATCTACATCACACAGAAAGGAGGGATCTAATGCCTGAGAAATCCAAGAAAGGAGCAGAGAACCCAGTCGATGAAGAGAAGATCGAAATAGTCGATGATGTCGATGAAGAAGTGGGTTACGTAGTGAAAATGAAACCAGAGCTTTCCAAGGAAGAGATCAAGGCAATGAACCTCAGAGCGAACATGGATGATAAAAGACCCAAGTTCAGAAGGCAGGAATGGTTCAGATACAAGAAACTGGGCGATTCATGGAGAAGATCTGTAGGTATATCCTCCAAGATGAGGAGGAATTACAAATACCGCCCCAATATGCCATCCAAGGGCTATAGGGGTCCAAAGTCTGTCAGAGGCAGACATCCATCCGGATTTGAGGATGTGCTTATACACAACCCAAAGGAATTGGATAAACTGGATCCAAAGAAGCAGGCAGTCAGGATAGCTCACACTGTTGGAACACGAAAGAGAGGGGATATTGAAAAGAAAGCCAAAGATCTGAACCTCAGAATATTGAACAGGGGGCAGTGAGATGCATTTGAAAAATCAGAGAAGAATGGCTGCCGAGATACTGAAATGCGGTGAGAACAGGATCTGGATCGACCCGAACAGGGTGGAAGATGTGGCAAGTGCCATTACGAGATCCAATGTACGCGTGATGATCAATGCCGGAGCCATAAAAGCAATTCAGAAGACTGGTATTTCAACCGGTAGGAAGAAGCACCAGGCCAATCAGAAAGCAAAAGGTAGGCAAAGGGGACATGGTAGCAGAAAAGGTGCAAAAGGTGCCAGAACCCCAAAGAAGCAAGTATGGATGAAAAAGATAAGGATCTTGAGAGCAAGACTCAAGGAACTGAGAGATGAGGGTAAGATCGATACCAAGACATATAGGAAATACTATCGTCAGGCCAAGGGTGGAATGTTCAAGAACAGAGCCCACTTGGAAACTCAGATGAAGATCCACGGTGTATTACAGGAGGAACAATAATGGCAACCGGACCGAGATACAGAGTGCACTTCGCCAGAAGGCGTGAAGGCAAGACCGATTACAGAGCCAGGAAGCGGCTCCTTATGTCTCATCTGCCAAGAGGTGTCGTCAGAGCATCTTCTAAACATATCACAGTTCAATTGATAAACTATGATCCAAAAGGTGATGTAGTATTGGCAGCCGCTAATACTAAAGAGCTGAAAAAGATGGGCTGGACAAGGGCAACATCCAATTCGTCCGCCGCCTATTTGGTAGGACTTTTGGCTGGTACAAGGGCAATTGAGAACAAGATCGATATAGCAGTGCTGGACATAGGTCTTCATGCACATACAAAGGGAAGCAAAGTCTATGCAGCTCTCAAGGGTCTGTTGGATGCAGGTGTCAATATATCACATGACCCAAGCATCATACCAGAAGAGAACAGGATTAATGGTGAATTAAAGGGTGAGGATGTCTCCAAGATGTTTGAATCCGTATCAAATAAGATCAGAGGTGGTAAATAATGCCTGGAGGAAGAAGACCCGCTGGAAATAGAGGAAGACCCCCAAGAGAAGAAGTGAATCCAGCATTGGACTGGATACCAAAGACCACATTGGGTAAGCTCGTATATGAAGGAAAGATAACGAGTATGAGCGAAGCACTGAGATCTAGGCATGTATTGAAAGAAGCCGAGATCGTGGATATTCTCTTGCCCGAGATGGACGATGAGGTCCTTGATGTGAACATGGTTCAGAGGATGACCGATTCAGGACGTCGTGTTAGATTTGCCATAACTGCAGTTGTCGGTAATGGAGATGGTTTTGTAGGTATGGGACGTTTCAAAGGTAAGGAAGTTGGCCCATCCATCAGAAAGGCCATAGACAATGCCAAGCTGAATCTCGTAGAGATCAAGAGAGGTTGCGGATCATGGGAATGTGGTTGCGGAAATTCACATACAATTCCATTCGCAGTTTCTGGTAAGGCTGGATCCGTTGTAGCGACCTTCAAGCCAGCTCCACAGGGAGTGGGCCTCGCTGTTGGTAATGTACCAAAGCATGTCCTGCGCTTGGCTGGAATATCAGATGCCTGGGGTTTGTCAAAGGGCCACAGTAAGACAACTGTCAATTACAGTTTCGCATCTTTCTACGCTATGCAGAACACCACGATGGTCAAGGTCACACCAAAGCAAGCTGAAAACCTTCACATAATAACTGGACCTGTGAAGCCAATATATTTGGACACATCACCTGAAGAGTACAATCATATCATCCAGGAAAAGAAGAAGAAAGAGGATGAGCTCATCAAGAAGAAGGCCAAGGAAATGGAAGCAAAGAAGGCCAGTGGTAATTTCACACCAGAGGGTGGAGATAGACCGCCAAGGGGACCAAGAAATGATGACAGAAGGAGGAGGTCTTAATGACAACTCATGCTGTTATACAGGTCAGAAGCCTGATCAATATCAGAAAAGATATCAGGCGTACCCTCGAACTTCTTCGTTTGAACAGGGTGAATCATTGCATCATACTCCATGAAGATGCAATATCCAAAGGCATGCTCCAGAAAGTGAAGGACTATGTCACCTGGGGAGAGATCAAGCCAGAGGTACTTGCCAGAATGATCCTAACCAGAGGAAAATTGGAAGGAGGGGTTCAAATAACCCCCGCCTATATCAAGTCCAATACCGAATTCGGAACTCCTTTGGACTTTTCAAAGGCCGTGGTCGATGGCCAGATCAAGTACTCCAGTCTTGAGGCAGTAAAGCCATTGTTCAGGCTTCACCCACCTCTAAAAGGCTATGAAGGCATCAAGAGAGCTTACAATGTTGGAGGCGCTCTGGGATACCGTGGAGATAATATCAATGATCTTATACTCCGTATGCTGGGCCCAGAAGCAGCACCTGCGAAAGCAGCTGTCGCACCAAAAGCAAAGCCAGCAGTCAAGAAACCAGCATCTGATAAACCCAAGGCCGTGAAGAAAGTAGCTGCCAAGAAGCCAGCAGATGAGAAGAAACCAGTGGCAAAAAAGGCAGCTCCGGCAAAGCCAGCAGCTGACAAGCCCAAACCTGTAAAGAAAGTGGCTGCCAAGAAGGAAGATGCAACTCCAGTAAAGAAGGCCGTTAAAAAGCCAGCAGAAAAGAAAGGTGATGCTGAATGAGGAACAGATGCGAGAAGTTCAGAGGAAGCAGGACTCACGGCAGAGGAAAGAAAGCCGGTAGAGGAGCTGGAAAGAGAGGCGGAAGAGGTCAGGCTGGTCTGCACAAACATAAGTACATAACTACTGTTAAATACCACCCAGACTATTTCGGCCGACATGGAATGAGAAGGGACCCAAGCCTTTACCTCAGGCCAAACACCATTAATGTGGGTGACTTGATGGAACGTGCGGATGCGTTTGTCGCATCCGGTGAGGCTGCGTTGAAAGATGGTGTATACACCATCAACCTTCAAAAAATAGGTATCGACAAGCTACTTGGCACAGGAAGAGTAAGTGCCAAGATCGTAGTATTGGTCGATGAGGCCACAGAGAAAGCTACCAGCAAGATCGAGGCAGCTGGTGGCGAGGTCAGGATCATCGATGACGATGATGATACAGAATAAAAATATAGAGAGCAGTGATCATTATGGCAGATGACGACAAAAAAAGCATGTTATACGCTTTCAAACCAATCACAGACAAATTACCTGCTGTGAGCCAGCCAGAAGGCCATGTACACTTCAGAACGAAGATGATGTGGCTTGTTTTGATCCTCGTACTATACTTCATATTGACGAATGTCATGATCTATGGACTTGATCAAGAGAACACCATAGATCTATTCGCGAGCTATCGTACGATCATGGCTGGAGCCCAGGGTTCATTAATGCATCTGGGTATTGGTCCAATCGTTACTGGATCCATCATAATGCAGCTTTTTGTCGGTGCTAAGATCATCAAGCTCGATCTGACCGATGAAGAGGACAAAGCAGTATACCAGGGATTCCAGAAACTCCTTGTTATCGTGATGATCGTTGTAGAGTCTGTTCCACAGGTGTATGGTTATCTCGTACCTTCTGATAATCTAATATCTGGTTTGGACGGAGTCTGGTCGGGTCAAGGTAATACATTAGCCATGCTGGTTATCATATTCCAGCTTTGTTTCGGCAGTTATCTTGTGTTCCTCATGGATGAAACAGTGTCCAAATGGGGAGTTGGAAGCGGTATCAGTTTGTTCATAGCAGCTGGTGTGGCTCAACAGATGTTCACGGGAACTCTCAATTGGTTACCGATAGATACATCGATGGCACCCAGTATCGCAAATCCACCTGCAGGAACTATACCAAAGACCATCTATTTCCTAACACATATCCCCGCTTCGGGCATGACTAATAGTGGCTACTATCAGCAATTGCTAATAGCTCCACCGAATCCGATAATCGCTTTGGTTGGAACCATAGTCATATTCCTTTTCGTCGCATATGCGGAATCATGTCGTATAGAGCTTCCACTTGCTCATGAAAGCGCAAGAGGTGCCAGAGGCAGATATCCGATAAAATTGATATACGCATCTAATATACCCGTTATATTGATAGCGGCAGTTCTTGCGAACGTCAGTATGTTCGCAATGCTCTTCTGGTCAAACCCAACCCTATCGGGCTTACCATTATTGGGTCATAATCCCGCCCTTGGATATTATCTAGAGGGAGCGTCAGCGCCTTCGGGAGGTTTGGCGTGGTATCTTTCGACCATACAAGGAATACCGGATTGGTTCTTACCGTTGTTCAATGATGCTTATCTTCCACCAGGCAAAGCCGCGTGGCAGGTGGTTGTCAGAATATTCGCTTACATGGGTACGATGATATTCGGTTCCGTGCTGTTCGCCAAGTTCTGGATAGATACCACCAATATGGGCCCAGAATCAGTTGCTGAACAGATCCAGGGAAGCGGTATGCAGATACCTGGATTCAGGCGAGACCCAAGAATATTGAAGAAGGTCCTTGAGAGGTATATCCCTGTTGTCACTGTATTAAGTGGTGCTATTGTGGGAGCCCTGGCGGCTTTCGCAGATCTACTTGGAACTGTCGGTAACAGTAGTGGAACTGGTGTTCTGCTTGCTGTAGGGATCATGATACAGACCTATGAGGCAATTGGCAGAGAACAGATGATGGAAATGCATCCTGTCATGAGAGGCTTCTTCGGTAATCAGTGATGATCCGATGAGGTTTCCCTAAAGCCTATAATACAGGGCTGGATGAGCTTAAATAAAGCCATATATCAGCCCTGCTTTTATAATAATATAGACTTTATTATACAAACCAAAATTTATATATCCTGTATTTGCAATGCACCTATGGAGATGGGATAGATGTGCTCTGTAGATGAATGTAGTATATTTCGTGATAAGATATTAGCCTGCCAGAATTGCCGCAAATTAATGGATGATGGAATGAAGATCTAGGCTGATCAGTGTGTATGGGAAGAAAGAGATATTTTGTAGTATAGAGCAATAGCTAACTTGGTTTTTATTGAATATCCCTACGCGAGCTTGGGACTTCCAATCGCCTATAATCATTGTATCTTCAGAGTATTTGTTTCGATACTTCAGGGTCCACATATTGTCTGTAATGAATATGCGGAATCATTTGAATAGTAGTCGGTTGCCGTAGTTCTATCGTTTTCTCAGTAACTGATCGCAGCGATAATACCGCTGCGCTATTGGAACTATGGCCTTGGATATTAACTTTCAGGCTCATTACAAATATAATTCAATAAATTAGAGCCTGATAGTTAATACAAAAAAAAGGGTGAGGTTGGGCTGTACCCAACCTCGTGGGGGAAGAGTAATCGTGATTTGTGATCAATTCTTCGAGGTGCCCAGGATCTTTTGGAAATCATCCTGGATTACGGAGATCTGTTTCTCCATTCTGGCCAGTCGGCAGTTGATGCATTGACAGAATTCTTCTTCCATGATATCTCCCTCACCGTACATCATAGCGAATCCTCCATGTCCGAGCTTATCGGTGTCCAACGCATGGCACTTGTGCCATCCATTTTGGACTTCAGCCATTTATTGTTGCCAGCGTAGATCTCATTGACAATACCCAGACTGGTCTGGAACATCATCGTCTCGCTTTTGTCCTTTTTGTTTATTTTTATGGCTGCCATTTTCTACCACCTTTCTTACTGTTTTGCTTCCATTATCTTCAAAGCATTTTTTAGACACACAACGAAGTCCTCATTGTAGCATTCTTCATCGGTGCTGGAAGTCTCTACAGTGGTATTTCTCATCTTCTCCATCTGTGGTCTTTCTCTGTAGAGCATATTGTTCACCTCATACGTTTTGCATACATTTCGTATACAATACTGATATTCTATCGAGGGTATATAAAGCTTGTCACTACGGGTATTTAAGCATTGTTAATATCCATTAATAATTCTCTCGATCTTATTCATGTGATTTTTACGATTCCTACATAAAATCGTGTATTTTTCATATTTTTTCAAAATCTTTTATTATTTTGTGACGTTTTACACAACTATACTTTAATTTTGAAATTCATTTTTTATTTTATGTTTATTTCATCTAAAAATCCACAAATTGGAAATGCGATATAAGCCGATGCCCCTCAAAAGGGTTTTATTGGTGACTGCAATCACCATAGGATGACCGGAGATGAAAGCTCAGGGCTGAAATACGAGCTGAGCCAAAGTGAAAAGCGAGTGCTGGTAGCCATTTCTCAATTGGGAGGAGAAGCCACGCCAGAGGCCATAATAGAGCAGGCTCTACCAGACAGCCTCAATCAGCTAACTGCCATATTGAAAGATCAATTGAATTCGATCCTTGAGGATTATGACAGATCATTGGGTGATAGTAAAATATCTGAATTGATGATGGATCTGGCCTCTATAAAGCCAGATAATGATAAACAAAAGGATGCGGAGATGCTGGTCATCCTCATCAAGCATTTATCTCATATTCTGGTAGATCTCGATGTCCCACTGCAGAGAAAGGTCATCGGCAGGGTACTTGGTGAGATCAAGCCAGCAGTCACCAAGACTCTGAAGTCCGAAGAAAGCTCCGTTCTGCGCTCGAGCATGATGACCATGGTGGATGTGATGAACTCGTCCTCATGGCTGAAATCAAAATCATTGATCACCATGGATGAGAAGATCGAATGTTTCTACTCCCTCTCATCAAAGAGACTGGCAGGTGTTGACCTTCCAGAGAGAAGGGCACTGAAGCTCATAGACAAGAACCACGGCTCCATCACGGTGGATGAACTCAGAGCCTCGAAGAAATTGAGAAATGAAGAGGTCTCGATCTCCATGGGCTGGCTGAAGAGAAAGGCCTGGATAAATATTCAGAAGAGCGGTGATGACACTATCCTGGAGCTCACCGAGATAGGCAGGGACCACATAACCAAAAAAGGCAAGGATGAGCTATTGATAGAAGAACTGGCAGGGATAGAGATGCCAGCCAGCCAGCTGGACATGGATGTCATAGGTCAACTGAAGAAAAGACAGGATATCCTCGTGGAGAGGGAATTGGTCACACGCCAGATGAAATTAACACCCAAGGGCAAAGAAATTGTGGGTGCAGGTCTGGATCTGGGAGATGATATTTCCCAGCTCACTCAGGACATGATAAAGGACGGCAGCTGGAAGACAGGAAGCATAAGGCCCTATGACGTGGATGCCTTTGCCCCAAACATCCACGGAGGCCGTAGACATCCCCTTCAGCAGTACATTGACATGATCCGTAGAATATTCCTAGACATGGGCTTTACGGAGATTGAGAGCGATTACGTCCATTCAGCCTTCTGGAACATGGATGCCTTATTTACTGCTCAGGATCACCCCGCAAGGGAGCTTCATGACACTCTTTACCTCAAGTCACCATCATCGATGCCATTACCGGACCCGGCTATGGTGGAGAAGATAAAGACCATGCACGAGAAAGGCGATGAGCTTTCCGATGGCTGGGGATATGATTGGAAGGCTAGCGAGGCACAGAAAGCATTGCTCCGAACCCACACCACCGTGAATACGATAAGCTATCTCAGGGACAATCCAAATCCGCCCGCCAAGGTATTCAGCATAGGGCGCGTGTTCAGGAAGGAGGCGGTGGACGCTACACATCTTCCAGAATTCATTCAAATAGAAGGTATCGTGATGGAAGAGGGAGCTAATATGGATATGTTGGCAGGCCTGATCAAAGAATTCTATCACAGGATGGGTGTTGATGATATCCGCCTGCGTCCGGGATACTTCCCTTACACCGAGCCAAGCATCGAGCCCGAGATTAGACATCATGGTAACTGGATGGAGCTTGGAGGGGCTGGTATATTCCGCCCCGAAGTTGTAGCGCCCTTCGGTGTCGAGCACCCGGTACTTGCCTGGGGACTTGGTCTTGAAAGGCTGGTCATGGCACTTCTTAATCTGAAGGATATCAGAAAATTGTATGTATCGGACATAGACTGGCTGAGAACGAATCCAGTTGTGAAATGATATTGGATAATTTAACTTGACATCAATGTTCATATATTGGTTAGTTAATCAAACTAATTGTTTTTATATTACTATAATAGGTAATATTTAATGATATAATATTGATATATCTATAGAAAATCCGCGATCATCACACCAGCCAGTGGGTGAAGTCTTTCCACCCTGACGCTTGCTCCCAGATCTTCAAGCGTGTTTTTCAGAAATCCCATTGTCGAAGGGTGATCGTACTCGCCACCATCGTACCCTGCCTCTTCAAACTTTTCCAAATGAGCCTCTGGATCCTCAAAGAACATGATGTCCCCGATCACCATCCTGCCAGGTCTTTTCATTATCCCTGCCAGATTTGCCAATCCCTGCTTCTTCAATTCATCTGGTAAGTGGTGCAATGCGTAATTGACCAGTATCTTGTTGATGCCGTAGGAAGTGAGATCCGTGCCTTCATTTGGTTCTTCGATGGAGCCATATAAAAATTCCAGGTTTTCAAAGCCCTTTTCAGAGGCTTTGATCCCCGCCCTGTCCAGGCTCTTGCGGCTTATGTCTATGCCGATGACCCGGGAACACGACAATGCGGCCTTCATCGCATTGTTGCCAGCACCAGTGCCAGCATCCAGAAGTATATCATTCTTATCTAACTCAAGTGCTTCCAATGCCTTTGAACCCACCTGCTTGAACATCGCATCATCCGGCCTGCTTTCGATATGTTCCAGCTTATTGTCAAATAGCTCAGCGACTTGATCTTTATCATAGTTCATAGGCTCATATCCCAGGATGGATCCTACAGAATTTTATCAAGCATGATATTGTCCTTAACTAGGCCTTTGATGAGGTCTTTCTTATCCTCATCAGTGGGCATCAGCTCCGCGACTATGTGCTCCACCATCTTGGCCGTTGTGTAAGTGTCCATCGGAACAGACATGACCGGCACATTGAGCTGGTCTGCCTTTGACAATATGCGTGGATGGGGTAAAACATTGTTCGTGAGTATGATGCCAGCAGTATCCTCTGCCAGTGAAACGAGGATGAGATCCACCCGGTCGCCGCCGGTTATGAGCATCTTCCCCTCATTCTGGAAAGCTGGCATTCTGAGAGCCGCATCCGCACTCAAAGCACCGACCATCACCTTCTGTATCTGCTTATCCAAGCCACCAGCTCCAGCCACAAGTTTAGCATGCAGTTTCTCCACTACCAGAGATGCCTTGGCCTTTTCCAACTCCATGGCATGAGGCACGTATCCCAGATAATCGATATCCTGCTCTTCCAGTGCTGGAATGATTTCATCATCCAGCATTGGCCTATCCTCATCCTTCAGCTTATTAACTATCACTCCTGCCAATTTGGAATCTGTGGATCGGAATACCTTGGTGGCCGCGATGACCTTGTCGATCACCAATCTGGCATCTCCCTGTGCGACAAGGATGATGTCTCCACCAAATGTATTTCCCAGGGAATCCGCATCCATGCAGAGGGAGCTTCCGAAAGTGTAGTTCCTTCCACTTTCGATTATCATCAATTCTTTTCCCTCTGATATATTTGCGAATCTCTCCTTCAATGTCTCATCCGCTCCTGTCAGCTTGCAGGACGAGCTCACCTTCTCATGCTCGAAACCGATGCAACAATCATTTGGGTCGATATCGAGACCCAACCACTCATTGAACACTTCTGTATCGCGGTCCAGAAGTGTTTTCTTCGTGTACACTGGCTTATCGCCAAGGGGCTTGAAGTAACCGCATTTCATATTTGAATTCAATGCGATGCCAGCTCCTATCGTCGTCTTCCCTGCATGAGTCCTTGTTGATGTGATTATAAGTTTTTTCATTTCGCTTCACCCCTTATCGTCATCCTGGAATCAACGACCAGGCATCCTTTTCCCTGGTCCATTGCCATTAAAGGATTGATGTCCAGTTCCACTATCTCTGGAACATGGGTTGATAAATATGATATTCTGGAAATCGCATCTGCCAGTGCGTCGATATCTCGCAAATTCTTGCCCCTAGCACCTGCCAATATAGGGTATGAACTGATTTCCCTTATCATGCCCGTTATCTCGAGCTTGGAAACCGGAGCCACCCTAAAAGACACGTCCTGAAGGATCTCGACATATATGCCCCCCATTCCGAACATTATGACCGGCCCGAAGGACGGATCCTGCGAGAAACCAAGTATCATTTCCGTGCAATCCTTCACCATCTCGGTGATCATTACACCGTTCACACGCGCATTCTGAAACCTATTGCGAACACTGGCCATGATAGATTCGTATGCCACTTCCAGCTCCTCATCGTCCTCAAGATCAAGACGCACTCCACCGAATTCCGTCTTGTGCAGGATATCTGGTGAAAGGATCTTCATCACCACGGGATAACCGATCTCATTGGCCACCTTCTTCGCTTCCTCCAGGTCCTTCGCGATATTGGACTTGGGGAAAGACAGGCCAGCCTCCTTCAATATAAGATTACAATCATCCTCCGTCAGGCTGGACATTCCAGTATCCCAGGTCTTTTTTATGATGCCCCGGATCATATCAAGGTCCATATCGAATTCTTCAGGCTCCTCATCCTCCACTTTCAGCCGCCTGAATCTCTTGTAAAGGGCTCCCATGGCGGACATGGCCCCATCCGGAGATGCGTAACTGGGTATTCCGGCCATGTTCAATTTCGCGATGGATTCCGCAATTCCCTTACCGCCGACCATGGAGAAAACAATTGGCTTCATCTTCTCAGCCTTCTTGATACTGGATATGGCCGCATCCGCGATCTCTGTCGGATCACCCGTCGCAGTTTGACAATACAATCCGACAATGGCAGGTATCCTGTCGTCCTCAAGCGCGATGTCCAGTGCCATCTCATATTCCTTATTCTTGCCCTGGCCAGTTATATCAATTGGATTCTTGGTGCTTCCATAGGACGGCATGGTGGGCCGGAAGATCTCTTCCAGCATCTCCGTGTCATCGAGTAATCTCACTCCATACCTCTCTGCCGAATCCGAGGAAATAACACCAATGCCACCACCATTGGTGACTATCACCACCCCTTCCATATCCGGTATAGGGACCTCGGCCATCGCCCTCAGCCATCCGAAGCCATCCTCCAGGTTCAAAGCTCGCAGGACACCCGCCTGCTTAAGTGCGGCGCTGAATATCTTATCCGAGCCCGCGAGGGATCCTGTGTGGGAGGCCGCTGCTAGAGCTCCGCGAGCGGAACTACCTGATTTTATAGCGATTATCGGCTTCTTCATGGACACTTTCTTCGCGATGTCCATGAACCTGCGCCCGTCCTTCGAGCCTTCCAGATAAAGGAATATGACATCCGTGATATCGTCATTGCCAAGGTATTCGAGCGCCTCGCACTCGGAAATATCCGCTTTATTACCAAGGCTCACTACCGCGGACAATCCAATTCCCTCGGTCACGGTCTTTCCCATCAGAGCCACACCAAGTGCCCCACTCTGTGAGATCAGCCCGACATTGCCTGGCTTGACGACCGAAGGTCCAAAAGTCGCGTTCATGCTGGCCTTGGCGGAATAAACTCCGAAAACATTGGGGCCCAGCATTCGGGCTCCATACTCCTCCAGAAGTTCCTTCATGTCCCATTCCAGATCACGCCTTCCAACTTCGGCAAATCCGGATGCGATGTTTATGAACATCCGGCAACCGTGCTCGCAAGCCTCCTTGATCGTGTCATTGGAAACATCCGCCGGAACCGCCAGCAGTGTGAGATCCGGCACAATTGGCAGATCCTTTATGGAATCGTAACATTTCTTGTCATAAACAGAATCATATCTTGGATTTATGGGGAAAACTTCCCCCTTGAACCCGCCGCTCAAAAGGTTCGCCACAAGGCTGTAGCCTATGCTTCCTTCTCTGCCCGATGCGCCGATAATAGCTACTGAAGTTGGCGCGAATAGCTTTTCCATCTGAGTCACGGTGTCCATCGAGCGTGTAATAGTAAGGATGAATAAATTAGTTTGTGGTAATCGATTATTGTGTAGTTATCCAAAATCCTTTTATCCCATCATTGTTTCGCCCTCATACCGAGACATAACGTGGTTATGTACAAAATGGGCAAGTAGATCAGCTCGGAAGATCGCTTCCTTGGCATGGAAGAGGGCGCGAGTTCAAATCTCGCCTTGTCCATTTCTTTTTTTAAAGTAAAAGAAATGTTTGATAAGGCTCGAACGCGAAATTCTGGCGAATTCCGCTTATCCCGCCTTGTCCATTTTTTCTTTATCTGGCTAAAACCTCAATCAGAGGGTATTGGATTACTGGAATTTGGCTCCGAGGCTTTGTATATTCCTTAAGACCGCTTATAATCCGATGAACCTACAAGTACACCCATAATAGAGAATAGCAATATGACAGCTAAGTTAGCTAATAAATAGAAATAAATTGGGTCTGTCACATTTCCCATCATAGAGACATAATGTCCACCATAACTGGCACCGTAAACATAGATAGGCAACAGTGTGCCAAACACACCTGCAGAGAAATTGATTACAGCTGTTGTGATTATTGACAAGATCCACCTTTTCATATATTTTCCAATTAAGAAACCAAAGGTTAGAGCCACTGGACTTACAAAAAACACCTTCCCCCAATCTCTCAGCTCTATGAACCTATTTCCAAAATCATCTGTCTCATAATTCTTGTAAACTAAAAATATACAGAAAGATACTACAAGAAATGTAGCTGCCAGAAGCAAGATGACTAAATGCCATTTTACCAAGAAATCTTGGTGTACTTCATTTTTAAAATGAGAATCCGTTTGTGACTTCCAATGGTCAAGGCCGTCCTCATCATCCGTGTCCACAGGAGGTTCTGAATAGCTTTCATCATCATCAGAGCTACCATCTTTTTCTGTGTCCAGTGGTTTATTTGATGTGTCAACTGGATTGACCAGATAAATAAGACAAGAAACACCTGATATTATGAGAATGAACATTAACAAATAAATATGCAAATCTGGAATTACCCTCCCTGATTCAGGGGTCACCCAGGCGTATGTTTCTATTGTGGTGTTATCAGATATCGAGGCATTATGAACATAAGCAACCACATAGTAATTCCCAGTAATATATGGTAGAGTAATAATCGCCTCAAATCCACCATAATCGTTTGTGGTTAGATTAAAGAATGTGGTTCCATTGAAGATAACAGTAACATCAACACCTTTGGCCCATGTTTGATTATTCGTGTAAGTAATTTTACCTCTAACGCTAATATTATACCCACTATGGTAATTCCAAACATTGTTTGTGTTGGGGTCTGTAATATTCACATCAAGGAACTCGGGAGTATACTCAACTGGCCTTGCTATTCGCAATCCACCTCCCATGTCTCTTCGGTTGAAGTTGTGATAACAGATTCGTGGTTCCCCATTTAATAATGAGATAGCTGTGGATTGTCCTAAGTCTGCATCATCCTGTATCTTGCTTACATTCCACACTCCTCCTCCACCCACTGCTAATTTAATTTCATCAGTATCTTCGTTAAAATGGGCTATGTATACAATCTCCTGCCCATCAACGTACAATGAACAGTACCTACCCCCCTCATCGACCACTTCTGGCTTCCATTCATTGGATTCCAATTTACTCGAAATCAAGGAATTGTTTGTTTCATCATAATATGAAATATAAGGTGTGTCTGAGTCATCAATAACAAGATCCACATAACGTGCAAAGGCTGTATTTGGAATATTCTGGATTACCCAGCTACCATTTAATACACAATATCGAAACGCGTAATTATCTACTGAGTAGTAAATAACATGTGGTTTATTCTCAGAATCAATTTTTAATGCTATATCTCTTGTGTAATAGTAGTTAAAACTTTCAATAATTGTAATGTTCCATGAGGTACTGAGTTTATTTGCATATAGAACTGTTCTGTTCACAGGGTCACTTAAAGCCACATGTGGATTATCATCGTTATCAAGTGCCAGTGTTGAGTAACCCAAAGTATATTGATATGATTGAAGGAGTACAATTGAATCATACACCCAAGTGGAACCATTCCATTTTACATATTGAAGCTGATGAGTTTCTGTATTTGCATATATAATATGAGGATAGCCCTTGGAATCTATTGCGAATGGTGAATAAGGAGACAACTCTGCATTGGTGGCAATCACGATAGGATCATTCCAGACCCCACCAGAGTTATTCACATACTTGACAATATTATTTGGATTGACGTGGAAGTAGGCAATATGAATAACACCATTTTCATCAATAACCATATTTGGCCTCTGACCTGAAATCCATTCTGTGTCAAGATCCTGAGGCTCAATATCATCAATCATCCAAACTTCACATGAGGCTGGGATTGCTATTAGAATAGATGAAATTGCTATGAATATAAAGACATACTTCAATTCTTCACTTCCACCATCACTCATTTATTGAGTTATGTATACTTAAACAGATTGGTACACAGTTTTGTAAAAAAAGTAAATAGATGATGCTCCACCCCCGTCAATCGCACTATCGTGCCACAAACCTTTTAATAATGAAATAACATGATTTAATTGATGAAAGGGAAGAAATGGCTTCTTGTTGTCAGCTTTGTTATTGCTCTTTTTCTGGGCCTCGCTCTGATAGTGCCAGGCGGAGTCTTCGATACCGGACCTTCTGATGGCGGTGATGATGATATTGATAATGATTATGTTGATATCGTGGACTATATCGATGATGCCAATACCACCCAGTACCCGGATGTAGCCATAATCGATGGTAATTCTGTCGAATACGACGCGGGTGCTAGTTATCTTGTTTATTCAAATGATACTTTGGTGGAAGAGCCAGTCTACATCGATAATGATGATAATGGAACATATGATATCGCACTATTCCACAATACCTCGGATATCGCGGATTCCGCATTCTATGTCAAGTATGACAATGACTCGTATGACATGATCTATGACGAGTGGGAGCTGGCAGGCGATGACATAGGGAACTCCGTACCATCTGCCCCCGCATACGACGCCGATGAAGGAGGCCTGGTCGCTCGCTCGCTTGAGCTTGATGAAGATGATGTGGCCAGTGCGGCAGATGCCGACGAATCATCATCATCTGCCACCATCTGGATATTCCAATCAGCCGCTTATATCGTGATCTGCTCCGTCTTCTTCTCCCTCATGTTCGCCAGGTTGAGCAATGAGGACATAATGGATGGGGTGAGAAAGCACATCTACAATTTTATATCCGAGCATCCTGGAGAACATCTGGCCAGCATAACCAAGGAATTCAGCATGTCATCCAGCAGTGCGAGACATCATCTCTATGTCCTGGAGGTCAGTGATAAGATCGTATCCCACAAGCCTGGAAAGTACAAGCATTATTATGTCAATCAGAATGGTTTCAGCAGCTTTACCAATGGCCAGGAGTACAAGGCTGTGATATCCGCATTGAAGAATGACACTTCCCGAAGCATCGTGAAGATACTGGCTCAGGGAGATGAGATGAACCAGCAGATATTGTCACAGCATTTGGGCATGCACGCTTCCACCGTGAACTGGCATGCGAAAAGGCTCATGGCCGCTGATATCATAAGAAAGAATAGGAAAGGCAAGGATATCATCTATTCCCTGAATGATGAGATCGACTTACAGAGGATGATATCGATAATCGAAGGCACTTCATCTTGAATATATTGAATTATTCCACAGGCTCATTATCAGACTGTTCCTCATCATCTTCTTTCTTATCATACAGCCTTCCGACGAATTCCAGATAATTATGGCCAGCTTTCTTTCTCCATGGCAGGTCGAACATACCATTGATATCCTCGTAAAGCTCCGGCACTTTCCAGAAGGCGATGAGGATCAGGACAATGAGCACGACCAAGCTCATTGTTTTGCCGATATAATTGTGGGCGAATTCGAAATAATCATTGCCATTATTGGCGACCAGGATCATGACCAGCGCGTTCCTTATCAGGTTGGTAAGCCAGATAACCGGGACAAAGAGGGCGAATATGAAAGCCCTCTTTTTTGGATCGCCTCTGCTTCCAAAGAGAAAAGAGCCCGCGACAAGAAGTGCCTGGATGGCCGTGCATTCCAGAACTATGACAATATCTGTTTCATGCCCTCCCAGAGGGGCTCTTGTGGAAGTAATTCCCTCGACCCAGAATTCGTATCCAAATACATTGGCCAGCCACACACTCTGCTCGGCCACCACGCCTATCAGGATCTTTGGGATGATCGGCACATTACCGATCATCAAATAGGAAATGCCAGCAATGAACATCGCGCCTGTCACGAATCTTAAAGGATAATATTCCTCATTCCATTCATGAGACTTCCATTCATGATATCCGAGGAAAAGGAATATGGGGAATGCCATGGCCGCTCCCAGGCCATTTACCCAATCACTGTGTGAGAGATAGGGTGTGGCCTTGGTGAGCCAATAAATACCCAACCCTGCCCATCCCAGAGCCCTCGCTATGTGACATCTTCTATCCTTCCAGAAGAAGCCAATGCCCAATAATAGCAATGCTATCAAGTTGATAATTTCCAATGCTGCGGATGCCATATCGCATCATGTATATACGGCCAGGTTTAAAATATATTAGCCATCATTCTTCCGAGCACTTTCGTCCCTGAACTAGCTCTATATGTGGGTAGGCGATGCCGACATCCGGGTCGGATGTGAATTTCCTCCAGATATGTTCCACTATTTCAGATTTGATCTTACGGCGATATTCGATCCTGCACCAGTAAATGATAGTGAGATTTACACCGGATTCCTTGAGTGACATCCTTATCTCCGGGGCCTTTGGAAGCAGGGTGTCCAGGTCATGGATGCTGAGATTCTTTCTGTAAGCCTCGAAATTTGTCTCCATGGTCTTTCCAATAACATCCGTGACTGAGTCCACCATGTATTTTTTTGCCTTGTCAATATCACTCTCATAGGTGACCAGATTGGTGATCTCATCCCATACGAATGGTGAATCCTTTGTAAAATTGCTCATGGAATGGTCGAATATCATTCCATTCGGGAAGGTGCTCAACCTTCCCGTGAAGGTGTGACCGTCCATCCAATTCCCAATTTCCTGGAGTTCGGTATCCATTACACGAATATCTGTGATGTATCCAGTAATATCATTGATGGATATCCTGTCACCTATCCTGTAAACTCTGTAGTAGGTGATGTAGATCCAGCCTATGATATTCAGTAATGGCTTTTGCAGTACGAAAGTGAGTGCCGCACCAATGACGGACAAGCTCAGGATCGATGATGCCACATCTCCCAAATAAAGAACAAATAATGAAACCAGAACGAAGATCCAGATGAAATAGCTAATCAGCTTCCACATGGAACGAGCGGAAGCATAGCTCTTCACTCTCGGAGCCGCGGCAGTCTCGAACAGGAATCCGAGTATCCAAAGGGCGATCCATATGAATGACAGTGTTACCGAGACGACCAGTAATTCATGCATGGGATCACTCAATCCCAGGTCGATGAAGGGGATGATATCGTAATCCATGTCCAGCAGTAGAATAAGAGCCAGAGTTCCCAATATCAATGTGGCCATGAACAGACCGATACCCTTCATTTCTCTCTGTTTCCTCTTTTTCATTGTCATTAGATTACACTATGTGTATATAAAGTTTATACAAGAGATATCAGATATCGTATATCAGGAGTATCGAGGCTTGTGAGGATCGATCAATATTACGGTTTGAATCGATTCATCGTCCTTGGGAACGCGATGGCGTCCTTGATATTATCCAATCCACATATCCAGGCCAGTACCCTTTCCACACCCAGTCCATATCCTGAATGGACAATCGAGCCGTACTTTCTCAGATCAAGATACCAGTCGTAGTTCGCGATATCTTCGCCTTCGGCCTCAAGGCTGTCAATGAGAGCTTTGAGGTCAGTATCCCTTTCCGAGCCTCCAACTATCTCAGTTCCATCTGTTGCCAGCATGTCGAAGCATTTGGCAACCGGTCCTGGAGCTTGGGCGTTTTCCTCAATTGGTTTGTAAAATGCCATTGCTTCTTTCGGATACTGGATGACTGCCACCGGTGTATCGAAATGCTTCGTGATGGCGATCTCCTCAATGGTTCGAAGATCCTTGCCCCACTCGACATCCATCCCGTCCTTTTCCTTGAGCATCTGGAGACCCTCGGTGTATGTGATGGTCGGCCATTCCTTTTCGACCATCGTTTTGAGATTCTCTATATCCACTTCCAAGAATTTCAATTCCTTCTCATTCTCTTCCAGTATTCGCATGATGATATACTTTACTTCATCTTTAGCGATCTCGATAACATCGAGGTAGGTCAGCCACGCGGCTTCCATTTCCGCCATCCAGAACTCGGTAAGGTGACGGGATGTCTTGGACTTCTCCGCTCTGAAAGTGGGCGACATATCGTACACTTTGCCAAGCGAGAATATCATGGCCTCGGCATACAATTGCCAGGTCTGGGAAAGATAGGTCTTTGAATCGTAATATTTCACTTCGAAAAGGGTGGAACCCCCTTCGCATTGATTTGGCTGGAGTATGGGTGGTGTGAACTCGTGGTATTCCAGCTCCCTGAAGAATTCATGTATGGCTCCTGTCATGGTGGAGCGGATCTTCATTATGGCCGTCATCCTCTGTGAGCGGATCCAGAGATGTCTGTTCTCCCTAAGCCATTCCTCGCTCATATCTTTCGTGATGGGATATGCCTCTGCGAAATCATATACTTTGACATCATTGGCTCTGATCTCATAGCCTCCCGGGGCTCTATCGTCCTCATGAACTGTTCCGGTGATGGCCAGTGATGATTCTACAAGCGCATTCTTCGCATCCTGGAACTTCTCTTCGGCCACATTGCCTTTCTTAACAGTCACTTGCACGATGCCAGTTGGATCCCTCAGTACTGCAAAAACTATGGACCCGCTACTTCTTGTGCGGTGTATCCAGCCTCGGATGCTGACCTCTTGGTCAACATGATCGCCATTCAATATATCCTCTATATCCAGGAACATATATCTAAGTCAAACAAGTGATGAATATATATCTTTTGATTGGGAAGTATCATTTTTTTCAGTCCCGGGGAACATTCACGGTCCTGTCAGAAGGACTGTAATCTCCAGAATAGGAATCAGTGATATCGACATCTGGCTGTGGTGGTATGTAGGAATAGGACAATGTTCTGTAATAATCCTCCAGGTGTTCTTCCTCACCATCGCTTTCCCATTCCGTGAACCTGGAGCAATCCTTCACCATGAACTGGCCATTGACAACATCTATGGTGACTGCACCTCCTCCGCCATCAGCGAGAGGTATGTAGACCTTGGACCAGGCATGTGCTCCCCATTCATTCGTATGTGGGTCGAACAGTGGCCCGAATTCCAACCAGGCCGGAATACCCAGAGAACGTAACATCGAAATGAACAATATGGATTGATCATCGCAATCCCCTCTCCCGTCGATCAATGTCTGGGAACAGGTCTTTGGCTCTCCCGGGGAATTGTCATCATAAGTGAACTCCGATCTCATGTGGTCATAGACAGCTTTCACCATGGTGTACACATTGTTGCTGTCGCCTGCCAATGAATTGGCAAGCGACGAAACACTGCTGAGAGAGGGCTCGATCTTCCACTCATCATCCAGGAATCTATCCAGATTATCAGGAATATCATATATTGTTCCTGCGTCGGCCTTCGATATGTCCAGCACGACGGAATAAACCCGCATGTCGTATGTGATCGTGGCTGTGAAGTACGAATTCGTGGTTCCATTCCAGTATGCCCAATCAGTGCCGTATTTATCAATTATCTCATCTGCCGAAGGCGAGGTATCCAATCCATTTATCACCTGTATCGGTGAGTTTTGATTGGAGGATATATCTTCAGGCATTGGAATATCCAATGTGTAATCTATCTCTCCATTGGATGTTGATATGAATATGGATCTTGTGATCGTGAAATCCGCATAGGCCGGTATGCTGGGGCCCAATGAATTGGAAAGTTCATTGACCAATTCATCGTATAAGGTATTACCCTCATTGATGGGTACGAGGAATATCAACGATAGCAGAAGTATGGCAATGAGCAGAGCGAAGATAACTCTCAAGCCTTTGTTGCTTCTCTTTTTTCTTGGTAATCTTTCTTCCCCATTTTTATGCCCCCCGTTCCAATCTGAAGGCGGAGGTGGTGTCGCACGGCCACTTGATTGCACAATGGTAATAATTCATCTGTTCCTATTAACCTTTGCCACAGAATATCGATGATCGTGAATTATACCTCGATCATCTGATATGATCAAGACTGAATGAACCAATGACAAGTCCTTTCTTGCTGTAAGTGTAATCTATCCAGGCTCTGGATTGAACATCTCCCAGACCCTTGATCGCGAGGTATGTCTTCAACTGCTCAAGCTTGAAGTCCACGATACCATCCGTAACACTTCCTATCATCTGGATGTCCTGCTCATCGTGCATACCCTTCTCGATAGCGAACATCGCCACCGCTCTCTCTCTCTTCCTTCGACCGCAGAACGGCTGCAGGAACTTGAATGCGGATGCCGAGTCCAGATACGCTATCAAGGTCGAGATGGACCTGAATCCAAGTCTGTAATATTTATGCTCCTTCAGGAGATCTTTGGAGATATCATCAACAGCTTTCATTATGGCCTTGAAATCTGTTGGCTCTTCCACATATGTGACATTATCCTCCACATCCTCCACTCCGATGGATCTGGAGTAGGCATCGACGTATTTCACCAATCCCATCTTCTCATACTCCTCATAACCCTGGAGCATGAACATCATCTCTTCTCTGATCTCCGAAGGCAGTTTGTCTGTGATGACCCATACGGCTGGCACTCCCTTTTTCAATCCCTCGGCCACGAAGCCATTAATAACGACCTCCTTGCCTGTGAATGGTGGCCCATATACAAGGATATTATTTCCAAATGGAATTCCACCGAGTAAAAGGTCATCCAGTCTTCTATCGCCTGTCTTGACCTTCTCTATTTTGAGTTCGAGCATTCTATCCTCTTCTCTTGCTTCGATCTCATCACCTATCAGACCTTGCTCACGTACCTTCAGGTCCTCTGTCTTGGCCTGTATGTACTTCTCCTTCGCCCTGAGCTCATCTTCCTTTCGGTTGATCTCATTCTGGAGTTCTTCCAGCTTCTTTTTCATTTCATGAGATTCCAGGCCGCCAGACTCTCTCATGGCCTCTTCCAGTTTCCTTCTTTCTTCCATGAGTAATTGTTCACGGTAGATCATGTCCTCTTCACGCCTCAGAACCTCTTCTTCCTTGTATGCCAGTGGTTCCCGCATCTTCTTCATTTCATCTTCCGTGGTCCTTAGTTTATCCTTAAGTTGCTGTATCTCATCCTCTCTCAGTAAAAGGGACTTCTCCTTTACCTGAAGCTCCCTCACCTTGCGATCAAGCTCTGAATTCACCTCTCCATCGGACTTCCCTTCCAGCTCCTTGGATTCTGATCTTAATTTATTATCAATTTCAAATTCCTTGACCTTTTCTTCCAGATCAAGTATGGTACTTTTCAATTCCCCTTCCTTCTCGATGAATTCCTGTTCCTTCTGGGCCAATTCCGCCATCACTCTCTGTTGAAGGTCCGAGTCTGCCTCACTGGAAGCTGTGCCATTGGCCAATTTTTTCTCCAATGTCTTTTCTTTTTCTATATGAATTTCAAGCTGTGCTTCAAGGTTCTTCTCCTTCTCTATGAGCTCCAGCTCTTTTTTCTTTATGTCCTTTGTCTCATCCGGGAGGGAATCCAGACCTTTGTCTATCTGCTTTTTCAATTCCTCAACAATGCCTTCCTTGGCTTTCAGGTCAGCTTCCAGTTCCGTAATGGTCTCGCTGTCCTCCTCCACTTTCTTTTTCAGGGACTTGGCCACACCACTGGAATCTCCCTTCTGTGTCTTGACATATTTGATCACGGCCAAGCTGCCCTTCTTGACCTGCACGATCTCTTCTTCAAGTTGCTTCCTCTTTTTGATCTCATTCTGAAGATCCTTGTTCAGTCTGGCTGTTTCTTCCAGAACTACCAGAGGGTCAAACTCACCTGTTTTGACCTTATCGAATTCAGACTCCATGGTCTTCTTGAATTCGGACATTTCTAACTTGAGATCATCGATCTCCTGCTGCTTATTGTCCAGTTCGATCTCTCTTTCATTGAGGATCTTCTCTCTCTCCAGAAGCTCCTTGCCAACTGGCTCCATAATGCCAATTGGTCCTGGCTTTTTCTCCTCCTCCTCGTCGCCCAGCCAATCACTGAGAGTGTCTTCCTCTCCGCTGAGCCATTTCTTCAATGCGTCATCGCCGCCTTCTTCAACTTCAGAGCTTTTCTCGGTCTTTTTGCCTTTCTTATCATCATCTGGCTTTTTCTTTTCTTTTCCTTTATCGCCATCTGACTTTTTCTTTTCAGATGGGTCTTCCTCTGGCCCTAACCAATCACCAAGTGCTTCTTTTTCACTATCTCCACTGAGCCATTTGGCAAGTGCCTTATCCTCACTGCTCACTTTGGATGGCTTGGATAATTTTGGTTTACCACCATTTTCAGAATCACCATCTTCTTTCTTCCCCGATGATGCTTTTTTTGTCGAGACATCCTTCACCATGGATATCTGAACCTTTTTACTGCCTTTCTTTTGTTCATCTGGAGGTCTCTCACCACAAACAGAACATTTTCCAGTTTCAGAGTTGATACTCCCTCCGCAAACCGGGCAGCTTTTGCCATCATCCTCCTTTTTCTTGGGTCCCAGATCCTCACCTATTGATTGTGTTTTTTGACTCTGGTACTCTCAGAATATTCTTCAACGAGCCTCACCACTATATTTTAGCCCACTAGGCCAGGATAAAGATGTCATCATTAATAACCCTTTTTTCCAAACCTATTTAAACATTGAGGCGGGGACGTCTAATTTTGGTTGCCAATGACAAAATGGGAGAAAAGGAACAGATTTAATACTGAATTCACAATGAACCTATGCTAATATGTTGGAAGAAAAAAAGAAGAGGTTGATAGATAAACTGAGTTCACAGGAATATATCAAAAGTGAGAGAGTGATAAAAGCCTTTCATGGGATTCCCAGAGAGAATTTTGTACCTGATGAGCTAAAGTCTTTCTCTTATTCCGACACTCCTCTGAAGATCGGCAATGATCAGACGATCTCCGCTCCTCACATGGTGGGCATGATGTTGGAATTGCTCGAGCTATCTGGAGGGGAGAAGATCCTGGAGGTCGGTGCAGGATCTGGCTATCACGCTTCCATGGCTGCTTATGCCATTGGAGAGCGTGGCCATGTCTATACGATCGAATACATTGAGGAATTGTCCAAAATAGCCATCGCGAACATAAAGAGCGTGGGTCTGGCAGATCGAATAACGGTCATCAATGCAGACGGTTCAAAGGGCCTGGAGGAACATGCTCCATACGATCGGATCATGGTGGCCTGCGGAGCCCCTAAAGTGCCTCAGCCCTTGATCGACCAATTGAAGGATGGTGGAATAATGGTCATACCAGTTGGAAGTGGTTATTATCAGGACCTGGTCAGGCTGATCAAGAAGGATGGTAAGGTGATGGAAGAGTCCAAAGGTGGCTGTGCTTTTGTCCCGATGAGGGGCGAGCACGGGATTTAGAATATAGATGTCAAATTCTCATATCAAATACGGTAAAATATCTCTCATATCATCCGAATGTATGACCACATCCCCGGATCTGATGGTTTCCTCATCGATCGGGTTGAAAGCGATCGAAAATGCTCCAACCTCGAACATGCTGATATCTATGCAGCTGTTTCCTATGACCGCACAGTCCTTTGGGTCGATATTGGCTGTGGCCAGCATCTCTTTCAATGCACTTCCTTTGTCCATCAGAAGCACTCGGGATATTCCTCCTCCGGTTAATTTTCCATAATCATCAGTGGCAAGTCCATTCGCGATCACATGATCCACATCGCAAATCTTGCCAACATGATCAGCCAGTATGTCAATGCCCCCGCTGATTATCCCGATAACACTGCCTCTGTCTTTGAGGATACGTATGGCCTCCACTATGCCCGGGGTCAGCCTTGCCTTCATCAGGATATCCTCAATTCTTTGGATATTTATATCAGGATCGACGGACTTCCATTGATCCACATCACGTTTCATGAACTCATGATCATCTATCTTTCCATCCATGAAAAGACGATAGCCTTCCTCATTATCCACACCCATGTGGTGATGTACCCATTCCCACGAGCTCCGCTCCGAGACCAGTACTCCATCCAGATCAAATGCGATGAACTTGAATTTCATTGAGGGCGCATAGCTACACAGAATATATATACCTTATTTCACTGTCAAAGTTCAATGATAATCCTGGTAGGCGTTGGCCATGTCTTTGATATCAAGTCCCAGATCCGGGGCATGATACTGGAAGAGACCCCGGCAGTTGTGGCTGTGGAACTGGACAAGATGCGGTATGGCATGCTGAGGCAGGGAGCCAGGGGAGGAAAATCTCCCCTCCTTTACAAACTTCTTTCAAAATTCCAGGATAGGATAGCTTGCGAGTTCGGGACCGAGGCCGGCAGCGAGATGTTGGCTGCCGTGGATGCCGCGCTGGAGATAAACGCGAAATACGCCCTGGTGGACATGGACATCATGAAAACAAGGGACGAGATAAAGAAGAACATCACTTTTGGCGAACAGGTCAAAATATCAATTGCTGGCGTATCCACTTTGTTCATTAGAAAGAAGAGGGTGGAGAAGGAACTGAAGAAATTCCATGAGAAAGAGGAGGAATACATGAACGAGTTCGGTAAGGCCTTCCCCAGCATCAAGGTCGCTCTTATAGACAAAAGAAATCAATACATGGCGAATGCCGTTCGTTCTCTCGATCAAAAGTTCGGGCATGTCATGGCCTTTGTTGGAGATGGCCACATAACTGGAATGGTGCAGCTTCTTCAGGACACCCAGCCGCGCGTGATAAGGCTTTCAGAGGTTAGGGATTGGAAGCCAACATATCCTGTAAATGATGATGGGCAGGATAATAATTCTGCCAGTGTCTCATTCTCTTACGATGTTGGGTGATGATAGATTTTCAACTGAGATCTAATCAAATTATTTCATTCCCAGCAATCACTTGAATATCTCATTCTTCTTTGCAGTGAAAGCATCCTTTCCCCATGCCAGCATGAATGTGAGGGGTGCTTTTTCACGAGCCAGAGCTAGCATATCAGCAGATACATTCTGGATATCCCACTGGGCGTGCGCATCCTCTCTCAGCCTTGAGATATGGTACAATTCTCTGGCATTGGCCTTGACCAGCATCCTGCGCCTGTGTCCATTGGTAAGAACGTATTGAGCCGCAGTCTTATTGACCTTGGCCAGCTCATAATAAGCATCAGATGTCATATCATATATCTTCTTGAAATCCTCTTCCAATCCAGTCTCGATAACTGATGGTGGATAGGTGTAGCCAAGTGATGGGTCATAATCCTGAACCAGCTGCGTGCACATCCTGTGCCTCTTCATCTGCCCGTAACAGGCGGAGCTAAGCACCACTTCAAATGTGAAATCCGCGGCCTCGAATTCCCTTGTGGCCGCTTCCCAGGGATTTGAATATGCCATGTAATCTCGGATCATATCCTCGGCCTTTTCATCATCTATAAGGTTCTCAGCCAATGAGATGCAATCCTCAATGGAGGCCTGTGAATGTGAGTGCAGGATGGTCTGTAGCAATATCCTGTCCGCGTCCATTGTCCAGTCGACCAGCTTGACCTCTCCCTCTTCAGGAAGGTCAAGGCGATATTTCGATATATTTTCTCCAATATCCTCGAAAGCCACTTCCGAGTTATGGATGGCATCCGGCCTGGTCTTCATGAAATAATCTTCATTCAGCTTTCTTCCGAATTCTTTCTCATATTCCACCGGGTCACTGAGCAGTATGAGGGAAGGAGCGACATCGCCTGCCAGCTTGAAGAACTCGTCACCAAGTTCCCTTACTTCTGCCAGTGGATTCGCCCTCAATTTTCGAATAAGATATTCCAGGTTGCGCGCATTTGCTGAGAAGCCAAGCTGAGCCTTTGTGGAAAGGCCAACAGCATATCTGGCATCCTCCTTCGCATACCCTTCTATCACACGCAGATCGCGCTTCTTCGCCACCATATCGGGGAATTTTTTCTTGAAGTGATCCAGCAGGATCTCATAAGCCTTGGAATAAAGTTCATTCTGTGCATCCATCGTCTTTACAAAGAGATCTTCAGCTTCCCCATCCAGCTCCTTCGGGATATGATAGTCCCCGAAGAGTTCCTGGTATCTTTGGGATTTCTCCGTGAAGGAGCAAAGGCGATGCCATTCCAATGATTCCACACATAGTCTGGATATGTCCAGGACATCGAAATTAAAGGTCGCGTGCTCGGCCACGGATTGATGGTTCATTTCAAAAACGATCATGCGGGCTGATCTTCTCGCGGCTTCCACATCATCTATGGACTTCTGGCGTAGTTCGGTCACTGGTGATGGGTCGCGACTTATTCTGGCATAGGCCACTGATACTGTCTCCGGTGTCAGGGGGAGGTCTTTCACGATCTCTCCAGCCTTCGCCTTCTCTATTATCGTGGCATCGATATTGTATCCTGCGAGTATTACCTTCATGTTCCTCAATCCGTAAAACTGATAAAACGGTAATAGAAATCTGATATTAAACGTCTTCTTTTGTGTTATGATAAATGTTATGATAAAAAGAGACAAATGCCAGGGTATCAGCCAGGAATAAATAGTCCAAAGACACAGAACACGGTTGTCAACATGTACATGCCGTAAGTGGCCTGTTTCTCAGTCATCCTGAAATGATATGGCAGGACCCATTTCAGTGTCAATCTATTGGGAACTTCCAGGGTGCCATCCTCTCTGACCTTTCCCCATTTCACTATCTTCCACTTTGGATCTTCTGGATGTCTTTGTTGCATGATCCTCCAGTAGAAGTACATGAGGAAATTGATGATGTGAGGTAGGAGCATGACTATACCTGCGAAAAGGTAATGCTCAACCACAAGAGCCGCCCCGATCGCCGACCCTACAGCCAGTGATCCAATGTTCCCCTCGATTATCTTGGCTGGATATTTATTATACCAGAAGAAGACAGCCTGGGCACCGACAATGGCCGCTATCGTGTACATATTAGAAAGATTATCATCCATGGCGGATTTCAGAAGCAGGAAGGACAGGATGATAAGAGCACATCCTGATTGAAGTCCATTGAAGCCCGCATGCATGTTCTTGAGGTTGGCGACCACCATTATGTACACTGGCACAATGAGGTATTTCAATATCATCACGCCTGTGAGTATTCCGAACCATCCGAATGAGATGTCAAAATCAGAGAGCACTATGTGACCCACACCAGGAACCCACGGGCTCCAGCCGCTCAGAGCGATGACAAGGGGATATGAGAACATCAATGGGATTATTATCTTTGAAAATCGTCCAACATCGATATAATCATCCAGAACTCCGTAGAAAGCATACAGGAGGATGGTCATGAGAATGGCCGTGTCCAGATCCGTGAATTGCCTTGGAAAGTCAAAGTCAATCCTGTAGAATATCCTGAATACCAGAGGCAATACTATGATGGTGATGAAAACAATAAAAAGGGTCAATATCCCGGCATTGGAAGGTATCATCTTCTCCCCGGATTTATAATAATCCCTGACCACGAGACCCTTGTCTTCCATCTTCCTGATGAACCAAGGCGTGGTAAGGGCAGCCAGTCCAAAGGAAAAGAAGACTGCCATTAGTATCGATATGGACTCCATTATGTTACCTCACACTATCCTTAATATTTATGACTTTTCATCGAGGTATCATGAGTTTTTCAGGCTATGAGTATGCCTGAAAGCCGCACGATACATGCGATCCTGTAGCAGGCACTATTGAATGATCTTCAAGTATTTTGTATCCAAGATCTCATTCCTTGTTCTCATAGTGTCCGTCTATCAGATCTACCACGTACTTGAAGGATCCTTTGATGCTTGTAACATCTCCATCCCATTTGGCAAGCTGTTCATTGTATTTTTCCTCAATATCCAGTATACATTTCGATATCTGTGGCTTGAAGGGTTGGGACTCATCGCCGATTATCACGGCGGCGATGATGATGTATTCGCCTCTGCCCATCAGAGCCTGGAACCTGCCAAACTTCATCTCATCCAATGATCCTTCATCACCTCCGAAGGAATCCTTTACGAACTCCTGGACCGCGACAAGCATGCTGCTGAGAATGTCCTCGTCCATATCTGGCTTCAGACGTCTTGTGAAATGCTTGATAAGTCTTCCATCATTGTACATGAAGAATATCTCATCAATGATCGTTTTGTTCTCTTCCACTACTGGTACAGGTGGCGTATCTTCCTTCTTCCTTGTTGCGAGGAAATAACCAACAAGAGCCGCTACCACCAGTAATATTATCAGAATGAAGAATCCCGATGATCCATCGCCATCATCTTCTGGCTGGATATCTGTTGACGATTCGAGGGTCATGTCAGCAGAAACACTCTGATCCTGGAGAACTGTAATATCCATAACTTCTCGTATGAATCCATCCATTCCAGCAATGATGGTCTGTGATCCTGTTGGAACATCTTCCAGTTGGAAAACCCCCCAGTCATCAGTGGTATCGACGATGTTTGGATAATCCTCCACATAGACCCGTGCACCTTCGATCGGATTGCCATCAGAATCAAGTATGGCTCCGGTTATTGTTCCGGTGCCAGTGATCGCCGATACATTGACCCAGGTGGTGGAAGTGTCTTCATTACCACTGGGGTCGGTCACTGTCAAGGTAACCTCAAAGTCCCCAGGAGTATTGAATGTATATTTGGCAACTTCTCCATAGCGCCTTATGAGGCCATTGTCATTCAATGACCAGGAATAATTGTCTATCTCATTATTATCCGAGCTCAGGCTGGCATCCAGGGTCACTTCGCTTCTCACCATGACATTCTGTGATGGCCCGGCATTGGCTGTGGGATCAACAGTATCTCGGCCAACAAAGGTCCCGGACATGCTGGCGATGTTCCCAGAATTATCTTCTATCCAAAAGGTGTAATCGTAGGTTCCGATGGCGTCTATCTCCATGGTGTAGGTGTAGGCGGCCCTGGTTTGTTCCACAGTCTCATTGATGGAGGTTCCATCCGGGGAATCTATGTAGATGCAGACAGAGCCAATACCGGATGCGTCCTCCACATCTATGGAAAGTCGTATATCCTCTCCGAATTCCTGAGTGTGAGGAGTGGCGATACCGCCCGTGTAGGTGGGGCCGGTGGTGTCCACGACCACGAAGATCGAAGATGCTTTGTTGGTATTATTAGCCATATCTTCCACCCACACTGTCAGGTGGTAGGTGCCCTGCTCCAGCAAGATGAATTCGTACCAATAATGTGTGCTATTCCCGTCCAGTGTGACATTCCAAAGTTCGGCCGAGCCATTCTCCAGAAGTAGGTTAACCCACCCAATGCCAGATATATCATTTATCTCGGCAGTGAAATTGATAGCCTCGCCTAATTCCGGTGTTGCGGGTGTGACAATTGTTGAAGATATATTGGCAAATAATGTGTCCTCTATCTCGAAATTGCCAGATAGAGAATTGGTCAGACTATTGTTATCTCTGGCCCATATGGTGTAATTATAGATCCCACTGATACTGTACATATCATCGACATTGTAGTAATCGCCAGTGCCTGGTATCATGGAGACATTGGTAATTCCTCCATCTGGGTCCTCTATCTCGAGCCAGGCTCCTTCAATACCGGAGAGGTCTGTAATCTCTGCCCCGACCACGACTGAATCTCCAGCTTCCTGGAGTGTCGGTATAGCGACAGGGTTCACGATAGCGGGTGCGATTGTGTCCCCCACAGTGAAGGTTCCAGATGTGTAATTCACATTACCGAATGAATCATTGGTCCATATCTCGTAATTGTAGGTACCGATCTCTAAGTATGTGGAATCGACATAGAAATTTCCAGTTCCCACAAAGCCATTTGTATGAATGGTCGCAGAGGGAGCCGTGACATTGATCCAGACAGTCACGGCTGGTGAATAGTCGTCCGCCACATCGATGGAGATATTGGTCGGATTATCGTACTCTGTTGGATCAGATGTGATCACCAGATTGTTCAGGGTCGGCGGCATCAGCTCATACACATCGATCATGTATGGAGTGGCTGAATTGTCCACCGAGTTGCCTGCAGTGTCATTGGCCATGAAGTAGTATTCTACACTTCCAGCCATGGTCTGAGGAGGTATTGGAGCTTGGAAATTCGTCGCATCCAATGGGTCCATCACCGTCATTGTCTGGACGCCATGAACATCTGTCATCCACATGGTCACCTCTCCGACAGTTCCATCATCCAATACTTGAACAAAGATAGGTATTGGAGCTGTATTATTCTCCAAATTGAAAACTACCTGTGTATGATATATTGTTGGCGGATAGGAGTGGAGGGTGAGATCGACATAGGTGGTTCCTCCGGCAATTATAGTAACTGGCTCGGTGTAGTTAGACACATATCCCGGCTTACTGGCAGTGACATTGTATTGCCAGGCATCTATGCCGTGGATCTGATATTGGCCATTGGCATCCGTGACACCGCTTGCCACCACGGCATCAGTTGTGATATTGTAGACTGTGACCGTCACCCCAAAGTGTTGGGTATTACCATCCAGGGTGATGTTTCCAGCCAGGTTACCTGTGGTAACTGGCTGCCCATCCTGTGCTGTTATGTTTATCCATTCTGCTTGATCATTGTCGCCAAGATTTGGGTCCCCTCCGGGGTTGATAGTGACATAGTTCGTTCCAGATATTGACACATTGGTCTGTATCGCAGATACATGTCCCCAAACTCCAGGGAGCTGGACATAACATAGTAATGAAACATTTCCATCGGTGAATAATCCTACATCCACATTGTCATAGGTGACATTGAGTTCGAGGTAATGATCGGTCGCACCTGGTATGCTGGAGCTTGCAGTGAAATTCGCGATCTGATGAATGTACACTGGCTCTTTTGTCGTATAGGAGCCAACGATTCCCAGGTCTACTGAATTCGTGCCACCGTCCATATCGTATTTGATATTGTCAACGAGCATGGTTCCATTTGTGTTCGAATCCCACTGGACCTCGCTTCCAACAAATGACATAAGCGTGTTTGTTTCTGATTCGCTCATGAATCCATCTCCGTTTCCGAACTGATCCCTGTCCATTTCGAATCTTATGGTCTCATTGTCGCTCTCGATGTAAACGGTCTCTTCCATCCTCGCGGTGTCCCAGTCTGTGAATATGATGGTCCTTATTATCTGGTCTGGAATAGAATATTCAAGGTTCCTGTCAATGACCTGGGTATTATTGGACATCATCTGTAAAACTGTCATATTGCCCTGGTACACACTCATGTCCTGGTCGTCATCATTGATATAGAGCAACCATTCTCCATTCCATCCACCCAATTCGTAATAGCCAGATCCGTCGGTAGTGGTTTCGTTCCAGGTCTTGGAAGTTATATTGTAAATTCCAACTGTGATATCGGAAAGTGGTGCACCACCAGTGTCCATCACTGTACCATTGACAAAGGAATCAACACTGTAGTACTGGAATCGATGATAATCCATCGGGATATAGCATATGCCTGAATCCTGCATTTTGCCATTGTCCATGTCGATGGAGCCATTGAAGAGCATGACTGTCATGGCTCCCAGATGATATTCTCCATTGTGGATATTGGTTCCAGAATATGACAGGCTGATGGTCTGTACTCCGACCTCCAGATCCTCGGTCATCATCTGCATACCCAGCTCGCTGTCATCCCTGTTGGGGGCCATGCTCTGAAGCATGGTGAAGACAGAATAACTGCCAGGTGCTTTCACATCCACCGTGACATTGAAAAGTAGTAGATTGTAAAGACCGTCAAAGTCCGTATCCACTGGGAAATACTCGAATGGTGTGTTCACTAATTCAATATCTGGCTTCTCGAACATATCCCAGGTGTAGTTACTGGTCGTGGTGTAACCGAACTTGTCCACGGAGTTCCAATTCTGACTTTCTTCCCTGATCTCCAGGTCCACATAGTAACCGTCTATTTCGGAAGCCCTAATGGACGCTCCGGGGAATTGTAGCTGGATGACCCTCATGCCAGGATCAAGGCTGGATTCATTATTTGTGTAGATGAAGCCACTTCCACCCATACCGCCATCGCTTTCCGAGTACTTGGTGGGCATCAGGCCGCCCTGCAGATCGAATCTTCCAGTTCCAGTGACATCCAATGTGACATTGACATATAGCCAGTCAAAGAATCCATCATCATCCTCATCATAGGCCCAGTCTGAGATCACATTGGAGATCGTGGCATTGGTCGTATCCGCTATAAGGTTTACTTGCTGGCTCTCCCATTCCTGACCGAACCAGTCATAAAATATGTCCTTTGCTCCATATCCTGGATCTCTGGCTCTGATGTTTATCCTTCCGATTGGGACCTGCAAGGAGTATTGACCACCAGCATCCGTGATAGCCGTGAACTCGCGAGAGCCCACTTCCGCGGTGACATTAATACCAACCACAGGCGATGAATCGCTTTCCTGGACTGTACCGTAGACCGCTATGGCCAGTGGTCTCGAACGTAGACTGATATTGAACCATATATCCGTGCCAGATTGAGCATAGAATCCAAAGCTCTCGGGGGAATAATATCCATAGGAATCAGGTTCCACTCTGAGTTGAACCTCTCCGACAGGGACCTCTATCTCGTAATAGCCTCCGGCCTCCGAGTTTCCCCACACCATCCAGTCATTTCCCGATGCTGTGGGTTCCAGGCCAATTATGGATTGGCCAGTGTCCATATCCCTGATGAATCCCATTATCGTGATCATGTCGGTTATCGGGTCAAGTGTTACGTTTTCCCAGTTCCATTCTGCCGAGGAGGTGTCGACCGTGTCCACGATCATCTCATAACCCTCTACCAGGACCATCCTGGTGAACTGCCCGCTGGGGGCCAGAATCTCGTATTCTCCCTTGAAGTCGGTCATTCCGCCGGTCTCATAGGTATTGCTCGTTCCGGGCATCGCATTGCCCACGTAGATAAGCCCATTCTCGACAGGCAATCCGGACATTGAATCCTCCACAGTTCCGGTGAGTATGGAATCCATTGACAATCTGTCCAGGTAGAAATCCATGTTGATATTGTCAATGGGCTGGGTGGTCATTTGATCGGTCTGTATCTCCGAGCCAAGTGATCCGTCATTTGGTCTGTACATGCATGTGATGTCAATGTAGCCAGCTGGCACATTGATAGTGTAATCTCCCATTCCATCGGTACTGGTCTCATATCTTCCACCCCCATGATTGACAATGATCTGGGCTCCGGTGATGAGCATGGTATCGAACTCCACACTGCCGAATATGGTGGTCCAGTCTGTGTCATTGGTCAATTCCATATCCTGTGTAAGCACATCGCTGGGCATGGGGTTGATTGTAGTGGAGTTACCATGATGGTTCCAGTAGCTTTGGGCCGTAAGCGTAAGCTCCTCTGAAGGTCCAGAAATCTCATAATAGCCAGTGCTGGCATTTATCTCGGTCTGATTGAACCATGAGCGATTGGCATTATTGAGGTAAACGACCCCTGAAATGGGATCACCGGTGTTAAAATCAGTTATGTATCCAGATATGATAAAATCATCAGCAGGTGCATCAGGCATTGTGACATTGAGCCAAGAAACCTCGTCGAACTGAAGTTCGACAGCTCTTGAAATGGAAAGATACCCATCTGCACTGAAAGAAACTGGCTTGGAGCCTTGAGTGAGATTGATCTCATAATATCCTGTGGCATCGGTCCAGGCCTCGTATCTTATTCCGCTCCAGGCGCCGCCCCAGGGGTCGGTTATGCTGATCTGGGCATTGTCCAGTGGTCCCCCACTGCTGAGAACATGGCCTTTGATGGTGGAATTGATCGGCTCCAGAGTGATGTTCCTCCACACATTGTCGCCGGATTGCAGATTGACGTTCTGTGTCCATCTTTCATAGCCTGTAGCTTCTGGCCCCATTGAATAATCCTGTGGAATGAAGCCCATTTCATAGTAGCCAGTGCCATTGGTCTGTGTGGAGTTCATGTAATTCCATGACATGGCCGTCATATTGATGCTAGCCATTGGATTTCCATTTGTTGAATCCGTGATATAACCTCTGATAGAACAGTCCCTGGCTGGAGCCAGCACCATGTCAATGTTAATCTGGTAGCTTCCCCCTTCTGGAAAGTTGTAGTCCGATTGCCAAAGAGTGCAGGTATTGTTGATACCATACATCCTGTACGAATGTCCTCCGCCAGTAATATCTATATTAACACTGTAGTAGCCATTTGCATCAGTTATATCCGAATAGCTTTGCCCACCAGGTACCTGAGCATCCTCAAAATAGACCTGGCTGTTCGGCATTGGAATATTACCACTATGGTTCATCCATCCATAGATCATGGTCATGGTCATTGGAATAGTTGGATCCACAATACTATCATTCACATTATTATCAAAAGTCATGCCGGCCACTGGTGTCAAGCACATCATTAGCACAATGACTAAGGCTGATATCTTATCTGTCTTCATTTTCGCACCCCGTTTGTTTTGAATATATTTTATATAAGTACTATATTTATTATATATAAAACATTCAGTACATTTGATTCTTTATTATTATAACTGATTTTATTGATAGCAGATGAAAAATGATCGTAATATCAAACAATTTTCTTTACAACTATCATCGCATGATCCTTTTCAAAAGGTCCGAGATCTCGATTGTCCAGTATCTCGAAACCATGTTCTTCCAGCTCTTTTGCACAATCCAAAAAGATCTTCTTTGGATCTCTTGCCACATCGATGCACCTTGCCTTGACGGCCAGAAATCCTACCCCACCTTTCTTGAGCATTGTGGAGTTCTTGATGAATATCTCTACCTGGTTCTTCTGGGAAACATCCTCATAAAGAATATCCGCCTGGCCCACCATGAAACTGTAGGCATCTGGATTATTCGCATCACCCTGTATCGGCATGATGTTCTTCCTCGTCTCACATAGTCCCAGTAGCTTGGTGAATGGTATCCTGGAGAACTCGACCGCGAACACCCTCCCATTGACAAGA
>JAEHCQ010000029.1 GCA_020696385.1 Methanobacteriota archaeon | reverse complement strand
CGAAGAAGGAGGGGGGCAGGAACTATCGTTTCCTCCTAAGGAAGCTGGAGACCAAGGTTCCTCCAGTCGAACCTGAGAGCTATATCTCCAAGTTCGTGAGCCAGCTCACCCTCTCCGGGGAGACTGAGAGCGTGGCGATGATGATACTGGACAAGGCCATCGAGCTCAGGCTGACCAGTGGTAGGGGCCCGGCGGGCATTGCTGCGGCCGCCACATACATCGCGAGCACGCTGATGGACGAGAGGAGGACCCAGGGTGAGATCGCCAGGGGCGCGCAGGTTACTGAGGTTACCATCAGGAACAGGTACAAGGAGCTGACCCAGAAGCTCAACATCGAGGTCGACATCTAGAACTCAGGATAATCTCAAACTGGAATATATCCAGGTTACGCCTCCTTTTGGAAAAATCCCTCATGGTTAAAGGAAACATAAAGTTTTGGAGGCATTCTGAGGTCTCTATCTCTCCCTCTTCCCCTGGATGAAGTCCTCGACCCAGTTCCTGGCGATGTCGTCGCTCACCTGGGTGGGGGGGTGCTTGAAGGCGTAGGATGAGATGCTGGTCAGGGGACCCGATACTCCCCTGTCGAGGGCGAGCTTCACCGCCCGGATGACGTCGATCACCACGCCTCCGCTGTTGGGGGAGTCGTTGACCGCGAGCTTGGCGTCCACGGT
>JAEHCQ010000028.1 GCA_020696385.1 Methanobacteriota archaeon | reverse complement strand
TCGCTATGGCCATATGGAGAGAGAAACCTGTTGATGATGATGAGCCAGAAGACCTTGTAGAAGAAGAATACGAGCTTGATGAGGACTCACCAGAAGAGGCAGATATTGAAGAAGATGGAGATCTGATGGTTGCAGATGATGAGATATCAGATATCCCAGATGAATCCGAAGAGATGCCAGATGAATCCGAAGAGATGCCAGATGAGCCTGAAGAAGTTCCAGATGAACCCATTGACGATGTAGAGGATGAGGTCATGGATCTGCCAGACGATGCTGAACCAATCCCAATGGAGGAAGGGCTTCCAGAAGATATCATCGAAGAACCTACAGATATAGAAGCTGAGACCTCAGAATCCACCATTATTGAGGAATCGATCGAGGAAGCACCTGTAGAAGAGGATGAGAGAGTTGTAAAACTTACTCAGGCATTCGAAGACGGTAAGATCTCAGAAGAACTCTACCAGAAGAACCTAGCCAAGCTGAAAGGCGAATGAAAACGCAGTAAAATATTGCGCTTTCAAATCTTAACAATGCCCGGGATAAAACCCGGGCACTTTTAATCTTTTAATTTAATCATTTAATTATCTGAACATATTAGAATTATTCAAGTGTGCCATATTCATGTGTATGAAATATAGATGATATATCATTCCCATATGATCCGGTATTCA
>JAEHCQ010000027.1 GCA_020696385.1 Methanobacteriota archaeon | reverse complement strand
AGGACGTAAACTTGCTGATGCTCGCGGTGTTCGGCTTTCCGCAGTTTTGATTGGCTCTGAAACAGGTGATACTGCCGAGAAATTGATAGGGTATGGTGCTGACATCGTGTATCGGGCAGATGACCCGGCACTTTCCTCTTTTACTGATGAGACGTATGGTGCTGTGCTGACGAATTTAATACAGCAACAGCAACCAGAGGTTGTGCTTGCCGGTGCAACCGCTATTGGACGTTCATTTATACCGGGTGTTGCCAATACCCTGGGAGCAGGACTCACTGCAGATTGTACCCAGCTAGATATCCGAACAGATGATGGGGCCCTGCTTCAGACAAGACCAGCCTTTGGCGGAAATATTATGGCCACTATTGTCTGCCCGAATTCCAGACCTCAGATGTCCACTGTGCGACCAAAAGTGATGAAGGAGCTTGAATTTGACAGCAGTCGTAGTGGTGAGATTATTGACGTAGCTTTAGATCCTGCCATGCTCCAGTCAAAGATTCGTGTATTAGAGTCTGTTGTCTCTGAACATGATGATGTCAATATTCAGGAATCTGACATATTAATTGGTGGCGGTCGTGGGCTTGACAGTGAAAAAGGGTTTGAGCTTATACGTGAGCTTGCAGAGAGTCTGGATGGCTCTGTTTCAGCAAGCCGTGCAGTTGTTGATGCCGGCTGGATAGGCTATCCTCATCAGG
>JAEHCQ010000026.1 GCA_020696385.1 Methanobacteriota archaeon | reverse complement strand
AATGAACGTAGACGGTACATGGACTGGCAGTTTCGGAGCTGACTTCAGCTTCGTCATACCAGCACCAGGCGTAGACGCAGTTGTTGACTACCAGTACAGGTTGGAAGATGGAAACGGTAACGCAGTTGCCGGTGTACAGCAGACAGTTAACTTCCAGACAGGTGCAGCAATAGCAGATCCATACCCAATAGAGGGTTACACAACCTACTACAACGGTGCAGCTGGCGCATTGGAATACAATGTAGCAGAAGACGCAGCAGGTAGATTGGACCCAGGTTCAACTGTTGATGTCACATGGTGGAACGCAGATACTCTCGCATGGGAGACAATAAGCACAGTCTCCAACGGTCTTGCACAGTATTCAGTTGATATTTACAACTACACCGCAGGTGCAGTCGTATATGTTAACGGAACATCCGCAGGCTGGGGTAACAACGGTTACAACTACACAACCATCAACACAGCAGCTGGTCACAGCACACAGACCTTGATGTACGGTGTACCATACGATGTTGTCTACAACTTGCCACCTGGAGCAGTAACAGCTGGAGCACCATTCCCATTGACCTACGATATATTGGACAGGGATGGCGCAATAGCACAGGGTTACTTCACATACGCAGCAGATGGTCCAATGGACTTCTACTCTGGTGACCTGTTGTTCGTCAACGATGTCGCACACGCATTGACCTTCG
>JAEHCQ010000025.1 GCA_020696385.1 Methanobacteriota archaeon | reverse complement strand
ATGAAGCTGCTGCCTCATCGAAGGTCAGGATGATATCCTGGGTTACGCCTACACTTACTGCTGTGTTTGCTGGTGTTGTTGCAGATAGAATTGGTCCGGTTGTGTCAACTGTGTATGGGCCTGCCTCAGCGTCGCCAGCAACTGTTGGTGCTGCCTGTCCTGGGGCCTGTGCATACCAGCTGTATGTACCGTCTGCCAAAGCTCCTGTTGTGAAAGGACCGACACCGTCTGCGTCAGTTCCCAGGTTTGTCCAGGAAGCTCCATCCCATGACCAAATGTCCACTGTTGCTGGACTGTCTGTGGTTGTGAATGTCACATCAGGTGTGTTGTCTGCAGATGTTCCAGTTGGACCAGTTGCGGTAGCTGTTGGTGCTGCTGCACCGACACCAGGTACCTTGAAGTCGATGGTCTCTCCACCGCCACCTACGAAGGTGAAGATCTGGTCTGCTGGAAGGTATGTTCCGTCACCCTGCATGACTGCGCCGAGTCCTGCACAGAATCCATCCTGGGATGCGAAGTTGAAAGCACTACCATCTACGTAGATCTTGTAGTCTATTCCAGCTCCACCTGGTTGTCCGGCTGCCATTGTATCTGCAACATATGCAAATGCAACATTTGCATCATCTATTGGTGCAAATCCATTCATTCCACCATCGCTGTAAACATATACTGCATCTGCGGCATCATCTGGCCAGAAAAGACC
>JAEHCQ010000024.1:401-716 GCA_020696385.1 Methanobacteriota archaeon | reverse complement strand
CGGGCAAGAACAGTCCCTACCGGGACAGGAGTGTGGAGGAAAACCTCGCCCTCTTTGAAGGCATGAAAAATGGCAAGTTCAGTGACGGTGAGCATCTGCTGCGGGCCAAGATCGACATGGCATCGCCCAATTTCAATATGCGCGACCCTGCCATCTACCGGATCCGTAAGGTCAGCCATCACCGCACCGGTGACACGTGGTGCATCTACCCCATGTACGACTTCACCCATTGCCTCTCCGATGCTATAGAGAAGATCACCCACTCCCTCTGCACCCTGGAGTTTGCCGACCATCGTCCCTTGTACGATTGGGTGC
>JAEHCQ010000024.1:0-391 GCA_020696385.1 Methanobacteriota archaeon | reverse complement strand
AGACTCCCTGCCACCCCCAGCAGATTGAATTTGCCAGGCTCAACCTCAACTTCACGGTGATGAGCAAACGCAAGCTCATGCAGTTAGTGAACGAAAATCTTGTCAATGGCTGGGATGATCCGCGCATGCTTACGATCTCCGGCCTCAGGCGTCGTGGCTACACACCCGCATCGATCCGCAACTTCTGCGCCGGGATTGGTCTTGCCAAACGAGAGAGCCGCATCGACATGGGGGTCCTGGAAAACGCCATCCGCGATGACCTCAACGATATTGCTCCCCGTCGTCAGGCCGTTCTCAATCCTCTGAAGGTGGTCATCACCAATTATCCCGAAGGCAAGGAAGAGGATTTGGCGATTGCCAACCACCCAAAGGATCCTGAGATGGGGTCAAG
>JAEHCQ010000023.1 GCA_020696385.1 Methanobacteriota archaeon | reverse complement strand
GGAGGACGAGGGGGAGGACCACAACTTCTTCTACGACGTCGAAGGTGGAGAAACGCTGAAGGCATACTTCAAAGAGGAGTCGACCAGCTACGGTAGTTACCTTGGTTGTACCCGGGTTGACTTCGAGGAGCGCGAGGACCTTGGGGATGAGATCGTGGAGGAAGCGCACAACCTCGACAAGATCCTCAACATCATGTCCTACAAGGAACTGGAGGCTCTGTTCCTGCAATTAGGCAGTGGTGGTAAGGATAAGGAAGAGGAAGAGGAAGAAGAGGAAGAAGAGGAAGAGGCTCCGAAGAAAAAGAAGAGAACGAAGAAGGTGAAGGATGAAGAAGAGGAAGAAGAAGAAGAGGAAGAAGACGAAGAGGAAGAAGATGACGATCCTCCACCTGTGAAGAAGAAGAAGACGAAGAAGGTGAAGGATGAAGAAGAAGAGGAAGAGGAAGAAGAGGAAGAAGACGAAGAGGAAGAAGATGACGATCCTCCACCTGTGAAGAAGAAGAAGACGAAGAGGAAGAAGAAGGTCGTAGAAGAGGAAGAGGAAGAAGAGGACGAGGACGAGTGTGTCGCCTGCGAAGGTACAGGGAAGAACTCGAAAGGAAAGAAGTGCCCAATCTGTAAAGGCACAGGAAGCAGTCAGTCCGAAGAAGAGGAGGAAGAAGAAGAAGAGGAAGACGACGACTAGAACAAGATAAACAAACGGGGCGGGGTGCCCGGTAATGACGGGCGTGGGGGTAACACCGGTTCACCCCCAACCCGCTCACGTTTGTTAAGGAG
>JAEHCQ010000022.1 GCA_020696385.1 Methanobacteriota archaeon | reverse complement strand
AATTATTATGGCCAAGAATAGAACAGAAAAGACAAGCTGTTTCTCATGATGGTTCCGAGCTTCATCATTGCACCAATTGTGGACAGACCAAGATCAAAGTGTTCGAAAATAATTGGGCCAGATGTATGTCCTGTGCACTGATATGGCCTCCACCACCAGAATCCACTAAGAAGAAGAAGTGGAGCGAGAGACTTTTCAAATAGTTTCAGACCATGAGGGGCTGAAATCTGCATATTGATAGCAAAGCAATGTATATGCAAACATGCCCCGCCTGAAGAAATTCGTTCTATATTCGATTAGAGTATCTAGAATTTCGAAGGTTTCGCAGCCATTCAATAATATGTGCCAGGCGGAGAAATCCTGAGGGACGCAAGGGCGGGGTACTACATTCTATATCTCAGTGAGTGACAAATACAGAGTGCCTCCTATTTGAAGCCCCGTCCAAAGGGCGGGGAGGTCAAACTCTCTAAAATAAGAATACACCTTCAATAATTGCATGATCTATTCAAATATTCAATTTATCCTTTATAGCAGCTAGCATGATAGGCAGAATGACCGTTGCATCCCCTTCTACCGTATTATACGTGCCTTTCTTGTTTATCTTGCCCCAGGACACGGCTTCTCTCATACGTGCCCCTGAGAGGCTTCCGTCGTACTCTGCTGCTGTTGTGATGTAAACCGCTCTGTCAAGGCCGTCCTTGTATTGATTCCACCAGATCGTGTGGTGTTTGGATATTCCACCGCCAATCATGAGCGCGCCACTTATATCTGCTGTGAAAACAAGGTCTGCCAGCAGATCCT
>JAEHCQ010000021.1 GCA_020696385.1 Methanobacteriota archaeon | reverse complement strand
CCTTGAGGTTGAATTTCAGCAAGTGTTCTGGGATCGGAGTGCGGACGACATAACGGGGCCGATCCCAGACGTGGACCTGCATCTTCACCAAGTCGTTACATCGAGAGCCAAGCTTGAGTCGCTACTCAAGGCATTCGATGAATGGCTCGCTGACCGCAGAGACTTCGATATCGATCTCTGCGGACGGGAGGGGCAAGTTCTACGCATTGTCGTCGGTCCGGATTCACGCCTTATTTCGTCACGCGAAAAACCGGTCTTTTCGGTGGACTACCAGACGCCACCGTCGCCGAACATCTCGTGGGCCACCGTGATCGACCAGAGCTGCATACGGTTGGCCCGGGACGAGCTAGTGGAAGCACTTGGAAAACGTGTGCCTCGCTGAATTGAATCTTCAGTTGCTCTTGCTCTTGCTCTTGCTCTTGCTCTTGCTCTTGCTCTTGCTCTTGCTTGTGTGCGACGTGCGGGGGCCGCACGGTGTCCATGCGTGACACGAACTCGCCCCGAAGGTGCTGGTGCGAGGTTTTGCAGCCAACAGACGTGCCATGTCCACACGCCAACTGGATTGAGGGTTCGGGGCAAGGTGCTTCGGGCCGTGAAGGTTACCAAGCGGTAGTTGAAGGCCGTTCCAGAACCCATCCCTTGCGGGACATCACCCCACCCACGAAGATTCAAGCACTTGGACCCCACTCACGAGCATACCGTTTTCGGGACACCTTGAAGTGCCCGATGAAGAGTGCTCGTGCCGACCTTCATCTGCTTCGCCACGTCACGAAGGCTCATCCCTCCATCACGGAGGCGAAGAGCGGCATCGAGGTCAATGCGGGCCTTGGGCCTTCCG
>JAEHCQ010000020.1 GCA_020696385.1 Methanobacteriota archaeon | reverse complement strand
TCAATGCAACAGCACCACCAACTGACCCATACCCCGTTTATGGATTCGTAAAATGGGCAGATGGAAGTATAGTTGGAGCAGGAGCGGATGTCTGGGTGGAATGGACCAACTGGACAAACGAGGTCATACATGATAATCCATACTGGCCATGGACCACAGGCAGTACCAGTCAGTACTCCGTTGATGTTGTGGAACACGATCAGAATTCCATCATATGGGGAAATGCAACATACGGAATATACTCTGGATATAATTCCACAACAACAGGACCACTTCCATGGGGAGGCGGACAGCAGATGGATATCATTCTGGAAACACCTTCCATTAATATTTCTAAATCCGCACCCGCGAGTGCCAATGCCGGTGACCTGATAACCTACACATTGCAATACACCAATGGAAATACAACAGGTTACAATGTAAACATAAGTGAGAACTACTCGCCATGGGTGACATATGTCAGTGCCAATCCTGCCCCTACATTCGGAAATGATGTATGGATAATACCACAGATGGCTCCATTTGAGACACAATTCCTAAACATCACTGTTCAGATAAGTGCAGCAGCACCACTTGGATTAAGTGTTTACAATAATGTCACTGCCAATGTGACCACCTCGGTGGGAGTTGATTGGCCTGGTGACGATGCTACTGCTGTCACCATTATTGGTGCGGCCATGCTGAACTTGTCCAAGACCGCTCCAGCCTTTGCGAATACTGGAGAGCTCATAACATATTTGATCAATTACTCCAATATAGGAAGTGACTGGGCATCCAATGTCATAGTTACCGAGACCTATCCGGCTGGAGTTAGCTTTGTAAGCTCCATCCCCGCACCTGATGTTGGTGACAATGTTTGGTTCATAGGTGCATTGGGACCTGGAAACACAGGTTCTATTCAGGTTACCGTTCAAGTCAATG
>JAEHCQ010000001.1 GCA_020696385.1 Methanobacteriota archaeon | reverse complement strand
ATGTGCAAGACCATGGCTGGAGACGCCATTGCGAATAAGATATACGAGGGCTTGAAGGATATCCTGGATAAGGAACTCGCCTGACGTTTACCCAATATCTCACTTACAATATTACAGGAATGATACCAATGACGAAGAAAGATGATATTTTGAAGGAATTTACAGAACTGCCAGGCGTTGGAATGTCCAAAGCCAAGATACTTTACAAAGGCGGTTTTGACTCCATCAAAGCTCTTGAAAAGGCCAGTGTTGAGGAATTGTTCGATTTGAAAGGCATAAATGAGAACCTGGCAAATGGTATCCATGCGCATTTTCATCCAGATGATGATGGGGATGAAGAAGAAGGCGTTGTCATTGACATCGAGATCGAAGAAGAAGAAATAAAGGCAGAGCCCGAAATGGAAGAGAAGCCAGAGTCCACGGAGAAGACCGAGGATGAGGAACTCATGGAACGCGGTCTTGATCTTTACAAGAAGGGCAAATGGGGCCAGGCCTTGCAGAGCTTGAAGGAAGCACTGAGGGTGAATCCCACCAATGAGCAGGCGCACCTGATCACGGGAGACATATTCTGCGAGCGTGGCAAATACGACAAGGCCATGGAATCCTACGAGATACTTATCGAAATAAATCCGGATAATGACGAGCCCTGGGTCAAGTACGGGGACGCGCTCATGGCACAGGATAGATCAGCGGAGGCCATAACCTGTTACAAGAAGGCTCTGGAAATAAATCCGGAGAACGAACCAGCCATGGAAAGGCTGATGGAAAATGAGAGGATCAAGACCTATGTCGAAGGTCTGGATGAGACCCTGGATGGCGGTATTCCGGCCAGGCATATCGTACTTGTTTGCGGCAGAGCGGGCTCGATGAAATCGTCTTTCTGCTACAGTATACTTCACAATCTATCAAAGAAGGAGAATGTCAAAGGGGTTTACCTCACACTCGAACAGAGTAGAGCCAGTCTCCAGAGGCATATGAAAAAACTGGGCTTCGATATGGACGGTGGGTCCAACATGTTGATCAATGATATGGATGACCTGGTCGTCATCGACATGGCTCACCTGAGAAAGGAAGCCACCACTACCGAATTAGAGGGCATCGACTGGCTGAATTCGATCATCACCCAGATACAGAATTACAAGAAGGTATTCGGCTGTGAAGTGATAGTACTGGATTCCTTATCCGCTCTTTACTCGCTCACGACTTTCAAGAATCCGAGAAGTGAATTATTCTTCTTCTTCGAGAAGCTGAGGGACCTGGGCATCACGGTCTTCATAATAACCGAGATGTTCGATTCAGAGAAGGAGATATTCGGAACTTATGGTGTGGAGGAGTTCCTGGCAGATTCCATCATCCATCTGAAGACCGAAAAATCTGGCAAGGGCACCAACCTCTTCCTCGGAGTTGTGAAAATGAGGGAGACCAATCATGGAAGAGATTATAACCCACTCATCGTTGATAAGACTGGGTTTGCCATTGTTCATGATTAACACTCACTTCGATAGAAGTCGGGCAGGAGCCTTTAAATGATACCACTGGCCAAGGAACATTATGATAAGATAAGGGAACCATTGAGAGCCATTCCTTTCAATACATTATTTGCCCGGCAGGTGATCAATGGCCATATTGATGAACACGGGATCCATGCCCATACTGAGAAGGTCTTTGTCGATGATGTCTCAGATCCAAGATCGATCTACATTCTTCATCCTTATGGAATGTCCCTGATCTTTGGAGATCTCGATAACACTGAATTCAATGACTGGCTCAAAACTTATATAATGGATACAGAGGGCGAGAGGACGAAGAACGAATACCTGCAGGTGTATCCAAAGGCATGGGGGGAGTTCGTCAAAGAGATAGCTGGCTCATCGTACCACGCTCTGGGTGATGGTGAAGATCATGATGGAAAGAAGATAGTGGAGGACGAGCGTATCAATATGACCTTCCGAAAACTGAAGAATATCCCACAGGATCCATCTTGCCAGGTGGTTGGAACCACCGGCGACATGTTCTACGAGATGGCCGGGACGGTCATACCCAAGTTCTTCTGGCGAGATGCTGATGATTTTGTTGATAACTCTGTAGGATTTTCTGCTCTTGTAGATGGCAAGCTGGCATCAACCGCTTTCGCAGCTTTCATCGTGGAAGATAGGGGCATTGACAAAAGATACTTGGAGATCGGGATCGAGACCTTGCCGGAATATCATGGGCGAGGTTTGGCTCGGCAAGCATGTGCCGCACTCATTGAATATTGTCTGGAGAATGGTTACGAACCGGCCTGGTCATGCCGGGGCAATAATATCGGCAGCTACAAACTGGCGGAAAGTCTGGGATTTGAAGAGGAATTGAGATTGGGATACTGGATGATCAAAGCAAGTGAATAGGGCGCCTTGGGAATTCCCAAATATACTTTATATACAAAAAACGTGTAACTGCTAATCATGGAGAAGATACACAAAATAGCACTGGGGGTTCTGATAATCGGTATCGGCCTCAGCATTGTTTTTTCACCAGCAATCTCAATTTTCGCTGGCATATCTCTATGGATCTTCCTCTGGGTGGCCCAGGGTGGAATGGCCGAGGGCAATCCATATAAGAGGATGGGATACTCAGGAATTCCAGACTTCGTCGAGGTCAAGGATTATAAAAGGAAGCAGGACATTGAATTAAGAGATGCGGGCTCCTATAATGTAGCCATCTTCGTATTTGGTATTGGCGCGATCCTTGTGCTGATCGGCATTGTATGGATCTGGCTATTCGGGTTCTAAGACCCAATGAGGTGGAAGAGATGAAAAAACTGGGGAATGGATCAAGCAAGCATCGTGGCAGATTATCTATTGCCATAATCCTAGTTTTCTTCATGCTGTCCATCGGGATATTTTCATTTTTGGTTCCGGCTATGGATCAAGATATGAATCAAGGCCAGATCGATATCCACGATCAAGATTTAATACAGGGAACCCGCGCCTCACAAACCATGGAGACGGAGCATTTCAGGATAACCTACGAGGAAGGCCAGGAGTCCTTCGCCCAAAAGGTGATCGACACTGCTGAGGAGATATATCCTGAGGCATCCCTGCTGGCCAATCACACCCTTGATACCAAGCTGTTGATATCCATACCCCAATGTCTGCAATACACGTGCTGGCTCAATACCGGAGGTTATTCCGGCATCAATATCGCGTTCCAGAGTGAATGGAGTGTGAACTGGGCCTATACCTGGGGGACCAATGGAAGGGTAGCCCCAATCATCGCCCACGAGGTGCATCACGCTCTCCTGTGCAAGAAACTTGATGTTTCCAATCTCATGTACAGTGGTCTACCATGGTGGTATTACGATGGCTTGGCTGACTATTTTTCAGATCAATATTATGATGGCATGTTGAAGGATTCCAATCCAGCGACCATGAGCATCTACATGGAATACGATGCCCTGAAGATGCTGGATGACATGACCACCTGGGAGGGCAGACTGGGCTCTCACGGATATGTGGAGGGATACTCGGTCTTCACCTACATCGCGGAGGAGCATGGCCCAGAAGCCCTTTCTTCCTTCATCGAGAACTCGGAGAGGAACCAGTCGGTACATGATGGCTTCACGCTGACCTTCAATATGACCCAGGACGAGTTCCAGACCCTGTGGCTGGACTGGCTGGCCAATGATTATACAAAAGATATTGAATGGGAGAGAACGATCCTCGGAGGCCCCTTGACCAATACCTCGGCTGACGGGACAAAGATACCCACCTCATGGGTGGATGGTCGGATATTGTATGTCTCGGACAAGCATGGGACACTGGACATTTTCTCGGTCAAAGAGGATGGGACCGACATCCAGCGCCTGACCGATAATTATGATATAATAGACACGGATGCCAGATATTCGCCGGATGCTGGTACCATCATGTTCACATCCGATAGAGGGGAGGGCCATGGCGTACACCTCATGGATCACGATGGCTCCAATGTCAGGGCCTTGGTGGATGACCAGCATCTTAACTTTGCTGGCTCATGGGCTCCGGATGGTGAAAGCATGACCTTCACATCCGACAGGAATGGCAATTACGATATCTTCTCCATCAACAAAGACGGCACGGCCATGGAGGAGTTGACAAACGACCCAGGCAGTGATGGGAACCCGATCTTCTCTCCTGATGGGAAGAAAATAATGTTTGTTTCCGATCGCACTGGTTCCTTCCAAATCTTCATGATGGATAGGGACGGAGAGAACGTGGAACAGGTCACGGATATGGCCGGGGATATTACCTCAGGCACACCCCTCTTCTGGTCACCTGATGGAAAGAACATCATATTCGAGGTCAAGGACTCTTATCTGCAGACCATGTACACTATGAGCCTTGATGATCTTGAGCCACAGGTGCTGTTCGCTCCTACAGGGAACACCACGGGAACCAATATTCGCTGTCCACTCTGGTCCGAGGATGGAAATTCCATAGTGTTTCCGAATTATGGAGAGATCTTCATATATGAGGTATACGAGCCAGTTCCATCAAGCAACAATGATTTCATCCTGATCTTCATCGGTATTCTTCTAACAACCATCATTGGAACTTTACTTATCTGGGTCATAAGAAAATACTCTTGAGAACCGCGCGAATCAAAGGACATTTAAAAGTCAAACAGCGTGCAGTCCTTCACCTTCTCATTCTCAAAGAGCGAGCATATGGACTTTTCCATATTCTCAATTCTCTGGATCGTGTATGTGGAGACATCGAAATCTCTCGCTATGTCCTTGGACATCACCAGGTATTTCCTCACACTGGCAGGGTGCACGGTCAATATCAGCTTATTCCCGCAGTAACAATGTCCGATGATCGGTATTCGGCGATATTTCTTGCCGCATTTGGTGCATCTCACTGTCTGTGTGGAGAAGGATTTGAGGTTTCCGATCATGTCGGGCATGAAATGTCCCGATATGAGGCGCTCGGCCACATCTCTCTGATCCACCGCTCTGATCTTCCTCGCCAGTTCCAGTTGCACCCGGGTTTTATCAGCCATTGTTTCCAGGGTTTTGTACGATGACACGCAGGGCCCCCCGGCGATATCCGTGGTGTCATTGGTGAAGCCGAATTTCTCATATTGAAGCACAGTCCCTATCCTGCTGCCAGCTGTATCGAGAAGGTGCTCGATCGTCTGCGGGTCCTTGTATTCCACTCCCGCCTCGTACATTTCAATTGGATATTCGAACATGAGGTCCACATTGTGCGCTTCCTTGTCGATCTCATTTGGATTGAGGATGGTGGATAGTAATAAAGGTGCGTCCATTCGACCACCTCGTCTTTCTGGAAGGAAGGACCATGAGAAATTGAGCAACCCGTCAAGAAGCAGCATGAAACAATCCTCATCACCATCGCAATTCCGCCTCTTGGCAGCATGGAAATATGGATGGGCGAATCCCACACTGGCCTTTGTGAACCCTATTAATCTGGATAGAACCCCTCCAGATGTATGTGGAGAAAGCCCCATCATCGATGCTCCGATGAGATCGCCTCTCTTATTGGCTTTGTAAAAAGGCTCCATACCATAGATGAGTACGAGCTCATCATCGATGTATTTCGACACCTGGACCATGTAATCTCCCCCATCCAGCGGCATTATGACATCCTGGGTTCTGAGCTCCAACATTTGGTCCTCCCTGGTCAGCTCCTCGCCACGAATATCTTTCAGATAGCCCAATTTACGCAATACTTCCACTGATGCATTGATCTCATTGGGTCTGAAATGAGTTACAGGAGCATCTGTCGCGTCATATCGACAAGTACCGTCCTTGAACACGAAGACGCCGTTAATGGCTCTTAAAATGCCTTTTTCGGGCATCTCCACACTCTTGTTCTTTGATATCATACCTTTGACGCCTTTGACCTTCGGCATCTTGTCAAAGCTGAGATTCAGATTGGCAATAGCCCCTCTCACCATGCGATTGACATCTATCTCCTGCTCCTCATGCGATTCTGTGGGAACACGATGGCCACCGCATTTGCACTTGGGCAGGATACCGCGCTCTCCGCATTCCGTGCATTGGCGCACCTCGGCATCGACATTGATCTGGCTCTTGGAGATCTTGACGGCCTTATTGAGAAGGCGGCTAGGGCCACCAGTGTCCCCTATGCCGAACAAGCTGTGAACAGGGGGATTCATCTTCCTCATATCTCCCTTTTCAGGCCTGGCCATACGGGCTCCGATCCTGGTCCCACACTTGTCCCCTATCTTAACTCCGGCAAGTGAAGACACATATTCCAGGGTAGTTCCTCCTTCCTCCACTTTGCCTTTGATCCCGATCTTTATGGAATAATCATCAGTCTCCAAACCCAGGCATCGTGTTATCGCCTGGCCATTTTCCACAACATAAAGGCCATCGGAATTCTTCTTGTGGGGCGCGCCCAAATCTATCAAAATATTTTTAATATTTTGATCATTCGTAACGACCAGCTCACCATTTTCCATCTTCCCCATCTTGACCAGCAGGATCCGTAATTCATCAACCTCATCCACTGTCAGATCATTCCAGAAATAGGTGAGATCCGGGTGGAGGGGGATATCATGTTTCTTCGAATTCTCAAAGGACTGGTCAATGGTCGGATTCAGAAATACATCCTCTTTATTTCCATCCAGTCCTTTCTGTCTCAGGATCGCCTTGTACCATCCAAGGTCGAAGACACCTGGTACCAATGGGTGATTGTTCTCCAGGAACTCGCCCACGGGGATCAGGATATCTCCCAGATCGGTTATTTCCAGTATGTCATTCGAAAGTTCTTTCGCTTCTTTGGGATCGTTCAATCTTAAAAAATCACCATTCTTGAGGATGACCATTGGCCCATCGATCGTATCGCAGGGCATGGAAATTCCAGCCTTTCCAGGTCTTTCGATCTTTATCTGCGTGCCAACCGCCGCGGTCTCTTCCACAATGTACATCGTGGAAGGATGGATGCTTATGGATGCCAGTCCCGCAGTTCTGGATCTTCCGTATCTGAGCCTGAAGGACCCCTTCGCCATGGGATGTCCATATACTGGCCTCCCCCCGACGACATCTTTAATGAATTTATAACTTGGATCTATGGACTTGATTGGCCCGGTGTCTTCTTTCTTTTTCACTATCTTGTCAATGAACTCCCATCCATCGATCTTCAGATTCCTCACATGCTTCTGGATCTTCGCACCCTTCTGGCATAGACCTTCGGCAATTACCAGGCATGGTCCGCCACGGACACGGTTGGTCTCGATACGAGGCAGGTCTCGATAACCGGATATCTCCACTTTCTCGGTCCCGTCTCCATCAATGCAGATCGGACAATTGTTCAATATTATCTCGATCTCTTTCTCAGTGGGCGTGTATTGAAGATGCTGGGCCTGCCTGTAAAGCTGTATCTCTTCCTTCCATCTTTCCACTTCCTGCATCGTGGCCTCGTACACCCCGATGCCCAGCTCACGTCGAACGACATCGGCGATCAGAACGCTCATTGCCTGGCCAGTCCCACCGGCGGAGCGTATTGGTCCAGCATAAAATATGGAAACATAATCCTTGCCTCCAGATTGATTGATCTCCACACCCGAAATTCCATCCAGGGGAGCTACGAGGATACCTTCTGTGAGAACAGCCAGTCCCACCCTGACAGCGGTATCCAGAGCGATATCTTTGGATCCCTTGAATTCCCTGGCCACTTTCTTCGCCACCAGCAGGGATGTGACCTCTCGATTGTTGTGCTCCGCGATCTCCCTTATTATCTCGGCCACATTCTCCAGAGGCAATTCTTTCAATTGCTTCTCCACACGGGATGCCAGGTCGTCCGCCTGGGGGATCTCCACTTCAAGGGAAGGATCAAAACCTTTGGATCTGGCCTCTGCCGCGACATCATAACATATGTTCGCCCCGGTCATTAAGGCTTCGAAATATTTTTTCGTATCTTCACTGGCTATTAATTCGGTGTAACCCATGTATCCCATCCCCACCTAGAAAAGACTATTGAATCATCCCCAAGCCACGATACCTAAGGTATTCGCTTGGGTTGAATTCAATAAGGGGGGACCAATCCTTTAGGTTTGTGACCCCCTCATTTCTGTGAGACAAGAGGGATAGCACTTAGGGTTTTTATAAGTAGCGATTGGGATTAGCCAGTCATCTAAATTTCAGATGACTGGCTAATTAATTATTCAAATTAATAATCCTATCTATCATATCTCTCAGCAGCTATTGAAATTCCAATCGTTATCTTTAAATCCTTGACCACTTAATCCTGATTGATACCATGAACATCTGCATAATAGGATTCGGCTCGATCGGCAGAACACTGGCCAAGGCTCTCCATGAATTGGATGATATCAATAATATCTTCATAATCGAGAAGAAATCGGAGAAGGTCCAGGATCTGGATGAAGACTTAACCAAGATACGATATACTGAGAATTACGAAGACGTACTGGAGGACTGCCGATTGGTTGTCGAAACCGCCGCGCAGGCTGCAGTTTCGGAATTCATACCTCGGGCTCTGGAGCAAGGCGTGAGCTCTCTTGTCATGAGTGTAGGAGCCTTCTCGGATGACAATCTGTGGGATAAATGCAAGATACTGGCCAAGCAGAACAATTGCAAGATCTACATACCCTCCGGAGCTATCTGCGGAATCGATGGCCTTGGAGGACTGGGTGGTATCGATGAGACAGACATCGAAGAAGTCATCCTCATGTCTTACAAATCACCAAAGGCACTCAAGGGCCAGAAATATTTCAAGCAGAACAATATCGACATATCCAATTTATCCAGGCCGAAGGTCGTCTATGATGGCTGGGCGAGGGACGCGGTCAAGCATTTTCCAAAGAATGTGAATGTGGCAGCCACGGTCAGTCTGGCTGGTCTGGGATTCGACCGCACGAGGGTGAAGCTCATTGTCGATCCAAAAGCACAAAGAAACACTCACCGCCTGATAGTGAAGGCAAAATCTGGCGAGATCGAGTGCTGGACAAGAAATCTACCATTTCCTGAAAATCCAAAAACAAGTTACCTGGCCGCATTGTCACTTATATCCGCGGTCAAAAGGATAATAGGCAGTGCGTGGGTTGGAATTTGATATACTAGCCAGCGACTCATTTATCTAATTATATTTCAATGTATTAGCGAGTGCGCTCATTGCCCCATATAAACTCGAAGTAAATATGTGTCTCCGAGCTCGGTCATTACTGGGTCATCTTCCTCGCTCATTGCCCCATATTAACTTATGAAGCTGCGGCAGAACCCTGACATCCAGTTTATCCCCAAGCACCCATTCTGCCAGTGATCTCATGCACGTGCCAAAGACCGGGCTCATGATGATATTGCATGCTGGCTCCTTTTCCCTCATGACCCTTAGCGCATGAAGATAGTCCTTCTCATCAGCTATGACGAACTTGAGCTGATCGGTCGGCCCCAGAAGCTCGATATTCGCATCCAGCATCTTCTCCTCCATGCCGGAAGAAGGACATTTCATGTCCATACTGATCATGAAATTATCCGAGCAGGGCAGTGTCTCCAGGTTCTGTGAGCCATTGGTCTCCAATACGATCATGAAATCCCGCTCTATGAGCTTCTCTATAAGATCGACAGTATCCTTTTGGATGAGCGGTTCGCCTCCGGTGATGCAGACCTGTTTGGTCTCCATATCCTCAACGATCTCGATAATCTCCTGAATGGACATTTCCTCCCCTTCATCATAGGCGAATAAGGTGTCGCACCAATCGCATCTCAGATTGCAGCCAGTCAGTCTCACAAAGGCAGTCGGTATGCCCATTGTCAATCCCTCGCCCTGCAGACTGTAGAATATCTCGTTTATTTTCATATTGAATCCTCCTCGGTATATTTGAACCTCCCCGTCCATCGTTGGACTCCTGACGGGGTCTCCGAATAGTAAGCACGTTGGTGTTTGTCACTTGAATGTTCATCGAATATAATACCCCGCCCGCCAACTGAGAAAACACTGTGTTTAGACGGGGCATGTTCGCTGGCAACGTTTATGCCAGCGCATTGAACCTTCAAATGTCCCCCTCCTCAGCATTTTCATCTTTCATCTGCCCATGATCCTCATCATCATCTCCCCAGATAGTGAAATTGATCATAAGCCTGGCCGGTATGGACTCGAAGCCCACTTTTTTCCAGAAGCCAGTACTGTCATTCTTTTCATCATCGCGAGTGCCATCAGCCGCGCTCACACCCACAGTGGGCGCGCCTTTTTTCTTGAACTCCTCAATCCCGGCTGCAACCAGCATTCGGCCAGTGCCTTCGCGGTGGATCGTGGGACTCACTGAAAGCTTGTGTATGATGGCCCTGGCTCCGTCCCAGGTGCCGATCAGAAAGCCCGTTATTTCCCCATCATTATCATCATCCTCTGCGACCAGGATGATATTATCTTCTCGTGATATTATGCGAGCCAGTGCCTCTGCTCCATCCACTTCCTGGCTCCAATAATGCTCATTGTCCTTGGTGATTTGAACAATGGCCTCGATATCTCCAGGCACTGCCTTTCTAATTTTCGTACTGGATGGGGTCATCTGTCCCAGCCTCCTTGAATCCTTTCAATCTCAATTTGCAGGAATCGCATTTTCCACATGCCCGCTCTCCGCCAGCATAGCAACTCCATGTTAATTCGTAAGGAAAATCAAGCGACTTTCCCTGCTTGATTATCTCGGCCTTGGTCATATCTATCAGGGGAGCCAGTATCCTGATCGGGTTGCCTTCAATGCCTCTTTTTGTCCCGAGGCGTCCGGCCTCTTCAAAGGCCTTGATGAATTCCGGGCGACAGTCTGGATAGCCGGAATAGTCCACGGCATTGGCTCCAATGTAGATGACATCGGCTCCGCGAGCTTCGGCCAGTGCCAGTGCGATCGAAAGAAAAACAGTGTTACGGGCAGGCACATAAGTGTTTGGAATTTCCTCTCCGTCTCCAAGCTTCATCGACTCATCAACAAGCGACGAGCCACCGAACTTGCCGAGGGCCAGTGGCATGATGATATGTTCCTTAATTCCAAGATGTTGGACAATGTTTTTGGCATTGTCAATCTCCTTACTGTGCCGGCTTCCATAATCGAAAGAAAGTGCTATTATGTCATGGCCCGCTGCTATAGCGACAGCAGCACAAGTGCCCGAATCCAGGCCCCCAGATAGTAAAATTACAGCTTTTCCCATATCCAGGCTCCCTGGCCTTTTCCCTCATCCACGCCAATACCGATGGCATGGATGTTATCTGGAAGATCCAATTTGACCTTCATCCTCTGCAATATGAAGTATGCCAGTTTCTCCGCAGAGATAGCATCCAGGTCCAGAATAACAACATCCTCCAGCGGGAAGGAATAATGCTTCGCCCCACTGTCAGCCACGACCTGGTCACCCTCAATAACGACCTTCGTGACTGGTGAATTGCCCGGAAGCATCACCTTGTGATCGAGATCGTCGATGATCTCGTTCAACGCCCTCTTGAGAACGACGAAATCCATGACCAGTCCAGTCTTATCAACATCCCCCTCCAGGGTCAGATGGACACCGTAATTGTGGCCGTGAAGACGGGAGCATTTATTATGTTCTGCGAGGAAGTGGCATGATGAGAATACGATATTCAGATCCCAACCATTGAGTTTTAATTTCATATTTGTCGGATATATCCAAGGCTAATTAAATTTATCGTTTAATGAAACAAGGCTTGGGCGATCTCCTCCGCCAGCTTCCCCTTCTTCGCATTCAACTTCAAACTCTTGATCAGGTTCGGATAGTTATGCATCGCCCTCTTGTATGCCTGGACTGCCTTTTCCAGGTTGCCAAGTTCATAATATCGTTCCCCCAGGTCAGTCCACATATCACAGTATCTGCAATTATCATCCACCTCGGAATCCAGGAAGTTCCACACCTTTTCCAGGATGGTCAGTTTCTCCTCTTTGGAAGCAATTGATATCCCTTCATAATTGCCGTGAGCTTTCACAAGCAGAGCTCGTGCTTCCAGTATTTTTCCCATCTCCCGCACTGGCTCTGGATGATCCTGGAATCTTATATCGCATACATTGTCCGAACCATCGAATCCGCCTCCTTTTCTCAACACAAGAAGTCTCGCGCTCTGCTTACCCCTGGCATCACCGCCAGCATCGTCCCCCGCTCGCAAGGCCGCGTACAGACGATCCATCAACTGGCCTTCAGTATTTTCAAAGGCCAGCTTCATATTGTCGACCACTTCCGGGCCCACGAGTGTATTTCCCTGTATTGAAAAGTCCGCTCCGGTCAAATGTCCGGCCCATTCGTCGCAATCCAAACCAGTGACGGCCAGTGCCTCGCCAGCCAATGTGATCATACCCACCTGGCGGGTCTCGAAAGAATCGTCATTGTTTTTGAAATGCTCCAGTGTCTCTTCTAGGCCACGATCATGCTCTATTTTATCAAAGAACATATTGAGGAATGCCAGATTGCCACTGGCCTGTGAGGCAATGGCTCCCATCTCCACCCCCGCTCTGCAAACGAGTCCCGAGTTCCAACAGCATGAGGCGATGGCGAATCCCACTTCCTTCTTTTCTTTGTCTATCGCGACTATCGAAAATGTCATTATATCTCACTCCTTCAGTGTACCCAGGGTACCCGGAGTAACATAATTTTGAGAGTAGATAAACTTATCCAATCCTTCAATATTTCTTGAACCATGTATAAGATGAAATTATTTTAACCAGGATGGAATTCCAGGTATGGATAATATGGGTAAAGGTGGATTATCAGGAAGCCATAAAGTGACCAGCCCTCTGGTGAGGTGGTTCAAGGATTCCTATCAGGCCAAGCTGGGTATAGGTATCTTCATAGCTCTCGTCATCGCGTCGATCGTGCTTAGCCAGGCGGAAGAAATTCCTGTCTACGAGGCCCTTCTGATATCCTTCATGATGTTACTTGGGGACAATACGAACGCAACCACATCCCTTGGAAAGGGCGCGGTCATCATAATCATGACCACTAGTATTATTTTCTTCGCAATGGTGGTTGGTGAGGTATCCAGTTATATCCTCGAGAAGATAATCAATCGAGGTAAGGTCAAGGTTCTGAAGAACTACAGCGGCCAGGGTCATGTGGTGATCTGTGGTATGACCAGTAAGATCGAAGGCATACTCACTGAATTGCGATCGGAGGACCTGATAAATATCTATCCAGTTGTCATAATCAGTCCCAATGCCGCTGATATCACCTTCAATGATGACAGGCTACGTCGCAATACATATGCGATAATTGGAGACCCACTGGATCTCGAGGTGCTGGATAGGGCCAATGTGGAGGCTGCCAGAAGTATTCTCGTGCTGTCAACGGATGAGACCGTCAAAGGTCACAGGATCTACAGGGATGCCTACGTTTCACTGGTTTACAAGGCCATATACAATCATCTTTGTGATGAGGGCGTGGCCCAGAGGATAAAGACGGATATCAATGTGGTACTGGAATTCCTTGATGAGGAGACCAATCTCCTACCTTGTGCGATGGGAGATACCAATGAGCCAGAGGTTTACACCACACTTATCCCAGGCACTACCAACAAGCTCACCGTCGAGCCTATTTATCTGGAGAACATGCCCCGATATCTATTCACCCAGTCCATCATCCAGGGAGAGGTGAACGAGATCACCCATGACCTTCTTAGCACCAAGGAGGTGGACACATGTGAATTCTATTATTATCAGACGACCAAGGACATGCTGGGTAAGTCCTTCAATTCTGTTGAAAAGGTCTTCCTGGAAACTGGTGTGACTCCGGTCGGAGTTCTCCGGCACATGCCTGCGGGCAATGATGGCTCTGTGGCCGGGTATGAGAAGGCGGACAAGGTCACTCTTCTGCTCAATCCTCAAAACGAAATTAAATTCAAGGCCGGAGACCAATTGGTCCTCATTTCCTATGATGAAAAGGACACACTCAAGGCATGCCAGATACTGGAAAAACCCTTGCCCGAATTCAAACCCAAGTCAATGCCCAATACAAAGGACGACTATGAGGACGAACTGCCTTTTGAAAAGATCGTCATCCTCAACTGGAACCCGTATCATGTCAGGGATCTGATCAGCGAGCTGGCCAAGATATGTGCCAATGTGGAAAAGACCAAGGGCAGTGTGAAAAAACTGGAGATCGCCCTGCTCACCAGGTACGAGCCATCCAAACTGGAACCGCGTTTGAAGAAGATAATCGACAAGGTGACCAACATGCTGGGTAGACCCATGGAGGATTTCATATCTCTCAGGGTGGAGAATATCGGGGAGCCAGTCAGTCTTCAAAAATTGAAACTCGCGGGTGTGACAAGAGAAGACGCGGACAAGACCAGGGTGGTCATAGTGTCCGAGATGAACGAAGGGGAAGAATCCGACCTCAGAGGTTTGCATCAGCTTCAGATAATTGAGAATCGAATATCCGAGAACATGTTCACGGCCGTGGAGCTTATGGAATCGAAGAATTTCCAGTTCTTCCGCAATACGAAGGCCAATGTCGTTGTTTCCATCGAGGCCTTTGCGGAGCAGCTGATGGCACAGGCCATACTCAAGCCATATGTGACCCTTATTTTCAGAAATCTACTAACTTTCTCAGAGAACACTAATGAATTCTACATCCGGGAGGTGCCAGCATCTTTCATTGGCAAATCTATAAAGGAATTTCAGGGCGCTCTGGTGGGATATCCGGTCATCTTCATCGGTCATATTCGACCACTGGCCAAGAAGGGAACAGGCTCCCTCAGCGGCTCGTCCGTGATAACCATCAATCCCAAGATCGAGGGTGAATATGAGGATGTGGCTGGAGCACAAAGAGTTCTCAAAACGGACAAGTTCAAGAAGGGCGACAAAGTAGTTGTGATAACAAGGGAGCCAGAGCTTGTCGATAGAGTTATGAATTTGGTCAGATAGATATCTTTCTCATTTTCCAGCTTCTTTCAAAATAAGATCTGCCAGACCTTCCGCCCCTTTGGGCAGTGTGCAGTTGAATACCGGATATTCCGGATGCTCCAGTGCTTCATTGGAGATAATGCCAGATAAGGCAATGACACCATCTTTGATCCCCCTCACCTCGAAGGTCTCGTTCAATGTCTCCAGTGCCTTGGCGACCACTACCTTGATCACATTCGGTCTGCTATCCATCAAACCCTCGCAAATGAGAATTTCAGTGCCCTCCGGAACCAGAGCCAGCACATCATCCAGGCTGGGTCTATCCGGCCGATTTTGTACAAAGGCCAGCTCATCTTTGGACATTGATATGACGAAATCCGCACCTGCTCTTTTCTGGCGCCAGGTGTCCTTCCCCTCGGTGTCGATGGTGAAATTGGAATGCACCATCCACTTCACACCACCGACCTTCATACCGCGTGATTTGAACTCCGATATGAGAGCTTCAGCCGTGGTGGTCTTGCCGCATTTCTTCAATCCGATAAGAGAAACGATGATCATGGAAATCCAATAACCATTAATTGCATAATAAGACTTTGATTTCTTCATTTATTTAAATTCGTTTCTGGCAACATTATAGAGTTTGTGTAAGATTTACATTATTTCATAGATTAGGATGATTTTGGGCTATCCCTCCAAACCCTTATATCCCCAGATCATGATTCTTACATGAGTGGAAGAGATGTAAACCATGACCGATCCAGACCTTGGCGAACTGATATATGGCGAGAAGAATATCCTGAATTTCCCAAAATGGGACAAGCTATACCCGCCGGTCATGATAGTTGGCTATGCCTTCATGAGTATCACTCTCTTTTTATTTTTAAGGGATTACAACGAGCCAAGTCCCTTTTTCTACGGCTTTCCCAAATGGATAATTCTTATAGAGCTAGTGGTCGGATACATAGCCTTCTGGCCAATCATGGTACGTCTGCACAGCATTGGAAAGAAATACACCAAGCCGATCATCCATGTTAATGGGCTCCGATACACGACTGGTACCTTTAAGGACAGCAAAAGGCTGAGGACCGTCTATCATTTACTTCCCAATAAGGAGATAAAGAGCGTGAGATACGGCCCGATGAAGGAGCCGTATAATAAGTGGCAAATATTGGTCGAGGTTGAGGAAGAATCGTACTTATACGAAGGCAAGGACCTGGCAGTGTACGACAAAATAGTCCTCCATTTCAAATCGGTTGGGGCAGAGCATGGGTTTGAAGTGGAGATTTGGGAGGATTAAAAACAACCTAACTGGCACTTGATTATCCTGATGTCCATATCGGTCAATATCTGGGCGAACCCATCGACCGAAACACCCAGTTCTTCACCAACTGCGAAGCACTTGGCACATGTGATCTTTCCATCATGACTCGCTTCTGTCAGTTTTTCTTTTATCAATTCGATATTCAATATATCAGCCTCCACTTATCAGGTGTATCATCTGGATGCTGGCTCCATCTAAAAAGCTCGTGGATCCGAAATCAGGTTTTTTCACCAGCTGTCCATCTATCTTGACCACGATCAATGGGAAAATGAAGTTCATGCGTTTCAATAGCTGGCTGATGGTCTCACCCTCCACGAACTCTATCTCATTTCCATTTACCGTTATGGTCATATTAACAGATTATATGGATTTGGAACTTAAACCTTTGCCGATATTCTCAGGAAATTCTATTTACTCCCCGGTCGATACACGCTCATGGGCATCCCCCGCGACCGCATGTACTTGAAATTCCGCCTTTACGGCTTTTTGAAGAACCTGCGTTTTTTCGACCCCTTCATCCTCTTATTTTTCATGGATGCTGGCCTCTCCTTTTTATCCATTGGTCTTTTGTACGCGATTCGTGAGATATTCATAAATATATTCGAACTGCCAACCGGATTCCTGGCAGATACTTTCGGAAGGCGGAAGTCAATGATACTTTCATTCTCTTTCTGCCTCGGAGCCTTCGTCATATTCTACATCTTCCCCGGCTTCTGGTTCTACGCACTGGCCATGGTGTTCCTCGCTGCTGGAGAAGCCTTCAGGTCAGGCACTCACAAGGCCATGATACTTGATTATCTGAAAATAAAGAAGATCACGCACAAGAAAGTGGAATATTATGGGCGAACGAGATCAGCATCTCAGCTTGGATCCGCGCTGTCCGCCCTCATCGCCATCGTCCTGGTCATCTACACTGGCGATTACAAGATCGTGTTCCTGGCATCCACCATACCCTATGTCATGGAACTATTTCTGATGGCCTCGTATCCGGTTTATCTGGATGGGGATATCGCAATGGGCAGGGAGAAGTCCCGAGAAGGGTTGAAAAGGTCCTTCTCGGAAACATGGCATTCCTTCATTGGTATTTTCAGAAATAAAAACGCCATGCGTGGCATAATGAGCTCGTCTGTATTTGGAGGCGTGTTCAGATCTTCCAAGGAATACTTACAGCCGATCCTTGAGGCACAGGCCATCGCCCTGCCAGTATTCCTCTACCTCGTGGACCAGGAGAGGGTGGCAGTGCTTGTTGGCTTGACATACTTCTTCCTCTATCTCATGACATCCGCCACGTCCAGGAGCGCGGGAAGGATCGCGTCCAAGTTATCCGATGTATCCAGAGGGATAAACGTCACATACGTGATCGGGGGAGCACTCATTGTCATTTCGGGAATTTCCGCCTACATGAAATGGTATCCTATCGCGATATCCGCTCTTATCGGCCTCTACATAGTCCATAATATAAGGCGGCCGATGAACGTCGGCTACATCAGCGACACCATACCCAGCAAGGTGATGGCCACTGGCCTCAGTGTGGAATCTCAGGTGAAGACGATGATAACCGCGGTCTTCGCCCCCCTCATAGGATATCTGGCAGACGTATATGGGGTTGGCCAGGCACTTGCAGTTGTGGGCATAATATACATCGCTCTTCTACCAATGGTGGCCGTTAGGAAGGCCAGCACTGTGAGTGTGTGATATATTCTTTTTAACACATCACAAAGGCAGTAAGAATATGTCAAAGGCCATGAGGATCAATAAAGCCATCAATGCCAGCTCGGCCAGTATGACCAACAGACCCATGATCTTTATCTTCGAGAATGAGGTATTGAAGATGGCTGGAGTGTCATGGGCATATAGCCTCGATTTGCTCCTACCACCGACAGTCCACAGCCAGAAGTCCGGAACATCCTCATTCTTCTTCCCGCTCGGGGGGGCTTTGACCTTTATTCCAGTTACTGGTAGCAATCGGGCTTTGAATCTTTCAAAGAGTATTTTATCTCCACCGACCTCCCAGGAATTATACTGGTTCCTGGCCCATTCCAGCGTCCCCATTCCCTTTTCTTTCTCGGTGATGGTTCCCGGCATTTCCTTCTCCAGATCATCAAAGTTCAGGGAACCCAGTTCATCATCCTGATATTCCTTCTCTTTTATCTCGCATGGTATGTCCTTGTTCACTCCCTCAAGGTTATGGTGTTCGTATGTCCATTTTTTGTAGTCCACTTCCGCTATCACGGTCCATCCCCCACAGTGATTGCATTTCATACGGCCAGTACCTGTGCATGTTGGACAGGTGATGATCCCCGTGGTCTCACACTTCTTGCAATTGAATGTTCCCTCGCCTTTGCATTTGCTACAGGTGATCTCGCCCCCATCGCAATGGAAACAACTGGACTTGCCAGAACCATGACAGCTATAGCATGTCTGCTTCTCGCTGTAGCTGGTATTCGCCTCGCTATGTGAACCTTTATTGTCAATCGTAGTGGTCCAGGTCGTGGCCCCATAGCCTCCTCCAATCGTTCCATTGCCATCGCACACGGAGCAATTGGATGATCCGTGACCATCACAATACGAGCATCTGTGTCCACCACTGCCACTACAGCTACTGCATGTTGAAACACCCTGCCCGGAACAGTCTGGGCAAGATACCTTCAAGTCTCCATCACAGGTCGTACAATGGAAATCGCCCACTCCATCACAATTTGTACATTTCCTTTCCACGCCAGCTACTGCGAATTCCTGCACATTGTTAGTGTAATCCGTGGGTGTTTGTGGCTCAGCGCCTTCATTGAGGTTTGGGACAATGCCAGCCTGTTTCCTTGTCGAGGTGGTGAAGGTCTCGGTTTCCTTGTCTCCAGACACCTTCACGCCCCAGAATTTCCGGGTCTCAAGAATTTTGTATTCATTCAGAGTTTCGACCTTGATGAAATTTTCAGCTTCACTGGAAGAAGTAATCGCCTCTTTCCATCCTGCAAGCAGCTCCTGGCCCTCGATATGTTTTCCATCATTCTCATCATCATCACCAAGTTGGAATTCCTTATTGAACCCCGCTTCTTTCGCCTCCTTGAATCTGTTCATGAGCCTGCCCTTCTTCGTGACAATGGCAGTCAGTATAGCTATGAGGGTGAAGAACAGAAGTGTCATGGCACCAATTGAATAATAGAAATATTTCGAGTTCAGCAAGGTGCCAGCCAGGTCCTCCATACCCGCATCTATCTTATTCTGTATGGACGGCTCGGCACCTTCCATCATATTGATGACATCCGTGTCCGAAACTCCGCCTTCCCAGAGCTTCAGTTCATCCATCTGCCCAACAAAAAGATCCGTGTAGGCTCGTCCAGCCCTTCCAACGTACATGGGGGCTGTATTTGTTGACATCGCGGCAGGCACTGGCTGTCCCTGAGCCTCACCATCTATGTAAAGCCTGATATTCTCCCCATCAAAGCTGGCTATGACATGGGTCCAGGTATCCAGTGGTATCTCTCCATCTGACACCACAGCATAGGCATCTGCGCCATCCCAGACAAGGAATCCGATATTGTGGTTACCGAACCGGTTGAACTCTATTCCGAATCCACCACCAACCTGGTATCCTCCCTTCTCCATCACCCTGGTATTTTGATCCCCATACTCAGAGGGATTGAGCCAGAACTCAATAGTGAAGGCCTCCATGTTCAGATCATCCGTGTTATAGGCCTCCATGAAGTTCTCGCCAGTGAAGACGAAGCCATCCCAGAACACGCCTTCTCCAAATTCTGCCCCTCCAGAGGTTCCAGCATCATTATCATTGCCAGACACATCCAGCACATCACTGCCCTGCATGTGGTCGAAGTCCCAATGCACCTTCAATACACCTGTGTATGGTGTGCTCTCACCCGAAGGTACCGGGTCAACTGGAGTATTGTCCACAGGTGTCTGGCCAGTTCCGGAATCTGGAGGTGTGTAGGTCTGGAAATCCGCATTTATCTCACTTTGTGATAGTGCGCGGTCATGAAGTGTTATTTCGTCCATCACTCCATTGAAATATCCTCCCCATCCTCTTCCGAACTGGACCTGTCCAGTGTAGGTCGTATCCAGGGCCGGGAACCCTCCGCCGGAATTTCTTATCGATCCATCGACATAGATGACGATCTCCCCGGAATCGAATGTCATCACGATATTGTACCATCTGTTGGTATCGGTTATTGGCTGAATGTGAGTGTCCAGCGTGTTCCACGTGCTCCCATCATTATAACTGAATCTCAGATCCCCGTCTGCAAACATCTCCACCTGCCAATTGGACTCAGGTCCTGTGGTTCCCATTCTCTTGATGACCAGACCGCAATCCTTCATGACATTGATCTTCATCCATAGTGAGACTGTCAAGGACGCTGGCCTTAGATCGACCGAATCAGACATACCGACATAATCATCCACACCATCGAAGCTCAACCCAGTACCAGTTAACCCATCCACCCAGGTAGCTCCATTGACAGAGGCAAGATCCCCGGTCACGGAATCGGAAATCACATTCCCACTTCCCTCATCCAGATCCCAGTACTTGACAGCCCCAGTCACTATGGAACTGGCCGGCATCGCGGCCATGAAGATAGTACCTGTCAAAATAATCAATGTCAAAACAAAGCCCATGATATACTTTCCACTTGTAGAACGACCCATGATAATCATTCTGTAAAAGGCATTATGATAATTATGATTTTGCACATCTAAGATTTGGAATAGTCGCGCTCTCCAGCCTCTATTTTCACGTTCAGGCAGTTATCCACTGGCACCAAAGGGCAGGCGTAATTGTGATTGTACGCGCACCAGGGATTGTAAGCGTTATTGAGATCCAGGGTCCATTTGCCATCCGAAAGGTCAGTTTCCTCCTGCAGGTCGAGGTATCGGCCAGCTCCATATGATTCCTTTCCGGATGTTCCATCCTTGAAAGGAATAAAGAGTCTTTTTTCTCCAGCATCTGTTTTGTAAGCCTGGAGAGTGTGATCCACACCATCGATATTGAAAACAAATTCTCCAAAGGCGATGAACTTCCGATCATTACCTTTGGAGTCCTTGACCACGAGCTCGATCTTATCCGCATGCTCCCGAAGTTCCAGCTTGAAAGTGAATTTAGCATCTGGTGTGAAATATTCCAGACCCTTGAACTTCTTCCTTTTCATGAGAGGAATTGGAGACTGGCCATCTTTTGAAAGCCATGCGTCCTTCTCGACCCTATCCTCTTCTATCTTCGCCATCCAGGCATCATTATCATTCATAATATCCATGCTACGGTAAAATTTCAGAGAATAAATATCAATTCCCTGTAAATAGAAATGAATATGATTATGAATAAATTCAAACCAATTTCCTGAATTCCTTGGCCGTGAAAGCCATATAAAGCGGGCTCTGGAAAGAACCAGCCAAGCATCCACAATTCGAGCAATCTGTATTGGGTCCGAAACAGCGTCTGGATTTCCAATTCACATCAAAATGCAGGACATCGTCACCCCAGTAGCATTTGGAGCGGTGATCGGCCACTTCATACCACTTGATCATCGTATCACTGATCAAGAACTGCTTGGGATGTGCTTCTTTGACCCTTCTTATCTCGTCCACAATGAGTTTCCTACCATCTGCTTTGACATTCATCGGGATATCGGTCTCCATTCCTGAAGCACATATATTACAAACAACCCCTCTGAAACCATGTTCTTTCGAGAGTTTGACCACATCCTCCAGTTCCTTGTAATTGTCCATGGTTATCGTCATGTTTATGGCAACACGCTCGTCACCGGAATAATTCTTCAGGATCTTGTCGAATGTTCCCCGACCTCTTATCGTGTCATTGGTCTCCCGCATGCCGTCCATCGACATGTACAGAAGATGATCGAATTCCTTAGGGATGAATACCACCCCATTCGTTATGACATATACAAATGGGAAGATCTCATGAGCCAGCATAAGCACATCGATCCTTAGGGCGGGCTCTCCACCGACAAGCAGAACAAGCCTGATACCCTGTTTATGAAGCTTTTCCAACCGCTCTCTCCAAAGTTCTATTGGCAATTCCTCTTCCTTAAAATCATCTTTACCGTGAAAGTGATAGCAATGCTTACATCTGAGATTACAATTGTCAGTAACGTCGATTTCGGCGAAGAACTTGGTGCCGAGCATCTTCCTCTTTGATTCGAGGTAGAGCAAATAGGGTGCTATGAATGTGCTTTTCATTGTTTCAGATAGTCACACACATACAATGTGGGCTTCTTAACATTAAGCACTAGATCCTTGCCCGCGGGTATCAGCAATGTGTCGTATTGTTTTGGCACGATATCGCCCTTGCCAACACCCCAAGTGATCTCCCCGTACAGGAAATGCATGGTCTCCTGATTGCCACCTACATTGAAGACGAACTCACCGACCGGTAGGTATCCGAATGTCGAAGGGGAAGGCTTGTCCTGTCCCTCGATGACGGTGCTCATCACACCGTTGTCATACTCGTTTATCTTTCCGGGCTGTGTGCTCCGGAAGTAATCTGCAATTCCTGGAAATGTATTGGCCAGTGCGCGGAAATCTATCTCCCTGCGCGTGAACATGTCATATACTTTTTCATCCATATCATTCACCTATAGTGGGGGTGAATATAGTTGGGTTAAATATGCTTTTGGATTTTGCGGATGTGAGGGACAGTTCTCATAATTTCTTCCGTATCCGATCAAAAACATCTTTCCCTTTATCATCAACCCGCTCGGCCATATCCCGACCAGTGTCCGTGGCTTGATGCATCATGTCTCTTCCAGTATCTTCCACCTTGTGATACAGATCCCTGCCAGCATCCCCTGGATTATGGACCATCTCCCTTCCCCTGTCTTCCACATGGTCGATCTTCTCCATCGCTTCCGCCACCACCCTGCTACTCTTGTTCATTATGATCTTTCCTTTCAAGGTCAGCATATGGGGCTTGCCATAGCTCGCGGCTCTGTATATGAGGAAGGAACCGGGTATCAGTATGATCATCGCAATGATCATCAACCACCGCACGGTCCCGATAATCACGGAATCCACCACGATGTTCTTCATAAGGCTGACGATGATGATGAACACGATCCAGATGATCGTCGTAGTGGCTGTGAAGAGTATCGGCATGCTCATTATCTTGCCGAGCATGGTGGTGACCTTGCCCTGCCCTTCGACACGATTCAGAATGATATCACGATCGTGGATGGTGTAAGCCAGCTTCTTTCCAGATGATATGCCGAAGTTCATTCCCAGAACGACGAAGATGATTATGACGAACTCCATGGTGGTCTCTGGAGGGAATGGCACCATCTCCGTCATGCTGGTTGCGAAGAGCCAGAGGGCGGCCAGTACCATGACTGCGCCGACCAGGAACATGGCGTACATTTGACTTACTTTTGATTCCATAGATATCTTCATTTTATCCCCCAAAAAGTTAAAGGTGCCAGGCTTTTTTATCGGCCTGGCATTTATTCAGACACTTACCACGATTCCCAGTACTTCGCATCATCGGTCGGTGGTTTTTCATCTCCTGTGTAATCCCCGCCCCACTTGTTCAGGCCAGCTGCTTCATCTTCGTCGATCTTCTGTTTCAGCATTTCCAGCATCTTGGTCTCGTCAGCGAATCCAAGTGAGATCATCTTCTGAACAGTCGGCACACCATTGTGTGTCCATCCTCTTCGGAAGTAAACCGCGTCTGCCAATTTCTGATAACGGTTCTGTCGATAATGGTACATCATCTTCATACGATCTTCAATGCTCATGGCTTCCAGGCTGTCTGCCGGAACTCCAATGTCCTCCACCATCTGCTTGTCGTACATTTCCTGGCGGGAGACGTATTCCAGTCTGGTGACGGGTCCCATGGACCTGTATGGTATCCAGTCGTCCGCTCTTCGTCCACGGCCCATCCAGACATTCATGGCTCTTTGCCAGTTGTACGCTCTCTCGCTTTGCAGAATGAGATCCTCCTTGGTCACGTTCCAGCCAGTGATCGCGTTCTGGATATCGACATAATTCTGCACGTGCCCTGGAACCTTAGCTGGCTCACCAGTGCTTGCATTGTCCTCAGGTTCGACATCGTTCCATGGTAGTTTGCATAATCCGTTCAGTCCGAACCACGTTCTCCACATCGGGAAATAGTGGAGAGCTTCGGCCTTATCAGCGAAGGTCGGGATCTGATTGTTCACCATGTCCATGAAGATCAGCCAGGCTTCGTCGTGCTGAGGTCCCTTGAGTGTAAGACCGTAGCCGCCCTGCATGGCCAAGCTTTCTTTGGTAACGTATTCGGAATATTCCAGACCCTTGGATTCCATACCGCAATCCTCGATCAGCTGCTGGTCTCCCCAGTTCTTGGTCTTGAGCCAGTCCTTCACACGGCGTGCGCCCTTTCCAGCGATCTTGACGAACTCGTCATCATCACCAGCGGCCATTCTGTGGAGTAATTCCATCATCGCATCGGCGTTTCCAAAGCAAAGCTCCAGACCACCGCATCTTTCCTTGTTCAGGATGCCGTATTCGTACATCTCCATGTAGAAAGCGATGGCGGTTCCACTTGAGATCGTGTCCAGTCCGTATGTGTCGCAGTAGAAGTTGAACTCCAGCACCCATAGTGGATCCCAGATGCTCATATTGGCTGAACAGCCCAGTGTCTCGTACTCTGGACCGTCAACGGTCACTTTATGACCCTTGTAAGGTCCGGTCATGACCGTGTATCCGTCAGCGGCTTTCGCGCATGCCATCGTGCATCCGTACCAGCAGCCATCGGGTATCACCTGGGTCCACAGCTTGTAGAAATGAGGTGAATATATCTTCGGTGCTTTCGGGTGCTGGCCAAATCTGTAATTCTCAGTTGGTAGAAGGTCATAGGCGTCCATGATCTCCACCAGGTGGCCGGTTCCAACGGTCCTCATATTGCACTGGTCCTTGTCCAGATCCCTCATTTCCTTGTGATAGTTCGCGCCTATTTCAGCAATTTTATCCAGATCGACAGCATCGTTAGTTGTGGCATCGAACTCGTCTATCCTGGAAACAACGGCCTTGATCTTCTTGTGTCTCAGAACTGTTCCCAGTCCACCACGGCCATGTTGCTTCAACCTGGCTACTTTTCTTCGGATATCGTAAAATGAGATGTTCAAGCATCCCCAGTAGGAGTTCTCCGCTCCAGTTCCGGCGGATACGACAGCCACTCCCTGCTTGCCCTTCTCGGAATCCTCGAAGGCATACAGGTGGGTCAATTGCTCAGCCAGTACGTGGGAGTTCGTCTCCTCGCCAGGTGCGGTCTCGATACGAACTTTTCCTTCGACACCGTCGATGAGGACGATAACATCTTCATCGGCCTTTCCATGTATCTGGACAGCATCAAAGCCAGCAAATTTCATGTATGGCGCGAAGTAACCGCCAGCATTGGAATCGCATATGATATCGGTGGAAGGAGAAACAGACAGTGCCAGTGATTTTCCAAAGCCCGGATACTGGGTGGAACCGCACATCGGTCCAGCTGTCAGTACCAGTCCATTCTCATCACTGTCCCAGCGTGTTGAGGGGTTGATGGAATCCCAGAGGAGCTTGAGACCGAATCCTCGGCCCCCGGTGAACTTCTTCTTCATGTCCTCTGTTATTGGTATTTCTCTAATTTCCTTCTTTGTCAGATCCACATACAGAGTGCGGCCAGCATAGCCCTTGACTATCGGCTTTTTCTCATAAGCGTATTCGGCCAGAACAACGTGGCTGGCTCTCAGCGCGTCCAGATCCCATTTATGTTCCGTGTTCCCAGTTTGGAAACCGATAGCCCGGTTTCCAATCAATTTCGCTTCTGCTTTACAATTCTCATCACTCATCAGCACACCCCCTGTTTGTGGTATACGGTTTCCTCAATGTCATCCAATTCCACCTCTACGAGCTCCAATGCGCCATTTGGACAAGCGCTGACGCACTTGCCACAGGATATGCATTTGAAGGGCGTGATGACCTCGGGAGCCTTTCTCATGACCTCGCTGGAGCAGAATCCCACACAGGCCTGGCAGCCGATACACAATTTCTTGTTTATGACCACGGTCCCGCTTCCAAGTCTTCTTATCGCCTGGACCGGGCACATGTCGATGCACAGACCGCAATGATTGCAGTTCTCCATCACGAAGCCAGTATCGCCTTTTATGATCCTTATCGCGGACCATCCTCCACCATTCTCGTTCTTATGGTGGACATTGGAGCATGCTTTCTCGCATGCCAGATCGCCATCGCACTTCGATGGATCGAACTTTATTATCTTGACAGTTGCCATTCTTCTCACTCCTAAAGGTAGAATATGGCGAACATCGCGATCCAGCAGAATGCTGAAACACTGGCTGCCACTCCGTAGTAATGTTCCTTCCTGATCTCGTAGACATTCATGTACAGTTGCTTCGCCATGACAGCCACTGGTAGTGAGATACCACCCAGAGCGGCTGCGAAGAAGCCCCTTCCAATTATGAGTGGAAGGACAGCGCTGAAGTTGGAGAAGTTGAATGCGCCGGTCGTGATGACTGGAGTAAAGACCTGGGTGAACATGTAGCCAGTGACGTAAATCGTGAATCCCGCGATCACACCGATCATTGCCAGACTTTTTGGGTTGACCAGTGGATTACCAGCCTTTCTGATATCGAACATCGGCCTGTTGAATATCATCTCGAAGACCAAACCCTCAGCGGCTATAGCCAGTGCGGAGCATATCACGCATGTGCCTATGGGAGCCCAGAATCTGAGCAATCCAGCAACAAGTGCCATGCCCAATTGCATGCCCAGGATATTGTACGTCTTCCTGGTGTAGGCCATTAGCCCGAGCCCGACCAGGCCGCCCAAAAGAGCGCCCATAGGGAAATTGCTCAGGACTCCTCCGAATTTCACACCGCCCAGTGTACATTCCAGAAGTCCCCAAATCGATCCAAATACTATGATCCCCGCGAGGATCTTCATATTGTCTTTATTATCCTTCATTTTTCTCATAGGTCTGCCACCTCTATTCTTATGATATTCTTGATACTGTATTTGCTTGTAAGGTCCGGGAACACGCTCATATTGTCCTCCAGGATTAGATAACCATTCTGGATATCAATCCAGCCGACATCCTTTTGATATCCGTCAACCGCGGTTATCTTGTAAGTCTTATTGGCCAGATCTGTGAATCCAGCATATTCCAGAACTTCGACCAGTTCCACACCATCGTATGTGATATCTCCGCTGGTGAATTGTGTCGTGTTCAGATCATTGAAGATCCCATCCCAGGTCAGTTCCACACTTGAGGACCATGAGCCATTTGGGTCAACGATGGCCAGTGCACCCAGATCGATCTCATTTATGGATGCTATATCCCTGATCTTGTAAGCTCCTGGCAAATGTGGGAAATAAGTGGCTGTATTTTCTTCCAGCAGGATACCCTGCATCATGTCATTCCATGATACATTCTTCTGCCAGCCATCCTCCGCGATGATGGTGAACAAAGTCTCATTTTTATCATCATCAAGTTCGTCGCCAAAAGCAGTCAGGTTCAGAATGTCACTGAGAGCCAGTCCTTCTTTTCCATCCACGGTCTTGGTCTCCAGATCCTCGGCCAGATCGTCCCAGGAATAATCCTGTCCATCGAACTCCACGGTGTCCCCGGTATCAATAGTGTCCCCATCCGGAATAACAACATACACTATTCCGATTATGATAACGACTACGACAGCCAGTGCGATCCCGATTCCTAATTTCTCACTCACTTGAATCTCTCCATTTTATTCCGATATTTTCAATGTGTTTGCTTCGCTCACTCATTGAACTCACTCTCCGTTACTAACAGTTGATACAAACGATATCGATCGTCACCAGGTCCCTGACCCAGAAGCTCTTTGTTTGTTCCGTGAATACGACCTTTTTGTCTTCCAGAACAATGTAGCCAGTATTGACATCGTCCCAATCCACATCCTTCTGATACCCATCAGCTCCTGTGAATTTGTATTGGTATGTCTCATGATCCTGGATGTCCGCGTCCTCGATTATCTCGCTGAGCTTCACGCCTTCGAAATCCAGATCGCCAACACTGAATGAGATGATTTCATAATCATTCTCAATATCGCTCCATGTGAAATCCACACCGTTCACGATGATCTTGTCGGTATCGCCCTTCGGAACCATCGTGTAGGCGAAGGCCGCGCACGAGGTCACCAGTATGGTTATCGCGATAGCTCCCAGTATCATATTGAACCTTTTGACATCGGTCATCTGCCCCAACAATATCATTGTATTCATAAAGGTTTGGTTAAATCATGTGCACGTGTTGCATTATCAACGCGCATATGTGCGATTTGCAACATACCAAACCATAAATAGCGGAATGGCATAATCTGATTATTAGGACGGATGGGTATGAGAAAGACGATTATAATTCTGTTAAGCATGATGATGTTCACGAGCATGATGATAGTTCCAGGTGATACTGGAGATGTGGAGGCTGGTGTTCCGGATACGGTTTCCGCGCTCACGCCTCATGCTCCAGTGAGGATAAACAATAACACGGATTTCGCCACACTTGGCCTGAATGGAAGCGGCACATCGGCAGATCCCTGGATAATCGAGAACTGGGAGATCAATGGGACTGGGTTTGGGTATTGTCTGTATATCGGAAATACCACCGAGTATTTCGTGGTGAGGAATTGTAGTTTACTCAATGCCAGTGATGTCAATACATTTCCATATTTCATGCAATCGGGATTAATTATTTACAATGCCACATTTGGGACTATTACTAACACAACCACCAGCATCAATCTTTATTATGGAATCTATCTTTATAAATCCTCTGACCTTTATGTTGATAACTGCACTGGCGATTACAACAGACTTGAAGGAATTCATTTAGAACATACTAACAACAGTTACATTACCAATAATATATTCACCAATTCGTCCACCAATGGTATTGGAATAGCTTTGGTCAACACCAAGAACAATGTTGTTTCTAACAATGAGCTCAATGATATTTCCAATTGCGGGATCTTCCAATCCTTCTCAACCAACAATACGATGATCAATAACACATGTTCTGACAACGGCGACTGGGGCATAAATTCTGTTTGGTCCAATCACACTGAAATTAAAGGAAACAAATGCCTCAACAATGTCGCTGGCATATTCATAAAATCATCACATAATTTTACAATCATAGACAATAATTGCAGTGATAATTCCTGGCGTGGTTTGTGGCTCGATGATACTAATTACAGTTCAGTGATCGACAACACCATGTATTCCAACACTGTAGAAGGAATTAATATAGATAATTCACACAACAATTCAATTTATTATAATCTTATATTAGATAATACAAACCAAGCATTTGACAACACTGGAACCAACTATTGGGACAATGGCTATCCCTCCGGTGGTAATTACTGGTCCGATTACACTGGAACTGACACACATTACGGCCCCGATCAGAACATCCTGGGAACCGATGGTATCGGGGATACAAACTACACGGGAATATCCGGTGGATCTGGCGCTGTGGACAATTATCCACTCATGAATCCCTACAATGGAACCATGCCCCAGATAGACGACATCACCACTCCCAACTCGACAGTCATGATCAATTCATACTGGACCAATACACCGATCCAGATCAATGTAACACATGATGATGGTGATGATTCCTATATCACGAACATCACCCTCTTCTACATCTTCTCCCTGGACAATGGCTCCTTCGGTTCCTGGACCGAATTCGGAACCGATTTCCAGTCGCCCTGGAACTTCACCTTCGACTTCCCGGATGGCGAAGGTTATTACGAATTCTACTCCATAGCCACTGACGCTTTCAACAACACCGAGTCCATGCCCCTATCGGACTATGGGGCATGCGCCTACGATATCACCGCTCCTTCTTCCGAAGTATCACAGCCAGACTTCTGGCAAGATAACCGTACGATATTCCTGGAATGGGAGGCTGATGATTCAGCCAGTGGCTTCGGCCCGATGTCGGTTGGCCAGTATCCAGCCGCCGAGAATGTCGACCTCTGGATGCGCGAGAGCTTCAATAATCAATCATGGAGTAGCTGGGAGCTGGTAGAGGAGGATATCGTCAATTCCACCATCCACAATGTCACGGTACTGGATGACGGCTGGTACCGGTTCTACACCATCGCGCAGGATCTGGCCGGGAATCTGGAAGCCCCGCCAGCGCAGTATGACGTGACCATCGCTGTTGACACGATATTGCCAGTGGCGGTTTCTGGCGATGAGGACAATTACACAATATCCCAATTCAGCACTATGATATTCGATGCGTCGAACTCGACGGACAATATGGGGATCTCCAATTACACGTGGAACTTCATCTACGAGGCTCAGGGTGTGGAATTCCACGGCGAGACCTTTAATTTCACCTTCAATCATTATGGCCAGTATCTGGTAACATTGACCGTGATGGACAATGCGGGAAATTCACATCAAGATACCATATTGGTCCATGTCGAGGATGATGAGGCTCCGGTCGCGGATGCTGGGGCGGATCAACAGAGCGAGATGTCTATCTGGATCACCCTCGATGCCTCGGACTCCACTGACAATGTGGGTATAATCGACTACACCTGGACCTTCGTCTACAATGGCTCCATGGTCACTCTGGACGGCATCTATCCAAAATACAAGTTCATGGAACACGGCACTTACAATGTCACACTCACAGTTACTGACGAAGCTGGCAACACAGCTACTGACACTGTCGAGATCTTCATAGAAGAAGGCATAAGCACATCCGGTAGTGGTTACAACTGGGTGATCGTGATATTCGTGCTGATCCTGATACTTTCTGTGATAATCATCATGGCCTTCTATTTCAGGAAGACCAGTTCTGTGAATTCCGAACAGCGTGAATATGGTGAAGATGATGGATATGATGATGACGATCATTATGAAAGGGATCGATAATGATTCTTAGATCCACAATATAAAAATAAAATATCGATATCACTTCTTTTTCAGGTGATTGTTCTCGACAGCCCAGGCGAACTTCTCCATGTCACCCTCGGGTATCCTTATCCTGTCACCCTTCTGATACTTCTTGCCAGATATCCAGTCGGTGAATTTCTTGGTAACTTCGTATAGGTCTCCGCCGGTGGAAAGCTTTGCTTTCCCCGCCTTCTTGCGATAATCTGAATAATTGCCGCTGAAGGTGCTCAGTGCCCCATCCCTCAGGTCGAATATGTTCTCGGCCACACTGTCCAGTAGTGCTCGATCGTGAGTTATTATCATCACCGTGCCTTCATAATCTCTCAAGGCCTTTTCCACCGAGGCCTTGGCGTATAGATCCAGATAGTTCGTGGGCTCGTCCAGTATCAGCATATTATGTTCACTCATCAGGAGCTTGGCTATCGACAATCTCGCACGCTCCCCACCGCTCAGGGTGAAGACCTTTTTGAACACGTCTTCGCCTCTGAAGAAGAACTTGCCAAGGTATTTCCGCACCCATTCTTCGCCCGCGTCCTTTTTGTGTTTTCGAATCTCCTGGATGACCGTATTACCTCGAATAAGTCCATCCTGCTCCTGGGCGTAGTAGCCGATCCTCGTACCCTTGCTCACTTTGATCGAGCCAGCGGTTGGTTCGATCTCTCCCATTATCATGCGAATGAGAGTTGTTTTTCCAGAGCCATTGGGGCCGATTAGGCCGATCCTATCGCCCTTCTCGATCCTGAAATCACACTTTCCGATTATCGAAGTCTTTCCGAATGATTTCTTCACACCCAGTGCGTCGATAGTGTCCTTCCCGCTCTTTTCAGCCTTTCCGAATTCCAGTCCCAGTTTCCTGGAATAATCCGTCGGCCTGTCCATCTTGTCCATGCGATCCAGTTTCTTCTGCTGGGTCTTGTGCAGGGAGCTGAAACTGTACACACTGTGCATCCACTGGATCATTTCCTTCTGTCTCTGGATCTCCTTCTGCTGCTTGGCGTACATCTTCATGTTCTTCTCAAGATCGAAAGACTTTTTCTCCAAATAATCAGAATAATTGCCAGAGTATATCTTGGACACGGTATTCTCGATCTCCACGCTCTTTGTGATGACCTTGTCCATCATGTACCGGTCGTGGGACACGATGAGGACCGCGCCAGAGTAATTGGCCAGATAGTCCTCCAGCCATTCCGTTGTCTCGATATCAAGGTGATTCGTGGGCTCGTCCAGTAGAAGTAGATCTGCTCCTTTCGCTTCCAGAAGTATGCTGGCCAGCCTTGCTTTGGTCTTCTCACCACCACTCAGATCACCCACTTTTGTGTGAAAGTGTCTTTTCGTGAATTTCAGATCCTCAAGCACTGCCTCCGCCCGGGTTGGCTGGCCATAGCCGCCACTTGACGCAAATTCCTCTAAAGAATTAGCGTACTCTTTAGAGATCTCCTCCATCTGCTCCGTGGATATAGATCCTGGATTCTCCAGCCGATTCTCCAAATAAGCGATCTTTTTGGCAAGCGATCCCAGCTTGCCAGTTGGCTTGGATATGGCCTCGATCAATGTCTTCGAATCTTCCAGGGGGCTGAGCTGGGTCATGTAACCCAGTGTCTTGTCCTTCATTCCCGTGATCTCGCCACTGTCTGCCTTTTCGATACCATAGATGATGTTCAAAAGCGTGGTCTTGCCAGTCCCGTTCTGTCCTATGAGTCCCACCTTCTGGCCTTCGTCTATTATGAATGAAATATCTGACAGCACTGGCTGTGGGCCATATGATTTACTTATCGAGTTCACGGACATCAGAAGGGGCATTGAAATTCCTCTGCCAGTTTATCCACGGAATGAGATCCTTTTGCTCAGGAGCATGGGCAATGGCAGGGATGTCATTGGCATCCCTCTCTGCAGTTCCGCAAGCTTGCTGGCCAATTCCTCAATTGTCAGCTCTTCCTGGACCCCATCCCTTCTCCTGACGGATAGCTTTCCGCTTTCCTGTTCCTTCTCTCCATATACGATAATGAAGTCTATCCAGTCCTTTTCCGCATCCCGGATCTTCTTGCCAATGCTCTGGTCGCGGTCATCCACATCGGCTCTGGCATTGAGCTTGCCAGCCAGCTCCTTACAGTTTTCCAGCACATCATCGTGCACTGGTAAAAATCTGACCTGGGTTGGTGCCAGCCAGTGTGGGAATTTCGGCTTCTCGCCCGTCATCTGCTTCAAATGGATATTTTCCAGAAGCGCGTACATCACCCTCTCGATCGCGCCTGATGGTGATTGATGCAGGATGTATGGATGATGCTTCTCGCCATCCATACCAACATAATTGATATCATATCTCTCGGCATTCTCCACATCCAGCTGATCCGTATTGAGGGCACTGGCCTTTCCCTGAGAATCTACGAAGTTCCACTCGTATTTGAATATGAAATAAAAGAATCTCTTATCCCACATCTCGACAAGGGCTGGCTTGCCCCATTTCTTGACAAGGCCAGCAAGGAATTCCGAATTCTCATCATAGAATTCTTTTGTAACTCTGATGGCGAATTCAAGCTCATTCGGAACCTGGAAACCAATTCCATTGAGGACATCCCAAGATAGTTGGAATCTGTCCTGCATCTCGAGCTTGGCCATTTCGATATCGGCGCAAAATGAGTGGCAATCCGGCATTGTGAAGGTCCTCAACCTTCGCAGGCCAGTAAGCTCCCCACGCTGCTCCGCTCTGAAGGAATAATGGCTCATCTCGTACAGCCTCATTGGCAGATGTTTGTACGATACCGTGGCATCGTGCATCATGAGGAACTGGCCGAAACAGGCCGCGAATCTGAGAAATACCCTTTTATCAGGTGTTTGGATCGAATATTGACGGGCTGGGAATCTGTGCAGGTAGCTTTTGAGGGACGGGTGCTCGAAATCGTACATGATGGGTGTTTCGATCTCCATGCCGCCAGTTCTCTTAACTTCCTGGTTCACATAAGTTTCCAGTAGGGACTTCATCATCCTGCCCTTTGGATAATATCTGAAATTGCCTGGATCGGACGCGGGCTCGTAGTCCACAAGCTCCAGTCTTTTCATAATATCCACATGCGGTGGCTCTTTTCCAGCCGTCCTACTCTTCGCCATCTCGTACTGGACGAACTGTTTCAATCGCTTATGATCTCCAAAATCATAGCCCTTGACTTTGTTTTTCTTGAGCTCCAGAGATGTCAATTCTCCATCGAGGCCAAGTACGAACCAGCTGGACACTGCCTTTTCCTCGGACTTGAGGGCTTCAGACACTTCCTCGCCATCGCCCCCCTCATCCTCACCGGCGACGATCTCTCTGGATAGCTCGGACAGGGGGTGTCCTTTACAGCTTATCTTGAAGCTCTTGTACCAGCCGAAAGGCGAACTGAGAACGGTGTATCCCTTCTCTTCCAATATCTCCGCGGTCTTTTCCAGTATCTCTTTACCGGATGCTGGCTTTCCGAGGGACGAGCTCAGATGGGCATAGGGGTACAGTACCGTGTTCTTGGTCTCCACTTTCTCCGCTATCTCCATGACATTCTCTGCCAATAATTTAGCACTGGCCTCTTCTTTCCCCTCATCAATCTCTTCGAAGCTGATGTAGGTGACCAGAGCCTCCTCTATGCGGCCTTTCTTTTTATCATCCGATATGTCATCGGCCAGTTTCGTTTTCTTCTTCGCCTCGTATTCGAGGTAGTCAGCGTGAATGAATAGTGCCCTCATTTGGAACCCCATCCACCACAAGAATGACATTGGTATAAAAATATTGGTAAATGATCCAATCACCTATTGCTTTATCTGGCAGGCCTTTTCATCGATTATCATTTTGTTAAGGTGTCTCAGTCGATAGTGAACAAAATGTTTATCAATGTTAATTTATCAATGAATTTTTGTAGCCAGTATACCCAAAGGCTTAAATATATTCATTAGCCATACACTACTGGCCATGGTGTGGCTCGATGAGCCAGTCATGCTAAATAAACAGTGGAGGAAAAGAAAATGGTAATGGAACCAATTACAGTAGACAAAGCAATAGACATAGCAAAGAGAAAGGGATTAAAGCCAGGCCGTGTTAAGAACACACAGGGCATTCAGTTCACAAAGGGCAAGAATGACCGCTTGGAGATCATCGACTGGGACGAGTTCAAAACAACTCTCGGTAAGAGGAAGCTCCAGGTCTACGAAAGTGGCGGCTGGATGAAAATAATGAAGAAGTAGGCACCCCCTACTTCTTATTTTCTTTTTTTTTTTAAGATGTGCATTCCAGGAATGCAAGCATCTTTTTTATCTAATACGTTTTCAATTATATTATCAGTAAAGTGTTTGATTCGTAAGATGTGCATTCCAGGAATGCAAGCATCTTTTTTGTCAAACACATATTCAATAAATCATTGATGTCCAGTGTTTGATTCGCTAATTTTAGTATCAATTAAATATCTTTTCTCAGAATGGCCCTAATAAAACGGGCTATACACTTATATATGCGTCCCTATATTTCAGCAAATCCCTAATGGAGCAATAGAATGGCATTGGATATAGACCAGTTCCTTGTGATTATGATGGTGGCCGTGATCGTGGCCATCGTGGCAAAGTACATAAGGTGGCCTTATACCATCGTGCTTTTGATATCTGGCCTGGTCATCGCTTATTTCAATGTCGAACCCCCATTTGTTCTTGATAAGGACATGATCTTCCATATCCTTCTCCCTCCATTGATATTCGAGGGTGCCCTACACATGCGCCTGAAGCATCTGAAGGAGAATGCCAAGGTGATTTCATTATTGGCTATTCCAGCCTTGATCATATCATCTTTCTTCGTGGGCTGGCTGATATATATTTTCACAGATTCTTTCTTTGCCTCGGCCCTGACCTTCCCCATCGCTCTTCTGATCGCGGTAATAATAATCCCTACAGATCCGGTTTCCATACTGGCCATTTACAAGGATACCAAGATCCCCACCAAATTGAAGAACATAATAGAGGGGGAGAGCATATTTGATGATGGAACTTGTCTTGTTCTATTCGCTGTTATTCTGGATCTTATTAGAAGTGGTAATCTGGACATCATGACAGGTATAGTGGATTTCCTCAGGATGGCCATCTTTGGGATTCTTCTGGGATTGGCCGTCGGTTACATATTATTCCTGATAATCTCAAAGATAGATGATAAGTTCACCGAGGTCATGATAACTTTGATCATGGTATTCGGCCTATTCGCGATGGCTGAGAACATGGGGGCATCCGGTGTATTCGCTGTTGTGATGGCAGGTCTGATACTCGGAAACTATGGAACAAGATTTGCCATGACGCCTTCAGCCAGACACACGCTTTTGAGCTTCTGGGGCTTCATAGTGTTTCTGGTGAATTCCTTCCTTTTCATAGTGGTTGGAATGAATGTCGATCTGGGTGCTGTCTGGAATGAGATCGGGTTGGTAGTATTTTGCGTATTAGCTCTCTGGTTCGCGAGAGCCGCGTCAATATTCATAATAGGCAAGATAATGAACAAGAATGAGCCGAATAACCTTCCCAAAAAATGGCAGGCGGTCATGTGGTGGGGTGGCCTAAGAGGTGCGATACCCATAGCTCTGGCCTTGTCGATACCACTCACATTGGATGATGGCACACTTTTCCCTCATAGGGATCTTATATTGGCCATTACCTTTGGCGTGGTCCTAATGACACTTCTTCTTCAGGGTTTGAGCCTGAAGACATTGATCAAGAAATTGGGATTCCATTCGGTCTCCAAAAAGGAAGCTGAAAAGGAAGAAAGAGAGATAGCCACCCTGCTGAAAGACACGGTGGATGAATTGATACAATTGAAGGATGATGGTGAGATATCCTCCAGTGCCTACGATTGGCTCATTCACAAGTATAGCCAGGCCAATTCCCAGCTTCTGACTGAATTGGGACTTTTGGTACAGGAACATGGATTCATTCCCAGAGAGGAATACACATACTCGGTGAAGGAGACCCTTGAGGCTAAGAAGGAGTCTGTCAAAGAAGCTTGGGAGAAGGATCTGATAAAGGGATCTGTAGGGGAGAGGCTCCTATCCGAAATAGATTCTCAGATAGAAGTACTGGCACATGAGACCGAAGGCACATCGCTCAGAACCCCCACCGATATCTTAAAAAGTGTCGCTATCAATAGGACCAATGGCACACATAACGATCTTGATAGGAGCTGTGCGATCTGCATGAACACTATCGAACATGGTTCTGATTGCATCAAATGCAGGTGTGGGACATCCTTCCACCATGATTGCTGTGATGGAACTGATAGATGTCCAGTTTGTATAGCACCTCTTGGAGAACCAGATTTATAAAATATGGATCTCAATAATCAAGAGCAATTACCAGTTATGCAAACCTTTACTAACGATAAGAAAATAAACCCTGGAAATCAGAAGGAAGAATTCCTAGGCTAAGACAATAAACATCCTGTCGGGGTGGCTCAGCCTGGTGGAGCGCCGGACTCATAGGGACCCATTAGGGTAACAATGGCGCCCAGAAGTCTAACCTTGGATCCTGAGCGATCCGGAGGTCACGGGTTCAAACCCCGTCCCCGACACCTATTTTTATATCATTAGAGGGGGCGGAGCAAGGTTTGAACCCAGGAACACCGCCGTAGTCCCATCAATGATGATTCAACTTAACGCAGCGAGTGTACCGCTGCGAGTCGGGACTATGGCCTATTTAGGGACACATTCATCCCCTAGGGTGATTGTGTACCACCCCGTCCCACGACACGTAAACCCTATGGAAAAGGATACAATGAAAGCTTGATCCCCAGTTATTGCCATAGCCCCCGTCCCACGCCCATATTATCGAGTGTGATTTAGTCCCCATCATACGTATACACACAATCCCTATCAATTCAATGGTAGTTTTTATATAGGAAATATAATATCCCACCCATTCCAGGAGAATCTTAAATGGCAGCACCAAGAGGTCGAGGAGGCCCAAAGAAAGACAAGTGGAAGTCCAAAAGCTGGTATAATGTAATGGCTCCCGATATGTTCGACAGGGCAAAGGTATCAGAAGCCTTGGCAGACGAGCCAGAAAAGCTTATTGGTAGAGTAGCCGAGGTCACTGTTCAGGACCTTACTGGGGATTTCTCAAAGATGCACATAAAGATGGCTTTCAAGATCATCGATGTAAGAGGATCAGACGCCCACACGACCTTCGTCGGTCATGACATGACAAGTGATTATGTCAGAAGGCTGACCAGAAGGAAGAGGACGAAGACCGATCTCATTGTCGATGCTTACACAAGGGACAAGTTCCTACTCAGGATCAAGCCCCTGATCATATCCGAGCGCAGGATAAAGTCATCCCAGCAGACGGCCATTCGCCAGAAGGTCTTCGATGTCATAAACAACTACACACGTACAAGATCCTTGAACGAGGTTGTCAAAGGCATCATCGGAGGCCAGATGGGTCGAGAAGCGGCCATCGCTTGCAAAGTGATCCAGCCAATGCAGAGGGTGGAGATCCGCAAGACCGAGGTCCTTCGCCAGGGTGAGATTGTGCACGTCTATGAAGATGAGCATGAAGAGGAAGAAGGAGCAGCAGAGGGTGAGGAAGAGAAGCCCGTTGCAGAAGAAGCCCCAGAACCACCTGTCGCACCTGAAGAGACCGAGGAATAGGCAATCTTTTAACCTATTTTATTAAAACAATAGCCTGGGCTCTATGTATTTGAGCCCAGTTTTATCCTTCCATCAACATCATTTCAAGAGTGGAGCCACATCTTTGAATTCTTGAGTTCCAGCCTTTTCCATCACTTCGAACATGAACATCTCCGTGCTGGATATTGTCGCACCCAGTACCCTCATGCGATCCAAACCCACTTTCTTGTTCTCCGATATTCTTGAAGAAACACCGTCACTGATCACGTGGACATCGTATCCTCGAGTCAGCAGATCCCTGGTGGTTTGGAAAACACACACATGGCATTCGATACCCGTGATGGCGATGGTCGTCGCCCCCAGCTCCAGTAATTTGTCTTCTATTCCGTTTTCTCCACAACAGCTGAAGGTGGTCTTCTCATGCGGCTGGTATTCGTCAAGAACCTGCTGTATCTCATTCAATGTCCCACCCAAACCTCTTGGATATTGCTCAGAAAGGATGATCGGAATTCCTATTATCTTCGAGAATTCTATCAATTTGATCACATTCTCCACCACATTTTCTTTTTCATGAATGTTTGGAAAAAGCTTGTCCTGAATATCTATTATCACCAATGCCAGTTTATCCCTGTCGATGCCAGTTTTCTTCGCCATCTTCGTCACGTCCCGGAGATGAAACACCTCTCATCTCCAGGACGAGGTAAACCACATTCCGATTAATTAAGGATTGCTACGAATGCGATTATAGAAAAAGAATAACATACAATATTGAATATAATCATTTATATATTCTCAGTTATGTATCTATATTATCCTTAGTATATAGGGCATGATCAATATGAAATACCCCTGCACGGAACAAAATTGCATTCGATGTTGCCAGGACACGGAGATGCCCCTCTCGGAGATGGATATCAAACGCATAATGGCAATGGGAAATACATATGATGATTTCGCTGTCGAGGTCGATCACTGGCTGCAATTGAGGAATCGTAATGGTCTATGCGTCTTTCACGATGGTCGTCTTTGCACCATCTACGAGGTACGGCCAGAAGGGTGTAGGAGCTATCCCCTTCTGTACGATGATGATACCGGGGCGGTGCTGGATGACGAATGCCCTCATATCGACGAGATGGAGCCAACAAGCCATGATAAGGATATCATCATGGCCCTCGTAAGGAAACTGAAGGATGAGAGAAAACATAGAAGATGAAAGGAAAAATTGCTAATGACTTGGGGTCATCCTGAGTCATTAGCAAAACAAAGGTGGTAAAATTGAACAAGAAAGAAGAGATGATCAGGAAGAACAGGGAGGCCATCAAGGCCTTGGACTGGGAACTATTGGATGGCGATGATGCTGATTTCGAATCCGATCAGGGGAAAGGTATCGCTCCACCACCTCTTCAAAAGCCTTATCCGGATAATGCCGAATTAATAGATCTGGTACATCCTCCATTCGAGAGCATTGGCCAGACGCCTATCGCTAAAGTGATCGGCGATAGGAGAAGCCGCCGCTCTTTCACGGAAACACCTCTCACAATGGAAGAATTATCTTTCCTTCTATGGGCCACACAGGGTGTGCGGGAAGTAGATGGTAGCAAGGTCTGGACGAAAAGAACTGTTCCTTCTGGAGGCGCACGCCAACCCTTTGAAACATATCTGGCAGTCAACTGGGTGGATGGTCTCGAGCCTGGAATTTACAGATACATCCCTATTGAACATAAGCTGTTGTTGATCAAGGATGAAATACCCGACCAGCAGCAGAAGGTGAAGGAAGCATCCTATGGTCAGAGCTTTGTGGGAAAATGCGCGGCCACCTTTATCTGGGCCGCGGTTCCATATCGGGCCGAATGGAGATACAGCATTGTGGCTCATAAGGACATCGCTATCGAGGCTGGTCACGTATGCCAGAATCTCTACCTGGCATGCGAAGCCATCGGTGCAGGTGCGTGCGGTATCGCGGCCTATGACCAGAAACTAATGGATGGAATAATAGGTGTGGATGGCGAGGACGAGTTCACAGTATATCTTTCACCAGCCGGAAAGATCAATAAATAATATCTACAAAATGAGAATAAGTGGGAATAAGAGCCCATCGTACTGGATGATCAAATATCCAGTATCTTCACCGCTCCCTTAAGTGAGAGTATTCTGGCGAATTTTTCGGGTAGGGTGACCACATCTTCTTTTTTCAGATTGTAGGTCTGGTCCACATCGACAAATGGCGGAACCTCTTCCAATACCCTGACCAGGCAGGTGACGGATTCCTTTTTCACTTCCTCTTCGGGGAAGCCGCCCTTGGCAGCCACTGGTTCTATCACAGTGGGCGCGGGCTTGCTGGTGATCGATGTCTGAACCTCCACTGGCTCATCGATCGGACATTCCCTGAACCTCTTCAAAGTGGAGATCACCTCGGTGTACATTTTCGCTTCAGTTTTGGTCATGTCTTTGGGTGGTTGGCTACCTTCCACTCCATTGAGAGCGGCAATTACGATCTTCCGCTCACGAAGATCGTAGATCTGACACAGTCTTTTATTGATCTTTTTAATATTATCCTGGTGGATCAGCGCGTCGGTACTGGATGGGTTCCTGGCTTTTTCTTTATACTGGTCCTTGAGAAGCTCCAAATGCTCCCCTGCCAGATCGTAAAACAAGTGGGGCAATTTTGTCAATGTCTTGCTCCGCTTTTCGCTCCGGTGGACCTCTGATATTTCCTTGAAACCGATATCCAAATCACTCATCCGAGGGCGATATGTTTTGTGATATTTGAAATCGTCGCTTATTTTTCACTCAGAAGTTCTGCCGCCTTCATCCAGACCAGCAGGAAATATGGGCGAGTTCCGTATCCTCACCATCACCCAACATCTGCATCCTGATGAGGGTGCCATTCAACATGTATCCTTGATCAAGCAGGTCTGCCAGTTCCAGCCCGGTTCCCTGATAATACCTGAGAAATATTCCTTTTTTACCGAGATTCTGTGTTCTTTCTTCGAACCAGGCGAGCATGGCCAGTGCGGTCTCTTTTTTATCGGCCACTAATAATTTCATAAGTGTGTTCATGCTACCATCTATCAGCTCGTATGTGTGAAGGATCGCGTGGTTCGGAAAGTCCGTTCCATCATCGAATTCCCACATCTCGCCCAACTCATGATCTTCTGTGGCATGTATCTCTGCCGAATAGTCCAATCCATGCTCTATCCTTTCCCATGCTGGCCTGAGCCTTGGAATATCCTCGCGTCCTATCTTTCTCGCGATCAATGATTTGTCTGTCTGGCCAGCTCGAGCTTCCAGATCCTTGAAAAGGACATAGGATAATTTCTTCGATTTGAAGCCATATTTTGTGTAAAATGCCACATTTCTGGCACTTCCACTCATTGTTTCCAATCCCGTCGTTGAGCATCGGCTTTCATTCAAAAAGTTCATGGCGTGCTTGACCAGCTCCTTGCCTATTCCTCTATTCTGGTACTCGGGAAGCACCTCGAAGGGGCCAAACCATCCAACACTGCCCCAGGTATGACAGATTATGGATCCAATGATCTTACCATTTATCCTGGCCACAAAGCAAAATCCACCCTTCTTAGTCATATATGATTCTATATTCTTACGACTTCTATATAGCAAGGGAACTTCCTGCCCTCTTTCCTTCAAAAAATGATCCTGCCAGACTAATGCCTGCATATGCCTGAGATCATCTATTTCTTCATTTTTCAGCTCTGATATCTCAAGTCCCAGCATACGGTCACTCGCCGGTATTTATTGATTATACGTGCAATACTCGCAGATGTTTCCAAGGGTGGGTTGAGATGACATTCCGTGCGTGCCAACCCATCTATCACATCTACCGTGCTGTGCTGGTTCTAATCCTAATTGACAACCCATATTATTTTCACCAAAACACTGTAAATCAAGGATGATATTTCAATCTTTGGCCTAGATTTCATTATTTATGGTAAAAAAGGCATAGCCAGATATCTAAAAATATTATATTATCACACTCAGTTAGTAATATATATAAAAAGCTCTTTGTCCTCCTACTTTCCAATATAAAAAGGTGTTAAAATTGGCTAGAGGATTGAATACTGCAAGGAAACTGAAGAACGACCGACAGAAGTTCCGCTGGAGCGACAGAAAATACAGGACCAGGGTAGAACGTCTTAAGGAGAAGGCTGACCCCCTCGAGGGTTCAGCTCAGGCCAGAGGCATAGTCCTGGAGAAGGTGGGTATCGAGGCTAAACAGCCCAACTCCGCTATCAGGAAGTGTGTCAAGGTCCAGCTCATTAAGAACGGAAGGCAGATCACTGCTTTCGCTGTTGGTGATGGAGCAATTAATTTTATTGATGAACACGATGAAGTTCTCGTGGAAGGAATCGGCGGTAGGATGGGTCGTTCTTACGGTGATATTCCTGGAGTCAGATTCAAGGTCATCCAAGTTAATAGTGTATCTCTTGATGAGATGGTACGCGGTAGAAAGGAGAAGCCAGTTAGGTGATTATTATGGCCGATGAGATTAAGACAGAAGAGAAAAAAGAAGAGCCTGTCGAGGCTAAACCCAAGGCGGAAGAAGCACCCAAGGCAGAGCCAGTTGCCGAGCCAGCTCCAGAGGTCAAGAAAGAACCCAAGGCTGCTGAACCTGTAAAGGAAGAAGCCAAGGCGGAGGTCAAGGAAAAGAAGCCAGCTGCCAAGCCAGCCAAGGAAGAACCCAAGGCAGAGGTCAAAGAAGAGAAGCCAGCTGCTAAGAAACCAAAGGCTAAACCCAAGGCAGAGGCCAAAGAAGAGAAGCCAGCTGCTGAGTTGGAACCAACTCCCGAACCAGTTGCCGAAGGAGAATCAAAGCCAGAAGAGGCACCAAAAGCAAAAGGCCCAAAGAAGGTTGTTGGCCTGCCCCCAGAAAAAGTGCTTCTGTTCGGTAAATACAATTTATCAGAAGTGGTCGTGCACGATCCAGGCCTAGAAAAGTATCTGAATATAGATCCTATAATAGTGCCGCACACAGGCGCCAAGCATGCCAACAAGTGGTTCGGAAAGACCAAGCTCCATATCATCGAAAGATTACTGAACAACCTCATGAGGACCGAAGAGTACACAGGAAAGAAAACAAAGGGCTACAAGGTTGTTAGGGATGCATTCGATATAATCGAGAAGAGAACCAAGGCACATCCTGTCCAGGTACTTGTCGATGCATTGGAGAACGCCGCACCCAGAGAAGAAGTTACCAGGCTGAGATATGGTGGAATATCTGTTCCAAAGGCAGTGGATACAAGCTCATCCAGAAGACTGGATATAGCCTTCAGGAATATCTGTAAGGGAGCTGTTAAATCATCCTACAAGAACTCGAAATCCATCGAAGTATGCCTCGCCAATGAGATCGTTCTGGCCTCTAAGAAGGACATGAACAGCTTCTCTGTATCTAAGAAAGAAGAGCTCGAACGTGTTGCAGCTTCTGCAAGATAATGATTCAATAATATATACTATAAATTAAAGGAAGTATAGATATGGGACGAAAAGAAGACAATATTAAGAAAGCCCAGGCACTGATGACTCAGCACTCGATGATCAGGAACATCGGAATAGCCGCTCACATAGACCATGGTAAAACCACATTGAGTGACAATCTCATAGCCGGGGCCGGTATGATGTCAGAGGAATTGGCCGGAAAGCAACTGCTTCTTGATTTCGATGAGCAGGAGCAGGCACGTGGTATAACCATTAACGCAGCCAATGCATCTATGGTTCACGCATACGGCGACAAGGAATTTCTTATTAACCTTATTGATACACCTGGCCACGTAGATTTCGGCGGGGACGTCACAAGGGCAATGAGAGCTGTTGATGGGTCTATAGTCGTGGTCTGTGCTGTTGAGGGAATCATGCCTCAGACAGAGACAGTTATCAGGCAATCCCTGAAAGAGAGGGTCAGACCTCTCCTCTTCATAAACAAGGTTGACAGGCTCATCAATGAGCTGCAGGTCACCCCCGAGCAAATGCAGGAGCGTTTCATAAAGATCATCAAGAACGTCAATGACCTCATAATGAAGATGGTCCCTCCAGAGTTCAAGAAGGACTGGGGCCTCAAGGTGGATGATGGCAGTGTTGCCTTTGGTTCCGCCTACCACAATTGGGCCATATCCGTTCCTTTCATGAAGGAATCCGGAATCAGTTTCAAGGATATCTATGATTTCTGTGACAAAGATGAGCAGAGAGATCTTTCAAAGAAGGCTCCTATTCACCAGATCCTTCTGGATATGGTTATCGAGCATTGTCCAGACCCGATCATTGCGCAGAACCGTAGGATCCCAAATATCTGGCACGGAGACATAGAATCCGAGGTAGGCCAGAGCATGATGAAATGTGACGGAAAAGGACCCGTCGCTCTCATGGTGACCAAGATAATCATGGATCCCCACGCGGGAGAGATAGCTATTGGAAGGATGTACAGTGGAAGTATCAAGAGAGGACAGACATTACATGTTCTTGGTATGCCAAATCCAAACAGAGTGCAGCAAGTTTCACTCTGTGTAGGATCTGATAGGATAGCTGTTGATGAAATTGACGCAGGTAATATCGTCGCTGTCAATGGATTGAAGGATGCGATCGCTGGATCAACAGTAGCAGATAACCCGGATATGGAAGCTTTCGAGAAGATCGTGCACTACTCAGAACCTGTGGTCACAGTCGCTATCGAGGCAAAGCACATGAGGGACCTTCCAAAACTGGTCGATGTGCTCAGGTCCGTTGCAAAAGCAGATCCATCTATTCAAGTTGATATCAACAAGGAGACCGGGGAGCATTTGATGTCCGGTATGGGAGAACTTCACCTTGAGATAACAGAATACAGGATCAAGAACGAATACGATGTGGAGATCCAGTCTTCACCACCGATCGTTGTTTACAGAGAATGCATCGATAAGCCAGCAGGCCCATTCGAAGGCAAATCACCGAACAAGCACAACAGATTTTTCATAACCGTGTCTCCTCTGGAAGAAGAGATCGTCAAGGCGATCCGAGAGGGTACTATACAGGTGGAAGGAAAGATCAAGGACAGTAAAGTATTGGGTGCTCAGCTTCAGGAAATGGGCTTGACAAAGGAAGAAGCAAAGAAGCTCGTTGTCTTTGAAGGATCCAATGTTTTGATAGATGGCTCAAAGGGAGTTCAGAACCTTCACGAAACAATGGAATTGTGCAAGGAAGCTTTCAAAGAGGCCATGGTCCGTGGTCCATTGGCCGAGGAAAAGGTCATGGGAGTGAAGGTCAAGCTCATGGATGCGAAACTTCACGAGGATACCATACACAGAGGTCCAGCCCAGGTAATTCCAGCTGTAAGACAGGCGATCTATGGTGCAATGTGTATTGCAGGTAGAACTCTTCAGGAACCCAAACAGATGGTATACGTGAGTGTACCACAGGACGTCATGGGAGGCGCAACCAGTGAGATGCAACAGAGGCGAGCAGTGATCGAGGATATGGAACAGGATGGAGATCTGACAGTGATCAAGTCCAAAGCTCCAGTCGCCGAGATGTTCGGCTTCTCCAATGATATGAGAAGCGTAACAGGCGGAAGGGCATCCTGGTCTACTGAGAACTGTGGATTCGAAAGGATACCCAGGGAATTGCAGCAGGACGTTGTAGCCAAGATAAGAACACGAAAGGGACTCAAGCCTGAGCCATACGATGAGCACTACTATTCATCAGCATAATAGCTAAGAAAAGAATATATATTAAATAGATATAGGGACAGAAAACCATTGGAGGAAATAAAATGGCAGAAAAACCGCATTTAAACATAGTCTTCATAGGACACGTGGACCACGGAAAGTCGACCCTTGTAGGTCGTATGCTCCTGGACACAGGTACTATCGAGCAGCATATAATTGACAAATACAGAAAGGAAGCCGAAGAGAAAGGCAAGGCAAGTTTCGAATTTGCCTGGGTCATGGACGGCCTCAAGGAAGAAAGGGAAAGAGGTGTGACCATAGATGTGGCTCACAAGAAGTTCATGAGCGAAAAGTACTATTTCACAATTATTGACGCACCTGGTCACAGGGATTTCGTCAAGAACATGATAACCGGTACCAGCCAGGCAGATGCCGCAGTGCTGGTCGTTGCCGGACCAGAAGGTGTCATGGCTCAGACAAAGGAGCACGTGTTCCTTGCAAGGACTTTGGGTGTCGCACAGCTTATTGTCGCCATCAACAAGATGGATGCAATTGGCTATGATGAGGCCAAATACAAAGCAGTCGTTGAGGAAGTCACAAAGCTGGTAAAGTCAGTTGGTTACAAGGATGACCAGGTGAACTTTGTTCCAGTCAGTGCTATCAAGGGCGACAATGCAGCAAAGGACGCTGGCGAGATGGCTGGTTGGTATAAGGGCAACACTCTGTTGCAGCAGCTCAATGATCTCAAAGAGCCTCCAAAATCCACAAACCTCGCACTTAGGGTTCCAGTTCAGGATGTCTATACCATCACAGGTATCGGAACAGTTCCGGTCGGTAGGGTGGAGACAGGTACATTGAAGCCAGATATGAAGCTGGTCTTCATGCCATCTAACAAGGTCGGCGAAGTAAAGTCGATCGAAATGCACCACGAAATTCTGCCAAAGGCAGAGCCAGGTGACAATGTTGGATTCAATGTTAGAGGAATTGGAAAGAACGATATCCGCAGAGGGGATGTCGCTGGACCAGTGGACAACCCACCGTCCGTGGCAAAGACCTTCACTGCTCAGATCATGGTTCTTAACCACCCGTCGGTTCTGACAGTCGGTTACACACCAGTGTTCCACTGCCACACAGCTCAGGTCGCATGTACCTTTATCGAACTTCAGAAGAAGCTCGACCCAAGGACTGGTGAAGTGAGCGAGGAGAACCCACAGTTCCTCAAGACCGGAGATGCAGCAATAGTCAAGTTGCAGCCGTCAAGACCATTCGTCATTGAGAAGGCAAAGGAATTCCCACAGTTGGGAAGATTCGCCATCAGGGACATGGGTCAGACTGTTGCAGCTGGAATGTGCATAGATGTAGAAAAGAAGGAGATGTAAGGATCTCCTTCCCTTTTCTTTTTTTGTTTGACGGGGTGTAAGTTTGTCTCAAAAAGCAAGGATCTCACTTAGTGGCACTGACCCTGAGAAGGTGGACAGTGTCTGTATCCAGATAAAGAATATATCTGAGAGAACAGGCGTTGCCATGAGTGGTCCAATACCATTGCCAACAAAACGCCTCATAGTTCCATGCAGGAAATCACCAGATGGTGAGGGTTCCGAAACATGGGAACGCTGGGAAATGCGTGTGCACAAACGCCTTATAGATCTGGATGCGGATGAGAGAGCTCTTAGAGCGCTCATGAGGATCCAGGTTCCAGACGGCGTTAATATAGAAATAATACTCAGAACCACAGACTGAGTCAATTTAATGTTTAAAGGCTCAAGTTCATCGGGCCTTTAAAATTTCATTTTTCAAATCATTAGCTTGTTCCAATTCCGGATCCATATCAAGAACTATGTCAAGGGCGCTCATCGCTTTTTTATCCTTCCCCATCTTGAAATATGTTATTGCTTTTCCAAGCCAGGCCCATATATAATTCTCATCTATGCCCAGGATATTATCATAAGTATCCAGTGCTTTTTTATGATCTCCATTTATGATATCGATCTCGCCCATGAGCTTCCAGGCTGGCAGCCAGGTACTATCCTTTGATAAAGCTTTATCGAGGGATAGTAAAGCATCTGCATTGTTTCCCATTTTCATCTCGATCTCCGCCCTCGTAGTCAAGGCTGAGGGGCCGAGACCTTTTCTGGCAAAGCACACCATGCTCTCCTCATATCTCTCCATATCGGCAAGAAGCCTGGCCTTGAATACATGGATATTTTCATCATATCCTTCCTTTCCACTTTTTTCAAGGCTATTGGTGAGTGCGATCAAGGCCTTGTCTATCTCACCAAGGCCATGGAGTGCCCTTGCTTTGAAGTACAATATCTGGCTGTCTATTTCCTCATTTGGAAGTTCATTGATCCATTCGAGTAATTCATCATATTCCTCGAATGTTATCAGGAGTTCGGCCTTTTTGATCCTTAATTTCTCCGCATCCTCGGCCCCCATGGCCTGATCATAGCATACCATCGCCCTCTCATATCTCTTGAGAGTGCTCAAAAGCCCCGCCTTCTTCTCAAGGTTGGAGATATCCATATGGTCGTACATGAGGAGATTATCCACAATGTTCAATGCTTCCTTGAAGCTTATCTCCGCCTCCTCATAGTTCCCTATTTCTTTGAATATTTTGCCTCTGTCGATCCAGGCCTCGATGAACATGGGGTTGAGGATGATGGAATTATTTATGGCATCGATCGCCTCCTCTTTCTTCCCCATCCAGTGCATGACCTCGCCCTTCGCATGCCATGAATGATCGTAATTGGGATTCAATTCGAGGGATTGGTTCATGAGCTCCAATCCATAATCGATATCTCCCAATTTGGCAAGGCCAAATCCCTTCGCATAAAGCGCGTAATCAAAATCTGGCTTGAATTCCAGAGCCTTATCATGGTATGGCTGGGCCTCGGCATATTTCGCCATCTTATCCAAAGCATTTCCGATATTGTTCCAGGCGATCTCATAGCCAGGCGATACTTCTATCCCTTTTTCGAAATAAGGAATAGATTCCTGCCATCTATCAAGATTATACAATGCATTTCCGATATTGTTCCACAGAACCTCATCCCTCTGATCCAGTTTCAGAGCTTCCTCATAACATTCCACAGCCTCTTCCAGTCTTCCAATTCCATGATAAGTGTACCCTTTATTGTACCAGGCTTGTTTGTAATTCGGATTGATATCAATGGCCATATCATAGCTTTTCAAAGCCTCATTATGAAGCCCCAGCATGAAGAAAGTGAATCCTTTATTGTTCCAAGCCTCCTCGCTTTGAGGATTGACATCAATAGCTTCGTCGTATGATTCGATGGCCTCCTCGAACCTTTCGAGATTATACAGTGTGTTTCCTCTACCATTCCAAGCCTCTTCACTATCCGGGTTAAGCTCCAATGCCACATCATAATGCTCCAATGCGGCCTCATAGTCCCTCTGAGCATCCAGTAATAGACCCTTTCTCATCCAGGGCCCCGGTATATCCGGGTCCTGTTCGATGATCTCATCATAAAGCTCCAGTGCCTCGTCCAGTCTGCCAAGGGACGATAATGTCAGTCCCTTGTCATAATAAGCGTGCATGTATTCGGGGTCAATAGCGATGACCTGATCATAGACGTCCAGTGCCTCATCCAGTTCCCCCAGATATGTCAGGGAATTTGCCTTATTGTACATGGCGATTGAATAATCCGCTGATATGGCTAGAGCATTGTCGTACATGTCGATGGCCTCTTCATGCCTTCCCAGAGCATCCAGTGCCACACCGTAATTATTGAAGAGCACATCATTATCCTTAAGTGTGTCCGAGGCCTTATCATAATATTCTATCGCTTTCTGGTAGTTCCCGTATTCAGATAGGATATTCGCTCTTATGAAATTCTCATCCTTTTCTTCATCATCTTGTTGGATGCGTCCTGCCGGAGGGTCTTCCATGGATGGTGATATGGGTGTTTGGATATAAAATATTTTGATGTGCGATCAATGCAGCTGCACAATATCAAATGCGCAACTGATAGCCATTAAAAGACCTATTTCGGATACCTGTATTTAGATATTTAATGCACATCAAAAGACAGCTGGCTCCTCATATTCTCCAAAGATATCTCTCAGTGCATCGCAGGTCTCTCCCAATGTCGCCTGCTTCTTGACAGCATCCAGTATGTAGGGCATGAGGTTCTCATCTCCTTCAGCCGCCTTCCTGAGAGCTTCCAATGCGGCATCTGTCTTTATCTGATCCCTTGTACTTCTTATTTTATTCAGCCTGTCAAATTGGATCTTCTCGCCTTCTGGATCTATCTTCAGTATCGGAATGTCGATGTTCTCCTTCTCATCCACATATTCATTGACACCCACTATGGTCCTTTCCCCGCTATCGATATCTTTCTGATACTGGAAAGCGGCATTGGCTATCTCCTGCTGGAAGAATCCCTTGTCAATGGCTTTGAGAACTCCGCCCAAAGCCTCGATCTTGTCGAAATATTTGTAGGTCCCTTCTTCCATCCAGTCGGTCATATATTCAACATAATAGGAACCTGCCAGAGGATCGATGGTATTGACCACCCCGCTTTCCTCGGCGATTATCTGCTGAGTTCTGAGAGCGATCTTCACAGCCTTCTCGCTGGGTAGTGCCAGTGCTTCATCCATTGAGTTGGTGTGGAGTGATTGCGTACCACCGAGCACGGAAGCCAGTCCTTGGATCGTTGTTCTGACAATGTTATTTTCCGGTTGTTGCGCAGTTAGCGAACAACCGGCGGTCTGGGTATGGAACCTCAGCCACATGGTCCTGTCCTTTTTCGCTCCTCGCTTCTTCATCTCATTTGCCCAGATGCGCCTCGCGGCCCTGTATTTACCTATTTCTTCGAATAGGTCATTGTGTGCATTGAAGAAGAATGATAATCTGGGAGCGAATTGATCCAGATCCAGACCACGTTCCATAGCGGCATCGACATACGCTAACCCGTCTGCCAATGTGAAGGCCAGTTCCTGGAGAGCGGTAGATCCCGCTTCCCTAATGTGATATCCGCTTATGCTTATCGTGTTCCATCGCGGAACTTCCTTGGTTCCAAATTCAAAAGTATCGACAATGAGCCTCATGGATGGCTCTGGAGGGAATATCCATGATTTCTGCGCTATGTATTCTTTCAGAATATCATTCTGGATCGTTCCCGTGATCTGGCCTCTGGAAGCCCCTTGGTTCTCGGCAGCCGCGATATAGAAGGCCCAGACAACTGGTGCTGGTCCATTGATGGTCATTGAAGTACTGACGTCTTTCATCGGTATGCCGTCGAAGAGAGTTTCCATGTCTTTCAATGAGGATATGCCAACACCACACTTGCCAAATTCTCCCTCGGCAAGTGGATCGTCACTGTCCCTACCATAAAGGGTGGGGAAATCAAATGCCACGCTGAGGCCGGTTTCTCCGTGAGCCAGGAGATACTTATATCTCTGATTTGTCTCCTCCGCTGTCCCGAATCCTGCAAACTGGCGCATGGTCCAAAGTCGGCCACGATGCATGGTCGGCTGAACACCTCTTGTGAAAGGAAATTGACCAGGGAAGTTCAACTTCTCCATATAGTCAAATCCGGCAATATCGTCCGGCGTGTGTAATGGTCTTATCGGTACACTGGATGTTGTGACGAAATCATCCCTGCGCTCACCATGTTTGCTGACCGCATTTGCATATGTTCCTTTCTCCCATTCCTTCTTCGCTTTCTTGATATTCTCTATTTTTGGATCCGACATCTAGCTGCCTCCATCTATGCATTATATGGGAAAAATCATGGATCATGACCCTCTCATCAATACATCCGACATAAATTTCGGGTTAAATAGTGTTTTGTTCTGTCAAAACAGTGCTCGTTTATACATTTCGAGCACTGGCCGCCCAAAATTGAAAAGATCGAAGTATTACAAAAAACGATGAGCCAGTACTTTAAATAACAATGATATTTTAGAAATAATCATTTATATAAAACATTTTTATACTATTATATCTATTTACCACTTGGAATTTAAATCATACGTGGGATGTGAAGCAATGTCAGAAGAAATCAATGTATTAGATAGAAGATATATAGCTGAACTATTGGGAACCATGATCCTTGTTTTCATAGGATGTGGTAGTGCGGTGATCGCAGGCGGAAATGTTGGATTCCTTGGAATCTCATTCGCCTTTGGACTTACGGTCCTGGCCCTGGTATATGCCATCGGGCCAATATCTGGCTGCCATATAAATCCGGCCATAACCATCGCGATGTTGGTATCTAAAAAGATCAAGCAAAGCGATGCCATCATGTACATAATATATCAGAGCATAGGAGCGATAATTGGCGCTCTCATACTCTTCTCCATAGTGAATGGACATGCTGGATATGACCTGGAATCTGTTGGACTGGGTCAGAATGGATACGATACTGCATCTCCAGATAACTATCCATTGATATCCGCTTTCATAGCCGAGGTTGTCCTTACTTTCATCTTCTTGCTTGTAGTGCTGGGTGCGACATCGAAGAAGTCTGAGAACTCCTTCGCTGGAGTGGCCATTGGTCTTACTTTGACCTTCGTGCACATTGTCGGAATTCCAATAACCGGAACATCCGTCAACCCTGCAAGAAGCTTGGGACCTGCATTGGTCATGGCGATGGAGAACACACTGGCTCTGGAACAACTTTGGATGTTCTGGCTGGCTCCGATAATCGGCGCAGTCATAGCAGCTGTAGTGTGGAAATACGTCCTGGAACCCAGGAAGTGAATTAAGTTAAAAATAATGTCCAGCCATACATAGGCTGGACATTCCTTTCATTTTTTTAAGATGTGCATTTACAGTAAATGCATGCATCTTTTTTGTCAAACACGGGTCTTACTATGCACGTATCGAGTGTTTGATCCGATCTTAACATTTCGAGAAGCCACAGTTTTGGCAGATCAAACAACCCTCGATGAATGCGATAGGTCCACCGCATTCTGGACATTCAGGTCTCACTCCACTATCCAGTTTCGTCATTTCCTGTATTACCTGTCCTTTGTTTTTAAGATGGCCTTCGATGGCCTTTCCTATCGCATCCGGGCATGAATATATCTTATCCTTACCCAGTGCTCGCTCGGGACATCTGATGCCTTTCAATTGCTCTATGATATTACTTGAATCAATGCCCGCTCTCAATGCCAGGGATATCAATCTGCCAATGGCCTCGGTCTGACTGGCAGCACATCCACCTGTCTTTCCCATTCTGGCAAAGAGCTCGAATAGTTTGTTATTATCCTCATTGACCGTCACATACAGGTATCCGCACCCGGTCTTCATCCTGTGCGTGGCTCCATGTATCATCAGTGGTCTTGGCCTTGGCCTCAGCTTGCCATTACTGTCAATACCGATATCCGATAATTTAGTCTGGTGAACCGCGGTATCGGTCTTGCTCTTACTGGCACTGCTACCCGATTCCAGGACCTGAGTTCCTCTGCAACCATCCCTGTAAACAGTAATGCCCTTACAACCTGTTTCAAATGCCAGGTTGTAAACATTGGCGATATCTTCCTTTGTCGCACTGGTATTCAGATTAACGGTCTTGGAAACAGCATTGTCCGTGTGTTTCTGGAAGGCCGCCTGCATCCTGACATGACCTTCAGCGGATATTTCATGGGCGGTCTTGAAAAGTGATTTTAGATCGCTCGGGAAACCCGGTATGTTGGATGTGGTTCCCAGTTTGACAATGGCCTCTTCCAGCTCGTCCGTGTATATACCTCGTTCTTCACATTTCTCTTTGAAGAAAGGATGCACATAATGAAGTGCGTCATCATCCATCACGGTCTTCACATACGCGATGGAATAAATTGGTTCTATTCCACTGGAACAATCCGCGATCATGGATATAGTGCCAGTAGGAGCGATCGTCGTGATGGTGGCATTCCTCACCTTCCTGTCATTTTCAAATATACTGCCTTTGAAACTGGGGAATGTTCCTCTTTCTTTGGCCAGGTTCTCGGAGGCTATCCACCCCTCATCCTGAACAAAGCCCATGATCTTCTTTGCAAACTTGTATGCCTGGGTAGATTCATATGGAATATCCATCAGGATAAGCATGTCGGCCCATCCCATTATCCCCAAACCGATCTTCCTATTGGCCTTGGTCATTTCATCTATTTCTGGTAAAGGATATTTGTTCATGTCTATGACATTATCAAGGAATCTGACAGAAGTATGCACCACTTTCCTGAGCCTGTCCCAGTCCACTTCCTCATCCTTCATCATATGGCTGAGGTTGATGGAACCCAGATTGCATGATTCGTATGGGAGAAGCGGCTGCTCACCGCATGGATTGGTACTCTCCACCTCTCCAACATGTGGTGTGGGGTTGAATTTGTTGATACGGTCTATGAAGACCATACCAGGATCTCCTGTCTTCCAGGCCATGCTGGATATCGCATCATAAACCTCTTTGGCACTGGCTTTGCCACATTTCTTACCATCTTTGGGGTTTATCAGATCATATTCCTCACCCTTTTTCAGGGCTTTCATGAACTTGTCCGTTATGGCCACGGAGATATTGAAGTTCGTCAGAACACTCAGATCTTCTTTGCATTTTATGAACTCCATGATATCTGGGTGATCGACACGCAATATACCCATATTGGCACCTCTGCGGGTACCACCTTGCTTGATGGCCTCAGTGGCCGCATTGAAGACCTTCATGAAGGATATCGGCCCACTGCTCACCCCGCTGGTGGACATGACGGGATCGTTCTTAGGCCTCAATCTAGTAAATGAAAAACCAGTTCCTCCTCCACTTTTATGGATAAGGGCCGCGTTCTTGAGCGCATCAAAGATACTCTCCATGGAATCGCCCACTGGGAGTACGAAACATGCGGATAATTGCTGAATATCCCTTCCAGCATTCATCAGGGTTGGTGAGTTTGGCAGAAAGTCAAGATCTGCCATCAAATTGTAGAACTCGTTTTCTATCTTTTTGATATCTTTTTTACTCTTTCCATAATTGGCTTCTGCCGAGGCAATGTTCTTCGCAACTCTTCTGAACATATCCTCTGGTCCTTCGATCAATTTCCCATTATCGTCCTTTGCCAGATAACGGCGCTCCAGTACTGTTAATGCGTTCTTGCTGATACTCACTCAACCACCCCTGAGAAAATACTGAAAACACTAGGCTTCTGCATCCCGTTCCCAAGACAAAAGGCACTGCGATTTTATGATATAAACCTTGTGCCGAAAGACCTTTAATAGTGTTTTATCAATTGACTATAAAGAGCCCATAAATTGTTGCCTATTTTCACTGATTAATAACTTTTTATTATACAAAATATTGTACAAGTAAGGTTAAATATTACACAAAAATCCGTACCAATCTCCTTATTAATCAGGTAACAGATTCATTCATATTGCAGGGACGGCACAGGTAAGAATATATCTCATGTGTTAGCCCACTCATCTCCTCCCTCATACTTGACTTCCCTGCCTTTTTCCTTTTTATCTATTGGTCTTCGATGTAGCGGGTTTAAGTAGCCGCCCTTTATTTCCGTCTTTATGAAAGCCGCGATGATCAACATGATGTCAAATGCCGCCTGGTTCCCCTCCCACTTTTTTCTTTTAGGAATTTTCTGCGCTGGATGTGGCTCCAAAAGAAAAAAGGCGGACAAATAAAGAAAACTCGCCCCACCCTGCTCGAAAATTCATTTGCTTTATCCGCTTCACTTCATACATTTTTAAATACCCAATACCATTCCCATGTTTATGAAAGCCGCGATGATCAACATGATGTCAAATGCCGCCTGGTTTTCCTCCTTATTCCTGATCCCATTGTTCGCCAAGGATCTCGGAGCCAGCGAGGTCCAGATAGGCTTGATAGTCGCTGGTTACGGTACGGCTTCTCTGATATCTTCCTATATATTTGGAAGATTGGCGGATGTACATGGCCGACGTTTATTCCTGAGATTCGGCCTTATATTCTCGACATTCGCCGCTTTGCTTCAAATACTATCTCATGACCCCATGACCCTTCTTATGACCAGGGCCCTGATGGGTTTTTCAGCAGGTATCTTCCCCGCTGCTTTGATGGCCTATGCTTATGAATCTAAATGGAAGATGGGCAAGTTCATGGCCTATGGTTCTCTGGGGTGGGGACTGGGCACTATTGTTGCTGGCGTTCTAGCGACAATAGCGGTAATGAGCAATCCTTACATCGCTCCTTTTCTGCTAAGCGCGATTCTTCTTTTCCTATCATTCCTCGTATCTATGAAGATGCCCAAGGTTCAGGAACACAAGGTCAAGGTTCCGCTCTTTCCTATTAAGGTCATAAAGAAGAACCTGCCGATCTACCTCGCTATCCTGGTAAGACATATGGGAGCCTGCACCATATGGGTGATATTCCCGATATACGTGATGGAGATTGGTGGCTCTTTCTTCTGGATCGGGGTGATATACGGGATCAATTCTCTTACCCAGTTCCTGGTCATGAGAAAACTCCGGGCCAAGAGCAAGACTCTGATAATATGGGGTCTCATACTGTCGATGATAACCTTCGCCTCCTTCACATTATGTCAGAATATTTGGCAATTATTGCCTACCCAGGTATTGCTGGGCACGGCCTGGGCTTTCCTTTATGTGGGCTCGATAAAATTCATAATGTCCAGAAATAAGGAAAGGGCGACCGCGACTGGTCTCCTTAATTCGGTCCTTAATATATCATCGATAGGGGGCGCACTAATCGGAGGTGTGGTGGCCGGCATGTTCGGATACTACGCGACTATGTATCTCGCCACACTGGCATCATTGGTTGCCCTGATAATATTCCTGGTGTTCATGAGGAATGAAAAAGGAAAGAGATCCAAGGCCAGGGTCAGGGTTAGTATCTCATAATAATCATTCAATGAATAAAATACGTGGAAATTATTGGTATAGTCACATTCTTTTAAAAATGAAAAGGAGGGAAGGCGTTTTCAGCCTTCCCTATTTTGCTTCGTCTTGCTTCACTCAGATACGAGGTCATCTGCTGAGATGTCACCTGGTTCTTCCGGGGCAATATCTGCCTCGACCTCGGGTTCTGCGACTGGCTCAGGAGCTGCTTCAGAATCTGTAGCTGGTGCTTCCTCAACAACTGGTTCTGCCACAGGTGCCGCTGCTGGTTCTACTGCTCCATCATCTGATGTTGGGATATCTTCATCCTCTGGTTTCTTACCCTTCATCATTGCCTGGATCACTATGATGACCACCAGTATGATGATTATCAGGATCCACATGAAGTCATTGCCTGAGTCAGCTATGTCGTCTGAAGAATCATCATCATCAACATCATCAACATCATCAACCGAACCCGGTGTGATTGCGGCTTCCATGGTCATGAAGCTATCTGTGTGTGCTGTCCCCATCACATTGCCTGCAATATCTGTTGCATTGGCTCCTACAGTGAATGTGTATGTCATGTTCTCATCCAACTCTTCGAATGATATTGTGACATATCTTCCAGACGCATCCCAAACAAAGCCACTCACATTCGCTCCATCGATGTCAAAAGCTTCCTGAACAGTCATCCTGTCCATCTCTTCTGTGAATACGATGATGAGATCCCAACTGAGAGGAACTTCTTCCAATGCCTCTCCAGGGGCGATCACAAGCACATCTGGTGCTGTCATATCAACAATGTTAATCCATGTGATCAATGTGCCAATGTTCCCGGCTGCATCCCATGCTGTAATGGTCAAGGTAAAGTTGCCGATGTTCATGAACGTGTAGTTAACAACATCACCGGTTAACAAGACATCATTTGCCCCGTCATTGAAGGACCATTCATAGCCAATAATACCCACATTGTCCGTGCTTGCAGAAGCATCCAAGGTCACTGTTGAACCTTCGGCCTCTGTCAGTCCACCTCCAACTATTGCTGGTGGTGTCACATCATGAACGGTTACTGTAAATGTGCCATTAGCATTGTTGCCTACCTCATCTAATATTATTAGAGTGATGACATAAACACCCGGTTCAGTAAATACATAGGATGGCGACTCCCCGTACAATGTTTGCAGGGTACCATTCATGAATGTCCAGGTATAGTTCACAATACCCACATTGTCAGTGCAACCAGTTCCATTGAATGTCACGACAGTATCCTCATCAACAGTTTGATCTGGACCTGCAACAGCTATCGGTGGTGTCACATCAAGAACAATTATGTTGACTATGGATGAGTTCGTGAATCCCTCGTAATCAGTCACTGTCAATGTTACATTGTATTCACCAGGTTCTGTGAATATATAGGCCGGGCTGACTCCATACAACTCTATAGTTTGATTATCCGATATGAAGGCCCATGTCCAGTTTGTTATCCAGAACACGTCATCAGTGGAACCCGAGCCGTCGAAGGTCACGACCGTATCTTCATTCACTATTTGGTCAGATCCAGCATCTGCTGTTGGAGGTCCAGTTACATAATTAAGTATAACAATAACGTCTTTGGACATGTCGATGGTAGAAACCACATTGCCATTGGACGCACCCTTTGACGCGGTAATGGTGTGTGGTGTGTACATGGTTATGGAGTTGTTCAGCTGGAAGTACTCCTGCCCGGTTATCCAGTGTACGTATCCGTCTGTTCCTGTGATTCCAGATGCTACAAGCAATCCATTGATATCACGAACCTCGACCGTTGCATTTGGCAATCCAAGTCCCGTTCCCTGCTGCTCGGCCTTGACATGCATATACCACTGCACAGTGAGAGCCGAGGAATTTCCGGGCACGATGGTAACACCAGTAACGCATGCCATCCAGTAGATGATCGGAGTGATAGTGATGACACCGTTGTCACCGCAATCCATCAATCCCGATACATCAGTTCCTGAAGTACCAGCAGTCACATTCGTTATGCTCGTGGTCGGGCGCTGGGTTCCGGACATGATAGTAAAGGCAGTTCCATTCCATGTACATGTTGCAGCAATGAAACCAGTCAATGGCACTGCCTGCAATGCGGTTTGGATTATTGTTGCCACATCGTCCATCGTGGTGGCTGTGGTGAAATCAATACCTGCGAGGTTCCAAAGTGAACCGTCCATCGAAATGGTGAAACTCCCATCATTCGTGGAGTTCCAGTTGAGTACATCACCGTCAGCCGCTGGCCCACCAGTCAATGTTGCCGAATACGATGATTCCACATTACCAGATATATCCGTTCCAATGGCTCCACTGTGTGAAGTTACTGCTGTGATGGTGGAAGGTCTTCCTACGGTTCCAGATGTTATGACAAAGCTCATTCCATCCCAAACACAGGTAGCATTGGTGAATCCACCGCTTCCTACAGCTTGCAATCCATTCTCAATGATATTGGCCACATCATCCATTGTTGCTATTCCAGAGAAGTCAAGGCCATCGACATCTGCGAAGACACCATCGATACCTATCCTGAAAGAGCCGTTAGCCACACCCTGCCAGGCAGGCTGGAATCCTTCGGCCATATCTCCGGTCAGGTTTGCTGCGCTGCCCTCAACACTAACCTTATTCTTGTTAAATATTGTGTCCAAGGCTGTTACATTGGAGCAAGCGATCAATTCCAGATCGAATTCCGCATCGGGGTTGTCGAAGAAGCTACTCTCCAGGTCGATGATCGTATTCATCGTGAACAGTCCACTACCAATACTTGGAAGGTCACCATTCCAATTACCACCATTGTCGTAAACCTGTACATTCTCTATGGAACCAGTGGCATCCAATACCCCGTTCTGGCTGACCAGGTATATACCATGCCAGTAATTGCTATAGATGTCACAATCAGAGATATCAACATCCCCGCCCATCAGAGCCTCGATGTAAATTCCAGCTCCGCGGTTGTCGTAGACATCGACACCCGAGATGTCAACATCCATGGTGTTGGCCAGAAGAGTGATCCCGTTTCCGTTCATCTCATCCCCGCCTGAGCACCAGTTACCGTATAGGGCTCCTACCACTGAGCCACCAATCATATCAAGTTCTAGGATGTTCTGGGCATTGATCTTCAAGGCACTTGCCTTTCCACCAGGTCCGAAAATGTTATCCCTCATGGTCGCGAACACATTTTGGGTCAGAGAGGCACCACTGCACCATTCCCCGATCCTGACACTGAAATCATACCTATCATCCTCATTGTAAACCTCATCCCATAATCCCTGGACGATATTGTTGTTCATCTCAAGAGTTATATTATTCTGAGAAACCACCTTGATACCGCCTCCAGCATCTGCATCTTTATCGAAATCCGCGATTATCGTATTGTCTGATATTTTGGCATAGATGTTATCAGCATAAGCAGATCCGCCAGTAGCACCGATGGTGATGGCTCCTTCAAGGTTTGCACTATTTGAGAAGATGGCAATGTGGTTGTATCTGATGTCATTGCCAATGATATCCGTATATATGTCACCATTACCAAGTATGCTGATTATTCCACCACCAGTTGGTCCGCCTCCGCCCTGAATATTGATCAATATTGTATTGTCCAGAAGATCAGCACTGATATTTCCTGGTACGCCCCATTCATTACCAATGGATATCAAGGTTCCAATATCAATGTCCAAGGATGCTATCATCTCCGAGTACTCGAAATAATTGTTGGCTATTGTGGTATTGAGGAAATTTCCGATATCTAGGTTCACAAAGGAGCACCCGTCATCGTCCATTATATTTTCCACAATGAACTCATTATCTGATACAATAACATCTCCAGTATCGGCATCGACACCAAGTAATCCGTCTGGGCCGATTCGACCATCTCCATAATACCTGTTCATTGAGAAGAACACATCGGCATTGTCATTACTTTCAAGATTAAATACGGAATATAATTCTGGGAAGTCGCTACCCAGAGATACGATTTCAATATCATTCCCAGTTATATTCGCGGTAAGATCACCATTACTTGCATATACATCAAACACTTCTCTGAGCTCAATCACTTTTGATTGAATGTAATTATCCGCAATCGTGATATCTATATCTATACTCGCATCGATGTTGAATATTCGATCAATACAGTAACCGACCCCATATGTTATGATATTGTTTCCAGATATATCTAAAGTCATGTCACCATTGTCTGCATCAAATTCTATGAAGTCCTTTTTATTTTCGTATAAGTACGTGGTGGTCATAGTATCTGTCATGATTATTGTGTTTTGACTAAAAGATGCGGTCATATTGTTATCGGCAAAGAATTCAAATCCATCGAACATGTACCTTTGGATATTGATGTCATTGTTATCAAATGTCAAAGTCATATTATCAGATTCCACATCGAACAAATGCGCTCCGTGTAAGGTAATATCAACAACATTGTCTATAAAGGTGAAATCCATATCTCCATTATAGGCATAGATCTCGAAGACGGGTTTCCAATCCTGTGTGAAATCATCCACATGGTAATTATCCATCAGGTCTCCAGTGATGTAGATATCATTACCCTCAAATCCAAGATCCATGTTTTGGTCGAATGACTCAATGTAGAAAAATGAAGTATATACCCAGGCATCGGTGATCGTGATATTATTATTGATCAGATCCAGGGTAATATTTTCATTGGCCGTTACATAGAACACCCACCTGTCATTATCTCTACAATAATTGTCACTTCCGATGATGATGATATTGTTCTCTATGGTCGCGGTGATATTCCCATCAGAGTATAACTCAAATGTTCGCCTGTGATATTCATCTGCAACTATCGGTAGATAATTATTTTTTATTATGGCAGTGAGATTGTTGGAGCATTCGAAGTGGAAGGCAGATCCCTCATATGAGTATGGAAATGAACCCACATCGAACTCAATATAATTATCCATGATGATCACATTGATATCCTCACAATTCCTGATATAGAATGAATCCCACATATCAGGTTCATTTGTAAATGATATGGCATTCCTTATGAAGTTGGCATTGATGGTGTCTGCATTTTCAAAGTAGAATGCCTCTTTAAGAGAATCACTGTATATGTAGATGAAGCAATCAGTTATAGTAACATCCAAGACATCATTCGCAGTTATATACAATCCCTCGTGAACTTCGTTGCAATCAACGTCCACCATGATATTCTCAAAGGTTATGCTTGCATTTTCATTCCCACTGAACCAGAATATATGATATAATGAATCAAATTCTCCTCCAATTGTGCAATCAATGAAAGATGCACTCATATCTCCACCAGCATAACCATAAACTATTGCATCCATATAGCTCCCATCGATATCACAATATATAGTACTCTCCTGGAAATTGAGGTTAACATCACCATTATTTGACTCAAAGTAGAATACCCCATCATTATTGTTGGAACTATCCGACTCATCATAAACAATGTTGTTTACGAAGTCAAAGTTCATTGTTTCTCCAGCTTCTACATTGAAAGAAGCCCCGTCCACGTGTCTATGGTTGATATCAAAGGAGTTATCATTCATGGTCACATTCATAAAATCATCAGCATAGATGTATAACAGATACCATAGGACCATCCAGTTTTTATCCCCATTGCAATCCATTACATTGTCAACGAAGTTCAATTCCAGATTACCATTGGAATACATGTACAGGTTCTCGGCCCAGTTGAAGTTATCCGAGCCACTGAAATAATTGCCTGTCATATCGATATCCAATATGTTCTGTGCTCCGAAATTGTTGATCATCGATCCAGTGGATTTATCCCCATTCCCGATAAGGACATTGTCAGTGAAGGTCAATGTAGTGTTGGATGAGGATGGTGAACCCCAAGGCCCATCAATACCAATGGCCACAACGCCTCCATCTTGAACACCCCAGTTCTCAACTATGGTGTTTCTCTCCACGATGGCTGTAAGTTCTCCATTATTAGTATCAAGATACATGGCCGCAGCAGGCGCAGGTCCAGGCCACGCGCATAGGTCTGCATTGTTCCCCCAAATGTCGGAATCACTTATCATGGCATTCAGGGCGTTCTCTGCGTAAAGGTACATACCATGACCTCCGAATGATGTGTTGACATTGTCTATGTCGCACACCATGGTGTCCATGGCATTCAGATAAAGGCCTACGAAGCCACTGTTCTCCAAGATCGAGTCATACACTGTGGCATCGATGGTGTTGGAGGAAATTATCTCCACACCATGGTTGTTGTCATCAGCATGTATATTGTACATCTCTATTACGACATCCTGAACCGCTATCTCGATTCCAGAGCCAGTGTTGCTGAACAACATAACATCATTGATAATTCCATTCACAACATAGGCAGGATTGGTCATATTGCCAATCCCAATACCGAATCCATCATTGCCAGCAATCATGGTGGAAGCCAGAGAAGCTGGGAAGCAGCTGTCGAATATCAGGCCATTGTAGTTATCAAATATCATTGAGTTCTCTATGACCACACTGTCTGATTGAATGTAAATTCCGGTGTTGCTCTCGAAAACCGGGAGCTCCATCCCATTAGCTGCGGAGTCCATCCACCAGTAAACTGGTGGTGTTGTGACTATTCCACTTGCCCCGCAATCAGTAAGCACTGAAAGATCAGTTCCCAAGCCAGGAGTTCCAAGAACGGTTATGGTAGGAGCTGGGTCGATGTTTCCAGAGGTGATTATGAAATTCACACCTGTCCAAACACAAGTGGCTCCAATATATCCCCCAGTACCAATTGTCTGTAATCCTGTTTGAATACGGTTGGCCACATCGAGCATTGTTGCAACTCCGGTGAAATCAATAGGCCCTATGTTCTGTGCATCCCCGTCTATGGTGATTGTGAAATTACCATCGACAATGGGAGCCCAGTTTGCTGGATTGGAATCCACTGCCAGGCCACCAGTTAATATTGCAGAGTATGATGATGGTATGATGCCGGATATGTCCGTACCATTGGCACCGCTGTTGGTGACCAGAGCACTGACGGATGATTCCATGATATTCAATGAAATGTCGGTTCCGGATGTTATTGCGAATGAATTCCCATCCCAATTACACTGAGCATTTGTAAAACCGCCAGTGCCAATCGCCTGGATAGCTGTCTGTATTCGGGATCTGACATCGTTCATGCTGGTAACACCAGTGAAATCAATAGGTCCGATATCCGCATAGTTACCATCAATGGAGACACCGAATGTTCCATCTGTGATCGTAGCCCAGATTGCGAAGTCTGGCTCAGCATTATTTGCACCGATCATTTCCCCATTGAGAGTGCTAATGTCTCCCATATTGTCGACAATACTGTTCTGGATGTCAACAACCGCATTCTGTCTAATCCAGAAGTACGCATTGAAGTTCGTATTATTTACAGTAAGCTGTGAGGCATCGGAATCCATTATATCTGTGGGCATGAAGCCATCTCCCCCATCCTGCATAATGAGTGTCCCTCCATCTTGAACCTCTATGTGGAACTGGCCTATGAATGAGCAGTTCATCAATATCGTCGTATTGACGAGTGTCAGGGTTTCGCCTGCTGGTATTGTCAGGTTCCCTGTCAAATATATATTCTCATTCTCAAAATAGTCATCAGGTGTAGTGACAACCCAATCACCCTCGATGAACTGATCTCCATTTGTAATATCATCTGGCGGTGGAGGTACTGTGGCTCCTAGAACCACCATGTTCATGAACACTACACTCACCATTGCTAGCGATATCAATATTGCGTATACCTTCCTTATCATAGTCAAACTCTCCTGTTTTAACTGATACTCTCTCTATAACACTCGGATAGTATAGCTATATAAATAAATAGTTATAAACTATAGTTAATGGCTCTACTTTTGGTATTTATATATTTTGCCTATTGATAATTAGCTGATCTCAAGCTCTTTGAGCTCCGATCGGGGATTGAACACTCTGCTGAATTCCACATCATCGAATTTCAGTATCAGGATCTCATTGAGAACACATACTTTCGCTCTTTTCAGATGCCCTCCCAATAATTTGTGATCCGAACCTGCAAGTCCAACATGGAGATGGATCATGATCTCATCCTTGGTCGAGATACTGCCATGCATGGCCACCAATTCGTGAGGCCGATCATAAACCGCCCAATCATAACCACCATCTTTGAAGAAGCCAATCTCGAAGTCAGCCAGCATACCGATCCCAGAAACTATCATTCCCGATTTTATGTCATATTCGGTAATGGCTTTCTCCAAGCATTCGAACAATTCTTCTCCATCGTCCAGCTTCAATGCGATGAATTTATCCTCTATTTTTCCATGCATATTTCTCTACCTCCTCTTGATATTGAAAACATAACGGGTCGGCACCCGCCTTTTCATCCCCGTCCAGTATGTGCAGGTTGGGCAGGTATGACCCAGCGTCACTGTTCCACCGAAGACTGTCTGGTTCTTTGATTTCTTCAGTTTGGAACCACACACGGGGCAGCTGGACAGAGGCTCTTTCTCCTGCTCCGTTTCCTTACAATGTACTTCCACATGAGCAATGCCTGTATTGATGGCCAGTAACCTCATTCTAGCTCCTCCGACCTTGAAGTTCTCATTGTTCTGGTTCAATTCTCTCTCTACTAATTCCTTAAGCTTTTTCTGTGAATTGACCACCTTGTACCTGGCCATCACATCCCTTATGGCGACAATGACCTGGCCACTCTTTGGTATCCTGTACATCAAGTATGGTATTGATTTTGGCATATATAAGTTTGAACATCCGTGCTATGATCCATATACATCATCCTCCCAAGCGTAAGTTAATATAGCCAGTTATTTATTATCATATCATGGAATGTAAAAAAGAAATTAACTTAGAGAATTGCAATTGCTCATACCCTGGCTGCAGCCGTAAAGGCATGTGTTGTGAGTGCCTACCATACCATCTGAAGATGAGGCAGTTGCCAGCTTGCTGCTTTCCGAATGATGCTGAAAAGACCTATGACAGATCATTTGAGAAGTTCGCTGAAGCCTGGAAGTTGTGAAGGGAGATGATAATCAGTCTAGATCACAATGAAATACTGACCCTAATTCTTTTTTAGAAACCCTTTTACTTCTTCGATCATATCACATGTGCAATGGAAGTTCTTCATCCACAACAAATCCAATTGATCGGTAGGGAAGATGAATTAGATCTATTGAAAGTAAATCTTGAGGACGCGATCCTTGGAAAAGGGTCAACAATTCTTATATCTGGTGAGGCTGGAATTGGTAAAACCAGGCTTGTTGATGAATTCCTACTTCATGCTGAGGCCAAAGATGTGAAGATATTGACAGGGTCCAGTTCTTCCGACACCATACACCCTTTTCTAACATTTTCCAAAGCCCTCGAAAATGAAATTGCAGATCCTCTTATTCGGGATCAAGAATACAATTCATTCGCCGCAATATTTGCCATAGATAGATCAGGTATTCTTATTGCCCAGGCATCGTCCACTGACAATGATCTCGATGCGGATATATTTGCAGGTATGCTTTCAGCAGTCCAGGATTTTATCAAAGACTCATTCGGTATCGTGGGTAAGCAAAAGTCTGGATTGGGACGATTGGAATATGGTGATATGAAGATAATGATTGAACATGGCCCCCATCTATATCTCACTACCATGTTCAAGGGTAATGAACACCCGGACATGAAGATAATGCTCAAAGCTGCTGTAAATTCAATAGAGGAAGAATATGGGGAGATCCTTGAATCCTGGTCCGGGAATATGGGTAAAATATCTCAGATCCAGGAGAAGATATCATCACTGGCCGATATCAAATTCCTAATACGGAGAGATCTCGAAGGAGTGAAGTTGGAAAATGAGAGGATAAGGATAGCTGATGAAGTATTGGAGCTTCTCAGGTCGGTATCTGGGGAAAGGCCTTTGATCCTCTTGCTGGAGGACCTTCACTGGGCAGACGAATCCTCATTATTTGTATTGAATTATCTATCTAGAAATATCATGACCGAGAATATCATGATCCTGGGAACCTTAAGACCGGAAAAAGGTATTGCCCTCCAAACAACTATGGAGGCCATGAGCAAGGAAGGAAGCTTCGTGCTCTTGCCCTTAATCAAACTCGAGAATACGTATGTGTCATCTCTTGTAGAAGCCATGTACCCAGGCCATCAATTTCCCGAATCATTCATAGAACACCTCTCCAGTGCTTGTGATGGTAATCCATTCTTCGTGATAGAACTTCTACGACAGATGAAACTGGATGGAAATGTCTCCACTGATGGGGGAAGTGCCATTATCATCAGCCAGGATTATTCCATACCTGGCTCGGTGGATGAAGTGATTCAAAGAAGACTGGAGAATCTTGACCCCGAGACCATGGCCCTTGCAGAATATGCATCGTGCATTGGAAGGGCCTTCAATACCCGGATCATGATGTCTATCAAGGCAGTTCAAGATCCTACCCAGGCATTTAAAAAATTACAAAACAGTGGTATTATTATTTCAAATGATGATATCACTGAATTCAGCCATGCGATCTTCCAGGATATCATATACAAGGATATCAGTGACAGGTGGAAATCGTCCTATAACAAGAGTATTGGGGAATATTATGAAATAGCCTATATGAATAGGACAGAAGAGGTTCTTTATGATCTGGCCAAATATTTTTCCAGATCCAATGAACATAAAAAAGGTTTCGAGTACTGCTGTAGAGCTGGTGAGAAAGCAGAGAATATATTTGCTTTGGAGCAAGCGATTAGCTTTTATGACGATTCACTCGCTTCTCTCTTGAAAATAAGATCAATAGATGATCATCAAGGAAAAAGATTGGACCTTTTGGAAAGGATGGGAAGTGTTAGTACGATTACCAGTAATTATACTAAATCATTAGAACTTTTCAATACCGCATTAGAGGCCACTGACAGTGATGGAGTCAAGGCCAGGTTATTGAGGAAGATCGGAGATGTTTATGTAAATAAAGGTGAGTTTGATGAAGCCTTGAAAATACTGGCTAAGGCTAAAGAAGTGGTGAAAGAGGGATCTGCGGAATATGCCAGGATATTGATGAATGAGGCCAATCCATATTTGAGAAAGGGTGATTTTGACAAGGCCATGCCTCAACTTCTAGAGGCCATAAAGATATCGGAGAACACTGGCATAGACCAGAAGGATGTCGGCAATGCGCTCAGAGCTGTGGGGAATATTCACTGGTACAAAGGTGACTATGATAATAGTCTTGAATTTTATGAGAAAAGCCTGAAGATAATGGAAGTAATAGGGGACAAGCATGGTATCGCGTCCACATTGAACAATATCGGCAACGTGCACCATGCTATGAGCAATATGGCCAAGGCATTGGAGTATTTTGGTAACTGCCTTGAAATAATGGAAAAGATAGGGGGCAAACAGGGCATTGCAGCTGCCCTGAACAATATGGGCTTAGTGTACTACGAGATGGGGGAGCAGACCAAGTCTTTGGAGTTCTACGAGCGCAGCCTGGAGATAAAAGAGAGGATAGGGGACAAACAAGGCACCGCACTGTCATTGAGCAATATTGGCAATGTGCATAATTTCACAGGAAATTTGCAAAAGGCACTGGAATTTTATGAGAATGGCCTTGATATTATGGAATCAATAGGTGATAAATGGGGCATCGCGCTGTCCCTGAACAATGTCGGCAATGTTCATCATTCAATGGGTGATCTGGCCAAGTCTCTGAAGCTTTATGAGCAAAGTCTAGAAATAAGGGAAAGCATAGGGGACAAACACGGTGTTGCCCGAGTGCTTATCAGATTAGGTAATGTTCATCATTCAATGGGTGATCTGGCCAAGGCTCTTGAATTCCACGAGCGTAGTTTGAAGATATTTTTGGAAATAGGTGATAAAATAGAATCCATATATCCATATTGTGGTCTTGCCGAAGTATACATAGATCTTGGCAAGGCTCAAGACTCTCTTGAAAATGCGGAGAAAGCTGTTGCGAACTCCATAGAGACCATGTCCCAACGTGAAGAGGGTAAGAGCCGTCGTATACTAGGTATGGCTCATAGGGATATGGGAAATTACAGCAAGGCGGAAGAGGAATTTGAAAAAGCCAAGAACATCATGGATGAGATAGGATACAGAAGGGAGCTGGCTAAGCTCATCTATGAATATGCCTTACTGTACATGATAAAAGGTGAGCTCGATATGGCTCATGAGTATGTGGAGCAAGCTCTATCAATGTTTGATGAAATGGACATGAAATTATGGGTGGAGAAGTGCCGTAAAGCTATGATGAACCTTGATGCAACATGAATATGTTCCCCAGTCTCTATTTTGTCTCAATTACAAAAAGTCATCCATTGACGAATATCCCAGTGTTTATAAGAAGTCGTCCAGTGTCAGCTTCTTATCCGTCTTTTTGACCTCGACCTTTTCCTTCTTGGCCGATGGCTCGCTACCGCCATCACCAAAGCCCCCCTCTCCGAAGAGTGTTTTCTGCTGGCTCCCGGTCATCAGGCTCTTCATATCCCATCCAAACACCTCAGTGATACGGGAGAATGTCATTGCCATTCTCCTTGCATAATAATTATAATCAGGTTTGTGGGTGAATTCCTTGCCATCTATGAAAGGTTCTGCCTCTATAGGTGATCTACTTCCATCCGTCACTATCCAGGATACTTTCATTCCCGGAACGAACTCGAAGCCCATTGCCATCATCTTTTTCGCGGTCTGTACTGTTGTTTGTGAATCCGGATCCTTGTAAGCTCTGAATTCCTTGCAGGATCTCGATATTACAAGATCCTGAACAGGTGTTTTTTCATTGAGGGTGTCCGTGACAATATCCCTTGCCAGGCGTACTGCGGCATCGGTTTCCTGTGCCAATATGAGATCGAAAACCTTGGTCAATCCCTCACTCTGAAGTGTGAAGGAATCTGTTCTTCTGGTCTCATAGCCTCGAATAACCACTTTCTCTTCAGGCCAGATAACTTTTCCCACATATCGCTTCTTGGCCCCATGCGAGAAAAGCGGATGGTAAATTCCTTCGAATTCCAGTATCGCACCTTCTTTAGAGTATCTTTCGGCAACTGATTTTCCGATCTTCACAGCTTCATCCATTGTGTCGCCTGGTGATTGGAAGAATACGGAATCCGTGTCGCCATAAACGACTTTCAGATTTTCGGATTCCAGTTGGTTGATTATACCCTTTGTGTTCTCCCTGGCGAAGCCGGTTATACTGGCTCCGATCTTGGGATTGGTGAACCTGTAAAAAGCGGATGCGAACACACCATAGAAGGCGTTCATGAGTATCTTGATCGCAAACTGCAATCCATCATAGTATCGTTTTTCCTCTTCCGTGGTGGCATTTTTCAATTTTATCTTTGTATCATCCCTCTCCGCCATCAGTTTTTCAAGAACCTGGGGTAGTAATCCTTCATATGTTCCCTTGTCAAGGTAGCTGACCCCTGGCTCTGGGCTTTTTATCGTGCCTTCAGGGCTAAGGGTGGTGAAGCAGATGTTCTTGGCAATTATCAGGCTGGGATACATGGATTTGAAATCCAGCACGCACACCCATTCATACAATCCAGGATCGATGGTGTGGACATACCCTCCTTCTATCTTGGAGGTCTTTTTATGCCCGGATGTCACTGGTACTCCGATCTTGTTCCGATCTGCCTCTCTTATCAAAATTGAATCTATCAGTGTGGACGTGCGACCATTGACCACATCGTCCAATGGAAGTTTAGCCACTGTGGCAAGGTCCATTCCTTTTTCTATAACAGCAATGTATTGTAGAATCTTCAAGGCCAATTCCGCATCCTTCTTGCAGTATTTGATAACTTTATCTTTGTCATCCGCCCATTCCTGATCTATATTGATAGGATTGACATCGTGCTTTTTCTCTCCGAGATATTCCATAGCGACCGCGTTAAGGGTCTCTTTCTTCGGCCTCAGCTCTTGTTTAGCATTCCACCAAGCGTCGGCTATGATCCTGCCATTCAAACGCCAGAATCGCCCTCCCACGGCCCTTAATTCGTTGAAGTTCCTACCAATGTCAACCTTCACCTTGTGCTTTTCAGCCCTTTCAAGGACCATGGGGATGTCATACCCATCGATATTGTATCCGGTTATTATATCCGGATCCTCTCTTTTTATGACATTTGCAAAGTCTTGGAGTATGCTCTTTTCATTACCAACGATGCTGTAATTTACGATATCTGAACTTCCAGTAGCGGATATGGAATAACATATGGTGTAGATCTCCTTGGTCGCGATACTGTTCTCAATGTCAAAACTAAATATTTTGAGTGCTGGCTTGAATATTTCAGTGACCTTGAATTCCTTAGCATCGACCACCAAATCCGTGGTGTACATGCTCGTCTCCACCTCACTGCCTTCCACTTCGAAGCAGCTTCCCAGATCCATATCATATATGAATCTGTGATGGAAGGGGATATCCGCTGCCAGTACGGTTGGTGGAAAATATTTTTTTCTGTAATCCGGGACCATCCAGGGATATTTTATAGTCACTTTGGCACATCTTCTTTGTCCACCATTGTAGAATAGTTCGATATTATCTTCCACATCCAAAACCACGTCATCGGATCTCAGGCCAGATAGTACTCCAACAGTGGGCTCGACCAGATAAAAATAAGGTTTGAAGCCATTATACCTGACAGTGATGGACTTACCTGTATCCGTCCTGCCGAATAATTCAACAGTGACATCGTCCCTTCTTGAATATGAGGCGGCTAATAATCTAACTTTCCATGATGTCATGTACCTTCTCCCATATCTATCAAGGCCTTTTTAGTCTTTTCAGTCCATGTGTTCATACTAGCCTTGCTGAAGATCTTGTTTGCCTTCGTGATAAGGGCTCTTGCCTCCTCTGTATTTCCCTTTATCTTCTGCATCACTCCCATCTCGAAAATAAGCATACCCAGTAGGCTGTCATCACCCACTTCGTTTATCAATATATTGGACTTTTCCAACAAAGCTTCGGCCTTCTCGATATCTCCCATATCCCTGTATGCCATCCCCTGGATCATGTAACACACTCCTTCATCTCTTTTGGCTCCCAGTTCGATGGATAGGTCCAGAGCCATTCCAGCATACTTCAGGGCTTCTTCACATTCTCCCATGTCTATGAAGGTGTCAGCCATTCCATAATAATTGTGGATCAGCAATTGCTTATCACCTATCTCATTACACAATTCAATGCTTTTATTATGATAATAGAATGACATATCGTATTCCTCCAAACTCTGGAATACGTACGCCATGCTACCAAGGGACCAGGAATAGCCGCTCTTGTCTCCGATTCTCTTCAATATCTCAAGGCTTTCTTCATGGTATTTCTTTGATAGTTCCAGATCTCCCAATGTGTGGTATATGGTTCCCATATTATCAAGGGTTCCCGCCCGGCTATGGATATCCTCTCTTTTTTCATCAATGGCCAGGCATTCTTTGAAGATATCCAGTGCCCGGTTGTTCTCTCCTCTTTCCATATAGATGACCGCGATATTGTTCAGTGAATTGCCCCTTCCTACAATATCCCCTATCTTATCCCTCACGGATATGGCCTCATTGAAGGAAGCCAAAGCTTCATCATAATCTCCCCTGAACCATGATATCAATCCCATATCGTGGGTGGCCTGAGCGATGTCAGTCTGGCTATCAAGTTTTACAGCCAAATTGTGTACATCCTTTATGATTTCGAGCGACCCCTCATAATCCCCCGTCCTCATGTGGGCGAGGCCGATCATCCTTTTCAGCCTCGTGGTCTCTATGTTCATATCATCCTTCATAATCTCAAGGCCCGACTGGCAGACTTTTTTGCTTTCTTCATAATCTCCCATTTTCTCATGCACGATCGCAATTTTATAGTAGGCATTGGCTTTCTTTTTGTAGTCCTCAGACACCTTCAAGATCTCTGAATAACAAGCCAAAGCTTCATCAAAATTGCCAATTATGGTATGATTATCACCGAGCCTTTCATTCAATTCCACCCTATTTTCATGAATATCTCCAGATCTGATATTGTTCAGGGAATCCAAAGCCCCAGCATATAGGTTTATGGCTAATTTTGGTGAGAAGGAGCTTTCGGCCAGTTCCCCGCCTCGAAGAGAATATTCAAAGATCTTCGAGTATTCTTTCGTCTTCGAATAATGATGAGCCACTTCGTATACCGTATCATCAAGTTCGTTCCAATAGACCCCTTCAAAATATTCACCCAGGATCTTGTGATACTTCATTTTCCATCTCTGGTCGATGCCACTGTATATCACTTCCCTGAACATCGTTCTGGCAAATTCTCCGGAGATATCATCACTTATGATAAGACCTGATCTGGCCAGTTCATCCATGGTCTTGTCAGATCCCTTTATAAATTCCAAAGATCCAGTGGCGATAATATTGAATCTCTGGCCGATGCATGATAGGAATTCCGCCATGCTCAATGCATTGGAATCCAAATGATCCAATCTACTGAAGACTATGGATTCCAAAGAATCCGGTGGACTATAATCCTGATTCACGAGCTTGGCTCCTCCTCCCTCATCGATTATGCAATTGTCCCTGATCATGGACTCCAGTGTCTCGATAAGGAAAAGAGGATGCCCCTCTGTTTCCGAGCAGATGCGATCGATGAACTTATCTGGAAAATCATTGTCCGGGAACATTCTATCGATTATCTTCACAATATATTTGGTCTCCAGTTCGAGTACTGGTAGAAGCATGCGAGACCCCTCCACCGTTCCTTTTATCAGTTCCTGAAGTCCCCCTTCAGCATCTGGCTTCACCGAGCAAAGCATCAGTATTTTCTTGTCATCGATATTTCTCGCAATATAATCTATTACGAATTGCGATGACTCATCAGCCAGATGAATATTATCTATCGCCAGTACGACTGTTCTTTCTCTTGATAATTGTATAAGTTTGTTAAGTAGATGATCCGACACCCTCACTCTCTCTTTCTCCAGGGTGGACCCTTCAACGTCCTGTCTAACTTTGAAACCAATGGACGAAAGCCTGTCCACATACTCCTGGATGGGTTCGATATCCTGCATCTTCCCACTCCATGAAGAGAGCAGATGTTCATGCTCTGACTCGATCTCACCGATCATACTTTTCATCACCCTGTTCATATCCGGGTGTCCTTTTCCCTTGTAGGTCGCGGTCAGGAATATTCGCTCTCCGTTCTCTATGAGTATGCTCATATCTCCATATTCCATCTTCTTGATACTGCTCTTCTTATCCATGGAGGTGTCCAGTGAATCCCTGACGAAATCCTGCACAGCGGACAGCATGCCGGCAAAGATATCGGCATCCATCTCCCCCTCCATCCCCACCGAGGATTCGGCTAGTAATAGACCTGAACGGTCTATCGCGAATACCTTGGAAAATGATACATGGTCCTTAGGGCGAAATAAAGGCTCGGACAGATGATCCTCAAAAGCAGTGGCGAATACATTGAAAGGCTTGTACTCCCCTATTCCGGAATAGGCTTTTATTATCTCGATATCGTCTGTATTCTGGCTTTCCAAAAAATGATCCACGAGCACGGACTTTCCAATTCCGGTAATGCCAGTTAGGAAGACTGCGGATCCCTTTGAATCCCTGGCATTTGATAGATGTTTATCAAGGATGCTTATTTCATCCTCTCTTCCCATCATTTCTATTCTTTCCGGGTAAGCGGGGGACATGCGGTCCCCTACCTCCCGCTGACAATCGTGATAACGTCACAATTGCTCAATTCATGATCCTGACCGATCACCCTCTTCGTCCTAGCATCTATCGCTCTGATGAACTTATCGCCAAGATCCGTGTGGACCTTGTATGCCAGATCCTTCGCATTACTGCCTTTCGGCATCAGATGCACATCCGGGAGAACTCGACCTTCTTTATCTGTCAGTTTGCTCTCATCCTCTACTGGATAGACGTAAATGAGGTCCAGAATGTCGAATATAGCCTTCTCCAAACATGGCTGCACTCCGGTTCCATCGAACTTGGCCATGAATTCCTCGATCTTCTTAAGGCCAGCTATCTGCCCACTGGATAATTTGGAATCATCCACGATCTTGAAATATGAGTCTCCGGGAACATAATCTATAAGGCCAGATCCGCCCGCCCTTCGTAGGGCCAGTTCATATTCCGCGGATATCATGATAATGGTCCTATCTTCCAGCTCCCTGAGTTTCTTAATATTCTCATCGGGGGCGATATCGCATTTATTGGCAGCGATGATTATTGGTTTCCCCGACTTCTGGATCTCTGCAGCGAGCTTAAGGATCTCGTCATCACTCCATTTATCTGGATTTCCTTCCAGACCAGCGGCACGCAATGCTCTGGTTATCTGGATCTCGGATATGGCCAGACCAGCGAGTCTGTCATGAAGTGCTTTTTCTATCTTGATACCGACCAGCACGCTCTGTCTGCTGATCTTCTTCCAGTCCTTCATGATTATATTGCGTATCCAATAGATTATCTCTTTCTCTAAGAATTCAATATCATCTATTGGGTCATGCTCACCAATCTTACACGGTGTGCCGTCTATGAGCGTGCCACCACTGGCATCGATAATATGAATTAGAACACTCGCCTGCCTCAAGTCATCCAGGAACTGGTTCCCCATACCCTTGCCTTCCCAGGCACCTGGAACGAGGCCAGCGACATCAATGGCCTTGATAGGTATCAGCCTGGTACCACCTTCACACTCGGAATTTCTCGGTGTACAAGCCACTTCAAATTCCTGGCATGGGCATTTCCCCCGAACATAAGCCACACCCACATTGGGCTCGACAGTTGTAAAAGGATAGTTAGCGATCTCCGCATTAGCCAGTGTCAATGCTGAGAACATGGTTGATTTGCCTACATTTGGTTTTCCTACGATTCCAATGTCCATATACCTACCCCGCCACAATATAAGACTAGGTATAGAAATAAGTAATGCAATATCAAGGTATTGATGTTCAACCCAATCTACTCTGGCAGTTTGTTCTTCTCGTCTTTTCTTCTGGATATGGAAATCAATATCCAGATGAATACAGCGACTATGAGAGCGGATATGGCCATAAAGAGCAAGGTGAAATCCCCATCATATGTTCCCTTCGCGTATTTCAATGAACCATTGTCATCATCCAGATAACTTATGTGGATATTGTCCTCCGAGTCGATAGCAATGGAATTGAACCTTCCAACTTGGCTATTTTCATCAATGACATGCACGATCCACTCCCCGTCCACTTTCTCGGCCATTCTCAGAATCCTATCATTACCATCATAGAACACCACATGAGGCTCGTCATTCGAATCCAGAACAGCCGATATACCATAACCCCCCTCCACATACTCCGCTTGATCAAGATAACTTTCGTATATTGATTCTATTTTCCAATCATTGTTTTCAATATATGCGTGTTTCAATCCCTCATGATAGTAGAATATGTGCGGTTCTCCATCACTATCAAGAATCATGTCGGAGTATAGGCCAGTTCTATTCCAATAGTCCGATCTGTTGATCATCTCAAAGTTCCATTCGCTACCATCGAATTCTCCATATATTAATTTTGAATAATTTAATGGATCTGTCTCAAATGCATATATATCGGTCATTTGATAGGCCAGATGTATATATTCCCCATCTGGAGCATATGTAAAGTAGCGCATATTGTAGGAACTGTAGGAATTCTCTATTGTCTCAGAATATGTGGAATCATCACTTATTGTAACATATTTTAATATGGGTTCCGGCCCATAATTCCACTCACTGCTGAAGTAATGCATATCCCCATCTTCAGATATGATGTGCTCTTCTGGCATCTTGAAGTCCCCATATTTGGCTATTGTCCAGGCATCATTTACCTTGTATGCATGATATGTGCCATTGAATCGATTATACCAAATGTGGGGGATATTTTCATCATCGATGATCATCTTCGTGTGCTCTTCCACCATGCCGGAATCATCTACTGTTTCGAAATTCCAGGCGTCTCCATCAAGCCAAGCATGCTTCAGGTTTCCCATTTGTTTATCACGATAGCTTATGTGAGGATCTCCATTCTCATCCAGGGCTATCGATGTGTATTCTCCAACCAGCTCTGAAGTGTCGACCTGTTCATACACCCATTTATCCTGAAATAATTGTGAATTTATAAGCATGAAACTGAACATACTTCCAATAATGAGAACAATAACAAACATCATCGAGGATAGTTGTTTCTTATCCATCCTATTCCTCGCCTAACTTTCTTTGGCATATCTCGATCTTTTCCTCAGCATCCGCATTGCCCGGGGAGATCTCCAATATCTTCCCATAACAATCAGCAGCATCCTGCCAATTTTCCAATTGGAATGAGCCATTGGCCAATGTGAACCACGCTGGTAGGGAATTGGGTTTCGATCTCAGGACCTCGGACACGGAGCTCATGGCCTTGTCCCCCTCTCCCAATTCATAATGCGATTGAGCCTTCAGGCAAAGGGTCATCTCATCATATGGATTGATCTTCAAGGCCTTCTTGTAGTAAGACAGGGCATCGACATGCCTGTCTTTTTTGGCCAGTGATTTCGCCCTGCTGACAAGGCCACTGAAATCCTTTGGCTCTGACAATTTCTTCTTTTTCTTCTTGCCAGTATCTGATTCATCCAGTTCGATGATCTCATCATCCATGGCACCCAGTGTCTCGCTTCTGAAATAGTAGACGAATCTTCCTCTCTTCTCCTTTTGCACCATCCCTCTCTCTTCCAGATCTTTCAAACCTCTCTGGAGGGTGGATTCAGACATATCACCAGCACTCTTTTTGATGTCGGATCTCGAGACTGGATCGTCCCCTATGGCCTCGAAAAGTTTCTGCTGGCTCTCATTGAGATGATCTGATATATGATCATATTCACTCTCAATTATCTCCATTTCCGAGCTGAGTTCTTGCAGATCGGCTTCCATCTTCTCTTGGACATCCTTTGGCTTTGATTTTTTCTTCTTTGTCTTCGTTTTGCTTGGCCTATCATCATCTGCCAAACTTTTCTTCAAAATATTGAGTGCCTTCTCGGCCTTGACAAAATCAGGATTGAGTCGATGTGCTCTCTCCAGGCATATGATGGCCTTACCAAATTCTTTCTGACCTATCAGGGCCTTCCCTTTGATATACCAGCCTTCCGCAAAGGTCGGTCTTTCTTTGAGCACGCTGTTTATCAGCTCGATCGCTCCTGAATAATCCTTGATATGTGTCAATGATACAGCCAGATTATTCATCGCGGCCACATATCCTGGATCGATCTCCAGGGCTTTTCTGTAGCATTTTATGGATTCTTTATGCTTATCCATCTTGGCCAGCAGATTGCCTTTATTGTTCCATGCAGCCTCATGATCTGGCCGGAGATCCAGTGCGGCATCGTAATATTCCATCGCCTCATCAAAATTCTTCATCTTGGCATATATCATTCCAATATTTGAAATGGCATCGATATACACACTGTCCAGCTCCAGAGCTTTAAGGTGACATTTGAGAGCTTCTTGATACTTGCCGACTATGGCAAGGACCAGGCCTTTATTATTCCAAGCTATTGGATTGTCTGGATCGATCTTTATCGCGGCATTGTAGGACTGCATAGCGGGTCCCAACTCGCCTTTCCTGTAATGATCATTACCTTTGGCTATTACCTTTGAGACATTTGGTTTTGAGAAAGGCTTGGCCATTCCTACAGAACCAACGATAATACTGTATTTGATCATGTTCAATTCAAGACGCTCCTACCACCGAGGTATGTGGATTTGTATCTAAATACTTAACGCTTTATGAACGATGCATCATGGTGGCAAAACCATGATAAAAATTGATTGATAATGATCATCCATGAATGACGATTCTAATCAATCAAGAATATTCAATACTTGTATGGCCTTGTGGACATCGACACAAGTGTCCACGCACCCATCTTTGCTGAGTTGCACGCCTTGGTAAGGGATATTGGCCATGCTCAGCTTCTCGAATGCCTCTTCAAGCTCGAACAGGCAGGCGATTCCGACAACGGCATGTGGTTTGTATTGCTTGATGACCTTGAAGACCAGGCTTCCACCTGGAACGATATAGACCTGGTAGCCCAAGTCTATTGCCTGGTTCTTTATAGCGGTTATATCGCAATCACCGCAGTCCAGACATTGTAATCCCGTGCTGGTGATCTCCGCCTTGCAGGTCTTGGATGATTTCATACAATGGGAAATGAAAAGCGCTCTCTGGTTGTAGGGTATCTTGGAAAATGTCCTCAGGCTCAATCTATTTCTTACTTCAACGTAGATACTATCCAAAGCCCGTGTGTCATAGCCTATGAATTTCAATGCCGAGCGAAGAGCATCCTTGGTACCCACATCCAGGCCCAAGCTGATCATCCTGTTCACGACTTCTTCAACATGCATGCAGACATCATATACAATGAAGGACTATTTAAATAATTAGCCAGACCTGAGAGTGCTCAGTCGGTATATGCCAGTGTCGCAAATATGGCTTAAGAAGCACTTGCCGCATTGAGGATTAATCGGCTTGCATATCTCCTGCCCATGCCTTACTAAAAGGCGGTTGATATCGATCCAGTATTCTTTTGGCAATATTCTTTCCAGAGAGATCTCGGTATCATCTGGAACCTGTGATCTTACCAATCCCATCAGGTTAGATATCCTGTGGACGTGGGTATCAACGGCGATCGCTGGTCTTTCAAAGCCGTAGACCAGCACGCAGTTCGCTGTCTTCCTGCCCACACCAGGAAGATCCAGAAGCTCATCTATGTCTTCCGGGACCTGGGAATCATATTTCTCGACAAGGATCCTCGCGGTATCCATTATCTTCTTTGTCTTCTGAACATAGAATCCAGCTGGCTTGATAAGTCTCTCCACCTCATTGGGATCGGCATTGGCCAGCTTTTCTGGAGTATCGTACACGGCAAAGAGATTTTCCGAAGCAATGTGCGTGTTCTGATCGCGCGTTCGTTGTGACAATATTGTGGATATCAGAACATTATACGCATCCCCGGATCTCTTACCCAGTGTTGTTTCATGACCTGTTTCATCATCAATTTCACGTCCTGGCTTATATGTCTCATTGCCCCCTACTTCCAATCCTGGAAATGCTCCGATGGGATAGGCCTTCTTGAGCTCGTGAAATATAATATCGATCCTTAGTTGATCCAGGTGAGCCAGGGCATCCGAGGCAGTGAATATCGAACCGGTTATCAGAATCACCGAGTTACCATAATCATCATCTTCGGTCATTGCCAGTGCCCGATCCAGCGCACTTGCCATCTTTTTCTCGATGTTGGAATTCATTGAGATGAATTCGGCCAGTTCCTCCGCCAGCATGGCACGATGATAATCAGGAGCTGTTATGACGATCTCATCAAAAAGGTGTTCGACCTTCTCCACGAACCCCTTCGCATCTTTATCCTCTAACATTCCGATGATGCCAATGATCTTTTTATCGGCCAGCTCTTCCAAAACAAAGTCCTTCAATGCCTCTGCTCCTGGTGGATTGTGGGTTCCGTCGAGGATTACAAGTGGCGAGGTTCTGGCCACTTGTAACCTCCCCCTCCATCTGGTGGCTTCGATCCCCTTGTGCAATACATCCTGGTCGATCTCGTATCCCAGCTCGACCAGTTTATCGATTGCGGCAATGGCTATCATCGCATTGCCGATCTGGTGCTTGCCAGCCAGTGGAATTTGAATGTCTTTCAAGATGCCATTCGGGGTTTTGATATCAATATCTGACCCAAAAATATCGGACTCGATCCTCAGTGCGCGGTAATCATCATGCACCAGTGTCAATCCCGCTCCCATTTTCTTGGCCTTTTTCTGTATAATGTCAATGGCATCTGCCTGTCTGGCTCCACAAATAACAGGCCGGTTCTTCTTGATGATACCGGCCTTCTCAAAAGCAATATCCCGGATGCTGTCGCCCAGATGCTGGGTATGATCAAGGCCGATGTTCGTAATTACGGAAATAATAGGATCTGCGACATTGGTCGAGTCCAGACGACCTCCCATGCCGACTTCCATGATGGCGATGTCCACCTTTTTCCTGGAAAATATGTCGAAGGCCATTGCCGTGGTGGCCTCGAAGAAAGTGCATTTTATCTCATCATCGCGATTGGCCAGCTTCTCGATCTTCGGCTTAATTCGCTTGATCGAGCTGACGATATCCCCCTCGCTAACAGGAATTCCATTTACCGCGATCCTCTCTGTGAAATCACTCAGATGTGGGGAAGTGTAGGTCCCCACCTTGTAGCCAGCTTTCACCAACACGCTGGTCAGGATCGCGCACACCGAGCCTTTTCCATTGGTTCCGGCCACATGAATGATCTTCAATCCTTCATGCGGGTTCTGAAGCTCCGCTAGCAGAGCTTCAGTATTGGCCAGACCCAGTTTCATGCCATGCCACTGGAGGTCGTATAGCCATTCGAGATGTTCGTCGTAGTTCATGGTAGCGGTACTGGAAATATTAATAGGCTTAAAAAATGAACGCCAAACCTTTGCTCAATTAATTGCATTTAGATGCAGAGCATATTATCTACGATGTCCATGCGGATGAATTCGAGCTTATGCCCCGCCACTTTTTTCTTTAACCCTCGCTGTGCTGGATCGGGCTCCAAAGAAAAAAGACGGACAAATAAAGAAACTCGCCCGACCCTACTCGCTCGGGAATTGTAATTATATGCATGGCATATTCCCAACGATGTATATGCGGCCAGTTCGAGCATGCCCCGTCTGTACCATTCGATGAATATTCATCAGGGCGGGGTACTATATTCGATAATTATTCGAGTGACAGTTGCGATGTGCCAGTAGGAAGATGAACCACTCGCAGAGTAAAGCGAGTGGCAAAACCAAACCCTGCCCCGATCAAAGCAGGGGCGGGGTCTTTATCCTCACCCAGCCTAACAAACCGAATCTAGTGCTTCAAACACCGCATCCCGGTAAAAACCATCGCGATATCATTCTCATTCGCACAATCGATAACTTCCTGATCTCTGATCGAACCGCCTGGATGAATGATGGCGGTTATTCCAGCAGCAGCTGCGGCTTCCACACTGTCCTTGAAGGGGAAGAAGGCATCGGATGCCATGATCGCTCCCTTCGCGCTGTCGCCCGCTTTCTTGATCGCGATATCCACCGCGCCTATTCGACTCACCTGGCCAGGCCCAACACCGATCATCACCTTGTCCTTGGCCAGAGCAATTCCATTGGAGTTCACGTGTTTCACCACCTTCCAGCCGAATATCATGTCCTCCATTTCTTTCTGTGTTGGCTCGCGGTTTGTCACCGTTTTCAAAGTGGATGGATCCAGAACTTCCAGGTCTCTCGACTGCACAAGTAAGCCGCCTGTCACCCTCTTGATATCGGTGTTCGGCATCTTGTCTCCAAGATCGCCAGTCTCCAGAAGCATGACCTTTTTCTTTTCCAGCAAGGGTAATGAATCCGGGTGGAAGGATGGCGCGATTATACAATCTAAAAATATCTTCCTCATGGATGTCGCAGTCTCGACATCCAACTCCCTATTAAGACTGACGATCCCGCCATAGGCTGATAGGGGGTCTGCTCCCAGGGCTTGCTTGAAAGCATCCGCGATGCCGTCGGCACTCGCCACCCCACTGGGGTTCATGTGCTTGACCACGGCGACCGTGGGCTCTTCAAAGTCCTTCACAAGCTCGATGGCCGCGTCTATGTCCAGTATATTGTTGAATGACAATCCCTTGCCTTTCAATTTCTTCGAGTTCGCGATGCAAGGTTCTTTCAATTCAATATCTCGATAGAAGGCCGCTGTCTGATATGGATTCTCCCCATAACGAAGATCCTGCACCTTCCTGAATGGTAATATGTATCTTTGCGGAAATTCATCCCCTCCCAGCATACTTCCGAGTTTCTGGGATATGATGGCATCGTATTCTGCAGTTCTTGAAAAAGCTTCGATGGCCAGCTTTCTTCTGGTGTCAAGGCATACATCTCCGTTTTTCTTCAATTCTTCCACCACGGCCTCATATTGTGCTGGCTCGATCACGATGATGGTATTCTCGTGGTTCTTGGCAGCCGCTCTCACCATAGTCGGCCCGCCGATGTCGATGTTCTCAATCGCGTCCTCAACTGTCACGTCCGCTTTCTTCATTGTCTCCTCGAAAGGATATAAGTTCACGGCAACCAGATCGATCATGGCCAATCCATGCTTCTTCATCTGCTCGATATGATCAGGATCGTCTTTTATTGCCAGTATGCCCGCGTGGATGGCCGGATGGAGGGTCTTAACTCTACCGTCCAGTATCTCGGGAAATGAGATGATATCCGATATTCTCTTTACATCGATACCGCCTTCATGAAGTGCCTTGAAGGTACCGCCAGTGGAAATTATTTCCCAATCTAGTTCTACCAAAGCACTGGCGAATTGCAATACATCTGTTTTGTCCGAAACACTGATTAGAGCCCTTTTGGAATCATCGACCAAATTAACACCTTCTTCTGACTCGTCTCACTTGACCCAGATGAAGGATCATGGGGGAACGACCCAACCTCGAATAGCATTCCACATCATAAATATTGTGAATGTTATTTCAATTTCTCAACAAGGTCTTTGGCCCACTTCTTCACCATCTCTGGATCCGAGGTATCCTTCTTCTTGTCCTTATTCCCGCCTGGCTCGGGCATTCTTCCTGGAAATGCTCGATAATCCAGAGGTTGGAGGCCATATTTCTCGATAAGCGGCAGGAGGAATTTCTGTCTGGCCTGCTCCGGATCTTCAATAGCAATGCCACTGGACAGGAATATCACCAGTTTTTTATTTTTTAAAGCTTCCTGGCCGAGCAATTTCTTTCCCCGACCATACACCCTGCCCATGCGAACACCAGTTCCGAGGATCACGATATCATGATCAGAAATTTCCGGTCTCTTATTACGCCGGAGGTCCACCTGCTCCACCTGGAATCCATTTGCGATCAATATGCCTGCCACGATGCTGGAATATTCTTCAGTCACCCCGCCTTTTGTGGCATAAGCAACGAGCACCTGTCCATTATCTTTATCAGATATCATTTAGATCAACTCCACATAAATGGCAGAGCTCCTCGTGAAGAGCTCTGGCTCTTTCAGCCGCGGCATCCAATCCTTTGTCAATGCATTCCTGCATGAACTCTGCTGACTTTATCCTGGCATCTGGTGATCCAGGATTCCCAATGAGATTATCAGAATATGCAACCACCTTCTCTTCCAGTGTGGCGGGCATATAATCGCCATATGGAAAACCAAGTAAGCTGGCCTCTTCAGGTGTCAGGCCAGCGCCTATATGCTTACGAACAATGTCAATAACTCGAGCATCCATGCTTCTCTTTTCAAGAATCTCCACACCTCGTATGCCATGCTGGATGTCATGCGTGACACTTCTACCCACGTCATGTAACAAGGCTCCTGCAGAAATTAGTTCCAGGTCGATCCTGGCTCTGCATATATTTCCGATCTTCATGGCAAGGGACTCAACAGCCAGGCAATGCTCGATGACGCCTGGCTCGCATCCTTCTTCCTCAAGGATTGTGAGGCATTCCGCCCTTGTCGGTAATCCGGTCATTCCTCGACCACGACCTTTCCTTCATTGCTCGGTATGATCTTCATCTTTCCCTTCAGATCTTTTAGGGCATTACCATCAAAATACCTGTCCAGGAACATGGCCAGAGCCGCGACCTCGGAATGTGGCTGGTTTCCCACCGATATATTGAAATCCGCGGCCTTGTAAACCTCGCCAGGAACTTTCTCCGCACCCACTATAACGAGAACATCAGCATCGATATCCTTCTCCTTGATGGCAGCCACTGCCTCATCAAGCTCCATACCGTACATGGTGAGGTGGGCGATGATCCCCTTCCACTCGCCAATGACCCTTCTCCATTTGACTCCGGTTTCTATACTGGCTCCCTCGCCAAATCTATCATTCACACTATTGAATGTGTTCTCCAATTCCCGGTCCGCGAGATCAACCAATATCCTGCTTGCTCCAAAGGCCCTCGCAACAAGACAAACATGGGTGGTGATTCTCTTATCCCTATCAGGTCTATGACCTATCCTCAAGATGGCTATCATTCTACATCCTCTTTGGTAATATCTAGTAAATATTCAATATCTAATAGGTATCAATATCTAACAGATATCATTTTGATAGATAATATTTGCTATAGAATAAGTGCTAATAAATTTGGATACAAATTCGGAGGTTTGATTCAGATATCCTCATTCCTCATACATTTCGATCCTATGGCCTCTGTAATCGAGCTTCGGAGAGCGCTTTACAAGTGCCTTCAACATGATCCCCGAGACCTCAAGTTTCTCAGCCACATCTCCAGAGAAGGCGCCATCCTCTTCTTCCTCCACCATCGTGGTTATTTGATCTTCGATCTTCTTGAACTCTTTGTCCGGTATACCAGCAGCGGCTATGATGTCACTGATCTCGAACACGGATGCGGATGTGTTGATATGGAAGGATGAATAATACGTGTGATAGGCTTTTACAGGTTTTGTCGCGGCCTCATCGTTGGGCTGTTGCCATCTGGTCTCGACAAGCTTCATCTTCTCAAAGATCCTTAAAGCCTTTCTTCCTTCTTTACCGAACTTCTCTTCGATAAAATTGACAGTCTTCCAGTCTACTGAGATCTCCTTGAATATCTCACGTTTGAGGTCTGTGTCCACAGCCCTGAAGACCGAAACAAGCTCGGCTGGTTCATTAATTACCTTAATTCTGTTCATGAATACCTGACCCTGTATCCTGTTATAACGATATAAAACCATCTGAATGAAAATATGATGTATTTTTATGGATATGCTGGATATTGCTTCATCGTCCATTATCATTTATAGTATTCTCGATGAGTGAAATCGACAAGTCTAAATACATTTGCTTTAATCCTGACCCCAAGCCGAGATAGCTCAGCCTGGTAGGGCGCAAGACTGGAAATCTTGTGTGGGTTACCACTCGGGAGTTCGAATCTCCCTCTCGGCGCTTTTAATCTTATCTTATCTCCCGAGCGAGCAGTGCCGGACGAATTTTCTTTTTTAGATGCGTGTTTTCGCGCATCTATTTTCCAAACTTGTTTGGTCGATATTGGAATACTTGTTCTTTTGGAGTCCGGCCAGCACAGCGAGAATTAAAAGAAAAGGCTTCCGTTCCGAATCTCCCTCTCGGCGCTTTTATGTTTGAACATCCTCGCCCTTACTCATCAATATATCAGTGTATCAAACGAGGTTTTCGAATAGGAAGCACTCTGTGTTTGTCACTCACTGGGCCATCAAATATAGTACCCCGCCCTCCAGATGACAGGATACTGTCATTCAGACGGGGCATGTTCGAATGCAAATACCTTGTATAAAAAAATTAAATTAATGAGTAAGTGGGCTCAATCCCACTCACTCATTATCTTTCACATTGTCTAGAGCTACTTTGACCTTGGCATAGCATTCATCCAGGCTCTTTTCGGTCATCTTGTATAGGTCTTTTGTGGATATTCTTTGATAATAATTGGAGTATCCTCTGGGTGTGCCAGACCTTTTCTCTTTGAAGCAAATTCCCGCCGATACCAGTTTTTCAAGGCTTCTGTGTGCGGTGGATCTATCCTTGCCTATCGCCTCTCCAACATCATGAGCGGTGATACCATCAGTGCTTGGAAGACTTTCAAGGGTCTTGATATCGGTATCTGTTAGGCCATGTATGCATCTGACGACATCCAAACATGATAGTGAGTTTGGTTCCATCCTTGAAAGCTTTCCCATTTTTTCAATCATTGTAAACCCTTCCTGATTAGATGAACAAAGTTATGTTCGATTCACTGGCTGCATCCAGATAGGTTCCCACACCGCCGATCTCTGTTACTTCCGGCCTGAGGCTTTCCTTTGGTGTGTTCATAAGTGCCATGGTCATCTCGCAAGCGACCATCCTGACACCCAGTTCCGCACTGTCCTTTATGAGTTCGTCCAGTGTTGCGACATTATTCTTTTTCATTACCTTTTTCATCATTCCAGTGAACATGCTGAACTTAGAGAGTTTGGATTTGTCAGCCGCGCCTTTCTTCATGGCCATCAGACCCCAGAAGGTGAAGAATATTGTCACGTCCATTCCCTTGGCGGCGGCTCCCGTTGCAAGAATGAAAGCAGCCATTGTCTTGTCCAGATCATTAGCATGCATCACGATGGTCATTGATTTTGCAGCCATTTCAAGCACCTTTTTGAACTTTTATGATCCACTTGCCGCCTGTTTCCTCAACCCCCAATACTGCATCGCCAGTGTCCTTCACGGCCTGCTGTATCTCGTCCTTGGAAACCGCATGGTCACCCTCTATGATGAGGATATCGCCTGCTGCAAGTTTTCTCATTGCTTTCCTTGTCTCTATCAATGGTTTTGGGCAATTGAGCCCGACTGTTGATATTTTTACTTCTGCCATAGTTTTTCTCTCCTTTATTTTTAAATTTTAAATCGCTCTTAGAATGTCAAACAGAAATCATGTTCTTCGAGTAATCCCAGAACATCATCCCATTCGATCAATTCATGATCCTCAATGAGGTCTGTCGCCAACAGACCTCTCTCTTTCACTGCAGCTCTATCTGCCTTTATCACTCCGCCCAGCTCGATGAAATCAGCTAGCTCATCCAGATTGCTTGGCAGGCCCAGATCATTAGGATCCTGTCCCTTCACGAGGATGTAAACACCATCCGATCTCAGGAAAAGTGTACATTCTCCGCCTCTGGCAAGTATCGCATTTGCCAGCTGGACTGCTCCGAATCCATCATCCTGGTGTCCGTATGTTCCGTGTACGAGCGATATCAATACTTTCTTGTTCAATGAAGCCATGTTTTCTCACCCCGTGAATGTTATTACTTTGTCAGACTCTGCCAGCATATCCAGGAATCCGTACAATCCTGATATCTCCACGCCCGGGATGATATCGTCTTCTGTAAGATCACGAGCTTCGGAGCATCTGTGGCAAGCCTTGACCGTGACACCTTTCTTTATCGCCCATCTGAGCCATTCTCCAGCATTGGAGTATTCCTTATCGGTCTTCACATGCGGGAGCCAGGCTCCGTCCAGGTAAAGGAACATATTGACCTTGTATCCCATCTTTCTGGCTTTCAGAGCCATATTGGCTGCCAGGTCCGCGTATTCCGAGATATACGGTCCGCGCAAAAGCAATATCGTTAACGTCTTGCCCATGTCCTTCTTCATTTTCTTCGGCCTGGTGGAAGGAGTTGGATTTCCTTGGCTACCCGAGTTCAACATATTATCACCTTGTCCCATTCTTCCATCACGCTGTTGACCAGGACCTTGTAAGTGTCCTCTATGAACTCAGCTCCCTCGATCACCCTATCTTTGGGAAATCCAGCTGCTCTGGCGTGTTCATCACTGATGTATAATTTAGCCCCATCATTGACAAGCTGACCAATGATGTCTGATACATTTCCAGAATCATTCAGTGCATTCCAAACACCATCGGATATGAGGAATATCCCTACGCTTTTCCCTTTCTTCGCAGCCCCCATACCGAAATCCACGGCCTGCCTGGCATTTCCGGTCATGATCGATGTTCTTGCAATTATGATGCCCAAACTATCAAATTTATTATCTGGCTCTATCATTTATTATCCTCCATTTAAATGCGTTTAACAATCATATATATAGTTGTGTATTATTTTGACACATTATAAATAACTATTACCTAATTTAAAGCAAATGCCACCTATTTTCAATAATGATATTCATGAATAATGCCCATGGGTTAGGATATCAAAACTGATAATAACTATATTTAAACTTTATATAATATAATATATATGAGGTCAAATCCCTAAAAAGGAGAATTCAATATGTTGGCCTCATGGAATGTCACGAATGAATGCAATCTGCGCTGTGAACACTGTTATAGAGATGCTGGAAATGAATATGTTGATGAGCTCAGCACTCAAGAGGGCAAGGACCTACTGACCGAGATAGCCAAGGCTGGCTTCAAATTAATGGTCTTCTCTGGTGGCGAGCCTTTCATGAGAAAGGACATACTAGAGCTTACCGAACACGCGGTCTCTGTCGGTCTGCGACCAGTCTATGGATCGAATGGAACATTGCTTACCAGGGAGATGATAAGAAAGATCAAGGCAGCTGGTGGAAGTTCAGTCGCTATTTCACTTCATATGGTGGACAGGGATAAATTGGACGAGTTCTGTGGTATGCCAGGAACCTATGAAAAATCCATCCAGGCCATGAAAAATTGCAAGGAAGAAGGTTTTGATTTCCAGGTCAATACAACTGCATTCACCCGAAATATAGACGAGATAGAGAAGCTCTGTGAGCTTGCCAAAGAGATGGGCGCGAAGTCCCATCACGTACTGTTCCTTGTACCTACTGGCCGAGGCGAGGATATAGAGGAAGAATCCCTCCGTGAGAAGAATTACGAGATCTTAATTCGTAAGCTATTGGAGAAAAGAGAGGAATTGAATTTCGACATAAAGCCCACCTGCGCTCCCCAGTTCATGAGGATCGCGGCTCAAAAAGGCCAGGATATGGGTCGATACACAAGAGGATGTCTTGCAGGTATGAGTTATTGTTCCATAGTGCCCAATGGTGATGTCTGGCCATGCCCTTATTTACCAATAAAGGTAGGGAATGTTCGTGAAACCCCATTCTCCGAGATCTGGAAAAATAGCAAGGTATTCAATGATATGAGATCACTGGAATACACTGGATCATGTGGGATTTGTAAGTATAAGAAAATATGTGGCGGGTGCAGAGCCAGAGCCCATATCTATTACGATGATTACATGGCTCATGAGCCATGGTGCGCTTATGGAAGGGGCTTGGTGAAGAATGAGTGAGATGTCCATATTGGAGCAAAAGGTACTGAAGGAACTTCAGAAAGGTATAGAGCCAGTGCCGCATCCATACAGGACGATTGCCGAAAAACTTAATTGCACTGAAGATGACATCATCAAGGTACTGGAAGATCTTATGGAAAGAGGCCTTGTCAGAAAATATGGAGCCATCATAGCCCCCAAGAAATTGGGCTATGTTTCCACGCTGGCCGCGATGGAGGTTCCAAATACCAAGATAGAAGAAGTTGGCCAGATGATCAATTCATTCCAAGGAGTCACGCATAATTACCTTCGCGAGGGTGAACCAAATCTTTGGTTCACCCTCATCGAGAAGGATGACGTGGCCCTTGATGAGAATCTGAGCCAAATAACTGATCGAACTGGATTGAAGGTCATAAAACTGCCAGCCAGAAGGACCTACAAAATAGGTGTTAAATTTGATATCTGATGTGGAGAAAAAAGTATTGTTCGAAGTTCAGGACATGCCCCTGGCAATTGATCCTTTCAGAATAATAGCTGATAAGCTCGGTATGCCGGAAAAAGAGGTCCTGGATATATGTGGGGAATTACTGGCAAAAGGCATAATTCGAAGAATAGCACCTTCCATCGCCCACAGGAAGGTGGGTTTCTCGGCCAATGCGATGACAGCCGCCAGTATACCAGATGACCGAATGGACGAGGTTGGAATGGCTGTCGCACAGGAAGAAGGAGTCACCCATTGTTATTCCCGTGATGGTTGGGATCATAATCTCTTCTTCATGGTTCATGGCCAGACCCGCGAGGAGGCTGTATCCAAGGTCTCGGAGATCGCCAAAAGACATGATCTCCAAAGCTATGATATATTCTTTTCACATACGGAATTAAAAAAGACTTCCTTCAGATTGAGGAAGGAAGATCTGGCAGATAACGAGGAGGACGACCAATGAAAATGCCTGTTGTACTGAACATGGAGGGGCCAGTTATCATCTTCGGAGGTGGTAATGTGGGTCAGCGCAAGGTGGAATACGCATCCATGTTCACCAATAATATTACTCTGATATCCAAGGACGCGCTTCCCATGCCAGATCATGTCACTATTGTAAATATGGAAATAACTGGCGATAATTTCAAAGATCAAATTCCCGGCAATACGGCATTGGTCATATCTGCCTTTTCCGATAGGGTGCTCAATCGCCAGATAGCGAATCATTGCCTTGAACAAGGCATCCTGATCAATGTTGTTGACGATCAGGAGCTTTCCAATATCTTCTTCACAGGGATTTCCAAAGCTGGAGATGTCACGATATCCATCTCCACTGGAGGCGTGTCACCTTTCATGGCTCGCAAGATGAGGGAAGAATTGGATGATTGGGTGGTCGGCAAGGATATCTGGCTAGAGGCCCTTCACCCACTCAGATGCCAGATAGATGGGATCGATGAGAAGAACCGCATTTTTGAAGAAATATTTGCAGATGCCCAGCTTGGGGAACTGGTCGAGCAGGGTAAGATCGAAGAGGCCAGGAAAAGAGCAAAGGAGGTGTTCGATGTACATTGCCAGCATTAAGGTCACCTTCGAGACCAGTGATCAGAAAACATTGGATACACTTCATATTCCCGAATCCAAGATGGAAGATTTCTACAAGGAACTTCTTTTAACAGATGGCATAACCGAGGCCGTGGTCGTCCAGACCTGCAATCGCTTTGAAATATACTATTCGGGAGATGATGAGGACACGGGAAAGGCCCAGATGAGGAAATTCATGATGGACAGATATGGGGCCGACATGTCCGAATATATTATTTCCGAACGCTATCTGGAAACTCTCAATCATCTCTTCAGGGTCGTGTCCTCCATCGATAGTTTGATGGTTGGTGAGAATCAGATACTGGCCCAGATGAAGGAAGCACTCGAATACGCTTCCAAAAATAATCATACTGGTCGAGTGCTGGAGCCTATTTTTCAGAGGGCGCTGTATATTGGCAAGCGCGTGAGGTCTGAGACCAACATTTCCAAAGGAAAGGTTTCCATTTCATCGGCCGCGGTCGATCTAGCCAATAAACATAACCCGCTTTCCGGTAAGAATGTCATGTTAATCGGAACAGGAAACATGGCCTCCTTACTGGCGGATTATATATGCCAGTTCCAGCTTGGCAGTATTGTCGTGGTGGGCCGCACTCCTGAGAATATTCGAAGATTCTGCGATAAATACTCATCCACCCAGATACCATTTTCAGATGTCAAGCAGGGCATGGAAAAGGCCGATGTCATCTTCACAGCCACCTCCTGTCCTCATGTGCTCATCACGAAAGAACTGGTGGAGTCGGCAGTGAAGGGCAGGACGGAGCCGCTCACACTTATCGATATCGCCATGCCATCGGACATAGACCCGACAGTGCGGGAGCTGGATGTCATTCAATATTTCTCAATACGGGATCTAAGGGAGATATCCGAGAAGAACAAACTGGCCAGACAAGAAGAGGTTGTAAGAAGTGAGAAGATAATCGAGGAGGAGCTGTCCAGGTTCAAGATGAAGCTGGAGAACCTGCATATCGAGACCTTCCTTTCCAGTTTGAACCGATACACGGAAGAGATACGAGCCAGGGAACTGGAGAGATCCCTGAGAAGAATAGATGACCTCGATCCCAAGACCCAGGAGGTCATGGATGATCTTTCCCGCAGTTTGATGAAAAAACTGATGCACAACTTATTATTGCATATCAGGGATAATCCACAGAGTCAGAATCAGATGGAGAATTTCACACAAGTCTTCACTGGCAATGGTGATATCAATGGCCACCCTGGCTCAGTACCCGGTCATCCAGGGGGACACCCAGGAGGACATCCGGGAAAAACGCAGGTTCACCCTAGTACCATGAAGAAACCAACTGGCCATAACAATGACGATGAAAAAGAGGAGGAAGAATAATGTTTCCCAATGTGAGGATGAGAAGACTGAGGAACCACCATCTAATGCGGAATATGGTGGCTGAATTTGAATTAAAACCATCCAATCTCATACTTCCATTATTCGTGAAAGAAGACCTGGCAGATGGTGAGAAGAATCCCATAAGTGCCATGCCAGGTGTTTTCCAACATTCGATAAGCTCCCTGGTGAAAGAAGCCAGGGAAGTTCGCGACCTCGGTATACCCGCGATAATACTTTTTGGCATTCCAAGCAAAAAAGACCACCATGGTTCGGAAGCTTACAATCCGGAGGGAATAATCCCTCGGGCTGTCAGGGCTATCAAGAAAGAGCTGGGTGATAGTCTCCTGGTGGCTTGCGATGTGTGTCTTTGCGAGTACACGGATCATGGCCATTGCGCCCCCATTGAGGGCGATAAGATACTCAATGACGAGGCACTGGATCTTTACTCAAAGGCTTCCTTGGAATATGCGAGAGCCGGAGCTGATATCATTGCTCCGTCTGATATGATGGATGGACGAGTTGCGCATATCCGACAGGCACTGGATGATGACGGCCACAAGGACACGATAATAATGGCATATGCGGTGAAATATGCTTCTTCATTCTATGGGCCTTTTAGGGAAGCGGCAGAATCTGGCTTTGCAGAAGGGCCAAAGGATAGAAAATCTCACCAGATGGATCCATCTAACTTGAGCCAGGCCTTCAGAGAAGTTGAGCTTGATATTCTGGAAGGGGCTGACATAGTGATGGTAAAGCCAGCTTTGCCATACCTTGACGTGATCAAAGGCATCACCGATGCCTTTGATTCACCACTGGCCGCTTATCAAGTATCCGGGGAATACTCGATGATAATCGCGGCCGCAGAAAATGGCTGGCTGGATAAAGAGGCAGCCATGATGGAATCCCTGCTGGCAATAAGGCGAGCCGGGGCAACTATGATATTGACTTACTTTGCAAAGGAAGCCGCAAAGGTGATTGACCGTAGAGGTAAAAAGGTGATAATATGAAAAATCAGGAATTGTTCGAAGCTTCAAAAGAAGTACTGGTCGGCGGCGTGAACAGCCCGGTCAGAGCCATATCCCCGTATCCTTTCTTCGTGGAAAGGAGCGAGGGAGCCAGACTATACGATGCAGAAGGAAAGTCATACATCGACTACTGCCTGGCCTTCGGGCCGATGATACTGGGTCACAATAACCCTATTATCAGAAAGGCAGTGGAGGAAAGACTGGCCCTCGGTTGGTGCTTCGGCACACCAACCGAGGCAGAACTGGAATATGCCAAGTTGATCACATCTACAGTTCCCAATGTGGACAAGATAAGATGCATGAACACAGGCACGGAAGCCACGATGACGGCTATTCGTCTTGCCAGGGGATTCACTGGTCGCGACAAGATAATCAAGATCGAAGGCGCATTTCATGGAGCACATGACGCTGTGCTCGTCAAAGCTGGCTCAGGAGCACTGACGCACAGCGTGCCCAATTCAAAAGGTATTCCAAAGGATGTGACAAAGAATACAATTCTAATTCCATACAATGACCTGGATGCCATCGAGACCGCCCTCAAGGAAAATGAAGGCGAAATAGCGGCCATGATCACCGAGCCAGCTATTGGAAATGCTGGCTGCATACTTCCAAAGGATAATTATCTGCCTGATGCCAAAAAGATACTGGCGGAGCACGATTCACTTTTGATACTGGATGAGGTCATAACCGGCTTCAGGCTGGGACAGGGCGGAGCTCAGGAATACTTCGGCGTGGATGCGGATATCGTCACAATGGGTAAGATCATCAGCGGAGGCTTCCACATGGGCATGATGGGAGCCAGGCATGAGATAATGGATAATATCACTCCATCAGGTCAAGTCTACAATGCCGGGACCTTCAATGGCCACCCGGTATCGATAGCCGCAGGCATAGCGACACTGAAGACCATCAAGAACACGGATGCTCTCAGCAAGATCGCAGACGCTGGCAATAAGGTACAAAATGGTCTGAAATCTATCTTGGAGGATATCGGCCTCAATTACCAAGTGCAGGGAATCGGCCCCATGTTCCAGGTCTTCTTCAATGACAAGCCAGTCACCAATTTGGACGAGGCAAAACTATCGGATGACAAGAAATTCCTGGACTACTGCGCCAAGCTGAGAGAATTGGGAGTATTCCTGCCACCATCGCAGTTCGAATGCTGTTTCACATCAATCGCGCATGACCAGCAGATAATCGACACCTCTCTGGAGGCTTTCGAAACAGCCTTGAAGCATACACATGTGTAAAGGAGAATCAAATGAGACAATTAATTGCCGGAAGCCGCGGGTCGAAACTCGCACTCACCCAGACCGAGGGTATTATCAGAGATTTGGGTATAGATATCCCCATCAAGGTCATCAAGACCCGAGGGGACAATATCCAGGACGTGGCACTGGCCAAGCTGGAAGGCAAGGCTTTCTTCACAAAGGAGATTGATGACGCCCTGCTGGCCGGAGAAATAGATCTGGCAGTACATTCTTACAAGGATATCCCAACAGACCTGCCAGAAGGTATGATCATTGCCGCGGTACCAATTCGCGAACCATCCAATGATGCGATTGTGGGAGCCGGAAGCATTGAGGATCTTCCACTCAATGCGAATATCGGAACATCCAGCTTACGCAGACAGGCTTTGGCCAGGCACTTGAGACCAGATCTCCAGATGCTCGATCTCAGAGGCAATATTGACACTCGTATGCGCAAGCAGGCCGAAGGTCAATACGATGCCATAATCGTGGCCGAAGCTGGCTTGAGAAGGATGGGATATTCAGCAGAAGAATACAAGTCACTGGACAGCGATACCTTCATACCAGCCCCGGGGCAGGGCGCTCTGGGCATCACGGCCAGAGCGGATGATACCGAGGTTTTAGAATTATTGAAAAAGCTCGAGCACGCCCCTACAAGAATGGCATGCGATATCGAGCGAAGTTTCCTGACAGCACTGGATGGTGGATGTCAGGTACCAGCGGGCATTCATACGGAAATTGATTCAGATGGAAAATTGGTCGAAATAAAAGGCTTTATTTCATCCGCTGATGGGAAGCGATACCTTTCCGAGACAAGAATCGGAAAGCTCTCGGACGGCATTGAATTAGCGACTGGCCTCGCGGAAAATCTTCTGAGATCCGGTGGCGACGTCTTGTTGGAAGAACTCAGAAAAGGAGGAAGCTGAATGGTTGTTTACATCGTGGGTGCAGGCCCTGGAGATATCGGACTCGTCACACTCAAAGCGAAGGAACTGGTCCAGCGAGCGCAGGTGATAATCTACGATAAACTGGCCAATCCCCAGATATTGGATTGGGCTCCTGTTGATTGCGAGATGATATACATGGGCAAGAGGGAGAAGGATTCCGCCCATTCACAAACCATCCAGCAGCAGATAAATGATGCCATTGTCGAGCATGGTCGCGATAAGTTCGTGGTCCGTTTGAAGGGCGGTGATCCCCTCATATTCGGTCGTGGTGGCGAGGAAGCCCAGATCTGTGTAGAGGCTGGAATACCCTTTGAATTGGTTCCAGGAATCTCATCCGCTGTATCCGTGCCAGCTTATGCTGGAGTTCCAGTAACTCATCGTGATTTCAATTCATCCGTTGCTTTCGTAACAGGTCATGAATCCGATAAAGAGGACTCGTCCATCGAATGGAAAAACCTTCCCGATAATCTCGTTGTATTGATGGGCGTATCCAGAATATCCATGACAGCCAAACGGCTTATGGATCATGGTCGGTCAGCAGATACACCAGTAGCCGCGATTTACAGTGGCACGACCCCGAAACAAAAGACAGTGATGTCCACTTTGGGCAAGCTGGCCGGGGAAGGTATAGACCTGCAACCACCGGTTATATTCGTTATAGGTCCGGTGGCTGAACTTCACAATCAACTCAGCTGGTTCGAGAAGAAGCTGGCCAATCTCAGAGGAAAGAAGGTCGTCCTCACGAGAGCCAAAAGCCACATGCAGGAGAGCTTGGAGCTCTTCGAAAGTTATGGCATGGAGGCAATACCCATGCCGCTTATCGAGATAGTTCCCAGGGATTTCCAAATTCCGGAGGTATCGGAATTCGACGCCCTGGTCTTCACATCATTGGAAGGCGTGAAGAAGGTGGGCGAGAAAATAGATCTATCAAACTATGCTGGCAGGATGTTCAGCATAGGACCGAAGACCCGTTCCCACATCGGGAAGGAATGGGGTTTGCGAGCCACCAGCGGGGAAGCATACAATTCTGAAGGACTGGCCGAGCACATAATGGCCGAAATGCCGAAGGGCTCCAGGATACTAGCTCTTCGTTCCTCCGCCGCTACAGATCACTTGCCTTCCAGATTGTCAAAGGATCATGATTATAGCGAGGTGCCAGTATATGATATTGAAAGATTGCCGGCGGATGAGAGTTTATTGCTCTCATCTGACGCACTCTTCGTAGTGTCCGCATCTTGCGCCAAAAGTATCAGTGAAGTGTCTCCCGAAGCATATGCTGGCAAGACCATCATATCCATCGGTCCCGAGACCTCAAAGTATTTGACCATGCCCCACATCACGGCCAGAGAGCACACCATCCAGGGCATGGTGAATGCGTATATGAATTATCTATGGAGTGGATTTCCATGATCGGAGTATCAAAACTATTATTAGGAGCAGAGAGCGAGTCGGACGGGCTTAGATATGGAGATGCCAAGGAAGGCGGACCAGAGCAGATCAAACATCACCACGGAGCGGTGAAATCGAACAAACCCATCGTGGTCTGGAACATGACGAACCGATGCAATCTGAAGTGTGTTCATTGTTATGCCGAGGCAACCACTCAAACAGCCGAGGGCGAGCTCAGCACGGAAGAGGCAAAGAGATTCATCGAAGATGTAGCTGAATACAATGCGCCAGTGCTTCTTTTCTCAGGTGGCGAGCCCTTCATGAGGGAAGATCTCTTCGAGCTGGCTAGATATGCGAAATCACTGGGCCTCCGACCTGTGATTTCCACAAATGGAACACTTATCACCGAAGAGAAGGCGAGGTTAGCCAAAGAGGCTGGCATCATGTACATCGGAGTTTCACTGGATGGACTGAAAGATGTGAATGACAAGTTCCGTGGAATGGATGGGGCCTTCGATAGAGCTGTCGAAGGAATGAAGAATTGTCTCAAGGTGGGACAGAAGACTGGACTCAGATTCACGATAACTCAGCATAACAAAGACGATTTGGAGGGGGTGCTCCTCAAGCTCAAGGAGATCGGGGTAAGCAGATGTTGCGTGTACCACCTGGATTATACCGGAAGGGGAAAAGAGATTCAGGAATTGGACCTGAGCCATGAAGAGACCAGAAAGGCGATGACCACGTATTTCGAACTTACAAAAAAGCACCATGCTGATGGATATCCGATAGAGACTCTGCTTGTTGGGAACTATGCGGATGCTGGCTACCTTTATCTCACACTGAAGGATGAGGATCCTGAGAGGGCGGAATGGGCTTACAGCCTGCTAAAGAGGAACGGAGGCGACGGCACAGGCCAGACGATAGCGGATGTCGACCATCTTGGCAGAGTGCATGCGAACCAGTTCTGGCAGCACTACAGCTTTGGGAATGTGAAGGAAAGAAAGTTCGGTGAGATCTGGGATGACATCTCAGATCCAGTTATGAATGGACTGAAGAACAAGGACGATAAGATAACCGGCCGTTGTGCAAAGGACAACTGCCGGTTCTTCGAGATATGCAGAGGTGGATCAAGGGTAAGATCTGAAGCTGTGGGAGATGTCTGGGGATCCGATCCTGCTTGCTATTTGACAGATGAGGAGATCGGGATACGATAATTTTTCCACATCGAAAGGGAAAAATTACATATCCTGCCTTAATTATATATACCAAATCTCATTTCATCGATGTCTGGAAACACACCAACATCAACATAGCGCTGAGGCGGACCTCGGCGCATGAATCATTGAAGTAACAACGTAGCGCCGAGGTAACATAGCGGCTATGTGGGGGCCTGCAGAGCCTCAAACGGGAGTTCAAATCTCCCCCTCGGCCCCATTATTTTATATTATAATTATTACTGGGCAAGATGGCTTTTTTCCTCCTTATAATTAGGTTTATAACCCCCGCTAACATACCTTATGAATCCATGAAAGAGGAAGTTTTGGAGATACTCACTGATCACGGCACACTCATAGAGCCAGATGCTGTAGAATTCATACTTTCACAGAAGGATCCAAAGGCTTTCATCAAGAATTTTCTTAGTGACCGGGAAGCATTGCCTCTTGTTCTCAGCTTGAAGGATTTCAGGACCACGGAATCCGTTCTATCATATACACAGAAAGGATCGGAAGAAACGGAAAATACCACTCGTACTGACCCACTGTCTCCCACACCTATTGACGATGCTTCCAGTAAAAAAGAAGGAACTGGGACATCCGATGTGATAAAAGATCAGGCTCAGCTCACCTCCAAGGCAGATGCCACGACCATCAGGGAGAAGAAAAGTGGAGTGGTCGTAATAACTGATATCACTGGCAATAGCACCTGTGAGGGCAAGATTATAAATTTCGCTCGCTACTTCAAAGATAGATATGTCACGCTGAGCAGGATAGTTCGCAAATGGCAGAGAATGCGATCTGTTATTCCCATCGTGAAAGCTCTGAAATTAGAGGATGAGATCAAGATAATTGGCATGATCAATGAGATCAATCAGACAAAGAACGGCCATACCAGGATATCTATCGAGGATGAAACTGGCAAGATGGAAGCCCTGATATTGAAAGGAAGCCCATGCGATAATATCTCATTGGTGGCCGATGAGGTTATCGGGATAATTGGAAAGACAAAGAAAAGCAAGGGTGGGTATAGGGGTGATGATAGCGTCATGCTATTTCCAGATGACATAGTCAAACCCGATATACCAGTGAATCGTTCTCCAAGAAGGGCTTCGGAGGATGTCGAGGTTCTGTTCATATCCGATGTGCATGTTGGCAGCAAGCATTTTCTGGAGGTGGAGTGGAATCGCTTTATGGCCTGGCTTGCTGAAGAAGATAATGTATCCAAGATCAGATACATGATCATCGCGGGTGACACGGTGGATGGTATCGGCGTATATCCCAATCAGAAGGACGAGCTCACTATCACCGATCTGATGGAACAATATGCCGAGTTTGGCAGAATGCTTGAGAAGGTGCCTCCACATATCGAGATAATCATCCAGCCAGGGAATCACGATGCTGCGAGGCCAGCGGAGCCTCAGCCAGCTCTTGATGATGAAATACAAGGAAAGTTCAATCCCGATCTAAATATTCGTTTTGTCGGAAATCCATGTTATATGACACTGGAGGGAGTGAACGTGCTCTCATATCATGGAAGAAGTGTGGATGATCTCATAGGGGATGTCCCCCAGCTCACATACCAGACGCCGATCCTCGCGATGAAGGAAATGCTCAAGAGGCGGCATATGGCCATTAGTTATGGTGGTAAGACTCCCATAGCTCCCGAGGATAAAGATTACATGATAATCAATCCAGTCCCGGATATATTCGTGACCGGGCATGTTCATGGATCTGGTGTTGATAATTATCGAGGTGTGAAGCTGATAAGTGCATCGGCCTGGCAATCGCAAACCCCCTTCCAGGCCATACATAATTTCCATCCGGATCCTGCCAAGGTCGTATGTGTGAATTTGATGACTGGAAAACATAAGATACTGGATTTCACCGATCCAGAATGATATATCTTTCTAGGAATCAGGCGATAAATACTAATGATTTTTTTGAGAATGGGTAATTTCTATCTAACTTCACCATCGAGATCTATCTCTCCGGTGATCACCCTGGTCGAAGCGATGGCCTTTCCATCATCCGCCAGTACGATATCGATCTCCACTATGTCCAGGGGTTCCAGGCCGTTCTGCTCCCTCGCCCAGTTCATGGCATCAGCCATTTCCCTGGTATTCTTTGACACAACAATGGCATCGTAATTGTAAGTGGCTGCTGGCCCAAAGGGATCATTGATCTCTGTAATTGTGAAGCTCTTATCTCCAGAGAGCTTCATTGCTTCTTCCATCAGTCTATTTTCCCTGATCTCAAAAGGCTCGACTGCCACATCTCTGTATCTACCAGCCATCTCGTCCGAGGTTAGACCTATGTGAATATAATCTCCAATCTCAAAGGCCTTTGCCAGTAATTTTCGATGGCCCTTGTGGAAGACATTGAAGGTCCCTGCCACTGCCACTTTTTTCATTTGGAGCCCTCATACACCCGAGAACATGGTGAAGACCATAATAGCCATAGCTATGAACATCATGATAAGGAGTTGATTCTTCTTCTTCCTCATCATCTCCCTGTGCTCGACATTGCATGTGTCACTACAAAAAGTATCATCAGCCGGTATGGCCTTGCCACAGTTCCTGCAATGTTTGTGTTGTAATAGTCTCTCTGCCATATGTTAACCCGTTCCTTATGCCAATACGCTTCACTATATTATAATTGTTTTCACATTCATCATGCGCCGAATAATTTACCAAAGATACCCTTTTTCTCGATCGCGGGTATCTCTGCCTTGATCTCTTCCCCGGTGGCTCCATCCAGTATGAGCTCGTAGGTCTTGCCACCGTATTCGTAGTTAATGAACCATATTGGCGCATGAAGGAATTCCGTGTTCTTGATATCAATTTGAGTATTCATGCTGGTTATGTGATCCACCTCCGATGATAGAAGGAACTTGTGATGTTCCTTCACCTCCTGGATCGCTATTTCTCCAGCTTCTTTTTCATCAAGTTCCGAGTTTAGGAATTTACCATCCTTGCTGAGCAGTGAAAGATTAAAATCCGATTTGCCAGAAGCTGGTATTTGATAGGATCTAGTGGGGAAGAAGGTTCCTCTTCTTCCCACGATCTTCCAATAATATGTTTTTGCGAAATCACCTTTTTTGTCAATATTCTGGCCAGTTCTTGTCAACACACCTTCGTAGGAGGTCTTTGCTGAAAGATTTATTATGAAGAAGGGAAGGAACTTCAAGTCCGCATTCAGTATCTTCGACTTGCGGGCAAGATCCGATGGTTTCAGGAACCCTTTCTTCATCCACGACCCCACCTCCTTGACTATTGCGGAATTATCGAATTTCGCTGAGATTATAGAATGCTTGAGGAAATATTTCTTCCCAACTGCCAGATTCACATCCGAGCCACAATATTCGCAGGTGATTATCGCCTCACCTGCTTTGATCTTGAGCGGTGCGCCACAATCTGGACATCCTATCTCTTCAGCAATCTCGACCATGAATATCAGTCCTCGGCTCCATCATTCAACTCACCCAAAACAACAGCCTTTGTCAGGGCTCGCTCGATCTGCCGATCGAACATGTCTCTTGGATATTTGACATGCTCATATTCCAGCCTATGGTCTATGTCCATCAGGATTAACCCTTCTGGTGGAACTGGGTAGATGGCCAGTTCCTCATTAGTTCCTTTAAGCGAACTAATGAGCTTTTCAAGCTCGATCTTACCATCATACACTCCGATCATGGCGGACACTAATCGCCGGATCATCTGCCACAGGAAACGCCTGGCCTTGAAGTCGAATATTATGAATCCATTCTCTTCAAATATGGATATTGAATCGATCGTCAGTTTTGTCTTGTCCATCTTTTTGTCCGTCTTTGAAAAATATTTGAACTCATGCTCTCCCAGGAAAGCGTCTGATATGCGTGTAAGCATATCAGCATCATATCCACCTTTGTTCAGCATGAAGTACCTGTACCATCTCTGATATGCATATCGGGGTTTGAAATCCTTATCAACCTTGGCGATACCATAGAACACGATATCTTTCAGGTCGGAATTCAGCATAGGGATGATCCCTCGCTCATCCACATCTGTCTCTATCACCAATACATTCCCGAGAGCACTAACGCCTTTATCCGTCCTGCTGGCCGGGTAGAAGTTCCCTTCAACATCCTTCATGATGCCTTCCTTTTTCATCGTGTGTATGATGGCTCCCTCGATGGTGGTATAGTCTGGCTGTCTGGCATAACCATCAAAAGCGGTCCCATTATATGCGAACTTCAATGCGTATCTCATGCGAGGGTTAAATGCGGTTGCTTTTATAAATCAGATTGTCTTCTCACGGATGATGCCCGAATTCACCATAATACTGGTACAGCCCAAGTTCGCAGGCAATATTGGCTCCATAGCCCGCTCGATGGCCAATTTCGGAATTAAAGATATCATATTGGTAGATCCTTGTGAACTGGGAGATGACGCTTTCCGTTTTGCCAAGCATGCCAGACCTATAATTGAAAATGCCAAGATCGTGGATGATTTTCCCACCGCCATGGGCATGGTGGACCTAGTTGTGGGCACATCGGGTATCTCTACGGAGAATGGTAGAAAATTCAACAGACAGCCAATGACACCGAAGGAATTTGCAGAACATGTCCATGACAAAGATGGTATGATAGGTCTGGTCTTCGGAAGGGAGGATCAGGGACTGTACAATGATGAGATATCCAAGTGTGACCTATTGGTCAATATACCCACTTCTCCAGAATACCCAATTATGAATATTTCTCAAGCTGCTACGGTGATCATGTATGAGGCTGCAACCATGGGAGAAGCGACATCTTCCAAGCAAATGGCCCGTTCCTCAGACAAAGAGACCCTACATACTCTATTCGATGAGATGTTGGAGGAGACCAATTATCCAAAGCACAAGATGCCGAAGACAAAAGTGATGTTCCGCAGAATAATATCTCGGGCAGATCTTACCAAGTGGGAATTTCATACACTGGCCGGGACGATCAGTCGGTCAAGTCGTACGATCCAAAGATTGAGAAAGAAAATAAAATAAAAGATAAAAGGGGGGAAGGCTGGTTCGCCTTCCCCATTTTGCTTTATTGTTTCCTTCACTCAGACATAAGGTCATCGGATGAGACATCACCAGATTCTTCTGGCGCTTCTTCAACAGTCGGCTCTTCCACTGGTGTTTCTGGTTCAGCAATGTTTTCTGTTGGTTCGGGGACATCATCCTCAGGTTTCTTTCCCTTCATCACTGCTTGTAGAACGATTATGACAACCAATATGATTATGATAATGATCCACATGAAATCATTACCACCTGTGTCATCATCCGCTGTGTCATCATCCGCTGTGTCATCATCCACTATTGGGTCATCGTCCACATCCAGGATTCCGTCATTATCGTCGTCCATATCCTCTGTCAGGTTGGTCGTGGAATCTGCTGCCGTGTAGCCTGGGTTCCATGAATCTGGCTCACCGTCACCATCTGTGTCCACAGAAGCTGCTGGATCATCTGGGAATGCATCATCCACATCGTCCACACCATCACCGTCTGTGTCATCTTCTGTTGGTACTGGTACTGGGGTTGTGCTCAAAGCTGTCAGGAAACTGTCTGTGTGTGCTGTTCCCATTGTGTTTCCTGCAATATCCTCTGCATCCGCGCCCACCGTGAACTCGTATATGGTATCATAGTCGAGCTCATCGAATGTTATGGTCACATAGCTATTGGAAATATCCCAGGCAAAGCCTGTGACATTTGTGCCAACTACACTGAAAGCCGCTTCTACAGATGCCGTGTCCATTGTCTCGGTGAATACGATTATTAGATCCCATTCCACCGGTACATCCTCGAGTCCGTTGCCAGGTGCTATGACCAGCACATCAGGTGCAGTCATATCGACCACGTTCACCCATGTGACCAATGTGTCATTTAAGCCGGCCGCGTCCCATACTTGGAGTATCACGGTGTAGTTACCGAGTGTCATGAATGTATGATTCATGATAGCTCCTGTCTGTACCACATCGTTCGCCCCATCATTGAAGGTCCACTCGTATGCCACAACACCGACATTGTCCGTGCTTGCAGAGCCGTCCAGTACGACTGTGGTTCCGTCAGCCACTGTCTGTCCATCACCGTCTATTGCTTCAGGTGGTGTTATATCCAGCACAGTTACGACGAACACATCAGTGTCTGTCAGTCCCGCTTCATCAGCCACGGTCAATGTGACATTGTATGTTCCAGGTTCAGCGAAGGTGTAGTTTGCTGATTCCCCATACAGTGTCTGGTTCGTACCATCATTGAAGGTCCATGTGTAGTTCACGACACCGACATTATCCGAGCCTGTTTCATTGAATATCACAACAGTGTCTTCATCCACGATCTGGTCAGGTCCTGCATTGGCTGTTGGAGGTGTGATGTCCAGTACAGTTATGACAACCGTGTCTGTGTCTGTGTAACCCTCTGCATCGGTTGTTGTCAGGGTTATTTCATAAACACCCGGTGCTGCGAACACGTGGTCCACTGTCTCACCGCTCAATGCAAGTGCCATTGTGGCATTGCTCCAGTCCCATGCTGTTATGTAGAAGTCGTCTGTTGAGCCAGAACCATCCAGGGTGACGGTTGCGCCATCATCCACTGTCTGATCTGAACCTGCAGCTGCAATTGGTGGGTCAGACACATAATCCAATATGATGATCACATCTTGTGTTGTGTCCATTATCGGGTTAGCATTGCCAGTTTCAGGAGCCAATGTCACTGTAACATCGTGTGCTGTGTAGTTTGTCTGGGTTGTCGATGTCTGGTAGTATTCGTTGACAACTATCCATCTGAGGTATCCGTCCATGGCTGTTGTTCCGCTTGTGATCGGTGTTCCGAAGACATCCCAAACATCCACTGTTGCTCCAGGTATTCCCAATCCGGATGACAGATGTTCTGCTTTGACGTTCATGTACCACTGTAGAAGTAATGTCGAGCTTGTGCCTGCGGTAGTAATACCATTGCCAGCACTATCCATCCACCAACCTACTGGTGATAGGGTCACAACACCATTATCTCCACTGTCCATCAATCCAGATATGTCCACTCCAGTAGTACCCGCAGATACATTGGATATGTTCGTTGTTGGGGTTTGTGTTCCAGATGTGAAGATGAAACTGGTTCCGTTCCATGTACATGTTGATCCCGCGAAGCCAGCTGGAACTTGCATTGCAGTCTCTATAAGGTTTGCGACACCAGTCATATTAGTGGCTGTTGTGAAGTTTATAGGTCCAACATTAGCCGTGTTCCCATCTATTGTTATGGTAAAGCTTCCATTTGTCGTCATATTCCAGGCTAGTATATTGGAGATAGCACCCATTCCTCCGGTCAAAGTTGCATCGAATGAAGAGGCTGAAAGACCAGATATGTCAGTACCAAGACCACCGCTGTGGGCGGATAGGACAGATATAGATGATTCAAGTCCATTTGAGGATGTGTATATCATAAACTCTGATCCAGTCCATACGACACTTGTGCCAGGGAAGGCACCGGTTATGGCAATTTGAATATCATCACGTACCATGCCCATTGTTGTATCTCCTCCAAAGTTAATTGGTCCGATATCTGCGGAAACACCGTCAATAGTGATATTGAACGTACCATCCGAAATAGAGGCCCAATCTGCAACATCCACCTCGATATCTGTACCGCCAGTTAAGAATGCGGACATATCATTGAGGTACACACTGCTCTTGTCAAAGTACGTGTTCAGTGCTGTAACATCTGTGTCGCCATCAAGATCCAGTTCATAATCTGCATCTGGATTGTCGAATGTACAGTTCTCCATGTAGATGATGGAATCGAATGCTTCAATTCCATTTGAGGAGCCAACATCTCCGTTGTAGTCATTCGCATTGTCGATTATGTTACATTCCATTATGTTGCTGGTCATGATGCCAACATCAGAGTTCAGGTAGATACCGTTGTAGTAGTTGCCTATGATGTCACAGTTGATTATATCGACATATGAATCATTGTAACCACTTGCATATATTCCAGCTCCACGATTATCAATGATCGTGGCATCCTGGATCAATGCATTGAGTGTATTACCTGCCTGTAATGATACACCATTGCCGTATGCGGGCTCTGTATTGTAGGAATCACAATAGAACGCACCCTGAAGTGTTCCTCCGATGAAATCAAAGGTCAGGTTGTTATTGGCACCCACAGCCAGAGCAGATCCTACTGCACCTGGGCCGATGATGTTGTTGCTCATGTGGAGTATGACGTCATCGGTGATGATGCCATTGCTCTCACACTCATATCCGATCCTCACTCCAAGGTCCTCTATATCATCCTCATCCTCGGTCATAATGAATGCCTGTATCACATTGTCGTTCATTACCAGGTCAACCAGGTCGGTCGCGGACAATCTCAATATCTGTCCACCATTATTGTTCTCATTCGTGTTCACAACTATGTTATTACCGCTGAATGATCCTTTGACAACCTCCGCTGTCTCATCATCACTGCTTCCTGTCCTGCCTATCCTGATGACACCGCCTAGATCTATGCCGCTGACATATCCTCCTATGAGATCGACAGTTATGTCATTCCCTATCATGTCTATGAACACATTCTCTATGGCGAGTATCTTGAACAATGTCCCTACAGATGAACCATCATGGAATTGAGCGTGGATATTGTTATTCATGATCTTCGCGGTCGTGTTGATCGACTGTGCATTTCTGTAGTAATATCCTATCTCGAAGAATCCTCCTCCACTAACGCTTTTGTGATATATGGAGTTTATTTCATTTCCACATATATTGACCACGAGTTGGTCATCACACTCTACCATGATGAATCCATTCACGTCAGTTTCATGTCCCAGGTCAAGATCGAACACATTATCATACATGTTCAGTGTGGTGTTGGTCGCGATCTCATCTGAATTCTTCTCATACCCGATCCACATGAACCCGCCTACATAGGCCTGGGAGCTGTAATATGCTGTTTCGAACTCGAAGGTATTGCCACTGATATTCACATTAAGCTCTTCATCAGCGAAGATGATGAATATATTACCATAATCTGCTTCACCGGCTGATATGATCCTGAATTCATTGTCTATCATTCTGAAATCCATGTCCTTGACGTAGTAATCGTCACTGATCTCATATCCGAAACAGAACACTACACCAAATGATGGGCAATCATCAGTATATTCATTTATAAGCTCGATGAAGTTCCTCTCAATATTGACATTCTGATATTCATCAGCCACTATCCACCATAGTCCTCCGCCATAATTGCATGCGCCAGGGGTATTGACTATGATCACATTGTCGGTTATGTTCGCGAATAAATAATCCGCCGTATCACTCCAACTACTGTGACCTCCCATTCTGAAGAACTGGATATCCAAATCAATGGCTGCGACATTTTCAAGATAGAATATATTATCGATCATATCTATTCTCGTATTCTCCACACCCATTATATGAAGGTATACGGCAGATCCATCTGTGTAATATCCGGTCAGGGAATTACCGACCAATCTGGCAGTGACATTCCCGGCTGGAGTGTCTGATACATATCCGCCAATCTTGATGACACCGCCATCATTATCGTTACTCATGATGTTTATGTCATTGTCGTACAGATACGCTTTTACCTCTCCAATATCTGGCTCTGCCAATATCTGGATCACGCCCCCAATTGACTCGGAAGTGGACTTCATGTCCACTTCTATGGTGTTCCCGATCATCCACACAGTGGTGTTGAGTGTGTAGTAATCATTATCTCCATCCCAACCAGCCTCCACAATGGAACCGGAGTTCCCACACTCTAAGTAAGCGTAATTATTGATCATGGTCATATTTAGGTCAAATAGCGCCATGGTCTGGTAGAAACCGCCTATATCTGGGCCATTATTGACCTGGAAGTCCCAATACATCTTGATGCTGTTTCCTTCAAAGTAAGCATTCACTTCCTCACAGTTCGGGAATCTGGCGTCCAATGGATCCATATTGCTGTAAGATGGATGCCCTATCTTGAAGACTCCTCCAATGAAATAACCGCCGACAACATCATTGTCGATCACTACTGCATTCGTGACCTTCTTGGCCGCTGTGCGGAGCCATCCACCAACATTCCATCCATCGCCGAACACCCCCATATCCGCGATGTTCCTTGAGAATTCGACCGTCGTGTATTCTGGGAACTCATCTTTATCCGATCCTGTTGAGCTGGTAGCAAATCCGATCCTGAATCCATCAAAGTTCGTGTCTCCATCCAGGCCGGTTATGTAATTATCAACGATCTTTGCATTGACATCGTTCTTTGCATTGAAATTATTGTGCCCGTCATTGGCGATCATCGTATTATTTGCTATCAAGACCGTTGTGTGGTTGGCTGCTCTGAAATCATCGAGCCAGCCGATACCGCCCCAGATCATTCCACCTTCATTGTGGTATAAGAGGTTTCTCTCGACGGTCATGTCGATAGTTCCCTCTTCATCAGCCATTGCGAATACAACTGACGCGTCCATCTCACTGGTACCATCCTGTCTCCAGAAGTCACAGTCGTGCACGTTCATCGTCACACTGCTGCCACCGTAGGTATTGACACCCCATCCATTTGCCGAGATGTTCATATTGAATACCTCGACATTGATGATATCCGCCATAAGGTAGATCGCGTGTTGGCCATTATTGATTATTTCATAGTTTGAAACAATGTAATTGATATTGAATCCTGCATTGCTCCAGTTGGTGATGCCGAGTCCTATTCCGTCATTGTTATCTATGAGATTGCCAGTAAAAGCAGCTGGATAGCAGCTGTCGAATATCAGACCATGGCCACCATCGCCTATCACACTGTCGGTGATGCTCACACTGCTGGATTCGATATAAGTGCCTATCATGCCTTTATCTGCTCCGTAAGATCTGGCATTTGCTGTCCAATCCAGCCAGCCAGCTCCTGATATGTCCGTACCACTTGCAGTGCTGTTCATTCCAATATCGACGGTTGAATCGGCCCCGACCTGTGTGTCCAGGTCTATTGTGGTTCCAGATACGACCTCGAAGTGGTTCGTGTTCCAAATAACGGTCGCTCCAATGAATCCGCCTGTTCCGATAGCCTGTATACCATCCTGGATCACTGTTGTCACATCTGATATTACGGTCACTCCAGTGAAGCTAAGACCCCATATGTCGGCTGTAACGCCATCAATGGTCACGCTCAACTCTCCATCTGTGATGGGAGCCCAGTTTGCAACGACATTCTCTACATTTGGTCCGCCTACCAGGTATCCGTTGATATCTGTGCGTCCCACATTGCGGATCTCACTGTTCTGGACATCCAATACAGCTCCATCATCGACATACATGTATGTTTCAAAGGCTGGGTTGCTTGAAGTTATGACAGATGCATCTGCATCTCCGACTTCCAAAGGTGTCAGCCCATCTCCTCCATCTTGAAGGTACATATTACCCCCAACATAGATCATGTACTCTCCGATCATCGTACAGTTCATCTGGATCGTCGTGTTCACAATTGTCAGGGATGCGCCTACTGGCACAGACAGATTTCCTGTTAACACAATGATCTCATCTGTGTATGTTTCGGATCCTGCAACTACCCAGTCGCCGTCGATATACTGAATACCGTCCGGGACATCACTCGGTGGTGCTGGTGTACCTGCAAGCACTAATGAAGTATTTGCAAATATCACTGTCACCATTACTATGCTCATTATCAAAGCACTGAATTTATTTCTCATTTTTATTCCTCTCTCAATTATTTGTACATTAGATATCTGATTATGTAGTTAGTCTGTGCAATCTTAACGATGTTATATATAAATATCCTTAACAATAGATAATTTTTTAACTATAGTTAATATGTATTTTTATGCATTGGCTAACCAAAAAAGAATAATAATAAAATGTAAAAGGAGGGAAGGCTGAACACGCCTTCCCCATTTTGCTTCATTCACTTATTCAGACACGAGGTCATCGGATGAGACATCACCAGATTCTTCTGGTGCTTCTTCAATAGCTGGCTCTTCCACAGGTGCTTCAGACCCCGCCTCTGGCGTATCATCTGCCGATACTTCGTCCTCAGGCTTCTTTCCCTTCATCATCGCCTGCAGAACGATCACAACTACCAGGACGATTATGATAATGATCCACATGAAATCATTACCACCTGTGTCGTCATCCGCCGTGTCATCATCATCATCCACCGGATCATCATCCACAACTATTGGATCATCATCCACATCCAGGATTCCGTCATTGTCGTCGTCCAAGTCCTCAGTCAGGTTGGTCGTGGAATCATCCGCCGTGTAACCTGGGTTCCATGAATCAGGCTCACCATCATTGTCCGTATCTACTGATGCTGCTGGATCATCAGGGAATGCGTCATCGACATCATCCACACCGTCACCATCTGTATCATCCTCTGTTGGAACTGGTACAGGGGTGGTGTCCAACAATGTCAGGAAACTGTCCGTGTGTGCTGTTCCCATCTCATTGCCAGCTAAGTCCATTGCCTCTGGCCCCACGATGAAGGTGTATATCGTGTCAAACGCCAGCTCATCGAATGAGATGGTGACATATCTTCCACTTGCATCCCAGACAAAGGCGCTAACATTCGCTCCATCCACACTGAAGGCTGCTTCTGCAGATGTTGTGTCCATTGCCTCGGTGAATACGACTATGAGATCCCAGGTAAGTGGAACATCCTCCAATCCTTCGCCAGGTGCTATGACCAGAACATCAGGTGCTTCCATGTCAACGACATTCACCCATGTAGTGAGTGTGCCTTCATTACCGGCCGCGTCCCACACGGTCAATGTCAATGTATGGTTCCCGAGTATGGTGAATGTGTAATTCATGATGTCATTGATTATCACGACATCATTCGCACCATCATCGAAGGTCCATTCATAGGCCACGACACCGACATTGTCAGTGCTTGCGGAGCCATCCAGGGTTACTTCAGTTCCCTCGGCAACTGTCTGTCCATCACCATCGATCGCTATTGGAGCAGTCACATCAAGCACGGTCACTTCCATTGTGGCAATGCCTGTTAGACCAACAGCATCGGAGACCGTCAAGGTAACGGTGTACGTTCCTGGTTCTGTGAAGTTGAACACAGGGTTCACTTCGTACAATGTCTGGGCTGTACCATTATTGAAGGTCCAGGTGTAGTTCACTATGCCAACATTGTCCGAGCTTCCAGTACCATCGAAGGTCACATTCGTGTCCTCATCAACTATCTGATCAGGTCCTGCATCTGCTGTTGGAGCAGTCACATCCACCACGGTGATCGTGATGATGATCGCACTGGTCAGTCCTTCATAGTCCCTGACGGTGAGTGTCACATCGTACACTCCAGGCTCGCTGAATGTGTAGTCCGTGATCTCGCCATCGAGAGCGACAGCACCACTATCATCGAAGGTCCAATCCCAGTCCACTATGTAGAAATCATCAGAGGATCCAGTACCATCGAAGATCACAAGTGTATCTTCATTCACTGTCTGGCTGCTGGCAACCGCTATAGGTGGTAGGGACACGTAGTTCAGCATAATGGGTACGACCTTTGAAACATCCATTTCTGTTGGAGCCGAGCTTCCAGATGTGCTGGTCTTGGTCGCGTATGCTGTGAAATCTCCGTACTCTATGCGGTCCTTTCCGCTCAATACCATTCTCTCCAGGTACTCGTCACAGATAACCCATTTGAGGTATCCGTCACTGTCTGTGGTTCCAGAGCCGACAACTATGCCTGCTCCATCCTCAACTGTCACAACCGCTCCTGGTATTCCGTAGTTCGTACCAGATTGCAACACTTTCACATGCATGAACCAGCTGACAAGAAGTTCAGCAGATTCTCCTGCTGTTTCAGTTCCGTTCAATGCACAGTCCATGAAGTTCTTTACAGGCTGTACCACGGCATTATCTGCCATATCCAGCCATGCGCCACCGGCACTGGCTGTCAATCCAGATATATCAGTTCCTGTTCCAGTTGCAGAAAGATTCGTGGCAGATGATGAGAAATTCCAGGTTCCAGAGGTTATTCTGAAATAGCCCATTCCACCGATCCATTGACATAAAGCTGAAGAATAGACCCCGCCTTCTGCCTGAAGTTCAGCAGTGATGGTCATCGCGACCTGTCCTAATGTAGTGTCCCCAGTGAAATCAATAGGTCCTATATCAGCTGGCACGCCATCCAGTACTATATGGAACTCTCCATCTGTGACTGCAGCCCAATTTGCGGGGGTTGGTTCTTCATTAGTTCCACCATCAACATAAGCCTTTGAGCTTATTTCCGTCAGGCCACTGATATCTGTTCCGCTTCCAACACTGTGATTTATCAATGCCGTGACACCGGATCCTATACCCATGGTTGCAGATGTTATGGTGAATATGCCGCCAGTGTATGTACATGTCACACCGGGGAATTCAAGCTGGATCGCAGTCTGTATCCTTGTAGCTGCATCTGTCACGCTTCCTATGCCAGTGAAGTCAATAGGTCCGATATCTGCTGATACGCCATCAATGGTGAGATTGAACTCTCCATCTGTGATCAGGGCCCAACCAGCTTGTTTATCGTCTGCGCTTACTCCACCAGTCAAATATCCGGCTGTGGACTCCAGGAACACATTGTCCTTGTCAAAGGTGGTATTGAGTGTGTGTACGAATGATGTAGTATCCATAATCTTGAATTCGTACTCTCCTCCAGGGTTTGTCAGTGTGCAATTATCGACATCGATAAGTCCATTCTCAACATATATTCCACTGCCATATTCTGGAAGGTCTCCACTGATGTTCATGCCATTACCGATGATATCACATCTCTCTATCGAGAAGGTATCAATAAGTTCATTATCGCTCGCTATGTATATGCCATGCCAGTAGTTTCCATGTATGTAGCAGTCTTTGATATCCACTGCCGTATTATTATTGGCTATTATGGCGATACCCGCTCCCCTGTTGCTCATTATCTCGGCATTGGTTATGGAAACCGTCATATTTCCCTCGGATTCGGCGGTTATACCATTTCCATTACTGCCTTCTGCAGCAATGTACCAATTATCCCATAGCGCGCCTTGGACCACTCCTCCATCAAAGCTGAAGTCAAGATTGTCTATGGCACCAACATACAGCGCACTGCTCTTTCCACCAGGTCCGATTATATTATTGGTCATGTGGAGTGTGACGTTATTCGCCAGTATGCCATTGCTCTCGCATTGATATCCTATCCTGACGCCAAAATCTCTTCTGTCATCTTCGGCAACATCTGCCGGCCACCAGCCCTGCACGATATTATTGTCCATGACCAGGTTGACTTCATTTTCAGCAGTGACTCTTATAGCGCCACCAGTATCTGTATTATTTATGAGATGGGCCTGGATATTATTATCGCTTATGACACCTTCCACTGTCTTTGCAAGTACACCACTGACATCGCCGACCTTTATGATTCCGCCAATGTATATAGAGCTTCCATCTGAGAGGGTGGTATATTCGATATCATTTCCAATGACCTCGACGCTTAAATTCTTCCCTCCTCCTATATGCATCGCGGAGGCCCCATCGATATCCTCAAACATGGTGAAGGATATTTTGTTGTAGTTGACATGAGCTGTTATATTATTCGATTCCTCCCACAAGGCTCCGATATCTATCAGTCCGCCGAAATCTATGCCACCTATGTCATAATAGGTGTTCACCACGAACTCATTACCTATGACATTGGTGACAAGGTCAAACTCCGCGCCAATCTTCAAGACACTGCCCAGTTCGATCCCACCGAATATGTCCACTGTGAATGTATTGTAATTCACATTCGCTGTAACATTCTCTGTAAAATAATTTGTACCTCCAATGTTCAAAAAGCCACCGATATTTGACCACCCTTGATCATAGACCGAATCAAATACGAAATCATTTCCTGTGACATTGGCGAAGATGTCTATCTCCGCCCATATGCGTAGGCCTCCTCCCATGTATATTCCAGCCTCCAGAATTATCTCAAATTTATTGTCCATGAAATCCACTGTGGTGTGATTGGCCACGATCATTGAATTTCCACTGTGTCCTATTCTGAAGAAACCTCCAACATCTGGAACATCAATCTCATAGTCTGTGGTTTCGAAATGGAACTGATTGCCTGTAACGATCGCATCAACATTATCCATCGCGACAAGATCGAACACACCACCTACATAACATTGTCCATGCAGCCTGATATCGAAGACATTGTCGATGATACCCACTGTCAGGTTCTTTGTAGTTCCAAGGCTATACCAGTTATTTGACGTACCTATCGAGAGCATGCCACCTATCAGTGGAGTTGCCCCGTCATTATAATAGAAATCAATATCGAATATGTTCCTCTCAATGTTCACAATACAAACTTCATTACTGGTCATTGTCCATAATCCCTCTCCTGATAATTTGACCTCCGCACCAGTGCGGTATGTGATCCGATTGTCAGTGAGGTTCAGGAACAGGTTATCCGTGCAGAATGTAGCTCCGGAAGAAAATCCCTGGATAAATCCAAACCTTAGGAAATCTGTTGGATTGTCGTTTGAATCCAGCATGAAATCATTGTGAATGAACACATTGCCGATTACATTGGCTCTTGTGTTTATCTCTCCTGCAACATTTATGAACCAGCATTTCGCATCTGGCATAAAGAAATCACCGATCATCCTATTATTGATGATATTCGCTGTCACATTCTTGCATGGGATCTCATAGACATTGTGTATGAACCCGACCCATATCCAGCCCCCATCATTGTAGCTTACAAAGGCATAGATGTCATTGTCGATGATATCCGCATAGATATAATCGAGAGCCATGATCTTGATGGATCCACCCAACTGATCTTCGGCCTGATCATTGAATGTGATGGTGTTTTCCCGCACCAATGCGGTGTTGTTCAATACAGGTTCTGGGCCATTGCCATCTCCCCAGACTCCCAGTCTGATGACAGTTCCAGCTCCACTTTCGAAATAGAATTTATTATCGATCACTGTCGAGTCCAGATTATATTTCGCATGTGTCTGTATGACCTGACCTACATTTGGCGCACCGCCATCATAATACATTTCAACAATATTTCCCTCAAAGTACGCGGTCGTGTTTCTGACCAGGGGGAACATCGGATCTGTGCCATCATCATCGCAAGGGTATCCTATTCTGAAGATTCCGCCAACATTGTAACCTCCGACCACATAATTATCATTGATCGTGGCATCCACATTCTCTTTTGCGGATGTTCTGACATAACCACCCACGGGTACGCCATCTGCATACATTCCAAAATCTGCAGTGTTCCTTGAGAATTCCAGATCCAGATACTGCACGTACTCATCCTTGTTTGTTAAAGAGCTTGATTCAGCATGTCCGAAATTGAAAGAATCAACTGCTGTATGATAATTTGACCATGAGATCGTATTGTCTATGACCGTGGCATCGACTGTGAAATTCGCATTCATCTTAATGTCACCATGGTTTCCAATTAGATCATTATTGGATATGTCCGCTGTCACATTCCCACATCTGTAGTCATCCTGATGGCTTATGCCCAACCAAATTGAGCCACAGTAATTCTCTATCAGGGAGCATCTCTCGATCGTCGCATCCACATTCCCGCCCTCTCCAGGCAGCATGAAGATGGTTGCCGCATCCTGTTCTGTGATGCCACTGTTCCTCCAGAACAAGGAATCGTGAACATAGGCTGTGATAGAGCTTCCTGCGTAAATGTTCAAACCATATACGTTCTCTGATATGTCCATGTCGAACACTTCGACATCCACGGTCTCGGCATCGAATACAACCCCGTAGAATCCATTGTTGGTTATTGTGTTATCTGAAAGAACATAATCAATTGTAAATCCTGGATTGCTCCAGTTTGTGATTCCAAATCCAGCTCCTGCCATGTTATCTACAAGATTGTGAGAAAAGACTGCAGGATGGCAATTATCAAATATCGTACCGTGGCCACCGTCCGCGATCAGACTGTTGGTGATGCTCACACTGTTTGATTCGAAGTAAGTTCCGATCATGTATTTGTCAGCATCATAGGACTGGGTATTCATAGCGCAGTCCATCCACCCAGTACCAGATATTTCTGTACCGTTTGCAGTGCTGTTTGCCATAAGAGGAGCCACACTGGAAATTGCTGATATCGATGAGCTAGCGTCTATGGTTGTTCCAGATATTATCTCGAAGTGATCCGTATTCCAGATAACGGTCGCACCAATGAATCCACCTATGCCAATTGCCTGGATCGCATTCTGGATCCTTGTGGCCACTTCATCTATTGTGGTAACAGGGGTGGTGTTGAAATCAATACCCCATATATCTGCGGTCACGCCTTCCAGGGTAACACTGAACTCTCCGTCTGTGACATTTTCCCAGATCGTGATATTGGTCTCTGGGTTGAGTCCACCGACCAGGTATCCGTTAATGTCAGTGCGGCCCACATTTCTGACCTCACTGTTCTGGACATCGAACACCGCCCCTGGCATCACATGCAGGTATGTTTCGAAGGCCGGGTTGCTTGAAATTATAGCGGATGCATCAGCATCAGCAGCTTCCATAGGTGTCAGTCCATCTCCTCCATCCAGGAGGTACACATTGCCACCCACATTGATCTTGTACTGCCCGATCATGGTGCAGTTCATCTGTATCGTCGTGTTGGTAAGTGTGAGTGTTGCACCTGCTGGCACGGTCAGATTTCCAGTCAATACGATGATCTCATCGGTATAACTTTCTGACCCCACAACTGTCCAGTCGCCGTCGATATACTGAATACCGTCCGGAACATCACTCGGTGGTGCTGGTGTTCCTGCAAGCACTAATGAAGTATTTGCAAATATCACTGTCACCATTACTATGCTCATTATCAAAGCACTGAATTTATTTTTCATTTTCACTCCTCTCAAATTTATATTATATGTTAGACTTATTCATATAGTTAAAGTCGCATAAGTTTAATGTTATTATATATTAATATCCTTAACAATAGACAATGAAATAATAAGGCTGGCTAACAAAAGAAAAATAATAAAATATAAAAGGGGGGAAGGCTGGTTCGCCTTCCCCATTTTGCTTTATTCAGACACGATACATCAGATTAGACATCACCAGGCTCTTCTGGAGCTGGTGCTTCTTCAACTGGTGGTTCTGGTTCTGATGTTGGAGCATCGCTCTCAGGTTCCTTTCCTTTCATCATAGCCTGTATAACGATTATGATAACCAGTATGATGACTATGATGATCCACATGAAGTCATTACTTCCTGTGTCGTCATCCGCTGTGTCGTCGTCATCGTCGTCAACTGGATCATCGTCGTCAACTGGATCATCAACAATTGGTGTGTCGTCATCTACATCATCATCGATCCCGTCATTGTCGTCATCCATATCCTCTGTCAGGTTTGTGTCATTCTCGTCGTAACCTGGATTGTACACATCAGGCATACCATCATTATCAGTATCGATAGATGCTGCTGGGTCATCCGGGAATGCATCATCTACATCATCAATACCATCGCCATCTGTATCATTCACTGTTGGCTCTGGTACTGGTGGTGGAGTTTGATCAATGGCTGTCAGGAAACTGCCTGCTTCTGCTGTTTCCATTTCATTGCCAGCTATGTCCATTGCCTCTGATCCTACAGTGAAGGTGTACACCGTGTCATATGCCAGTTCATCAAAGATGATGGTGACATATCTTCCAGATACGTCCCATACGAAGCTGGTCACATTTGTCCCATCCACATCAAAGGCCGCTTCCACAGATACTGTGTCCATTGCCTCGGTGAATACGACTATGAGATCCCAATCGAGTGGAACATTCTCCAATCCTTCGCCAGGTGCGACGACCAGAACTTCCGGTGCTGTCACATCGACAACATTCACCCATACTGTCAGAGTGTCATTATTTCCGGCAGCATCCCACACTTCGAGAGTGATGGTGTAGTTGCCGAGTATCATGAACGTGTGGTTCATGACAGCTCCGTTCTGTACAACATCATTCGCGCCGTCATTGAAGGTCCACTCATAGGTTACAACACCGACATTGTCAGTACTTGCAGAGCCATCCAGGGTCACTTCAGTTCCCTCAGGAACCGTCTGTCCATTACCATCTATCGCTACTGGAGCTGTGATGTCCAGAACGGTTATGGTCACAATACTTGTGTCTGTCAATCCCACTCCATCGGTCACTGTCAATGTGACGTCGTATGTTCCTGGCTCGGCAAAGGTGTAGTTGGCTCCATCATCGTACAGTGTGATGACGGTTCCATTGTCCGTGAAGGTCCAGGTGTAGTTCACTATGCCTACATTGTCCCCAGATGCGCTTCCATCGAACACGACCTCTACATCTTCATCCACACTCTGAGCTGGTCCTGCATCGGCCATGGGTGCTGTCACATCGACCACGGTTATGGTCACTGTGTCAGTGTCTGTCATACCTTCATAGTCGGTCACGGTCAGTGTGAAAACATACACACCTGGTTGGGTGAACAGATAGCTCGGGGTCTCACCTGACAGTGAGATTCCAGCAGTTGGCTCATTCCAATTCCATGACACGATCCAGATATCATCTGTGGATGCGCTTCCGTCAAGAATCGCACTGGTGTCCTCATTTATTGTCAGAGGTGTTCCAGCATCTGCTACAGGTGCCAAACTGGTGTAATCCAGTGAAACAATGACCTCTTTGGAGAAGCTCATTGTCGGGTATACAGTCCCTGTGGTAACTCCCTTCACACCCTCTACTGTATGTGGTGTGTACATGTAGCTGTAGGGATTTGTGTCCAATGATTCATCCACTACGAACCAGCGACTGTATCCATCCCATCCGGATGTGCCTGTTCCAACCACTGTGTTGTCGGCATCCCAGATAGTGATATCAGCGCCTGGGATGATCATACCGGTTCCCTGCTGCTGGACCTTCACGTGCATGAACCACTGGTTCAAGAGCCAGCTTCCGGTTCCCTGCATCGGTGTACCATTGGCACAGGCCATCCAGTATCCGTTTGTACTTGCATTGATACCAGATATGTCAGTTCCCATGGTTCCGGTCGATTGCATCAATGGAGATACATAACTCATCATTCCGCCATTTCCAGATGTGATTTCAAAGTGATCCACGTTCCAGGTACATGAGGCAACAAAATATGCATCAGTGGGACCAGTGGAAGCGGCCTGTAATGCCATTGTTATTGCACCAGCGACATTGAACATGTCCAGACAAGCAGAGAAGTTAATTCCGTCAATGTTCTTGACGTCTCCATCAATGTCTATCCTGAAGGAAGCGTCGGTCGTGGTGTTCCACACAGTCAGGTTGGTCTCGGTCCATGTGGTATTTCCAATGAGGCTTCCCCAGGTGACACTGTCAATGTCCGTGTTCGACCTGTCAAAGAAGGAGTTCAGCGCTGTGGCATTGGTGAATCCCTTAAGATCCAGTTCGTAATCGCCGTTCATATCATTGTTCAGGGTGCTGTTCTCTATCAATAGTATGACATCCTCGGCATATATTCCACTGCCTTGGCCACAATTTCCATCCCAATCTGCACCATTGCCTATGATCGCTGATTCTTTGACCTCGAAATTGCCGTCACCATTACCATCCGTATCGTACAAGTAGACACCGTGCCAGTAATTATCGTGTATGAAGCAGTTCTCGATGGTCACATCAGATTCTCCAACGGTCTCGATGCAGATACCCGCACCTTCGTTATCATAGAACTCTCCATTCATGATCGTAGCATCAAGGGAGCTCTCGGCCATTAGGGTCAAACCGTTTCCGTATGTGGTATAGGAAGTGAAGCTTCCAGTTCCACCGCAATCTCCGTATTGAGCGCCGACCATCGTATCTCCATCGGATGTGAAGGTCAGATTGTTGTTGGCTCCGACCACGTAGTTACTGCCTATTCCAGCATTCTTGAAGAAATTGTTGCTGGATGTCACAACTGCGTTTTCATTCTGAATACCATAGGAGTTACAAGAGTAACCGATCCTCATACCATAATCATAATCGGCTGTTCCATCCTCCCACACTGCTTCAATGTAATTATTATTGATATCTGCAGTGATATTATTGTTGGCTACAGCCCGCACAGCACCGCCCGAGTCCGCATCATGGTGGAAATTACCCTGGATGTTGTTGTCATTGAAGATAAGATACAGATCCTCACAATAGGCTGAACCATATGAGCTACCGATCTTAAAGGCGCCCTCAAAGTCAGCCCAGTCACCGGATCCATCATCAATGCGAGATTGTGTGATATCGTTCCCACTGATATTACAGACCAGCTGGTCGTCGGAAGTAATGACTATTGCCTTTACACCAACTTCTCCACCACCGTAGATGTTCTGAACAACTGTGTTATCGATGAAATTACATGTGACATTTGGCGTTAGATAATCTGTGTATGCATCATCTCCACCTATCATGATCATCGGGATAGTGTCCCATGATAATAATGGTGCATCATTGTTCTCAACATAATTATCAACGAAATCCAGATTGAGCTCTTCATTCGCCCATGCATAGAACAGTGCTCCGATCTGGCCTGAAGAGTAGGTTTGATCATCCACTGGACTCAATACAAAGGTGTTTCCGCGGATTGTGGCGTTACAATAATCTGCATTTCCAAGGTGGAAAGCATGCCCCTTCTCATCAACAGCAACCATGTAATCATGTTTGGCAGATGAGAAGAAATAATTGTCGGTATATTCAATGTTCATTTCCTTCTCAGCATTGAATTGGATAGACGTCCTATGATAGGAATCCGTGCTGTCGTCATCAAGAACGATAAATTCATTGCGAGTAACCAGAGCATCCAAAGTCTGTGGGAAGACCCATTCACTGTAGAAGTAATGTCCAATATTCAACATCGTCCTGCTCTCATAGACACCACCATGTAAGATACGGTTATCTGTGAATGTCACATCCATGTGATCCCATGCTCCCATCTTGATAGCATGTGGCACATCCCATTCATCCGATGGAAGGCCATAATAGAATTCATTGCCGACCATGGTCACGGTAAGGTTACCACAGCGGGTATTTTCTTCATAATACCCTATCTGTTGCATTCCTCCTTCACTGTGATAATCCGAACCACCCATGTAATTGTCGTTAATTGTGATGTCCAGGTCACCCAGAGCTGTATATCGGCATCCGCCACCATTTCCATAGATATTGTTATTGTTGACTACCACTGTCGCATCTGAAGGACCATCTGTACCACTATTCACGTGATCAAATCCAACGAATACACCGTTGCAACCGTTCTCAATAATGTCATTACCTACAATATTCGTATTTAAGACTCCGTTGGTTATAATGTAAAGAGCAGAATATCCAGATCCATCATTGCGCCAAATCTCATTGCCGTGAACATCGGCGTTCAAAGTGCCGTTTCCTATTACGATGATCCCATTGTCATTGAAGGACACGTTCATGCCGAAGATCTCGACATTGACATTGTCTCCAGACAGGTAAACACCAGCCTCTCCATTGTTCAGAACAACATTGTTGGAAAGGACACCATTGATATTGTAATTTGGAACAGTTATATCTCCAGCTCCAATTCCGATACCATTATTGTCCTCTACCAGGTTGTTCTGCAAGGAAGCGGGCCAGCAACTGTCAAAGATCAGACCGTGCTCACCATCTGCAATACGGCTGTCATCAATAGATGCCATATTGGTTCTGATGTACACACCACTCCACTGATCTGGAGGCATATTGGTGTTGTTTCCTGCATTGAGGATCTCACTGTTCTGTATGTCCAAGACAGCATTGACACCAGTCCAGAAATTGTAGTTCGACACATTTGCCTGTATGACACTGGCATCTGCATCCATCGAATCTGAAGGGCTGTATCCATCGCCACCGTCGTACATGTTCAGAATTCCCTGAACGTCGATATGCGTCCTGTTGGCAGCTGAACAGTTCATTAATATCGTGACATTTGTCAGGGTCAATGATGCCCCTGCGGGAATGGTTATGTTCCCCTCCACTGATATTATCTCATTCGTATAGCTTTCAGCTCCTACAATTATCCAATCTCCTGGAACATAAAAATCGTCAGTTTCCGATACTGGCGAACTGGCCATTACCAGGCCCGTGTTCAGGAATATCATGGATATCATTGCAAGGCTTATTAATAGCGCTGATATTCTTTTAGTCATATATTTCCCTCTCTTATTTTATTTTTAATCCTTTGTATACAGGTGTATTTTTAACTATTTAATACTGCTAAATATCTGAGCCAACGATATGTTAACAATAGATATTAACAACTGCTATTAACAATAGATATTAACAATAGTATAAATAACCAATCTAAACGATTGTTAACGCTGTTGAGGGGCTACTTTTAAACCATATAGATAATTAAACCTTAACAATAGATACGATCAAATCTAAAAATCCTGATCATCTACTTCTTGGTGCTTAAGCAGCGCCGAGAAAAGCAAGAGTGAATTTCACTCTTCTTTTTCTCCATTTTCTGCTTCCAATTCCTCGGTTGCATTTTCTTCCTGTGGTGTCTCGGTTCGCTCACCATCATCTGGTAACTTACCTTTTCCTCTTGTTTTGAAATAAAGGGCGAATAAGACCACGAGGAAAATACCAACCAGTACTAGCCAGATATAACCAGAAGTTCCGGGGGATTCATCCTCTTCCTCGGGAAGAGCGGCTGGAGTGAGTGGGTGTGTGTCTTCACTGTCCGGAATACCATCTCCATCATCATCGGTATCCACATCATTATTCTCCCCATCATTATCAGTATCCAGCGGCATGGTATCTTCACTGTCCGGAATACCATCATTATCATCATCGGTATCCACATTATTATTCACGCCATCATTATCAGTATCCAGCGGCATTGCGTCTTCACTGTCCGGAATGCCATCATTATCGTCATCGGTATCCACATTGTCATCGATACCGTCCCCATCTGTATCCGTGGTGGATATCAATACCACTGTCGATGTTCCTGTCCCCTCTTCCGAGAAGGGTGATTCATTTGGCGGGCTCTGATCATCAAAGGCAGTTACCACGTAGTAATAGGTCGTACCCAGGACAATCCCAGCGTCTGTGAAGAACGGATCTGAAGAGGCTAGAATGGATGCTATGAGAACATATCTTCTACCACTACTTTCTGATCGATACACATTGTATCCCACAAGATCTCCCTCGGAGCTTGAGTTCCATGTTAGGTTCAGGGCTCCATTTGCTTCATTGGTGACCATCAGTCCGATCGGAGATTCTGGAGATTCATCATCCAGAACTTCTATAGTTATATTGGCCCACTCACCACGATTGCCATAATCATCAATTCCTCTGATCTCAAGGATATAATCCCCTCTTTCCCATAATGATGTATTGAACCAGAGATTTACAGCTTCCTTCCATTCGTCAAATGCCCAATCCAAAGAACTAATGGATGACCATCCTGTCTGATTAACGCCAGCTGGCCATTCACCAACGAATCTCCAATCAATTCCCGTGATAACAGACTTACCTCTTTCTTCATCATCAAATGTTATGGATATTGTGATCTCATCCATGGAGGATGAAAAAGGATCTGGCTCGAAGGTCGGTCCAGATACAACAACGGGTCCCCAGTCATCAAAGATCGTCAGATTGATGCTTTCCCATTCGCACCAATTCCCTCCTTCATCAGAACCATGTATCCAAATGGTACTCGTTCCCTTCGGGAAGCTTGGTATCTCTAATAAAGCAGTAATGTTTTCTTGAGTACTGTCAAAGGAACCATCTGAAGCATTACATGGATTGCCAGTTCCATTCTCTATTGTTGGGTATTCATAGCTCACATACCATTCTGCCCCGGTTATGTTCGACCAACCGGTTGTTTCCTCATCCATCGTGGCATTCAACCACACCCAGTCACCGGACATACCAGTGACATTGGATGGAGATAGACTGATATTCTCAATCAATGGCAATGTCTCATCATCCAGTTCGATCAATAAAATGGTGGATTGTCCCATATCGATCGATGCATTGAACGATCCCAATCCATCCTTCTGGACTGTCACATTATAAGGTGCCTTAATATCTGTGTTATTTTCCATGGCCACAATATACTCGGTCATTATCAATTGGTCTATCCATCCTGTTTCTTGTGTCATATTTTCGAAGACATTGGCACCATCATTGTCAATGATCAGGATTTTTGCTTCCGATATATTCTTCCCATTAGAGCTCACGTGTATATCCAGATACCATCTCACACTCAAGTTCGATAGAGGATCTGACACATAGACCTGGCTCTTATCAAAGGTCGTATTGAGTAGCACTGGGTGAGAATCTCCATTCAGTGATGTGGAATTGCTAACCGCGTTCTCAATAGTGGAGTTCGCAATGAAAGGGTCAGACTTATAAAGGTAAATGGAGCGATCGCCGCCTTCCAGATGACACTCTTCGATGTTGATGTTCTCTGTGTTGCTAAGGAAAACATTGGTGATGCTAGATGTGATATCGATATTGGCCAGCTGTATATCATTAGTAAGAGAAGCAAAAAATCCATATCTATTATTTTCCAGGATGCTATCAAAAACATCCACCCGATCACCATTTATGATATAGACTCCGGCATTACCATTTTGTATATCCACATCATTAAATTGAATATCAGTTGAATTCACATATGATATCTGTCCCAGGTTTGTAATATAACTGACGAGGATCTGTTCTCCAGTGATCGTATGCCCGCTTTCTCCATGGTAATACCTCACACTTTCTCCATCAACTGTATTATTCTCATAAATGGTATTTTCCCAAGAATATCCAGAATTGTCTATATACATCCCAGTCTGTGTAATTCCTTTGGTGATCAAGTTATTCCAAAAAATATTTCCAGAAGTAATTCCGCTAAGCCCTATGCCGTATCCATTGTTGGTCAGGATATTTTGGAATATGGAATTATCTTTCCCCTCCTCTCTTATCACCAATCCACCTCCGATATTGCTTTCGCAATCATTATCGAACGCTACAGAATCATGGGTATTTATCAGTGCCAATCCATAAGATCCATTATTCACGTCATTATCTTTTATTTCCACATAGGAGCTATTGGCCACAATGACCTGACCCAGGTTTGACAACAAACGCTCATCGATTATATGATTTTGAACTGGAACAAGAGCTCCATCCGCCCCCTCCAGTCCATAGAAATATCGCAACCATTCACCATTTACTGTATTATTGGCAGGGTATGAATTATTAAGAGAATTGATCTCAATAAAATATCCATATTGGACATCATTTTTCAGGATAGTATTACTGAAGAATTGATTATTGTTCGAATAATAGTCCACACCCAACCCATATTGATTGCTATTGAGAGTATTATCCTTTACGACAACGTCCTTCGAATTATAAAGGCGAATACCGATAGCTTCAGCCTCGGTGATGACATTGTTCGAAACGATATTGTTACCGCGAGCTCCATCGATCCTTATCCCATCTCCATTGGTCGATGTGCCGTCTCTCCCAGAAACTTGATTCCCATTAACAATAGAGTTATTAAGTGAATATAACCAGATACCCTGTCCTCGTCCCCCAGTTATAGTATTATTGCTTATCGATCCATGGACATTCCGCGTGGGGTAGGCCCATGGCTCTGGTGCATTCGAGGCATCCCCATCTCCAAGCCATCCGACTCTGATCCCTGGAGCATTCACGCTGTCCACCGTATTGTCCTCAATGGTCACATTCAGGTCATATATTGCCTTGATACCAAAGCCTATGGTGTCAGCCACTTTTTCAAGAATGTTATTTTTCAGAATAACTGTGGCATTTTTGGGAGTGGATGTATCTACACCAGCCTTGAACCAACCGATAGTCACGGCTCCACATGTTATGCCAGTTGTGTGGTAGATGTAATTATCAGATACATTGGCATACAGACTTTCGGTGGAGCATAATATGAGAGCTCCAGCCGCAATGTTTGTCAGATTATTATTGATGAAATTAACATCCAGGTTTCTGACTCCTGGGTTCTTGGAGTATTCATTGGACATCTTTCCAATATGAACCCCATTCTGTGTTTGCGGTGTATTGAAGTCATTATCCATGATATTCGCCTGTATATATTCTGTGGCATAGATCATGATTATCCCGTTGAAATTACCGCCAGGGTTGATTATGTCATTGTTAGTGATATTCGTATATATCGAATGCACTGGAAGATCATCCTGGGCAGGATTCAGCTTGCTGCCAAGCCTTATGGGGCACAATCCATCATTATTAGATAATTCATTATCATGTATCTCCGTTCTTATGACGGCGATCTCTGGCATTCCTCGTATGCCTATACCACCTTTATCAAGATTTGAATTGATGATATTGTTCACGAATGTGGAATTCGTCATCTTATCTGCATTGATGATCACTCCGCCCCATTCATTATCGGATATGGTGCTGTTGTACACTTCAATGTCCACGAACTCAGATTCTGCTTTGATGCCAGAGCCTTGATTATTTATTATCGTGCAATTTTCTATAATGCCATTCGAGCTACCAAGCATAAGAAGGCCAGCATCGTTAGAATTCTCCAGAGTGCAGTTCCTGATAATGAAGAATTTATTGGTGTTCTCAATGAATATACAGTATCCTGAACCACTACCATCTATCTCCAGATTCTCAATGATATATGGGTCGGCCTCAGTGCCATTGGCGAGCGGGTTCTTGACACTTGGGTCGGTGGTGAAATCAGCGCTTATCCATATGGGCGGTGATGGTGCCATTGGCCTATCTGGCAGGATAAATGCATCAGTATCATTGACCAGTTCTACCGCATAAGCTCCGTTAATAGGAAGCAGGGTCAATATATTGGCTAATAAAGCGAATACCACAAAGGCAGACAGTATTTTTCTATTCATCACTAATCACCACGAATTGGAAACAAAGACGCACATAACTATATAAATATATTTAGCCAGTTAAACATTAACGTGTGCGTATATTGTGTTTGTGAATTTCCGGACACTCCAGCGCCTTCCTCATCCTGAATGCATATAATAGAAAATTTAATATATTAATTATAGTTAATATCTGGAGTGATGATTGAATTGGTCTCCCCCACGATCTTAAATATCGTTAGTGTGGGGAAGCAATTAAATAATCAATATACATGACGGATTTCAAATCCACAAGAGGAGATATAAATGTTCGGTATCAGTTTGCACGGAGTAGTTGGTTTAGCTGTAATAGTTTATGTCATACTTGCTTTTATATTCGATTTTGCTAGGAAGCGCTCCAAGTCCCTTGATGATAAGCTGAACAGCATCTCTCCTTCCACTCTAGTACCGGACAAGATAAAATGGTGGTTCATGGCTTCCTTCGCTGTAGCCAATATATTCCTCTATCTCTATTGTTGGATATGCAAGATCACAGAGGCTGATGCGGGCAATGATGCACAGTATCTTGATTTCATCTTCCGGGATCTTCTTGGAATATTGCCATGGTTCGTCTGGGGATGTATCCTTGCTGGCGTGGTAATGAAATACCTTAAACTTGGAAGACTAAGGCTCCCAAGCACGATGATGGGTGCTGGAATGTTCGCATCCATATTGCCAATATGCTCCTGTGCCGCGGTCCCAATGGCCCATGGTATGATGCTGGGCAAGCAGATGAGGGTAAGAGCCATAATCACTTTCTTGATAGTCGTACCAGTACTGAGTCCAGTGGTCTACATACTTGCCATTGGCGAGCAGATGTATCTCTATCTAGCTTTAGAGATAGTTTCTGTTTTCATACTGGCAATCTTGACCGGTATGTTCGTCGAACGCTTTGCGGGTAAAAAAGAGGCTGGAGATCAAAGATCCGGCTGTTATTCCTGTGATGGATGCAAATCAGTAGAGATGGGGAAGGGTAATGAATCCGCTCTCTTGGCTTCTTGGGATCACTTCATGTACCTGCTGAAATACATATTATTTGGTATAATCATAGGTGCGGCCATATCCACCTTCGCAGAACCTGGTCAATTGGCAGACCTTTTCGGAAGCAGCCAGGACTTCTATGGCAGTATACCAGGACTTGTCCTGATAGTTCTAATCGCTATTCCTATCTTCATCTGTTCTGGTGAAGAAATATTGATCCTAGCCCCTCTCCTGATCCTGGGCCTTCCAATGGGTCATGCCGTGGCCTTCGCAATAGCCGGTAATGCGATCTGTATCACTGCCGCCCCTGTATTGAACGCCACCTTTGGAAAGAAGGTGACGGCTCTATTGTTCATCGCTTTCTTCGTAGGGGCGATAGCGATCGGACTGGCGATCAATGCCATAATTTGGATGATTGGTTGATGGATGCGTACACATACCAGCTTAGGAATGCCTGGATTGAGTTTACCATAAATTAACATTGTCCATATTGCCCATGTGTGAATAAGAACAAACTACAAGTTCATCTGAAAAAGAGTTTGATACAAAAATAAGGTCTCACACCACTATCAACCATTCTACTCCGGTTCCTTTGGCTTGATCATGAACATGACACCCACAATGGCCATCACGACAAAAACAATGAATGTCACTATGGTGGATGTAAGGGATACTTCTTTTTCAAGATCATCCGTATCTGTTGTATTGTTATCGTCTGGGGGAGTGTTATCATCATCCGCATTGTCGCCTATGCCATCGCCATCTGTATCCACCGATTCATTTGGATCGGTCGGGAAGGCATCTATATTGTCAGGGACACCGTCCCCATCAATATCTCCCACAGGTATTGATTGGCCAGGGGTGGCATTCACCGTGGCGGATAGATTCCCCTCACCTTCTGAATTGGAGGCACTGACCGCATAGTGATATTCGATCCCATTTGTCAATCCGAGATCCATGTAAGAAAGAGCATTGCCCAGGGTGCTGACCATTGCCATACTATCAGGAGTTTCTCCCCTGTATACATGATACGCGGTGATATCAGATCCACCATCCTCGATCGGGGCAGCCCATATCAGGCTGATAAAGCCGTATCCGGGCACGATCTCTAAAGAGACCGGGGCGGATGGGGCAGAGTAAGATACAGGGGTGCAAGCTACACTATCCGAGCTGTTCCCTTCTCCTAAAACATTCCACGCACTGACCGAATAATAATATTTCTGGCCATTCATAACATCTTCATCAATATATGATGTCTGGCTACTATTTGCCAGTATGGACATGGCTCCCTCTTCTATTCCTCGATACACAGAATATCTCAGGATGGGTGAATTGCCATTTGATATGGGTGAATTCCATGAAAGCTCTACCACTCCATTCCCATCCACAGCATCTGGATTCCTTGGTTCAGATGGCAGGGTTACGGGAGCGCCAATGGATGCGATCGCCTCGCTGGACAGATCTCCCTCGCCAGCTGAATTCGTCGCAGATACCCAGTAATAATAAACCTGTTCAAAGACAACATCAGTATCATTATAAGAGTATTGAGCCCCAAGAGATGCCAGTTCCTGAGGAGAGTCCAAAGACTGGCTGCGATATATTGTGTAATTTGTAATAGCATCGCCCCCATTGAAGGTCGGTATGTCCCATGATAGAAGAACATGATCATCCCCGGCGATCGACTGAAGACTGGCTGGAGCATCTGGAACTGCTATGGGAGTCGCACTTGCCTCTACGGACATGCCGCTCTCACCCACTTCATTCAGTGCCGAAACAGCATAATAATATTTCTGGCCATTTGACACACCAGTATCTGTGTATGATGTTTGGCTGCCAATGGTGGTGAGTAGGTTCAGGCTGCCAGATATTGTACCTCTGAATATTTTGTAATTAGTGATCTCCGCCCCTCCACCGTAAGGAGCGGACCATGAAAGTCCAACCTCTCCATCAGTTCCAGTTCCAATAAGGTTCTCCGGTGGATCTGGCTCGGTGGCTGGCGTGGTCTGTACATTTATGGAATTGATATGTCTCACATCTGGGGTGCAATATGTTTCGAGTACCCCGGTCCTTAAAAATGCCAGTTCCAAATATTTGATGGATCTTGAACTTGGGGCCGAGGTATATACTAATTCTCCCTCAAGGTAGAATTTTAATTGCGTCTCAGTTCGTTCCAGGCTGATCTCTTTATCATAAAATATCGTATAAGCTACACCATCTTCGGTTTCGAACAATCTATGCTGATCATCCCTTCCGTTCAGGTATATGCTTGCATGATTGTAGGCGGTATCTTCATCCCCCCATCCAAAAGCATAAACTTGGCTTCCGGTTGTATCAAATAATTTCACTTCCACTCGTACCAGACTGTAGTCTTGTATTTCCGCTTGGCATTTCAATACTGTACTGATATTAAATGGGCCAGAAAGTGGTAGCTCTGCACGGGTCGAGGGGCCATACCATCTACTTGAATTATATTCACCTGCTGGAGTGAAACTTGCAGCAGTCAAATATGTATCACCACCTTCAGAAATTTGAAATATTGTTCCATTACCTGTGGAGTTTGTCCAACGTGTATTGTCCCATGGTCCTGTGAAATCATCATACCAAGCATCTGTTGCCGAGACAATTCCTATGGGGAATACCAGGGCTGAGAAAGCCAAAGATAAGGCCAATCCTATGGCCAGTATTCTCAGATGGTTATTTTTATGTTTCATGATATTACCCAAACTATACCATGTAAAATATCCATATTCCCTACTTAATTCCTTCGCCTCTTAATAATCGCCTTATTTCAGATAAATTCTGCCAAAATCAAAATATACATTATCCGCTTGCTATGTTGAAGTGATATCATGCCGAAAGTCGTAGTTGTAGGAATGGGATATGTAGGAATACCAGCCGCCGCTCTATTCGCCGATGCAGAAGGATTCAAGGTAGTTGGAGTTCAACGAAGATCCAAGCGTTCTGGATGGAAGATCGACATGCTAAATGAGGGTAAGAACCCCATTGGCGGTGACGAGCCAGGTCTTGATGATCTTATCAACAGGGTGGTTAATGAGAAAGGATCCTTCAGTGTGACCGATGACATATCCACATGCGGGGATGCAGATGCGATCCTTCTGGACGTTCAGACACCAACAGATGCTGATCGTGTTCCACGATACGAATCATTGAGAGAGGTCTGCCACAATGTGGGTGAAAATATGAAGCCAGGTGTATTGGTTGTCATAGAATCCACAGTCGCCCCTGGAACGACCATCAATATAGCCAAACCCATTCTTGAAAAGGCTTCAGGCATGAAAGCAGGTGAGGACTTCTATCTCGCTTTCTCATACGAGAGAGTGATGGTCGGAAGGCTCATCCATAATATCGTCAACTTGCCAAGGATATGCGGTGGAATTGATGATAAAAGTACTAAGCTGGCAGTTGATCTTTATTCCAATATCGTCAAGGCCGAGCTATTCCCAACCGATGCTCTGACAGCGGAGATATCCAAGGTGGTGGAGAACACCTACCGTGATGTCAATATAGCCTTCGCAAACGAGGTCGCTCTTATCTGCGAATCATTGGGTGTGGATTCCTTCGAGGTAAGGAAATTGGTGAACACATTGCCCAATGATCCCAGTAATCCTGCTGCTAATCCGGTAAGGAACATGCATTTCCCGGGAGCTGGAGTTGGTGGCCATTGCTTGCCCAAGGATCCATGGCTTCTGAAATACGGACTGGATGAATATGGTACAAAGGCTGTCAATCCCGAGATAATAGTCAATAGCAGATTGTTAAATGACCGCATGCCGATTCACACTGTGGACATACTGGAATCAACGATGATAAAGGCCGGGATCGGCTTGCAAGGCGCGAAGATCGCGGTATTGGGTGTGGCCTTCCTTGAGAATTCCGATGATACCAGGAACACACCTTCGCTCACAGTCTACGACGAGCTAGTAGAACGTGGAGCCGAGCCAATGCTCCATGATCCACTAGTGCGTGATTTTGAGAGACCATTCTCGGATGATCTGGATGCTGTTTTGAAAGATGCAAAGGCTGTGGTTCTCGTAACCAGTCACAGAGAATATGCGGATATTGACCTTCAGGACCTGAAGACCAAAATGCAGGGCAATGTCATAGTCGATGGCCGCAATTTCCTATCTGGGACAAAAGCAGAGGAAGCTGGCTTCGAGTACAGATGCATTGGAAAAGGCAAGTGATAAGCACTTGTAATCATCACTTGTACGTGAATTTCGATCATAGCATATGCTTTATGAATGGAATATTCATAACCAGTTGGGTCTGATAGTTCTCACATCAAACAGAGCAAGGCGAAAACCTTCGCATCACTTATGAGATTCTCTATCTTGATATACTCATTTGGTTCGTGTGCCATCTCTTCATTGGTGGACCATACAGCTGCTGGATAACCAGCCTCTCTGAAGATCGCGGCACAAGTACCGCCACCGATTCCAACTGGCTTCGCATCCACTCCCATGACTGTTTTGATCGCACTCTGAAGATTGACCACGACATCCGAATCGACGGGTGTGGCTGGAGGGGCGACAGATGAGCTAACCTCGATTATGTTGATGCTGGCTCCAGTCTCGATCTCTATCCTCGTTGCTATATTCTTCATGAATTCCATTATCTCCTTCAGATCCTCTCTTGGGAGTATTCTGCAATCCATGTAGAAGACATCGTCTCCGGGAATTGTATTGATATTAGGAACATTTGCCTCTCTTTTTGTGGCCTCGAAGGTGGATATCGGAGGTCCGAACATCGGATCTTCGTTGGCATAATGCTCATAAAGCTCATTGGACACCCTGTCTATGAAGGTGGAAGCCACTCTGAAGGCATTGATCCCTTTATTGGGGCGACTGGCATGCACCTGCTTTCCCTTTGTTATGACTTTCAATTGAAGATGGGATTTCTCCACGACCTCGATAACACTTCCATCTGGTAGCCCGTAATCTGGAACAACAAGTAGATCTTCTGGTGTGAATAAGTCCTGTTTCACAAGATACTGGATACCGTATTTGCTTCCGACCTCTTCATCGGCCACGAAGCCTAATTTCACGGTCCTTTTCGGCTTCATGCCTTTATCCAGTATGGCCTTCACCGCATATATGGAAGCGATCAAAGCCTGGCCATTGTCTTCCACGCCTCTTCCGAATAATTTACCATCCTTCTGGATAGGGTTAAAGGGCTCGGTATCCCATTTTCCCAGATCCCCTGTCGGAACAACATCCATATGGGAGATCAACCAAAGCGGAGGAAGATCTGGCTCTTCACCTTCTATGGTGGCCACGATATTTGGACGATAGCCAGCTGATACTCTGCTGTCTTCCGCTTTGTAGATCTCGATATCCGTGATCCCATTTTCTTTCAATAGATCAACAAGGAAAGAAGCCCTCTTTGCCTCCCCATCTCCATCGCTATCTGGAGCTATGGCGGGGATCCTGCACATATTCGAAAGGGCGGCGACCATTTCACCTTCAAGTTCTTCTACTGCTTTTAGAATATCATCCATATTGAATTCCTCAATTATATTTCGGAATTTTGAATATGCTAACTCGGTTCGCACATTCAAATCACCTATTGGGTCGGTGAAAGAAAGCCACTTCATAAGTTTTTTCCCACAAAACATAAATAGATGGGCTATTCAATTAAATTCACGGCCAGATGTCTTATCATACCAGTCCATGATCTCCTCTTCACTTATGACATCCTCATTTTCCTTGATACTCATCCGCCGCCCTATATCGATCGCATAATCCTGTATCATTCCCCATCCCTCTTTCTCGCCTCTGTATTCCCCGACCAGAAGCTCGGTCCTTCTCATATTCGCCCTGAAGACCCCGACGATGATCCCTCCATATATCACGATGAAGCATGAACCAAACCCGAATTTCTTCCTTGTCATGGGCATGAGGTATGTGGATAATCTGTCATAGGCGGATGGAGCGAGAATGATATTCACATCATGAGGTTCCATGGGCAATTTGGGCATGTCTTCTTTTACAAGCCAGTATAATGTATTATCATCTTCTGACAAGAATCCTTTGACCAATTTCCCCTGAGCTTCGAACCTGCTCAGGGCTCTCCTTATCTCCCCCATCTTGTACTCGCTTTTGGTGTACATGGATAGGCCTTCTGCGGTGAATACCCCGAAGGAATCAAAAATAAGCCAGAGGACCTTGTCTCTGGCTTCTTCCCTATCATACCTGTAGTCCGGGGTGAGGTAGTAATTGTTCTTTGGATCTCGAAGGACATGGAGGCCTTTATTGAGGCGGGTGAGAGCGTCTGCCGCATTCCTGAAGCTCAGAGGGGTGGATTCCAGCAATCTATTCCGTTTCAATCCATGCTCCCAGTTAAGTGCGGTAACCATGTACTTCATTTCTCTATCGATCTCCACATGCTTCGCGGCTTTGTAAAGTGCCATCTCTTCAGGTAGGGCATAGGTCATGTATTCGGGTATGAGCTGGCCTCGCTCGACTATCTCGTCCTTGAACATCCTCTTAAGATTTCGTGGATCATCCACTCTGAGGTCGGTCTCCAGGTCGGATTTGAAGCCGCCCAGCTTGGCCAGACCTTCCTCGATATCCTGGAAATGCCTCTCTGGCACGACATGTTGTTTCCAGAGAGCGTAGGAGACCATCTGGTCATCGGTCATCATCATATCGACGACCTCTCCTTTCAATAGCCAATTGCGCGATCTGAAGTACCCGGCCTTTTCGAATATCTTGATATATTTCTTATCCATTTCAACTACACTATCTCTAAAGGCTCCCGTGATCCTGATAACTTCGTGATAGTTGCGCTTGTAGAATTCTGAAAAATCATCAATAGCCTTCAGAACATCTGGCAGGTCATCCGGATCGTCGATATCCAGTTCCCGTATCTCGAGACATCCGCTCATCTCCCACATCTCCATCATACCTATGAGCTTCGAGCCGCGGAAGATAGTGTAGTACCAGGCATCTCCGTACTTCATTCTTATCTCATTCTTGTGATGGAAGGCGAAAGGGTCGAAGATGGTCATGATATGGACTTTTTCCTTCACCTGTTTGAGAGCTCTCCCTCCGCCACTACGAAGGCTCTTCACTTCCTTCTCCCAGATATAGAGCTTCTGCCCCTCACTACCTATGACGGAGACCTCGGCCAGCTTCCCTGTTTTTCTCAGCTTCAGCAGATGGTCTCTTATCTCATCCCGCCTCATTCCAGCTGATCTGGCAAGCTCGTAAGCTGATATCGGTCCATAAGCCGATATCAGCTTCTTCAATAGCCAGGCCTTGCCATCAATAGTAGATCGTTTGCTATCCAATTTATAATATTTATTCCTGGTTGACCAGGATTCGAAGTTCGGGTTGAAGCCAGCTCTTTCCGCTGGCTTTCTCGCTATATGCATATTCCGATCCAATTTCTCCACTATGGGCTTGAGCGCGTCCTTCGGGATCTCCGAGATCTCATGTATCTTGACTATATCCGCTCCTGGATTATCGGATATGATCTTCAATATCTGCTTGTCCACCTTGCCCAATTCCTCTTTTCTGAAGGCATTGATGAATTTTGGCGCATCCTGTTTCCTGACAAAGCAAACACTCCCATCCCAGAATCTTCCCTGAAGGATATCCCCGCTTCTTCTTTTCTCACCCCAATCCTCGATGCCATCCAGTCCCAATCTGGAAACTACATCATTGAGCATCCCGACACTTCCGTATCTTTCAAAGAAATCATCAATGTTCTTGAATCCATTGAAATGTTTCCAGGTGCGGTAATTGCTCAATTCCGATGGTGACATGGTGATCTCCTCTCCCGTGCTCTTCAGATCGGAATAATCCTGAGCCAGCATGTACTGGACATATGGCTCTGTGAAAGACTTCGCCATTACTTCGATCTCGGATTGCATATCTTCCAATACGCCTTCCAACACCTCTTCAGAAAGGCGAAGTTCGAAGGACAGTTCCTCCAATGAAAGGGGTGCGAAAAGATCCAGATGGTTGATCACGCGATCTTTCAGATACTTCTCCCCTTCCGGGGCAGGTTCTACCACCAATTTCCCCCAAAGTCCGAAGCCCTTTCCATCCATCTGGGTCTTGGCCGTGAGATACCGCCTCTCGAGAGAGTTCAATACCTTTCTCGTGCTCGCATTGTCCCATTCACTCTCGTCCATGGCTTCTAGTTTTTTGGATATGGATCTTGTGGATATGGGTTTTTTCGCATCATCCAGTATATTGATGATCTTCTGACCATCCGGTGTTATCTCGTCATCCGATCTGTAGATCGAGGCGTATCTGGTTGCCATATCTGATGGTAGCCAGAGACTTCTTCCAGACCATACTGAATGAATTTCTCCATCATTGACCAGTTCCTTGCACCATTCTGCCAGGATATTGGTCTCGACATCCGAGAAGTCATAGATGCTCCTGTCCTTTCTCTGGAATAATTCCAAGGGGCCAGTCATTCGCATAAGTGGGATGATATCCTCCTTTTTCCTCACATGCATGTCCAGCAATTTGCCAGCAAAATGCTCCTTGACAATCGCTGTCTTGAACTCGGGCTTTATCGAACCCGCTCCCCCGATCCTATCAAGAACTTTTCTGTGCATTTCTTTGAGCAAAGCACTGCGGTCGTGCATCAGTACGATATCCGACATGCCAGACAGGACGACATTATGTGAAAAGGGCGATGGTATCTCATTGCTGCTGGAGTAATGCATCACCCTCTTGCCTGCCTCGATAGACCTGATGATCTCCCTTGCATTGTCCAGATCCATAACCATGGTCATGATCTCCCTGTAAGTTTCCTTCACCAGGGGGAAGTCATCCGAATCACTTATGGCTCTCAGAACCTTCTGCGCCCTCTGCTGCTGTCTGCCAACAGGCACTGATCTTCCCTGATAGTTACGGAGAACCATCAGGCCCCTTGTGCTGCAGTGTCTGAACCTGTGCTTGAAAAGCTCGGTCTCGCCAACCGCCCTTTCCAAAAGCCCCACTAGTTTCTTCTCATCTATCAATCCTTCAAAATTCTCCAGAGGTATCTCCTTCGGCAGGGTGAGCATGAAATTATCATCAGTTATCGAAACACTGATGTTAGTGTCATATTTGTCGGATAATATCATGGCATAGGCTCTGGAAAGTGCATCATTGACCCTTCTACCAAAACAGAAGTGGAATATTAAATTCGTATTGCCTTTCTTGTCCACGTACTCCTCCACCAGCAGGTCGCGATCGGATGGGACATTTTTATTAAAGGCCAGTTGCTCTCTAAAATATGAGATTATACTATTCGCCCCTTGACCATCCAGATGATATTCTCTGACGAGCCATTCCTTCAATTCCCTGGTTTTTCCATCCACTTCTTTCTTTGATAATTTATCAGGATCAAGTTCTCTAATTCGGTCTGTGACTCGCTCTCTGAACTTCCCTATATTGACTGAAAGATCGAAGCTTCTGGGGAGCATTTCTCCGGTCCATGAAGGGACTGTCGGTCTCTTACCAGTCGCGTCCTTCACATACAGACTCATGCCTCTGGCTCTTTCGAACCTGTAGCTCTTACCACCCAGAACGAAGACATCACCAGGGCCAAGCTTTTCCACGAATCCCTCGGACAATTCTCCCAGCCTGCCTCCTTTGTCGGAGAATACCTTGAAGTTCGCTTCTTCAGGTATGGTGCCGCTATTCAGATAGTAGATGAGGCGGCTTCCTTTCTTTACGCCGAATGTTCCTTCATCCTCGTCCAGCCAGATCTTGGAATACACATTCGGCATGTCCCGGCTTCCCAGGTATCTGAGTACCGACATGTAGTCTTTCTTGGTCAATTTGTGATATGCATAAGAATTCCTGATAAGCGAATAGGCCTCTTCAATGTCCCACCTCTTCTCCAATGAAAGTCCAACAATAGTTTGTGCCAGTACATCCAGCGGGCTCTCCGGGATGCTCACCCTGTCAATGTCATGGTCCACCGCGCTTTTAGCCAGTACCGCGCATTCCACCAGGTCGTCATTATCAAAGACCATGAAACGCCCCTTGCTTTGCTGGCCGACACCATGGCCGGCTCTGCCCACTCTCTGCAATCCCTTGGCGATGGACTTTGGAGAACCTATCTGGCAAACGAGATCGATACTTCCGATATCTATACCCAGCTCCAATGATGTGGATGAAATGGCGGCCTTCAACTCGCCATTCTTCAATCTATCCTCGACATCCAATCGGGTCTCCCGGCTCAGACTGCCATGATGGGCCGCGATATCCTCCAGCCCCATCTCTCCCAGCTTCAGCATCACCTGTTCTGTCCCACTCCGGGTGTTGGTGAAGACCAGTGTTGTCCGTGTTTGATCGATCATCTCCTTCAGCCGATCGTACATCCTGGCATTGACGATCTCAAAGGGCAGGGATGTTATGTCCTCGACTGGTGTGATGACCTTGATATCAAAATCCTTACCCCCTTCTGCTTGCACCAGCCAGACATCCCGTTCTTTTCCATTTTCGTAACCTCCCAGGAATCTGGCGATCTCTTTAATGGGGGACTGGGTTGCGGACAGCCCTATCCTGGTCGCATCCTTCTCCAGACGAGACTGCAGGCGTTCGAGGGTGATGGATAGCATCGACCCCCTCTTTGAATTGCATATTTCGTGAATTTCATCAGTTATCAGCCATTCGACCGATCTCAGATTCTCGCTGAACTTCGGCGTGGTCAGGACAATGGCCAGTGATTCCGGGGTGGTGATCAGGATATGTGGTGGTTTTCTCGCCATCTTCTGCCGTTCGTAGGGAGTTGTGTCTCCAGTTCGCACACCGACACGGATCTCTGGAGCTTCCAAGCCCAGCTCCTTGGCCATGTCTTTCAATTCAGCTAGTGGTTGTTTCAAATTCTTGTCAATGTCATTGGCCAGAGCTTTCAATGGAGATACATAGACACAGTATATCTCATCCTTTAGCTCTTCCTTTTCCTGCTTGAGCATCAATTCATTTATTATGGAAAGGAAGGCGGTGAGTGTCTTTCCAGAGCCAGTGGGGGATGATATCAGAATATTCTTGCGTTGTTGTATAACGGGGATAGAGTAAGCCTGCGGCTCTGTGACATCTTTAAAGCTCCTATCGAACCATGTCTGGACAAGGGGAAGCATTTGCCCAAGCACTTGTTTCTTGCTGTATTTTTTCTTTACATTGCGTATCATTGTTTGCTACCTATTTCATAGCTCTGGATGGCGATGAACGGCAGGGATTGGGTTGAGAGGTTATGTAGTTTCCGCCTTAGTTCAGGATGAAAAATTTTAGAAATTTATAGGGTTATAATTGGACATCCAGCATAGATAATCTTAAAAGGAAAAAGTGGGGGTTAAACTTATAAGCACGACCAATTATCCGCCTTCAACTGAGGATAATATGTCGTTAACACAATGGTACCTGTTCGCCTTCGGGCTAATCTTTCTCTGGATAATAGTAGAGTACATCATCTGGAAGAGTAAGTACTATGCCAAGCTGGACAAGTACAATCTCAGTTTCTACGGCCCCTTCCTCATGTGGAGGACGAAGAAAGGTCGCGATCTTATCGAGAGGGCATCCAAGAACACAAAATTCTGCAAGTTCTATGGTAATATATCACTCATCCTTGTGGGTGGGGCGATGTTGACTATGACCGCGGTCTTAGTCTGGGTGGCCACTTTGGTCGTCAGAATACCGGATAGCGCGGTTGTCGAACCACACATGCTATTGGGTCTGCCTGGCATAAACCCGATAATCCCATTATGGTATGGTATTCTCGGCCTGGTAGTCGCTATCATAATTCACGAGTTCTCGCATGGCATAATGACCAGACATGCGGACGTGAAAGTCCTATCACTGGGTCTCACTTTCTGGATAATCCCGATGGGAGCCTTCATGGAGCCCGATGAGGATAAGATCATGAAGATCGATTCCAAGCACAGGACGAGGATGTTCGCTGTCGGTCCAGCATCCAATCTCATAGTCGCTGCGGTATGTGCGCTCATCTTTTCCGGTCTGCTCATGGGAGCTGTCGGCCCTGCGAACAATGGCGAAGGTATTGGAATAACTGGCATCACACCAGATTCTCCAGCCTACGACAATTTGACCGCAGGTTCTATCATGGTCTCCTTTGATGGAGTTCCTGTCGAAACCTATGGTGATTTCTCGGATCTTGTTCAAGATACCACCGCGGGACAGAATATCACGATCGAGACCTATCATAAGGATACGGGATTCGATTCAATCACTCTCACTCTAGCCAATAGATATGATTATACAGAGGAAGATGAAGATAATGGCACAGGCTATCTGGGTGTCTCCACTCAGGACATATCCACCGATGCTTTCCACCCCTTCAAGGGAGCGGATGAGCAGGGTGGCATCATCCAATCAATGGCCCTGTACATCACTTTGCCATTGCAGAGGATGAGCCCAGTAACTGAAGAGACAAGTGTCTTCTACGAGATCACTGGCCCACTTTCATCCATCCCCGAATCTATCTTCTGGGTAATAGCCAATTCCTTTTATTGGATCTTCTGGCTCAATCTCATGGTCGGCCTTACCAATGCTCTACCTGCGGTTCCTCTGGACGGTGGATACATATTCAAGGACTGGCTGACTGATATTTCGAAAAAGCTGAAGCCCAATATGGAAGCCGATAAAAGAACAAAGTCCATAGATTCGATGACCATGTTCCTTGCATTCTCCATTCTATTTCTCATACTGTGGCAGATCATCGGGCCGCGCATACTTTGAATTGAGCATGGTTCTTACTCACACCCAGCTTAACAAATACAACGAGCGAGTAGGTGAGGGCGAGTTTTCTTTTGCACTGTGATACTTGTTCTTTTGGAGCCCGAGCTCTTATTTGCGTAAATTTCGCAAATAATTAGTTCGAGAAGCATAGCGATTCGAACTAAGGCGCAGCGAGGATAAAAGAAAAGGCTCACGGTGGATACATATTCAAGGACTGGCTGACTGACATTTCGAAAAAGCTGAAGCCCAATATGGAAGCCGATAAAAGAACAAAGTCCATCGATTCGATGACCATGTTCCTTGCATTCTCCATTCTATTTCTCATACTGTGGCAGATCATCGGTCCGAGGATATTATGATGATTATTTCATATTGGACTTCAGGATCCTGTCACAATCCTCCACCAGTTTGACCATGCCTGAGATTTTGAATATTTCTCTTGCCTCTTTTATCAGTTCATGTCCTTTTTGATCATGACCCGCCTTAAAGAACATGACTCCATGTTCATATAGTGTCTTGGCCACTTCAACCTCCATTCCAAGTTCACTAAAGGTGCTTGAGGCCAATTCAAAGCAATCGCCCGCATCTTCATACTGGCCTCTTGCTGTATGGATAAGTCCTTGGGTCCTGATCCCACATATCTCTGTTCTTTTGGATCCGATCTCAAGAGAGAGTTCGATACTCTCCTTACACTCCTCCTCCGCTTTCTCTATCTGGCCCAATGCAACCCTTGAAGGTACCAATGATGAAAGATTATTCACTATCTGTTGTTTATCACCTATACGTCGCGCTATCTCCAACCCCTTCTCATACGACTTGAGGGCATCTTCATGCCTTCCTTGTTCTGCGAAGACATTCCCGATATTACTGCATGATGAGGACATACCGCTGGGGTCTCCGATCTTTTCCATGATTAACAGGCATTTTTCGTAGTATTCTTGGGCTTCCTCATACTCCCCCAAGTTCTTCTTTATGACGCCGATATTATTGAGTGTGTATGATTTTCCTTGGATATCCTTGATCTTTTCCAAGAGCTTTAAGGCTTCCTCATAATGATCCAATGCCTCATGGAACGATCCCATGGTCAGATATATATTTCCTATGTTATTGTAAGCCGCACTCAGACCGTATAGGTCGTTTAATTCTTCCCCTATCTGCTTCCCCATATTGTGACACCTGAGACTCTCATCGAAATTACCCATAAGTAAATGGCAGACTCCCAATATCTTCCACGCTCTGCCCACGGTCTTTTTGGCATCGATATTATCCACCTTATCGAGGATCTTGATGCCTTTCTGAGACATCCAGATAGTGTCATCAAAGTGCCCTTTATTCAGGTTCACGAAAGATCTGGCTATGAGCAAGAATCCCATTTCATCATGGTCCGTGCCCTCAAGCAAAGTATCGGCAGTATCAAGCTCAGCTAACGCATCATCAAATTGTCCATGCGTTGTCATGATGTAAGCCCTGCGCCTATGTATCCGGGCCTTTGATGCATCATCCTCTGCAGAATCAAGTGCCCTGGAATAAGTCTCAAGGGAACTGTCAGAAGATCCTAGCAGGCCTTTCATTTCACCCACCCTTTCCAAGAGCATGAACTCCTGACCTTTGGCCTGAGGTCCTAATTTCATCTTAGGTATCACGTCCACGGCCTTCATGTAAAATTCCGTGGCAAAGTCAGGTGAGAAAGAGCTTTCTGCTTTCTCGCCAGCTAATCTACAATAATTAAAGCACTTCGTATGCTCCCTTGAATTGGAGAAATGTCTCGCCAGCTCATAGATCGCCTCGTCCTGTTTGGATGCATATTCCTTCTCGTACCACTCACCGATCTCCTTGTGATGGAGCATCTTCCATCTTTCTGGCAGGCTGTCGTACACGATGCTCTGGAACATGGCATGGGCGAATTGATCTATGCCATTGATCCTGGTAAATATTCCTGTTTTGTTCATCCTTTCAATTACAATTTCAGGTTCCTTCAGTGAGACGGAGGATAATAATATCTCACTGTCGAACTCCTTTCCCACGCAGGATGCGAATTCCATCATGGACAAAGAGCTGGAATCGAGCATTTCCAATCTATGATGCACCACAGCCTCTATGGAATCTGGCATCGATATGTCATCATCATCAAGATAGTATTTGCCGTCCTTCTCCACAATGCTACCGCTGCCCCTAAGTGATTTCAGGAGCTCGGAAGCGAAAAAAGGATTACCGCCACTCTGTGATGCCATGTCTACAAGAAAATCTTTTGGAAATTTATTATTGGGGAAAAGAGCAGAGGTCAGATCTTCAATGTCCCCTTCATCGAATTTATCCAGGTCCAAAACATTGATCCCACCATACTTTCTGATGTCCTCTAAGGCATCCAGCACATGTTTTCCTTCTCGGGGTCTAAGGGTGCCCAATATCATGATTCTTCGGTCTCGAATGTTCCTTGATATATAATTCAGGACAAATATCGAGGATTCATCAGCCCATTGAAGATCCTCTAATAGCAATATCATGCTCTTGTCACTGCTTAGAGCATGAAGGGTCTCCAGTACCTCCTCCGCTATCCTGGTCCTCTCCTGTTCCAGGATTATACCTTCCAGGCTCTTTCGAACTAGGAACTTCGATCGGGCTAGAAGAACGATCTCCTCCTGTATCCCTTTGATATCCCTTGTATCGCCAGACCAGTTTTCTAGTATATGGCCATATTTGCTCTCGATCCTATCCAAAGAGTTGCGAACCGTGGATTTCATGTTCTCATGTTCCGAGCCAGTAAAAACCGCTGTTAAGAAGATATGATTTCCATGTTCGATTATTATTTTCATATTGCCGTATTCCAAACGACCTAGGGTATTTTTGTTCTCCAAACTCCTATCGAAAGAATCCCTTACAAAATCCTGAACTGCGGAGAGCATGCCTGCAAATATGTCGCCATCCAGTCCTTCATCATCCGGGGCCGCCTGTCCTACAAGTATGCCTGCCCTATCTACTGCAAAGAGTTCGGTAAAAGATCTGTATTCATGTTGTTCAAATAGAGGTTTATTACCCCTATTTGAAAGAGCTCTTGAGAATATCTGGAATGGTTCAGATGATTCTTCCAATGCTGTACCAGAAAGTACAGCTAATGGATCATTGGGTGAAGAGGCTAGGAATTTCCTTATCAATGTGGTCTTTCCCAGACCTGCCTCTCCAGAGATCAAGATGGTATTTCCCTTTCCCTCTATAGCTTTATTTAGTCCTTCTCTAAGATCAGCCAGTTTCTTCTCCCGTCCAATAAAACCTTCCAAGCTCATTCTTTCCCTCCTATATCATTGATGACCGCCTTTCGAGCATATATGATTTATGTTATCTTTCCTACGATCATGCATACCTTGGTAACCCTTATATCGTGGGCGATATTAGAACCTGAACAATGAGACTATTCAAGGACGGGGAATTACAGCATACCAAGCTTTTCTATCTTCACAGTATATTGGAATCCAGTTTTGCCCTTATCTGGATCTACTGGGTAGTCTTTCTCATGGACCAGGGTTTTTCTTTTGCCGTGATTGGCATCGCCCTGGGTCTCAATGGGCTTTCAATGACCCTGCTGGAAGTTCCCACTGGGGCATTGGCCGATGCTTTCGGTCGCAAGGCATCGACCATTCTTGGCTACATTGGATTCGCATCCGTTCTCCTGATCATCCCGAGCATCACTGACCCAATATTGCTGATAATCGTATTCACAGCCTGGGGGTTGCCAGTCACTCTCATATCCGGGGCTGTCGAGGCCTGGGTGGTGGACAATTTCAAGGCAGTTGACAGAGAAGATCTGATAGATGACTTCTTTGCCAAGGACCAGTCCATAAATATGCTGGGTTTCATATTCGCATCCATAATGGCCGGTCTTGTAGTGAAATACTGGAGTATGGACATGGTGTGGTATATCAGTGGGATATCCATGCTTGCCACCCTTCCCATTCTGGCAATGCAGAAGGAGCATCATGTACCCACGAAAATGAACCTCAGGGGAACGATGAAACAAACTGGCCAGAATATCAGAGAGGGGGCGAGATTCTCTATCAGTGACAAGCAGGTGTTCTACATACTGTTGGCCATGATATTCATCGCACTGAGTGGGGAGTTCATCATGATCCTCAGGCAGCCTTACATGGAGGTCATGGGCATTCCTCGCGAGTTCTTCGGATACATAACCGCGATAGGCGCGGCGATCTGTGTCGGGATCCCCTTCCTTGCCAAGGCCATTGGCCAAAGAGCGAAGAAAAAGAGTGTGTATCTCGCAGTACACACTCTTATTTTCGGCCTCGTCATGGTCATTATCTTCTTCGTAGACATGGCCTGGCTGGCCGCATTGGTGCTCATAATTCTTAGTATACGATGGTCGACCTTTGGCCCGATATTCGAGCCTTATTTCCAGAATATCCTCCCAACGGAGATCAGAGCGACAATGGGATCCTTTAAGAACATGGTTTTCGCGATCGGCTTGCTTATTGGAGATGTGGTAATTTCACTATTTACGGATTCCATGGGTCCGGGCAATATGATGGTCATCGGTGGTCTGCTGGTCTTCCCGGCCATAGTGTTCTTCCTCATGGCCAAGAATTGAAGGCATATGCCCGCACATCGTATGCCTGCATGGCATATTCTCATCAATGTGTATGCGGATTAATGCAAGCATGCCACGTCTGATTGACCCAATTGGCCAAAGGAGGGCGGGGTACTATATTCTATATCTCAGTGAGTGACAGCCCCTATTCGAAACCCCGTTCAAAGGGCGGGGAGGTCAATCTTTCTGAAACACCCACCCCATTCAATTGATACTCCCCCACCCTGCACTCCTGCGCTGGTTCGCACCCGTCCCCCTGCTCGGAGCTCATACTGGCTTACGCTGAATATTGAACAATTTATATGACATACTGCTCGAACTAATCCGAAACTATCTCGAATCCATCCTTGTCGAATATCAGTGGTGAATACCCTCTCTTGTGGCTGGTCTGCCTCATCTTCACAATACCAAGGAATAAGTTAACTTGGTTCCCTTCCCTTTTCAGGTCAAGGTGCATGATACCATCCGACAGGAAATCCTCATCGTACTTGCAGAACTGGTCCGATCCCTGCTGCATCTCGGTTATCAGGAAGGCTGTGACATCCATGTCCCTCAGCCATTCGAAGAAATGGAATAATTCTTCTCTCGGATGCTGGAACCTGGCCATGACTTCCAGAACTGGTAATGAATCAATTACCACGACCTTGATGTCCATGTTCTTTTTCAGGTTCTGGATGTACATCTTGAAGACTTCCATCCAGGTCTGATTGGTGAGCTGGGTGAGCTTCTTCCTTATCATTCCCAAATCAAGGACACTGATCTCTTTTTCCAGACCGCCCAGCTTCATTCCCAGGCCGTCCATATTGGTCAAAAGGCTTTCTCTACTCTGCTCCAAAGTGACATAGACACCACTGACATCTTCAATATTCGCATTGTGATACAGAATATTAAAAGCCAGTGAAGATTTCATTGTTCCAGGCTTTCCCGCTATAAGTATAACACTACCCTCTGGAACGCCTCCACTCATTTCCTTGTCCAGTCCCTTTATAAAGGTCTTAACTCTTTTGATCTTCATTGAGCTTCCTCCAATTCGATTCCCATAGTTCACTATAATGATAAAAGCCTATCGGTTATTGAATATGTCAAAAGTGTCAATATGGATAATTCTGGCTGGTCATTTTGACAATAAATCAATTACTATCGTTAATAATATTGAATAATAATTAAATTTAACATCATCACTTCCACACTCTCTCTCAAGATTTGTCCAACTATATCTTTTTATATCATCACTTATTGTTAATCTTATAATAAGTATATGATCAACCCAGGAGCTGAATTGATGGCAGATGACAATATAATATATATCGGCAAAAAAGAAACAATGAGCTATGTTCTGGCAGTGACAGGCCAGCTCAATGGGGATGCTGGCAAGGTGACCATCAAGGCCAGGGGTAGAAGCATAAGCAAGGCGGTCGATGTGGCCGAGATAACAAGGAACAAGGTAATAACAACGGCCGTGGTGGATGATATCAAGATATACACCGAAAGTCTGGAGAATGAAGATGGCAGGAAGTCGAATGTATCGTCCATCGAGATCTATTTAAGGAAGGAATGATCGGATCAATGGATTAGAATAATATATAACATAATTTAATAGGCTGGTGCTTCCAATGACTTTGAAGACTTTTCACGACGGAATAGAACCTTTATTGGATCAGATCGATTTTGATTTTCTGAAGGATAACAGGGTGTGTTTCACATGCCTGGGTAGGGCATTTGCCAAGCTCGGGCAGGATGGAGCTGAAGAAGGCCTGTCCAATCTGGCAAGGGGACAGGAAATAAAGAAAATGAAGGATGTGCCCGACCCCACGGAGCCAGAAAATTGCTGGCTCTGCGAAGGCATAACCGATGATTATCCAAGATTTGCTTCCATGGCGATCGAAAAGATGAATGAATGGGAGTATGACACCTTCCTGATCGGGTCCAAGTTCGATGCCGAATTGGTGGAGAAGGAGGAACTGTTATGGTCGGAGGTATCCGGGGAGTTCGGCGAACCTATAAAAGCCGAGTTCAATAGGGAAGTTGGCAAGCTGGTGTATGCCAAAACTGGTAAGGAACCGGAGTTCAATAAGCCACATATTGTCACCGTCATAGACACGATGTATGAGTCCGTTAGTCTTCAGATCGCGTCATTGTATCTTTATGGCAGATATACAAAATACACGAGGGGGATTCCGCAGACCAGATGGCCATGTCGACATTGCATGGGCAAAGGCTGCGAGAAATGTAACAATACTGGCAAACTTTATCAGACCAGTGTGGAGGAGATCATCGCCCAGGAGGTCATGAAGTATTCCGGAGGAAAGGATCATAGATTCCACGGTATGGGCAGGGAAGATATCGATGCCCTCATGAAAGGAAGGGGTAGACCATTTGTGGTCGAGATCAAGGAGCCGAAGAAAAGGGACCTCCCATTGGATAAGATAATGGAAGCTCTGGAAAACTCTGATCTGGGAGCCTCGGCTACAGAAATGCGACCATCCAATAATGACGAGGTGGTTCGTATCAAGAGTGCCAGGTCAGATAAACAATATGTGATATCAGGCATAATTCAAGGTGACTTCTCCGAGGAAAAGCTTAAAGAAGTAGTTGCATCTCTTGGTGAGAAAACGATCGATCAAAAGACCCCCACTAGAGTGAAGCATCGAAGGGCAGATAAGATCAGGAAAAGGAAAGTAAAAACAATTTCCATTCTTGAACTGTCTGGAGATCGGGTGGCATTTGCCATTACCGCGGAAGCTGGTACCTATATCAAGGAACTGGTCCACGGGGATGATGGCCGAACCATCCCAAGCATCGCCGGTGAGTTGGGTGTGGAGATCAAAGTAGAAGAACTGGATGTACTGGAAATATTAGACAGTCATGATCCAGGGGCTGATTAAAATGGTGAAAAGGTCCAGAGGAATAAGAAGTAGATCAAGAATGATCTTGCGGAAATCCGTGAGACAGAAGGGCATGCCGCCACTGACCAAAACATTCGCTAATTTTGAAAATGGCGAGAGGGTCAATATAGTTATTGAGCCAAGTGTTCATGGTGGAATGCCGCATGTCAGGTTCCAAGGCTTATGCGGAATCATAACTGGCAAGCAGGGCAATGCTTTCGTCGTGACTTTGAAGCACGGTAACAAGGAAAAGCAGCTTATTGTCGCTCCAGAGCACCTGAAAAAGCAGGGGTGATATTATTTCTGAAACACAGTGTTTGACTTTAGCAGAGGTAAAGGAGTTGCTCGAGAAAGAACAGGAAAATCGTGAGCTTAACACGGAGCAGAACTATGCACTGGCTCACGCCCTGAAATTCGCCAAACTTGATGCCAAGGCTTCCAGAAAATTGGTAGAAGAGCTCCAGAAGATAGAACCTTTGTCAGAGCTTCACGCTTGTAAGTTGGCAGATATAATGCCTAGATATCCCGATGAGGTCAGGACCATCTTTGCGAAAGAAAGGTTCGCGCTAGATGCTAATCTGATCGAGCAGATATTGGAGACGATAAGGAAGAGTGATTAGGCGGGATATTGTGGAAGACTACGCATTTATATTGGATCATCTACCACACGGGAGAGCTGATAAAAGAGGCTTCCGTCGTGAACCAATAGCATATGCTGTAGGCGAAAGTGAGTTCAAATTATTCGAGCTCACACCCAAAGACAATGCCCCCCTGACAATAGGCGATAGAGTGTATATTGGCAAAAATGCTGAGCTGAGGCATGATATATTGCATGTCAAGCGCAGGATAAGATATGAGGATCTTACAAATGCATCCCATAGTGAATTGCCATTTGTGCTTCTGGAAATTGTAAAGGACAGAGAGGATTTCTTTGTCAAATTCTACAATGATGCCAGGGCTATCACCACACGCTTCCACATGCTGGAATTGCTCCCTGGATTGGGTAAGAAATCCATGTGGGCGATCATAGATGAAAGGAAAAAGAAGCCTTTCGTCTCCTTCGAAGAACTTGGTGAGCGCGTTTCATCCGTGCATCATCCAGATAAGCTGATAGCCAAGCGGATCGAGCAGGAACTTTCAGAGGCGGAGCAGAAATACCACATCTTTGTGGCAAAATAGAAAAGATCACATTTGAAAATATAACAGAGGAATTAATATGAAAGTACTCAGGACATGTAAGGGTTGTGGCCGAAAAAGGCTGTTGAACATATTGATGTTGTGTAAGAGATGCAACAAGGACGCGGGCAAGTACGTCAGCAAGGTGGAAATGGCAAAGATCCAAGCCGATTCAGCCGCTGCCTCCGCAGCCGCTTCAGAAGCCAAGGCAGCCGACGCAGAGGCAGCAGCAGCCAAGGCAGAGGATGCAGCAGCAGCGACCGAGGGCGAGGAAGGAGCAGAAGGCGAGGCTCCAGCCGAAGACGCAGCTGAAAAATCTGAGTAGGTGGCCTTGATCATCCATAAGCAGTCTATACCTCAGCTTATGGCTTGGTGAAAAATAGTAATTTGCTATGCCATGACCTACTCAGCTTCATCTCCAGCATTCTCAATTTATCGAGCGAGCAGTGTCGGGCGAGGATAAAAGAAAAGGCTTCCGGGTATAGGGTATTCCCATCTACATCTTTATGTATAACAATTAGATACAGGCATATATGACAGACAGTCAGTGGCACTCTCTATCGGTGGAAGAAACATTCAATAAGCTTGCTTCTTCAAAGGATGGTCTTAACGAGACCGAAGTATCTGGAAGGTTGGAAAAGTACGGTCCAAATGAGCTCACGGAAGCCAAGAAAAGATCTCCACTTCGCCTATTTTTGCAACAGTTCACAGACTTTCTTGTCATCATTCTTCTGATAGCTGCTGGTATATCCGCATTTATAGGCTGGCAAAGTACAGAAGGACATGAAGAGTTGTACGATGCTGCGGTCATCATGGTCATAGTGATGTTCAATGCGGTCTTCGGCTTTGTTCAGGAGTACAAAGCCGAAAAAGCAATGGCCGCCCTGAAGGCGATGACGGCTCCGCAAGCGACCATCATCCGAAATGGGAAAAGCCAGGTCATACCCACGAGGGATCTTGTTCCGGGCGACATAGTGATCCTGTCAGCGGGTACCAAAGTGCCTGCCGATTGCCGTTTGATAGAGGCTATAAATCTACAGGTGAACGAGGCCTCACTTACCGGAGAATCAGTACCTACCAGCAAGCACATTTCCACGCTGAGTGGAAATGTCATAATCAATGATCGAAAGAACATGGTCTTCACAAGCACCATTGTCGAGCGCGGTCGCGGTATGGGAATAGTTATCGAGACCGGTATGAGCACGGAGCTGGGAAAGATCGCTGGTATGGTCCAGGCCGAGGAGACTGAAGAAACTCCATTGCAGAAGAGACTGGGTAAGCTGGGCAAGAACATAGGCGCGGCAATACTCGGTATATGCGCGGTGGTCTTTTTCGTCAGCTACATCAAGGACCCGACCCATGTTGTGGAGGAATTCCTGACCGCTGTTAGTTTGGCAGTCGCGGCTGTTCCTGAAGGATTGCCAGCCGTTGTCACGATCTCATTAGCTCTCAGCATGAGGAAGATGGTTAAGAAGAACGCTCTCGTGCGCCGTTTGCCATCAGTGGAGACACTGGGAGCGGTGACCGTCATATGCAGTGACAAGACCGGGACTCTGACGGAAGGAAAGATGAACGTGAGAGAGGTCTTCATAGATTCCAATACATTCGAGATAAAGGGTGATGGCTACAAACCAGAGGGTACGCTCACGCATGATTCACAGCACATATCACTGGAGGACCATTCCCAACTGGACCTCATGCTCAGGGCGGGGGTACTCTGTAATGATTCCTCCATAATCAAAGAAGACGATCTGTGGGTGATACATGGTGATTCCACGGAAGGGGCGCTTATAGTAGCTGGCAAACGAGCAGGTCTTGATAAGGAGCAACTCGAAGAGCTCGAACCCAGAGTGGGAGAGGTGGACTTCACTTCAGAAAGAAAGTGCATGACCACTTTCCACAATCGTGACAATGACATAATAGCTTACATGAAAGGCGCGCCGGAGTACGTGTTCGATAAGTGCGATCAGATACTGAAAGATGGTCAGCCAGTCCCATTCACGAAAGAAGAATATGACAGGATAGTTGATCAGAATCACGAGATGGCATCCAGGGGATTGCGAGTATTGGCCATCGCTTACAAAGACATTCCAGAAGGGGAGCCAGAAGCGAACGAGTCAATGGAGCACTCCTTCGTCCTGCTGGGCATGATCGGCATGATGGACGCCCCCAGATCTGACGCGGTGCAAGCTGTGGCCAAATGTAAAGAGGCTGGCATCAAGGTGGTGATGATAACAGGCGATCACCAATTGACCGCCCAGGCTGTCGCTACAGAACTAGGTATTTTCACAGAGGGGGGCAAGAGCCTCCGTGGCCTTGATCTCGAGGCCATGTCTGATGCTGATCTCGAAAATATAGTCGATGATGTGAATGTTTATGCCAGAGTTTCGCCCGAGCATAAAGTGCGGATCGTCAAAGCTCTGAAGGCCAAAGGCCATATAGTTTCCATGACAGGTGATGGTGTCAATGACGCACCTGCTCTGAAAGCAGCGGATATTGGTGTCGCGATGGGTATCACCGGAACAGATGTAGCCAAGGAGAGTTCTGAAATGGTGCTCACGGATGATAATTTCGCCACCATCGTCGAGGCCATTGGCGAGGGACGTACGATTTACGATAATGTTCGTAAATTCGTCAAGTACATGCTCAGCACCAATTCAGGAGAGGTCTTGGTCATATTCCTCGCATCCTTGATCGGCATGCCGCTACCACTTATTGCGATTCAGATACTCTGGATCAATCTCATAACAGACGGTTTCCCCGCCCTCAGCCTTGGTGTTGAACCGGCTGAGGAAGGTATTATGAAGAGGCCGCCGAGGGATCCAAAGGAATCCATATTCGCCGGCGGGATCACTTATCACATCGTCTGGGTCGGATCATTGATGACCATCGGAACACTGGGAATATTCCAGTGGGCGCATGGTGTGACCACGGGAACTCCCGAGTACGTTGATAATCATGCGAGAACTATGGCTTTCATCACTATCGCTTTCTTCCAATTGTGGCACGTGATGGCCATGCATGTGGAAGAGAAGAGCGTGATATCGAAGAGGTTCTTTGTCAATCCATGGCTCATAGGGGCAGTTGCTTTCAGTGCGGCTCTTCAGCTATCTGTCGTGTACTTGCCACCACTGGCCGAGGTCTTCAGGACAACGGCATTGAACGGCTTTGAATTGGGACTGTGTGTGCTGGTATCCAGCTCCGTGTTCTTCGCAGTGGAATTGGAAAAGGTCATACGCCGAAAGATGCACAAGACCCCTGCCAAGCCCGCAAAGGCCAAGACGGTGTAAATTTTATATCTTATCATTCTCTCTCGATATCATGTATCGAGGAGAATGACAAATGTTGGATATCAAGTTGATAAGAGATAACCCAGACATCATCAGGGCTGACCTTCGCAAGCGAAAGGATGAGGACAAATTGCAGGTTCTCGAGGACATTCTGGCGGATGATGCCAAATGGCGAGAATCGAATATCAAGGCCGACGAGCTCAAAGCCCGTCGCAATACGATATCCAAGGAGATCGCCAGCATTAAGAAAGCTGGCGGTGATGCCTCGAAACAACTTGATCAAATGAAGGACATAAATGATGAAATTCAAAAGTTGGATGAGGATACCAGATACCTGAAAGATTCAGTCGATAGCAAGAAGATGATCTTGCCAAACATTCTCCATGAAAGCGTGCCAGTGGGCGAGGATGATCAAAAGAATGTGGAGCTGAGGAAGTGGGGACAGCCCCCGGAATTCGATTTCGATCTGAAACCACACGCCGAATTGGCCGAAGATCTTGGCATCGCGGACTTCGACCGCGCCGGTAGGGTTTCCGGCGCGGGATTCAATTACCTCTTGGGCGATCTGGCCTATCTGGATCTGGCCATCATAAATTTCGCGGCCGAGTTCATGATCGGTAAGGGCTACACACTGGTTGAGCCCCCTTTCATGCTCAAGCGCAAGCCGTATGAAGGGGTCACGGATATGGGCGACTTCGAGGATGTGATGTATAAGATAGAGGGCGAGGACCTGTATCTGATAGCCACTTCCGAGCACCCGATGGCCGCCATGTTCCAGGGCGAGATAATGGATGAGGAAAAGATGCCCATGAAACTGGTCGGATTCTCCCCTTGCTTCAGAAAAGAGATCGGGGCCCACGGCGTGGATACGAAAGGTCTGTTCCGCATGCACCAGTTCAACAAAATAGAGCAATTCATATTCTGTAAACCGGAGGATTCCTGGAAGTATCATGAGGAACTACTGGCCAATACAGAAGAAATGTACCAATTACTTGGAATTCCATATCGTGTGGTAAATGTCTGCACCGGGGACATCGGTAACCTGGCAGCTAAAAAGTATGACATAGAAGCATGGTTCCCTCGCCAGGACAAATATGGCGAGGTCGCATCCTGCTCCAATTGCACCGACTATCAAGCCAGGCGACTGGGGATCCGCATGGGCAAGGTAGGCGGAAAGGAAAAGACCATCCCCCACACGCTGAACAATACCGCACTGGCCACCTCCCGAACTATGGTGGCCATTTTGGAAAATTTCCAAAATGAGGATGGAACAATTACAATTCCAGAGGTCTTGCGCAAATATATGGGCGGGAAAGAGCTTATTCAATAATTATGCAGAGCGATGATCATGCAAGCATGCCCCGTCTGATTGAGCCGATAGAACCAAGGAGGGCGGGGTACTCTCAGTGATGTGCCAGCGAGTGACAGTTCTCTATTCGAAACCCCGTCCAAAGGGCGGGGAGGTCCATCTTTCTATAATTCTAAACATGATGAGCAGGTTTCTTCTCCAACCCACCGAAACCCACATATAATTCATAGGTGGTATACAGGTTCGGTGTTAATATGCCCGTATGCCCGCTTGAATTCAGATATGGCCGAGAAGAGATGAAGAGGATTTTCGATGAAGAAGTACGTCTGCAGCTCATGCTGGATGTCGAGGCAGCTATTGCCAGGGCCCACGCGAAGGTGGGGAATATCGACAAAGAGCACGCGGACACTATCACTCAAAAGGCCAATAGCCAGATAGTGAAGTTAGAGCGTGTTTGGGAGATCGAGAAGGATACCAACCACGATATCATGGCCATGGTCAAAGCACTCACGGAACAATGTGGGCCAGCCGGGGACTATGTCCATCTGGGCGCGACATCCAATGACATCGTGGACACGGTTACAGCGCTTCAGTTCAATAAGGCTATCGAGATGATCATCGATGACCTGATGCTATTGGAGCATACGATGATCGATTTGGCAGAGGAACACAAGCACACGGTCATGGTCGGCAGAACACATGGCCAGTTCGCCATACCACTTACTTTTGGAATGAAGATCGCGGCCTACGCCCTGGAGACACACAGACATCTCCAGCGTTTGGAGGAAGCCAGGCCCAGGATCTGCGTCGGGAAATTAAGTGGCGCGGTGGGTACTGGAGCCGCGCTTGGAGAACATGCGAGGGACTTGCAGATTATCACAATGGAAGAACTTGGGCTCGGATATGAAGAGGCCAGTCTTCAATTAGTGGGCAGGGATCGGTATGTGGAATTTATCGCGATATTAGCAAATATATCTGCATCTCTCGAAAAATTCTCGGTGGAGATTAGGAATCTCCAGCGCAGTGAGATAGGCGAGGTTGCCGAGGCATTTGATAAGGAAAAACAGGTCGGCAGTTCCACAATGGCTCACAAGAAGAACCCGATCATGTGCGAGAACATTACTGGATTGGCAAGGGTTCAGCGCGCTTTCATAATCCCAACTCTGGAGAATTCACCGCTCTGGCATGAGCGAGACCTCTCGAATTCATCGGCCGAGCGTTTCACATTAGGTCACAGTTGTGTCCTGGTGGATGACATGCTGGTGAAGATGAACAAGGTCTTTGCCAACCTCGCGGTCTTCCCCGAGAACATGAAGAAGAATATCGAGATGAGCAAGGGTTTGATCATGGCCGAAGCTCTCATGATGGCTCTCGTGAAGAAAGGAATAGGCCGTCAGGACGCACACGAGGTGACCAGACGAATATCCATGAAATGCATTGATGAAGGGCATGATATTCGGACCGGCGCGATGCAGGATGAGATCATATCCGATCTATGGACACCGGAAGAACTGGATGTTATACTTGATGCGGCCAATTACACTGGAAGGGCGGCTGAGATTGTTGATGATGTCGCGGACATCATTAATGGATGATGTTTCAAACATCATCAACAAGTAATTCGCTTTTACATTATTGGTAAAAGTTTATATTCATATCATCATTCCAGTGTTATACTAAGCAATACAATATGGGCACATAGATCAGCTCGGAAGATCGCTGCCTTCGCAAGGCAGAGGCCGCGGGTTCAAATCCCGCTGTGTCCATTATTATTTTTCAGGGATTTGAATCGCAGGTTCATGCGCGATGCCCCCATCGCGTACAAGACTAATGAGCAAAGCGAATTAGTTGTAGAATCCCGCTGTGTCCATTTTTTTTCTTAATCTGACTTTAACGTCAATCTGAAGGAAATGGGAAAAACAAACTCATTAAATTTAATTACCCCGTTGTCTTATAAACCCAGGAGTTGTTAGTGTATCATGATTAAATTCGGAGTTATTGGGACATCGAAAAAGGAAAACGAGTGCCGGGTGCCAATACATCCAGACCACTTGAAACGTCTGCCTGAAAACATACGCCGCCAACTCGTATTTGAGCGAGGCTACGGAGAGCCCTTTCACATGACGGATGATGAAATTGCTGAACTATCTAGCGGTAGCACGATGCAGCGGGATCAATTATTATCAGAAATTGGAAATGTGATAGTTACCAAACCTGTTCTTTCAGACCTTGAGACCCTGAAGGAGAGAGGAATCATGTGGGGATACCCACACTGTGCTCAACAACGCCCCATCACCCAAATGGCAATCGATCGAAAGCTCACACTTATTGCATTTGAAGAGATGTTTGTCTGGGGGCCCAAAGGGGAAATCGGGCGCCACACATTTTACAAAAATAATGAACTCGCTGGCTACAGCGCGATATTACATGCTCTGCAGTTAAAGGGAATCGATGGCCACTATGGAGACCAGCGGAAAGTCCTTATTTTTAGTTTTGGAGCCGTCAGCAGAGGGGCTATCTACGCCCTCAAGGCCCGAGGTTTTAGGGATATTACCATTTGTATTCAAAGGCCTGACCATGAGGTTAGAGAAGAGGTCTTGGACTGCCACTATATTCGAATTGAAGATGGTATAGACAACGAAGCCAGATTGGTGGCCGTTGAACATGACGGAAGCAGGCGACCCTTTAAGGAATTAATCAGCGAGGCAGACATAATTGTTAACGGAAGCTTTCAAGATCCTGAATCTCCATATATGTTTGTCACCTCCGAAGAGATGTCTTATCTCAAGCCAAACAGTCTGATCATTGATGTCAGTTGCGATGAAGGCATGGGATTTCCTTTTGCAAAACCAACAACATTCAACGAGCCAATGTTCAAGGTTGGCAGTGTGGACTACTATGGTGTAGATCATACACCATCTTACTTATGGGAGAGTGCATCTCGCTCAATATCAGCGGCTTTAATCGTGTATTTAAAAACAGTTCTTGAGGGTCCTGAGAGTTGGAGCAAAAATGAAACCATTCGGCGTGCGGTGGTAATTAATAAGGGAGTGATTCAAAAATCTCAGATATTATCTTTCCAAAATCGACAAGCCGATTATCCTCACGAATCATAGGGAACGATCAAAAAAGAAATGGCAGGACATTATATATTATACCAATGCGACATCTATATATATGGATAATGTAATAAAAGGTGGAGGAAACAAGTGGCTTTTTCATAACAAAGTCATTAGTGGATGGGCTAATCTGTGTGGGTGAAGTAGTCACTTGAAGTGAGATAGGGGTGAAACCGGTTGGTGCTCAAAAAAGCTTTCATGAAAAAACTTCTAGGTTCTAAGTCGCTTAAGGTAAGGGTACCTGTAGGTGAGAAGCTGAAGGAGCAGGAGTTCAAGGTCGGTAGAGGCTCTGAGCTTACACCCATTCCTGATCTTAAAGACGATAAATTTACAGAGAAAGAGGTTTATCCGATCAATGAGCCTTTCAGTTATGCCCGTATAAAGTATGATAATGAATTGAGTGAATTCATATACGAGGTTATTGAGCCTGAATTAACTCCCAAAGAGAAGGAGACCATAGCTTTGATAATGGATACCTTCGAAAAGGCTCTGGAATATGAAATGGACAAGATGGGGCTCAAGGATAAGAGAGAATACCTAAAAGGTGCGATAAACAGCTTCATAACTACTAGAGGTATGAAGATCGATCCAAAGACCAAGCAGAAGATCGATTACTACATTTTGCGAGATTTTGTGGATTTCGGGCACATAGACGCCCTCATGCACGATGATAAGATAGAGGATGTTTCATGCGATGGAACTGCGGTCCCTCTCTTTGTTTTCCACCAGAAATACGAATCCATCAAGACCGCTACACTTTTCGAGGATGAGGATGAACTTAACAGCTTTGTTGTTCAATTAGGCCAGAGATGTGGAAAGCAGGTCTCTGTTTCCATGCCTATCCTTGATGGAACTACTGGCGAGGGTCACAGGGTACAAGCAACATATGCCACCGAGGTCACTACCAGAGGTTCTTCTTTCACCATTAGAAGATACAAAGATAAGCCCTTCACGCCTGTCGATCTTATTAACTTCAATTCAGCCTCTCCTGAGATGGTTGCCTATCTTTGGTTGGCTGTCGAGATCGGTAAATCCATGCTGGTCGTTGGAGGAACAGCAAGTGGAAAGACAGCTACATTGAACGCAGCCGCTCTTTTCATCAGGCCAGGTGCGAAAATAGTTACCATGGAAGATACCAGGGAATTGAACCTACCGCATGAGAACTGGATACCAGGTACGACAAGGACCGGCCAGGGTGAGAGAGATGCGGATGGAAAGGCCGAGGGCGAGATCGATATGTACGAACTCGTCAGGGGTGCATTGAGGCAGAGGCCGAACTACATCATAGTGGGAGAGGTCAGAGGTAAGGAAACATCCACCATGTTCCAGGCAATGGCCACAGGTCACACCACTTACTCCACGATGCACGCGGATTCTGTTAAATCTATGGTTAATAGGCTGGAGAATCCACCTATTAACACACCAAGAATATTGCTTACAGCTCTTAATTTCATTGTTATCCAGAAGCATGTGAGGGTCAGGGACAGCATCGTTCGTAGGATAACGGAGATCGTCGAGCTCGTGGCCTATGAAGCAGATACCAATGAGATCGTCACTAATACCACATATCTATGGGATCAACGTAGCGATTCCTTCCTATACAAAGGCCACAGTTTTATCCTGGATGGTATGATGGAAGTGAAGAATCTCACCCATGATGAGATGGATGAGGAATTCAAGAGAAGGGTAGATATCATCAATTACATGGTGGAAAAGGAGATAAATGATTTCATCGCGATCTCCAATATCATCGTTGCATATTACAAAGAACCACTTGAGACCGTCCAGAAGATAAGGGACGAAATGGGCTGGGTCGTGGAGCCTGTATATGGTGAAGAGGAGGTGTCTGGTCTTGGCGCATGAGACGGTTGACGCATTCTCAAAATTCGACAATAAGGATGCTCATCTCAAGACCAAGAGAAGCAGGAAATATGAGGATGTCGAGCGTGGCCCTCATATCATAAGATTGAAGAAGGGCTCGGTGCCGGATTACATAAACCTTACACCTTTCCAGGAATTCTCATGGGGTCTAATGGGCAATTATGCCAAATTAAAATACAAGGGTGATGAAGAACTTGAAAGCAGTCTTCTGAAAGCCCATATGCCAATAAGGCCGGAGGAACACATGGCAGTGGCCTATACGATGGCCGTTATACTGGCTATTGTCGGCATCATTATGGCAATAGTCCTTCCGATAGTATTCTCCATGCTGGGCTTGGGATTGCTTTTGGGAGCTCTTATCGGTGTAGGGGCTGCAGTGGGACTTCCAGTGATGGGATTCATGGGCGTCAAAGGATCACCAGGTGGTAAGGCAAAGGCCAGAGGTAGGGATATAGATAAGAGAATATCTGGTGTTATGAGTTTCATATCTGCCATGGCTTCAGCCAATGTCCCGGTCGATGTCATATTCAAGGAACTTTCCAAGCAGGAAGTGTATGGTGAGATCCAGAACGAGGCTGAGTGGATAACACGAGACACTGAGCTTCTTGGTATTGACATTCTCACAGCCGTCAGAAGGGGAGCATTGCGCTCACCATCCACAAAATTCCAGGATTTCCTTCAGGGTGTTGTCACCACGACGACCTCTGGTGGTCAGTTAAAACCATATTTTATCATGAAATCCGAGCAATTTGAGAAAGAGAACAAGCTGATGATGAAGCAGACCATGGAAACCATGGCTATGCTGGCCGAAAGTTTCGTCACAGTGGTCGTGGCATTTCCACTTTTCTTGGTGGTCATTCTCGCGATAATGGCTATCATTGGTGGAACTGCTCAGTCCACGACAAATATATTATTCATGGTCATTGGGCTTATGATTCCAATGTCACAATTCGGTTTCATATTCGTAGTATGGAGCATGAGTCAAGAGTAGAGGTGTAGAAAGAATGGCAGCATCAAAGGAAGAAATGAGGAAACTGGCGATATCCACCAAAAAGGACCTTACCCGAACAATGGTCGTAATAGGAGTCGTGATCTTCTCAGTATTCCTGCTGCTTGGAATATTGAATCTCACCAATCAGGTCGACATGTCTTTCAAGAAGTTGCCAACAACTGACTTGAATGAAGATGGCATAATCCAGATACCTGAAGAGGTGGGCCTCGATAATAATGAAGATGGTGTTATAGATAAATGGGATGCTAATTCTGGTTATGATGCCTATGACTCTTATGACGTAGATGGGGATGGGATTTATGATGAAGCGGGAGTCGATGAGATACCTGATCAAGGGCAAACACCTATGATGAGGTTCCTCCAATTCCTATTCCTGGGTGCGGCCTTCCTTTTCGGTCCTTGGGCTTTCTATGCCTCAACAAAAGCTAAGAATATTGAAGCTATCGAGAAGAGAATACCTGATTTTCTCAGAGATGTGGCCGAGGCAGGTCGTTTTGGTATGACCCTGTCAGATGCTATCATGGTCGCATCATCCGGTAGATATGGGAAATTAACTCCGGAAATTCAGAAGATGGCAGCCCAGATCGAATGGGGTGTTACATCCACGGAAGCATTGAGGCTCTTCGCGGAAAGAATGGATACAGCATTGGTGAACAGGGTTGTGGCCATCGTTATAAAATCCAATGATGCGGGCGGTAGTGTGGCGGATGTTCTTACAATGGTGGCACATGATACCAAGGAAGAACAGTTGATGCAAGCAGAGAGGGAGATCGCGATGAGTACATATCTGGCTGTTATTTACATAGCTTTCTTCGTGTTCCTGGTCACTATTATTATTCTAAATGCAACCTTCCTTCCAAAGATCAGAATTGCTGGAATGGCTGTAGCAAGATCAGCTGAAGCTGCTGGTCTAGGCAGTGCGAGTGTCGGTGGTATGTCATTGGATGTATCGGTCATACCTCAGATCGAGGTGGCCTTTTTCCTTGCATCCATGATACACGCGGTTGGAGATGGTGTTATGGCGGGAGTGCTTCAGAATGGAAGGGTGTCTGAAGGATTGAAGCACAGCTTCATATTGATCCTGCTTGGGATCTTGATATTAACATTTACATGAGGTGACATATTGGCAGATGCAGCGGAGAAAAAATCCATGAGCGAGCACCAGAAAGAACTGGAGGCCATTGACGACGAGAAAAGAGCGGCCGAAGAAAAACTGGATGAGCTCAAAGATGAGGAGGCACAGACCGAGGCCGAACTCGAATCATTGGAAGAGCGCAAGCAAGCCTCTACATTCTCAGCCTTTGACGACCTGAAGAAGAAATACATGACCATGTTGAGTGGAAAGAAAGCGATGAAGGTCAAGGTATCGAAGGGAGCCAAGGAAAGGTCTCAGGTGAAGGATATCACCACGATCCCAAAGATAAGGGAGAAGAATTTGCAGGAGATCGAGATAATTCCAGTTATCGATGGATATTCTTATGTCAGGATCCTTTATGATAATATATCCAGTGATTATTTCTACGAGTGTATTGAACCATCTCTGAAGGAAGAAGAGGAGGATGTTCTTGAGGTGCTCAAGGAAATATTGGTTGACACTCTGGAAACTATAAAAGATGCAACAGAGGAGATAAGGGAGCAATACCTCAGGGAGGGTGTTGATAGTCTTCTGAAGGACATGGGAGTGACTCTAAACCCCATATCCAAGGAAAGGGTGATATATTACATTCTAAGGGACTTTATCAGATACGGTCCCATTGATGTTCCGATGATCGAAGGGGGAGTGGAGGATCTTTCCTGTGACGGTGTCGGTGTACCTTTCTATATCTATACAAGGCAGTATGGCTCGATCCAATCAAATATCCAGTTCGATACAGCCGAGAGCTTGGATGGTTTCGTTGTCTGGCTGGCCCAGAAGTGTGGTAAACACATATCTGTGGCGGAGCCAATGCTCGATGCTACCATTCCGGATGGTTCAAGGTTGAATGCCACTCTGGGTATGCATGTTACAAAAAGAGGTTCTTCTTTCACTATCAGGCGATTCAAGGAAGATCCTTTCACTCCGCTTGACCTTGTAAGGTTCAAGACTATGTCACCGGACATGATGGCCTATATCTGGCTATGTATTGAGAATGGGAAATCCATTCTAGTTTGTGGTGGTACTGCGAGTGGTAAGACCACCACTTTGAACGCGGTACTGATATTTATTCCGGCCCAGATGAAGGTCGTCAGTATAGAGGATACGAGAGAATTGAATTTGCCTCATGAGAATTGGGTTCCACTTCTTACAAGATCTGGCTTTGGTGGAAAAGACGCCACCGGAAAGGCAGCTGGAGAGATAGACATGTTCGATCTTCTCATGGCGGCTTTAAGGCAGAGGCCACAATACATGATGGTCGGTGAGGTAAGAGGTTCAGAAGCCAGTGTGGTGTTCCAGGCGATGGCCACAGGTAAGAGCGCGTACACCACCTTCCACGCAGAGAATGTCCAGGCAATGGTGAACAGGATGGAACAGCCCCCGATCGAGATCCCGAGGGCTTTGCTCACAGCGTTGGATCTTGTTCTTATGCAAGCCCAGGTGAAAGTGGGAGATGGGATGACACGTCGTGTCAAGTCCCTTACTGAGATATTTGGCATGGATCCAGATTCTGGAGATCTGATAACGAACTCTGTCTATACATGGAATCCTGCGGATGACACATTCAATTACAGTGGTCACAGCTACATCTACGAGAATATAGCAGATAGCAAGAACTGGACCCAGAGGGAGATGTTGCGGGAGGTCAAGCGACGTATTGATCTGCTGGAATACATGAAGCTGATCGGTCTGAAGACGAACCGTCAAATTGCCAAGATAATATCAGCATATTATACCAATCCAGAAATTACCATGGAAGATGTTAAAGTCGTGCTGGAAGGCGGAGAATCAACCATACTCACTCATTTGAAATAACTGACCCTTTGATCTTGACCATCTACTATCTTTACTAGTATGATATAAATATTAATGAATATAAGATGTAATAATATAATCTTATGATATATTCTATAATATATACTATAAGTAATGCATAAATGCTGAATATATTATCTTGATTGAATCATCCCCAAGCTTGGGTAGAATCAGAGCTCAGAAAATACAGAGAAATCTGCATTCACTCCTACTCTTATAGGTTGGGGAGCCCTCATTTTACGTCAAAGCGTGTAAAAAAGTATATAGATGATGATGTGTTCCGCCCCATTGGTGAAATAAATGGATGAAGAAGTAGTCTGTACATCTTGCAAGATTCCTTTGATCGAAACAGGAAGCTCAGTATTCAAATGCCCCAGCTGTAGTAAATTCACGATCGGCCGATGCATCAGATGCAGAGATCAGAGTGTGAGCTATGAATGCCCCGAATGTGGATTTCAGGGCCCGTAGGTGATATAATGGGAGATGTAGCGATAACTTACAAGGTCATGCCAGACGGATTGGAAGTAGATCTAGTAGAATTGAAAACCAATTTGACTGAAGAATTGATCAAAATATGCAGAGTGAACAGCATAGAGGAAAGACCACTGGCTTTTGGACTGAAAGCATTGATCGTTCAGGTCATCATGAAGGATGGCGAGGGCGTGGTGGACAAACTGGAACAGTTAATACGTGATGTTCCTGGTGTCCAGAATGCCGATGTCGAGGACATGGGTCTTATCTAATATCAGCATACCAGTAATATTCATTTATTTCTATATGCTCTATTTCCAAAGGTAGGCTATGCTATGGGCAAAAAAGGAAGATACGCCAAGCAGAAGGACCGGCGAAAGAAGATCGCTGGTGAAAGAATAGCCATACTACTGGAATTGGCCGATAAGGAGGCAATTTCGGGCAAATTGGATAGGGCCAGCCGATATGGATATCTGGCAAGGAAGATCGGAAAGAAATACAATATCAGCTTGCCAGGGACCTTCAAACATAAATATTGCAAACACTGTGGCACATACCGGGTACCTTCAAGGAACACCCGGGTTCGGATATCACGTGGCCACATAACCACACACTGTCTGAAGTGTGGTGACATATACAGAAGACCATACACAGTTAATAACAATGGAACGATAAAGGGAAGTGAGCCAAATGGACAATAAGACCAAAAGAGAACTGAGGGGCAAGGCGCAGGCCATCCAGCCCACGGTCCGTGTCGGAAAGTCCGGTATCACGGAACAATTGATAGACGAGATCAAGAACCAGCTTTCCAATAAAAATCTCATAAAGATCAAGATACTTGGCTGCGATAAGAACGAAGTGAAGATGATAGCCACAGAACTATCATCCCATACCAAATCAGAGCTTATCGATGTCAGAGGCAATACAGTGGTCCTTTGGAAAAAGGGTTAAATATTGATGCTTGATTGTTGGGTTTGCCTCACAGCTAAGATGATGAGGTAAGTATACGCACAATGCGGGGGTACCCGAGCATGGCCAAAGGGGCTAGGTTGAGGGCCTAGTGGTTAGTCCTTCGAGGGTTCAAATCCCTTCCCCCGCACTTTTTTCTTTGAATAACCGAGCTTTTGTGAAACAAAAAGTGAGGTTTTTCGAATTTTTTATGAATGGCGTAGCTCATTCATGCGTGCCCCCAATCAAACCAACATAAGAAACTCGATTAATGTAAATTATTAACATGAGAAGTGCATTATAGGATTGTAATATTTACCTATTGAAAGGATGGAGATGTAAAAATGACATTATACGATATCAAAAGAGGACATTTTGGAAATATCGAGGGCGACAAGCTCAAGGCCTTGATGAAAGATATATTTGGGAATGCCAAAAAGGATGGCGATAATTTTGTCTCCACATACGGTGCGCTTGACAAGCTCATTGTCGGGTTTGATGGTAAGAAGAAGCTCAGTGTCGAGACTGTGATGAACCCCAATGTCGAAAATGATGTTGCTTCAGACACTATAAAGCAATACAATGATTTCCTTCTGAGGGCAACTGGCTTCACATCAAAAGAGAGAAAGAAGAGAGCGAACAAAGCTTGATCTAATATTCTGACAAGCTCTGGCTTTTTCATTATGCCAGCTCATGTCCTGTAGGTACTTGGGGACAGTACAATTAGACCGGTCAATATTTCAAGTCTACCTATCCACATACAAAATGTCAGTATCATCTTCGTCATGGAATTCAGAGTGTGGAACCCTTCTCCAAGCCTGAAAATACTGGGTCCTGAATTGGATAGACAGCTGGCAACTGCGGATATTGATGTCTCGATATCGACCCCTGTTCCACATATCAATACCACGGCCACTACAAGCACAAGTAGATAGCTGAAAAAGAGTAATTGCACCCGTGCCACCACCTTTTCCGGGATCACCCTGTCATTGAACTTCACTGTCAGGACAGCTCTTGGATGGATGGATCTCAATATGCCATTCTTCATATTCTCCAGAAGAATGAGTATTCTGGATATCTTTAATCCTCCACTTGTTGAGCCAAGTGTAGCTCCTACCAACATGGCGAGGATGATAAGTGCATGCACGATCGGTGGCCAATGAGCGATACCATCGGCTGTTGAGAATCCACTGGTGGTTCCCGCGGATATGATCTGGAACATTCCCTTTCTGAAAGACTCTCCAAACCCAAATTCTCCTGAGAGGTATAGTGCGAATATCGAAATGAAAGAAAGCATCCCGAGCCAGATGAGGAAAGCCCTCAGTTCAGGATCCATGATCACTTCTTTGTACTTGCCAGTGATAACTCTGTAATGGAGGATGAAGTTGGTGCTACCTATGATCATGAACATAATAACTATAAGTTCCACACCCGGGCTATTGTAGAATCCGATATTGTCCGAGTGCACGGAGAACCCGCCTGTGGAAAGGGTGGAAAAGGATATCGCCACCGAATCAAATGGCGACAACCCTGCTATTAACAATAAAATTATCGATAGCAGGGTGAACAGACCATAAACACCCCACAGTATTCTCGCTGTCTGATGTAACTTGGGTCTAAGGCGTGTGACAGACGCACCTGCCACCTCGGCCTTGAAAAGATGCACGCCCCCTTCCAGGAACCTCGCCAGTATCACGACACTGAAGACAATGATACCCATACCACCAAGCCATGTGGTCACCGCCCGCCACATGAGTATGCTGTGCGGATATATGTCCATATAATCCCCGACGGAAGGGTCCAGTATCGTTGCCCCGGTCGTGGTGAAGCCGGACATGGATTCGAAATAAGCATCTATCGGGCTGGTTATGGAGCCGGAAAAGAGGAAGGGCAGGGCTCCCAGAGCGGCAATGACCAGCCACCCGATGCCAACCACCACAAAGGCCTCTCTTTCTCTGAGATCATCACCCCAGTTCTTTGTGTAATACCACATTATGAACCCTAAAGAAATGGAAATCAACATGGGCACGATGTATGTCTTCAATAGGAAAGTGGCAGATTCACCATATATCGCTCCAGTAATAAGTGGAAGAATGAACGCGAAGCTGAAAAGAAGGATAATGTACCCCATGACCGCCATTATGCCATCCTTTCTCATCAGATACCTCAGCCTTTTCTTGAGCGCATGAATAGTTTATCGATCTTTTTCAGGGATTCAACGCCAGCAAATATTATCAATCGATCACCAGACCTTACAATATCGAACTGTGTGGGTCTAAGAACACTGCCATTCCTTATAACCGAGCCTATGAAGCTATTGTTGGGGAGCTTCACTTTTCCAAATTCTTTTCCAACTATCCATAGATCCTTGGAAACGAAGATCTCCAGAACCCTTGATTCGTCTGCTGGCAAGCTCGTGATCTGTTTCATCGTGGGTCTTTTATCTCCAGGCTTGGCAATGTGCTTCAGCATGGAATTGGCAGTTATCATCCTCGGACTCAGAGCCACTGTTATCCCTATCTGCTCGAACAGGGGGATGAATTCCGGGTCCTCGACCAATGCCATTGTCTTCCTCACTCCCAATCTCATGGCGATCAGGCAAGCTAGCATATTGAACTCACTGCTATCGGTGGTAGCTACAAAAGCACCGACATCCTCAATTCCTTCTTCTTTGAGAGCTTTATCATCGATGCCGGAAATGTGAATGACCAGGCCTTTGTCCAATTGGGTCGATGCCTTTTCACATCGCTCTTCATCCTCATCCATCAGGAGTACCAATCGTGACATCTCCAGGCTTTTGGCAAGATTTATGCCGATATTATTGGCCCCCATTATCATTATCTTGTCCATGCCGACTTCCATCTTATCTCCCACAACGGTGCAGACACTGATATCCAATCTGAAAGTCTTCTCCACCTCCGGTATCTTATCCTTGGAGTCAATGGTAATGAATATCTTATCTCCAGGCCTGAACTTACCTGCCAGGTCTGGATCCACAACAACACCTGCACGTGATATGGCAGAGATAAGGCATCCCTTGGGCAGGGTCAGACCATCCACGCTTATCGAGACCAATGGTGTCTTTTCAGGTAATATGAAATTTATTATCAAACCCCCTTCCTTGGTCACGACCTCGCTTTCCACAAGTGAAGGAAGCAGGAGCATTTTCGCCATATGCTTTGCCGTTACTCTATCTGGACATATGGCCAGATCTATTCCAAACAGGTCCAATTTGCCAGAGATCATATCCTCTGGCATGTAGTCCTTGCCATTTATTCTGGCCATTGTTCGGCATCCTTTGGTCCTGGCAATGACAGAACTTATTATATTCACTTCATCCGAGCCAGTTGCCGCGATAAAGATATCAGCCGAGCTGATTCCAGCCTCTATCAGGGTGGACAAGCTTGCGGCATTCCCATTGACACATAGCATATCTAGATTTTCAAAGATCTTGATTCTCTCGCAATCATTCTCAATTACTGCGAGATTATGCCCTTCCTCCAACAGCGTCTCGGTTATCTGGAGCCCAACTTGCCCCATTCCTGCAACGATGATATACATTCACAGGTTCAATACGGTAAAGGATTAAAGGGTTTTCATATTTTCATCAAATTCATGGATCACTGAGAAAAGTGGATTTTTTAAATCAGTCATATATAATACTTTCTGGAATTAACAATTATTTAAGAAAAACATGTTGATTTTTTAGGTAAAAATGCCCCTAACATTAATTAATAACACGTACGCATGGTAATGTTTATATATAATAACGTTTTCGGAGGTGAGCTATCCATCATTTGACTCAGGTGTGGGCCCGTAGCTCAGCTAGGTTGACTTTCGCGATTGAATATCCGCGTAAGTCCTAGAAAGAGCATCTGGCTTTTATCTGACCAATGTGCGCTAACGAATGCGATTCGTTGGTTGGAAAGATACCAGGTGGTCAAGGGTTCGAATCCCTTCGGGCTCGCCAAACCTATATGAGAAAAGTGTGGATAATAAAAGAGGAGTTGATTATTCAATTTAGTTTGGAGGCAGTAATATGGAATTCAATGTACTCGAACATGAAATGGTGCCGGAGCATCATCTTCTTTCTGAAGATGAGGAGAAGGCAGTTCTAAAAGGTTATAAGATCGGAAAGGACCAGCTCCCGAAGATCAGAAAGAATGACCCCTGTATCAAAACACTGGAACATATAATCGGTGATGAGATCGCAGAGGGTAGAGTGATCAAAGTTGTAAGGCTGAATCCCATAGCTGGAGTATCAGTAGCTTACAGAGTAGTAATAAGAGGATAGGTGTTCCAATGAGAGAACTAGTTGAAGCCTTTTTTAAGGACAGGAGCATTGTAAACCACCATATCGCATCTTACAACGATTTTCTGCCAACCATAGACAATCCAAATAGCAGAATGCAGCAGATCGTTGATAATATCAGGGTATCCAAAGAAGAGGTCCTGAGAGGTGTTATACGTCTGGATTCGGATAAAACAGACGGTAATATCGTTGATGTGAGGATAGGTAGAAAGAGGGACAAGAATGGAGCCATAGACTCTCATTCTAAACCCACATTGTACATTGGGTCACCAAGGGTCAAAGAGGCCAATGGTGCTACCAATCCATTGACCCCTATGGAGGCCCGTCTGAGGAACCTCACCTACATGGCCCCCATCGATCTGACAATAACTATTATCGAGAACGGCATTGAGAGAGAGCCAGAGGCCGTTCACATAGGTAATTTACCGGTCATGGTAAAATCAAAGAAGTGCAATATCCATGACAATAATATCGACCTCATGTTCAAATTGAAGAGCGATGAGGAATTGGCCAGGATGTCTTCTAATGAGAAGCTCAGTGGTGTTGGCGAAGATCCATACGACCCAGGCGGATATTTCATTGTTGGCGGTACAGAGCGTGTTCTGATATCCCTTGAAGATCTTGCTCCTAACAGAGTTCTCGTTGAATACAGTGAGAGATATGGAACAAGGACAGAGGTCGCCAAGGTGTTCTCACAAAAAGAAGGATACCGAGCCCTCACACTGGTCGAGAAGAAAAGGGACAGTATCTTGCATGTCTCGGTCGCAGCTGCATCCGGTAAGATCCCTCTTATATTGCTTATGAAAGCACTGGGATTGGAAAACGATGAAGATATCTACAATGCTGTAGTATCTGATCCTGCGATGGCGAATATCCTTTATGCTAACATAGAGGAAGTACAGGATCCAAAGCATTGCCCTCCAGATGGTGTTTTCACCACAGAGGATGCTATACTTTGGCTTGAGAAGAAGTTCGCAACAGGCCAGGCCAAGGAATACAGAATAAAGAAGGTAGAATCCATACTGGACAAATCATTATTGCCTCACCTTGGTGATGCTCCAGAGGACAGGTTGAAGAAAGCAATCTTCCTTGGAAGGATAGCCAGGACCGTGCTCGAACTCTCCCTCGACATGAGGGGAGAGGATGATAAGGATCATTATGCAAACAAGAGATTGAAGCTATCTGGGGATCTAATGGAAGATCTCTTCAGGGTATCATTCACCAACCTTGTAAAGGATCTCAAATATCAGCTTGAGAGAGGATATGCCAAGAAGAAGGGTATGAAGATAACATCCGCCATAAGGCCGGATCTGCTCACCCAGAGACTTCTGCATGCGCTTTCCACTGGTAATTGGGTCGGTGGACGAGCTGGAGTTTCCCAGCTTCTGGACAGAACATCCAATATGAGCGCACTCAGTCACTTGAGAAGGGTCACATCTCCATTGACCAGGACCCAGCCGCATTTCGAGGCCAGGGATCTTCATCCAACTCAGTGGGGAAGATTATGCCCGAATGAGACCCCTGAAGGTCAAAATTGTGGTCTTGTCAAGAACTGCGCTTTGCTTGTGGATGTCTCGGAAAGATCACATGATCACATCGTCAAGATGCTTCTGCAGGATCTTGGCATAAAAGAGGTCAAGGGCCAGCAGACCAAGAGCACCAAGGTATATGTCAATGGTGACCTGATAGGTACACATGACAGGCCGAAAGACCTTGTAGAGGAGGTACGCCAGAGAAGAAGAAGCGGCATGATCTCCAATGAAGTGAATCTCAGATATGACGAGGATATGAATGACGTCATAATCAATTGTGATGAGGGAAGGTTGAGAAGACCCCTCATAGTATCCAAAGATGGAAGGCTTCTGCTTAACAAAAAGCATATGGATGGCCTGAAATCTGGAAAGATAAAGACACAGGATATTGTCCGCGAGGGCATAATCGAATGGCTGGATGCGGAAGAAGAAGAGGACACTTACATCGCTGTAAGAGCCTTCAACTCTCCAACCAAGTGTGATCATTGTGATAGTCTTCTTGCAAGCACAGACACCACCTGGGAGAATATCGGAGTTCCAGATGATGTGGTCAAGCTAAGGTGCAAGCATTGTGAAAAGGTCATGAAGGTTGACAAGCTCCTCGAGAACGATCATACACATATGGAGATAGACCCCATGCTCATTTTGGGAGTGTGTGCAGGTCTTGTTCCATATCCAGAACACAATTCGTCACCAAGGATCACAATGGGTTCAGCTATGGCCAAACAGTCTCTCGGACTTAGCAGTTCCAATTACAGGATAAGACCGGATACGAGAGCTCACCTTCTCCATTACCCACAGAGGCCGATGGTGCAGACAGAGGTCATGAATTTCGTGAACTTCACAAAGAGACCTGGTGGCCAGAACTTTGTGGTTGCCGTCGCAACCCATCATGGTTACAATATGGAGGATGCCCTCGTAATGAGTAAATCATCTATCCAGAGAGGTCTGGGACATTCCACCTTCTTCAGGACATATAAGGCTGAAGAGAGGAGATATCCTGGTGGTCAGGAGGATCATCTGGAGATACCTAGTCCCGATGTCAGGGGCGCAAGAGCAGACCTTTCCTATAACAGTCTGAATGAAGATGGTCTGATAAGCCCAGAGACTAATATCAAAGGCGGAGATGTCCTCATAGGTAAGACATCACCACCCAGATTCCTCGAAGAGGACACGGATTTCCTTACTCCTCAGAAGAGAAGGGAGACCTCGGTGACGGTCCGCCCAGGAGAAAAGGGTTGGGTTGACAGCGTTATGCTCACAGAGACTGAGAATGGAAGCCGTCTTGTGAAGGTCAAGGTCAGGGATCCCCGTATTCCGGAACTTGGCGACAAGTTCGCATCCAGACATGGTCAAAAAGGAGTTATAGGACTTCTTGTGGATATGGAGGACATGCCCTTCACAGAAACCGGTCAAACCCCGGATCTTATAATCAATCCACACGGTATTCCATCCCGTATGACCATCGCCCACGTTCTTGAGATGGTGGGCGGAAAAATGGGATCCATGAAAGGCCGTTTCATAGACGGAACTTCCTTCAGCGGAGAAAAAGAGGAAGTTATCAGAAAGGAACTGGTCAATGCTGGCTTCAAGCACAATAGCAGAGAGGTCATGTACGATGGCCGCACTGGCCAGCTCATAAATGCCGATATATTTGTCGGTGTCATCTACTATCAGAAGCTACATCACATGGTGGCTGGAAAGCTACACATGAGATCCAGAGGGCCGGTCCAGATACTTACCAGACAGCCTACCGAAGGAAGATCAAGGCAGGGTGGATTGAGATTTGGTGAGATGGAACGTGACTGTCTTATCGGCCATGGGGCCGCAATGGTGATCAAGGATAGGCTATTGGATGAATCAGATGGAACCACCCAGTATGTCTGTGGTAATTCCGCTTGTGGTCATATAGCCATATTGGATCGCAGAGGTGTTCTGAGATGTCCGGTATGTGGAAACAATTCAAGTGTCCACCCGGTTCAGACCAGTTATGCATTCAAACTGTTGATGGATGAACTACTTTCGCTTGGTGTTGCCATGCGTCTTCAGCTGGAGGAATTGAAATGATGGTATCAAGGCCAAGAGTAGGAGTGAGCAAGAGGATCCAGTACATCAAATTCGCCCACATCTCCCCCGAGGAGATAAGGAAGATGTCCGGTGTCAAGGTCATTACTGCCGATACCTACGATGATGATGGTTTCCCGATCGAAATGGGTCTGATGGATCCACATTTGGGTGTTATCGAGCCCGGTCTCAGATGCAGGACCTGCGGTGCAAGGGTGGAAGACTGCCCGGGTCACTTCGGTCACATCGACCTGGCAATGCCAGTCATACACGTGGGTTTCATCAAGGACATAAAACGTCTTCTTCAATCCACATGCCGCTCATGCGGTCGTATCCTTCTGACAGAGAAGCAGATGGAAGAGGAAGAGGAACTCAGGTTCATGCTCGGTTCTCTGGGTGGGGACACAACTGATTTCGATCATCTGATGAAGAGAACTGCAAAGGATGCCAGTGTAAGGACGATATGCCCACACTGTGATGCCGAGCAGTTGAAGATAACCCTTGACAAACCAACTACTTTCAGGGAAGAAGGTCACAAGCTGACCCCCAAGGAAGTCAGAGAAAGATTGGAAAGGATCCCGGATGAGGATCTGATGCCAATGGGTTTGAATCACAAGGTCTCAAGGCCAGAATGGATGATATTGACAGCATTGCCAGTTCCACCGGTGACAGTCAGGCCATCCATCACACTGGAATCCGGTGAGAGGTCGGAGGATGATCTCACCCACAAATTAGTGGATGTTCTCAGGATCAATCAGAGATTGAGAGAGAATAGGGACGCGGGAGCTCCCCAACTGATTGTTGAGGATCTTTGGGAATTGCTTCAGTACCACATAACCACTTACTTTGATAATCAGACATCTGGTATACCACCAGCCAGGCATAGGTCTGGAAGGCCATTGAAGACATTGGTCCAGAGGCTGAAAGGAAAGGAAGGACGTTTCAGATCCAACCTTTCGGGTAAGAGAGTGAATTTCTCTGCAAGGACAGTTATATCCCCAGATCCGGTCCTTTCGATCAACGAGGTCGGTATACCGGTCAAAGCTTCCAGAGAGCTTACTATCCCGATAAGGGTGACAGAGTTCAATATCGATGCTGTTAAAGAAGTGACAAGCAGAGGCATCGCACCTGAAGGCCCTCATGGAGAATATCTCCCTGGAGTGAATTACCTGATCAGAGCAGATGGACGAAGGATCAAGATCACAGATAGGAATGCGGAGCTTGTTTCAGAGGGAATAGAGATCGGCCAGGTCATAGAGAGACAATTGGTCGATGGCGATATCGTCCTGTTCAACAGGCAGCCTTCTCTCCACAGGATGTCCATGATGGCACATAAAGTAAGAGTGATGCCACATAAGACATTCAGGTTCAACCTATGTGTTTGCCCTCCATACAATGCGGATTTCGATGGTGATGAGATGAACGTTCATGTTCTCCAGAGCCCGGAAGCCATTGCTGAAGGCCGAATATTGATGTTGGTACAGGAAAATATTCTATCGCCAAGGTTCGGAGGCCCGGTCATTGGAGGTATTCACGATAATATCACTGGAGCTTTCAAATTAACACATAATAACCCATTGCTGAACAAGGCAGACACATCTATGATACTATCCAAAGCCAATGTGTATGATTGGCCAGAGCCAGTCATAGTCGATGGTAAGGAGATGTGGTATGGTAAGGACATATTCAGTATAGCTTTACCAGATGGACTTAACTTGATCTATAAGTCTTCTATATGTCAACAATGTGATAAATGTAAGGAAATGAATTGTGACATAGATGCCTATGTGAAGGTCAAGGATGGTCAGTTATTGGCTGGTACGATTGATGAAAAGAGTGTCGGTGCTTTCAAGGGAAAGATACTTGACAAGGTATCAAGAGATTATGGAGCCGATGCAGGTCGGATCTTCCTTGAGACATCATCCAAGATGGCTCTGGCTGCCATAATGATAACTGGATTCAGTACAAGTATCGATGATGAGGATATTCCAGAGGAAGCCAAGATCCAGATACTGGAGCAGCTCAGGCAGGCTATCGAGAAGGTCGGTGGCTATGTCGAAGCCTACAGGGAAGGAACCCTGGAGGCCATGCCAGGTAGATCCCTTGAGGAGACACTGGAGGTCGAGGCCATGCGTATCCTGGGTAAAGCCAGGGATGGAGCAGGTCAGATAGCTGGTCGTTACCTTGGATTGGAAAATTCCGCGGTCATAATGGCAAAGAGCGGTGCAAGAGGTTCCATGCTGAACTTGAGTCAGATGGCTGGTTGTATAGGACAGCAGGCTGTTAGAGGAGAGCGTATCAGTAGAGGATACCACCACCGTACACTACCTCATTTCCACAAATACGATCTGGGTGCGGATGCTAAAGGCTTCGTGACATCGAGTTACAAGGTCGGGCTCAACCCCACTGAATATTTCTTCCACTCAATGGGTGGAAGGGAAGGACTTGTCGATACAGCGGTCAGAACATCCAGGTCCGGTTACATGCAGAGAAGATTGATAAACGCGCTCGAGGACCTTAAGGTCGTGAATGACGGAACTGTGAGGAACACCGCTAATACGATAATCCAGTTCAAATTCGGTGAAGACGGTATCGACCCATCAAGAAGTGTTCAGGGAGAGGCTGTTGACATAGATGACACCCTTTTGAAGGTCTTTGGAGACAAGAGATTCAGCAATATTGCAAAGGAACTCAAAGCAGCAGGAGGTGAATAATATGGCAAGGAAAGATACAGTCAATGCACTGATTCGAAGAGGAGTGAGTGCAAAGGTATCGGAAGCTTTGGCAAATGCCAATTTCAAGATCGGAGACCTCAAAAAGGCACCATTCGAGCTCATAACACAATTCATCTCTGAGGAAGATGCTGAGGAACTTTTGAAACTCATCGGAGCCAAAAAGACTCATATCGATAAGGATCAGTTGAAGGCCTCCAAAAAGGTGACCCCGAAGAAGGAATCCAAAAAGAAGGTCAAGGAAGTCAAGCCAAGAATGGATTTCAAAATGCCTGATAAGATTCCAAAGATGAATGAATTTGAGAAGAGCATATCGGCAATGGCAATAAAGATGGGAACACCACTTCCAATGGCCCTGATCCAGAAGGTCGCGGCCAAGATCAATTCTTTAGGAATGGATAAAAAAGAATTGGATATATTCATGAAAGAGGTAGTGGCTATCTACAAGAGGAGATTGATAGATTCAAATGAGTCTGCGGGTATAGTTTCAGCTCAATCGATCGGCGAGCCTGGAACCCAGATGACAATGAGGACTTTCCATTACGCGGGTGTAGCGGAGATCAATGTCACATTGGGTCTTCCAAGACTTATAGAGGTGGTCGACGCAAGGAGAACACCAAGTACTCCGATGATGACCGTCCACCTTAAGGATAATGTCAAGAATGATCTGGACAAGGTGAAAAGAGTTGCCTCTAATATTGAAAAGACCCAGCTTATAGATGTGGCCAGTGTTGAAACAGATATCGAAAATATGCAGGTCATAGTGAAACTGGATACGAAAAAATTAACAGAAAAGAACATCACTGTTGATGAGATCAAGGCCAGCCTGGGAAAAGAAAGGAAATTGAAATCCGATGTACAATCTGAGGGCAAGAAGATGCTGGTCATAAAAGCACCTGAAGTTTCCTTCAGAAAACTTCAGCAGATCTTCGAGATAGTCAGGGATTGTAAGATAAAAGGTATAGAAGGTATAAACAGAGCGGTCATCAGAATGAGTGATGATGGCTATATCATCTATACAGAGGGTTCCAATCTGGCCAAGATGCCAGAGCTTGAGGAGGTTGATCCAAGCCGCACGACGACCAACAGTATTACCGAGATATACACCGTTCTTGGAGTCGAGGCAGGAAGAAATGCGGTGATCAAGGAAGCTGGTGATACTCTGGATGAGCAAGGTTTGACAGTGGACAAGCGCCACATCATGCTTGTGGCTGACATAATGACCAATGATGGTGATGTGAAAGCGATCGGACGTCATGGAATATCTGGTAGAAAATCCAGTGTCCTGGCCAGAGCTGCTTTCGAAATAACATCCGCTCATCTGCTGAAAGCCGGTCTCATTGGAGAGGTCGATGCATTGGACGGAGTTGCGGAAAACATTATTGTAGGCCAGCCGGTTACGGTTGGTACTGGAGCCGTGAATCTCATATATTCACCAAAAAAAAGGAGGAATAAATAATGGATCTTAACAGAGCCCTTAGGAGTGCGACCAAGACCGGCAAATTGCTATTTGGAGCCGATCAGGCCAAGAAAGCAATAGAGACCAAGGAAGCCAAGCTGATAATATTGGCCAATAACTCCCCAGATCCGGTATTGAAAGAACAGAGTAAAGTACCATCCATGGATTTCCCGGGAACCAATATGGAACTCGGAGCAGCTTGTGGTAAGCCATTTGCAATATCCGTGGTAACAGTTCTTGATCCCGGCGAATCTCAAATATTGCCAAAAAGGTAGATCTAATGTCAGATATAGTACTCGACAATCAAACTCTCCTTCACATCACTTTCTTTGAGAGAATGACCCGAACCACGATAAAGGACTGTGTTGAAACAGACGACAGGATAATCTTTGTCGTGAAGGCAGGACAGATAAGCAAGGCGGTTGGAATTAAAGGAGAAAATGTGTCCAAACTGAGGAAACAATTATCCAAGACCATCCAGATCGTCGAGTACTCTGATGACCCCGTACAGTTCATCAAAAGTGTTTTCCATCCATATGAGGCCAGTGCAGTGGATATAGAGCAAAGGGGAGAACTGACACATGCGACCGTGACAGTCAACCCACTCCTCAAGGCCAAAGCCATTGGAAAAGCTGGTAGGAACTTGAAGATTGCCAGGGATATGATATACAGACATCATAAAATACAAAGCGTTAGCGTAGCTTAGCTTTGTATCAATACTGAGCGTGGGTGTAAAAGCTTTGATTCGTATTCAAGTCCGAACTTCATAATTATGAGTATGCGATCAATATTCAGTATTGTATCAAACTATATGTTCCATCGCTTTCTCTATAAATCTATCTGGCTCATTCAGATCTATCATTATTTCATCTGCCAGTTTGCCCAGCACGGACATGAATCGCCTGGGCTTTTTCAGCTTGATCTTCACCGCATTGTTTTTGGATGTGGCCATTGATATAATGGGCTTTCTAAAACTGGGGGTGACACCATACCCCAGTGATAAGGCGTCTGCTCTTTCCACGCTCTGGACATCTTTCCATGTGATCTCCACTTTGAACAATATTCCCTGCCTCAGTATCAGATGTTCATCAGATATGCCGTGGCCGGTCATGGCGGGTGATATGCCGAATACGATAAGGTAGATTAAGAATAGAAGAATAAAAAGCCCAATATGCAAAGCATCGAAGGAAGTACTGGCTATGATCAATATTATAGAAACGAAGAAAACTGAGATATAGATACTTCTTATGAAGAAAAGCAAATGCTCGTAATCGAATTTTTCTTCCATGTGAGCCACGAGGTGATAAGAATCTTCAGGTTTAAAATGATTTTTAGTATTGGGAGAAAAAAAAGAAAAATTGTGGGTGTTTAATTACACCCACATTATTCCATGGGTTTGGACATCCCATCTTTAGGAGCTAATAACTCACGTTGGAGTTGTGAATGAGTTATCCATTCCAGTGATGGTCGTATCTAGTGCGGAATTAAAGGCCACTATCTCATACAAAGTTCCGGGTTCAAGACCATTCAGATCAAAGTAATCTCCCTGACTTATCTCACCTTTCGTAGGATTGAAGTCTCTGTAAGTGACAGTCGCACCTTCCGGCCCATCATTCCATCTGACAAGAGCTGGGTCGGTATTGCTTCCCCAGGATATGTACCCAATATCAGTCCCATTCGCACTTATATATAGTTGCAGATCAATCGGTTTCATCACTCCAACGAATGTTCCAAACTCCGCTCTGGCCGATGTTTGTGAAGTAGATTTAATTGACTTCCACGTTCCGGCGGTAACATCCTCTGGTGGTACAAAGCCGATCACCATCACGTACAACACGGCTGCCAGTACGACGGTTATCGCGACCATCAAAATGGTCGCGATAACTGGCGACACAGCATCCGAATCCTTGCGGATCGTCCATATATTCTTCGTTCTTCTTCTATTCATGTTTTGTCCTCCTGCAGGTTTTTCCTGCATGATAGACTTTGTAACTGAGCGTATATAATTCCACTCTTGACATGTCAAGATTTCATATCCATAGATATATGAAATATGAGAACGATGTAGAGTTAATGAAGAGGAAGAGACTGGCCACAGTGGAAGAGGCTATCCTGGTGTATCTGAAGGATTATTCCAGATACAGGGAAGAGGCCGATGTGCCATTATCTGTTAGCCAGATGGGCATTTCCCGAAGTCTGGGAATAAGAAGAAGTCACATATCCACATCCCTGGATTCTGCAAAGAAAAGGGACTTCATCGAAGAAAAGAAATGCCATGTCAAGGGCGAGACCAGAAAGCGTAAATCATATTTCTTGACAGAAGGAGGATATGCTAGAGCCATGGAGCTTGAGAAAGCGTTCCTGGAACAAGAAGTGAGCTTCATGATGAAAAATGGAGAGGAATTCCAGGGTGAAATAAGTAAACTTCTTGAGAAAATAGACGAGTCTTTCAGCCTGGCCAGGATACTCACTCACACTTATGAAGGAGTCGTGCACCTTTCGGAAATATCCGATGAAGATCAAAGCCATAGGATATCGAAAGAAATTCCCAATATTTCATTATTTATCGGCCGTGAAGATGAATTGGCCGAGATAAACAAGATAATTTCCTCATCGCGGAATATCATGATGGTGACTGGCATAGGGGGTATTGGAAAGACCGCTCTACTGGCTCAGGCTCTAAAGACCTCGGAACGATCTTCAGAGGTCTTCTGGTTCGATATTGGCGAATGGAGCAGTATAAGGAACACGTCGATGCACCTTGGGAATTTCCTGGACCGGATGGGCGACCCGAGACTGAAAAAATATATGCTGGCCCATGAAGATCCGGATATGGCGGATGTACATGACATCCTTGTGAATTTGAATGTCAATATCATGCTGGCATTTGATGATATACACAATGCCAGTCAGAAATTCCTGACATTCTTGAAGATGCTGGCCTCGGCTGGTCTTGCATCCAAAAATATTGGATTATTCCTTCTCGGAAGGAGTGATCCAGGAATCCTTGAGAATAAATATCTGCAAGATGCCAGATGTATGAAGATGGATCTGACTGGACTTTCTGAAGAGTCCAGCATCGAGCTTCTGAAGGAGCGGGGGTTCTTGCAGATCCAGGCCAGGACCATCGCTGGCAAATCCGGGGGGCACCCCCTTTATCTATCTCTGATAAAGGATGCCAATCCAGGAGCTGCCGATGATATAGAGAAGATACTGGCCAATGATATCTTCAATCAATTGGGAGAGACTGAGAAAGAGATGCTGGCTCGCCTTTCTGTATTTCGCGAACCAGTTAATTCAGAAGCAGTGGTACTTGATCATAATGACCATGACATCTTGGAAGATCTGGCCGGGCGGTCACTGGTGATGAAGGATGGTGGCTGGTCCACACATGGCCTTCTTCGTAATTTCTTCTACGATCGCCAGCTTTTTGGAACCCGGCTTTCATTGCATGAGATGGCATCGGAATATTACAATTCAAAAAGACTGGTAAGTGATAGGATCGAAGAGACCTATCACTTAATCATGGCTGATGATGCGGAGACCGCGATATTCCTGATGAGGACAGAAGGCAGGAGCTGGCTGAAGCAGGGCTATCAGGATGAGATCGTCAACCTCTTTGAAATGATATCAAAGACAGGTATGCTGGATGATGTGAATGAGTTTGAGAATGCTTTTGAATTGAATATGCTGGCAGGTCTGGCGCATACCCGGATGGGCAATTGGCCAATATCCAAAATATTATTCTCTCAGGGATTGCAGCTGGCCAGCGTGATGGGTGATGATCTGATGAAGGCTAAAAGCCTTCATCAGCTGGGTGTTATACTATATCGGAGAGGAGACCTGGAGGAAGCTTTGGAGCAGTTTGTAGAAGCAATCGAATTGGTAAAGGAACAGTCCAAATTGAGATCCGAGATAGATAATAGCATGGGCGTGATATATTGGAGATTGGGTAAGTCAGAGTTGGCCAGAGCCTCCTATGAGGAAGACCTTGCCATATCTCGAGACCGGAATGATATTGAGGGCATTGTGCGCGCCCTCAATAATCTTGGAATACTTCATTGCGAGGCTGAAGACCATGACAGAGCTCTCGAGCTGTACGCGGAAGCGATGAAGTTGGCGGAAAGGGATGAGGATCATAAACTCATCTCAATTCTTTACAGCAATATCGCGGATTCTTACAAATTCAAGGGAGATATGTCCGAGGCCAGAAGATTTTATGAAAGGTGCATTCAATTGTCCGAGGAACTGGGTTTCAAGTGGCAGATCGCCGAGGCATACAGAGGCATGGCGGAAGTGATCCCTGAAGAACGGGATACGTATTTGGAAAAAGCACTGGCCATCTTCCAGGGCCTGGGAGCCAAGGAAGACATCATCTCTGTGAAGAAGATGATGGAATGATGGAAGCCGCGATGGCGAAGTAAGTACGTTATAAACGAAGGTTTAATGTCCCTTATCACATTATCATGGAGGTCGGCATGAGAATTTCTACTGGTTGTGATGTGATAGACGAGCTTCTTGGAGGCGGCGTCGAATTGGGGACCATCTCCCTTGTCTATGGTGAAGCAGGAAGCGGTAAGACAAATTTCTGCATCCAGATAGCGAAGGAAACGATCCTATCTGGAAAGAAGGTCGTGTACATCGACACTGAAGGTCTGTCCCAGGACAGGATAGATCAGATATGCGGTGATGATTGCGATCTGATAATGAAGAATCTATTGATATTCGAGCCATATGCCTTTGATGAGCAGGAGAATATCGTGGACAAGGCAGTGAACCTTTCTCAGAAGAATGATGATATTGGATTGGTGATACTTGATTCTGCCACCTTGCATTATCGAATTGAATCCAGTCATGATACGGAGCGCGGTGAACGGCGCTCCCTAACGAAGCAGATAACAGCCCTGCTTCGGCTTTGTAGAAAGAAAAGGATCGCCGTGATCCTCACAAGTCAGGTATTCACAGATGTGGATGTTGGAATATTCAAGCCCTTGGGTGGTCATGTTCTGCATCACAATGCCAAGACCATAATAAGAATGGATAAGATAGGTTCCGGTCTAAGGGAAGTTGTTATCATGAAGCACAGGTCGAGGGCCGAGGGTAAGAAGGCCATTGTCAAGATCACTGGGAATGGCCTTGAATGTATGGAACAAACACTCAAATGATTAACTGAATAGATACGTGTTAGTTCTTCTAATCGCTAGTGATATGCAGAATATAGGCGATTAGAAGAAAACCCTTAATGGCCTCTGTTCACAAGGAAATCCACAGCATCCTCGAATATATCTCTTTGATTATCATTGAAGCCAGGTATATTCCTTATCTGCTTCTTCGCCTTTTCAGCGTATTCCAGTGTGATGTTCCTGACCATGTCCCTGATGCCATATTCTTCGTATAGGTCGATCATTTGCTTGGTCATGAAGAAGTCTCTCTGGGTCCTGTCCATACTGAATAGGTTCTTCACCCAGGCAAGTTTATCATCCTCTCCAGCTTTTTTCAGTTCATCAAGAAGCTTTATCAGAAGAAGTGTGCGCTTTCCCTCTACGATATCTCCGCCCAGTTCCTTTCCAGTATTATTGCTAAAGACATTGAGCCAGTCATCGTGGATCTGGAATGCTCTTCCCAATGGAAGGCCGAATTCGACCAAGCTATCCATCGCTTTCTTGTTCTCTGAAACAATAGCTCCAAGTCTCAGAGGTCCGATGATCGTGTACCAGCATGTTTTCCGGTCCACCATGGCGAAGTACTCATCCTCGGTTATCAGCTTCCTACCAGTGGTCCATCCTATCTCGAGGAACTGGCCTTCGCAGGTTCTTTGCAAAAGGCTGTTCAATTCATGATATAATTCCATGGTCTTGTCTATGCCCAGGGTCTCCTGGTTTGACATAAGGACGTCCCACATGATAAGGTGAAGGTGGTCTCCAGCGTTCACTGAAAGCTCATCCCCATACAGAACAGGCAGGGATGGTTTCCCCCTCCTTTCCAGAGAATGATCCTCAAAATCATCATGTATGAGTATCCAGTCCTCGGATATCTCCATGGCTGCAGCGGTTTTCATTGCTTTTGTCATATCTGTTTTATTAGCCATAGCGGACAAAAGAACCAATCCTGGTCGAACATATTTGCCACCTCTATCAGGGTATTCGGATAGCATCTCTTTGTGGTGATGCATCCCGTATTCCTCTGGCTCGATCTCGGATTTCTTTGGAACAAAATTGAATATCTCATCTTTGATGGCATCTCGATTTTCTACAAGGAAATCGAGGAATTCACTTTCTTTCTCTATGCCATCCACTGTGATATATTTGCTTCTTATCTCTTTTCTTTTCATTCTTTTCATCCCATCCCTCCAAGACCTTCGAACCAGGTTGCGGTGATACCAGTTATTACCTTGCTGGTACCAGCCAATTCTTCAATGTTCCTGCAACCTGTTAGGAACATCGAACCCTTCAATTCTGATATTATTAATCTAAGTTCTGCTTCCACAGCATCCCCACTATCCATCGCGGCTGCCAATACCTGCTTGGCAATGCCAGCAGCGGATGCGCCCATCGTGATACTTCTGGCGACATCCAATCCATTCTTTATTCCACCAGTTGCTATCATGGGCAAACCGACATCTGCCATTTTGAGTGATATCGGTGTGGGGATACCCCAGTTCCAGAAGGTGTCTCCCATTCTTTTCAATCTTGTATTATCGTCCCTCACGGCTCTGTGGAATTCCACAGCGGAGAAGCTGGTGCCACTCATGCCGCCAATATCAAACCCTCGCACACCTGCATCTTTCAAGCGTGTTGCAACGTCATTTGACAGGCCAGCTCCAGTTTCCTTGGCAATGACAGGTAATTCTCCCGCAACCTGCCTTATGGCCTCCAGGCAACCCCTGGCCTTTGTGTCTCCCTCTATCTGCCCTATCTCCTGGGCGAAGTTCAGATGAATAGCCAGTATATCAGCATCTATCATGTCCATCGCGGCCTCGCATGCATCTATGCCAAAGGCAGCTTTTTCTCCTTGCTGTATGAGCTGGGGGGCACCAATATTACCGATCATCAAAGGCACATCGTTCCCTTTGACAACATCATAGGTTCCGGCCATTTCCGGTTCCTCAATGGCCGCTCTTTGGCTTCCTATCCCCATGCCGACACCCACACGGCCAGCTCCTATGGCCAGGTTTCGGTTGATCTCGGTCGCTCCATCGAATCCTCCAGTTATGGCGGCGATCACAATGGGGGCTTGCAGCTTCTTCCCGAAAAGCTCGATAGAGGTGTCTATCTCGTCCATATCTATCTCTGGCAGGGCATTGTGTATCAGCGTAATATCCGTCCAGTAATCTATGTCGGAATCCACCTGCTCATTCAGGCATATATCAATATGCTGGGCTTTTCTTGGCATAACCATTCTAGTCACCTCTAACTTTCGTTCCTGTTATCTCCTTTCCTTCAAGAGCATCCTTTAATCTGCCTGGCACAAGGCCATTCAGAAGGATCACATCACAACCTGTAGAGGTGATGTTGAATATAAGTTCGAGCTTTCTTTCCATACCACCGGTTACGTCGGTATTCATCGATGTAAATTCAATATCCTGGCCATGCTTGATATCTGGTATTGGGCCCTCATTCTCATCTGGCGGGTAGTGCGAGAATATACCATCTTCGGAGGTAACAAATATGCATTTTTTAATATCCAGCTCCTTGGCTAGATGGGTCATGATATCATCACCCGAGCAGATGCAAACCCCTCTTTTCCTGTCAACTACCACATCTCCGAAGCTGATAGGAGTTATACCAATGTCCAGATAATGCTTGAAGACATTGGCCGGAAGCTCCACGATCTTTCCATCCTCGAATATGGAAATCGCACCTGCCGGTATGCTGGCAACTGACATTCCACTGGCGTGAAATGCATCAACGACCAGGCCATTGAGCTTTCTCATGTCCATCTGGACCTCATCGATACCTTGTTTGTGTTCAGGGTGGCCAATACCATCCTGAAGACAATATTGCTTGGCCTTGATATGACCGTAGGATCCAGCACCGTGGATGATCAGACATTGCTGTCCGGAATCCGCTATTTCCTGGGTGAGTCTGGCTATCACATCCATCCTGGGAGTCATCTCCCTGGATTTATCGGTTATAACACTGCCCCCAAGTTTTACTAATATCATATGGAAAAGGAAAAATTGGACACAATATATATAGTTAATGATAGGAGAGCTATTACAATAATATACACATTTTCGAGAAGAGAGCTCTATCTATTGCATGAAAATATGAAAAAGGAAAGAGGTGGCCCGAAGGCCATTACCTGTCTGTTTGCCTAAACTCTGTTGAAGGTCTCGGTTATTGTCATGTCCACTTCAAAGTAGCCGTCCATTGGATCTACAAAGGTGGTTGATGCGGTTATGGTTATGGTCAGTACATCGCCGTCAAGGTCATATGTACCCTCGACCTCGCCGAATTCAACATCTCCAAATTCTAGTTCTGGCACCGTGAACTTACCATCTTCGAAATCCTTTAGTTGCACTTCTTCGATGGATGCTGTTCCATCCACGAATGTGATGGTCACACTCTCATTGACTGGTATTGTATCCGAGATGGTCGTGGTATTGGCCGTATCATTGTTAACGGTCATTGATCCACTGATCGAACCGCCACCTATTGACCATGTTCCTTCGAGCTTTTCTGCATCAGTTTCAGCTCCCATGAAAACAAAGGCTATGACCACGATCGCAACCACCGCGATAACTGCAATGGCCACTATCATTCCCTTTCCACCGCCGGATTTCTCCGGTGCTGGCGCATCCTGGGGAGGAGGGGCAGGTGCCGATTCCATCGGAGGCATTGGTGTCTCCTGAGGTGCTGGCGGTGCTACTTCTCCCGTATTGATTGGTTTATCATCCATAATATTCACCATAGGTAAATTGAAGGGTTTATATATTATACTTTGTATTTAATTATATAATCATAATCCTGGCTATATGATATTCTGTGGTGGCCTATCAAATGGTCTCGCCAGAGCCACTGGCAGTCATGAGATTCTGCAATGCTTCCTTATAATCATCTGGCTCGGCATCCAATAGTATCTTGGAAAATTCTGATAGATATCGGCCATAGTCTAATTCTTCCTTGGTGAAGAGCCATTCCTTTCCCTTCAGCAAGCCCATGGCATCATAGAAACTACATGATATGGACTTGGTCTTGGTATTACCGCCCTGTCCCTTCTCTATGATCTTCATTGTTTCTTCCGTCCCATAAGCTCTGTAGGTTCGAACTATATTATCAGCATATTTGGACAGTTTCCCCAATTCCTTTAGCTCTGGTAATTGTCCCAGAGCATCCTCTGCTTTCTTACGTGCGTCAGCATCCTTGAGAATATGAGATGGTGTGATACCCGATCCTTTTGCCCCGGAGTATATCTTCTTTGCAAGAGGCATGTCGTCAATGACCGCATTGATCGCGCCTTCTCCCAATTCCTCCCAATACATGGAAAGAACCGCGCTGGCTGTTGCCGAATCTATAATGACTGGCTCTTTGACCTTGCCTAGAACGTATTGAAGAGCTTTCTTCTCAATTTTTGATGGTCTGAGAGCCTCTATGAACTTGTCTGTATCATCTTCGAAGCATCTGCCACCAATGACCAGCATCTTCGTGTCCATGTCATGGATCTTCTTCATCACTTCTGAGGAATATGCATCCATCAAAGCCTTATCAGATATCTGACCAGCAGTATATGCTTTCAATATTTGCTTTGTTTTTATGAACAGATCTCCTACAGAGCAGCTATCCGATACACATGTCAGTGAGTAGTCCAGATCGATATCAAAATCTGCCTCTGGATCCTGCACCAATGCTCTATTCGAGAATGCTCTGAACAAGTTCTCTTTATCTTTCAGGCAAGTCCTACATATTTCGAATGTCATATCAGCAGATCTGATCCTCAATGTCAGCTTTCCCCCAACATCACCAGAAGCACAATGCTGGCATCGATATGTATTGCCTGATCTGTTGAAAGTATAGTCCACATCCTTCAGTACAGCGGCTATGAGCTCTTTTGGATAGTCAGCCACTTTGCCAGAACATTTGATACCTTCAGGAGTGTAGTATAGATGAAGATTCTTCTTCAATGCGAAATCCGAATAGGCTAGAAGTCCGAACTTCGTGTCGTCATAATGCTGAACTCCTATCAGGATCTCCTTTTTCACCTTGCCTCTATTGGCGTAGCTGACCTCCCCGCTGGGCATCTTGGCCACTCCCAGGAACGGGGCCGAATCCTCTTCATCAAGAATGAGCATCACAGCATATGCTCTTTCCAGCTGTCCTCCTGATTTGGCCAGCTTCTGAAGTGCATTTGAATTACCTCTGAACTTGCTAATCTTGATGAGTTTGGCTTCCAGCTTCTCAAGATCGCAGCTCCTGCATTCCCCGATGCACTCTGGGATCAACAGACTGGGCTTTTCCGCCAGCTTTCTCGCTCTCTTATTAAGCTTGTCCTGTTGCCCTTTGGATGCTGACTTTATTCCGGAGCTTCTCCGACCCATTCTTTTCATTTTTCCTTTAGGCATTGTACTCGAGTCAATACAAATGTCCAATATTAAGTTTTTGACACATAGCTTTCAGATTCTGTAATCCTTAAGGATTATAGTAGGATTATTCAATAAATCATTAATAGCCCCTCGCTACCCCCGGAAGCCTTTTCTTTTATCGAATATCTCCAAGCTATAATACCTAGGTATTAGCTTGGAATGTATTCAATAAGGGCTCACAATGCTTTAGCTTTATTGAGCCCTCAACCTCACTGTGCTGGCTCGGGCTCCCTAATCAAGCAAGCTTGACAAAATAGTTGCATGGACTTTGTCAACAACTAAAAAAGAACAAGGTTTCCAATCCAAAAAAAAACTCGCCCTCACATGCTCGTTCGGTAATAATTAATATGTCTTTGCTACCCCCGGAAGCCTTTTCTTTTAACCTCACTGTGCTGGCTCGGGCTCCAAAAGAACAAGGTTTCCAATCCAAAAAAAAACTCGCCCTCACATGCTCGTTCGGTAATAATTAATAGCTCGTTGTTATCACCTTCCACAGTGATACCATGTTCGAAGCAGAAGTAAGAGTGGAGCTAAAGAAAGGAGTAGCCGATCCAGAGGGAAAGAATACCAAGAAGGCATTGGACCTATTGGGTTTTGACAAGGTTACAGAAGTGAAGACCTCTAAGTTTTTCACGATAACTCTGGATGCCAGTTCGGAAGCCGAGGCCAAAGCCATGATGGATGATATGTGTGTCAAGCTTCTCGCTAATCCGGTTATCCACATTCCTCTGATAAACATCAAAGAGGTGTAGGATTGAAAGCCGATCATCTGTACAAGAAACTGGAAGCCTCATTCCCTTTCTTCGAGGTCTTGCTTGACAAGGCCAGTGATGATGACCTTGAGGCTCTTGGCCAGGAAAGTGGAACAGGCCTCAGTGTGGACGAGCTCAAGAGGATCAAATTACATTTTGATACCCTAGGCCGAAACCCCACTGATGTTGAGTTACAATCCCTTGGCCAGGCATGGTCCGAACATTGCTGTTACAAAAGTTCGAAATCCATCTTGAGGGATTTCGTATTCGGCATCGATAATTCACAGGTGATAGACCGTGGAGATGCCGGTGTGATGGAGTTCGATGAGAAGTACGCGTACTCATTGAGAATCGAGTCACACAATCACCCAAGTGCTGTCGAACCATATGGGGGAGCAGCAACTGGCATAGGGGGAATTGTCAGGGATGTCCTATGCATGGGATGTCAGCCAATAGCTCTCATAGACCCTCTTTTCTTCGGCTCACTGGATCATCCGCATGATCAGATCCCGAAGGGTACGAAACACCCCACATACCTTCTTAGCGGGGTGGTATCGGGTATCAGGGACTATGGTAACAGGATCGGAATACCCACTGTCAGCGGTGGAGTATATTTTGACGATTCATATCTGGGCAATTGCCTGGTCAATGTCGGCTGTGTGGGAATAGCCAAGAAAGAGGACCTTTATGAGAATAAGGTCGGAGGGGTTGGAGATAATCTGATCCTGGTGGGAGGATTCACTGGCCGTGATGGAATACACGGCGTTACCTTTGCCTCCGCCGTGCTTACCGACAAATCAGAAACAGAATCAAGAGGGGCGGTCCAGCTGGGCGACCCCATTATGAAAGAGCCACTTATACACGCCATCTTAGAGGTTGGTCAGAAGAAGCTTATCACAGGTATGAAAGACCTGGGTGGGGGTGGATTATCATGTGTCTGTGGAGAGCTGGCCTTTGCCGCCGGATATGGTGTCGATGTGCATCTGGATCGAGTCCCAACCAAGGAAGAAGGACTTCTTCCCTGGGAGATATGGGTCTCCGAATCGCAGGAAAGGATGATGCTGGCTGTTTCAGATGATAATATTGACAAGGTCATGCAGGTCTTCAAGAAATATGATGTACCAGCCACTCTCATGGGCAAGGTGATCCCCGAGAAAATAGCCCGTGTGTTCTTTGATGGCACCGTCATTCTCGAGGTTGACCTGGAATTCCTTACTGGGGGACCAGAATATTGTAGACCAATGGCACATGTCAAGCCCGATCTGAAGGCCGAGACCAAATTACCAGTGCTTCCAAGTGATAATGTCGATATTTTGCTCGATCTCCTATCCGATGCCAATGTTTGTTCGAAGGAATGGCTGATCAGGCAATATGATCATGAAGTGAGAGGCTCGACTGCGATAAAACCACTTCAGGGAGATATTCGACATAGCACTCACGGCGATGCTTCTGTTATGAAGCCAGTTGCAGATTCGTGGCGAGGACTCGCCATCGCGGTTGCTGCAAATCCATGGTTGACTTCCGTGGACCCTCTGAAGGGTGGAAAGAGTGTGATGGACGAGATGTGCAGGAACATTGTCGCTGTTGGCGGTAGACCCCATTCACTTTCAAATTGCCTGAACTTTGGCAATCCGGAGATCCCTGAAAGATTGGGGGAGTTCCATCAAGCTGTAAAAGGACTGGGCGAGGTTGCCGAGGCATTGGATCTTCCGATACCATCCGGCAATGTCAGTTTCTACAATGAGACAGCTATGGGCAGCATTCTGCCCACTGTCACAGTTATGGGCGTTGGTATAGTTCCGGATATCAGAAAGGCGATAACAGCCGATATCAAATCCCATGGCAGTTCCATATACCTGATCGGGGAGACGAAGGACGAGATGGGTGGTTCATTGCTATATCGCAAATACGATGGCTTTTGTAACAATGCCCCGGATGTGGACATAGCTCATTTGCAGAATTCCATCGACAAAGTACTGGCTGTGATGGATGAAGGACATGTCCTGGCCTGTCATGATATATCTGATGGGGGGTTGGCTGTGTCCATCTCCGAGATGTGTATCGGAGGCGGAGTAGGGGCGGATCTGAATATCGATTCAGATCAGATTGCTTCTGTCGAGCTTTATTCAGAATCAAATACCAGATGGCTTGTCGAGGTCGTTCGAGGCGCTGAAACGGAATTCGAGGAAAAGATGTCCGGAATGCCAATCTCGAAGCTGGGTACAACTGGTGGTCAGTCTCTGAAGGTATCCCATAATGGGTCTACCTTGATAGACATTGAACTTGAGAAATTGGATAAGGCCTGGCGAGAGACCCTTTGGAATAAGATGGGATGATCAATTTATCCCATCTTATTTCATTTTGGCTTTATTTCCTTATCTAAAAAACCATGGTTAACTGAATAAACCGAGTTAAAATTAAATATATTGATAGCAATTAGCATATACCAAATAGGGGAGATTAAAAATGATGATCAGATGGCACGGACATTCATGTTTTGAAATATCAAATGGAACTACAATTGTAACAGACGCTCATGATGGGAAATCAATAGGCATAAGACCTCCGGATGTCACTGCCGATATCGTATTGCAGAGCCATGACCACTTCGACCATAATTGTGGAAGACTGGTGAGAGGCTCCAATGTCAAGATAATCTCCACCCCCGAACTCAGAGATGAGAATGGGATCAAGATCTATGGCGTGAATACCTTCCATGATGAGGTGAAGGGAGAAAAGCGTGGCTCCAATATAATCTTCATATTCGAAATAAATGGCATGAGATTCTGCCATCTTGGGGATCTTGGAGAGCTTTTGAGTGACGAATCCGTCAAGGCCATAGGAGATGTCGATGCGCTCTTCTGTCCAGTGGGAGGAACCTTCACGCTTGATGCCGAAGGTGCGTGGAATGTGATCAATGCCATCAAGCCAAAAGTGATAGTTCCAATGCATTATCGTGTCGGAGGTCTTTCACTTTCAATAGCTCCGATAGATGGTTTCCTGGAGGGAGCTGGTGAACGGGAATTGATCAAGGTGGGCAATGAGATCGAGTTCACTGGCGAGGATATCCCCGAGGAACAAGAGATATGGATGTTTTCTCTGTGAACGATCAGATCCTAAAGGACCTGAAAGTTCCCATTCAAGGCCATGTAGCAAATACTTTGATAGGATTAAAAATAGAAACATATTAGCTCTTCTAATCGCTAGTGATATAAAGAACGAAGGCGATTAGAAAGCTCAATACAATTTAAGGCCTTCTTCGACCTTTCCAAGCTCGATGGGTGTGGAGTCCTCTCCAATTATCGCACCCTTTGAATTTGCCATCATGCAAGCTCCCAGCAATCCAGAACCATAATTGGCAGTGCAGTAGCTGACCTCGACATCCAGGATCTCTCTCATTATATCCATTTCCTCTTTTGTCGCATGCGGGTGGCATATCGCACCTTTGTTCGTCGCCATTCCAGCAGATCCGACGGTTCTGAATCCCGCAATGGTTCCTCTTGCTACAGGAACCTCAAGGGCCTTGGATATTCTCTCCAAAGTCGCGTCATTGAAAGAAGGATGCACCAGTGCTCCGTTGTCATTAGCCACTATATTATTACCTGCGGCATTGAACCTATCGGTTAATTTCGTTACTGGAATAACTTTCTTGATCGCTTCCATCTCCGATCCATGGATATTTGGATAGACCAATGCTCCATTTGAATTCATAGCCATGAATGATCCGATAAGTGTCGAACCATTGATATTGGTCTTTATGACCTCCTCTACTTTGAGGACATCCTTAGCTATCGCTGTAAGGCTATCCACATCCGAATTATTGGGTATGAAAGCAAAGGATTCGTTCGCGACAGAGAACACTCCTATGAAGGAATTTCCCTGCATGTGGTATTTTTTCAACATGTTAATCCTCGATGGAAAGATTTGAAAGTGCAATTTGATCGATGGAGATGATCAAATCGCACTTTCAAGTTCACTCATCCTCATCATAGAGCATGACATCAGTTCGGCCATCCTCCCATTTGGAGGTCTTGACCCTTACCCTGACAGGGGGTTTCTGTATTCCCCTGGCCCAGATATGTTCATTGAGTACGTCATCTATCCAGATATCCTCAATGTCAACCTTTCTGTGTCTTGCCACATGCTTCTTTATCAATTTGATCGCATGCGGTGCTCTCTTTGTCCTCGGAACCCTTTTGATCCCTTTGAGGGGAACATCCATGATCACTTCTGTATCATCAGCCATTTCTAATTCCTCCAATGTATTTCGGAATTTTGAATACGCGAATTCATTCGTGTATTCAAAACTTCGGATCTTCCGAAGTTCTGATTACAATCACCTTGTTCTCGCATTCAAATCCCTACCTCTTCAACTTACTTCTACGCCACTGCCTCTGCTTTGGGTGGCGCGTGAATCTTCTGTCGGTCCTCTGCATTACCCAGGCTGGTACTCGCCTGTTCTGCTTCGTGGCCTTCATCAATCTTAATTTTCTTCCAAGTGGTTTGTGCGTTGCCATTCTATCACCCGCATTATATTCTCTTGATATTGATCTCCCTCTTTTCGGGCATGATCCTCTCAAGTATCTGAACTAGCATCTGGTCCGTGACCTGGCCTTGTAGCTGACCACTCTGGGCCAGCATTATCAATTGTGCCTCTATCTGCTCCGCGAATTCTGGCTTGGCGATCTTAATCCTTGCTAACCTTTCACGTGCTTCAGGGGTCATGATCTGGCGCATTGCAGCCTGTTTTTGCTGCTCCGCCCTATCTCTCATGGCCTCTTGCTCGACCTGCGACTGTTGCTGATTCTGTATCTCAGCCAATCGTTTCTTCCTTATGGCTTCCAGGTCTATATCGTCACTTCCCATTCCAGTTCACCTAATCATATTTGGCCATCTCTGGCTGGTCTTTCACCATCTCCTTCAATACCTTGTGTGCGGTATTGTCCAGGAGCCTCTGTCCCTCTGGTGCGATCCTACGGCCTTTGTGTCCATCTGTGATGATGAGTCCGGCCTGCTCTAGCTGTTTTAAGGAATATCTTGCTATTGATCTACTGCCCTTTGTCGCTTTGTTAGGTTTCACACCCCTGTCAGCGCTTCCACCAAAGTAAGCACTGAGTCTGGATGATCCCACAGGGCCGTGTACATAGACCTTTCTGAGAATAGCGGCGAGTCTCTTATACCACCATTCCGGGTCCATTGGCCTTTTCTCCCTGTGCCTTCCAGTCTTGACATATTCCATCCAGTCTGCTTTTTTAAGCTCTGGCCTGGTTTTCAGTTCTTCGGTCAATAGCTCGATCAACCTGTCTGCTGGTACATCGAATACGGTTGTCATACTTGTCCTCCAGTATTGAATTTTTCCATCTTGGTTTTCGGCCAAGATGCCCAAATTATATGATATTTTTCTAACTTGTGTGTCGGAAACCATCACATTCTGGAATCGATACCCCCCAAATGCAGGTACCTAACCCAGTTAGCCAAACAGTAGTTCGGTCAAGGTAGGGTGCCTACGGGCATCGTATCACCTGCAAATCCTTACCCCATATAAAGATTACCCAATTGCTTAGGGTCATAACGAGAAATTTACTGGGTAATGTATGGGCATGTTAGGATAAGTTAAATATCGTCTTGCTATTAGCGAAGAATGATGAGCTTTGAGGAAGATATCCTTGCAAAGATAAGACCCACTGAGGTGGAACTAAATGAAATTAACAATGCAGTGGATGCTCTGAAAATAGAGGTCATGAATACATCTGGCTTCAAAGAGGCTGATATCGAACTATGTCTTGTCGGCTCGATCGCAAAAGGCACACATCTGAAGAATCCGGATATTGATCTCTTCTTACTCTTTGATCCATCTGTCGACAGAGCCAGTATGGAGAAGATAGGGGTATCCATTGGTAAGGATGCCGTGGGAGGTGAGGAGCATTATGCCGAACATCCATACATCAAAGGTGAGTTCCTGGGCCTGAAGACCGATATCGTACCCGCCTATCGATTGATGAATGCCAGTCAAAAGCTTACTTCCGTGGATCGCACGCCATTTCACACCAAATACGTGATCGAACACTCTGATGAAAGGATCAGGGATGAGATCAGGTTGATGAAGAAGTTCATGAAGGGCACTGGTGTCTATGGCGCGGAGATAAAGACCCAGGGCTTCTCAGGATATTTATCTGAATTGCTCGTCATAAGATACGGCTCATTCCAGGATTCTTTGAAAGCTGCCAGCAAGTGGAGGAGGCATGAAACGATCTTCATTGAAGATAAACCTTCCACGAAGTTCGCCGATGCCCTGATATTCATTGATCCAGTCGATCCAAAGAGAAATGTAGCATCTCCCGTTTCTCTCGATACCTTCTCGAAGTTCGTACATGCGGCCGGAGAATACCTGAAAAACCCTCACGAGGCTTTCTTCTTCCCCGCGCCCTATCAGCCCCTGCCCATTGATGAGATAAGGCGACAAATGATCCACAGGACCGATATTATAGCCATTCAATTTGAAAGACCGAACATCATAGACGATATATTCTATGGTCAACTGGGAAAATTCGAAAGAAGCATGGTGCAATTATTGGAGAACCATGACTTCAGTGCATTGCATTCCGCCTCTCTTGAAGAAGAGGGGAAAGTAACTATATTGATCGAATTGTTAACTGCTACGCTTCCCAAGGCCAAGATCCACATGGGCCCACCTGTGTGGATCCATGATAATGCTAATGACTTCATCCAGCGGTGGAAATTGAATGACAATACAATTTCCGGCCCTTATATCGAGGATGGCAATTGGAAGGTCATAATTGCAAGAAAATATACTGGGGCATTTCAACTCATAATATCGGATCTTCCCAAGCTGGACATTGGAAAGAACCTTAACAAATTGAAGGACGATCTGGTCTTTATTGGCCATGAAGAGATTATCGAAAAGATATCACCGTATGTTCTTTCCAAATTTCTGGATAAGAGAATGCCCTGGGAAGTATGTTAGTTTTTTAATATGATCAATCAACAAATACCTTGATCTCGTAGGTGCTATTGTTCCCACTTGAATCTCGAGCCTCAAGTGTCAGAACAATTGTCCCTGTGATATTTCCCACATCACAGGTGTATGTATCTGGTCCTGCTGGCACCATGGGAATGGGTGTATTTCCTTTCCACAAGGCCGCCGATCCCATAAGATCATTGTCAGTGATGGTCGCATCGATGACCACGAAAGAGTCAGCATCGATATGAATCTCATTCAGACTTACCTTGTTGGTCGTGTTGTTCGATCCGAGAATCATCATTGATTCTCCACCAATATCCGCTTCTATGCCGATAAATTGTGGGCCAGCATGGTCTGCGAAGGGTGGATTGACAAGAAGCACCCATACTGCGAGGAAAGTGAATATGTAGGTCGAGATCGGGCCGAACCATTGCTTTGGTTTTAATTTCTTCACGTCTACATTTACGAGTGGAAGAATCAGCCATAATGACCCGATACCGAGTATACCCATCACAAAGCCGATCCATGCACTATCTTGTCCCATGGGTGTTGCGATCATGTATATGAGTATGCCTATTGGTAATGATATCAGGGCGGCCATGATAGTGGCTTTACCTGTGAGAAGCTCGTCCTCTAGGAATTCTCTTTCATTGAAGTCAGGAGACTTGTATTCTTTCTCCTCCTTCTCTTCTTCATGCTTCCTTCTCTTCTTTGCCATTGAGAGTGTGAATACCATTGCATACTAAAATCTATTTATTGTAAATTAGCACAAGCTTAATGAAAAATAAAATGAAAAAAAGTAAAGGGTTTGAGCCCAGTTAAGGGCTCAAATTAATTGTATTTCACATCTCAGACGTGCTTATGGCTCAACGAGCTGCTCTTCTGGAGGCAATGGTGGTGCTTCTGGGGTCTCCACTGGTGGAGCCTCATCCATACCCATTGGTTCGTAGTCATCATCGTCCTCGAATCCGAACTCATCCTCGTCGTCATAGTCATCATCGTATTCTGAGTCGCCTTTGTACTTGTTGAATACCATCAAGAACAAAGCAACTATGATGACAAAGAAGAGAGCAAGACCGAGAGCCTTGATTCCTGTGTCAAACCAGTCGCCTTCTGTCGCATCGTATGTCTCGCCAGGCAATGAGGTCATAACAGATATCTGCTGAATGATCTGTGTTCCAGCATCTTCTGAGTCTATTCCTCTCATTGTGACTGGTATAACGTATGCCTTACCGTTGACCATGTCCTTGTCTGCGTACATGACGAAGTTGGCTGTGAAGTTCTCACCTGGGCCAAGATCGATCAACCTGATCACAGTTATCCTTGCGGATGGGCTTGAGTAGACACCATCGATGAAAAGGTTCAACTCAATGATTTCCCTTGCACTGTCGATATCAAGTGATTCGAGAGTGACCTGTGCGCCTTCCCATGTGTTCACTAGTTCTTCAGACTGGTTAATGTATGGGTCGCCTGGACCTGGTAGTGATCTGTCGTCAATCTCAGTGAAGTTTTCGCTGACCCTCTGGATCTGTCCAATGAAGTCACAGATTGGATCCCATTGCTGGAATACGGTGTCATCACTTGGTACTATGATCCATCCATCTCTCAGTGTGTCATCGCCGTAGTTGGTAACGGTGATGTCGAGGTTGAATTCCTCACCAGGCATGATATCGCTGTTGCTGAATGCCTCGATGCTGATCCTTGGACCGTATCCTGCGAAGTCAACAACTGCACCAAGTGTGTAGTCGATGGTTATCTCGACAACTTCCAAGGTGTTGTTGATAACAGCTGTGATCTCCAATGAGAATGGGTATCTGTCTGGAACCAGGTCTGGATCGGTGTCGACAGTGAATGTCAGACCGATAAAGCCGCCAGCTCCCCAAACGTCTTGTGGGCTTGCTGGGTTTGCTTCCTCTGACCAAACAAGTGGACTACCCATTCCTATGACTGGGTTGTACCATGGTGTGCCAGTGAAGTTACCTCTAACCTGAACATCGATGAAGTCGTACTGCTCGTCGTTGTGTAGATCCAAGGTGATATCGTTTGCTGTGATATCTGCCTTAGCTCCAGCGCCTGCTACAGGTGCTACTATATTATCGACGTGGCATGCGATTTCAACAACATCTGTGACGATAACACTGAAGACAAGCTCGAGTGCATCTGCATCACCGACTGTGGTCATACCATCGCCACCGGCGATAGGTGCCATATCGGTTGATGTTCCCAGAACTGCCTCATCAAAGAAGAATCCATCGTATATGATTGGAAGCCTGTGCTCACCTATTGGTATGTCGTTCACAACAAATGCTGTGATCAAGAAGCTTCGTACTTCTCCAACTGGGTGTGTATCAAACATAATAGAGATATCATCAGTAACAGTACCAGGGCCGCTTGTTGAGGTGTAGTACATCTGAGGGTTACGAAAATAGTCCCAGTTTGAAGGTGCACCAGAGTCTTCGATGTCCAGCATGTAGGTGACTCTCTCCAAGTCTACATTACCGTTGTTGGTTATGTCAACCTGGAAGGTTATCTCCTCATCACTGGCCACGCTCTGCTCGATTGTGGTAGCCATGTAAGGTGGTACATCCTGCCTTGTATCATTGCCGATACCGACTATGGAGACCTCGCTTGCGTAGCACTGGAATGGTGATTCCGTGTTTGTTGCTGGGTATGGATCAGTGGTGTAGAAGTTGTAGTTCACTAGCAGTTCGACCTCTTGGTCTACTGGCTCGGTGATTGTGAATCCTGCACCATCTGTCCTTGTGTATGTTAAAGCTATTTCACAAGGGTATATGCCTGCATCAGTGTTGTTTGCAACATCTATTCTGTATGTTGCATCAGCTGTTGTGCCAGTTGCTATGTCCTCTACAATAAGAGCTCTGTCATTCCTAACAGTTATGCCACTGTCTGTTGGTGGTGTCAAGATACACTCAAGATTGTTGATGGATTCGTCACCGAAGTTGGTGAATCGAACTCTTGCTGGAGCGAACACATCGCCAGCCTCGAACATCATGTCTGCTTCACCTACGCCCATGTCATCGACAACAGGCCATGCTACAGCACCAGCTGGGTCATCAAATATGGAGCTTATGTGGATCCATACGTAAAAGGTTCCAATGTTGGAATCTGTTACATTGCTGGCCCTCATGCTGAGCCTTGTTGTTGAATCTGAATGTCCCAGTACTGCGGTTTCCAGAATATCAAATGTGAATCTGAATACTCCGCTTGCTGTGGCATTTGCATCCCAGGTAATGCTACCTGGAACAGGTGTTGCCTCGTCAGCATCCTGGAAATCGAACACAGTCTGTGTGAAACTTGTTATTTCCAATGTAACATCTCCCAGACCACCTATTTGTCTGTTGAGTGTTATGTCCACTGTGTTTGCAGATGCTATCCAGTCCTGTGCTTGATCCTCAGCTTCACCCAATTCATAGTATGAGTTATCTGTAGGATCTATGTTGTACACAGCTTCTTCAAGCATGAAGTTAGTATTGTAGTCAAGATCAACGATGTTCTGTGTGATCTCTGTGTCTGCTATTACCACTGGCGCACTAATAAATGCTACCAGTGTACTGATCATCATCACGCCTACCATAAGTAGGGCGCTTCCCTTCTGCCAAGTATTTGTCATAGAGTTTTTCCTCCTATAATCTCTGTTTTTGCTCTTCCTTTTTTTGTTCCCATCCTAGCTTTAGCGTGTGGGTTCGAGTTATGTCATTCATAATTCTCAACGTATATAAAGATTTCGACATTCTTATAAAATAAATATAATAATAATATTCAATAATTAGTTAATTAAATATAATAATTTATTACATAATATCATCATACCTTAATATTAATTATTATTTTGTTTCTATTTGAAAAAAATATATAAAAAGTTTGCCTATGTTTTGGAGTAAATATGAAACCATTAATTGTGCCTACATATATTCATGATCATATAGAAGAAATAGTAATATATGCTATTATGTGTTTTTGAAGTGTATGCAAGATAACGAAAATCCTGTTAAACAGATACTCTTGATCAATAAAAAGATGGAGAAGTTCCTGGTACGACCAGATCAGGGGATGCAAAAATATTCCAGGCTGGGAGTTATCGATACATCCAAATTAGCCAATATCACGATAGGCGATACTGTGGAATTCGCTGGCGAGCCGTATATTTGCCTTAGACCTTCGATCACTGATATTATAGAGGTTTCCAAAAGAGGAGCACAGATCATCATGCAGAAGGATGGGGCCGAGATAATCATGGGATGCGGGATATCACCTGGCTCAAATGTTCTGGAGATTGGAACTGGATCCGGACACCTGACCATGATGATGGCCTGGGCGGTTGGTCCAATGGGTCACATCACATCCTATGAGATAAATGAGAGAGCGGCCAAATTGGCAAAGAGCAATATTGTCAATGCTGGCTTCTCCGATATTGTGGATATACAAGCAAGGGATGGCCACAGTTGTGATGACAGGGATATGTACGATGCAGCTGTGATAGATAATCCCGAACCTTGGAGATTCCTTGACATGGTTGAGGGTGCATTGAAGCCTGGCGGATCCTTGTGTGCCTATGTTCCGTCAATGAACCAGATAGAATCCACGGTGAAGGATCTCAGAGGAAGGAATTTTAGTGATATAAGGGCTCAGGAGACCCTATTGAGAAATCTGGTCGTGGGAGAAAAAGGTACAAGACCTGATTTCCAGATGCTTGGACATACTGGATATCTGTGCTTTGGCCGATACCTTGGGTCAAAATAATATATAATATTTTGATCTGATCCAACCTGTTGGAGTTCGACCGATCTACACTTGTTCAATGCAGATAGTATATCATATCAATTATTAGCTAAATATGTATGAAATATGTATGGAAAGTTAAATAAGTACATACATCTATATAGTCATAACAAAATAAAAATACTGGATGGTCCAGAGACGATGAAAGTTCTCGTATTGTGTGTTGATAGGGATAATGACCTTGGGATCAAGACGGATTTCGAAGGGCCGGTTATAGGCCGGGAAGAAAATGTTAAGGCCGCATTAGCTCTGGGTATAGCGGACCCAGAGGATGCGGATACAAACACCATCCTTGCTGCCATATCCACATATGATGATGTTAAGAAACGAGGACTGGATGTGGACATAGCGACCATTCTTGGAGATGCTGATGTTGGTTATAATTCCGATATAATACTCACGAAACAGCTTGAGGAGGCCATTGAGGCCACGGGAGCCACAAATGCCATACTGGTCAGCAATGGAGCCGAGGATGAATTCATTTTTCCTATAATTTCATCCAGGATCAAGGTGGATTCAGTCCGGAGCGTGATGGTCAAACAGTCTCGCAGTATCGAATCCCTCTATTATCATATAATCAAGGTTCTCAAGGATGCGAAGATGAGGAAGAAGTTCATCGCTCCAATAGCGATCATCCTTATCGCATATGGAGGTATTTCCATACTTCCCTTTTTCAATCTTATATTTCAGGGAAATTTTGAGGGGGGGATCAATGGACTTTCCGAGCGAGCATTCGGTACCTTTTCCTTCATGCTTGGACTTTTCCTGCTCCAGAGTGCTTACAGGATAGGAGACTTCTTCAAGCATGGGCCAAGGAAGATCAGGCGATCATTGTCCGAAGGCGATCTAACATTACCCTTCTTCATATTCTCCCTATTCCTATTCCTCTTTGGTATTCTGAAAGGATATGATAGTGCCACAGTGGAGCTTTCCGATCTTTCGGAGGGGGCATTCAATCGATCCATCCTTTTCATGAGTGGTGGAATATATTGGTTCGCAGGTAGCATTCTTGTCTTCGAATCCAAGAATCTGGCCAATTCCTTGATAAGCAGAGAGATGATCCCCAAATCCTTCTGGATAATCACCACATCCATAATCGCAGTCACTTTCCTCATACTGGGTGGAGTTCATTACATGATGATGATCTCGGAGCTTCCATTTGATGGTACTGAGACGAGCATAATATTCGAGATAGCTATTGGTCTATTGATCGCCCTGGTCGGAGGACTTGTACAGCACAGACTGAGAAGTGATTCCTCCGTTTACAGAGAAGGATGGCGCAGATAAGCCCTTCAATTCAATAATGGATCTATTTTCATAGTCATATCCAAGAACCCATAAACATAATATTGAAGTTCGTTTTCCCACATACGATGCTGGAATTAAGACACAGGGATGGTCAGTCACGTATATGCAGGTTCAAAACAAGAAGCAATACAGTGGACACTCCCACATTACTGCCAGTCATCAATCCAAATCTACTTTTGATCACCCCAAAGGAGATGGTCGAAGAATTCGGCATCCAGGCTCTGATCACAAATTCCTATATCATCAAGAAGAATGATGATCTGAGAGATCGGGCTTTGAAATCGGGCTTGCATGATCTTCTTGATTTTGATGGGACCATTATGACAGATTCCGGTACTTTCCAGTCCCATATCTATGGCGAGGTCCCCCTGGACCCCCTGGAGATCATTGAATTTCAGAAAAGTATAGGCTCGGATATAGGCACTATACTGGATATCTTCACCGAACCCGAGGACAAGCATGACAAAGCATCCAAGGATCTAGATATCACATTGGAACGGGCAAAAATGTCAGTTGAGGCAAAAGGGGACATGATGATCGCTGGCACGATACAGGGAGGGGTCTTCAAGGATCTCAGGGAAAGATCTGCCGAGGAATCGTCCAAGCTCGATATAGACCTATTTCCCATCGGCGGGGTTGTTCCTTTGATGGAAAAGCAACATTATGCCACTTTAGTGGACGTCGTGATGTCCTCCAAGAAACATCTGGATCCCGGGATACCAGTACATCTATTCGGATGTGGACATCCATTGATATTCTCCCTGGCCGCGCTCATGGGTTGCGACCTTTTTGATTCTGCAGCTTATGCGAAGTTCGCCAATAAGGGTAGGATGATGTTCCCGGATGGCACGAGATTCCTGGAAGAGTTGGAAACATTGCCATGTGAGTGTCCGATATGCTCCTCTCACAGTGTCCAGGAGCTGAAGGACGCTCCAGACAAGGAAAAACTACTGGCCAGACATAATCTCCATGCATCATTTGCCGAGATCAGGAGGGTGAGGCAGGCCATTGTGGAAGGACATCTGTGGGAATTTACCGAGACCAGATGCCGTAACCATCCATCTTTGATGGAGGCTCTCAGAAGATTTGCAAAGTACCAAGACACTCTGGAAAAATACGAGCCATTGAGCAGGGATCTGGCATTTCTTCATAATTCATCATTAAGCTATCAAAGACCTACTGTTTCCAGGTTCAAGAAGCGGGTGGTCCAGCGCTATGAACAGCCAGACAAACCTATCTATGTGATCTTCCCGGAGAGCAATAAGCCTTATTCAAGGACCCATGTCGATAATATAAAAAATTCTATCGCCCAGGGTGATGTGCATTTCTGGGTGGATTCTTATTTCGGGCCAGTGCCCATCGAACTGGACGAGGCCTATCCACTGGCTCAATCCATGACACCGGATCGCCTTGAAGGAACTATCCTGAAGGAAAAGAATGATCTTTTGAAGGAATTATCCGAGGATTATTTCAAAGGACAAGGAATTTACTGGGAGGGCCAGGAAACCCTTGATAATATCGGTTTCCTTTCATCCGAACCCGGCAGCTTTGACCTGGACATGCTCCGCATCCGGGCTGTCGCGGACCTTCAGTTTGGCAAAGATTCTGCGGATATTCTCTTCAAAGGCGAGGTGACATTGAAGAAATCCCGAAAGACAGGGAAGATACGAAATGTCATGGCCGATGGTGATCATATCCTATCAATGAGGGCTGGTGATGGCTTCTTCACTCTAAAGCCAGCTGGAGCCAAACTACTTCACAAGGCTCTGCCAAGTCCTAAACTGCGTGTTATTGTTGATAAAGAAACAGCTGTCTTCAATCAAGATGGGTTGAATGTTTTCGCCAAGTTCGTGATTGATGCGGATCCGGAACTCATACCCGGGGACGAGGTACTGGTGGTCGATACAGATGACAAACTGGTGGCATGCGGTAGAACCAGTATGATAAGAGATGAATTGATATCTTTCAAGGCCGGCATAGGTATCAAGGTAAGGGATGGAATAAAATCAGATTGATATTCTATTTTCTAATCGCCTATATTCTGTATATTACTAGCGATTAGAAGAACTAACACGATTTTATTCACCAATCAGATAAGTGTTTGTTCCAATTGTTTTTTCCGCAATACTCTTGAGTATCGCTGATATATTAAACAGTTTTTTCCGCAATACTCAAACACGCCATATAATCCTCAATGGTGTGATTCAGCGATGGAACACTATCAGCCGTGATGGTCGCCACAAGCACATTATCAACAATATCGGTTCTGACATAATTCTCATCATCGACCTTGATGGAACTGGACACGGCATCTGCCTTTTCCTTGGTGTCAAATCCTATCTCGATCTTGCATGATATTTTCATGATCTCATCTCACTATGATAATAATAAAAATATTATCATCTCTCACTGGCCTTTGATTCTCTCAGCCTGTTCTTCATGGTCTCCTTTTTCCCAGTGATCTTGCAGAATATGTAGCCGAAAAAGGATGCACCCAGACGAATTAATTTCCACACCGATTCATCCTTGCTGACCTTGACCATTTCCAATGGTTCGTAGGTCTGCCATAATGTTCCATGCCTCAGAGAGAGCTCCTTCCTGCCAAATCCATACCAGAAGGATTGCTTCAAGAAACCTGTAAAGGTCTCCCTGGCCCTATGATAGACTATCGCCTTCTCATTGAAGACAAGTTTGTAGCCAGCATCCACCGCTCGGAAGTTGAGATCCACTTCTTCAGCTTCCTTGAACCATGAATCAAATCCTCCAATGGCATTGAATACAGACCTCTTGTAGGCCAGATTGACGCTGGGGTATGTGATATCCACACCTTTGTGCAGCATGCCGACACGTTTTAGGGATGTGAAGCCAGTGTATCCCAGCCTCACCTCACGGCCAGCGACGACATCCGCATTCTCCATGGCTCTTTTCATCTCCTCCACCCAGAGGCCATTGGCGATCGCGTCCGCATCCATGAAGGCCACCATGTCACCAGTTGAGACCTTGACTCCGTAATTACGCCCCTCGCCACGTGTTCCAGGCTCGATGAAAAGCTTGATGAAATCATATTTCTTCACATATTCTTTGGTAATATCCTGTGTGCGGTCAGTGCTCTCCGCATCCACGACGATGACTTCATCTGGCTTGACAGATTGATGTGCGAGACTATCCAGTGCGTCTCGCATGAATATCTCGCCATTTCGTACTATGATGACAACGCTGAAGCGCATGATGGAAAGGATAAGCGCGAGTATTATAATATTTTCGGTATGGGATAAAAACAAATTCATATCGAAACAAACACTGCTGGTAATAAAAGAAATTAAAAAATTAAAATTTGCCCGCCTTTTAACGGCGGGCATTTACTGTTTGTCGATTATCTTGCTGTCCAATCACTTGATGAGATCTTTCACCTTACCGGCCAATTCACTCACTTCCATGCCAGTCAGGGATTTCACCAGGTCTGGAGCCTGGGCCGCGATATTGACCACATTGTCCACCAATCTGGATGGTCCGTCAGTACCCATGATAATGAGCTTCTCGGTGTTCTGCAGTGGTTTTGCAGCCTCGGCAACTATGGCTGGTAGCTGTCCGACAATGATCTCTGTCAAAGCCGCCTTGCCATATTTCTCCCAGGCAAGGGCCTTCTTTTCCATGGCCTCGGCCTCTGCAAGACCTTTGGCCAGGATGGCCTCTCCCTCTGCCTGACCTTTCATCCTTATGACGTCAGCTTCTGCCTTACCTTCTTGTCTGATCTTCTCAGCTTCACCAGCGGCAACAAGGGCCAGTCTCTGTCTTTCACCATCTGCCTCGGCGATCTTCGCACTGGCCATGGCTCTGGCTGGGACAACCTGCTCGGCTTCCTGCTCCTGTGTTTTCCTGAGAACCTCTTTTTGCTGGAGCTCCACTCTTTTCTCCTTGTCCCTGATGTCGATGTTTCTCTGTTCAACGATCAGTTCCTGCTTTCTTTTAGCATCCTGAATAGAGTAGGATATCTCCTTGTTGGCTCGTTCTTTCTCAACTTCAGCTTCAGCCTTTTGACGGGTCATGTCCCTGTCTCTGTGGTAAACGGCAACTTGTGCCTCAGCCTCGGCATTGGCCTGCTCCCCTTGCTGGGCAGCAATAGCTTCCTGTATGGTGGCTTCCCTGTTGGCATTGGCCTTACCGACCCTCGCATCCCTCTTGACCTCCTCGGTCCTCTTTATACCGAGGGCATTCAGGTATCCGTGCTCGTCTTCAAGATCCCTTATCACGAAGGATCTGATGGAGATTCCCATGTTCATAAGGTCATTGCCAGCTCCATTTTGGATCTTGCCTCCGACCATGTCACGATCACTGTTGATCTCCTCGACTGTCAGGGTGGCACATACGCCTCTTACATGACCTTCAAGTGTCTTCATGGCGATCTCATCTATCTCGGATGGGGATTTGTGAAGTAGATGCTCGGCCGCGGTGTGTAATACTTTCTTATCACTTGATACCTTGACCTGGGCAACTGATTTGATATTGACCCTGGCTCCACTTCTTGTCACATCTGTAACAATATCCTGGACATTGACGTCCAGTGTTCTCACGTCCAAGGGAAGGAATTCATAAGCTTCAACTATCGGTACAATGAACTTCGCACCTCCGGTGATGACCTTAAATCCTCTCTTCCCGTAAACTACCATCGCTCTGTCTGGTGGTACTTTCTTGTAGCGAGAAGCGTACAGTACAACAAGTGCAACAAATACGGCTACCGCTAGCATAATCATAGTTATTATGATCGTTTCTGCTTCCAATTTTATTCCTCCTTGTTCAATTTTTCTACTCTAACGGAGTTACCTATAACTCCTGTGATCTTCACCTGACTGTTTGTAGCAATATCTTCATCTGCAACTGCAGAAGCGGTCACTCGCCCCCTCTGTTCGGTTGTTGCCACTATCTGTCCAGGATCTTCCTTTGTTATTTTTATGGTGACCAGAGCTTCGAGTTCCACCAGGTCAGAAAGGCCGACGGCTGTGCTTCCCTGGCTGTTCACGAATATCTTCACCATGATCACGAATGTGATGGCTGTTATTATGGTGGCGACTATGAGGGATGCCAATGGGATCCATAATTCTCCCATATCTCCGATCGCTTCCAGGATGGCTCCAGTGCAACCGAACATTGTCCCGAATATGAGCAACACAGGTATGCTCAATGGACTTATGCCAGTACCTCCAAAGTCTCCATGTCCCACATCTACGTCTGCGTCGATGTCCAGATCCGCATCTATACCTGCATCGAAATCTGCATCACCAATGCCGCCCAAGGCAGCCATGATGATGAGCAGAAGTCCGCAGACCAGTGCTATTATCAAATACATGCTTATTATCATTTTTTCTCACTCCTTTTATTCACTTTAATCTTGATTTATTTCCCAACTATCTCCCGCCAGGCCTATTTTTCTTTGGTGGGCTCTTTGGGATGCGAGTATCATTACGTACAGTGGCAGAATTGCTGAACATAAGTCCGCATCCTGGGCAGTTCTGTGTTCCCACATACAGTGGAATTCCACATACTGGACACCTGAATGTATCTCGATTTTTCTTTGGTGCTGTGGCTGTTGATTTTGGTTTATTCCTAGTTTGGGATTTAGACTTAGGCACTTTCTTTGCCGATGCCCTCTTTGTAATATCCTGCTCTCTCTGATTGGAAGTTTTTTTCTTTGTAGTTTCTGCCTTTCTCTGAAACTTCACGCCGCATTCTTCGCATTTCAGGGCATCCCCAGCGACCGATGCTTTACACACTGGACACATGAATCCTCTGAATATCATACCTCTCTTTCCAAATCCGAGATCTCGACTTATATCAAATATAAGGTGCCTGTTCAGATCGAATGTCAGTGATCTATACACATCGATACTTACACTTCGATAAGCATCGAATGTAAGGCCTCTGTCTGAATTGAATTTCAATAGTTTTGCGGAATCTCTCATTTCTTTCCCTCACTCATTAATAATGGGGTAATGACGATATAAGGCTATTGTCGGTATTCCCTGGGGAATCCCATAACATTTTTCTTGATTATGAGCTATAACATTATGATTTATCATTTAGATATTATGATTATCTATGTAATAATTGATCATGGCAATCACCATCACGATCACCATTACTAATATTTTCATGGTCATGTGGATGCAAAACTATTTTACCGTCAATGTGAATTCTGGCTCATGAATAAAAGAAAGATAATGATCGCACCTTCCATCCTTTCTGCAAGGTTCACACATCTTGAAGAGGACGCACTTCGCGCGGAGAAGGGAGGCGCTGACATGCTGCACCTGGATATAATGGACGGCCATTTTGTACCAAATATCTCTTTTGGACCAGCTATCGTGAAACAGCTTAGACCATTCGTATCAATTCCCTTTGACACACATTTGATGATATCCCATCCCTTGGAATATATCGAAAAATTTGCGGATGCTGGAAGTGACTGGATCACCGTGCATGCGGAATGTGATGATTGCATATCCAAATCCATATCCATGATAAAAGACCTGGGAGTGAAAACAGGTCTTTCGCTCAATCCACCAACGCCCTTTTCAGAAGCCAGGGATCACATGGAGGATCTTGATCTGCTTTTGATAATGACCGTGAATCCCGGCTTCAGCGGTCAGAAGTTCATGACCGAGGTTATGGATAAACTGAAGGAAGCCAAGACCTTTATCGATGAGAATGATCTTGACATTGATATCATGGTGGATGGCGGCATTGGGAGGCAGAATGCGGACGTCGTCACCAGGAATGGTGGGAACATGCTGGTCGCGGGAAATGCCGCTTTCGGGGGCGATGAGCCTATAGCCAGTAACATCACGGCAATAAGAAAGAAGGCACTTGAGGGACATTTGTAGATATTGAAGTTCGACACATACCTAACCCAATAGATTTATGTACTGCTTCATTTTGTACAAGTCTTGCAATGGAGTGATCAAATGAATGAATTCATAAACAAATACGGAAAGGAGCTTTTCTGGCTCATAGGACTCGTAATTCCAATACTGCTCATCATAGCACAGATGGCAGTTGGCAATCTAAGCTCACCATTGACCATCCTGATGTTCACCTGGTTTGGCATTTCTCTTTTTATCTACATCGGCGCAGATAATGAAAATTGAAATCTATCGTGCTCGATATTTTAAATGAACTAGGCCGAGCCTTTCATTCAGTCTACATATAAGATCGAATTCCATTTTTTACAAAAACTATCTCATAGCCAGTAGGTGCATTGACAAGATCCGGATTCCTCCAGATAAGTGAGGTTCCACCCATACCCCCGCTTGATGGTGGAATATTACCAGTATTATAATCCGTGAGGTTCAGATCATTTTCCCATCTGAACTCGATACCATCCAGATACCCGGGATTGCTGCCCACCATCCAGGGGTCGATCACCAGAATGGTCAGATTCCCTCCGTCATCGAATTCCGCTCCTATATCACTGAGATTGAGGGTGGTCTTTGAGATCCTGGCATATTCATATGTATCTCCGCCTCCCCAAACCTCGCCTTCCACACGGCTCTCGAAGGTCAGATTGACAGCCTTATCATATGAAAGAAGGAACATATTCCTGATCATGTTCCTGGACCCGCTCTCATAATTGGGCCAGTATGGTCTTTCCTCGAATGAATCATACAATTTTTGATCAAGAGGTGACGGATCTATCATCACCCCTTTCAGGATTATGGATATATCGACCGTTCCATTCTCACCGATCTCGATAAGGGCATTGCCAACAGTGTAATCTTGATAGAATCTCTCAGATTCCATGGGTGGATCCTTGATCATGAGACCATGTGCCTCCGATGTGCTTGGCCCAAATATCGCTAGCCAAAGTACAATGACCATCAACATGACACTTAGTGTCATCACGATCTTGTTCAGCCTGAGCTTGTCCATTTTTTTGAAATCAAATCTTCTGGAAGTGAGATCGGGTATGAAATTCATCGCGATCAGGATGAGCATCAATACCAGTGAGCCGTAGATGATGGAATACGCTCTCTCATCCGCCGTGGTCACCTCGCTGGGTAATATGAATGAAATAATGACAGATACCCAGATTATCAAGATAGGAGGCAGCCAGAACAAACCCAATGCCCATCTCGCGGCACCATCATCTTTTATGACCTCGAAATTGGAGATGAACTGTATGAATTTCATTGATAGTATCATTATGAAAATACTTGCTAGTATCAATCCGGATATTACAAGAAGATCGGCACTCACACCACCGAGCTGGCTTGCCCGATAACTATCACCTGTTGTTATGTACGATCCCAGCACCAGGTACAATGAGGAATGGACCAGCAACACTTCTGACAGAACGAGTGTGAAAAGTCCGGTCATCAGGGTCTTCATGCGCGGGTAAACCAGGAAAAGAAGAATGGAACCGACGATCAATTCTACCAACATTCCTGCGAGATAGGTGAGAGTGATTATGGGCTGGCTAGTGTCATTAGGCAGGTAAATGGAAGCATATCCACTACCCGGGGAAATGTAGGCTGCGTAGAACTCCCCGCCCACAAGCTCGGTGACCAGGCCATGCCCGGCGAACTCATGGATACCGACACCGATAAGTCTCGCGATGGTGTAGAACATGATGATCAGAGCCACGAAGAGGTACTTTCCCTCCGATGATCCTAGCTGGATATCTCTTTTCAGATCCATTTCCAATACCTTGAGAAAGTGTATGTTACTTCATGATTAAAAGGCAATCGCCTAAGTCAGAAAGCTCTTCGAGATACGATGTCCCTGTCTTCGCAGTGCTTGTCGATGAACAATGAGACATTCTTGAACCATGCTGGATCATTGCATAATTTCTCTATCATATCCATCCTGTCGCCGAGATGTGCTCTCATTCTCTTAACGAGCACTGGCTTCAGCCTTAGTCGGTCATACTGAATCTCCCTGACCCCGGCACTGGCGATCTCATCAATAAGCTCAGCCAGTTCCTCTTCCGAATCGTTCATGGTCGGGATTATCGGCCCGATGAAGACCCAGGTCTTTATTCCAGACTGTACGAGTTCCCTCAATGCCCTCAGTCTCACACTTGTAACGGGGGCTCCAGGTTCGATCTTCCCGGCCAGCTCCTCATCCAGGGTTGTCAAGGTCATGCCGACCTCCGCTCCCTCTATTCTGGAAATGACGTCAATGTCCCTTGTTACAAGATCTGACTTTGTCTGAACACACACTGGCCATTTCTTCCTGGCTATCTGCTCCAGGCAGTATCTGGAATTATTGGATGTTCCTTCTGCAATTTGATAAGGATCGGTCACGGTTCCAAGACCGATCATTCCCTTCTCCTTGCGCTTCAGCTCCTTGGCCAGTATATTCGGTAATCCTACTTTCGCTTGCGCGAAGTCGCCCCATTCGATCCCCCCATCCTGCCTCAGAACATCCTGCACATAGCAATAGATACATGCATGGGAGCATCCGGAATATGGATTAAGTGCATATTCCAGACCCGGAAGCTGGGAAACAGACAGTGCTGTTCTAACCTTCATTTTCCCTCTCCAGATTTGGCTCGATCGTATTATCCATGTCTGGCTCGATCGGCTTGTCATCAGTTAGAAAATCCTCGATCCTTCTCTGATGCAGCATGTCTTTCAGCACCCCGCTGGTCTTGATCCATCTGTCCATCGGGATGTCCATCCTTGTCGAGATGAAATCCAGTGATTCCTTCAGATTATTGAACTTCCGGGGTTTATTACGAACAGCCGCCCTCACATTCTCCCTCACATTCCACACCCCGACAGGCATGATGTACCCGGCATGTGCTTCCCTGAATATCACACAGCCAGCTTGCCTGTTGCGGGCTGTTAAGTTTTCATTAACAGCCAGCCTGGCGGAGTAATAGCAACCGCCGATCTTCGCATATGTGGTTCTATTTTTCAGGAATTCATAATCCGAGAAGATGACGACGTCTCGGCCATAAGGATTCCAGACCGTGTTCGGATACCAGGCCTCGATGAGCTCATATCGCCAGGAGCAGGGCATCATCAACACGGCCCAGCGATTGTCCAGCTCCTCCGTCCAGTACACTTCAAAATCATTTATGAAAGGGGCATGCTTGGTGTTGGTCATGAGGTCCTTACCAAGCATGTCGTCCACCGCGGTAATGCTCCATCTGGTGGGCACGAATTTCCTATTTTTTCCAATACCGAAAGCTCCCACGCTGAAAGCTTTCTGAATTCTGGATACCATGATCCCGTTCTTGTAGAGATTGATAACTGCTGGCTTGGATAGCAGATCGGTATCTGAATAGGCTTTATCGATCTTCTGATCTATCTTGATATTGCCCGAATCCAGGCCTTTGATGGGCGCGGTCGGTCCATATGGCTGGGATTCGGAGTTGAATGTAAGGCGGCCTCTGGGCTTCTTCGTGAAGGTCGCCTCCACATCCGAGGATACGGAACCCATGGCCAGCTCGCGAGTGATATCTATCACCCTGCCACCGTTCTCCACATTGGTGACCTCAACGGGCTTCATCCCTCTTACCAGCTTCATCCTGAAATCCACGATGTCCTCGATCGATTTCCCGATCCACCTCTCGGGAGTGTCATACAACATCGTGTCACCCGTCTCCGCTGGAACAAGGGGCCCGACAAGGACTTTCGGATAGCCATAGCGGCCGACAAAAACACCAGGTGGGGAGGAGCCAGCTATGTTCGTGGAATTGATCATGGATTGGGTCTTGGATTGTGCATAATACTTGGTCAGCACCGGGCACCTGTCCTTCCCACACAGCTTTTTCGAGCCCTTGCAATAAGCGCACAGCTGGGCGTTCATCCCACCTTTGATCTCATTGGCAGCTGTCGAAAAATCCTTTTCGATCGTCTTGATCCTGCCTTGCCATCCCGAATTCTGATCCATGATCCCATTGGATATTGTTTCAGATGGTATAAATATAATATGAGGGGGTGGGTGGAAGTATTGGTCCGATAAACTTTGATCAAGCTATCTATTCTATTATATTTCGATCAGTTTGTAATTCTTGGTTCCCAATCCAATAGATTCGGCATAATCCAGCTGCCGCACACCCTTGAACTTTTTACCATTTTCCTTCACAATATCCCAGCAGGCCATGTCGATGGCCACAGGATTTGTGGATGCGTAGATACCGATATCGTCCATTATGGGCTTCATCTTTTTCCCCACACAGTCACACTGGGCGGTTATGTTCATAACATAATTGATGTATATGTTTCTTTTTCCCTTTTGGGCCGCATAGGCATATTCCACCAATTTCTCTCTGAAATCATTGCCTTTCAATGCTGTCGCGATCCCACCAATAGCCATGATGCTCACGGCCTTGCTGGGGCAAGCTGCTACACATCCACCGCAACCTACACATTTCTCATGATCGATGAAGGATTTTTTCTCGTCGATAGTGATGGCATCCTCGGTGCATGCCTTCTGGCATAGATGGCATTTTGTGCATTTGCGGTTGGTGATCTGGGGCTTGATCCCCATGTGCATTGCCAGCTTCCCACCTTTAGACGCATGGCCCATGGCCAGCTGCTTGATCGCTCCCCCAAATCCTCCAAGGGCGTGTCCTTTGAAATGTGCGACCACCATTATCTGGTCGTAATTGGAGAACTCGCGACCGATCTTACATTTGTCAAAATACTTTAAATTGACTTCAATGTCCGTGAATTCCTCACCGTGGTCGCCGTCGGCGATGATCACCGGTATCCTGGTAAAACCATGTTCTTCCGCGGTCTTCAAATGCAGCTCTTTTTTATAACGCTGGCCACCATAGAGCACACTGGTCTCCATGAACAAGGCCTCGATGTCCCGATCTTGCAGATAATCTATCAGACCATCATAATTCTGGGGCTTGACATAGGTTATGTTACCTGCTTCTCCAAAATGAACCTTGAGTGGTATCTTCTTCTCCAGGGTGATATTTTCCTCGGTAACCACGCGGTCCAGAAGCTTCTTTGAGATCTTCTTGATATCATCAGTTGTTGTTTCATTATAGATCTTAGAGAAATATACCTTAGCCATATAATACCTTAAACAACTAATCAATTATTAATATGACCCCAAATGGATCATTCTTACGGGTTCATCTCCAGCCACGTCTCTGCAAATCTATCGACCAAGGAATCCAGGAAGCTGGCCTTGTAGGTGAGGATGATCCTCGCTACTGTCTCAGGATCAATGACCTCGTAAGATGTTTCCCTTCCTTCTTTGGTTGCCTCGACCAGGTGTGCGTCCACCAGCTTCTTAATATGAAATGACAGGGTGGATTTGGAGACCTCGAACTGCTCCAGCACGTCCTTGAACTTCACATTCGGGTTCAGCATCAAATAGAGAACGACCCTTCTGGGAATCTTCTGCCTCAGAAGGCCGATCGTGTTCTTATCACCATAGCTCACACCACCAGTGACGAAATATCTTATCCGATTTCCATCCTCCTCCACGGTGAGGATCTCTTTCTTCACCATGTGGCTGAGATGATATTCCAGAACTCCGACAGCCAGTCCAAGGTTCTTTTCTATCTCTCGAAGGTACATTCCAGGATACTTCGAAATAAGCTGGTAGATTATACGCCTATTTTCCAGTTCCAGGATGTCTCCTTCCATTCAATAGCTCCAGTATCTCTCGTTCTATCGCGCACTATTTCTTCGCTATACCCAGATAAAGCATTATCAAAATGACGAAATCCAAGATTATCACCTCTATGGATGAATTGAACATATCTCCTACCGACTCGGAGAAAATCCCCATGGTCAATAGAAGTCCTTTCACGAAGAAGATGGCAAAGGCTATTGTTACGAATAACAACCTCTGGCTCTTGATCCTTTTGTACGAAATGGCGGAGATGGCGAATAATATGAAGGAAAAGCCCATCAACCCCACTTTGAAGAATATTTCTGCATTGCTCAAGCTAACACCGAGTGAATGAATGTGTTAGCGAATAATATAGTTTGGGGAGACCGGTCTGAATGATGGTCACAAATTATTTTAGCCAAGGCGATTATGGGGTATCATGGCCCTTGAATTCAGAGAAGTAACAGAGGAAAACTATCAGGAATTCATTGAGTTGGAGGTCAAGCCAGATCAGAAGGATTGCTTTTTCTTCAAGTCAACCAAGCCAAATATGATGACACTGGCCCAGGCTTACATTTATCCTGAGAGGAAAGTTCTGGCCGTATTCGATGATGATGTCCTGTTGGGCAGTGTGTTCTTCAATCCTGATACGGCCCCACCAGACAAATCGAGGAAAGCCTGGCTGACCAGATTGATGATAGACCAGAGATATCAGGGCAAAGGTTTTGGAAAAAGGACAATGGAGCTTTTGATAGCCACGATCAAGCAACATCACAATGGCAGGCAGGTGAAGCTAGGTCTTTCATACGAACCGCACAATAAGCTGGCTGAGAAAATGTATACTGATCTGGGATTCAATCATGAGGGAGATATAAGTGGCGGTCAGATAGTGGTCTGGCTGGACATAGAATGAGATAATGTCCAGCGCTGAAGCTCAAGATAAAGATTTTTGGTAATGCATACAGCTGAATCGACGTTCATGATGTTGACTTAGGCGACATCCATAACGACTACGTCGCGAACAGCTCTCATCTCGCTGAATGGAAGTATGATCCTTCCCTGAGCATCGGTCCTGAAGAGACGAACCTCGATCTCCTCAGCTGGTATGATGAGCACGTGCTGCAGCTCGCCAGTCATTGTGTCGGTCACAAAATTCTCGATCATACCGAGTATCTGGCCGTCATTTGTCATTACTGTCTTTCCTCGGAGTTCACTCACGAATTTCTTCATCATATCACCTTTTTAAGGGCTGCCAAAGATTTATCTTTGTGCACCCCTCAGGCATAATAGATCGGGTCTTTCTCCTTTCTATCTACACCTGTTTCTAAGTCTTCCCTAATGCCCTCGTAATATTTGATAGTTTCTTTGGTAGTGGAGGCTTTGATTATCTCCAGGGCTTCCTTGAAATCCTTCTTTGTCACGCTTTTTGAATCTATATTCTTGCGAAGGGCGATCATACCCGCTTCCCTGCACAGGTTCTCGATGTCCGCTCCCACGAATCCATCTGTTTGACCAGCCAGCCAGCGGGCGTCCACATCATCAAGAGGCATACTGGCCATATGTACCAGGAATATGGTCTCCCTTGCCTTTTTATCGGGCACTCCCACATACACGAGCCTGTCGAATCTTCCGGGCCTTAAAAGGCCATGATCCATGATGTCTGGCCTATTGGTGGCTGCTATGACGACAACGCCCTCCATGGATTCCATTCCATCGATCGATGTTAGCAATTGATTCACTATCCTTTCCGTGACCCCGGAATCTCGACTGGCTCCTCGTGCGGGTGCGATGGAGTCGATCTCATCCAGGAAGACTATCGATGGGGAAACCTGCTTCGCCTTTTTGAATATCTGGCGAACCGCCTTCTCGCTCTCACCCACCCATTTTGACATTATTTCTGGGCCTTTGACTGAAATAAAATTCGCTTCAGATTCATGAGCCACTGCTTTGGCCAGCAGTGTCTTTCCCGTACCCGGCGGGCCGTACATGAGAACGCCCCGTGGCGGCCTGATGCCGATCCTCTTGAAAGCTTCCGGATCTTTTAACGGAAGCTCGACAGCCTCCTTTAGAAGGATCTTCACATCTTCCAGTCCCCCGACATCATCCCAAGTGACCTGCGGAACCTCCACCATAACTTCTCGCATGGCGCTGGGTTCGACTTCCTTCAGTGCGTTCATGAAATCCTCGCGTGTCACTTCCATCTTCTCAATGACCTCTGGTGGGACTGGCTGATCCAGATCGAATTCCGGAATGTACCTGCGAAGTGCTTTCATCGCTGCCTCTCGAGCGAGGGCTGCCAAGTCCGCTCCCACGAATCCGTGGGTGATGGCTGCCAGTTCTTCCAGCATGATGGAACGTTCTTCTTCGTTCCCTGTAATGGGCATCATTCTCGTATGGATCTCCATGACCTCTTTTCTACCTTTCTTGCTGGGCACGCCTATCTCGATCTCTCTGTCGAACCTGCCGCCCCTTCGCAATGCGGGGTCTATGGAATCCTCGCGGTTCGTGGCCGCTATCACAATGAGATTGCCTCGATCACTGACCCCGTCCATGAGCGTGAGCAATTGAGCCACCACTCGCCTTTCCACCTCGCCATGGACCTCGTCACGCTTTGGAGCTATGGAATCCAGTTCATCAATGAATATGACGGAGGGCGCATTTGCCTCGGCCTCCTCGAATTTCTCTCGCAATTTTTCCTCGCTCTGGCCATAGAATTTTGAAATGATCTCCGGGCCCTGGATGGAATAGAAAGCGGCTCCTGCCTCATTGGCCACCGCCTTGGCGATCAGTGTCTTTCCTGTGCCTGGTGGTCCATAGAGTAGAACTCCTTTTGGCGGATCGATACCCAGCCTTCTGAAGAGCTCTGGATGTTTCAGAGGAAGTTCGATCATCTCCCTCACCCTCTGCAGTTCTTCTTCCAGACCTCCCACATCCTCATATGCCACGCCACCGATGCTCATCTCGCTCTCGCTGGCGGCCTCGTCCTTGATGGTCAGATGCGTGTCCGCAGTAACTTGGATGACGCCCTTGGGGCTGGCCGCTGTAACGACAAAAGGAATATTACCGCTCAACCCCACACCCGGTATCAGAATAGTATCGCCCTTGACGATCGGCCTCTGACCCAGGCTTCTTTTTATGAAGGGCTCGATCCCCTCGCTGAATCTTAATTTCATGCCCTTGGATATTGAAGGTGCCAGTGTGACTTTTTGAGCCAGCTGTATCTCTGCTTTTGAAATATCCACTTTGTCTCCTGGGGATATTCCCGCGCTAAGTCTGAGGAGATTGCACATTCGGATGAGGCCTTTACCCTCATCCTCCTGAAGCATGCGGTACACTTTGGCGGCCGTGATGTTCTTACCGGTGATCTCGATCACATCACCGACCTCCACACCCAGGGACATTCGTGTCTGCGTGTCTATCCTGGCCTTACCTAGGCCGACATCTGATTGACTCTGTGCTTTCTCCACTTTCAAGGTAATGGTTTTATTGGGCATTCTATCACTCTTGCGAATGTGTATCGCACATATGTGTTTACATTTTTCGCTTATAATGTTATGTGTATGATTATCAAAATAATTATAGTTCAAGATGATAATGCAACATAAATTATTCTCATTCACTCAAACAAAATCTGATTAATAAAAAGGAAAAGTGGGCTCGCCTTCAAAACGAGCCCATTTCATTGTTCCGGGTTTAGGACTCTTTCATCAGGTCATCGACCACGCTGGGGTCTGCCAGTGTGGATACATCTCCGACCTGATCGTATTCCTTGGATGCGATCTTTCTCAAGACACGCCTCATGATCTTTCCGGACCTGGTCTTTGGAAGTCCTGGAGCCCAGTGGATGACATCGGGTGTTGCTATTGGTCCGATCTCTTTTCTAACGTGGGTTCTCAGATCCTTCCTGAGTTCTTCAGTGTACTCCTGGCCGGTCTTGAGGGTGACATAGGCGTATATGCCCTGTCCCTTGATGTCGTGAGGATATCCGACAACAGCTGCTTCTGCAACTGCTGGGTTGGAAACAAGTGCGGATTCAACCTCGGCGGTTCCCATCCTGTGTCCGGATACGTTTATGACATCGTCGATCCTACCAGTGATCCACCAGTAGCCGTCCTCATCACGTCTTGCACCGTCACCTGTGAAGTATGATCCTGGGAACATGGAGAAGTAGACGTCCTTGAATCTCTGGTGATGTCCGTAAACAGTCCTCATGATACCTGGCCACGCACCCCTGAGCAGAAGTATTCCGCTTGTCGCGCCTTCCAGTTCTTTTCCTGTGTCATCCACGAGGAAAGGCTCAACACCGAAGAAAGGCAGTGTTGCGGAACCTGGCTTTGTTGGGATCGCTCCTGGAAGTGGTGTGATCATTATACCACCGGTCTCGGTCTGCCACCAGGTGTCTACAATCGGACACCTGCTGTCACCTACGACCTCATTATACCAGTTCCAAGCCTCGGGGTTGATAGGTTCTCCTACAGTACCCAGGAGCTTCAGGCTCTTTCTGGAAGTGCTTTGAACTGGTCCATCTCCCTCTTTCATGAGGGCGCGGATGGCTGTTGGGGCTGTGTAGAACTGTGTTACCTGGAACTTGTCCACTATCTGCCAGAACCTGCTGGCATCTGGATAGTTCGGAACACCCTCGAACATGACGGATGTCGCTCCATTGAGGAGAGGCCCGTATACGATGTACGAGTGACCGGTTATCCAACCGATATCGGCCGTGCACCAGTATATGTCGCCTTCCTGGTAATCGAAAACGTATTTGTGAGTGGTTGCGGCGTAGACCATGTATCCTGCGGTTGTGTGCAGAACACCCTTTGGCTTTCCAGTGGAACCACTGGTGTAGAGAATGAAGAGTGGGTCTTCCGCGTCCATCTCTTCCCATGGGCTGTCGCCCTTCACGTCCTCTGCATCCATTTCATCATGCCACCAGACATCACGGCCAGCCTGCATTGGGACATCCAATCCAGTCCTTTTGAAAACAATGTTCTTCTCGATGCTTGGGCACTCCTCAAGGGCTTTGTCAGCATTGGTCTTCATTGGAATATCCTGCTTCTTACCCCTCAAGGCGGTATCTTGTGTGATCAGTATCTTGCACTCGGAATCATTGATCCTGTCCTTCAACGAGTCTGCGGAGAAAGCTCCGAAAACGATGGAGTGAACTGCACCGATCCTGGCACATGCCAGCATCGCGATAGGCAACTCGGGAAGCATCTGCATGTACATACAGACACGGTCGCCCTTCTTCACGCCCATCTTTCTCAGGACATTGGCAAATTTACACACTTCTGTGTGAAGTTCGCGATATGTGAGCTTGGAATCCTCGCCGGGCTCATTGCCCTCCCAGATGATGGCTACCTGATCTCCACGGGTCTCCAACTGCCTGTCCAGACAATTGTAGGACAGATTGGTCTTTGAACCCTCGAAGAATTTAATGTGGCCTTCTGTGAAGTCATATTGCCTGACAGAGTCCCACTTCTTGAACCATGTGAATTCTTCGGCGATGTTTGCCCAAAATTTATCTGGATCATTTATAGATTCCTCATACATTCTCTTGTACTCTTCCATGCTGTTTATGTGTGCTTTACCACGCATGGCTTCTGGAACTGGATATATTTTGTTGCTCATTTTTCAACCCTCCTGCATTAAGCAGGTTTTTTTGTAGAACAGCAAAGCGAGAATCTCGCGATGATATTCCGCCCATCTACGATGGGAATAGATGCGACATTGTGATTAGGTATAAAACAATATCTCTTCAATCCATATTGCCTGGCCATTTTTCGTAATATAGGTAAATAACAAATTATTATTTGACCTTTTTTCCATGTTTTCAAAATATTTTCAATCAAAAAAAGGAGATTTCCAAGCTTTTTCTCAGATTTTTGGCGTTTTTGGCAATATTTTCGCCATCTAATACCTTTATGATCATTTTAGCGACAATATGCATGTCATCCTCTTTCATGCCGAGTCGGGTGATCTCATTGGTGCCTAATCTTCCAACCGCGTCAGTGATGATATTGTTCCGCTCTAGAGCGACAGCCATGGAATTGAGGTCCATGCCCCACTTTTCCTTAATTAGGCTGGCATCCAGTAACACCTGGTGGGAAGCCGTGTAGCCCATGTCACGAAGTAATGGTCGAAGTCCAAGTTCATCCAAAGCCTTTGCCAGAGCTTTGGAGTTCCTGACCACCTGGGAAGCGTATCTCGCCCCATGCTCCTTCATTTCAACAAGAGCCAGAGCCGTGGCCGCGATCCTGTTCCAGTGGATATTATCCACCGTGCGCCATGTCATGTTCTTCTTGACCTTGGCAAAGATCTCATCATCATTGGTGAGCAATGCTCCACCCTGGGGGCCGAAGAAACTTTTGTGTGTGTTGCCGATCATCAGGTCCACGCCTTCTGCCAGTGGATCCTGAAATTCATTTCCCGCGATAAGTCCGAAAACATGGCATCCGTCATATGCCAGGTACGCGCCCACTTCCTTGCAGGCCTTTGACAATTCTTTGGTCGGATGAGGGAATGGAAAAAAGCTGGCTCCCAGCATGACCAGTTTTGGTTTTGTCTCGTGGATCTTCTCGATAGCTCCTTCTACATCGACATTCCACTGCCCGGTATCGAAGGGCAGTGCCATTGCCTTCATGCCAAGCATATCCGGTAGATAATCGGCCCCATAGCCATCATACCCTCCATTCTCTGAAGAAATGGCCATAACGGTGTCACCCTTTTCACATAATGATAAAAGGGCTCCCATCGCGGCTATATGGCCGGACAATGGCGCGAAGGTCACATGTTTTGCTGAAAAGATATCGGAGGCCAGTTCATTGGCAAACCTTTCGACCTCATCAAGACCCCTGGTCCCGCGATAAGCATTCTCCACAAAGGAACCATGTATCTCCTGATTGATAGGAAGTGTGTAACGACTGGCCATGTCGGTTGCCAGTGCCTGTCGAACATTCTGACTAAGAAGATTCTCCGATGATATTAGATTGATACATTCCGAACGCCACTGGTCATGGGTCTCTATGATATCCGATACTTTGACCATGGTATCCTAATTGTACATGAGGTAATTGTTCTCAGCACCATCTGGAAGGAACATTTCCGATTCCTCGTCCCCTCCCTCGATCTCGATTATGATACTTACGAGTGAGTTCACTATATTCCTCATCTGCTGCATTTCGGCTCTGAGCTGCCGAATTTCCATCAATAATTCATCTGTGCTGACGCTCATATGTCTCCCTTCATCATACCATATATTATCTGTGGTTCATATTACTTTCTACTATTCCTAATATCATCAGCATAGGCCAGACCATAATTATCTGCCATCTTCCGGCTTTCCTTGGTGTCACACTCCGCACACCAGAGTTCCTGCCCTTTCACCTGTAGGATCTCTCTACACCTTCTGCAATATGCCTTGATCGTTCCCAGTTCGGGATCAAGGGTCGTCAATTGTATCGATGGAGTGGCTTGAGTGACTTTCGCTCTTATGATCTCCATCTCTTTGTACATGGCCTTTGTCTTGGTATTCTTTCCAGGAGCCATTTCAGATACGTGGAGATTGGCCCTTTGTTCCACAGCCAGTTGCCTATTTCCTCCATTTATTGTCAGTATGGAGACTGTCGCCATTTTTGGATTGATATTGGTGATGATCCCATACACGATATCATCGATCTCCGGCACAGCGGGCTTATTCCGGGACACCACACTGGCTACTTTATTATCTTCATCAAAATGTGGTTCTCCAGCCAGGGCGGCACAGATATCATCTCCAGATTCATAGGTGCCTTCACCAGGGAGATATTCCTCTGTTGTTGAGAGTATGTCACCTGGCATGACCAATTGTCTTTCATCCATCATTTTCATCCCTCATCAGTCTGAATACCACCACATCGATAAAAGCTCTTTCTTTCCTGTGAAATTTCTGCGAATGCCTTAATTCGAATCGGAAATATGTCTTCATGTCCACACTGAAGCCAAGACTTTTCGATATCTTGACTATGAATTCCTCGGTATCCGCCATGTGTATGGTGTAAACCACATCGGCCATTTCCATGGCTTTTTCAAGGAAAGGTCTGTCCGCATGTTTTTTCTGCGAGCCAAATGGTGGATTCTGGAATATCACATCCACCTTCTGATCGAATGACCTCACGTCCATGACCTCCAGATCCATATCCAGTCCGAGAGCACTGGCATTCTCGCGAGCCACTTCAATGGCCTTTTTATCAATGTCTATCCCCATAACCTTTCCAGCTCCCATCAACTGAGCTCCAATGGCGAATACACCATTGCCACACCCCAGATCCGCCATGCTCTTCTCATCTATGTCTCCGAGAGATTTGGCAATGAAAAGTATGTCAGAAACGACCTTGGCAGGTGTGGGATATTGCTCCAATCTTGCAGATGGGGCATCCAGATCCTTGAGTGACTGGAGCTTGATCTCCAGCTCCTTCCTTCTCATGGGTGAAGAATTGTTTGACATCGGGATATGATGGTATTCTGGAATATTAATGTCTCTTATTCCAGACATCTTCATTGTATTTTCGCCACATGACATCAATAATATGTCATATATTCATAAATTATACATCACATTTGATTAACTGGCTACAGAAAGATATATGAATACCTTGATACAATAATAATAACTGATGATGACCATCAAAGTGTCTGATGACTTAGAATATCAGATGGGTAAGTTATACGGGGGAATGGAGTTCTGCCAGGACATTCCAAGATTCCTTATCCTGTTTAATCCACAGGATGAAGGGTTGTTCTGAGCTTAAGCAAGATATATTAAATCATCTCCAAGCTATGATCGTAGATCGTTAGCGCTATCTATTAAATATAACACTGGATTATCCTGAAGTGTGTCAAGCAATGATGATGAAGTATCCAGTGATGATTTTATTGTCGAGCCTCAAGCAGGTTCAGAGGATGTCGATCCACCCACATCATTGAAAGATGAGAATGTGGATGTGGACGAGGATGTGAATGATCAGCCAAAAGGAGGTCATACCTCCGGTGTCAAGACATTGCTTGGTGATCCCAAGAAGGCCATTATCAAACTGGCAATTCCAATGATAATCGCCATGTCCATCCAGACTGTTTACAATCTCGTGGACGCCATATGGGTATCACTTCTTGGGCCTGATGCCCTTTCGGCGGTTGGATTTTTCTTCCCCTTTTTCTTCACTATAATCGCACTGGCCACTGGACTCGGAGTAGGCGGCGGGGCTGCTGTATCCCGGCGCATTGGTGCCAATGACAAGGCAGGAGCGGACAGTGTGGGAGCTCATACCATGGTATTCATGGTCATTCTCTCACTGGCGGTGTCCATACCCTTCTTCTTCGCCATGCACTCTATCTATGTGGGCATGGGGGCCGAGGGAGTTGTTATTGACATGGCCACTGATTATTCCCAGATACTCTTTGCCGGAGCCATCATCATATTCTTTAGCAATGTATCCAATGCACTTCTGAGAGCGGAGGGGGATGTGAAGAAGGCCATGATCGCCATGCTTATCGGCGGTATATTGAATATCATTCTGGATCCCATCTTCATATTTGGTACCAGCAATCCAGGCCCTTGGATCTTTGAATCATTTGGTCTTGGTCTGGGTGTCACGGGAGCTGCTTGGGCAACTCTCATATCAATGGCCTCCACTGCGGTCCTTATCTTCTACTGGATGTTCATTAAAAGACAAACATACTTGGACATTCGATTCAAGGGCTTCAAATTTAACCGCGATATCACTAAAGATGTGTTCAAGGTCGGCCTTCCAGCTTCTATCCAGCAGATATCCATGTCCATCGTCATGATATTCATGAACGTCATTCTCGTTCAGGTGGCTGGTAATGACGGGGTTGCGATCTTCACCACTGGCTGGAGGATATCCATGCTGGGTATACTTCCGCTACTGGGAATTTCCACTGCCGTGATATCGGTCTCCGGGGCCATGTACGGAAAGGGCTCTTACAAGAACATTAAGGTCGCGCTGGACTATGCAATAAAAGTCGGCTTCATATTCGAGATGATCGTCATGCTCATCGTGATGATCTTCGCCTCCCAGATAGCCGGGGTCTTTACCACGGCTGAGGAATCAGCCAGACTTACCGCGCCATTAGTCATTTACTTCCAGATATCGGCCATCTTCTATCCTGGTGTGGCATGGGGAATGTTATCATCATCCATGTTCCAGGGAGTGGGCGAGGGTTCCAAGGCACTCACCGTGACCCTTCTCAGAACCGTCATCCTCACACCACCACTGGCCCTATTATTGGTCTATACCTTCGATATGGGACTTGAGGGAGCATGGTGGGGTCTGGTATTGGCCAATGTCATAGGCTCGGTCGTGTCCTATACATGGGCCATGAGCTATCTTAAAAAACTCATGAAAAAAGAAAAGCCAGGTCCTAAAATTATATAATCACTCTGAAAGATGCCTGGCATTTTCCCATATCCCTTCCGATAGTGTCGGATGTGGATGGATAATATTTGATATCTCTTTGACAGTAAGATCTTTTTCAATGGCCAGTGTGACCTCAGAAATGAGGTTGGAAGCCTCAGGACCAATTATCGTGCACCCGATGATCTTACCCTGAGGATCTATCAGGATCTTGACAAAACCATCCTTTTCGTTCATGGCCAGTGCTTTACCGAGGGCTGCGAAATAATACCTCTTGGCCTGATATTCAATACCCTTTTCCTTGGCCTCCCACTCATGCAATCCCGCACTTGCCAGTTCTGGCTCGGTGAAGAGCACATAAGGAATGATCGGTTCTTTTTGTCTTTCCACACCCACACCTAGAATGGTCTTGGCAACTCGTATGCCATCCATGGAAGCTTTATGAGCCAGCATCGGATTTCCCCTAATGTCTCCGATGGCGAAGATATTGGATGAGCTGGTTCGCAATTTCCCATCTGTCTTGACAAATCCATCCTTGTCAAGCTGGATACCGGCCTTCTCGATGCCTATTCCTTCAAGATTGGGTTGGCTCCCCACACCGATGAGTATCTTCTGGAATTCCATGGTCTCCGATTCCTTAGGGCTCTGGACCTCTATACTGACATTATTTTCATCAATACCAGTTAGTTTGGCTCGACTTCCAGTGAGCAATTTGATGCCCAGTGCTTTCAGACCCTTTTTAATAGTTCGGGTGACATCGTCATCCGAGAAGGGAAGGATGTCATCCAGTATTTCGATTATCGTGACATCACAGCCAAGCTTGGCCATGACCGTGGAAAGTTCCAGTCCGATCACACCTCCGCCGATAACTCCCATGGAGGAAGGTATTTCCTTCAGATCAAGAAGGCCAGTGGAGCTCATTATCATCTTCTCATCTATCTCGAAGCCAGGAACCTCTCTTGGACTGGCTCCTGTGGCCAGTATGACATATTCAGTAATTATTTCCTCATCTGGTATTTCATCAGAGAACTTCACGACCAGGCTCTTATCTGAAACGAGCCTGGCAGTTCCATGAAGAACATCCACTCCCGCTTTCTTGCATTGTCCCTCGATGCCTTTTACCATCTTGTCCACAATGCCTTCTTTCCATTCCTGGATGCGGACCATGTCAATGACTGGCTCTCCGATATCGATACCGATATCACTGGATCTTTTGCCCTTGTGGACGATATTGGAAGCATGAACAAATGCCTTTGACGGTATGCAGCCGCGAATGAGGCAGGCTCCTCCGACCCTGTCTTTCTCGATCAAGATGACCTTCTTTCCGGCTTTCGCAAGCTCGAGAGCGGTGGTGTAACCGCCAGAGCCAGCTCCGATTATCGCGACATCTGTTTGTTTCATTTCGAACCTCTTTCAAGTGCGCTAGTAATTATGCTGTATGCTAACCTTATGTTTATATTTTACATCAATCGACCTGCCATGATTACTGGCAGGTCGTGAACTTGCCGAGCGAGCCGGCTTGGGCGGCTTTTCTTTTTAAATGCGATTTCATCAATTGAGCCTACGCATTTATTTTTATCAAGCCAATTGGCTTGATTCGATTTGTGCGTCTTTTTTCTTTCCGAGGGTGAGCCAGCACAGCGAGGTTGTGAAAGAAAAAAGTGCGGGGAAAGGGATTCGAACCCTCGAACCACTAAGGACAGGATAACTTATCTTATCCTATCAATGAACTCTTGTAGACTTTAGATCTTAAGTCCTGCGCCGTTGGCCAGGCTTGGCTATCCCCGCATGAGATAAGACCTGTAAAATAAGTCACTTATTATAATCTTTGTTAGTGAAATCAATAAAATTCGTCCTAATTAAGAGTAAGTTAAGATATCATTTCCCAACTTTCTTCTTCAGCTCCTGGAGCTTGTGCAGGGCTTCCATCGGGGTCATGTGATCGGGATCCAGTTCCTTTAATTCCTTGACCGCGGGATTCTCATTCTCCGGTTGATCGTACAATACCAGCTGGGTGTATTGCCGTCTCTTTCCTCTCTTGGCTCCACCATCTTCCAGTTCCATGACAGCCTCAGTTTCTATCCTTTTGAGAATTTCCTTCGCGCGCTCGACCACTTCAATAGGAAGTCCAGCCAGCTTACCAACCTGGATACCGTAACTGCGATTCGTGCTGCCTGGTATGACCTTTCGAAGGAAGATGATGTCATCTTTATCTTCCTTCACCGCGATATTGTAGTTCACAACACCTCCCAGTAATTCTTCCAGCTCGGTGAGATGGTGATAATGCGTGGCGAAAATGGTCTTAGATGCCACGCGCTTGCTCTCGATGTATTCCGCAACCGCCCACGCGATACTTAAACCATCGAAAGTGCTCGTTCCACGACCTATCTCATCAAGGATGACCAGGCTGTTTTTGGTGGCTGAATTAAGAATATTGGCGACTTCGGTCATCTCCACCATGAAAGTACTCTGGCCGTGCGTGAGATCATCATACGCGCCCACTCTGGTGAATATACGATCCACAATGCCGATATTCGCGCTCCTGGCCGGGACAAAGCTGCCGATGTGCGCCATAAGGGTGATCAGAGCCACCTGGCGCATGTAAGTGGACTTACCCGCCATATTGGGGCCAGTTAGGATCATGACCCGATTCTTCTTATCATCCAGCTTCGTGTCATTTGAAACGAATCTTTCAGGGATCATTTTCTCGACAACCGGATGTCGCCCATCGATGATGGCCAGTGTATTGCCCTTGACCATGTTCGGCCTCGAATATCTGTACAATTCGGAAATGTCAGCCAGTGATGAGAAAACATCCAGCTTTCCAAGGGCTCTGGCCGTGCTCTGCAGGCTGGTGGAACTCTCCGCCACCCAGTTCCTCACATCGCAGAAAATATCATATTCCAAAGCAGCCAGCTTTTCATTGGCTGATAATATCTGAGCTTCTTTTTCCTTGAGCTCGGGTGTTATAAACCGTTCAGCATTGCTCAGAGTCTGCTTCCTGATATAGTTCTCAGGAACCTTGTCCGCGTGCCTGACCGTGACCTCCAGAAAGTATCCGAAAACCTTATTGTACTTGATCTTGAGGGATTTGATGCCAGTTCGTTCTCGTTCTTTTGCTTCGAGATCGGCCACCCATTTCTTCCCACTGGATGCCAATTCCTTCAATTCATCCAGGTCCGTGCTGAAGCCGTCCTTGATGATCCCGCCATCCTTGAGCCCGAGTGGGGGCTTGTCCACTATGGCCTTTTCCAGCATCTCAGTCAGATCATCCAGAGGGTCGATAGCGTTTATCGCCTGCTGCATTTGGCTGGGAACGATCACACCTTCGAAAAGAGCCTGTATACTGGGAATGGTCTGTAGCGAGTTCTTGAGGGCGTGCATGTCCCGGGCATTCGCACTTCCATGCACGGCACGTGCCACCAGCCTTTCCATATCCCGGATCTCGTCGCAATAATCTCGCAATTCGATCCTGGTAAGGCGGTTGTCGGTCAGCCACTCGACAGAATCCAGTCTTTCATTTATCTGGCCGATGTTCTGCAATGGTTGCGCCAACCATTGTCTTATCATCCGACTTCCCATGGGCGTCTTTGTCCTATCCAGTAATTCTATAAGTGTGAACTTTTCGCTTCTATCGCGAATATTATTGAATAATTCCAAATTTCTGAGAGTGGTGGCATCCAGCACCATGAAATCCTTATTACTGTAAGTTCTCAAAGTACCGATCTGGCCAAGGGCGGATATCCGCATGCCTTCCAGATAGGCGATCACAGAACCAGCAGCCGCGATGGCCATTGGTTGCCCGTCACAACCATAGCCAGCCAGTGACTTGACCTTGAATAAATTTAATAATTTATTCAAGGCATTATCCAGGTCGTAAAAGTAAGCATCCACACCTGTCAGGGGAGCTGCCATATCGTCCCCGATCAGTCTTTCCAAAAGCACACCAGTATCCGGGTCTGATATGATCTCAGATGGCTGAAATCGAATTAGCTCATTCCTCAGAACATCCTCATCCTCTATCTGGGTGGTCAGGAACTCGCCCGTGGATATGTCCACCAGTGCCAGTCCGAAGCTTTCTTTATCTTTTCCTTTGCCCTTGGCCTTCAACTTCCCCATGCTCACGGATGCCAGAAAGTTATTCGAGCTGCCAGATAGCATGGAATCCTCGACAACCGTGCCAGGAGAAACAATACGCACAACCCCGCGTTTGACAATGCCCTTGGCTTTCTTCGGATCCTCCATTTGTTCACATATGGCTACTGTGTAGCCCGCCTTGACCATTTTATGAAGATAAGTGTCCAGCGCGTGGTAGGGGATGCCGGCCAGTGGTATGCTCTCGCCTTTTTCGCGGCCGCGAGATGTCAGAGTGATCCCAAGAACCCTGGCAGTGACCACGGCATCATCGCTGAAGGTTTCGTAGAAATCCCCCATTCTGAAAAATAGGATGGCCTCAGGATGTTGATCTTTGATGTCGTAATACTGCTTCATCATTGGAGTATCGCCTTTTGGCGAACTCATTGGAGTATCGCCCTTTCGCGAATCCACAGTTTTGGCTTTTTTGCCTCCCATTATGACCGTGAAAGTGATAGCTGTATTAAACTTATACGGAATTCCCACCCCTTCTATTGTTTACCCCCCACCCTGCTCCTGTGCTGGCTCGACCCTTCCCCCTCTCGCCTGCTCGGAGCAGACTGGATGACATTATTCAATAATTTTCTTTTGAAATATTCCTGTAATCAATGTAGTGGGAACATTATTTTTGATGAATATATCCAGCATGTCTTTACAAATTTTATCATCTACCTTTTCCAATGAAATAATTAACTCTGTTTTAAATGGGGTTTCAATTTCTTGAATATTAAAATGCTTTTCTATGTCATCAGTAAATAAATGGATGCATTTCGTATTTTTGTTGTAATATATTTGTGAAATCTTTGAATATTTGATATCATATTTTGATGATGGAAATGCTGACTCTGGGTTAAATATCACATTCTCATCAAAAAAATCGAATATGCCTTTACGATATGGGAATAATATCATAGCCAGTAAGCAAGCAATAAAGATTAAAATTGAATTTATGATGATTGCCTCTGTTGTTTCTGTTCCAATCTGAAGCATTAGAAATATTGGAAAAATTACGAAAAAGACTATCATTATGGTATATGTGGGCACATCAACATTTGATGCATTATATCTTATGCTCAAAATTGGTTTATTATTCATCTTCCATCTCTCTTCCTACATGCTTATCTCTTTATTGACTTATTAGTTTTGGGGCACTTTTTTGCCCATTCTACAACTCATCCAGCATACGATTCATGCTTTCCGAATGTTTGTGCCCGATGATCTTCACATCTACCTTTCCCACATCCGCCATGCTTATCAAAGCCACCTTCGCATCATAGGCCATCTTCAGGCCTATGGGACATGCTGGGTTTGTTGGCTCCACGGTTATAGAAATATTATTGTCTGGATCTACTGCCAGATGGGTAACCAATCTCATCTGCCACATGCTTCTATTTCGTTCCTTGTCAATGATCATGTTCAGAACCTCGATGACCTGTTCTTCCGATATGCTAGCCATTCGAATCACTCGATCGTGGCCTCTTGGTACTGGCCGATGATGATGAGCAGGTCGCCCACTGTAACAGTTTGTACTTCTTTGCCGTCGATGGTCGGGACCTTGATGATCTCCACCATATCGGGCTCGATCTTCACGGTATTGCCAGATAGTAGTTTGATGTCCAGCTCCCCGGTCTCGATAGCTCTCGCGCCATCGACAGGATCCAGCTTGCCGAGTATATCCACAATGTGCTTCGCATCCTGCTTGAATTTCGGGCCCATGACCGAGTGCTTGGGTTTAATCGCAATTGGTGTCTCGATAAGCTCCCTCTCGCCAATCATCAGAACGTCCTTGGCTTTCAGGGTGCCAGCTATGTCGCCTTCGCAACCGAGAATGTTATTCACATTCTCGCCGATTATCTCCAGAACGCCAATTTCCGCATTTAGGGCCATGCCCTTCTCGGACTTCCAGTTCCTGACAGCCGCGATTATGTCCTTTAATATCTCGCCTCTCTCAAGCTCGTCCTGATCGTCGATCGAAGTGCCTGGCCATTCTGAAATCGTTATGCTCTTCTTGCCATCCATTTCTTGATAATAAAGCTCGTAGATCTCGTCCGCGATATGCGGGATGATCGGAGCCAGCATCTTCGTGGTTCCTAATCCTATCTCGTACAATGTGAGCGCGAGCGCGTCGTCCTCCTCCATGCTCCTGTGCTTGACCATCTCGAGATAATGATCGGCCAGCTCATGCCAGACGAACTGTTCCAGTTCCTTCATCGCCCTGTCGAATCTGAATTGTTCATAGTGCTTGGTCACGTTCTGGACCAGCCTGGAATATTTGGTCAATATCCACTTGTCCGATGTCTTGAAATCCTCAGGTTGGGCTGCCAATCCGGGCCGTGCGGCCTTGCTTATGAACTTGTGGATGTTCCACAATTTGGCATTGAACCTTGTTCCATGAACGATCTCCTTCACACGTACCGCACTGTCCTCTCCTATCGGGACAGTGGAACTGTAATATCTCCAGGCATCCGTGCCGTACTCAGCCAGGAGGTCCAGTGGATCGATCACATTACCATCGGAAGCGTGCATGGGCTTGCCATCTGGCCCAAGTATGAAACCGTCGATCATCATGCTCTCCCAGGGCTTGCCGCCAGCCAGATAGTTACTTCTAAGCATGGTGTAAAAGGCCCATGTTCGTATGATGTCATGAGCTTGCGTCCTCAAGCTCATGGGGAAGATCTTCTTGAACAATTCCTCGTCCCTTTCCCAGAAGGAGCAGTACAATGGGGATATCGATGAATCCATCCAGGTGTCAAAAACCTCCACACATCCAGTTAGCTCGCTATCGCAATCCGGACATTTGTCAACTGGTGGCGAGTCGACAGTGGGATCGACATAGCAATCTCCTTCCGCTGGTAGAACAACCTCTCCACAGGAATTACATTCCCAAAGCGGGATCGGCGTGGCGAAATACCTCTGTCTGGATATCACCCAATCCCTGTTGATGGAATTGATCCAATCTAAAAGACGGATTTTCATGAACTCCGGGTTCCAATCAATATCATCGGCCATCTTCAACATGTCCTCTCTGGCATCCAGTGTCTTGAGGAACCATTGAGGCGTCTGTATGAACTCGATGGTCGCGTGGCATCTCCAGCATCCGCCGGAATTGTGCTCCATGGGCTCTTGTTTGACCAGTAATCCATCTTTCTTCAGATCGTCGATCATAGCCTCCCTGGCCTTCTCGGTCTCCATGCCCTGATACTTGCCAGCGAGTTCGGTCATCATTCCATTCTCGTCAATTCCCTTCTCGATAGGAAGTTCGTACTTGTAGATCCATTCCAGATCTTCCTTATCCCCGATGGAGCAGACCATGACGATGCCAGTTCCGAACTCGGGATCGACCTTCGGATCGGCGACTATCTCCACCTCTTTTCCATAAATCGGTGTTATGAGCTTCTTTCCAATAAGATGCTGTTTTTCCTTATCCTTCGGGCTTATGACGATAAGCTGGCACGCGCATATGAGCTCCGGCCTGGTGGTCGCGATAAGGACGTCCTCGTCCATGCCCTTGACACCGAAATGAATGTAATTCAGCTTGGTCTTCTTTTCCTGGTATTCCACTTCCGCGTCTGCGAGAGCGGTTCCACATCTCGGACACCAATTGACCGGGGCCAGTCCCTTGTAGATCAGACCGCGTTTGTAAAGTTTGATGAATGATATCTGTGTGAGCCTTCTATAATACTCCGCATCCGTCCTGTAGAAGATGGACGGATCCATCGAGTCTCCCAGCAGCTTGAACTGATCAGTTATGAGATCGATATTATTGTCCGCAAAGTCAGTGCAGAGTTTGATGAAGTCCTGGCGCGGATAGTCACGCATCTTGATGCCGTGCTTTTTTTCGACATTAACTTCGATGGGCATTCCATTGACGTCGATACAGAGCGGGAACATGACATTGTAACCATTTTGCCTTCGGAACCTGGCAGCGAAATCAATGTGCGTGTAATGTATGGCATGACCGACGTGAAGTGGGCCAGACGCATACCTCGGGGGATTGTCTATGCTGTATACTGGCATGTCCGATTTCTTATCAAAATGATATAGTTTCCACTCGTCCCAAAGGCCCTGCCATTTTTCTTCAATTTTCTTTCTATCATATTCCGTCATAGTATCCCCTACTGGATTCTGATCCACTAAAAGTGGTTTAAGGAGTGATATAAAGTATGATATAAAACGTTTATCAGTTTGTGGAGTTTGTAGAGTTGAGAGTTTGTGGAGTTTAAGTTTTCTGGGTGTGGGATGTACTTGGTAAAACTCCAAAAACTCCAAAAACTCTATAAACTGACTTATTCCGCTGTCATGAGCGAGGTGGTGGCCGTGATGCCAGGTACATTACGGATATCATTGATGATCGTCTTGCGTATGGCCTTCAGGTCCTTTCCCTCCACACGGCAAATGATGTCATATTGGCCAAAGACCTCTCTGATACCCTCGACCTCTTTTATGGCTGCCAGACCATTATAGACATCGTCCTCCATCTTCGCATTCACATTAATCAGAACAAAGCACGTTAACATTGTATCTCCCAATAGTGTAAGCGCATGAAATTATTTAAGAGGATTGCCTATTTTTCATCTGGTTCTTCATTATGCAGTATCTTTCTCTGCGCTTCCAGCAAACTTTCCTCAAGGCCAGCATACTCTGCAAAGGTCATGACTTTGCAGTCATTATCTTCCCCATGTTTGATGACATCCACCAACTTCTCCCGCCACTTGCCATCCCGGCAAAGATGGTGATCCAGAAGCAAGTTCTGGATAGATGTTTCGTCGATAATTCTCTTGAGATTCTCGACGGATCTTTCCAATGCCACCCTACCATATTTGTACATCAGGTAGGTCATGGGACCATCGCAGGCCAGCACATCCGGTCTTTGCTTTAGGATAAAATCCAGTTGATCATCCAGGCTGGGCCCCTCCACATCCGAGGTGTGCACGAATGTCATATCACCATCAGTCACCGCAAGCTGGATCACATATCCCAGCTTGGTATTCGTGCCATGCGCCTGAGCCTCGGAGAATTCAAGTTTCGTATCTCCGAACTTGAAGGTCTGGCCATCCGCATACTCGATGGACTTTGGCTTTCCATCGATCAGCTTCAGAAAATCCTTGGATCGCTTTGTCTGGCTTTTATTGATGTTCTCAAGTGGATGCTTAATTAACATCCGCTTGCCCTGGCATATATCTGGATTCTCCGGGTCATGGTGATCGAAGTGATAATGCGAGATGGTGAGGATATCTGCTTTTTCAACTTCCTCATAAATCTTATTTTGAAGCTCTTCGAACCTTGCCAGTTCCCTGGAATGTGGTGGAAGTCCAAACCTGATAGGGCCGAGTGCGACAGCCGGATCTATAACTATCCTGATATCATCTGTTTGTATCAAAAAACACATGGCCCTGGCACCCATGGAGTCGGATGCCAGTGGTGTGAGTTTCATGTTCAATTCACTCTCGTTCATTAATTCTGATAATGTTTCAGTAATTCGGAGAAGTTGATTGGAGTCTGATCACCAGTTGCCATATCCTTCACCATGACCTTTTCCTCAGCCAGTTCTTTGTCACCGATAACTATGGCTGTCTTTGCCCCGATGGTGTCCGCGTACCCGAAGGCCTTACCGACCTTTCTACCAAGAAGGTCGATATCAGCTGATATTCCATTATTCCTGATTTCAGTGACCATTTCCAAGCATTTCATCCTGGCATCGTCTGAAATAGGAATAAAATAAACATCTAATTTGGATAATTCTTCCTCATCTTGGGAACGAGCCAGCATCAGTCTGTCAAAGCCAAATGCGAATCCTGTGGATGATATTGGCTGGCCACCGAATGTCTCTGAAAGAGAATAGGCACCGCCACCGCATATTTGCTTCTCAGCTCCCAGATTTGGTGCATCTATTTCGAAGACCATGCCGGTATAATAATCTAGGCCACGAGCCACCCCAAAATCAAGCTTATAGTCAGTGATACCATATTTTTCAAGGATATTTAGCAATTTCTTAAGTTCTTTTAGAGAGATATCGTCTCCATCCATCAATTTCTTAGCTTTTTCTAATGTTTCTGAACCACCATCAAGACTTACTAATTCAATTAAACGATTTGTGACATCCTGTTTTGCTCCAGCCCCATCTGGCAGGGTGCGCAAACTTTCAAAATCACGCTTATCGATCATTCGTCTGACTTCTACTTTCATTGATTCAGATACGCCTAATTCTTCGATGAATTTGTTTAGAACTCCTAGATGTCCTATTCTCATAACTGTGTTATTCAATCCAAGATTTTTCACGCTATAATAAGCCAGAGCCAGCACCTCGGCATCCGCATCCAATGACGGTGCGCCGATGATCTCTGCTCCGAACTGCCAGAATTCTCGATACCTGCCTTTCTGGGGCCTCTCATATCTGAAGCAATTGCCCATATAATAGAGCTTGAGAGGCTTGGGCCTGGTGTGGAGCTCCTTGACATAATACCGCATGACCGCGGCTGTCAATTCCGGCCTCAGGGATATCTCTCTATCACCCTTGTCCTTGAAAGCATATATCTCATCAATGATGCCAGGGCCAGACTTGGCCACGAATAGTTCCGTATTTTCAAAAGTGGGTGTCATCACCTCTCCAAAATTGAAAGAGCGGGCTACCTTTCTCAAGCCATCTTCCACAATGCGCCTTTGCTCCATCTCCTCTGGTGGAAAGTCCCTCGTGCCCCTTGGCCTCTGGAAATCAGTCATCAGATAGTGATCGTGGTCTGCTTATAAAACATTTTGTCAAGAACGAGTCTGGCTCTTTTATTGTGAATATCACTGGCTATTACTATTGGTGAGCTATCCTATATATAAAAACTTACAAAATCATTATATATTACTAAGATTTAAAGCTTAATGGAAGAGCAATATGCAATGGGATGCAAATAGAATATTGCGTTAAGAATAGAATATATGAATAAAATTAAAGGTGATATAATGAGAGATACAGGAAAAATACTATCACTGGTGATCGTAGCTGCCATGATCCTTACAGGATTCTCGGCATTCATACCATTAGCCGGTGCGGATATAATAAATGATGACGACGACAGAGGTATCAATATAAATTGGACCGATGTTGACGACAGGCCAATCTTCCCAGGAGAAGAGAATTTCAATTTCTGGGTAGAGATAGACAATGACGATATGCCATCAAGTCCAGATGTACTTGATGACACAACAGATACAATATATGCTTGTGAAATGACCATCAGTACCACTATAAGAAATGAAAATGGTATGACGGTCACAACTCCTTTCGAGAGTTTCCTTGACAACACAGATCCATGGGGAGGTTCAATAAGCCAGTGGAACAGCCACCAGTTTGGACCATTCCAGTTCGATGTTAGAGGAGATGCTGTACCAGGCACATACAACCTGACGGTCACACTCGACTATAAGAACAACAGTGCAGCTGGAAGTGATTTTTCATTCACTAGCTGGATATTGTTCGACATCGAGTACAGGGCGGACATCGGTAATGTCGGTGGCCTCATACCTGGTGACAGAAATACGAACATCAATGTTCTTCTGGACGCCAATAATGACATGCCAGGCGACGAAGGTATGGTCGACCCAGTTCTGGAAATAACACTCCCTGATGGAGATTTCCAGTGGTTCGGAACCACAGATGCAGAGAACTCCGCCATGTTCCCAGGAACTATTGATTGGCACGAGGCCGAGAACTTCTGGTACATGGTATCCGTATCCGCAGTCAAGGACTCCGGCACCTACACAGGTACCTACGAGCTCATGTATACCACTGAAAACGGCGTGGATTGTATCGAGACCGGCGATATCGACTTCATAGTCGGCCAGCTCGCAATGTTGGAAGTCACTGTATCTGTTGATACCATCGAGCAGGGTACATCTCTGGTCACATGGGCATTGACATTTGAGAATGTCGGAACCGTCGATCTATACGGCATAAAATGTCAGTTGGATGACGACAGTGATGCTTTCACTTACATGCCTGCAGACCACTGGGAAGATGATGGTACAGTTAGCTATGCCTGGCTCGAATTGGGCGACATTGCAATTGGCGATACCACCACCGCATCCATGGAAGTCGGTGTTGACCTTTACATACCCGAGGGAGAGCACAAGGTTATGTTCACCTTCTGGGGGATGTACGAGGATCCAGATGCAAACATCTTCATGAACACCGTTGTTGATTGGACAATGGGAGCTGTAGAACATATTCCACGTGTGAACATGGGCGCAGGAGCTTTCACACTTGATCCAGAGACAAGCACTGTCGGCGGTCCATTCATATGGATAACTGTCACAGACACCACGATGGATCTCATGTTGACAAGCCAGAACACACTGTCCCTGGGCGGAAGGATCGTTGATAACGGACTTCAGCTCGCAGTACAGAACTTCGGCAACATTGACTTCGGAAACGTTGTTCTTCAGATAGAGACCAACAGTGCGACATCTCCATTCCTGAACGTTATTGATCCAGCTGCAGATTTCTCCGAGGAAGCAATGCTCGGAACACTCTGGGCTGGTAGCACAGAATTCGTCACCCTCAGGGTGGACCTCGCACCAGGGGTAGAATCTGGAGTTCACTCGGTTCCAGTCACAATAACCGGTGTCAATATGGACATGGGCGCGGCAATGACAACAACACTCGATGCTAGGGTTACTATATCCGGTGTCGGTCCAAAGCTGGAGATCACAACCGTATCCCCAGGCGAGATCAAGAATGGCGCAGACTTTACCCTGACTTTGACGATCACCAACAATGGTGACGACGTAGCCAGGAACGTGAGGTTGACAATGCCGAACATCGGTGTCGCAGGTGAGACAAATGAGATCAACGGTGACATAGCAGCACCTATCGCTGATGCTTTGCCAATATACATTGCAGACCTTGCACCAGGCGAGAGTGTCGAAGTCGAGATCGAAATGAAGGCTAACAAGGACATGTCAAGCGGTCACGTTTATCTCATGACCTTTGCAACCGCCTACACCGATTCCTTCGGAGACTTCACCAGTATCAACCACGGTGTCTCCCTGAAGTCAACTGGCTTTGGAGGATCAACAGTTGGTATGTTCTACTACGCGATGATCATACTGATTCTGGTAGCATCTTGCTTCTTGATCGCCTACACAGCGATCATGGTGAAGAAATACAAGAAGGCAAACCCAAAGGGCGGAGCACCTGTGGAAACAGAGACCTCCTTCGCACCAAGTAGCTCATACCAGTCAGAGCCAGAGAACCAGACACCTCCACCACCAACGGAATAAGTAGGTAATGGACAATAGAAAATTCGGGCGCTTTCGGGCGCCCGACCCTTTCCTTTTTATCATATTTTCTTTGGCTAGCTTGATGCTTAGGTTTTAGTTTGTTATGCTGGGTGAGGATAAAGACCCCGCCCCTGCGTCTCTCGAGGCGGGGATTGATTTGACTCCTCGCTTTGGTAGAGCGAGGAGTTTATCTTCCTACTGGCACATCACAACTGTCACCCGCTGAGATATAGAATATAGTACCCTGAATCTCAGCAAAGCTGAGCTTTCAGAATCTCGGCAAGCCGAGCTTCGCCCTAATGAATATTCTATGAATTATCCAGACGGGGCATACTTGCATTGATCCGCATACGCATTATAGAGAAAATGCTCTGCATAGCTCATACTCATGCAATAAAACATCAAAAAATGAAAGGGAGCCAGGCGGATATTCCACCGCCTGGCATTCTTCTGTTTGCTTACCGATCAGAAGGAATATCCTTCTGGAAGGTCTGATGCAGGTGTGCCTTCAGCCACCCAGAGCATATCGGTGATGATGTATTCCGGGTTCTGGGTCTTGAATATCGGAATAACCTTCATACCAATGCTTGGCTCGCCCCTGACCAATGCCCCCATCAAGATGGTGCATACCCCATCGAACTCGATGTTCACGAACTTGATGGGTATCTGCAGGGTGTTGAAAGCCCCGGTCCTCTCGGTGATCATGAAAGAGTGCACGATCGAGTTGGCCTTCGCCTTGTCGGTTATGTCTATCACAGTGTTCTTTGCAAGGCAATCCGGGCAGTGGATCCTGAAAGGCATGTAGATGGAGCCGGTTGTTTCACAATCTGAATTATCACATCTGGACGCCATCAGCTTTCCTTTTCCGAGGCTCTCGAAGAAGATGGCCTCGCCGCCATATGAATGCATGTGGACGATGTCACGTGGATTAGTTATACCCAGCAACACACCCTGTTCGTTCCTGATGGGTGTGTTTGGCTGTGGGAAATGAAACTTGCCACTTGGCTTGTATCTTCCATTCACGACCTTCACTGTGCCTCTGTTCTCTTCGCATCCGCAACTCATTCAAACATCCCTCCTGGGAGTATCTTGTCCGGATGTTGTAAGATGGTACATGTCACATGTGATCCTACACCTGCGTGGCTGATGGCCAGACCGCGCTTCGCGCCCTTGACCTGCAGGTCCGTCCAGTCCTCTGGTTTCTGCCTGTCGAACTTGGCCCATTTCTTCTCATCGCCGTGCATCTCTGCCCATCTGTCCCAGATGTGGTGTCCTATTTCCAGAACCTGCATGATGCCAGTCGCTCCTACAGAGTGCATGTTTCCAAGAAGCCCACCACTCAAGTTAGCCGGTAATTTACCTGGCTGTCCTGTGTTAGGGTTGGTGTGGTAACAGTCACCTGATTCCACGTATGTCCTTCCCTCACCGTATGGGCGAATACCGATATCCTCGTATGTCTGGATATCGCTTATCGTGAAAGCATCGTGCAATTCGACCAGATCCATATCTTCTGTTGGATCCTTGATGCCAGTCATATTGTAGGCATAGTGAGCTGCAACTCTAGCAGCCAGGAATCCTGTGAATCCAGGATATCTATCGCTTCCAGGGAATCTCTGAGCCAGATCTGCGTATTGATCCTTTGTTTCATTTGGCAAAAGCGGGATCTCCATGTTACGCCTGTCTGCCACCCTAAGAGTATGGCTACCTGCACCAATGTCGATCCTCAGTGGATTGTCGGTCATCTCATAAGCTGTCTTCTCATCGGCCAGTATACCGCATGCGGCACCAACGCTCATCAGACAACAGTCCAGTGCCAGTAATGGGTAGGCCACTGTGGGCGAGTTAAGAACATCCTCCACTGTGATCTTCATTGGTCCCTGGGCATGGGGGTTGAATCTGGCATAGCCACGGTTCTTGACCGCTATCTCGGCCATTGTCCTGCGGAAAGAATCCTCTTCCTTTCCAAATACCTGCCAGTACTTCTGGGCCATGACTGCGTAGTAGCCAGTGTATATGTGTCCCATTGGTGTTTCCCAATCTTTGTCCGCAGCGAAGGATATGTAATTGTTCCCTTCATCTGTTGGCACTTCATCCATTCTCTCCCAGCCCATGGCCAGTGTGCAGTCCGAGTAACCAGATGCCACGGTCTTGTAGGCTTCCCACAAGGTCGAGCCTCCTGTTGCTCCACCTGTCTTCACACCTATGTTGCCGAGTGGATCCAGTCCAAGACGGTCATGTATCACAGACTCGCCAAGAAGCTGGTCGCCAAAATGGTCAGCGAAATGGCCGTAGTAGCAAGTATGGATATACTTCTTCAGCTGGGCAGGTGTCATGTTTATGAACTCCGCTGCCTCTGTCATTGCATCAATGACCAGTTCCTCGGTTCTCTTGTCCGGGAATGCCCTTGCAAACTTGGACATTCCACCAGTGACAAGATACACAGGTCTCTGCATCTTTGGTGATTTCAGCTGTTTGTCACTAAAAGTTATCATTTTTCTTTTCCTCCGATATATTATAAGTTATCTGGAATACGTTAATTCCACTTAACTCCCTTGACATGGACATCTCCTTATTGGATTAATATAGTTTCGTTTATTGAATTATTGATAGTTCGTATACCAAATATGTGAAATATATTCAGTGTAAAGTTATTAAGCAACCTGCTCATTTCAGGGTTCGGAGTTCATTGGGTGATATTCACAATATCGCATAATGAGCTCAGATTAGGAGGTCATTATATGGGTCAAACCATGATCGAGAAAATAATGCAGAAGCATTCCAATGAAGACGCAGAGCCAGGAAAGATTATTTGGATCGGTATCGATGTGAGATCGGCCAGGGATTTTGGAGGAGCGAATGTGGTCAAGAACATGAACACATATTACCCCGGAGAAAAGGTGAATGATCGTTCAAAGACTTACTTCACCTTCGATTGCAATGTACCGGCCAATACCATCGCATATGCCAATAATCAGCACATATGCAGGAAATATGCCAAGGAACAGGATGTGCGCGTGTATGATGTGGATGCGGGAATCGGTTCGCATGTGATGATCGAGGAAGGATTACTGGCTCCCGGAGAGACAGGGGTCGGCACAGATTCCCATCTCAATATCCTTGGGGCCATAGGAGCTTTCGGTCAGGGAATGGGCGATCAGGACATTGCCTTTGTTTTCAAAGCTGGCAAGACATGGTTCGAGGTTCCAGAGACCGTGAGGATAGATGTCGAGGGAGATCTACCTGCTAATTGTACTGCAAGGGATCTGACATTGAAGACCGTCGGAACTCTCGGTACAAAGACAGCTTTGGGAAAGGCAGAGGAATTCTTCGGGTCTGCGATCGACAAGCTCGATCTTTCTGGCAGGATAACACTGGCCTCAATGGCGACCGAGATGAGCTCGATAATCGCCCTTCTTCAGCCTAATGACCTTGTGCTGAAGGAATGTGGCGCAGCTCGTGGTTCACCAGTCCAGGGCATCGCTCCAGATGCGGATGCGATCTATTCTGGAAATGTGACTGTTGATATCGGCGGCTTGAAGCCTCAGATATCAAGACCTGGAAAACCCCATGATGTGGTGGATGTTGAAACAGTAAACGATGTCCAAGTTGACTCGGTCTTCATCGGTTCCTGCACCAATGGCAGGTACGAGGATATCAAAGCAGCCGCCGATGTCGTGAAAGGCAAGAGGATCAAGTCAGGAGTATTCGGCTCCGTGGTACCAGCCACAAGGCGTGGCTATATCAGACTCATGAAGGAAGGCGTGCTTGAAACACTGATGGATGCAGGCTTCCTTATATCAAATCCCGGATGCGGAGGATGTGCATCCGGTCAGATCGGTATGACCGGTGAAGGACAGGTGCAGGTATCCACCTCCAATCGAAACTTCACTGGAAAGCAGGGAGCGGGATTCACATACCTGGCTTCTCCCGAGACTGCAGCGGCTTCCGCTCTGCTTGGGCGTATAGCGACAAAAGAGGAGGTCAAGTAAATGACGGTTTATAAAGGAAGGATCTGGCTCATATTCGAGGATGGCCAGTTGATGGACGACATCGATACGGACATGATCTATCATAACAAATACCTGGCAATAACTGACAAGTCCCAGATGGGGCAATACACCTTTGACAATCTGAAGGGATATGAGGATTTCGCGAAGAAAGCTCAGCCTCAGGATATCGTCGTGGTTGGCGCGAACTTCGGGTCTGGCTCATCAAGGCAGCAGGCGGTGGATTGCTTTGATAATTTGGGTGTCACCTGCATACTGGCCAATTCATACGGGGCCATATACAAAAGAAATGCCATCAACTCTGGCTATCCGATACTCACTATCAAGGAACTGGACATCTCCGCACTTTCTACCGGGGATGTCGTAAGCATCGATACAGACTCTGGCACCATGGAAAAGGATGGCCTCGTCATAGGCAGGACCATGCCTCTTTCGACTGTCCAAAAGGATATACTGGCTGCTGGTAATGTATTCGAATATGCTAAGGGACTCTAAGCATATGGTGAACCAAAGGTTCGAGACCATCGATCATACGGCTGACATCGCGATCAAAGCCTTCGGTGATAGTATACCGGAGGCTTTTCAAAATGCGGCTTTCGCCATGTTCTCCCAAATGACCGATGTGGAAAAGGTCGGAAATGATAAGGAATTCAAGGTGGAAATTGAAGCTCCAGACATGGAGCAACTTTTGGTCGACTGGCTCTCCGAACTTTTGTACCTGTTCGAAGTCGAAGATACTATATTCTCCGAGTTCGAGGTTCACATCCAGGATAATGAGGATTCCACAATTCAAAAGCTGGATGCAGTCATCCGGGGCGAGACTTTGGATATGGGCAAACACTCTTTGAAGACCGAGATCAAGGCAGTGACGTATCACATGCTGGAAATCGACGCGGTGAAAAACACTGTCCAGGTATTGTTCGATATTTGAACTGGATCTAATTATCAATCCTCAGGGTCTTAAGGTGAAGCATCAGCTTAATCTCCTCTCTGGAAAAGCTGGTCCTCTCCTCTATATAGGATATATCATCACTGGCCAGTGTCTTCATTATGGATGGGCTCCCCCTTGTGAAGGCATAGAGTCTTCTCAATGCATCATCATCCAGATCACTAACGCCGAGTAGTGCGCGACAGGATGCCATGTCCATTCTCTTGACATGGATCTCCTGAACACTGGAATCATGGATGTCCATTATCGTGTAGAAGCGATTGTAGGAGGCGGTATCCTCCCTGGCGGTCACGATCATCTTCAACCCATCAACTTCCTTCAACTTTTCCACAAGGCCAGAGAAATACTCCACACTGGCCTCACCTACTTCAAAATATCCATCAAAGACAATGACCATCTTCTTATTTGCCAGATATGAGATAAGAGTATGAGGATTGAATATTATTTCCTTCGTGATCCCATCCTGCCCGGATGCGATAATATGGTTGTATAACTGTTCCAATGTGTCATCCAGCTTCTTCTTTATATCTATCCAAATAACACTACTCCATCGGTTCCCGATATGTTTGATGAACTTGGAGGCCAGTGAGCTGGTTCCATAACCCTGGCTGCCGTATATCATGATGAGCTTCGTTATGTCTTCTGAAAAAAGAGATCTCAATTCCTCTAGCTCTTCGTCCCTGTCTACAAAGCCATCTGTATCTGGTATGCTTCCATGATATCCCACCTTCTTTTTTCCAGCCGCTGACTTTTTGGTGGATTCTCCAAGAAGCGAGGCAATGACAGACATAGCCAGCCCCTTTTCTATCTTCAGGATATCCTGCACCATCATACTCTCATCATTGTAAATGACGGAGGTCTTTCCGATCTCCTTGATAAGGGACCTACCCAGCTTCAGTCCTTTTTGGGTTGGATGATACACTTTGTATCTCCGGCTCTTTCCTTTCACATAGGCCTTCCCCTCTGTTAAAAGCCCCTCATCTTTCATCTTCTTGATATTTCGAGGGATATGTGATAATGTAAGTCCAGTAATCTCCGATATGCCCGCCTGTGTGATCTCGAAAGGGCACTCCATCTCATCCTTGAAGTTCCAATGGTCTTTCAGGTGAATGATGATCCTCTCTTTGGCGGTCAATCCACGCTCCAGAAGTTCCTGTCCCATTGAATTATGGAGTGGATAATTGATATTTATAATTATTGAATATCTATTTGAATCAACATGCTGACTCGACAATTAGTTTCGGGTGCATTCATTTCAATAAAAAGAAGAACAGTATGAAGAGATAGGCGATAACTGGCAAACCATAGGAAAGGCCAAGCTGCTTATTCGTTCTGCCCTGTCCCATCCATTGCTTTTCAATTATTTCAGAATAATTATCTGCCTTGACCAGCTTGTAAAAGGTGGGAGCATACGAGATGGTGATGAACATCACGAACAGGTAGAATAGGGAGATACCAATTCCAAATAAATAGTGTGTCAAAAGAAGCACCGCACTTCCGATGGTCATGGTCAGCCATATGGAAAATACAAGCCAGACTGCCTTTTTCTGTCCCAGGTATATCACGGTATTGGTCTCTGCTTTTTTATCAATATCGTGGTCCCTAACTTCCTGAAGGATCTGGGCGATGGCGCTTCTCATCATTATGATAATGAGAAGATAGATTATGCCAGGCACATAATAATTAAGAGCGACAAGGCTGAAGATATATGGAAATGAATTGATAAGTGTCGCATGGCTCAATACATCAAGCCCCACTTTGTTCTTGAACCTTAGAGGTTCCGCGGTGTAGAAGAAGTAGACGAAAACAGTGAAGGCTGTCAATAAGAAAGCGTATAGATTGAAATATAATGAAAGGACCAGTGGTATGATGGCGGTCACGATGAGCAGAGTCTTTACTTCCTTCTCAGTCACCCGTCCAGCGCATACTGGATTTCTCTGTCTTTTTCCCTCATCCAGAGCATCCACGTGCCTGTCATAATAATCATTACTGGCAAAGAGGAATATCTGGATCGTGAAGACTATTGTCAGGGCGACATACAGGCTAACGGATGTGAAAAGCTCGAATATGATCTCGGGTGTGAGAACCCCCTCATTGATAACATACATATTCGGTAAGAAAACAAATAATGTGAGGCTGATTGAGATGATCGCCCATTCATTAATCCTTGAGAGTTCGATAAGCACGCTCTTTGATTTACTTTTCAGACTGCCATCCATTTGATACCGAGCGAAGCATTATCTCCATGATATTAGTAGTTTTTGCCGCCACTGGCAATTCTCAAAAGTAATATTCCACTTCTGTATTTTGAGAAAAAGTTATCAATTATACTGGATCAGATAAACGCTGTTCAGTTTCATTATGTATTCTTTAATAATAAATAATGATCACAGAGTTTTTAGTTTTAACAAATGAATTGTAACTCCAGAGGCTATGATCAATAAAAGGATCTGGACATACATAATTATATCAGGCATGATCTCTGAATAACCCATATACCAGGCACATAACAGTATGGAGGCCCACATGGTGACAATGGCTGTTATCTTGGCCTTTTTCCTTATTCCTCTCTTCTCCTGGTAATCCCTGATATACCTTCCAAATAATTTATGCTCAAGTAACCACGTGTGCATTTTTTCAGAGCCTCGGCAGTAACAGGCTGCCGAGAGAAGAAGGAATGGTGTTGTTGGGAGCAATGGCAAAGCTATACCTATTATTCCAAAGGCTAGGGATATAGTTCCAATGGTCACCCAGATGGCATTAGCTACTTTTTCCCTACTATCTGTTTCGCACTCTTCTTCATTCATCAGTATACCATCATTTCTCTATATATTTAGGTATCAGCATACCATCGTTTTTTGTATATTTAGGTATCAGCATACCATCGTTTTTTGTATATTTTGGTATCAGCATACCATCATTTCTTTGTATCTTTGGGAGAACGCCTGCCATCAACGAGGTGCATGATGGCCAGCCAAGGATGTCTTGATAACATCTTTGGTCCAGAGAATCTCATCACTTCTCGAACCTGGCTCCTCATGGGTTCCGCATAGCAATGGATTAGACAATCTGTGCAGGGAGCTTTCTTTTCCTGAAATGGGCACTTGTCCAGCTTGTCTTCCGAATATTGCAGAAGCTCCGAGCACTCCTGGCATATCTCCTTATCATTTCCATGATTTTTATGACAGAATATCCTGAACATGGCTTTTATGGTCTTTTTTTCTCTTTGGATCCTTTTGCCCGACACTTATTATCACATCACTGGCTTCAATCAATATCTATCCCCATAGCCCGGAGGTCATTTATTAAAACTTCCTTATTGAAGACCTTTCCCGGGTTCCAATGTCCATCGAATTCCATGGTGGGAATGACCCAATCAACTCCGCCGTTTACTTCTATTATCTTTTGAAGTGTATTCTTATCCACCTCATTTATCTTAATATATTCAAAAGGTATGTGGCTATCTTTCAGAAATTTCACAGTCAATTTACAATGTATGCACCATGTGGAGGCATACACTTTCAGTATTTTCGACATAAATTATTCCATGCACTACTCATTGATTAGCTTAATGCCTTATTTATTATATTTACAGCAATCAGTCTTAAATACAAGAAATTGTTATTACCGAATACTTCAGCCTATTGATAGGCACCATGGCCCACGATGTGGACATGGATGAATTTTGAGTGCATGAATAAATTCATGTATTCAAAATATCGGAATGAAATGGAGAGAATTAAAATGGCAAGGATGCACGCGAGGCGAAAGGGGAAATCTTCCTCAACCCGCCCATTGATATACGAGAACCCAGCGTGGGTTCCAATAGATAAGAAAGAGATCGTCGCTACTATAACGAAGATGGCAGGGGAGGGAACCTCCAGTGCCACTATTGGTACAATTTTAAGAGACCAGTATGGAGTTCCAGATGTTAAGTTGGCTACAGGAAAATCCATTACTCAGATCATGATTGAAAATGGAATTGAAATGAAATTGCCAGAGGATATCAGTAACCTTATGACCAAGGCAGTTAACCTCAACAGCCATATTCAGGATAACAAAAAGGATATTCACAATAAGAGAAACTTACAGCTCATAGAGGCAAAAATAAGGCGCCTTGAGAGGTATTATAAATCCACAGGTGTGATCTCCAAGGATTGGAAATACTCGATCAAGACAGCTGAGATTGAGCTGAGTAGGTAAGATGGCCGATAAATCCCTCGATCTGGAATTCAGCAAGAATTTCTCAGAGAGGCTAGCCGAGGCATCTGCTCTTATCAGGCAAACAACTGGCCTGATAAGACTTATTTCTCATTATGATCCAGATGGTATGAGCTCTGCGGCTATTCTGGCCAAGGCTCTGTCTCGAGCTAATAAGACCTTCCACATTACTCTGACACCGAAAGTAGCTGGTGGATTTCTGGATGAGATCAAGGATGAGGATAATGATCTACTCATCTTCTCCGATATGGGAAGTGGTTTCATTGAGGAATTGGAAACCCTGGACAAAAATGTCATCGTGGTCGATCATCACGCAACCCAGAAGGAAGGGTCAAAGCCAGTTATTCATTTGAATCCACATCTCTTTGGATTTGATGGTGCCAGAGAGGCTTGTGGAGCTACTATGAGCTTCTTCCTCGCAGTCACCCTTGATGATGAGAACTGGAACCTCGCTCCTCTCGCATTGGCAGGAGCGGTAGGTGACAGACAAAATTTGGGCGGCTTCAGGGGCTACAATGATCATTTTGTCAATATCGCGGTCCGTCGAGAACTCATAAAAAAAGAAAAGGTACTGGATCTCAGAGGGGAGACAATATACGATAGTCTTCTCAATCACCCCGAACCATATTTCAAAGGTCTCAGTGGCAATAAGAAAGAGGTCACTGCCTTTCTTAAGAAAATGGAATTGGATGTGGACTCTACCATCAAATCACTTGAGGCTGACAAGCCTACACAACTGGCCTCCACTTTGGCCCTTCATCTTTTAAAACAGGGAGCCAGCTCCGAGGCCATCGATCAACTTGTTACGAACAGATACTGGCTTTATGATTGGAGCATGTATGTGGATGAATTAGTACCACTGCTCAATGCCTGTGGTAGAAAGAAAAAATATAGTCTGGGATTGAGCTTGGCTTTGGGATCCAAGGAAGCGATGGAAGAAGCTAAAGCAGTTCGCAATGAACACATTTCCTTGATAATGGATAGTATGCTGGCCATTGAGGATGAGCCACCAACCCAGATGGATAATATTCAATACATTCATGTTCGTGAGAGCTCGTATTCCGGGGTCATAGCCGGCCTTGGTGCATTGTACATTTTCGATAAGTCAAAGCCCATAATCGGAATATTCACTGGTGATGACAAGTCAAACATATCTGCCAGAGCAACACGCGAACTTGTTAACAAAGGTCTTGATCTGGGTTCAGCATGCAAACAGGCATCTGGCGAGGTCGGTGGAAGCGGAGGCGGACATAATATTGCCTCTGGAGCAAAGGTTCCATCAGATAAGGAAAAGGATTTTCTAAATGCCATTGATAAGATCGTGGCAGAGCAACTGGCTTAATATTTTATTGAATATCCCCAAGCTTTAATACGAAGAATTCAAACGAATTCTTTCATCAGTAAATGTTCGATACCATGTGGGTAACATTTACTGCCACAATCTTTAGATTTGTGGATACAAAGCGCTACAAAATTATGGTATTGCTTGGGATGTATTCAATAAGGGCTCATATTCTCGACAAACTTCAATAATTTAACAGAGGGGATACCCCATGCTTTAGCGTTGGGGAGCCCTCATTCTTCTTCAAGGAATCTAATGCACATCTCGATTGCTTTTTCGACAGCCTGATTCTTTATTTTCTCTCTGTTACCCTGGAATCTAAATGCCTCTGAGGCGGATCTGTCCATATCTGAGATAGCTATGTGGACAAGACCCACTGGCTTCTCTTCAGAACCACCACTTGGTCCTGCGATCCCTGTAATACCGATCCCAATATCCGAGGTGAAGTTCTCCCTGGCCCCATCTGCCATGGCCAGTGCTGTTCTTTCACTCACGGCTCCATTCTTTCTCAGGCATTCCTCGGTAACTCCCACAACCTCGATCTTAGAAGCATTGCCATATGCCACAATACCTCCATCAAAGAAATTGGAGCTTCCAGGCATATTCGTTATGTGATGGCAGAGCAGTCCTCCAGTACAGGATTCCACAATGCCCAGTGTTCTCTGGGAAATGGTCAATAATTCGGCTATTTTTTCTATCGATTTCATTATCATCTCTCTGAATTCAATTATATGTTTATCGATCTTTCTGGGATTCGATCACTCGTGTGGCTCCATCAATTCTCTCGATCACAAGCAATGTTCCTTCAGGAACCAGTTTCTGCCATTTCTCTCCAGCCACGATCCTTCTCCTGATCTCAGACCCTGAATATTCTTTTCTATCATAGAGGTCGGTTTCCACCACTCTATCACCAGCTTCTTCAAAGAGACGTTTTGTAAGCTGGCTACGAGTGTATACGACATCATAATTAGGAACATGCTTACGAACATGTTCCACCCATATTGGATAATTATGTATGTCTGAAATTGGGATCAATGAATAATTGTATATGCCCTCTTTTTCCAGGGAAAGCGATATCATATCCTTTCTTTCATCAAATGAGAAAGGATTGTCTTTTTCATGATCATACTGGGAGCTTCCTATTCCGATGACGAGCTCATCAATATCATCATTATCCAATATCTCCTTCACGACCTGTAAATGGCCATTATGGAATGGTTGAAAACGCCCGATTATCAGGGCTATCAATCACCATCATCTCCCACGAACTCATCAATATGTTCACACTCAAGGGTCATGAACTTGGCACAATGCGTACAGATAGTGTCATTCAACTTCTTTGTAAGATTCGTATTGAAGACATAACAGATACGTCCAACCAAAGGCTCATGCTCTTTATCCATCTTTTTGCCGTAGAATTCCAAATTGCCAACCAAATCGATCCCCTCTTATACGGGAGTACTCTCTGGCTTGACCTTGAGAGGAGTGACACCTTTTGGAACTATCGAAGCCGCCAATCTCGTAAGCAATCCATCTTTGTCAGGACCGATGATCAATGCATGCTCCAGAACCTCACCTATGGTATCTACTGGAATGATCTCTATCATATTGACATACCGATCCTCAAGAATAACATCTTTTAGATTGGATTTTGGTATTATCACTTTTTTGAGCCCCATCTCGGCAGCCGCTTCGATCTTCGCGGTCACTCCTCCAACTGGAAGGACCTTACCGCGCACACTGAGAGAACCAGTCATTGCCACAGTTTGATCGACCTCCACGCACTCTAATGCGGAAAAGACAGCAGTTGCCACAGATATCGAGGCTGAATCACCCTCGGTTCCGTCTCTGCTTCCTATGAATTGCACATGGACATCATGGTTGCTGATATCCTCTCCTGTCAACTTTTTGAAAAGAGCTGACACATTCTGGACAGATTCTTTAGCCATCTCTCCAAGCTTTCCAGTAGCGATTATCCTTCCATTAGATTTTGCTTGAGCAGGAGTGACCTCTGCAGCTATGGGTAGAACAATTCCCGACATCTCTGCCATGGAAGCATCACCTTGCATGACTGCCAGTCCATTGACAAGGCCTACCGCCCCACCTTCTGTTGACATTGTCGGATAGTCCATCGAATGCTCGATCATCCTTTCCACTATCTGCTTTTCAAGAGATCGGGCAACTTTCTTTGCCTCCACAACTTCAAGCTCCGTGACAAGTGGAATATTCTTTCCTTTAGCAATATCTCCAGCAACACGCACCAGGCCACCGAGTTCTCTCAATCGGAGGGTCAAACGTCCACGACGTCCAGTTCGCCTCTGAGCTTCTCTTACGATCTCAGCTACAGCTTTTTTAGTGAAATGAGGGATCTTCTTATCTTTGGTAACTTCCTGAGCCACGAACCTGATGAGCTTCTTTCTGTTCTCATCAGAGTCTGGCATAGTGTTCCTCATGTAAGTTTCATAGCCATAACCACGTATCCTGGATCTGAGAGCTGGATGCATTCCTCCTCTCTGACCCCCATTCTCATCTCTCATACCATATATGGAATCAAGATTACCGGCGGCAACCAGTATGAAATCACAGGGAACTGGTTGGCTTTTGACCATGGCACCCGAGCTTCTCTCGCTCTGTCCCACAATGGAAAAGGCCTTTTCCTGAAGGGCTGTTAGGAGGCTTTGCTGGCTCTCCATTTTCAGCATATTGATCTCATCTATGAATAGAACACCTTTATTGGCTTTGTGAATAGCTCCAACCTCCACTCTATCGTGGGCTGGGGTCTCTAATCCACCACTCTGGAAAGGATCGTGCTTCACATCTCCAAGGAGAGCACCTGCGTGTGCTCCAGTCGCATCTATGAATGCAGGTGGATCATCATTCGATCTGCTGAGCAACATCTTTGGTATACTCGCCTGTTCCTGTCTTGCACCAGGCCATCTTGAGGCCATGTAAATGAAAACAGCTGCCAGTATGCCGAAGAATATCCACATTGGATTGTATTCTCCGTTGTTCATACCATCCAGCACGAACATGACAATTGAGAAACCAACAATGAGGAATATTATTGTCATCATTGCCTGTGCTTTCTGCTCCATGCGCTGTGCGACCTCTGCTTTCTGGGCATTGACTATCTCCTTGCCCTTACCTGCTGGTACCACTTTTATCAATGGCTCATTTGGATCTTCTTTATTGGCATATGCTATCAGATCCTCATTCTCTCCCATTGGGAGGAATTCCACCATGGAATGTGCGAGCATGGACTTGCCAGTACCAGGCTCCCCTATTAGCATGACATGTCTTCTCTGCTCGGCAGCTTTCTTGATCACATAGACCGCATCTTCTTGGCCTATGACCTGGTCTGCCATATTCTCAGGGATCTCTATATCTTCTGTGGAGATGAATGCTTGATCATCTATCCAGTTATCGACCGGAACTTCGCAGATATTGTCATCCTCTTTCTTGGTTGATGCCATAATATTACCGTTATGATTGATTATAACATCTACCCATTAATAAATCTTTGTGCCTAATTATTGATTATGAAGATTCTCCATATGTATATATTACATACCTATTAATTATAGAATAATAGTAACATAAAAGGAAAAGGGAGGGCGATAGTGAAAAGGAGAGAATCCTCTACCGCCCCTATTTTTGGGTTATTGCCTATTTCTAATAGTACCCGATCTTGAAGGTTATCGATGCCTGGTAAATTCCTTCATCTGTTCCTCCAGGTACTGACACCCACCACGAAACTTCCGTGGCTCCATATCCGTCAAAGTTCGAGTATATCGGACCATGCGCTGCTGTACCATTGTTCGGAGCTGGCACCAGTTCGGTTGCTTGGCTTGTATTTCCCCATACCATGCGCTCTGCATTGGCAGCTGCAAACGGTCTTCCAGCAGCTCCCCAAGTTGAATTAATCTCAGTGTATGGTTCGAGATCAAAACCAGCTGGGTACATGTCAACAAGACTTGCATTTACACTGGCTGCTGGTATGAACTTTGAATCATCCGTTGTCAAGTTCAACCTTTCAATTGACACATTCACGTAGTATGGAATATTGGCCGAGTAAGTTATCAAGCTGTTCGAGTCAAACGGCATGCTGACACTTCCTGGCGGCGCGTTCACACTTGGGTTATTGGACACTGTTATGTTCGTTGACATGAATATCCCGAATTCCTCATATGTGGAATTCGTCGCTCCCGGGAAGTCATTATCATATACCTGCATCTGGAAGTTCCAGCTGTCATCATCGTCAAATGCCTGGTTGCTGTCGAATATGCTTCCAGCGGCTCCATTTACGAAATTCTGGCCATCAGCAGCTCTCATCTGCGCTCCGAAGGTGACATTGATCCATACTCCGTACCTGTCATCTCCACCGAATGGTCCACTACATCCTACACCATCCAACAATATTTCATTGGTTGTGGTGTCTGGATAGATGATAGAACCTGATACGCCACCAGTTCCTGCAGTTCCCTCATAGAATCTGGCCACGAACTTTCTCGTTCTGTGTGAATCATCGCTTGCAGATGGCGTCATGCTCGTCGCATCATTTCCATCATCGAACCACGCGGTCAGGTCCACGAAGGTATTATTGACATTACCAGCGTCAAAGAGCTCGTCCGTGCCTCCGATGGTGTAGTTTATCTCGGTGTAGAATGTGTAAGTTTCCCCTGCATCCACCCTTGCATTAAGTGTGGATGTCTCGCCAGCATCACTGGTCTTCCACATGTCTATCGTGTACATGTGCGGGAAAGCGGCATTGACTGTCAATGTCGTATCACCATCTGATGCTGAAAGATATGAACCAACTGCTCCACTGCTACCAACTATAAGACCCGAGCTTGGACTAGTCCAGGCTTTTACATCAACGCCATATAGCTTTCCATGATCACCATCTGTGCTCATTTTGATAAATGCATTGTTGTTATCAGGAATATAGTGATAGATGACACCTTCATCAACACCATTATAACCAACGAGCATGGCCATACTTCCGTCAGGGTGCCAGCTCACGCCAGTATAGGTGTCAGTAGTGTCTAGAAGAGCCTCTGCAGTCGTACCATCCCAACTCCAGACATTCCCATCTCCTGTATTTTCACCCACTATTATGGCATGATCAGAGGCTCCTGCTGGCTGCCATTCAATTCCATGGAATGGCCCCACAGTACCCCATGTTGCGGGATTCGACTGTTGTGCGGTAGCGTCACCCGCATTCATAAATTTATAAATGTATCCTTCGCCCAACATATCTCCAACAGCCCAATATGAATATATGCCAAAGCCATGGTCCCAGGTCACGTCCATGACGTCCACCATTGCACTCAATCCACCTGTTACCTCGATCCAAATATCATTGACCTCATCATACCATTGGGCATAGTCCTCACCCATGGCAAGGAAAGCATAATCTGTTGTACCATCCTCATCCGCGAGGCCAAGACAGTTGAAGTCCGTTGCAGGGACATTAGGTGCACCCAGGTTCAGTAAGTTCTGTGTTGGTTCATAGTAGCTCCAGGCTGCACCAGTGATACTTCCGACATCTTCTCCCACTATGTAGAATAAATCAAAAAATTCACTGTATTCGATGTCATTGAATATGTCGCCTGTTCCTAGATCATATTCACTGGCCCAGGTCATGGTGTTCCTTGTGTACTTGTAAATGTGGTCTGTTCCGGTCGCTATGCCTAGAGCATAATCACCTGATTCATGCCAAGTGACCTTTTTCAGGCCATCTGTTGGAACTGCCATGTATGTGTTGAAGGTCCAGTCTCCACCAAGATCTCCATAGGCAAAATCATTCGCTGACAATTTTCCAGTGCCTGATGGATAGAAATCATTGCTATCATAATTCCAATCAAAGGTACTGCCTCCAGTGACCGTCAATACGATCTGGTAATCTGTAAACATAATTACTTCCACGAACGTGTCAAGGGAAATGGAATTCCACCCAACTTCCAGGTCTGCCAGATTCACCCACTGGAACCCTCCAATGATAGACATTGCAAGACCTGGATCGCTACCTTCTCTGATATCATAGCCAAGTTGCCCGCCTCCCATATCACTGATGGTCATTAGTTCGAACTCGAACATGGAAAGGTCCCCATCCATACCTACTTGGAAACCCTGGGCTCCATATAGGTCACCCCCATCCATAATGGGCCATGTAAGGTCAGTCCCCATCTGGCTCTGGTCAATCACATTCTCAAATGCAGGGAATCCAGAATCCAGACCCGATAGAGGTCTGGCCGAATCCTCCGCTGTCACCGTATTGTTCGGCGACACGATTACTAAACTTGCGCATGCCATGGCGATCACGACCGCCATGGCCAATATTTTTCTTATGTCTATCATTTTTCTCATCTCCTTTTTTCTTTTTTTTCATTTTTCATGATTTTTTGGATTTGTATATCTCCTAATAGTACCCGATCTTGAAGGTTATCGTCGCTTGATAGATACCTTCATCCGTTCCTCCAGGTACTGACACCCACCACGAAACTTCCGTGGCTCCATACCCGTCAAAGTTCGAATATATCGGACCATGTGCTGCTGTTCCATTGTTCGGTGCTGGTACCAGTTCAGTTGCCTGGCTTGTATTTCCCCACACCATGTACTCTGTATTGGCAGCTGCGAATGGTCTTCCAGCAGCTCCCCATGTTGAATTAATCTCAGTGTATGGTTCCAGATCGAATCCCGCAGGATAAGCATCCACCAGGCTTACATTGACATTACTGGCCGGTATGAATTTTGAATCATCAGTTGTCAAGTTCAACCTTTCAATTGACACATTCACGTAGTATGGTATATTGGCCGAGTAAGTTATCAAGCTGTTCGAGTCAAATGGCATGCTGACACTTCCTGGCGGAGCATTGACACTTGGGTTATTGGACACTGTGATGTTCGTGGCCATGAATATCCCGAATTCTTCGTATGTGGAATTCGTCGCTCCTGGGAAGTCATTATCGTAGACCTCCATCTGGAAGTTCCAGCTGTCATCATCGTCAAATGCCTGGTTGCTGTCGAATATATCTCCTGCGGCGCCAAATGCGAAGTTCTGTCCATCAGCAGCTCTCATCTGCGCTCCGAAGGTGACATTGATCCAAACACCGTACCTGTCATCGCCCCCAAATGGTCCACTACATCCTACACCATCCAACAATATTTCATTGGTTGTGGTGTCTGGATAGATGATAGAACCTGATACGCCACCAGTTCCTGCAGTCCCCTCATAGAATCTGGCCACGAATTTCCTCGTTCTGCGGTCATCATCACTTGCTGGTGGTATCAGACTTGTCGAATCATCTCCATCATCGAACCATGCTGTCAGGTCCACGAAGGTATTATTGACATTACCAACGTCAAAGAGCTCATCCGTGCCTCCGATGGTGTAGTTTATCTCTGTGTAGAAGGTGTAAGTTTCCTCTGCATCCACCCTTGCATTAAGTGTGGATGTCTCGCCAGCATCACTGGTCTTCCACATGTCTATCGTGTACATGTGCGGGAAGGCGGCATTGACGGTTATTGTGGTTTCACCATCGCTCGAACTGAGGTATGAACCAACTGCTCCGCTGGATCCTACTATCAGACCCGAGCTAGGGCTTGTCCAGCCTTTTACAGAAACTCCGTTTAGACTGTCAAGTGTTCCATCAGTGCTCATCTTCGTTGCTGAGCTATCTGGATAATAATGATAGATCACCCCTTCATCAAAGCTATTGGTCTCACCAACTATCATGGCCATTGAGCCATCTGGATGGAAGCATACATCATTGAGTATGTATGAATTGTTCAATATGGTCTCTCCAAATGAGCCATTGAAAACCCACACATTCCCATAACTGTATAATGCTCCAACTATGACTGCATGATCTGCAGTTCCTGCTGGCTGCCAGTCAATGCCAAATAATGGACCGGGCATCCACCCATTGAGCTCAAGGGAATTGGCTGTATTGTTCCCTGTAGTGGTGAAATAGTATACCACTCCCATTCCGGTACCGTAATCCTTTCCAACAGCATAGTATGGGTTTCCTGTGGCGCCATGATCCCATGTTACATCATACAGGTTCTCATCCGCTCCGCTCCAGCCACTATTTACTACTGTCCAGATATGTGAAGATTGATTATACCATGCAGCATAGGGGTCATTGGTGTTTGAATTATAACCAACTGCGAGGAAAGCAAAATCTTCGGCACCGTTCTCGTCAGCCAGGCATAGTCCATTGAAATAAGCACCGCCATCAAATGGGGCATTTAGGTTTGCAAGAGACTGTGCTGGTTCATAGTAACTGAAACCCAATGGAACTGAGCCAGTGCCAACTATGTAGAACAAGTTGAAGTTGGAACTGTATTTGATATCATTGAAAACATTGCCTCCGGCCAAATTCTTCTCACTGGACCATGTCGATGTCTGCCTTGTGTACTTGTAGATATGATCGTCATAACCAGTTACCCCTAAAGCATAGTCACCACTCTCATGCCAGGCGACCTTTGCAAGGCCATCTGTTGGTACTGCCAGGTAAGTTCTGAAGGTCCAGTCACCCCCCAAAGTCGAATATCCTGTATCACTTGCTGAGGTCCTTCCAGTTCCAGATGCATAGGGATCTCCGGATTTATAGTCCCAATCAACTCTGCTGCTGTCGGATACTGTTAGGACGATCTGGTAGGTTGTCCCAATGGATACAGGGACGGTGCTGGAAAGGGTTATCGCATTCCATCCGACGTCCAGATCTGACAGAGCGACCCACTGAAAACCACCGATCAATGTGCTTGCTGGGTTTGGTGGATCTCCCACTCGAATGTCATAACCAAGCATTCCACCATCTGGATATGTCAGATAGGATAATCTGAATTCGAACATGGACAGATCTCCATCAGATAGGGGTTGGAAACTCTGTGATCCATATTGGTCACTGCCAAAAAGGATAGGGTATGTCATATCCGTTAGATCCTGACTCACATCCAATACATCTTCAAATGCAGGGTATTCATTATCCAAACCGGTAAGTGGCTTCGCAGAATCCTCCGCTATTACCGTGTTGTTCGGCATAACTACCACTAAACTTGCGCATGCCATGGCTATCACGACCGTCATGGCCATTATCTTCTTCATCTCTGTCATATTTCTCATCTCTCCTTTTTTTATTTTCTCCTTTTTCATGATTATTTTGGAATTTGATATCATATCATTCAATTGTATCCTATTTTGAATGTCACCGTGGCCTGGTATATGCCTTCGTCTGTCCCGCCTGGCACATCTATCCACCATTCAATGTCGGTCGTTCCAATACTCTGGAAGTCCGCTCCTTGCGGCCCGTGAGCCGTCGTACTGTTCAGCGGAGCCGCAACAACCCAGTCTCCAAATGCCTGGCTCGTATTGCCCCACACCCCGAGGGTCATGTTTCCTCCCGGGAAGCTCACTGCGGTTCCGTTTATCATCGAATTCGTATTGTTAGCAAATGGACTGGTTATGTTCACTGACACGTATGTCGCATTGATGGGTGTTCCTCCACCGATCCTGGCAAGGTCTGGAATTGAGACATTGACGTAGTAATCGATATTGGAAGAAACTTGCATCTGGCTGTTCGGCCCAAGCTGTGTGCTTGACCCTGGTGGTGCATTCCCGCCAGGGTTTCCTGAGACCGTTATGTTCGTGAACTGGAATATTCCGAACTCCTCAAAACTGGAATTCGATGCACTGTTGAAGTTCGCATCCTCCACGGTCATTACAAAATCCCAGCTGTTTGGATCATCATAGCTTGTGGTATAATCGTAGATATCGGAGGTTGCACCATTTGTAAATCCATTGCCATCAGCCGCCCACATTTGGGGTCCGAAGGTTAGGTTGAAGTAGACGTAATAATGGTCACTCGCCCCTATCTCGAATCCATAGCTGTCAAGAAGTACCTCATTGGTTCCTAGACTTCCAACAGGATACATCATGCCTGCATTTCCAGGTGCAGCCCCTCCCTCTACCCAAATTGCCTGGAACATCCTTGTTCGATTATAGTCATCCTGACCTGGTAAACTAGAGGGCGCTACTCCGTAATCGAACCAAGCAGTCAGGATCACATATACATCATCGTCACCATCTGTGTAGAACTGGTCGATGCCGCCCTTTGTGTAGTTGACCTCGGCCATGAAGGTGTAAGTGGTCTCAACATCCACCTGGGTATTCAATTTGGATACGCGTCCAGCATCTGATGTCTTCCACATATCCATATTGAACATATGCGGCTCTTCGGAGCTCACTGTGATAGTGGTGCCAGAATCAACCGCCGATGGGTAAAATCCAACTGCTCCACTACTGCCTACTATAAGCCCAGAACTGGGGCTGGAGAATCCCTTCATAGCGACGCCAAATAGGCCTTCAGCATCTGTAGGTAGATCGGCAGATAGATCAACTACATAATCAGTACCTTCGTTATACTGGCACATGACACCTTTGCCATTCAACTTCGCTCCCACAGCTACAGCCATCTCTCCGTCTGGGCGCCAGTCCACATCATTGAATATGTACGATGTGTCAGAGATCATTGTTGGCTGTGCCCCACTGGTGTCCAATAAATATGCATTTCCAGTTCCAGCAGTATTTTCACCGACAATGATCCCAAGTGTGGGATCTGATGGATGCCCGTCAACTGCTTTCAAAGAGCCTAATGGGCTCCATCCATGTATGATTCCCAGGTCAATACCACTTTCGAGTGGACCTCCAATATGGTAAACCACTCCATCACCTGAAGCGTCCATGCCAACGCAGATATAAGCGCTTCCGGATGCATCAATACCATTCCAAGCAACGTCATAGATCACATCACCAGTGGCATCCTCTGCAGGGGTTGTGTCCTCGGCCGCCCACCACGGTGAATTATCATCGTACCAACACATGTAGGCTTTGCCATTTGTCGTGTCCTCACCCACTGCCAGGAATAAATATGGATATTCATAGGGAGCCGCACGTTCCACTCCATAGAATGCCCCGGTCACAAATGTGTCTATCAGATATGTTGGTGTTCCGGTGTCGTGGTTGTACATCCAACCGGCCGCATAGCCGCTATTGTCCTGGCCAACTATGTAAAATAGGGATGTGCTAGGATCATAGACTATGTCATGGAATGTCGCTCCTAACTCCAATGCCCCAACATTACTCCATGAGCCGGTATCCCTTGTGAATTTGTACAGATTGCTGGAAGTTCCATCAACTCCATATGCATAGTTGTTGTTTCCATGCCAGGCGACCTTTGAAAGCCAATTATCTGGTTCCTCCATGTATGTGCGGAAACCAAAGTTCTCGCCACTAAGACTGCTCCATGTGGTTCCCCCATCACCTGTATTGAATCCATCCCCATCTCCATAGTTTCCTAGGCAACTCCAATGGAAATCCGCGCTCAACCATACAAGAACTATTGCGTAGGTCTGTCCAGCTGTTAATACTGGTTTTGTCGACATAGATATCTGATACCAGGCGGGAGACGTTGTCAGGGTTTGAGAATCTCCCTCGTAGGTCATCCTACCACCCACATCATCCGGAACCCATTCGTCAATTTCCCAGTGGGTGGTTCTTATCTCACAGCGAACTGAGAGCGTGATCGAAGAATCAGCATATAATTGAAGATCAACAAAGGAGAGCTCACCCGTTATTGTAGGCACAAAGGTCTGAGCCCAGGGAACCCCGGAACTCACAGTATAATGATCAACCGCATCTTCGCAGCTCTGATCCAGGGTGGTTTGATATGCCAATGGGAATCCACCATCCAGAATTTCAAAGGCCTTTGCCGAATCCTCTGCAGCCGCAGGAGTATAAGGTGTGACGATCAGCACACTGCCACACACCATCAGGGTCATTATCGCCATTGCCAGTATTTTTCGTGTTTGTATCATTTTTTCACCTCCTCAACCTCAATAATATCCTATCCTGAAGGTGATCGTCGCCTGATAGGTTCCTTCAGCCGTCGCCCCTGGCACATTGACATACCATTGGACAAAGGTATCTCCAAGTCCTTGGAAATCCTCACCTTGCGGCCCGTGGGCCGTTGTACTGTTCAAAGGTGCTGGCACAGTCCAGAAAGATTGTGCCAGACTTGCATTACCCCATACTCCCAGCTGTTGATTCGCTCCTGGTAAGGCTCTTCCAAAGACCCCCCACGATCCGTTCATCTGGGTGTTCGTATTGTTAGCGAATGCACTAGTAAGAGAAACATTGACACTGCTGGCAGGTATGAATTTCGAATCATCCGTTGTCATATTCAGCCGGGGTATCGAGACATTCACGTAGTATGGGATATTGGAAGAAACTGCGATCTGGCTAGCTCCTAGGCCATTATTCACAGAACCTGGAAGTGCGTTTCCAGATGGATTGCCAGACACCGTGATATTGGTGAATCTGAATAATCCAAACTCTTCAAATGACGAATTCACAGCATCCATGTAATTGATATCAACAATGGTCATTACAAAATCCCATGAATCTGGATCATTGAAAGCAGTGGCTCCATCATTGATGTCTGGAGCTGCCCCATTGGTGAATCCCTGACCATCCCCTGCCCAGAGTTGTGGCCCAAGGGTCAGGTTGATGTAGACATAGTAATGATCATCAGGTCCAGCTTCGATGCCAGCGCTGTCAAATTGAACTTCATCTGTTCCCGGGCTTACACCAGGGTATACCATTCCTGCAGTGTCGGCCCCTATGACCGCTCCTTCCTGCCATATAGCCTGGAAATTCTTTGTTCGATTATAATCTGTATCATCCGGGTCTGGTGATGGAGTAAGACCATCATCATACCAGGCAGTTAGCAATATCCATACATCCTGCTCGCCATCCGCATAGAACTGATCGATACCGTTCACGCTGTAGTTCACTTCGGTCATGAATGTGTAAGTTGTTTCCACATTCACCTGTGTATTCAATTTTGAAGCTCGGCCAGCATCACTGGTTTTCCACATATCGATATCAAAGCTGTGGGGGAAAGCGGAATTCACTGTGATCGTTGTGCCAATATCGGTCGCTGATGGATAGGCTGCTATAGATCCACCGGAGCTGACCATGATGGCCGAGCTGGGGCTGGTATATCCCTTGTAAGCTACTCCGAATATGGCGGGAGCCTCCATGTCCTGAGGGAGGAGTTCCTCAGATCCTACTGGATGATAGTAGACTACCCCTTCATTACCAGAGTTTTCGCCGACCAATATGGCCATCTCGCCGTCTGGCTTCCATGCAATGTCATATATCGTATCTGAAATGTCCGTGATCACATCGGGTGGGGACGAACCATCGAACTTGAGCACATTCCCATAGCCCATGAACGTGCTCGCACCTATCAGGGCATAGTCAAATTCAGCACCCAGGTCCCATCCAGGATTCCATGCAATGGAATGCTGCGGCTCCATGAACTGAGAATCGCTATCATAGGTGTATTCTCTCAAGGCGTTCGTGGTTCCCAATTGGAGTGTGAATACGAAGCCATGGCTATTTCCATCCTCTCCCACACCATAACATCTGTTGGGAGCGCCGGTCTGCTGGTTCCATGTAACATCATATAAGGTCTCAGTGACTCCACCACTCCAATCGCTTAAAACCTCTATCCATCCAAAACCATCCCTATACCAGGCGGCATAACCCCATCCGCCTGTTCTTTCACCAACTGCCAGGAATTTGTATGAGGAATCGCCACCAATAGCAGTCACTGCGTGGAACTCCCCGGTTTGAGCACTAGGGGTTCCTATGTTCCAGATGTTGGAACCATCATAATAATAGGCATGAGGTCGTGATACACTTGTATCCACTCCTACGAGATAGAACTCACCGAAGGCTGGGTCATAGGTGACATCATTGAATACGATGGAGGGGAATGTGTATCCCAATGTGCTCCAGGCAGAGGATTGCCTGTCGAACTTGTAGATCGTCTCATCAACACCATTGACTGCCAGTGCGTATTCACCATTCTCATGCCAGGCTACCTTGGTGGGAGTGATTGCTGGCTGTTCCATGTATGTCAAGAATGCCATTTCGACACTTGGGTTGGTGTTCCATGTGAAGCCGCTTCCGTCCACACAGAAAGATACTCCACCAGGAATGTACACATTACTCGAATAATAGTACCAGTAGATCCCACAGGATGGATCTGGGTGTACCACAATAGCATATTCAGTACCTGCTGTGAGTGTTGCAGGTGTGGAGAATGTGATATCGAACCAGTTGTCTGCAGTGGCACTAAGGCTGGCTGAAGGGATGGACTCGCTGGCAATAACGTTTCCAGGTATAGGTTTTTCAGCCTGATCTGTGTTGTAGATATCAACGAGCACCATGCCATTTCCTCCATTTTGCCAGATATTCAATGAGATCGTGGTCAAATCGCCATTTACAGTTGGTCTGAAGGATTGCGATCGCCAGTTAGCATTGGAAACTGTAATTGGTGCTGAGAACATAAGCTGCATGGCATCATTTGCCCCTGCGACTTGCGGGTATCCATCCATGAGCAGTGCGAATTGCGAGGAAGAATTCTCTGCACTGACTGTCGCCTGTGGCGACACGATTATCAAGCCTGCACTGACCATGGTGATCATCACCATCATGGCCAATATTTTCTTTGCTCCATTCATCTCCATCTCCTCCGTTCTAGTAGTATCCTATTTTGAATGTGATAGTCGCTCGGTAAATTCCTTCGCCAGTTCCTCCAGGGACACTGGCGAACCAATCGACTATGGTGGCTCCGTTAGCATTGAAATCGGAGCCCCATGGCCCGTGGGCCGCTGTTCCATTGTCCGGTGCGGGCACATACCAATCCGTAAAGGGCTGGCTTGTATTCCCCCAGACACTCAGGTTCTGATATGCTCCTGGGAACGGCTTGCCGTAGATCCAGGTGCTGTTCATCCCGCAATTTGTGTTATTTGCCAATGGGCTTGCTGATGAAGCCGCGATATAGGTGGCAGCTATACTTCCTCCACCGCCGACCCTTGCAAGGTCGGGAATTGAAACATTGACGTAGTAAGGCACATTGGCCGAGAAGGTCACCGTGCTTGAGCCAATGGCATTGTCACTGGTTCCCGGTGGTGAATTTCCAGACGGGTTTCCAGATACTGTGATATTCGTGTATTTGAAGACACCGAACTCCTCATAGCCCTTGCTCGAAGCAGTTGTGAATGTGGTGTCGTAAATCTCCATCATGAAGTTCCAAGAATCTGGGTCTGTGAATGACTGGAATATATCGCTCTCATTGGTAGAGTCCCCATTTGCAAAGCCCTGGCCATCTGCCGCTCTTGTTTGAGGTCCGAAGTATATCTCCAACTCTATCCACCAATGATCTCCCGCGACAGGTCCGCTACCGAAGCCCACCAGCTGGAACTCGTCTGTGCCTGGACTGTTAATCGGATAGGTCACTATCGCATTCTCGACATTCGCTCCTCCATCGCCCTCGAACCATGTCACATTGAAGTATCTGGTCCGGTGAACATCATCCATTCCAGGAAGGGTCATTTCATTGACTCCAGAATCATCGAACCAGACCATGAGATCGATGGCAGTGTTGTTTATGCCATCGAATAGTTGGTCCGTGGCTCCCTGGGTGTAATTGACCTCGGTGCGGAAGGTGTAAGTTTCCTGTACATCCACCTGTTTGTTGACCAGTGAAGTTCCAGGGTCGCTTGTCTTGAAGAAATCAACATCAAAGATCCTGGGATAATCCACATTGACCAGGATCTGCGTGTTCTGAGCAAAGGCCTTTGGTGATATTGAGAAAGCACTGGCTCCTACAAGAAGTACTTCCACATCTCCCGTAAGTTTCTCTTGATATGCCGCGCCATAAAGCTTGTGGTTAAGGAATATATTATCATAATCCGGTATACGAGTTATCTCCGTGTTTCCAGCATATATATCAAAGGCCGCGCTTCCTGTTCCTGTATTTCCAACTATTATGGCTCTCAAACCCTGTGGATCCCAAGATGCCGCAGTGTAATTCATTGAAGCATCAATGCCAATTGGCCCTTTCCATTCCCATGTGCTGTTGAGGAAATACATAGCCCCCTCGGCACAGACCAGACCACCATTCACATAATTGTGCCAAGCGATAGCATTCAATTTGACAGATGGAGCCCAAGGGGTTGGTGTGAGGATCGTGCTACCACCATACAGGTTTGCTTCGGTAATGTAGTACACAACACCATTATTGGAAATATCATATCCGACAATGATGAAGTTGTTTCCATCGAAATCCACCCCTGTCAAAGTATCATCAAGATTCATACCTGATAGAGATATCCAGGCACCATTGTTCCAGTATCTGGCCTTTCCATTGTCACCAACAGCGACAAATGTGGCTGGAATATTACCACCGGCCACATCATTGAAGCTGATCGATTTCATTCCTGCTATATGACTGAATGATCCACTTATGTCACCAGCATATGCGGAATAGCCTAACCCTGTGGGAATTTCTCCAACTACGATGTAGGCTTCACTTGTGTAGAATACGATATCATCCAGATGCCAGCCACCGTAATCATTGAGATCCTCATCGATCGAGTCAAAGGTGAAATTGATCTGAACCTGATTGCCTAGCCAGGGTGTTATACCTATGATATCCTGAGTCCAGTTTGAGATCGGTGTGGTATCACTGTCCCAGATTTTCAAAGGATACCAATCGGAATCCGTGGTGTTCTTTATGGAAAGTGTCATCACATCGGCATTTGGTCCAATATCCTCGATATCGAACCAATGCGACATGACAATGGCTCCCCAAAGTGAAATGCTGGGTAGTTGAACTGCGGGAGATATCAGGCTACCTGATACCTTTGCCCCATTATCATAGCTCCCGGTCTCATTATGGCCGAACCACCAGATATTGCTGGGGGAATTGGCACTACCATGGTCTATTCCCGAGCCTGGAACAGGCAAAGTTGAAGGGTTCACTATCTGCCAGGCTGGTGTGAAAGCACTCCTGTATGATTCAAGGATCTCGGTATCATTCAGCATCCTGTTCCATATCTTGAATTCGTCAATGTAACCTCTGAAGTACCTGTCAGGATAGCCGGCACCTATCTGTCCGGAAATATATGAATCATCCTGAATGTTCAATGGGTTGGCGAATGAATAAGTACCAACAGGAGCTCCATTAAGATACAGCATACCAGTCCATGTTGAACTTTGATATACATAAGCAATGTGTGACCATTCTCCGGTCGTAGGATAAATTCCTGTATTTTCCCAATTATCATTCCAATGCCAGACCTCTAATTCACCTAGATTTAATTTGATCTCGAAGCATTGTCCCGGATTATTTTCATCCCCAATTCCATAGATAATAAGGTCTGCAGTGGCTGCATCTGGATTAACCCAAGCTTCAAGGGTGAGATCATGGTTGTTGAATGTGTTGGGTATATAGCCAGTATGTACATTGTTCACCCCGTCGAAGTATAATCCCCCACCAATTCTTCCTTCGGTCCAGGTCGGTGTGGTTGAGGGAGGGAAAGGGCCCAGCGTTCCGTCCCTTTCATACTGACTGTCATCCGTCGCGATACCCCCACCACCATCTTCGAACCTCCAGTCGCCCATAAGGGTCTGTGAGCTGTAGTAGTGGGACAAATCCTCATTGTAATCGCGAGTCGTGAGATAGCCTGGCCTTGAATAATTATAGATAGAGACCTCATCGATGTAGCCTTTGAAAACCCTTCCTGAAACGCTCATACCTATCTGGCTGGGATTGTTCAAATCATTCTGAACATTCAGATAGCCGCCAAAGACAAAGCTTCCTTGATATTGCCCATTGACATATAAATACCCGGTCTTGTTCGCAGTCGTGTAAGAATAGGAAATGTGGGTCCACTCATTATTATTCACATACACGCCAGTGTACCAATTCCATCCCCAATGCCAGACCTCAATTTCATCATTGTCTATCTTCAACTCTAAGATCTTACCATTAACGGTTTGCTCACCTATCCCATAAATAACGGAGTTGGTCTTTGTCTGGGTTGGATATACCCATGCCTCGACCGTGTGGTCATGCAGGTTGAAGGTGTTGGGAAGATAATCTGTCTCAACGCGGTCATCCCCTCCATCGAAGTACAGGGCCTTGCCAGATATCGCTTCATCGGACCAATGCGGATTGCTTGTTGGATAGGTGGGTCTGAGGGTTCCGATGTAGTTGTTGGGGCCTGTGTCATTGGTGAACTTGCCAGTCCCCTCGTCCAATTTCCATTCTCCGACCTTGTACACGGTATCATTGTAATAATCGGATATCTCTTTCAAGGTCAGAACACGATTGAAGATCCGCACTTCGTCTATCTTCCCATCTAACCAGTTGGTATTTCCTCTGCTACCTATCTCTATAGGTGTGACATGTCTAGTAGGATTAACGCTCGCAGTAGAATAATCCAGATCTCCATCAATGTAAAAGGAGATCATTCCCGAGGTCTCATTATAGCTCCAGGCGAGATGATGCCATTCACCCGTGGATATTGGGGCTGAATTTGCCGAGGTGGTGGTTGAGCCATCATACAGGTAGAATCTGATCTCTCCGCCTGACTGATCCCATATTCCCCAGCCCCCACCTCCATATTTATTCACAATGCCGCCGTAGCTTTGATGCGTGGTCAAGTTGACCCAGCAATCGCCAGAGAAGGATCCCTCGGTCAAGCCAGCAACATCTGGTATGATCAATTCTTCATTTGCTTCCGCACTGTGGAATTCCAGAGCCTTTCCACTCATTCCATCTACCCAGTTGGAATTATCCATTAAGGGGTCAAGAGTTCCAAAATGACCATTTCCACTGGTATCATTCACATTGGTCCCTATCCCATCCTCGAACTTCCACTCGCTTACAAGACTGCTGATGCTGGCATCCGCATCCCATGTGCTTGTCGTCCATCCATTCTCTCCACTCTCTACAAGATCTGGCCAGATGTAAGGTTCTGTCTTGGTAACAGCATTGTAACTGTCACCTGAGACATTCAAGACCTCACTCCATAGTTCCTGGTCTGCGGAATATCTGTATGCAACTCCATTACCTACAGAATCATTTCCCACTGCTATTGCGACATCCTGTTCCTCATGCCATAGAACATCCTTGAATGTGACATCTGGCCCCTCGATATCTGTGAATATGGAGGCAGTGGCATTTGTTGGAATGATCATCGATATGGAGCTTATCATGATAGCTAAAGCTATAGCAAGGCTGACTGACTGCGAGAAATTCCTCGCGGCCAGAGTCCTTCTTTTGCTTGCCCAATTAGCTATCTTTTGAGTCATTTCAAAACTCTCCTATGTTAAATGTCACTGTCGCCGTGTACACGCCTTCATATGTAGCGGCTGGTACGCTCGCCCACCATTGGATTTGGGTCGCCCCGAATCCAATAAAATCCGAGCCCCACGGCCCATGAGCCGTGGTTCCATTCTTTGGCACAGCCAACATCTGATTACCAGGTGCCTGGCTAGCATTGCCCCATATCATCCTCTGCTCATTCGCTCCTGAAAACGCCCTGCCAAAAGCACCCCATGATGTGTTCATCTCCGTGTAAGGATCATAATCAAAACCCGCGGGATAGGATCCAATAAGACTGGCCGCGATATTGGTGGCCTCGATCTCATAACTTCCACTTGTCAGATTTGGAAGTGAGACATTTACATAATACGGTATATTTGCAGAGCATGTTATCTGGCTGTTCCCCAGGCTTATATTACTAGCTCCTGGAGGCGCGTTCCCACCAGGGTTTCCTATTACTGTGATGTTTGTGAATCTGAAGATACCAAACTCTTCATACGTGATATTCTCGGCTCCAACGTAAGTATCGTCCCAGATGCGCATTCTGAAATTCCAGCTATCCAGGTCATTGAAGGAACCTGTGAACCCATTGTCCCAAATGTCTCCTGAGGGATTCCACGAGCCTCCGCCGTCAGCCGCCCTCAATTGAGAGCCTAGGGTCACGTTGATATAGATATAGTAATGGTCACCTGGACCTGCCTCTATGCCAGCACTGTGAAGCTGAACCTCATCGGTGCCAGGGCTCCCTATGGGATAAAACATATTAGCGAAATCCGCACCTGGAGCTGGCCCTTCATGCCACCTGACCCTGAACCTCCCGGTCCTGTGCTCGTCATCAGACGCCGGCGAGATCGGGGAAATGCCTCCCTCATCGTACCATGCTGTGAGGGAAACCACCACATTGTCCACTCCATCATCGTAGAACTGGTCCACTCCATCGACAGAATAATTTACCTCGGTGTAGAAGGTGTAGGTCTCCTCCACATCCACCTGTTTGTTCAGAGTGGATGCGCGGCTATTATCGTTGGTCTTCCACATGCCGATGTCGAAGTTGTGAGGGAAGGCCGCATTCACTGTTATGGTCGTCAGTGAATCCGATGCCGATGGATATGTCGCGGTGCCACCACTGGCTCCGACTATTATGCCAGAGCTTGGGCTTGTGTATCCCTTGTAAGCGATACCTAACAATGTGCCAGTTCCATCAGGAAGATCCGATGTCATGTCAACCAAAAGGTCGGTTCCGGCACCATGATGGAATACTTTGCCATTACTACTGAGACTCTCTCCAACGATTACGGCCATAGTGCCATCTGTTGTCCAGGCGACATCATTGAATGTGTCTGTGGTCGATGATATGGTTATTGGCTTGTTCGTGCCATCGAATTTCCATATATTTCCCCAGCCCTGAGTATTGGCTCCAGCCATTATGGCATAGTCGTACTCTGCTCCATCTGCCCATCCAGGATTCCATGATATGGCATTCATATGGTCTATCTTATCAGCATATGTCGCATATAATCGTGTGACTGTAGTATCACCAGGAGCATCAAGTTCATAGACAAAGCCAGTATTCTCATCATCATCTCCAACAAGATAATGCTTGGAAGTTACTGGATTGATTCTCTTATTCCATGCAGCATCTTCTACCTGGGCAACCTCTCCGCCGACCCAGCCTCCGGCCAGTCCCCTTATCTCGGTCCAGCCTCCATTATACCAAGCTGCATATCCATTACCACCATCTTCTCCGGTGACAAGTATGCGGTATCCATTAACTCCACCACAAACTTCCACGCCATAGAGGCGCGTACCCACAACTTGAGGAACATTACAGTCTGAAAAACCACCGCCATCAACGTACCTGACAACATATGGATTATTGGTGGATTTCCATCCTACAAAGTAAAAGAAATCCGTGAAATCGTCATATACGATATCTGTGTAGACCGCTCCGGCAGCAATATGCCCTAGAGATGACCAGGCACCAGTTTCTCTGGTGAACTTCCATATTTCATCATCCATGCCAGTTACAGCAACGGCATATTCACCATTGCTGTGCCAAGCCACTTTGCTTGGAACAATAGCTGGAGGAACTTCCATGTAGGTTCTGAAAGTGAAATCACCACTCCCACCATTGAGCAATATCCAGGTGGAATCATCATTTGATTCATATGTAACTCCTCCCCCATAAGGACCAGGGTCTTCCATTTTCCAGTGGAAGTTGGTTCCTGGATCTGCTGACAATACAAGATAGATCATTTGGCCAGATGAAAGAGACAGTGGTGCAGGGAGTGTGAAAGAGTTCCAGGTTCCGCTGGTCAAGGTCAATATTGATACACCTTGGAATCCTCCAATGAGAGAGCTCCCCGAGGATGTTCCACTTCGTATATCGTAGTATACAATACCAGAGCCAGTGAAGGATTCTATGTACACACTAAATTCTACCAACTCACCATTGATTCCAACAGTAATTCTCTGGGCAGCAAAGGCCATAGAGAAGCTTTGACCTATTGGTCCAGTTCCCCTATTGGATAATAACTGCTCCTGATCCACAACCTGGTTCGGACCAGGATATCCTGTGCTCATATCCATGAAGGGCAGTGAGGAATTCTCCGCATCCGCATTCTGTGTAATAAAGCCCAGGCTGGACAATGCCATCAGGAGGCACAATGTTATTGTTATCAGTTTTTTCATCATATCCCCCTAATAATATCCGATCCTGAAGGTGATGGTCGCCTGGTAGATTCCCTCTAAAGTACCACCAGGAATGGTCACATACCAGAGAAGGTCTGTAGTTGCGTAACCATTGTAATCAGAACCCCATGGCCCGTGGGCCGTCGTTCCATTCATCGGCGCTGCTACCATCCAGTTGCTGAAAATTTGGCTGGTATTTCCCCATACGCTGATGTTTACATTTGCTGCAGGGAATGCCTGCATATTTCTGATCATGCTGTTCGTATCAGAAGCTAATGTGCTGGTGGACCTCACCTTCACATTGTTAGCGGATATAGGTAGACCACCTCCGATCTTTGCAAGATCTGGCACTGAGACATTGACATAATACGGAATATTGGAAGAAACTGTGATCAGGCTTGGATTTCCAAGAACCTGGTCTACTGTTCCAGGTGGTGCATTACCAGAAGGACTTCCAGAAACTGTTATGTTCGAATACTGGAAGATACCGAACTCCTCATATGAGGCATTGGCCGCACCAGGGTAAAGATTATCATAGATCATCATACCGATATTCCAGGAATCCAGATCATCGAAGGCCGTGCTCTCATCCCATGGTTCCGATGCGGCTCCATTGCCGAACCCATTGCCATCGGCAGCCCGCATCTGGGCTCCGAATGAAACATTGAAATACAATCGATAGCTGAATCCATCAGCTCCATAGCTTGCAGGATCTCGCCAGCCATTCACCAGCTGGACCTCGTCAGTTCCAGGGCTGAGAATAGGGTAGACCATGTTCACGGAATCACCGGCAACACCTTCTTCCCATAGGAAACTGAACTGCCTTGTTCGATTATCAGGGGTAGCCCAGGTAGGCTCGGCAAAACTATTGGCACTCCCTTCGTCATAATAGGCTTCCAGAACAATACGTACATCATCTATTCCATCGAAGAGCTTATTGGCTCCACCAACTGTGTAATTTACCTCGATGGCGAAAGTGTATACCGTGTCCACATCCACCTGTGTATTGAATTTGGAGGCTCCGCCAATACCATCAACTTGCTTCCACATATCCATGGAGAAGATATGTGGCATATCCGAACTGATGGTTATCGTGGTATCGGAATGGAAGGCATTGGTATTGAGTTGGTATCCGCCAATTGTACCGACCACGAACCCCCAACTGGGGCTGGCTGGTGGCTTGTAATCAACTGCCGTGAAGTAGTCGGGAGCAAGGGAATCAAGGAATACCAGATCTTTTGAGGAATTCATGAACTGGTATAATGTGGACACTCCGCCTCTATTGGATATTACAGTGGCCTCATTCCAATTAGATTCATCCCATGTTATGTGATCATAATATCCATTAGGATAGCTAGTTCCAGGATAGAACTGTTCGCCGAGATCATAAGGCTTGATACCTACCAGCACGTCATTGCCGCCTAATAGGGCGTATTTATCTACAATAGGAAGGTCTGGGTCATTGTTCCAGGCGATGGAGTAAAGCTCTGGATAATTTCCCAATTCTGCAAACAAGTAATTGTAGTGGGCTGCTGGTATGGCAGCTCCATCCGGTATTTGATCCGTGTAGGTTATCATTGCCGAACTGCCAGCATTTCCCACGATGTAGAAGCGCTGGAATGTAGATTCATAATCAACATCATAATAATCTGCATATGGCAGTGTATCATCAGCATCATTCAGAACACTCCATGTACTTCCTGAGTTCTTATAGAAGTAGACCTGATCATTGAATCCGACGGCAACTCCATTGCCGTAATCACCTACGGCCATATCTTTCATGTCCATGGTCGGGTAGGCACCATTGGATGGCAGTCTTATCATAGAACCAGAACCAGGACTGATATAGTAACAGGTACACTGGCCACCTTGTACATCTCCCGTGACAAAGAAGATATTGTTGTAGGGGTTGTATTCACATGAGTTCAGGGTATAGCCAGCAGGATATGGGTAATTGGCCACATAGCTCCAGGTATTCAGTTCTGGAATATACCATGCAGCATTTCGCCCATCGCCATTGGAATCAAAGCCAACGACAAGTGCCCTTGTCCCATCACTGTTCCAGGCTACATCATTTACAGTTATGCCGGGTGGTGTTGAGAGCAGTTCCCGCACCACATCGCCACCTACATCTCCCGCACCTACGCTGGGAGACACGTTCGCTAAGCTGAGACAGACCATCGCGGCCACAATTGCCAATACGGCGAATTTTGTCTTCATTTATATTCCTCCATCTATTTTCAGTAGTATCCTATTGTGAATGTTATCTTGGCCCGGTACGTTCCTTCAGCGGTCGCGGCTGGTACACTGATATACCACAGCACGACTGTCGCTCCATATCCATTGAAGTCCGAACCCCATGGCCCGTGGGCCGTTGTTCCGTTCATTGGGGCATCTACATCCCGATCCACTTGGCTAGCATTGCCCCAAATGCCAAGTGGCATGTTCGCTCCAGGGAATGCCCTTCCAGCAGGACCCCAGGACGCATCTATCTGTGAATTCAAATTATTAGCAAGTCCACTGTTTATGGACACATTGACATTGGAGGCCAGTATGCTGCCTCCTCCCCCTATTCTATCAAGATTCGGTATCGAAGCATTGATGAAATAGTCGGTGTTAGTGGAATAAGTGATCTGGCTTCCCGCACCAAGAGATTGATCTGTCATACCTGGAACCGCGTTTCCGCTTGGATCTGAAGCCACGAGGATGTTCGTGTGCCTGAACAACCCGAACTCCTCATATCTGGCATTGATGGATGCTGGCATGGACAGATCATATATGTTGACCATGAAATTCCATGAATCAGGATCATTGAAGGATTGGATGGGATCGCTTTCATTGGTCGATAGTCCATTGCCGAATCCATTGCCATCTGCGGCCCAGGCTTGTGATCCGAAATATATCTCAACTTCGATCCACCAGCTATCGCCGCCTGCGGAACCGCTGTTAAAGCCAACTATCTGGAATTCATCTCCTCCCGGGCCTGCTATTGGATAATTCATTATGGCATTCTGTGGTGTTCCTCCGCCATCTCCCTCATACCATGTGGCATTGAACATCCTCGTCCTGTGCTCGTCATCCTCTGGAGGTATGGCAAGCTCACTGCCTCCATCGTCATCATGCCATGCGACAATGTCTATTGCAGTGTTATTGATACCGTCAAACAGGCTGTCTACAGCCCCTGAGCTGTAATTGACCTCTGCGTAGAATGTGTAGGTATCATCAGCATTGACCTGTGTATTGAGCCTGGATGCTTTGGTACCATCACCAGTTCTGTAAAATTGAATGTCCAATAGATTGGGGCGAATTGTCTCTACTGACACTTGTGAGTTCTGATCGAAGAGCTTTGGTGTGATCTTGAAAGCACTAGCTCCGGCCAGTATGACCTCCGCGTCCACTCCAGATATTGGCTGGTATGCGGCTCCATAAAGCTTGTGGTTCAAGAATATGGCATCATAATCTGGAACCTTTGAGATATAATCATTTCCAGTGTAGAAGTTATAGGCCACGCTTCCTGTTGGCGTATTACCTGCTATTATGGCTCTAGTGCCGGCTTCGTTCCATGTGGCCGCAGTGTAGTCATCTGTAGCATTGACGCCCACTAGTTCCTGCCATGTTAAGGCACTGCTCAGAAGATATACAGCCCCATCGGCACAGGCAAGGCCTAATCCCACGCCATTGTGCCATTCTATTGCATTCAATCCTTCTGTTGGAGGATTGGCTATGGCGTGCATGGCGAACATATCCGCATCCAGCTCATCCTGGGTTATGTAGAAGGCCTTACCCTGGCCGCCTGAATCGTGGCCTACAATGAAGAAATGAGTTCCATTGAACTCCACTCCCCTAAGATCGTCTCCAGGATTCACACCGGTCAATGTGTTCCAGTTCTCGCCATCCCAGTAGGTGCCTTGATCTCCGCCAACTGCCACGAAGGATGCGGGGGCCGGACTACCGGCCACATCTTTGAATCCTACAGTGTTTATACCATCAATATCATTCATATTACCATATTCGTCCATTGCATAGGCCGAATAGCCAGCACCTGTTGGCACATCACCGACCACTATGTACACATCATTGGTGTAGAAACTGATATTATCTATATGCCAGCCAGCATAGTCATTGTTATTACCGTCCGCCGAATCGAAAGTGAAGTTCACTTGGATATCATTTCCCAGCCAGCCAGATATATCAATTATCTCTTGGCTCCAATTTGACACTGGTGTGCTGACGCTGTCCCAGTATCTCAGCTGTGTCCAACCACCATCGCTCGTGTTCTTGATGGACACGGTCATCATATCTGCGCCAGGATTACCTGGTTCCACATCGAACCAGTGGCTGAAAGCGAACATTCCTGTCGTGGCAGAATCAGGTATGTGTGTTACTGGAGATACCAGGTTGCTAGTCTCTCTCTCTCCTGAATCGTAGTTGCCAGTTGCATTATCTCCTAACCACCATATCTTGCTACCACTGGCTGCTGCACCATGATCTGTGCCGGAGCCAGGAGTGGGGATCAATCCAGGATCCACAATATGCCAGGAAAGTGTAGATGTAGATCCAGATGCAGTTGGCAGGGCATTGTTATAGGAATCTGATATCTCGGTAGCATCAAGCGTGCGCTTATAGATCTTCACCTCGTCTATAACGCCATTGAAAGCATCTCCATTGCCTATAATTAGATCATTGATGCTCGTGCTGATACCTCCAGCACAATTTGCTTGGTCTGCAAGAGAGCCGTTCACATACAGCTTCATGTGGTTCGTGCCGAGGGCACTGTCATAGGTCAATGCAATATGATTCCAACCTGGTGTTATGGCTGAATCAATGACCACACCGTTTATACTGGCATATGCTGAGGAAGTATCGACTCCAATGCCATATGCTCCGAGCTTGCTGATGCCCACTGCGTTCTCAACCCCGATGGTCGCTGAAGGCTCAGGGCTTGCCGTACTGCGCATATACCCGTCAAAGAATACAGAAGGTGAATTCCCGCCCCATGAGTTCCAAGAAGCACCATCGGCCGAATATCTTCCCAAACCAGATGGTATGGTGCTTGCACAGTCAACCCCTGTTGCAGTTCCGCCACTCAACTTGTGTACGATAACGAATAATTCATCGTTAATAGTCAGAGGTTGATTAACAATTGGTGAATTGAACCATCCTAAAGTTGAGACGGTCTGTGGAGAGAATGTGTATTCTAGCGTGGATGGATTACCGATCCCATCCCATATCTGTAATTCAAGATCTATCGGGAAAGTAGCAGTACTAAAGCTCATCCCAGCTTGCTTCACAGTGCTGAATACTTTACCTCCTGGAGCAGGCACAGGGCTGCCCAAGTACATGGAAGAACCCAAGTTACCAAAGGTACCGGCATTACTAACGATATCGTATGAGATAGTGTATGGTTCTAAGACCGCGGTGTGGTCACTTTCACTCACAGCAACTGGGTTTCCATAATGCATATAGATAGTCGTACCGATGATTGGGATGCTTGGGACCTCCACCCAGACAGTTGCAGTTCCCCCGCCCCAATCTCCTATCCAGTAATCTAATTTCATTCCTGCGTCATTGTAGAATCTGATGTCATCACCGTTTGGATCTGCTTTCGAGAAATCGAAGTTTCCGGGATTAAGATCTATCCTGACCTGATAATTTACAAGAGGGGTTGCCGATCCACTTATGGATAGGGCCTTACTGAATTTCCATCCATCGGCTTGCGGTTTGATCCAGGCTTCCAATGTCAGCTCACCGACCATGTTCAAATTCGTATCATTGCCACAATTGATATTATCATCTACACCATCGAATTGCAATGCGTTTTCTATTACACCTGTGGTCCATGTTGGGGCATTGGCTGGATATGTAGGCCCCAATGTACCGTCATGATCATACTGGCTATCATCATAAGCTAACCCATTTATACCCTCATCGAACTTCCAATCGCCCACCAGGGTGGTAGCATTGTAGCTATTCAGTATATCACTATCTGATAAACTGTAATTCCATATATTGATCTCATCAATGATGCCATCGAAGTATTGTTGCGGAGCATTGGCCTTTGTTCCTATTCTTACAGTTGCCGCATTCACCTGGGGTGTGACGGTATGAGAAGGACGGACCCCATCTGGCTGTCCATCCAGGAAGAATTTGATATCTGTATCTGTCATGACAACTGCAACATGATGCCAGGAACCAGTCGGAACTACCGTATCGCTGTATTCGAACTCACTGGTAATGCCATTGCTCAAATATATCAGCATTTTATTGTCCGTGCCCGTGAGCAAGGCATACGATATGCCCCCTACAGAATTGTCCACAGCCTTGCTCAAGATGGTCCTATAACTTCCTACAGTATCGATATTGACCCAAGCCTCGATGGTGAAGGCATGTCCCATATTGAGACTGGCATCATTTCCACAATCCACAAATTCACTTGAGCCATCGAACCTCAGGGCATCTCCTTTTATGCCCTCGACCCAATTTGTATCATCCATACTAGACAGTGCTCCATGATTGCTATGCTGGCTTGTATCTTCTGCATTGATACCAGCACCTTCATCAAGCTTCCACTCTCCTGCTTTCTCGGCTGTGATATTATAATAATCAGATATTTCTGTCAAGGACAATGTGGCATTGTATATCTGGACCTCATCTATATTGCCCCTGAAATATCTGCCTGAGTAACCCAATCCGATCTGGCTAGATATGTAACCATCACTGTTGATATTGAGATATCCACTGAATACATGTGAGGTCGCGAATTCGCCATTTATGTACACGTAACCAGTCTTCATGGATGCATTATAGGTGTATACGATGTGCGTCCATTCATTAAGATTCACAGTATGGCCAGTATACCAATTATCACTCCAGTGCCATACTTCTATCTCTAGATTATCTATCTTGAATTCCAGAGTGGTATCCGTACTGCCTTCTCCCACGGCATAAATTACACCACCAGATACACTTGCGGTTGGATACACCCATGCTGAAATTGAATGATCATGGATATTGAAGGTGTTCGGAATGAAATCCGTGTCCACATAATCATCGATACCATCGAAATACAGAGCACTACCAGATACCCCATCCGAGGTCCAAACCGGCACATTCGATGGATAGGTCGGTAACAATTCTCCATCATTATTGTTCACTGTTTCATTGGTGAATTGTCCGATACCCTCGTCGAACTTCCACTCTCCCACAAGTGTGGAAGAAGCTATCTGAGGAGGGATCGATCCTCCTTGCCCACCATACGATGTCCAGCCATTATCTCCACTTTCGACATCCTCTGTCCATGTATAGTTCCCAGTTCTGGAGATGGCATTGTAACTATCACCGGGCACACTGGATAGCGGGTTCCATGTATCATCTTCTGCAGTGTAATTGTATATCACACCATCAGCCGTATCATTGCCGACCACATAGGCAGAGGTCCCATCATCCTTCCAGATAACATCTCTGAATGTTGCATCGGGGCCCTCTATGTCCTTGACGAAACTGGTAGCTCCTGCATTCATTATCAATCCATAGCCAAAGCTCACGCTGAGGAGGGACATGATTATCAATGCGGAAACTATTTTTCTATTCATTCATCACCCCTGTATCTCTATCGAATATGTGATCGTGGCCATGTATATTCCAGATTGTAGCGAGCTTGGTAGATCGATGTACCAGTCAATGCTCGTAGTTCCTCCCGGGTTGTCATAATTATTGTAATTGGATCCCCAGGGGCCATGTGCTGTTGTTCCATTTCCTGGAGAGGGCAATGGAATCGCAGGTCCAGATATTCCCCAGACACACATTTTCATATCCGGTCCAGAGAAATATGTAGAAACACCCAACTCCGATGCTGATGGCAAACTGGCCAAGCTATTGGTGTTCTGTACCCGCAAATTGCTTGCTGGGATCGATGACCCTCCACCTATTTTTTCCAGGTTGGGTATCGACATATTGACCCAGTAGTTCGTGTTCGTCGAGTATGTGATGACATTACTGCCAAGGTAGACCCCGTTAGAACCTGGGGGTGCATCACCAGATGGATCACCCGCGATGGATATGGAGATCGCCTGGTTGACTCCGAACTCGCCGTATGTGCTATTTCTTTTCGCGGTATTGGCACTATCATATACCGTCACATTGAAGTCCCATGTATTACCCCGATCAAGTGCTAAGTTAGGATCAGAATCATAATCTGGGCCGGCTCCCAAGGATCCGCCACCATCTGCAGCGAACATCTGGCCACCAAAATGGATAGGCAACTCAACACGATGTGTCGATTGTGTCGGATCTGGATGCGCCGAAACAATTGTGTCCGAATACGCGCCAATGGTAGCTTCCAGTATTGGAGCCGTTGGATAGTTGATCACGTAGGATCCAGCATTCGGATCATAGGTCAGGTTGATGGCCCAATTCCTGTTATTTGGTGTTTCAGCAGGGTATTGTGAGTTGGTCCCTGTCAATCCATCATCATACCAAATATGGATATCTGCCTGAGCCTGATTCCAGCCACCAGTGTAATTTGCCTCGAAGGTTATGTAGAAGTCTGTATCTGTGTTCACCATCATGTTGTTCTTTGAGTTCATGGCTGTATCGTTCAAGCCCGCCCAGTAAATGTTAGGGAACAAGGAACTGGCTGATACCGTGGAACTCTGATCCAGAGCCTGGATATTGGCTTTGATACCTCCACCGGCTGTTGGGATGAAAAGCCATTTTGGACTTGATGGCGGCTTCATCGCGCATGCACGATAATAACTTCCATCATTGCTGTCATGACCGAGTATGATTTCCGGGTTAGAGTGGTAATATCTGTAATACAGGCCGTCCCAACCCATGCTGTCACTTCCAACGATACCTGCTTCGTTCCATCCATCCGTGTCCCAGGATACATCATAGTAGTAATCCAGCCAGTTGATGGAAATATCCTCATAATGCATGGTTCCATTTCCATTATGATCAAAGGGCCAGACCTTCAGGATAGTTCCCTCATCTCCCACGACCAGTCCATAATCATACAGGTCGTTCCAGGCGATTGCCTGGAATGAGCAATCCGCGGTCAGGTCTGTTGACTGGTAATAATAACTCGAGGATGTACCATTGTTAAGGGGTCCCGGATCTGTGTAATAAACCACATTCCATGCCCAGTTTCCATTGTATCCCGCTACGTAGAACCTTCCATCATTGGGATTATAGTCCACACCCTCGAAATCACAATCCATGTTACCGGCAACATTGTACCAGGCGGTCGCCTGGGTATCATAATAATACATGCTGGGTTGGTTATGCCCTACAGCCAGTGGATTTCCATTATCATCACATGCAATTGAAGTCAGAGGTGATGCAGTGTTCTTTCCCATGTCTATCAGGTTAAGGCTAATATCTGGAACCACTTTGTACACACAGGTTACTCCACCGCCTGCCTCATCTCCCACTAGCCAAAAAGTGTCATTGTATCCTATCGGGTCTGGGATCTCTGAGGGAACATACCTTATTGTCAGTTGTGGCCTGTAATCCGGAGTCGCGATTTCCCTTGTGTAGAACTGCTTGACCGTACCAGAACCATCATATGTTTCATTACCACGCACCATCCAGCCATAATTGTTTGCACCATCATCCAGCCAATCCTGAACATTGGTCTGCATCGCGGTTGTGAATGGCCAGGTATAGTTTTGACCCGCGACAGTGACATCTGCAGAAGATACAATGGCAGTATCAAAATCACCGCCCCAGGATGCCCAAGGGGAAAAATCATAGAAATTATACCACCAGGTGGCATCATCTGGCTCTGCATTTCCGGTGGCTGACATTCCTCCATCATCCGAGATACCTTCTCCCCAGTCATTCGTCATGGTCTGCAAAGTGGTTGCTTCAGGATCTCCATCAGTATGCTGTCGGCAGGTCATCATCAGGTCAGTGTATGTGATGGTCGAGCCTGCAGGAACATTACCCGCAACATCAAAATGCAATAGACCGCGTCTTAAATAACCATTATTATTGACACCCGCCCTCATGGCCTCTCCGGCTCCATTGCTCTGGTCCGGGTCCTCATCAAAGATATTGTTATCCCTATCTGATGTGATAACAATTTCTTGTGTGAATGGATTTGTATACTCCAGCATAAGGATCGGAATGGTAGCTTGATCACTATTGTTCACACTACTGAAACCTTTTGCAGTTTCCATCATACCCTCATTTCCCCTGACCATCCAGCCATTATTCTGTTCAGGATTATCTATCCAATTTTGCACATCTGTTTTCATTTGTGCAGATGTCCAGACATAATATGAGCCAGATCCTCCCACGGTAGTTATAGCACTGGATGAGGGATCATATTCACCCCCTGGACTTGACCAAAAGGTTGAGGAATAATATCTATGGTCCCATGTTGCATCTCCAATGTTCGCATTGGTTCCATATTCCTCACTAGGATCAGCATCAGAGGTGCTTTCACCCCAATCTTCCTGTAGGGCATGAAGACTGACCGCTTCGTTTCCTGGCATCTCGGACCAGCTACAATATAGATAAAGAGCTGCGCCAGTTAAGGTCGAACCCTCGGGTAGAGAGTCCTCCAGATCAAATTGAACAAGAGCTCTTCTGATATCAGAGCCTGAATTCATTCCAGTAAAGATGTATTCCCCAGCGCCGTTGCTGTAACTTGAATCCTCTTCATATATGGTGTTATCCTGAGAAGGATTGAGCATGGCGTAGTTCGTCAGGGCACCGGTAGAAGATAATCCAAAGAAATCTATGGCCCTAGACCAGAAATCATCAGCATCGGATGGCTGCAAGGTCTCCACAGGGAATCCCATGAACATGGACTTGAAGGTCCCTGCATCATACTTGACCCCACCATTACCCCAAGAGAGAGGTGGCATATCCCATGCAATATAAGCACAGACCTCCCCATTTCCGGCATTTGGTTCATCGGATTGGAAAGGATTTGTTCCCCCCCATCCACCAAGGTTCCAATCCAGATAAGTGGTTCCGAATCCATCGAACTCAGGGTCTCCTGGCTCCCCCATTACAGCATCCTCTCTGTTGGAGCCGGTGTTGCTAATACTGCTCAAACCCAAGTAATCGTATGGGAAATCACCCAAACTGTATGGCATTGCGGCAGATATGTATGATGACCAATAGATATTGGACAGGAAGAAATTCCCTCCACCATCCAGATAAGTACTGACCTCTGCTTCATCAGTTCCATCAAAGGTCTCACCACCACTCCATACTGGCGGTCCTTGGGTATTCCTACTAGGGATCCAGACAACCAGGTCATATGGAGACATATCAATTTCGCTTGGCTTGCCTTCGGCTGGACCATTGTTTCCATATACATCCCATATTGTCACAGATAGTCCATTGTTCACCAGTGGGTTGTCATACAGTGTTACCAGCCCGTCATCAAAGTAGTCCGCGTCAACCAGAAGTACGGTTGAGGCTGAACCTGATTGGGTGGTATTGTACACAGGCTCACTGTAACAATCCACTCCCATCAGTACTTGACCCGAAACATAGTTTGGAATGGGGTAGTATGTGTCATTATGCGGCCAATACATGTACGCATTAGGCCCGTTCGCAGTATCCTGTCCCACAACCACTGCCATGGTGCCCTCAGTGTTCCATTCCGTGTCTAGTGGGATGAAATTAGGATTCAAACCATTTCCGGACAGAGTGTCCATGAATGCTCCCTGAGCATTATTGTCTATGTTGACGGACATTCCCATAAACAACATCGCGCTGACGATCAAAATAGAGGTGATTTTTGTTCTCATCTTCATCCCTCCGTCTCTATCGAATACGATATGGTCGCTTCATAAGTGCCAGCGGCCAATGCCCCAGGCAGATCCACATACCACTCCACAGTCGTGGACCCGTCTACGCTGCCGTAATTGTTATAATTCGAACCCCAAGGCCCATGGGCTGTTGTTCCATTACCTGGAGCTTGCAATGATCCTCCAGCAGAACTGCCCCACACACACCATTTCAGGTCAGCACCCTGGAAATATGTCGCAGCATCAATGTCAGATACCAATGGCAAGTAAGATAGTCCATTGGTGTTCTCGACCTGTAATTTATCCGCAGTTATGAAATAGGGGCTGGCCTCATTGCCATATAAGTAAAGGTTAGGTATCGATACATTGACCCAGTAATTGGTATTGGTCGAATACTCGATGGTATTGGAGCCAAGATATACACCGTTCGTACCGGGTGTGCCATCTGCACCTGGATCTCCAGTTATGGATATGGAAATGGCCTTGTTCACGCCAAATTCCCCATATGTGCTGTTGAACTTGGTTGGATCACCAATATCTGTCATGTTGACATTGAAGTCCCAGGTATTGGCCCTGTCAAGTGCGATGTTCGGGTCAGAATGATAATCCGGACCAATACCCATTGAACCACTGCCATCGGCCGCGAACATCTGCGCTCCAAGCAGGATCTCGATCTCCACCCTATGTGTGGAATATGCTGGCATGGTCGGATGTGGTATAGAGACAATATCTGTGATCGTACCTGTCTGGAATTCCATAACAGGACCATTTGGATAATTGACAGCAATCGGTGGGAAAGCAGCTGGAGTATATGTTAGACTAAAGGCTTTGTTCCTATTGAAATCAGTCTCCACCGGGTACATGGAATTGGTGCCAATGAAGCCGAAATCATACCACATGTCGATATCCACGGACACTTGGTCCCATCCTCCACTGTAATTTCCTTCGAAGGTTATGTAGAATGATGAATCTGGACTGATGACCTGGTTGTTCTTAGGATTCATAGCAGTATCATTGAATCCCACCCAGTATACATTGGGATTGATCGAGCTGGCCGAAACTGTAGAGCTCTGATCGAGTTCTTCAATATTGATCTGTAATCCGCCCGCTCCTCCCAGGAGAAGTAGCCATTTTGGACTTGATGGTGGCTTCATCGCACAGGTAGTGTATTCTGTCCCAGCAGTGCTGTTGGTGAAACCATTCTGAAGATTTGGATTGGTGTGATAGTATCTCCAATAAGTTCCGAATGTACTGTCATCACCAGATATTCCAGCTTCATTCCATCCATCAGAATCCCAGGATACATCACTGAAAGTAATGCCAGCAGAAGCAGCTTCTATCTCGGTCCACGTCAGCTCATATCCCGGATTGCCATCATAGATATCCATTCTGTAAATACCATCCCCGACGACAAGCGCATAATCCCTGACAGGGTTCCAATCAATGGCCTTCAATTTACCTGGCGGTGTGTTGATGAAGGTGGATGTATCCAGATAACAATTGGCAGAACCAGAGTCAAGAGGTACTTCATCCGTGTGGAAGGCCACACCTTTGTCTTGATTCATTTGGTTTCCAACCACATAGAACCTGTCATCATTGGGATTGAATGCTATATCGGTGATATTCCATCCCCACATCTTGGTGGTCCCTATCTCTGTTACTTCGTGACCATTGTCCCCATCATAGTAGTACATGGCATCCAGATTATTTCCTCCGAGTAAGATCGCACCCAGGTTATCAGGTTCTAATGCTGTGAATGTGATTGTTGGAGCTTCTATGGGCACCATTGCATCGAAGCTGCCATTCTGTACATAATATATCGAGCTTGCAGCATTTGTAGAATATTCTCCACACATCCAGAACCTCTCATTGACATCATCCCATTTCACACGTAGTAGTGAGGTGTAAGGCAGTTTCCAGCCATTCTCCCGCATCCATGGGCGATCATCTGATGCTCCGACACCACCCAGGATGAAATAGCTTGAATCTCCAATACCATTAGGAGGCATGTCGACACCACCATAATCATTCCAGTAGTTCCCACCATCTGGAAGACCATTGTCCCAGGCATTGCCTGGTATAGGCATATTGTCCCATGCTTGGATCGTATTGTCTATGAGATTATTGTGGTAGATGAGATTGGTCCACGAATCTGCAGCAGGGTAGGTTATCATGGCAATGCCACAGCCATATGGATAGGCAATACCTGGATTCCCTTGGAAATAGCGAAGCAAAGTGAATACCGCAGTATCCTTGTCGATCTTGAATACCGTACCATAATCTGTGACTCCATCACCACCTTCCGATGTAACACCATACAATGTGTTCCCATCGAGTGTCAATGACGCTTCAGGGTAGCCACCATCCGCATTATAATCGAAGTGGTGCATTAGGCCGAAGTTAGACCCGTCTGTGCGCACTCTGTATACTGTTCCATCGCCATACACCCCTCCAGAGCTGGTCATTCCATAGAGATATGTGCCATCGGACACAAGGCCGCCATATGGATACTGTGCATCCGAGACAACACTTGTGAAATTATGAAGTATCGTTACTATGGAAGTGGCCTTAGCTATTTTAAACACAGTGCCTCTATCGAACATTCCTCCATTGGTTGTTGTCCCATATAGGAATACCCCATCATCCAGTAATTTTCCATAACCTGGATATTCTCCGTCTGGCACTCCACCGAAAAGGTGCATTGTTGTGTAGCCGAAACCACCAGTGTTGATCCTATAGACCGAACCATAGTTCGAGGGTCCACCATTTCGAGTTGCTCCATATAGGAATGACCCGTCATAAGTAAGTCCAGAGTAAGGGCTAGCCCCATCTGTTAAACCACCCTGGAAGCTATGCAATAGCGAAAAGCCAGTACCGTCAGTCTCTATCTTGTAGATAGTTCCCTGGCCAAAGACTCCGCCATCATAGGTGGTTCCGTATAATGTACCACCTACCTGGATCGGTTCAGAATACGGATTATCTCCATTACTACCATCAACAGAATTGAAATGATGCATTATGGTGTAGCCGGTCTTGTCAATATTCATTTTGTATAAAGTTCCCGAGCCATAAATGCCACCGTTGTTAGTGACCCCGTAGATGTAATCTCCACTCTGGAGTAGGTTTGATTTGGGGTAGGTACCTCCATTCGTCGCATCATCAAAGTTATGTAGTGAGGTAAATAAAGAACCATCCCACCTGACCTTGAAAATGGTCCCGTCATTTGTGGTTCCTCCACTCTGGGTCGTTCCATAGAGCCATCCTCCATCGTATATCAGATTGCATCCTGAGTATGACCCCGGGGCTACGCCCGCTGTGCCTGTAAAAGATGTGATCAGATTATATGTCAAGCCATCGGTGCTGACCTTGAAAATGGTCCCAACACTATTGGCTCCATAGCTCCTGGTCGTCCCATAGAGCATGCCGCTCCCATCATGTACCAGGCTTCCGTATGGGTAGCCACCATCACCAACACCGCCTGCAAAGCTGTGCAGTACATTGAATCCGCCACCCCATATATCGATGGTGAACACGCCCCCATAGTTGGCAGGCCCATTGTAGACCATTCCATAAAGATTTGACCCTATGATCAAGAGATTCCCGTAAGGATTGTAGAAGGTGGGGCCAAATTCACGAAGCACCGTGTAACCACCGCCTGAGGTGTCTATCTTGAATATCACTCCATCATCCCAAAGACCTCCCATACGGGTCATGCCATAGAGCATTCCTCCACTGACAGTGAGACTTCCATATGGATATTCACCATTGGCAGAATCAAAGTTGTGCAGGATCGTGAAGCCTGAACCATCTGGATATATCTGGAATATTGTACCGTAGATGGTTCCACCATTGTATGTCATTCCATATATTGACGAGCCATCATAGACTAAGCCTCCATATTGTGGGGAACTCCCTCCGGCGCCCCCGGTAAAGCTATGAAGGACCTCAAAATCACTACCATCTGTTCTTATTTTAAAGATCGTCCCATAGTTAGAACTTCCACCTGAATTACACATTCCATAAAGTTCATCACCGATTTGCAGTAAATCCCCTGTGGGGTATCTGCCATCATTGACACTTGCTGTGAAATTAAATAGAATATCGTAAGATGCTCCATTTACATCTGTTCTGAAGATAATACCAGCATTATGTGAGCCACCGTATCTTGTGGTACCGTACAGTGTGTTGAGATCGAACATATCCAGTGTCAATGCCGCATTGTAATATGGGTTCCTACCGTCCTGATGTTCTGGGAGGAATTCGCGGATCACATCGAAATTAGAGCCATCCGTGTCTAGTTCATACATGGCTCCATAGCCTACCGACCCGCCATCTTCAGAAACTCCCATCAAACTCTTTGTCTCCGGGCTGCTTGCAGTGATTATTCCAACCTCATTGTTCTCAACATCATTCTCCGTGATGATGTTGTTGGATGACCCCTCAAGTCGAATTCCATCATAATTGTCGTAGATGTAATTGTCATGTATATTGCAGTTATCGGAGTTGAATAGCAATATCCCTGCATATCCAGAGAATAGTGTACTGCCAGTCACGCTGAAACCACTGAACTCCACATTGGATGCGCCAATGTGCACGACATTGTCGGCATTACCCCCATCTATGATGGTGTTCGCACTGCCGTTACCGATTATGGTCAGCATCTTGTTTATGGCAATATTCTCATAATAGGTTCCGGACCATACTTCCAGGACATTGCCAGAGCTTGCAGCATCTATCGCACTCTGTATAGAACCATACGTCATGCTTGTATTGTCATTGACAACCACGTTGGCTGCTGGTGAAGATGCATCAGTTCCTTCAAATATAGGTGACCAGGTGTTTGTCGGCTCATAAAAATGCCAGGCACTGGATTGCAGACCAGAGGTGTCATTTCCAACAACTACACAATTGTCCCCTGCAGGATCCCATGCGGAATCCAATGGTGTGAAGTCACTTGTCCATGGTACTGACTGATAGTTCACGAAGGCCCCTTGGGCGCCACTGTCTATGTTGATGGATATTCCCATCAACAGCATCGCACACACTATTGCTATTGAGGTTATTTTTTGATTCATTGAGAATCACCCCTTCTCTGTTCGAAGGCCGTCATGTTCTTGCTCAAATTTTCTGTATTCGTTTTCATGTTACGACCTCCTAATATTCTATGCTGAATGTTATCGCCGCCTGGTAGATCCCTTCAGGCGTCGCTCCGGGCACATTGGCCCACCAGTTGATGTTCGTCACACCCATGTTATTGTAATCTGAACCCCAGGGTCCATGGGTGGTAGTTCCGTTCTTCGGTGCTGGCATGTATGTGGTTACCTGGGTCCTATTACCCCAAACGCACAGCCCATTGGCTAATCCCGCACCTGTAAAGGCCCTGCCATCGGGCCAAGTATCGTCATTGATCTCGGTGTATGGGTTCAATCCAATTCCGAGGTCGTTCTGAAGGCTGACATTGATGTTCGTGGCATCAATGTTGCCACCTCCGCCTTGTCTATTAAGATCTCCAACTGAGACATTGACATAATGTGGAATATTGGAAGAATATGTGACTTGGCTCTGTGGCCCCAGTGGGGAGTTCATGGAACCTGGCGGTGCATTCCCGCCAGGGTTGCCAGCTACCGTGATGTTCGTGTACCTGTAGACCCCGAACTCGCCGAATGAGAGATTGGCCGAATTGACGAAATTATTGTCGAAAAGTCTTATTCTGAAATCCCAGCTATCTGGATCATTGAGAGCGGATGATTTATCGTATAGTGGCGTTCCAATACCATTGCCAAAGCCCTGGCCGTCAGCCGCCCATGTTTGTGTTCCCAGAGTGACATTGAAGAAGAACCTCCTTGTATTGCCATCAACACCATAGCCAGTTGGGTCCATCCACCAATCATCAAGCAGGAACTCATCTGTTCCCGGGCTGAGGTTCGGGTAAATCATACTGGCCGTGGCTGGAGTTCCTCCATTCTGCTCGAACCACATGAGCCTGAACTGTCGCGTTCTATTGTCTACAGATGACCATGAAGGATCTGGATTGGAGGTTCCTGTATTCCCTTCATCGTACCAGGCCATGACCTCGATCCTGGAATTACCATCAGCATCGGTGAGGTCATCCACTCCTCCGATCGTGTAATTCACTTCGGTGTAGAAGGTGTATGTTGTCTGGATGTCCAATTGCGCATCCAGCTTTGAAGTGGAATAAAGTCCATCCGCTGTTTTCCACAGGCCATGATCGAAGATATGCGGCTTGTCGGTGGACACGGTTATCGTGGTACCATCATCGAATGCATTGCTCCATAGCTTGAAGGCACTGGCTCCAACAGTCATGGCATATTGCGCACCATGATCCAGAGGTCTCCAGCTGACACCATAAAGCTCGTGGCCAGCTAGCGCATTGTTAAAATCCTGTAATTGAGTCACATCCTCATCTCCAGATTGATATGAATAAAGGACTGCGGATGAGGTATTGTGACCAACGACGATAGCTGTTGTTCCAGCGGTATCCCATGCAGTGGCAGTGAAGCTCTCACCATTTGTGACACTGGAAGGTTCCCCCCAAGGGTTGACATTCAGCCTGCATAACCATGTTTCTGAGTCGCCTGGTGGTATTCCTCCAAACATCACTATCACTCCTTGAGTGGCATAGGCCATTTGCATGTCGTACCTATCAGATGGACGAGTAGGTGTGACCATTTCTTCCCAGGAATTGGTTCCGTAATTGTATGTCCATGTGTCATCTTCATAAGCTCCTGACCAACCAGCATAGACAACACTTCGGCCAATAGCCTTATCGAAGGTCATGGCATGCCTGTCTCTCGCTGTTGGGGATGGTACTGGATTCATATTGGTCCATGTATTGCTGGGATAATCATATGCCCAAGTGTCGCTGATGGCTCCAGAAGATCCCCAGCCACTGAACATTATGGTTTTGTCATTCACTGAGTCATAGCTCATCCCACTCAGGAATCTCGCACTTGGAGTTCCGGTTATTGTGGGGGTCATATTGGTCCATGTGTTGGTGCGGTAATCGTAAGCCCATGTGTCTGCCAGGTTTCCATCGTTATTCTTTCCACCGAAGAGAATGACCTTTTGATAGACCTCGTCATAGGCCATTGTGTGCTCGGATCTTGCAGGGGGTCTGGGGTTGGGATTCTTGTTCGTCCAGGAGTTTGTGGCATAATTATACACCCATGTCTCATCATCATACCCACCACCATCGCTTCCTCCGAACATTATATGGACATTGTCAGTTGGACTGTATACCATCCTGGGGTAATTTCTTGCAGATGGGCTGCCTGCAGGGGTAATTTCTACCCATTCATCATCGCCAATATCATATGCCCAGGTATCACCAAGGTCAGAGCCATCACTTCCCCCGAACATTATCATTTGATTGTAATCCTCATCCCAGGACATGGCCTGATTCCTTCTGCCAGGGGGAATCGTTGATGGGTCTTTCTGTCGCCAGAATTCGGGATTGGTGAAGCCGAGGATGTTCCCTTCTCCCGCGATTATTCCCAGTCCATTATCAGAATCACCAGCTGGACAGTTGTTTGACCAGCTGATGCTATTGAGCTTGTAGGTAGGGGCTCCAGGCATTGGATGTATGTCACTGCTCCCTGTAGCTAGTTCATTAGCTGTTATGTAGAAACCGATCCCATCATCACTGGAATCATAGCCCACAATGAAATAATGGGTTCCATTGCAATCGATGGAGGTCAAGATATCACTGCCAGCTGCACCGCTGAGGGCCTGCCAGCTCTCTCCATTCCAATAAAGGGCTGCTCCTCCAACCCCGACTGCGACCGCGGTACCATCGGGTCCAGCAGCCACGTCATACAGATCAAAGCCATTCAGGTCTTCCACACTGGTCATCGGACTGTAACCATCTGTATAGAAAGCAGAAAAAGAGCCTCCGCCAGGGTTTCCCACAGCCATGAAGACCCCATTGCTCTCTAATTGAATATCATCGATGTGCCAGCCAGCATAATTATTCGCTGAGCCATCTCCGCCAGAATCAAATGTGAAGTTCAGAAGAACATCATTTCCTATCCAGTCAGATATATCATATCTCTCTTGCGTCCAGCTTATCTTTGTATGAGAGCCAGCACCTCCATTGGAGCTTACCCATCCAGAGTTCCAGGAGTATAGATTTGTCCACCCTGGGTCGGTGGTGTTCTTGATATAGACATGGCTATAGTCATAACTTCCACCAGATTCCACATCGAACCAGTGCTGGAATGAGAGGTTTGCATTGGTCGAGATATTTGGTATATGTTTTACAGGAGAGACCATGCTGCCTCTGACTATCTGGTTATTATCATTGTAATCGCCAGTGGTGATGTTCCCGAACCACCATACTGCACTATCAGAATATGCTGTTCCATGAGGGATACCCGAACCTGGTACTGGCAGGGTTATTGGATTCCTTCTCTCCCAGTTCAAGTTACCCATCCATGAGTTGACGGTCCATCCAGCATCGGATTCAACATCATCAAAGAAGGTCCATGGTTCCAACTGTGTCACACCTTTGAAATTATCTCCCACATAATTTCTTAGATTGACCCAGTTATCATTGTCTGGCTCATATCTGTAGATATATCCATTGGTCGAATCATTACCAACAGCAACGGCAATATTCTCATCAGGATGCCATGCGATATCATTCAATTGGACACCTGCTGGAGCACTTAATACATCCTCGATAGGATACATTCCAACATCTTCAGCTGCAATTAAAAATGATAGTCCAGAGAATACACTGGCTATCATCAATATCACAATGCTCAAAGCTATAACTCGTTTTCTGAACATAGGCCTCGTCCCCTCTATTTTTGAATTCGCCCCCCTCATCATTTCATTGAGGGATGCGCATCATGCAGGGTCCTTTCGGAACCCTCCCTTAGAGAATAAAGCTTGTATGTTACTTTATATAAATATACTATTTGGGTAACTATTATATATTATGGGAAAAAGTAGGATAGACACAATCGGATACATTATCCGATTGTGACTTTATGGAAACGGCTCTAATTATCAAACCATCAATAGTACCCTATCGTGATCGTTATAACAGCCTCATAGATCCCTTCAGGTATGGCAGCTGGAACTGACGCATACCAGGTTAAGTTCGTGGTGCCGCCATAAGCATTATAATCCGAGCCAAATGGTCCATTAGATGATGTTCCATTCAATGGAGCTGGTAGCATCCAATCAGAGACCGGTTGCGACACATTTCCCCAAACTCCCAGTGTCTGATCCTCTCCTGGGAAGTAGCTGAACGTGTCATTCAACTGTGTATTGGTATTGTTGGCCTGAGGATCATTGAGCTCAACCCTGATATTATTAGCTCCGATCACTCCACTTCCTCCTATTCTACTCAGGTTGGTGATGGATACATTCAGGTAATAGTCGATATTAGCAGCATAGGTGATCTGGGAGACTGGAGACAGAAGGGTATCATTGGTTCCTGGAGGTGCATTACCCATCGGATTTCCACTGACGCTGATGTTCGTGAACATGAATATCCCGAACTCCTCATAGCTCTCGTTCAATGCAGTTACGAAATCCTGATCATATATCTGGAACCTCATATCCCAGCTATTGGGGTCATTCAATGACTGGCTAGGGTCATTTATATTGGTCGCCGCTCCATTTCCAAAGCCATTTCCATCCGCGGCCCATGTTTGATTATCGAAGGTTATGTTGAAGTACATTCGCCAGGTGCTACTATCCAGACCATATCCAGTTGGGTCTACCCAGTAACTATCCAGCCTGAACTCGTCCTCACCCACGCTTCCAACAGGATATACCATGCTGGCGGCTCCCTGTCCAGGAACAAGAGTGGTTCCCTCATCCCATGCTACACTGAACTGCCTGGTCCTGTTATCTTCCGTGGCCCAGGTTCCTTCTGGATTTGAATCTGTATCTGTCTGCCCTTCATCATGCCATGCCCAGAGGACCACTCTGACATTGTCATTATTGTCCCAGAACTCATCATCTCCACCAACGGTGTAATTCACTTCCACAAAGAAAGTGTAGGTGTTCTTGACATCGACCTGTGTATTGAGCACTGATACCTGTCCAGCATCACTGGCATCCCACATGTCTGTATCGAATACATGAGGCACATCGGTGTTCACATAGAGCTTCGTGGTAATGTCAAATGCATTTGTGTTGATCTTAGCTCCGCCACTAGCTCCTATAACGAAGCCGAAGGACGGGCTGTTCGGCGGCCGATAATCTACACAATAGAACTTCTGGCTGATATCAGAGTGCAGGGTCTTTATATTGGATTCTCCAGGTTTGAAATAAAGGATATAGCCCTTGGAAGTGGATTGATCCCATCCGACGAGCGTCGCGTACTCCCACGAGGATTCGTCAAATCCAACATCCTCAAAGACCATATTCGGTATCTGTGGGCCAACGATCATCGGTGATCCGGAATCAATTGGTTGGATCATGACCAGGTCCGAGCTACCAACTAACAAAGCATATTGATTTCCACCGAATTTATTAGGGTCATTGTTCCATTCAATGGAATTTATAATTGCTTTCTGTGTCATATTGGCGAAAGAGTCATAATCGTAATGCTTTGCTGGAATTACAGTATTGTCTGCAAGTGGATCTGTGTATGCTATCACACCTCCACTGGCATTTCCACCTACCAGATAGTATCTATGATTCTCCAGCTCATAGCTAACATCATTATAATTCCATCCAGAATCTAGCTCATCATCTGCAACCGCATACCAAGTGTCATCCAGCAATCTGTAGAAAAGAACCAGATCATTTGCCCCTACTGCCAGGAAATTACCGTACTCATCCACATCCATTCCTCTGAGTTCCTGGGTCGGCCACGAACCGTTATGCGATATCTCGAACATCTCTGTCGATCCTGGAGTCACATACATTGCGCTTGACTGAATGCCATCCACATATCCTCCCACTATGCCGAAACTATCGGTGAATGGATCATATTCCACTCCGAAGAATTCTCTTATGGAGTAATTGTACCAGCAAAGCAGTTCATCACCAGGTGATAGATTTGGAGGTAGCATCACGACCTCTCCAGTTACAGGATTGAAATTATAATGCACGCCCTCTGTTAACTTGCTAAGGGCACCATCATCAATATAGAAAGTGTAATTGTAAACTGGGGAGAATGCCAGAGACATTGCTTCCCATTCTGTTGCTACCTGTGTGTGGACCAATTCCATAGGGACCTCGACGCAGTACGGGGTAAGTCCCACCCACTGGTCGATATTTGGATAATACCAGAAGGCATTGGAGCCGCCAGATTCATTGGCTCCCACGGCAAGGGCAATGGAACCATCATCCTTCCACGAGATGTCATTTATGGTCACACCATTGGGAAGTGAGGCTATTTCTGTAACAGAATCACCTCCAACATCGATGGAACTCACATTATCAGAAACTATCGCGATACTAGCTAATATCATTGAGGTGATTAGCAAGATGCTAATCAACATTTTATCATATTTCATGAAGATTCCTCCAAAAGACCCCCACCCTGAGTCTAGCTATACAACGTCTGTTGTATCATATACGCATGTATTACAACAATGCATATTTATAAATTGCCCAGGTAGCTTTGTTACTTGTATATTATATAAAGTTAATGTCGAATTTTAAGTACTGGCTATATTGTCAAAATTGATATAATTGAATCATGAAGGTCATGTATGATCCGCAATATTATGATGAAAAAAATACCCTACATATAGCCTACAAGAATCGACTTTGTTTATATGCGGGCAGGTGCAGTTTCGCTTCAGTGATAAGATGAAAAAGACAATGATAGCAATCCTGATAATCGCCCTGACAATGATCAACCTGTGCGGAACGGCAGTGAATTCGGCCGCAGCAGATGTAGCTCCAATTCAGATAATGGATAGTTCCACCACCACTAACACCACTACATCCAGCATCTCAACTACTAATTCATCATCTGGAATTATCATAAGCGAATTTCTCTACAACCCTCTCGGCCTGGAGTTGGATGGGGAATTCATCGAGCTGCAGAATACGGGAGCCACTCCCCGGAATATACTGAACTGGACACTTAGTGATCAGGATGGAGGTGTGGACATGGTATTTCAAAATATCACTCTGGCTCCTGGCGAGTTCGCAGTCGTGCATGTGAACTGCGGTGTATCATACCACAATGCCAGCGAGGGTTCCTGGTACTTGTTCATGAACAAGACATCCTCCATACTCACTGGCTCTGGCGATGACATACTTCTTCAGAACAGTACTGGCTATCCTATGGACTTCATAAGTTATGGTGATGGCAGCTCGGTGGACCTTCCGCCAATGGAGCTTGGTCAGCGATCCAATCTATCATTCATATCTGAAGGTTATTCCTATGTGAAAGAAGGGAGCGAATGGAGCCAGTCACTCCCAACACCTGGCTCCTCATCCAGGAATATCGGCGGTGTTCTGATCACCGCCGTTTGCCCCGATGCCAAGCTGGGTGGCGAGTTCATCCAGATAATGAATCCGACCAATGGATCCATCGATCTGAGCATGTGTGGCATCACCGATGGTGAGGGCTTGGCTGTTTTTGAAAAGGGCACCATGATCCTGCCAGGCGAGGTGATGACAATAGCAGACAATGGAACCAGATACTACGAGATGACCCTCCAGTATCCTGAATTTTCCTATACTGGTATATCGACTATGGATAGTCTCAGCGTGCCCAAGTCAAGCCCCACGATGGCGAATGATGGGGATGAGATATTCCTTGTGAGCACTGGCCTCGACGTGGCAGATGCTTTTGTCTTCGGCGATTCCACCCACAGTGGGGAAGGCTGGATAGGGCCGGCAGTGGAAGTGGATGGTTCATATCAGATAGTCAAGAGAATGATGATCAATGGAACTTACCTTGACTCGAATTCATCATTGGATTGGGATACATACAAGGTCATCAAGGCTGGCCAGTCCAGTGCCACATCTGGATATTTCCAAACATCTGGCCATACCACTGCTTTCGTGTCTCCAGATTGTTCAATGGATGCTATCATCGATGTCATCGAGAATGCGAAAGTTTGTATCTCGCTCAATCTTTACGAATTCACAGACGCCCATCTGGCCACATCACTTCGCGACGCTCTTTCAAGGGGAGTGGATGTCAGAATATTGGTTGATGGCTCACCTGTCGGCGGCATGCCAGATGCGGAAGAAGAACTACTTTCATGGTTGGTACTGGCAGGAGCCGATGTTCATACGCAGAATCCTTCCGGTGTCAAGGTCGAGACCAGGTACAATTTCAATCATGCGAAATACATGGTCGCAGATAATTCAACAACTATCGTCATGACCGAGAATTGGAAGAAAAGTGGCGTGCCAGTTCCGGGAACCACAGGCAATCGAGGTTGGGGGATCGCCATAGAGAATGATGATCTTGCAGATTATTTTTCCCAGATATTTTACAATGACTGGAAGGCGGACTGGGAAGATGTGTGTGAGTTCGAACCAAATGTGGTATCCGATATCTATGAACCAATAAAGGAAAAGACGCTGGAGCCCATCTTCGAGCAGCAAACCAGTATATCCACATCAAATGTGACCGCCGTGATCTACCCGGATATGTCTCTCACCCCGGAAGACCCCTTGATGAAGCTGATATCCTCCGCAGAGGACGCTATACTGGCTGAGCAATTTTACATCGACCTGCACTGGGGAAAGCGAAATGCAGATGGAACTTGGCCACAGCTTAACCCATACCTGACAGCCCTGATAGATGCTGCCAGGCGAGGCTGCTCTGTCAAGGTACTTCTCGACTCTTCAGATTATAATATCAAATTCGAGGATTACAATGACAATGATGACACTGTCGCGTACCTAAATTCACTGGCTGAAGCAGAGGATCTGGACATCGAGGCAAGGCTGGTCAGATCCGGCACCCATATTTTCACCAAGGTCCACACAAAAGGCTTGGTGGTGGATGATTCAAAAACTCTGATATCCAGCATAAACTGGAATGAGAACTCATGCACACGGAACAGGGAAGTGGGCATCATAGTGGAAAATGATGAAATAGCCGAATATTTCACCCGGGTATTTGGATATGACTGGAAAGACGAGATGGACAAGCCCATACCAGTGATCGTCGCAACTGGTATTTTCATGACAAACATGACCATCAATTTCTCAGCCTCCAGCTCGATCTCGGAACATGAAATATCGAACTACTCATGGGATATGGATTCAGATGGAATTGCGGATTCATTCAATATGAACATAACTTGGGCATTTAGTGAACCAGGCGATCATAATGTGACACTGGCCATATCGGATATCTACGGGAATATCAATCATACCTATCTGATAGTGAAAATAGAAGCTCCTGTAAATGACCTGGATATCTCAGGACCAGGTCAAGATCAGACCGGATCAATGGAGGAAACAACCTTGACATCGGAGGATCAGAACACTACCGGATCAATGGATGATGTAGGAGCACGAAATACAGGTGATGACAGCCATCTGGCCATACTGTATGTACTGCCTCTGCTCGTGCTAATTGGCTCCGTGGTATGGAGAAAGCTCAGGAAGTCTGACTGAGCTAAAGCTAATTGAATAATAATAATCTACTGAACTACCAGGATAAAAACCTGGTAGTTCAGATTCCCCACATACCATCATTCGTGATGTGATAATGCTCGTCGCTTAGAATTCTCCAATGCATCTCTTCTTCCTGCGCAAGCTTGGTGAACATCGCCTTACCTTCCGGGATCTCGGTCTTTTCTGCCAGTTCAAGATATTTCTCCTTAGCATTCGCCTCGGTCTTAATGGCAATGCTGAGAATATTCAGAATATCGCCTTTATTCTCTTCGATGCGACCCGCAGCCTCCACCGTGCTGGGTGGTAGAACGAATTCAATCCCTTCATAGGCTATGAACTTCCCATCGGCTTCCAGCGAGATCTTAAGATCAATAAGCTTCTCATAATGGTGCTGCTCGAACATGATAAGTTGTTCCAGCATTTTGATAGCTCTTCCATCCTTAACTTTCTTCATCGCCATGTGATAAAAACCAGCTGCAGCCAGCTCTTCCTGCATCGCTATTTCAATTGCCTGTATGATATCTAATTTACTTTCTGCCATGTTTTAGTCCCCTATTATTCTACTAAAATGGTGAACCTATGTATAACCTTTATTGCTGAATTTATCTACATTATAAATTATTGTAAATTACAAAAAATGATAGAAACTATCCAATTAATTTAAATCTAACTTGTTAATACAACATCTCATGCGCATAGCAGTTCTGCTAAAAGATAGGTGCCAACCAAAGCGATGTAATATTGAGTGTATCAAATTCTGCCCTCGAGTCCGTAGTGGTGACGAGACCATAGTTGTGGGTCCAGACACCAAGCCGATTATCTCCGAAGAGCTATGCGTGGGCTGCGGAATATGCATCAATAAATGTCCCTTCGATGCCATTAGGATAATCGGTCTTCCAAAAGAGTTGGAAGGAGAGCTTGTCCAGCAATATGGTGTCAATGGTTTCCAGCTTTACAGATTACCAGTACCCAGAGAAGGGGATGTCATTGGAATTCTTGGACCAAACGGTATCGGGAAAACCACGGCCATCCGCATATTATCCGGAGAGGAAATTCCGAATATGGGGAACCTGGAGGAAGAAGCTACATGGGATCACGTCCTGGATAAATATGCAGGAACCGAGATGGTCAATTATCTTCAAAAAGTTTCCCAGGGTGACATAAGAACTGCTATGAAACCGCAGTATGTGGACATGCTTCCCAAGGTGCACACTGGCAAGGTCAGTGAATTGCTCAAAAAAGTGGATGATAGCGGCCGACTTGATGAAGTAAGTCAAGAATTATTCATCGAGCACTGCATGGATCGTGAATTGGGAAAACTATCTGGTGGAGAACTTCAGAGAGTGGCCATAGCCGCGACCTTCCTCAAGGACGCGGATATATATTTCTTCGACGAGCCATCATCTTATCTTGACATTTATCAAAGACTTAATGTCGCCAAGGCCATCCAGACACTGGCCAAGAAAAGCCAAGTTATGGTCATCGAGCATGATCTCGCGGTTCTTGATTTCTTAGCCGACAATGTCTATCTCATGTACGGGATGGAAGGGACTTTCGGTGTGGTCGCACACCCGCGAACAGTGCGAAGTGCTATCAACACCTACCTGGACGGATATCTTAAGGAAGAGAATATCCGTGTGCGCACAAAGGCGATAAAGTTCGAGACAAAGGCCCCGAGGGAAGACTGGACAGCCCCGGATCTTGTAACATTTGACAGCCTGAAAAAGAAATTCGAGTCCTTTGAGATGGAGACAGAGCCCGGCACTATAAAGGCCGGAGAAGTGGTCGGAATTGTCGGTTCAAATGCAACCGGGAAGACCACTTTTGTCAAGATGTTAGCCAATGAGATTCAGCCCGATTCTGGCGCAGTGGAAACTGAGGTTAAGGTTTCCTACAAACCGCAATACATCGAGCCGGACTTTGACGGATCAGTTCGTATTCTTCTTTTAAGCCAGATAGGCAAAGCGATGGAGTCCGGCTTCTTCAAAGCAGAGGTGGCAGCCCCCCTGAACCTCGAGCCATTAATGGACCGGATGGTGGATTCGATTTCCGGTGGAGAATTGCAGCGAGTTGCCATCGCCCTCGCCCTTGGCCGCGAGGCCGATATCTACCTTATTGATGAACCATCCGCTTACCTTGATTCGAATCAGAGAATGGAGGCCGCCCGGACCATCCGTCGTGTGATGGAGAAATCCGGCAAGTCTGGCATGATCGTCGACCACGATGTTTATTTCATCGACATGGTGGCAGATTCCATCATGGTATTCGATGGTGAGCCATCTGTTAAAGGTCATGGAGCTGGCCCCTTTGGAATGAGAGTGGGAATGAACCAGTTCCTGAAAGATGTGAATATCACTTTCAGGCGGGACACGGACACCAACCGCCCAAGAATTAACAAGGATGGCAGTAGACTGGATCGCGAACAAAAGAGTGCTGGCGAGTACTATTATTCTGGTTGAGCATTTTACCATCAGAGCATATCCACCTTTCCGAGACCCACCATTATTAAATATTGATACATATACCCACAGTAGGTGTAGTATGAAACCAAAACAATCTGGCTCCATTTTCTTCAAGGGCATGGCCATGGGCATGGCGGACATAGTTCCAGGTGTGTCCGGCGGCACTGTCGCCCTAATAACTGGCATCTACGAAAGGCTGGTTCGAGGAATCAGCCAGGTGAATAAAGAGACACTTATCAACACCATCAAGAGAAAGGATGTTACAAAGAACAAGAAACTTGATTTGGAATTCTTCATACCGCTGGCTGCCGGGATCTTTCTTGCTTTTCTTCTGATGTCCAATATCATGGGCTATCTTCTGGAACACCATACCACTGAAATATACGCATTCTTCTTCGCGATAATCCTGGCCTCCGCGGTCATGCTCTTCATGGACATAAGGCAGAAAACGGCAGTCAATATTTTCCTGATGATAATCGGAGGTTTCTTCGCCTATCTTTTTGTCGGTATGACCTCCCTGACCATGGGTCATGAATTGCATATAATTTTCATATCTGGCATAGTGGCGATCTGCGCCATGATATTGCCTGGAATCTCTGGAGCTCTGATACTGCTTTTCTTAAACCAGTATGAGTACATGCTACACTCTCTCAAGACTCTGGTCCTGGAGGATATATTCGCCTTCCTATTGGGAGCTATCATCGGCCTGCTGGCCTTCTCCAAGGTCCTCAATATAGTGATTAAAAAATGGAAGTATCAGACCATTTCTTTTCTAACTGGCCTGATGCTCGGAGCCCTCAGATTACCTTATGACAATATCGATACGGATGCCAATTTGGCCACAAGCATCCTGATGCCCGCGATCCTCGGAATTATACTCATTTATATGCTGGCCAGATATTCCAAGAAAGCGGAAATGTCCAAGAAGATAAGAAAGGCCAAAGCAAGATCCAATTAATGAAAATTAAATTAAATAAATAAAAGTTGGGCCAGTATTGGGCTGACTGGCCATTTTATGATTATAGAGGAGATGCAGGTAGGAGGTCTTACTTTTTCTTCCCCGTTCCCTTTTTTTTGGTTTTTGTTAGTATCAGTAAGATAGACCACCAACTGCATAATTTCCCTGTAGTCACACCGGATTGCTGACTTGCTGGCAAGTCGTGCACACTCGCTGAGCGGCATCGCGTGCCATCTTGACCCAAACCTTGCAGGTTACGCAGTTCATAGTTTTTCGCCTCCTATCAATAATAATGTAAAAATAGGCTTATAAGTCCAGTGCGGGATTTCCCAGGGAAAGCCCAAATTCATGTTATATAATATTGATAACATACTCTATAATATGGCAAAATGTCCACACTGTAAGAATCAGGTATCTATCGATAGCGTGATAAGAGATATCAAGGGTGCTGGCTTCTTCAAACAGGAGATAATGTATTCCTGCCCGATATGCGAATCCATACTTGGGTTCAGCCGCGGCAATTATAGTTAGTTCGAATGATAAAGGTCAGAGCTTGCCTCTGGATCCTCCACCACCAGATCGTCCGCCACCCCATTTCTTTCCCCCGCTACCGCCTCCTAAAAAGGGCAGTATCCAGAGAATGACCTGGCCTTTTGTCAGTATCATTATCACGATGACTATCCATATCATGATCAATTGAAACCATGTTAATGGCAGCCAGCTTATCGGATAAGGACTTGTTTTTTCCACGGGCTCCCCATCATAATTCTCCAATATCTCATCAGCCAGCTCGGCCACCGTGCTGCCTATACCGGTGAAATAATCGCCCTGTGCCATTGCGGGTTCCAGATTGTCTTCCGCGATATGATGGACCAAAATAGCTGGCAAGGTGCCTTGCAGACCATAACCGACCTCTATACGCCATTCATCAGTACCCGTGACAATGATGAAAAGAAGGCCATTATCTTCGCCTTCTTGACCTATGCCATTCTCTTCGAATGTTTTTACCGCGAAAAGGGTGATATCATCATCTCCCGTATCATTCACGATGAGGATGGCCATCTCCACCCCGGTCTCGTAATACATATCGGAACACACCTGCTCGATGAGGTTTATCTCATCGAGCAGAAGAACTCCGACATCATCCGTGACATAGTAATCCAATTGAGGATACCCAGACACAGCTGGAACTAGAAGTGATAAAGCTATTAAAACACCCAAAGTCCAGTGCGATCTCATAGCCAGCCGCTCTATTATGGTGCTTCAGGCCCAGCAGTACTGGAGTAGTACGAACGCTCTTCGTAGTCTCCCATCTCGGCTATCATGTTCGCAGGGAATTTTTTGATATGGGTATTATAATCCTGGACAGCCTCATTGTATCTCATACGCGCGACCATGATCATATCCTCAGTACTCTCCAGCGAAACCATCAGATCACTGACAACGAATACTGATTGAAGGTATGGATATGCTTCAAAGGTCAGGACTATGGACATCAATTCCTGATCCAGTGCATTGGATGCATTGACCTGCTCTTCTGTAGTATCGGCATCCATCCATTGTGAACGCAATGCGGTGATATTGCTAAGGGTACTGGACTCGAATTCCTGATAATTTGAAACTATAGTGACAAGCTCGGGTATCAGATCGACCTTTCGCTGATATTGATTACTCACCTGAGCCCAGTTGCTGTCTATGGCCTCTTCCTCTTCCACTATCTTATTATTGGTGGATATCGCCCAGAATCCTGCCACAACCAAAGCAACTATTACGGCGATGGCGACTATCGCTACCAATGTTTTGTTAGTATCATCCATAAATTCCCCTGATGTTTATCTTATTAATAAATTAATTGCTATATCTTATCATTTAATCATATATAGTTCATTTATAGATACGATCGAACCAAATTTATTAAAGACCTAAAACCATTCCCAGCCCAATGGATTATTCCGTGATCGCCAAGGCCTATTCAAGAATCGAGGCCACTCGCAAAAGATTGGAGATGACCGAGATACTGGTGGAGCTGTTCAAGATCACTCCCCCGAACATACTCGATAAGGTCATCTATCTCACCCAGGGTAAGCTTGCACCAGATTTCACAGGAATAGAACTTGGACTTTCTCACACCTTGGTTCATGAAGCACTATACGAAGCCTTTCGTGTAGATAAGAAATTAATAGAAAGTTGGTGGATTAGTGGAGGGGATACTGGCAAGGTTGCTTTGAAAGCTATGGAAACAAAAAAGCAAACTTCCCTATTTCAAGAACAATTAAGCGTAAATTTTATATTCGAAACTATGATGAACATTGCTAAGGCTTCAGGGTCAGGTTCACAAGAATACAAAATAAAATTATTAGCATTATTATTCCACAATTCATCTACTAAAAATGAAATTCAATACTTGGGAAGATTAGCTAGTGGCAAGATGCGACTCGGTATCGCGGACATGACAATCGTCGATGCTCTGGCTCAGACCTTTGGGCAGAAGGAGGACAAGGGCAAGGTGGAGAATGCTTACAATATTTGCTCCGATCTTGGAAAGGTGGCCAATACACTGGCTGCGGACGGAATCGATGGACTGGACCTCATAGAGTTGGAGGCCGGAACCCCACTCAGAGCTATGCTTTGTGAAAGACTGCCTGGCATACCTGAAATAATAGAAAAATTGGGCAAATGTTCCTTTGAATACAAGTATGATGGATTGAGGGTGCAGGCGCATATCTGGCAGGCGGATGAAGGTCAGAATATCCAGCTGTATACCAGACAGCTGGAGAATGTCACAGCCCAATTTCCGGATGTGGTCGAATCCATGCGGGGAGCATTCGCGGGGAAGGAGTGTATTCTGGATGGAGAATGTGTGCCAGTGGACATCAATACTGGCGAGATGCTGCCCTTTCAGGAAGTCAGCCACCGTCGAGGTCGCAAGACCGAACTGGATTCCGCCATCAAGGATTATCCAGTGGCCGTGTTCTTTTTCGATTGCCTTTTTCTCGATGGAAGAGAGCTTGTGAACATACCCTATCCCAATCGTAGGGAGAGGCTGGCCAGCTGTATCAAGACCTCGGACAATGTATTAATTTCCAATTCCCTGATCACCGACGATCCAGACGAGGCAGAATCATTTTTCCAGAGATCTCTTGACGATGGTTGTGAAGGGATAATTGCCAAGTCGATCGGCGAGGAATCATTCTATCGTGCTGGCTCCCGCGGCTGGCAGTGGGTGAAATTCAAGCGCGATTACAAATCGGAATTGAATGATACCGTGGACCTGGCTATCATTGGTGGATTTGCTGGCAAGGGTCGCCGCGCCGGCACATACGGCGCGCTTTTGATGGCCACCTACAACCATGAGACCGACACATTCGAGTCCGTGACCAAGCTGGGAAGCGGCTTCAATGACGAGATGCTGGCCTCCTTCTCCAGTATGCTGGATGAGCACAAAGTGAAGAAGATGCCAATACGCGTTAAATCCAAGATGATACCCGATTATTGGTTCGAGCCAGTGGTCGTGATGGAAGTGAAAGGAGCTGAAATAACCCTTTCACCGATCCACACCTGCGGCCTTGACGAGATAAGAAAGGGAAATGGGCTGGCCATAAGATTTCCCAGGTTCATCGGCCTTCGCGAGGACAAGGGGCCGGAGGATGCGACCACTACCGAGGAAATGGTGTCCCTTTACAATTTACAATTGAAGAAACTGGAGTGATGGAATATGACTGGCTGGAAGGATAATGATGACGCATTCGGGCATGTGATCTACGATAATCACAAAGGTCTGGAGACTGACCATGTCATCGAAAGGGATGATGGGTATGTGGATGTGATGCTGGGAGCTCACAGTTATCTGACAGAATACAAGGACTGGCCTTCGCATGAAAAGAAGGCCATGAAGCTTGCCAAGGGTCGCATCATGGACATAGGTTGTGGTGCCGGCCGCCATTCGATCTATCTGCAAAATAAAGGCCTGGATGTTCTCGGGGTGGATAATTCAGCTCTGGCATTGAAGGCCTGCAAGGAAAGAGGATTGAAGAAGACAAAGCTCATGGATATCACCCAGATATCTTCCAAATTGGGCAAGTTCGACACCATCCTCATGCTGGGCAATAATTTTGGATTATTCAGCAGTATGAAGCGAGCCAGATGGTTGCTCAAGCGTTTTCATTCAATGACCTCGGCAGATGCCAGGATCATCACAGAATCCATGGATGTTTATTCCACTGAGAAGCCCGAACATCTATGGTATCACAAAAGAAATAAAAAACTTGGCCGCTTGGGAGGCCAGGTCAGAATAAGAGCCAGATACAAAAAATACAAGACCCCGTGGTTTGATTATCTTATAGTGTCCAAGGGTGAGATGGAGATGATCCTCGAAGGCACGGGGTGGAAAGTGAGCCAGTATCTGGACAATGAACATCAATACATAGCGATAATCGAGAAGGAGAAATAGAATGGAAGCAATTGAAGCCAATGATCCAGAAATATCAATAGAGACATCGGAAAATGCTCCTTCAGATGCTCCAAAAATAATACCCAATAAGAAGGGAAGAGCGGCCAGTGTGGCTTCTCTCATATTCTTTGGTATATTGATATCATTTATTATTATAAAGGGAGATTATTCACTTTATCCTGTTCTGATGCTGATACTTTTCATATTATTGGAAGTCCTGGGAATAGTAAGGGTCATTCAGGAATACGGCGAGCTTGGTAAGTGGCTGGAACCTTAATGAGAGCCCGATCTTTTGATCACAATCTTTAGTTGTTTAGTTGATAAGAGTTATGTATGTCTTCTTTACCACCATATTTACCAAAACGCTTATAAACACCTCTTTGTTTACTCGGTCTCCACAGTTAAGTTATGTGATACTGTAGGAGGGGCTAATCCCCCGACTAACTACAGGAGGAATATCCAATGGACCCAAACATGATGGCAGCCTTGAAGAAGGCGATCGAAGATGCTCAGGAGCGTAAATTCATAGAGTCAGTAGAGCTGGCTATTAATTTGAAAGATATCGACCTGAAGGTACCTAAGAACAGGATTGAAGAAGAGATCCAACTTCCAAAAGGAAGGGGCAAGGACATGAAAATTGCGGTTTTCGCTAGTGGTGAACTTGCAGTAAAGGCAAAGGGAGTTGCCGATATGGTCATCACACCCGAAGAGATCGAAGAGTATGCTGATGAGAAGAGGAAGGCCAGGAAATTGGCTAACAAGCATGCGTTCTTCATTGCAGAGGCTCCACTTATGCCCACAATTGGTAAGAGATTGGGTATTTTCCTGGGTCCTCGTGGAAAGATGCCTAAGCCAGTACCACCGGGCATGGATCCAACAGTGCTAATAACTGGTCTGAGGAAGACCGTCAAAATAAGATCAAAAGAGAGCAAGACCTTCCATACGATGGTCGGAACCAAGGACATGAGCCCGGAAGATATCGCCGAGAACATAGACGCTGTCATCACAAGATTGAAATCCAAGTTAGAGCGCGGTGATCAGAACATATCATCCGTCTACGTCAAGACCACTATGGGTCCATCAGTGAGGTTGATGTAATGACTCAAGCAGCGAAATGGAAGAAAGCCTATGTCGATGACCTGACTTCAATTATTAAAGATAGTGAAGTGATAGGTATCGTCAGGGTGAACGGTATCCCTGGTCCTCAGATCCAGAAGATGAGAAGGAACCTCAAGGGGAAAGCACAGCTTATCGTTGCAAAGAACAATCTTATCGAGAGGGCATTGAAGGAGATGTCCAAGGACAAGAAGGGCCTGGAAGGCCTGGTAGACGAGGTCAATGGCCAGTGTGCGATAATAGCAACTGACATGAACCCATTCAAGTTATACAAAAGTCTGGAAGCAACAAAGACAGCTGCCCCTGCAAAGGGCGGCGAGATAGCTCCAGATGAGATAGAGCTCAAAGCAGGAGATACTCCATTCAAACCAGGTCCAATAGTCGGAGATTTCCAGAAAGCTGGAATACCAGCAGCCATTGAGGGCGGGAAAGTCGTTATAAAGAAGACGAAAGTTCTTGTCAAAGAGGGAGAACCCATCCCAGCAAGCGTGGCATCCATGCTCACGAAGTTGGAGATATTCCCATTGACCGTGGGAATGGACATGGGCGCGGTCTATGAGAATGGCACGATCTTCAGGAAAGATGTATTGAACATCGATGAAGAGGCCTTCATGGGCAACCTGAACTATGTCATATCCAGCTCTTTCAATCTGGCAACATTCATATCCTACACAACACCACTTACCATCAGGCCATTGATAAGCAAGGCCCAGATGGATGCAATGAGCCTCGCGCTCAATGCAGGTGTCGCTAATAAGGATACCATCGAGATGCTTCTTGCGATCGCAACAGGCAAGATGATGGCAGTGGCATCCCAAGTGCCAGATGCACTGGATGACGATCTGAAAGCAAGGATATCTGCCACCCCTGTAGCCGCACCCGCAGCTACAGAAGCAACTACAGAGGATGACAAGAAGCCAAACGATGACGAGGAAGAAGAGGCTACCGAAGAGGATGCAGCAGCAGGACTTGGTGCCCTATTCGGATAAGTAGATAAGAATCAATAGATCATATAGGAGGAATAAGAAATGGAATATATATACAGCGCAATGATCCTTCACTCAGCTGGGAAGGAAATCAATGAGACCGCGATAGCAAATATCTTGAAGGCTGCAGGTGTCGAAGCCGACACTTCCAGAATAAAGGCATTGGCCGCATCTCTTGACGGCGTGGACATCGAGGAAGCAATGAAAACCGCGGTGGCCGCACCAGCAGCAGCACCTGCAGCAGCAGGAGCAGCAGCACCAGCAGAGGCTAAGAAGGAAGAAGAGCCCGAAGAAGAAGCAGCAACAGAGGAAGACGCAGCAGCCGGTCTCGGTGCATTGTTCGGTTAGATAGGCCATATCACGGTCATGTCAACTGAAAGCAATCATCTTGATGATTGTCGCCCACATGGCCGTAGGCTTAACCTAGCTATGCGTATCATTCCAGTTCAGGCAAAATCGACCCGGTTACAATTTCCGGGTCGCCCTTTTCCCTTTTCAATATAATAATTTTTAATGATCTTATATCTTTATGATCTACATCTATAATTTATCTATATAGTTATAATTCTAGATGCCGGATGGTTATGGATATCTATTAAACAATATTTCTGCCAGTTCCAGATTCTATCAGTTTCCCATCTGAGATTATCTTTCTTCCCCTCAAGAAAACATGGTCTGGGAATATCGCATTATAATCCTCAAAGGGCGTCCAGCCACATTTGGAATGCAATCGCTCTCCCTTGATCTTGGTGTTTTTGGTCATATCAAATATGGATAGATCTGCATCGAATCCAACATCGATCTGTCCCTTGGACAATGAGAATAATCTGGCAGGATTGTGACAGCAAGTTGCCTGCACCAATCTGAGGCTGACTTGTTCTGATTGAACAAGCGCCAGCATCATCGGAAGCCTGGTCTCAACACCCGGCAGTCCACTGGGAGCTTCTCCGAAAGGCATTTTTTTCTCATCCATGGTATGCGGAGCATGATCACTGGCTATGATCCCCACCTGTGCTTTCACGAAGGCTGTGAAGAGCGAGGCCTGTTCCCTGATGTTTCTCAAAGGGGGATTGACCCTGCCCCTCGCACCAAGGTCACTGGATGTGCTGAGGAACATATGATGTGGTGTGATCTCATTACTGTATCCGAAGGCCTTTTCAAAGGACATGAGATCTGTCAAATGAGCGAAATGCATGATGGCGGATGTTTTCATCTGGGTGATATTTTCAACAGCGATGATCTCGGCCGAAGCTGGTCTTGAATCATCATGGGTATCGAGGCTTGTGACCTCGATATCCCTAAACCTCTCTGGAGATTCAGCATGAACACTAACTACCTGCCCCTCCAATTCAGGGTCTGCCAGTTTATTCCTGATATCCTCCTCTGAAATTGGAACTGCGGATGTTGTCTCGGCCATGAAGAGCTTGAAGCCCACGGCCAATTCTTTCAATACTTTGATATCTGAATCTGGTGTTAGTGAGGCATAAAGGCCATAATCCACATTGGCCTTTTTTCCTATGATGTCAAGCTTGTCCTTCAGCTGACTCACATTTGTCACCATCGGCCGGGTGTTTGGCATATCCATTATGGTTGTCGTTCCTCCAAAGGCAGCTGCCATTGTCCCGGTGTGAAAATCCTCTTTATCTGTAAATCCTGGATCTCGCATATGAGTGTGGATATCGATGCCGCCTGGCATTATGAGATATTTGGAATAATCAAGGAATTTATCACCATCCAGATCCTTTCCCAGAACAGTTATCTTCCCATCTTCGATCCCGATGCAGATGGTCTGCATCTCATTGCCTATCAGGACTCTTCCTTTGATTACTAGATCCAGCTCGGTCATGCAAGGTCCTTCCTTGTGATATCGCCCTTTGGCTTTTTCTCTGAGAATACCTGGCCGCTGAATTTGAATATCTGGATATCCGGTTCGAGCCAAGCATCCGGTCTCAGACCTGCTTTCAAACAGGTCTGAGAAAGATAAGTCTTGACATCCCATTTCCATTCGACTGGCACCTGGGGCAGGAGCAGGCCTTTGTAATCGCCCATTTCCACGATCAAACCATCACGTCCAACGACGATCTCTTTCAGATAATCCAATGGTTTTTCGACATTGATAAGTTCCGGGGGGCTGAGTATACTGACTTCCACAACCACCAGGTCGAGCTCTCTTTTTCTCAATCTCGGAAATCTTGGATCCTGGATAGCTCCCTCGGCGGCCTTCTCCAATGTTTCTTTGAGTGGGAAGTACGGAACCGGGTAGCCTATACACCCCCTGAGATCCCCTTCTGGATAAGTGTTCAGAGTGACAAAGGCCCCGGACATCTCATTGAAATGTTCGGGAAGCTGGACATCCGGCTTACCATCATTCTTGACATAATATTCGATCAAAGCCCTGGCATATCTAACGGCTAATTCCCCATCCTCATCAGAATACATCCGCTCCTTATCAACGGGAATCCATAAATCTCTATCGGCGTGCGTCTCTTTTTGTATTTTTCTTCTTCACATTGTTTTTTTGATGGACATTTCTACTATCCACATTCTTTTTCCCGGGTGGCAATCTTATTCCGACAAAGATCGCGATTATGACGATGACGATCACTATTGTGATGATTATATTCTGAATGGTCCAGACACTTTCCCTCACATCTATGGAGCCAGTGATCCTTACCTCTCCTATGGGTGAAGCACCAGTCTCTGTGAAATCACTATTGTCCAATATCAGGTAAAGGGTGTCATCGAACTTTGCTGAATGGTCATAAGATATTTCGTAGGAATCCGTGCTAGTGCCCTTCTGCAAGAATACCAATTCACCTTCATCATTCAGAAGATCGCCATCTTCCGCCATGAGATACAATGTGTAATTGTCCATCAGGATGAAATCCACTGGCCCGCCCATGTTGACCTCCAAGTTCACAATGAATTTATCTCCCATTTTAAGGTGGATCTTATACACCGAGATCTCATCGATGTCCAATGTGACATCGATGTCATGATATCCATACCCCAATCTTGTTTGATCTGGAAGTGTCTGAGCTACTGTCTGGATTGATACCAGGCCAAGTACAACGACAATGGATAATAATATCATTGTCGGAACAGTGTGTCGCATACAATTGATAATTGCTGGACATGCTTAAAAAACCTGCTATCTGATTATCATGATTATAATCAGATAATCAGATGATGCCATAGCCGATCGCGACCAGGACCAGGACAGCGGCCAGCATTACCACATATACGGGAATGCTCCACTTCACGATCTTGGCCCCATCAAAAGGCATGAAGGGGATCATATTGAATGCCCCTATGAAGGCATTGACGGTTCCAATGAAGAAGATTATGAAACCAATATCCGAATCACCCATCAGGAAGGAAATCGTGTAGGCGATTGTCGCGATGGTGATATTGGTCGCTGGCCCCGCGGCGCTTATCTTACCATTCTGACTTTTGGTCACATTTCCCATGACCATGACGGCTCCCGGAGCCGCGAAGAGAAATCCCATCATGGAGAATACCAATGCCATCATCAGTCCCGCTTGCCATGATCTGAACTCCGCCCAGCACCCATATTTCTGGGCCACGAACTTGTGTGCGAGCTCATGAAATACAAAGGCTGTCAGAACTGCAATAGCAGCTACAAGGAAGAACAATGGGAATGCGACCCAATCTATATTCTGGATGCCTCCGCTGAAAACTATGGAAAAGGCAATGGATAATACCAACATCGCGATGCCCAGATCCTTGAACTCCGCCTGGCTGAAACCCATTATCTTGCGTTTATTGGGTGGTTCGTATGTTAATCTGAATACATCATTAGCCATGTTATGACGGCTAATTCAACACGGTTATTTAAGCTTGATGAAAATGGTGTATAATCACTATGTATCAGTCACATTCTAATATTTGCACATCTACTGGCTATAAATTATACAGTTATTTCTATATATCTTATTAAAACCTAAACCTTTAAATATAAGTGAGGGGATATAGGATTGTCCGACAAGCGTAAGGCGAAAGAGGTACAAACAACGCCGGAGTGGATAAAAATGGAAGGCGACAATGAGAAGATCACTATCCGGATACCAAAGCGGTATCTGAAGGCTATTGATTATCTTGTCAGAGCAGACGATTTCCCATCGCGTTCTGAAGCTATAAGGGCAGCGGTCAGGGACATGATCTATGAGCGAATAGAGCTTGTTCCAGACAAGATACAGAAGATCCAGGCGGCTGAACAGGCCGTGGAGAACGCTGTGGCCCTGGAAGAAAAGCTTCTGAAACTATAGGGAAATTGAGGGTGACTTACAGAAGTGTAAGTATGGATGCACCTGGGGAATACTCCCCGACAACGACGAAATCAAACGGTGAACTTGTTTCACCCGGGATGGGACCCAAAATAGACCAAAGGTAGTCAGAAAAGGGTTACCAAACCAAATCACAAATCACGATTACCTCCCCCCTTTTTTTTATTTTTTTAATTCAGAGCGCGCTCGCTCTGAATATTAAAAAAATAACCCCGCCTTCCAGTTGATGAAATACTGTTATCCAGACGGGGTTTTACGAAATATAAATTGGTGATTGTCACTTACTGGATCATTGAATATAGGACCCCGCCCGCCAACTGAGAAAATACTGTAATTTAGACGGGGCATGACCCCACTTGTTCTGGATTGAGAGTGAATGCGATTCAATCGATCTAGATGTTAAAAATCATTATTTATTGATTAATTCCCTAAACATATCTAGGTCGATATTCCCGCCAGACACCATGACCCCCACCTTCTTTCCACTGATATCTATCTCACTTTCTAATAGGGCGGCCAGGCTCGCGGCTCCCGAGGGTTCGACCATCATATCCAGATGGTCGTAAATTAGCCTCATCGCCCTGACGATATTATCCTCACTAACTGTGATAATTCTCTCAAGGTCCTGGCTGAGAATTTCGAAGTTGATGATTCCCAGTGATGTCAGCAGACCGTCCGCTATCGTGTCCGGGTCTATCGATGGTATGATGTGGCCGGCTTTCAGTGAACGAAAGGCATCATCCGCGCCTTTCGGTTCCGCTCCTATCAATATTGTATTTGGTGACCAATATCTGGCTGCCAGACAGGTGCCGGACATGAACCCACCACCTCCCACTGGCCCGATTATTATGTCGAGGTCGGGATGGTCTTGGATAAGCTCGCGGGCGGATGTCGCCTGCCCCGCGACTATGACTGGATCGTCATAAGGATGGATGAATCGTGCGCTTATTTCCTGCACGATCTTTTCCAGGGTGTCTTCGCGAGCCTTCTGATTTGGCTCGCAGAAAGTGATCTGGCCGCCATGGGATCTGACAGCTTCCACCTTGATCTCGGGAGCTGTTCGGGGCATGACGATATGGGCCGATATTCCTCTCTTCTTGGCCGCGTAAGCAAGTGCCTGGGCGTGATTGCCTGAAGAATGGGTCGCAACTCCATTCTCCGCTTCCTCCGCACTCAGTGAAAAAACTGCATTGGACGCTCCGCGAGGCTTGAACACCCCGCATACCTGGAGGTTCTCGCACTTGAAGAATAGATTTGCTTCAAGTTCCGCATCTATGACATCCGATGACTTGACGGGTGTCCGCCTGATGTGAGGCTGGATGCGCCGATGTGCTTCTTCAATGTCCGATCTTTTCGGGATATCGATCTCCATACCCACGACACAATACGGTAATTGATTTTATTATATTCTATTATATTCGATCGAATAATGTGAAATGTAAAATGCGACTATCATTCAATAATCAATATATAGAAAGATATCCATGAGCCCGCAATGCGTGATAAAACCCCGAAGACCGACAAACCCATTGCCGTGTGGAGTGAGAAGGAGTTTCTCAATACAGATCAGTTGGATGCACTGGTCGTCATCCTCAGAGGCAGAGGCTGTTACTGGTCATCCAAATCCGGTTGTTTGATGTGCGGTTATTCCAATGACACGACATCTGGTATCACGGAAGATGATCTGCAGGCTCAATTCACATCCGCCATGGAAAAATACAAAGGAGAAGGATACGTCAAGATCTACACCTCTGGAAGCTTTTTCGATAATAGGGAAATGACGGATGACACCAGGGAGAAGATCCTGGTGATGGCCGGAGATGGTGGCAAGAACCATGTGCTGGTGGAATCCAGACCTGAGTTCATCACAGCGAATATCATCGACAGGGCACTGGAGCATGTAAGCAGTCTGGAGGTCGCTATCGGCCTGGAAACTGCGAATGATGATATCAGAAAAAAATGTGTTAATAAAGGATTTACATTCGCGAATTTCGAGCGTGCGGCTACAATTCTGAAAGAAAAGGGTGTCAAGGTAAGAACGTACATCCTCCTGAAGCCACCATACCTTACAGAAAGGCAGGCTATAGAGGATGCGGTTGAATCGGCCATCAAGGCTGACGCGCTATCAGATACAATTTCATTCAATCCGATAAATGTTCAAAGGTGGACGATGGTCGAAGGTATGTGGAAAAAAGGACTGTATAGACCCCCATGGTTATGGAGTCTGGCCGAGGTTCTGAAAAGGTCGGTCGAGGCAACAGATTCAAGGATAGTGTCCTCCCCATCTGGTGGGGGCAGCAGAAGGGGTGTGCATAATTGTAAAAAATGCAATAAGCAGTTCCTCGAGGCTATAGATCGCTTTTACGTGACACAGGATCCAAGCCAGCTGGAATTCTCCTGCACTTGCAAGGCGGAATGGCTGGACACACTGGACTTCCAGGAAATGATGGGCACGACCGGGGATGTCAGCAAGCTTTTGGATATATGGGAATAAGTATATTATCTTCACTGCCCCCACCTGGCTACCGCCCCCGCCTCACTGAGAAAACAATACAACCCACCCACGAATTATGAATAATATTTCTGGCGAATCGTGCGTATAATGGATTGTAAAGTTTTTAATCAATACCGCATTCCGGTGTCCATGGCGATATTATCCGATAATGGAATACTCAAGGCGATGGAAGATGGTCAGCTTGGTATTGACGATTTTGTTGAGAAGAACCTAACTCCCAACGGATATGACTTAGTTATATCCGAGATCAAGGTGGGTCAGGACGGCCAGTTGATAACAGAAGGCGATGTCCGAATACCTCCGATGACCTGGTTCGCAGTCAGTACGAAAGAATACGTCCGGTTCGGACCAGCTATCACCTCGCAGCTTTGGATCAGAACATCCTGGGCACGCCGTGGTGTATTATCATCATTCGGCAAGGTGGATGCTGGCTTCGAAGGAACACTTACCTTATCGGCCTTCAACTCATCCGATAAGGATATTATCATTCCTATTGGCGACCGCTTCTGCCAGATCGTGTTCGAATGGCTGGACTCTACAGCGGACAAGCAATATGCCGAGCGCTCCGGAAACTACCAGGGACAGAGAGGGGTCAACCTTGGGAATTAAAGCAGTTCTTTTCGACATGGGCAATACGCTGATAGACAGTCGAACAACAGAGGGAACCTTTTCCAGAATACTCAGGGAAAAGGGATATGACGTGCCTCCAGATATCATAAAGGAGGCACTGGTAAAATATTCTGATGAGCCAGCTCCTGACCAGGAGGTTGGCGACCGTTCCGGAATCTCTTCAGAGGACTTCTATATCAATTACAATAATGCCATCCTTGATCATATCGACCTTATGGATGCTGAGCCAGATCTTGGAAAATACATTTACGATAGATGGTTCATCGTCCTTCATATCTATTTATTAAAAAATGCTGAAAGTACAATAATCCAGCTTAAGAAAAAGGGGATCAAGGTCGGAATTGTCACCAATGGTTTCCGTGATGAGGTAGAAACCATTTTTGAGGAATTACCAATACAGCCATCTGACTTCGACATCGTGGTCGGGTGCAATACAACTGGATTTGCCAAGCCCAATCCTCGACCCTTTGAGTTCGCCTTGAAGATGCTGGAGCTCCAGCCAGAGGAAATAATGTTCGTTGGCGACTCATACAGAAATGATTATCAGGGCTCGAAAAAGGTTGGAATGAATCCGGTCCTCTACTTGCCAAAGGGAGAGCTGCCGGAGCCCGATACTGTATTTGTTCGGGACTTGAAGGATATATTGGAATTGGTTTAGGCCCACCCCAATATGTGGTAAACCCCCCACCCACACCACTGCGCTAGGTCGCGCCCTTCCCCCCGCTCCCCTGCTCGTGGTGTTTTATTCCTCAAATAGCAACCACAAAAGTATCCCAGCTACAAGAAAGCCAATACCCATCATTATCGTCTCGGCCTGCTCTGCCAGGGTACTGTGGAATTTGGTTGAACTTCCATAATACACCCCCATTGATGTGAGAATAGTCCCGATGAACATCGATATTATTCCAAGGTAGTACATTTTCGCGCTTCTCATATCTCTTCCACCATTTAATCTATCTTAGATATGAACAAATACACTATATCGATATTTAAATGTATTTTGGGCATCCCCACCAAACATCACAATGTCGAAATCAGATCAAATACATACAAGCCAGATGTTGGAGAATAGGTATGCACCATTTTCTTCGCCCCTATCTTTACTGGATGACCAAAGCTCTCAGCCATTTCCGTTATTTTCACGGAAATGTCCTCCAGTTCCTCATTCTCCGTGATGAGGTAAAGATGGATGATTCCTCCTGGTTGCAGCATGTCGAGGCCAGTTCCCAGAAAATCAAGGGAACTGTGTGGTAAGTTCATAATGATGCGGTCGGCATTCGGAAGACCGCATATCACTGATCTGGCATCTCCCAGATAATGGGATACGTTCTCCACTTTGTTCAGCATGATATTCTTTTCAAGGTAAACAATGGCATCCGGATTTATATCGATATCATGAATTTCTTTCGCTTTCTTATCCCTGGCTATCATTATGGAGAAAGGGCCCACACCCGCGAACATGTCGAGAATTATCTCGTCATTCTCGACCAGGTCTGCCACTCGCCTTCTCTCTCCAGACAGTCTGGGTGAGAAATAAACACTGGCTATGTCCATTTCCAGCCGCAACCCGAATTCTTTGTGAATTGTCGTTGTTCGTCTTTCTCCCGCGATGATACTTATATCGCGAGTTCGAAACTCCCCCTTCACACCACCGTCCAGTGTCACGACCTTCAGGTTGCTGTTAGCCTTCAGGATGGCCTCCCCGATATTTCTGGAATAGGGCTGTAGCTCATCTGCCAGCTTGATTATGCAGATGTCTCCTATTATGTCGAATGAAGATGGTAAAAGATCCTTAAATTGGTCAGGAACATCGGCCAATTCCCTGTATCCCTTCGCCAGCTCCACCTCTTCAAAATCCATTTCAGTGATCGGGAAACAAAGCTCTGGCTCATTATCAGGATCTACAGATATCGGGATGAAGATATCTGTCTCGGATGACATGATACGAAGATCCTTTCTAAGCAGATCTTCGTCTGAAAGCTTTTTACGTATGGTCTCCCCTTTACTCCTGGGTACGACCACGCATTTGGAGATCATTGGTGTTTGACATGAGTCATTTGATATTTATCGGTTTGGGACTTCATGACGAGAAGGGAGTCACACTGGCAGGTTTGGAGGCCATTGAAAGCTGTGATCAGCTTTTTATGGAGGAGTACACCGCGGTACTCACAGGCACTGGCCATGAGAAGCTTGAAGAGCTATATGGCAAGGAGATCAACTTTCTGGATCGAAAGGCGGTCGAGGATGGCGGCATCATCCTGGAAGCCGCCAGAAAGTCCAGAGTGGCCTTTCTTGTTCCCGGGGATGCGATGTCCGCCACCACCCACGTGGACATCACCCTGCGTGCCAGGGATATAGGCATCGAGACATCCATCATACCCGGAGTTTCGGCTCTCAATGCCGTACCTGGATTCCTCGGGCTTCAGAATTACAAATTCGGCAAGATCACAACCATCCCTTTCTGGGAAGAGAACTACAAGCCAGCCAGCTTCTATGACGCGGTGGCTGATAATCTAGAGATGGGACTGCATTCACTTATTCTTCTGGACATACAGGCTGACGTGCCAAGGTACATGACGGCCACTCATGCTTTCGAGATGCTCATAGAGGTGGAGAAAGATAGCAATAAAGAGATATTCACACCCGACCGTATCGTATGTGTTGTCGCGAGGGCTGGAAGCAAGGATGTCCTTGTGAGGGCGGGCACACTGGCTGAACTGCGGGGCGAGGACTTTGGCGGTCCCATGCATTCTATTGTCGTGCCTGGAAAGATGCATTTTATGGAAGCTGAAGCATTGGTCAAGTTGGGTGGAGCTCCCAAGGAAATTATGGATTAATCTTATGAAAATTAATACTTTCGCCCTACCCCACCTAAGCCTTATAAATGAACCAGGGAATGTACCTATGGTGATAGACCATGACTGACGAGATACAGATAGAAGACCTGCCCGGAGTGGGGCCCGCAACTGCCGAGAAACTAAGAGAAGCTGGATACACAACATTATTGGCCATAGCAGTTGAATCTCCCAAGAATCTTTCCGATCTAGCAGATATCGGGGATGCCGTTGCCGTCAAGGTCATCGCCGCAGCAAAGAAAGCCGCGGATCTTGGTAATTTCGAGACCGGGGACGTGGTCATGGAAAGAAGGCAGAACATTGGAAAGCTTACGACCATGTCAAAAGCTTTCGACAGCTTGATGGGCGGAGGTATCGAGACCCAGGCCATCACGGAAATGTTCGGGGAGTTTGGTTCGGGTAAGACTCAGATAGCGCATCAATGTGCGGTCACGGTGCAATTGCCTGTGGAAGAAGGGGGGCTGGATGGTGACGTGATCATCATAGACACGGAGAACACTTTCAGACCAGAGAGGATAACCCAGATGGCTGAGGCACTGGACCTGGATCCGACAAAAGTATTGAAGCGCATCCATGTAGCAAGGGCCTTCAATTCCCATCACCAGATGCTATTGGCAGATAAGGCAAAAGAAACTGCCGAGGATCTCAATGTCCGCCTTTTGATAGTTGATTCTCTAACATCACATTTCAGAGCCGAGTATATTGGCAGAGGAGCTTTGGCAGATAGACAGCAAAAGCTGAACAAGCACATGCATGATTTGTTAAGGTTTGGAGACCTTAACAACGCTGCCATCATAGTCACCAATCAGGTCTCTTCCAAACCTGATGCTTTCTTTGGGGATCCAACAAGGCCTATTGGCGGACACATAGTCGGGCACACGGCGACCTTCAGGTTATATCTTAGAAAGAGCAAGGGTGGAAAACGTATAGCCAGGCTCATAGATTCTCCGAATCTCCCAGAGGGCGAAGCAGTTGTCACGATAGATGTAAAAGGTGTCAGAGATTGATTTGGTAATGTCAATCTCTGCCAATGCTAATTGATGAATGAGGACTTCTTAGATATTGAAATCCTTATCTATTATTATAAATCAGAGGATCTGATAGATCATCATTAGTCAGATATCTCGCCCAGTGCCTTCTTCACAAACTCATCCATTTTCAGATGGGTATAGAGATTGGCGGCTCGTCTAAACTCTTCATTCGCTTTGCTCAGATTGCCTTTTTTCTTATAGGACATTCCCATTTCATACCTGCACTGGGCGAGGTAAGAAGGTGTATTGATCTCTGTGTAAATGTCAACAGCTTTCTGATAGCTGAGAGCGGCCATGTCCCAATTATCTTTCTTGGAATACAACATGCCGTAGGCCTGATAGGCTCCTCCTATGCCAGCCCTGTCCCCGATCTCTTCCAGGAATGACAGACTGGATCCCAGCATTTTCTCCGCTTTATCAAAGTCAAGCTTATTGACCAAAGCAATGGCCATGTTCGCCTCGGCCCATGCTTTCATATTGAACCATCCGCCCTTATTAGCGAATTCCACGCTCTTTTCTAAGTTGATAAGAGCTTTATCCCAATCCTTTTTCAGAAGATAGGTGTCACCAAGATTATTGTATGCTCTAGATATTTGTTGATAATTCTCAGTGTCCTTTAGATTATCCAGAGCCTCGGCATAATGATCCAGTGCATCCTGGAGTTCGCCCATATCGGAGTGTACATTACCGAGTCCGATATTGGCAATTCCCTGACCATCATGATTATCTGACACTCTGGCAAGGTATGCTCCTTCCTCGTAGGATTTGATAGCCTTGGTGTAGAGACCCATATTCCATTGAGCAGTGCCTATGGCATTGTGACAATTTGCCATCTCAGCTTTGTCATTGGTCTCCTTAACGAACTCAAGGGATTGAGCATAGAACTCCAATGCCTGCTCGAATTCCGCTCTTTCCTGATGGATGAAGCCTAGTAATCTGAGGTATCTGGCTGTCTCGTTCTTGTCTTTCCTTCCCTGTGCGTCCTTCAAAAGCTCATCAAAATATTGGAAGGCCTTATCCCACTCACCAGCAAAAAGGCTGGCCTTTCCAAGATCCTCTCTCATACGGATCTTGTTCTCTTCACTAGCCTCATCCTCAACAATCTGCTCCATATCCCCAAGAGCCTTGATCTCCTTGTAGATCTTCCTCGCCTTCTCATAACCTCCAAAGGTTCTCATAACCTCAGAAAGCTTGCTGGCTAGACTCGGTAGATCCCTGGCCTCTATATTATCTGGATCTGTGCCGATTATGAGGCATTGCTTCTTCACAATAAAGGGCCCCATATCATGCATTTCTCGCTGCATGATGTCATTTATTTTTGTAGTTAATTCACTGGGCATTTCTCATCATCCTTACTGTGTCCATAATTGCACTTTGGATATATAATCTTACTTATTATTCCATTATGCATTGGGCAATCAGCCATAGCCATCAATTTCAAACACCTTTGACCTGGTCTTGCATTGGCTCATGTGCTTTATTAGATCCTTTATCGTGTTCTTCAAGATCGTGTGGTTCATCTCACCCTGGAATTCCCTCATGATCTCCTTGCCACAGAAAAATTTGAAGGTAGGAACTCCCATGATACCATAAAAAGCAGCCAGTGATTGATTCTTAGAGGCATCTATTTTGATGAATGTCGCTTCATCCTTCATCTCTCTGGCCACATTCTGAAATATGGGCTCCATGCTTTTGCATACCGGGCATGTCCTGGTGTAGAACTCTACCACCAGGAGTTTTCTATTGCTCTGGATCAGGTCATTGAATGCATTTTCATCGATATCCTTTACAATATTCTCTTCCATCATATCAATTAACTAAATGATTTTCTGAATATTTAATTCTATTGAATTTATTGAATGAAAAAAGTTAAAAGTTAAGGACTCCCATTTTGAAACAGGAGTCCTTATTTTAGAGACGGGTCAGATATGTAGATCAACCAACATATCTGAGCGCCTCTGAAGGCGATGTTTTAGAGGCATTGCTCGCAGGTATTATCGTGCACAGTATGGTGGCAATGTATGCGATAACTGTCACCAATGCTATCTTGGCCCACGGTATGACATACTCAATGTCTCCACCCATATCGCTCATCATGACATTGAATATCTCGTAAGAGATCATTATGCCAGCTAGAGTTCCTATCAGAACCCCCATTGTGGCAATGAACAATATCTCGATGAGGAAGGCATTCCTCACATTGCTTTTCTTGAAGCCAATGGACCTCAGGATACCTATCTCGGCAGTTCGTTCGACCACTGATCTTATGGTGATTATACCAAGGCCGGCAACCCCCACGACCATACCCATGTACAGGTAAAGCTCGAAGAGAACGAACATGGAGTTCATCATCTCCAGGGATGATTCGACCATGTCCTCTACAATGATGGAGTTCATTCCCAGGGCGGCGAAATCCTTCTCAAGGGCATCAGCCGTAGCCTGAATATCCTCACCATCATCAACATCTACAAGGAACATGGAATTGGCCATACCCATGAAGCCGAATTCGGCTATGACGTTCTCACGGGACATGAAGGCACCGTTCATCGTGCTCTGGTCCATGATCCCAATTACCTGGTATTCCTCGGTCACTTCGCCGGTGAAGGTGGTGAAGGTCAGGTGATTGCCCACAGAGACCTGGTTCATCATGGCCATCATGCTATTGTAGACGACGAATTTGGAGCCTGGCTCGGTGATCGCATTCCAGAGAGTGTCATAATCCTCGTATCCCGGCATGGTCTGGGTGAACTCGAAGGATCGTCCTTCATAGAACACGTCATCAATACCGTAGATAATGGCTCCACTGAACATACCGAATCCAAAGGCCATCCCTCCTTGCTCTTGCTCCACAGCATCCGTTACATTGATCTCAGCCGCATAGGCTTGAGAAATCTGCGCGATCGTGGCTTTATTGAAGATATTGGAGGTGATCATGGAATTGTCGATTGGATCCGTTGCATTGTAAATGTCTATCACAGGATTCTGGACATTGGCTATTATTTGATAGCCACCACCTTCCTTCAAAGTCTCTTCATCTAGATCCATCACGAAGATATTGGAGAACACTGAAAGCATGACGATCATGTAAACCACGAGGGCGAACATGGCCACGCTCATTCCTGTTCTGAACTTCTTGCTCAGAGGGTAGGAAACAGCTGTCATGACGGTCGGTCTGAACTTCTTCGCTCGTCCAATACTATTCACTATGAGCATGATGACTGGCTTGGAATTGTACATGATGAGAAGTACAAGGCTCAGCACTATCAGCACACCTGAGAGAATAAAGGGCATTTCCATATTTTCATTGACGTCTCCGAAATAGGTTTTGATGGAAAAATACGTGTAAAGGAACACGCCCAGACTTGCAGATGTTACTGTGATCCTATCTCCGATCCATCTCCAAAGTAGGAGTGCCATACCAACTATTAGACCTGAAGGCGCAAGCATCTTGACCATGAACTCGTCTTCCCATAGCTGGAGCATCATGACTGCGGATATGATGACCATCAATATGCCTATGAGCGGGATCTTCCAGTCCTTTCTGTCATTGACTGGCTCTTCAATTCCCCTTATGGCTCTTATGATGTTCAATTTACTTATCTTCCAGGAAGTCAGTAGAATGGTTCCAAAGGTTATGATGAACCCTGTAGAGAAGGCCTGTATCAGACTGAAGTTCTCGAAGTGGAATGGAATTACCACCCCGGCCATGATATTGGCTATATTATTGATCATGTAAATGAGGAACCATCCGATCACCACACCTACAATAGTACCCATGGCGCTGGCCACTGAACCATATGCCAATCCCTCAAAGAGGAAGGATTGCATGAGATGTCTCCTTTTCATACCCACGGCTCTGGCCATTCCCAATTCTGACTTTCTCTCTTCGGCCAACATGGTGAATATGTTAATGATGAGAATGACACCAGCCAGTATGGCGAAGGAACCGAATATCGTTAGGAATGTGGAGAGTAATTCATTGATGTCCTGTGCCATTTGCAGACTATCCTGCTTCACGGCTTCTGCTTCCAGAATATAATTGAATTCGTATTCTGCAAAGATAGGCATCATTGGTGGAGGCATCAGGTAGGTTATGGTTCCTGATTCATCATCCAGCATGTAGGTCTGGGAAGGAATGACAGTGCCATTGGACATCAGAACAAGAGAATCTGATACAATATCTGTGCTCGACAGCATGGAGAAGTTCATCCCGTTCATCGGAATCGGGAATATCATCTCGCCCTGTACTGAGAAAGTAAGGTCTTCCAGCAGAGGTTCGATGGCCTCAATGACCTCGTCACTACCATCCACTCCACTCTGTACGCCTCCAATATTGGAGACCTTGATATGAGTGATCATTCCAGGGGATTGGAACATCTCCTGGGCCGTGTCCATATCTACATAGACATTGTATGTGTCCATACCCATACCTGGGCCTGGATTCAATTTTGCCTTCCCCTCATCCTCAGCGATGTAGGTGATGGTCAATGTCCGGCTTTCAATATTTCCAAGACCTGTGTAACTACTACCAATCGTATAGGTCAGATCGATGGTATCTCCAATATTCGCGTCCAGGCTCTCGGCCAATGCACGGTTGATCATCGTATTGTTACCAGATACCGCGCCATTTGACTCATCCCCATTGGAAAGAGTGAACAGTCCGAATTCTTCATCCTGAATGGCATCAAATCCGATTAGATTGGCTGAAGGTTCGAACAACCCACTGCCTTGTTGACGAACACTCACACTTTGCACCATCATGGGCGCCATACCATCAGTAAGATCACCCAGTGCGGTGTCTGTGTTCAGCTCGGTGAAGATCGCCTCATCGAAGGCTCCACCATTATCTGCTTCTATGCTAATATCCACGAACTGTAATTGTTCGTATGTTTCTTCAACTATGAAATATTCGATCGAATCCCCTACCACCATCGATGCACAGATGATCGAGGTTCCTATGAGCAATCCAGCCACTGATATGGCCGTATGCCCTTTGTGCCTCAGGAAGTTCCTGAGACCCAGTTTCGCAATCACCCGCCTGTGGATTCCCATGGCCAGCATCAGAATGATGAGGCCCAGGACAATGGCAGGTAAATATAATTCTGAGGTTTCCATATTCTCACCTTTTTCATTCTTTTATTTCCTCTACCTCTACACCTACCTCAGCAAGGGCTTTTTCCGCTTCCTTATGTTCAATGGGAATCTTGCCCTGGCCAGGTATCTCGGTTGCAACGAATTTTCCGCTTCTCATGTAAAGGATCTTATCCGCCCTGCGGCCTATTTCAAGATTGTGAGTGACTATGACGAAAGTGGCCTGTGTCTCATCCCTGAGTTTGGCTACAAGATCCATGATACCGTTTGCGGTCTCGTCATCCAGATCACCGGTCAATTCATCACCCCATATGATGGCCGGTTTGGCGATAAGGGCACGGGCGATGGTGGTCCTCTGTCTCTCTCCACCACTCAATGCTCCAGGGCGGCTGTTCATGACCTTTTCCAATCCCACGGTCTTCATTATCTCGATGGCTGCTTCTCTAGCCTCTTTGGCAGGTGTGCCAGATACCAAAAGCGGCATCTCCACATTTTCCACTGCTGACAGAACTGGAAGGAGGTTGTAGAACTGGAAAATGAATCCCATTCTCTCAGCTCTGTGTTCGGTCTTGTTATTATCGGTCATGGATGCAAGATCTGTACCTTCGATCTCCACCACTCCATTGCTGACATCATCCAGACCTGAAAGGCAATTCAGCATCGTGGTCTTCCCACATCCCGATGGCCCCATTATTGCGATCATGTCTCCTTTCTTGACCGTGAAATCCACACCCCGTAGGGCCTTGACCTCGACACTACCAGTCTTGTAGGTCTTGTGTATGTTCTTCGCCTGCACCATTATATTATTTTCACTCATTTACTTCACCTCAAAGGTTCTTGAATATATCTCGAATAGCATTCAATCCGTCGTCGAAATTCTCATCCAGTTGTTTGATATTATCCTTTCCTTTTTTTGTAATGGAAAAGACCTTTTTCATACCACAGGTCTTAACACTTATCATACCCGCTGCTTTTAGCTTCACAAGTGCCGGATGCAATGAACCAGAGCTGGGTCTCCAACCGCTTAGCTCTTCTATTCTACTCATCATCGCATATCCATGCATGTCCTCTCTGTCAAGCATCTTCAATATGAAGAACTTTAGAAGACCTTTGCGGAAGTCCCTGGCAATCTCTTTGGTAAGTATATCGGATTTCGACATATCGATGTTCGACATATCGGTATTCGATATAAAGGTATCGCCTGTTAAATCAACAATAAAAAAGGCCGACCACATATACTGGCCGGCCGATTATTTCTATCTATTATTACAACCCGATCTGTTTCATGATCTTGTTCGTCATGTCCTCAAGAACCTCAGGATGCTTCAGGATGAACTTCACACCTGCCGCCTCGAACAGTTCTGGCAGACTTACGGTACTTCCAAGGCTGAGCGCGTGTTTGTAATCCTTGACAGCTCCGTCGAAATCATCCAGTGATCGGAGATATACTTGAAGAGCTCCCATCTGCGCTATGCCGTATTCGATGTAGTACAGTGGAACTTCATAAACATGCAGGTACTGCCAGCCCAACTGGTCTTGTTCCTCCAGCCCTGAATAGTCGATGGAAGGTCTGTATTTGGCTGTAAGTTCTCTCCATTTCGCTCCTCTTTTCTCAGCATTGGCTCCATCTGGATCACTGTAAACCCAGGTCTGGAACTCGTCCAGGCTGGCCATGAATGGCAGGAAGATCAGGATATTCTCCAATTGCTTGATAGCTATCCTTTCCCTGTCCTCCTCATTGTAGATGATGTCCATATAGGGTCTGGCCAGAAGTTCCAATGACATGGAAGCCACCTCTGCGAATTCCAATGGCACATCCCTCGCCTGCTTCAGAAGGTGTCTGGATAAGAAGCCATGCATCGCATGCCCACCTTCATGGATGAGCGTGTCAAAGTCCCGGCTGGTACCCACGAAGTTGCTGAATATAATGGATATCCTCTCTTCCTCGAAGGTCATCATGTAAGCACCTGGTGCTTTACCTTGCCTGTTCTCGAGATCTAGATATCCTTTCTTGTCCATGAGCTTGAAGGCATCGGAGAACTGCGGGTCTATTGAGCCCATGACCTTCGCCACCTTGTCTTTCAGATCATCAATATCATCATAGATCTTTGGAGGCTCTGCCATATCTGGATCAGCCTGGGAATCCCAGGGTCTGAAAGAATCCAATCCCAATTTCTGCTTCCTCCTTTCCAGTATCTTGTCAACAGCAGGGACCACATATTTTTTAATAGCATCCCTGAAAGCCTTGACATCATCCTTGTTGTAGCTCAGCCTTCGGTAATCCTTGAATTTGTATTCAACGAAATCTGCCATTCCAGCATTCTTAGCGATGACATTTCGGTTGGGCAGCATCTTGTCAAAGAGGTCGTTCAGTTTATCATAATCTGCCTGATGCATTTCCACAGCGGCTTTCCAAGCCTTTTCCCTGAGCTCGCGGTCTGGAGATTCTAGGTATGGCCTCAATTGAGCCGGTGTCTTCTTCTCTCCATTGAACTCGGTCTCCCATGACCCGGATATTTTCTGATATTCCTTTCTCATCAGCATGTCCTGGCTGATGAGTGGCAAGTTCTCTTCTTTGAATAATTCAACATCCCATTTTGAGTTCATACGGGCGATATTGAAATCACCGGGAACCCAATCTTCTGGGAAGGAAAGGAACTTCTGCTTCGCCTTCTCGTCCAGTTCCTCCGCGACAGGAATAACTTCCTGCACAAGGCGGGTGAATTCCGCCTCTATCTTTTCATCGTTCACATCCCTCGTCATGTTGAAGTAAGCCTTGTCTTGAACTTCAGCGATGGCCGATGTAATTTCTGACCATGCTTCCATCCATGTCCATGCTTCATCTTTGGATTCTGCCTTCATTTCATCAAGTAGCTTGTATGCGGACTTGATCTTTTCAACATCGCCCATGTAATCATCTTTATCGATAAATTGTCTAGGATACTCTTTGTAAATGTCCATTTAACCTCACCTTACAGCCCACAAGGCATCATTATTGATATTGGTTTTCCCTCATCTATTGAACAACCTATTTGAATCTCTAATAATAGTTAGTGAATATCAAACATATATCACATAATGAATCGAATCAGATAACGAACAAGGCTGTGACGACCAGTATCATCCCAAAGCCGATCATCAATATACCGGAATATCTCTCTATCTGGAGAAGTGTCTTTTTCCTTTTTTCACGGTCTGCCAGTGAGGTACTGAAAGAAGCTATCAACATGGAAGGGGTCGCTGTGCCGAGTGCGAATATGAAGAAGGCCAGAGCACCGATCATCGCTCCGGTAATTGGACTGATCGCCCCCTCGGTGATGAAGATACCGGCGAAGATGGTCTCGATTGCCAGTACAGTTTCTCCAATGCAGGCGATGCTTACCAGGCCTCCCCACAAAAAGAGGCCTGTTCTGCTCTTTGGAGTTATCAAGTTGAACTTGGAGATCAATGGATGTGGGGTCTCTACACAGGAATTCTGATCCGTGCTTGCATCCTTCTCATCCTCAAAATCCCCCTCATCCAGCTTATCCGATATGGTGGCGAATATGAAGGTTCCGTAAACGATCATTATGCATCCGACAACACCATAGCCAATGGCCCAGATGGAAGAGCCAACTGAGAATTCCTCTACACCTTCTCTGATGATATAACCACCAGCGCCAATAACAGCTCCGAGAAGTGAGAGCAACAATATCCTGGGCGCATTGAACCAGAGGGCGATCTTGAGACCGCTCTTCCAGTTCCCACGCTCTTCTACAAGAGTTGGGACAATGGATGGAATGCACAGAGCCAGGCATGAGCTAGAACCTCTACGTATGCCCCATAAGAATCCTATTATCAGGGCATTGATCATGGATAGCATCAGTAGCCTGCCTACAGTATATTGACAAGGCCTTCGTCAGCATCTATCTTCAGTTTGTCGCCAGTCTTTATCTGATCGATGTCTATGCCATCGACACATGGAATATCAGCCAGTATCACGCCTGTAGCCACTATCGTCTCTGTTTCCTTATTGATTATAGCTGCTGGGCCAACACCATTCATGTGCAATCCGTAAATGACATAAGATCCGACAGTGGAGCCTTTTCCCTGTGGGAAGACAAGGACCTTGCCTGTGACAGACTGTCCTTCAAGCTGGTGACCTTTCTCGATCACGATGCCGGTCTTTGCATCGATGCCACCATAGAATCCGATGGGCTCGCTGGACACGATGGCCTCGGCCTCGACTTTACCGGGGTTGATCATTCGTCCCTTCATGCTGACAACCTCCTGATCAATTCGTCCACGTCATGGAACACGACCTGTTGCTGGCAGAAGCCAGGCAGGTAGTTCGCGGCCTTTCCTGAATTGACACCAGTTATATTGAAACCCATTTCTTCAATGGGTGAGACCACCATGCAGGTATCGGCGACCACTCTACCACCGGCCTTTTCAATGATCTCCACAAAGCCCATACGCTCAGCTGCCTCTTTCATCACCCTGGAGGTGCATATCCAGATGGGTCTTTTGATCTTCAAACCCTCCAGTTTACCAGCCAAACTCCCTATCTCACGTAATGACGCATGCGGACATCCAAGTATCGCGATGTCCGGTATCGAGCCTGTATTCAGCTTCTCGTATGTACTGGCCATCTCATCCTTTCCGACATTGATGGTTTCCAGTCCGGATACATCCATCAACTGAGCTTCCGGCGTCAGCCTCTCAGCATGGTAAAGTGCAACCGCGCCGGATGCGGCCATGGCTGCCCCGAGTGCTTTCAATTGGTCAGTGTTTGCCGAGCTGGGTATTCCGGTGAAATAAGGTATTTTATTCTTCACCTGCTTTCCAACATGATACCCCAATGCTCCATAATCCGAGCTGAATTCCAATTCTTTATCCACTTTCACAATGATGTCTGGCTTGCGGTTCTCGTCCAGGTGAAGACCATAGTTTGGTGTTACGCCACATATCGCGGCTGCCAGTGCTGATGGCCCGCCTTCTCGATTGGTCCTGGCTCCGATCACGGAATTGGAGAATGATACTGCGGAAGACTCGGACCATGCGATATGTTCCCTGTACCTTGGCAGATTACCTGCGAGGTAAGGGGTGCAGGTGGCCGTGACCACTATGCCCATCTTCCTGAATGCTTCCATTATCCTTATCTGGGGCTTGGCGAAGTCCTCTGGAAATCCTACTTCTTTCCAGTTCTCCATGTCCATGCCAGCGGGGTTGAGATATGTTAAGGTTTTCACCTTCGCTCCTTTGGCTGCGAAATCCTCAAGGAAATCCAGACCTGGATCACCAATTGACTTGTATGACACGCCCGCAACCTGCACGCTACCTACGGGTATCATTTCCTCCGCGCCATAGATATCTCCCAATCGTACAAGCAGACGGAACAATCGCTCCACAACTTCTCCCTGTTCTCCAGCCAGCATGCCTTCCTGCTCTTTCGTCAGATGCACTTTATCAACTCCATGCAATTCGCGACCAATTGTTCAATATCGTCCTTGCTTGCATTATCAATGTGAACTCCACCCAGTGCCACCACTTTCTTGTGGTACTTCTGGGCTGCTGCCTCCGCAATAGGAACTAAAACTCTGTGATCGTAATGTCCTTCCAGGTTCAATATTTCCACTTCTTTCTGAGGTATCTTGAGGACTATGCTTCCTATATGCGATCTCTCACCGCCACCAAGCATGTAGACCAGGTCATTACCTATTCCCTCGCATTGGAGCCAGACCCTGAACTTTCCTTCACCCACGGTATTCATCAGTATTCACATCCTTGTAGCTTACTTTCACGTACTTGGCAGGGTCGACCCCAGCCGGTTTCGTGGCATCCAGACCAACCTTTGTGATGATGGTTTTCTTGCCACTGTGATCGCCGGATGGATCCAGTGAAGAGCCGGGTTGACCCGGCATTATGATCGCATCCTTGTGAGCCTGGAATCTGGTTGCCAGTGCCCATTCGATCGCTATGGGATCGAAGATATCCACATCATCTTCGACCACGATCACGTGCTTCATGCTCTTGTGGCCGAGGAAAGCTGCTTCGATCGCTTTCCTTCCATCATCCTCATTTTCCTTCTGAATTTGAACAATGCCATGCAACCACGAACCACCACCCAGTGTGATGACCGCGTTCGTGCATTTGCATACTTTACTAACTTCATCGTATATGGTGGGTTCTTTCGGCATACCCATCAGTAATTTGTGCTCGTTCCTTCCAGCGAGAAGAGCCTGGTACATCGCGCCCTTCCTGTGCGTGATGCAATCCACGATAAAGACTGGCTCCTGCCTTTCGAAATCACGAGTTTCAGTAAGATCGACAAATGGCCCTTCGATATCCGTCTGCTTGATAAGCCTGCCTTCAAGAACGATCTCACTATTTGCTGGAACCTCAAGGTCCTTGGTCACACATTTTACGAGGTCGGTCTTGCCGAGTGCATTGGCAATGGCCAGCTCATCTGTTCCGGAAGCTGGACCCAGAGAAGCCGCTATCATCACGGGAACTGAATTTCCGATACAGACCGCGATCTCCATTTCGTCTTCGATCTTGTCATAAGTAGTTCGAGTTTGCCGCTTGGGAATAAGCCTGGCAGTGAATTTGTTTCCACCACGATACATCAATCTGTGATATGACATATTTCGACCAGTTTCAGGATCCTTGATAACTGCGCATGTGGCGGTGGCGTATCTACCGCCATCGCCTTCCAGATGCATGAGAAATGGAACCCTGGAAAGGTCTGGGTCGTGGACGACCAATTGTTGACAAGGTGCGTCAGCCCCATCAACTATATCTGGCTCTACTGGCTCGCGAAGTGCTCGGACCATCTTGAGAAGGAGATCCTCTTTCACAGTCCCCAGGCCATCCGCGATAATATCTCTGGAAGACGTGATCCCGGCAAATACTGGAAAATCACTGTCCTTTACATTTTCAAAGATAATGGGTTGTTCTCCAAAAGAATTTATGACATTGGCTATCTCGTATTCCGTGCTTACTTCTTTCGTCACCCTTATCAATTTGCCACTAGCTTCCAACTTGTCCAAGAATTTGCGTAGGTCCATTCACACACTCCCATTATGCAATGGATATTGAGAGAAATCTATTTTATATTTGCGTACGCTCTTAACTATATACGATCATGAACCGAATAGATAGGGAGATGGCAGGTGGCCTGCAATATTCTGTATTACCCAATCCGCGCCCTGATGACCTTGAACCCTTCAGACTCGCAGACCCTGGCAGCCATTTCCTGCGTCTCCTCATCCGAGAAGAGCGCGATCATGTATCCGCCCATGCCACCGCCAGTCATCTTCGCGCCCAATGCTCCATTCTCCCTTGTGAGATCGACCAGATGGTCAAGTTTTGGATGGGATACTCGAATTTCCTGCAAAAGCTCATGATTCTCGTCCATGAGCTGGCCCACTTTTATCAAATTACCTTGTGCAAGAGCATCCTTGGCCTTGATCGCCACTTCCTCAGCCTGGTCAAAGATAGGTTCGTAATATTCTGGATCCTTCTCCTTTCTTTCCCGCACGCCATCGACCGCGAGCTTTGTCTTGGTCGTCACACCAGTAGATACCAAAAGGATGTCCAATGGTTTGCCGAGAGTTATTTGATCCATTTGATTTGGGCCGCCATCCAGGTTCTTTCTGAAAAAGATGAGACCGCCATAGGTGGAACAAGTATTGTCGATGCCACTGGGCGTTCCGGCATAAGCCTTATCGCCTTCCAGGCCGCAGAAGTTGATCTGCTCTTCGCTGAGATCAAGAGAGAAATGCTCGGAAACAGCCCTGGCCATTGCGACGCAACTGGCCGCTGAAGCCCCCACACCGGAGGCGCAGTAAAGATCGCCTTCGATGGTGACCTCGACCGGACTGGCATCGAAATCCAGATGCCAGACCGCGGCATTCATGAGCTCGACAGATTCTCGCTGAGCTTCCGCGTATTTCTCGATATAGCCATCGGCCGCCGGTCTCTTGTCGATTATCTTGAAGCCAGGCTCTTTTCCCTCGACAAGTGTCGCTGTTGTTTTCTTTGATATTCCTGAAGCTATCGATGCCTTTCCATACACGACGAAATGCTCGCCGAACAATATTGCCTTTCCAAATCCACTGCCAGTTGCCATGTAATCACCTTATGTCAACCTAGAATTTCCTAATGGTATATTATGTTAATTAAAGGTATGAAGGCAATTGACGAACTTGGGTGTGAGAATGAATCGAACGGGGACACCCATAGCTTACAATAAGAACAATATGGCCACGCCAGCCACCGCGATGAAAGCTCCCACCACACCCCGCCAGCTGGTCCTCTGTTTGAAAAGAAGCCAGACGACCGGGATTATGAAAACCGGCATCAGAGAAAGGAGGGTTTGGGCAACACCCACTTCCACCAGGTAGGCAGCGAGAGTTGAGAGAGTGACGCCAATGAAGGGCCCGATGAAGGATCCAGCAGTGACATATTTCATACCTTTCTTGTCCTTCAGGGCTTCCTTGATCTCCGGCAGTTTACCCCAAATGGTGACGACCACCCACACGAAGACCGCACCCAGCATCATCCTGATCAAGGTGGATGTGACGGCCAGTGACATGGCCTCGTTCAAGCCATCAGCGGCAGGATAGAGGAGCATTCCCTTCTTCAGAAAGGCCAATCCAAGCCCTTGTCCAATAGCTCCGACAAGAGCAAGGAAAATCCCCCAGGTCTTTTCCTTCTTGGACAATTTTCTCTCATCTGATTTGGTCTCATCCTCGATAATCACCATGATGACGCCAGTTAATGTAACTGCGATACCAACGACGGCCACCATCTGTAATGTCTCGTCAAAGAGGAAGAAGGCGGCAATTGATGCGAATATGGCTGATAGGGACATCATAAGAACTGATCTTCGTGTGCCGATGATGACAAAAGAAGCGAAAAGCCCGAAATCACCCACACCCAGCCCGATAATCCCGCTCAGTCCGATCCAGAACCATTGCTCGCTAGTGGCATCGGGAAACAGCTTGCCGAAAACAAGTATCTGGGTCGCCCATAGAAGAATAACTGCGAATAGTATGCGCCAGGCATTGACACTGATGGCTCCGATTCGCTTGCCAGCGGATGTGAATAGAATTGCATTTATGGTCCATAGTGCGGATGTGAATACCGCGGCTGAAGCTCCTACAAGGTACATGTCCATAATGTTCAACTTCTAAGGTGGGTAATTTACTATGACATATCCACTTTTCGCAATAATAATCTGCCAAAAGTTTTTAGGGGTTGAACCCAATTCTGAGCGGATGACTGTGGATGGGACCATGATTTTCAGAAAAAGCGCGAGCCAGAACCCTCTCAAGATAGCTGTCGTGGGGTGTGGTGGTATGGGTTGCAATGCCCTCCGCAGTATTGATCTTCCCCCCAATGTGAAGAAGATAGCCATCGCCTCCGATAGGCGAAAAATATCCAATACAGGTGCTAAGGAGGAGATGATCATCAGCTCCAAGGACGCACAGTCGTCGGCGCTGGCCAAAGATTCACATTATGCTGACAATGATGCCGAGTCCCAACTCAGCTATCTTCTGAAAGGTTATGACCTTGTATTTCCCATAGCTGGCCTTGGTGGAAATAATGGAGGATGGTTAGCATCCCTGGTCTGTAGATCTGCCAGAATATCCAAAGCGACGCCGCTCGCTCTGATAACCACCCCGCTGAATGCCGAGGGGATTCAAAAACGCCACACTTCCACACACCAATTGGAGGCTTTGAGAAAGTGGGGCAGTGCGGTGGTCTTCAAGAATGATCAAATCCTGAAGGAAGTACCCAATCTTCCTCTCATGGAGGCCTTCAAGGTGATGAACAAGGTGGTCGCCACACCCATTAGGGAATTCACAGATCTGGACAGAGGTTGTTTGAAGGAATTGAAGAAGACATTTAAGATCAGCCACATCTTCAGAATGGATATTGCCGAATGGCGGGGTGATGATCCTATATTTGTCATAAATGAAGAGCTTCAAAAGTCCGACTGGCTATCCTTGAATGTCCTGGATCCAAAATGCGCCATATTCCTTGCCAAAGGGTTCGGTATAAACGAGGCCTGGGCGACCGAGTTCACGGAGAGGTTCGCATCTTTGTGTGATCATGGGCATGATATTCCCACCATTGCCTTTATTGATGATAGTGTGGCCATGAAGGAGATCAGAGTTACCGCGATCATCGGTCTTTGATGATCTTCATGCGTCTTTTACCATCCAAAATATCGCTTTTCGATGCTCTTTTCGATGCTTTTTGATTTTTGAATATTTCTTTAGATATTATTATATATATTATATTAATAAGCTTTTTATCCTAAATGGTATATTTACTATGTGGTGAATTGTTGGACTGTATAGGTTGTGGAGAGCTGATCCGTGATGGCCTAATATGCGGCACATGTACGAAACAAGGTCTAGAAAATTCGCCGGCTCTTATCACTGGCTATTCACTAATTGGCGAAAGCCCACTGTCCAGGGTCCGAAAGAAAGGCTCTGTGTCCATCGTTATAGGTCCTTCATCCACCAACTCGATCTCTTTTGAAGACTTGACATCTCTGGAAGATGATGTAAATAAGATCGATGATAATATCGAGTCAGAGGGGGATATCGAGAAGCAGGTGTCCAAGATCAGACGCTTCCTGCTACATCTTGGCATACCGGTGCAGATACAGCCAGATGAGGATATTCTGATCACGAAGGAAGCGGTCGATATAGGAAATAGATTGAAGGACATATCCCATGAACTTCATGAGCGATATACGGATCTTGGCTTCGACGCCAGGGCGGAGACCATGCTTGGGAACATATCCTGGCTCAATGTCAATGCAATGAAGGACAATATTGCTTTTGATGACAAGGATGCGAAGATGATAAGGGGTCGATGTGCGGACCTGGCCTTGAAGCAATATGAAAGGGCCCTTGAGGAAGATGATGGATACATGCCAGCAAGGCGAAATTCTATCGTGGTCCTTTATTCAATTGAAAGATTTAATGAGACCATCGAGGCCAGCAAGGAATACCTTGAAATGGATCCAGAAGATGGAATGATCTGGAATGTCAAGGGAACATCTCACCTCAATATTGGTGAGGAGGAGGACGCCCTGAGGAGCTTTGACAGGGCGTTATTACTATCTCCGAAGGAAGCTGGTATATGGAAGCACAAGGGCGATTCTTTGATGTCGATTGGCAAATACAAAGAGGCCATAATGTGTTATGATTTCTCGCTCAGACTGGATGAGAATCACCCGGAGACCTTGATCGGAAAGGGTGATGCGCTCACCAAGCTTGGCAATATAGACGAGGCCGTTGAATGCTATGATCTGGCCAAGTCCATCACATCCAGACCTAAATTCATAAGAAGGTTGGCAAAGTCGTCAATATCAGATATTCCGCAGAGTGCGGAATCAATGGAAGAACCAAAGCCAGAACCACTGCCTGTGGAAGAGGAGAAAAAGGTAGTGGTCGCTCCAGAACCAGATATCATACCTGAGCCCGAACCAGAGCCAATAATTGAAGAACCCATGGCCGAGATCGAAGAGGAAGCCATCGAAGATGATGCGCCACTTTCTCTGGAGGACGAGCTAATGGCGGGTATTGATGAAGCCATCGAGCCAACATCCACTATTGAGGAAGAAGTGGATGAACTGGCAGATATTGCAGATATTGATGAGCCAGTTGATACTTCACCTGAAGAAGATATACTCTCCGATATCGAAGAGGCCTTTGAGGAAGACACTGTTGAAGATGATGTTGAAGATGATGAGGAAGATGATGAGGAAGATGATGAGGAAGATGATGAGGAAGATGAAATTGAAGATACCGTGGATGAGATAGAAAAGCCAGATATCGCCGATCTCACAGATGCATTTGATACAGAAGATGAAGACGATGTCGAGGCTGAGTTAGGAACCATCGATGTCGAAGCTGAGTTCCAGGATGTGGATGATATCTTCGGCAAAATGGGCAGTGGGAAGCCCGATGCCGAGGCTCCGAGCAAGGAAATAGCCGATATTCCCGATATTGAAGAAGAAATGGATATCGAGGATAACCTCGACATCGAAGAGGGGATAGATGTCGATGAATTGCAGGCAGAGGCCGATATCGACGAAATGCTCGTACTTGATGAGCCAGAAATAATCGAGCCAGCAGATGCTGAGATCGAAGATGAAGATGATGAAGAAGATGAAGACATCTCCGATGATACAGAGATGTCCAATGACGAGATCGCACTTCTTGAAAGGGCGGAGGAGCTCGTAGAAGAAGGCGATGAAGAGGGAGCCTTGTTATGCTATGACACAGGCATCAATATGAACCCGGATAATTATCAATTCCAGGTAAACAAGGCTGGATTATTGATCGAGATGGGCCGGGAGAAACAAGGGATCAAGATGCTGAACAGGGTCCTTGAATCTGATGAGAACAATGCCGAGGCCTATTATATGAAAGGAAGAGGGCATTATGATATTGAAGAATATGATGATGCTTCTATCGCATTGAAGATGGCCACGGAGCTGGACAAGGAACACGTCGAAGCCCGGCTTTTACTTGGATCCATGGATCTCGAGGCCGAATTGTATGAGGATGCCATCGTGTGCTTCAATGGTGTTATCGAGGCAGATGTGGACAATAAAGATGCATGGCTGGGTATCGGGGATGGCTTTGCAGGACTTGAGAGATATGACGAGGCCTACAAATGCTATGAGAAAGCATCTGATATCGACCCAGATGAGCCAGAAGCTTGGGCCAAAAAGGCAGATGTACTCCATCAGAAAGGAAGATGGGGTGGGGCCTTACAATTCTATGATCGAGCAATAAGCCTGGATGATGAATATGAATATGCCTGGATAAAGAAGGCGGACATGTTGATGGAGAAGGGCAAGGATGATGACGCTGAAAAGATATACAGAGGATTGCTTGAATTCGCCCCAACAAATGCGGATGCATTGATCGGCAAGGCGGATATCATGCTCAAGAAAGGGAAGTGGGGTGGCGCGATCCAGGCACTGGAAAGCGCATTGCGGATATATCCAGATGATGTCCGGGCTCTCACTTTGAAGGGAGATGTTCATCGAAGCCAGGGGAAGATAGAGGAATCCAGGGAAGCGTATGACCACGCACTGGAGCTGGATGAGGAGAATGTCGATGCCTTGATAGGAAAAGGACGTTTGATGTACAAGAATGGCGGGTACAATGAGGCCATTAAACTTTACAGGGAAGCTTTGAAGCTGGACCCCGAAAATGATTATGTATGGAGATTGTTGGGTGTTGCCCAGAAGGACATCGGAAAATATGACGATGCCATGAGGTCCATGGATTATTCTGTTAAGATGGGCGCTGAGAATCCTAAAAATTGGCTGGCCCGGGGAATAACTCAGCATGAGGCCGAGAAATATAAAGAGGCCATCAAGAGCTTTGATAAGGTTCTGGAATTGGATCCTGATTTCGAAGAGGCACGTTCCTGGAAGAGCAGGAGCACAAAAAGAATGCAGGGGGGAAGATGAGTATGAGCCAGGAATATCTCATGAACATAGTGAATGACCTTGATCCTGAGGAGTTCCGCATACTATCCAATAGATTGCTGGAGAAGATGGATTTCAAGGTAACCAGCTCCCGCATGCGGGCTGATGATGTGGAGATAGAAGCACTAAGGGAGGTGGAAGGTAATTCCGAGCCCTTCGTGATAAAATTAAAGCGTGGCCATTCAGATGCTGGCCCGGAGGATATTCAGAAACTGGTCGGGCGAAAGAGAGATGGCATGGATGTAAAGGCCATCTTCATATCCACGACCAAGCTCTCCAAGGACGCGAGGAAGTATGCCGATCTGCTTGGAGTTAACATTGCAGATGGTGACAAGTTCGGGCTACTTATCAAGGAACTGGAACTTGATGATGACCTCAAGAAACAGGACTCGAAAAAGGTACTTGAGCTGGATGGAGAAAGATTCCTTCCAAGTATTGACGAACTGGAGAACCAAATGGGCTGGGGTAATGATTTCTTCAATTCGGGTAATTTCAAGAAAGCCATCGAATATTATGATAATGCTTTGAAGATGAAGCCGAACTACGACCTTGCCTGGATAATGAAAGGCAATGTTCTGAAGGCCATGAAGCGACTGGATGAAGCTGCCGAATGCTTCAAAAAAGCTCTGGAAGTGAATCCAGATAGTGAGGAATCATGGTATAATCTTGGAGCGATTTATTACGATCTTCAAAGGTATGATGATGAGATCCAGTGCTATGACCAGGCATTGAAGATAAACAAGAACTTCACCAAGGCCTGGAATAATAAAGGTGCGACATTGCACGAGCAGGGAAAACATGAGGAAGCCGTGCTATGTTACAATAAGGTATTGTACCTTGAGCCAGACAATATCAATGTTCTCAACAATAAGGGTGTGGCACTCAAATATATGAAGGATCATGGTAATGCCCTGGATTCCTTCGATAGAGCCATAGCCAAAAAGGCAGATTACAAGGAAGCCTGGCTGAATCGAGGACTATTACTGCATGATATGGAGCAGTATGAGCAGAGCATCATATCTTATGACAAAGTACTGGGCATTGAGAAAAGCCCCGAGGTTTACTATCAAAAGGGAATTGCACAGATGGCAAATGGCGACCCAAGAAGGGCCATCGATGCCTTTGATAATTCCCTACTTCTAAAGCCCTATTGGGACCTGGCCATTGAGGAAAAGAAAAAGGCTGAAGAAGCCCTGAAGGAAATCGATGAGACCCGTCTCATTGAAGAAGAAGAGAGAAGGGAAAGAGAGGCTGAAGAAGAGAGATTACGCCTGATAGAAGAGGAAGAAAAAAGGGCGAGGGAAGAAGCAGAGAAACAAAAGGCCGAAGAAGAACTGAAGCTGGAAGAAGAAGAAAAGAGGCTCGCGGATGAGGAAAAGGATTCCCGGGAAAAAGAAGAGGAAAAGGCCAGGCTTGCTGCTATTGAAAGTAAGAAGCCAACTGTCAGCGAGGCATCACTTACCGATGACTTCGCCGATCTTATGGGTGTCGGAACAGGCTCCGCTTGTTCCGCCTGTGCCGAACCTCTTGCGGCAGAAGCAGCCTTCTGCTCCAAATGTGGTTTGGGAGTGGAGGATAAGGTTCCATTACCTGAATCCGAATTGCCAGTAGGTGATCCACCTGAACTTGAACAGGTGGAGGAAAAACTGGCTCTGGAAGACGAGATGAGAGAAGAGGCTGTTCTCTTTGAGAAGTCTAAAATGCTCATAAGACTGATGAAGTATGATGAAGCACTGGATTGTCTGAATCAATCCATCGAATTGGAAGAACGCTCATCCACATACCTGGAAAAAGCCAATTTACTGTACTTGATGGGAAGATTTGATGATGCCATTGAATATTTCGACCTGGTCCTCAAGAAGGAGCCCGATAATATTTCCGCCCTCATGAATCGATCAACATCATTGATCGAGATCGGGGAATTCGAAGATGCCCTGAAGGCCAATGATGTGCTCATAGGGCTGGAGGAAGAAGAGCCAGTACTTTGGATAGAAAGGGGAAATATCTACATGAACCTTGGAGACACCCAGGGGGCTATCGAGAGCTTTGATAGGGCTATCGAGCTTGAGCCCGGAGCATCCGAGGTATGGAATGCGGAAGGTGCTGCTTTACTCAGTATCGGAAAGCATGACGACTCCATCCTCTGCTTCGACCGCGCTATACAGATCGACCCGGATTTCTCAGAAGCCTGGTGCAATAAGGGTAATGCCATTCTGGCCTCTGGCAAGCCAGAAGATTCCATAAAATATTTTGATAGGGCCATTGACATAGATCAGGCCAATGGTGATGCGTGGGCCAATAAGGCCGCCGCTCTGTACGAGATGGACAGGTTCAGGGAATCCGTATCATGCCTTGACATGGCATTGAACATAAATGAAACTGCATTGTTATTGTCCAATAAAGGCTTCGTTCTGATAAGTGATGATAGGCTGGACAAGGCGATAAAAGTTCTGGATAAGGCTATTAAGCTCGATCCGGAACATCCGGAAGCTTGGAACAATAAAGGAATAGCACTATCAAGGATGGAGGAGCATTCCTTCGCTCTGGAATGCTTCGAAAGGGCACTTGGAATAGAACCTGGCTTCAGAGATGCGATCAAGAATCGGGATGCCGCTGTAAGAAAACTTGGAGCACAGGGTGAGAAGGAAGAGGAAGCAAAAACTCACGAGCCAGAGATGGACAGAACAGAAATTGAGCTTGCGGAGGATATCGAAGATGATATGATAGCCGGTGAGCAATTCCGATGTCCATCGTGCGACGCTATCGGTAATATCGATGACAAGTTCTGTGACAAATGCGGAACCAAGTTCACCGAAGAAGAGAAGGAAGATGCCGTGATAGAGGAATTGGAAGACATACTGGATGTCAAGGACACCACGGATGTCAAGGACATCACGGACATCAAGCACGATAAGAAAGGAAAGCCAAAGGCCAAGACTCCGGAGGAAAAGAAGAAGGAGATCATCAACGCTCTGGTTGGCGTACCCGGTGTTGGCTTCTCCAAATCAGAGGCCATATACGATGCTGGATTCACATCTTTCAAGGATCTGGAAAAGGCATCTGAAGCTGAATTGCTCGAGGTCAAGGGCATCAGTGAAAGACTGGCCAAGAACATTAAAAAAGTTTATAAACAAAGCTAACTATCATGGATTACCAATTTTGAGAAATGGGTTGGCAAGACTAGAATGGAGAAAGAGTCGAGAGAAGTGGAAGGATAATAACACTTTCTTCCAGTCTTGCCAACAATTATATTATTCATTCAAGGCTTAAGTGTTTCGCCTTGAACGTTCAATTTTGAAGGAATTTAATCAAATTAACCTACTTTTTAGTAATATATTTTTACAATGTAAAAAACTAACTCATATTAAGGAGTGTGAAGGGGGTGTGGGAAGAAGAGTTAAAATAGTACCCCGAAGGGTATAATTTTGCCCCTTCACACAGGCCTGGTCAATCTATTATTGAATAAATAATTTTCCTTAAATTCTCCTTTGATATTTACTAAATTCCTGCTGATAATTACCGAGTCATCCTTACCATGATCTGATTAAATCTCAGCAAATATCTTTAAGTGTAGAAACTCATAATCCCGGGATGATCCGTACGATCATCGATCGGTGAGAACATGATGTACCCATGGAGAGGAGAATACACAATTGGAAATCCCAATAGTTCAGTTTCGATAGTCACACTGGCCAGTATCATTGACTTTCCCGAAGAGAAAGTCGCGATATGGGGTCACATGAAGACCGAGAACCTGGGTATTGAGAAGGTTGTGGCGAATGTCATCTCCAATCCGAATATTCGAATTCTAATACTCTGTGGTGAAGAAGTACGCGGCCATAGGTCTGGCCACAGCCTTCTATCACTTCACAGCAAGGGTATTGATGACAATGGAAGGATATCTGGCGCGAAGGGCGCGGTTCCCTTCATCGAGAACATTGATGAAGAGGCGATCGAACGCTTTCGCCAGCAGATAGAGATCGTCAATATGATCGACATAACCGATAAGGTCGAGATCATGAAGGTCGTGGAGGAACAACTGGCGATCGATCATGAGCCATTTGGTGAGCCTTATATCGTGGAGCTTGTGGACAATAAGAATGGCGACAGACCGTCTGTAAAGCGATTAACTGGCAAGATAGGATTCCACAAGGACCTGATACTGGATCCCTTCCTCGAGCTTGAGCAAATGCCTGTGGAGGAGAGTTAATATGTTGAACTTTTCAAAAGAGCAAATTAAGATAAAAATAGGCGATATGAGCATGGGCGGACAACCTGGGGAATCGCCCACCGTACTGTTCGGGACCGTATTTTACGGAAAGAAATACATAGATCATTCACCGGAAGCCATGGAGGAAATAGATGGCTTTATCGCCACCCAGGAAGAGCTAAGTCAAATGACTGGCAATCCAGGAATATGCGATATATTCATCGGGTCGGAGGAGCAGATAGAGACCCGATTGAGCTTTGTTCTTGACCGGGTTCCGGAGAACAGACCGATATGCGTGGATGTTCCTGAAAGCGAACTACGGGCGAAGGTACTGGACCATGCTGGAGAGATCGGAGTCTCAAAGAGGCTTATCTACAATTCACTGAATCTGGGATTGGAAGAGATGGAGAAAGAAGCACTGGCAGCGAACCCACCAGGTTGTGCCATCGTGCTGGGCTACAATCCGAAGAACATGAGCACCGATGGCAGGATGGAGATACTGGAAAATGGTGCTGGCCTTTTGGATCAAGGCCTTCTGGATATTGCGAAGGAAGCCAATATCCCAAACATGATAATCGATACTGGAGCAACTCCTTTTGACCATAATACTGCGGAGACCATCAGGTCGATCCCCGTGATGAAGAACAAGTGGGGATTGCCAGCAGGATGCGCGATCCATAACACCGTGGAATCATGGCTCTGGATGAAAGATTACAGAAAGACACATCGCGAGGCATACTTGACTTGCGATGTCGGAGCGAATGCTCTCCCCGTTATGATGGGGGCTGACTATTGTGTATATGGCCCGATGAGGAATGCTGGCCAGATATTCCCCTTCATCGCTATGGTGGACAAGTTCATCGCGGAAGGCGGAGAGGATTATTTCGGCATCGAGATCCCCGAGAACCATCCAAAGAGGAGATTGAAGTGAGTGAAGTGAGCGGACGTAGATTGACGACCACGGTCGTCGGAAGCTTCCCGGCCAGACCTCTGGGTCGGGATTTCGAAAGGTCATACAACATTGATGTGGGGCGTATCACATCTATGAAAGGATCACCCAATGATCTGGATACATCTATTGATCCAGATCCATTCAAAATAAGTTTAGAACGATCTGTACAGGCCCAGCTGGATGCTGGCATAGACATCATATCGGATGGACAGACCCGGAATGACATGGTCACTCTCTTCGCCTCGAAGCTGAATGGAATAAGGATGAAGACTCGGCCAGTGGTCATTGGCGATATATCATTCAATTCCCCGATAACCAAAGACGATCTCCTGTATGCGAGAGGTCTTATTGGAGACAATGTGAAGATCAAGGGCATCATAACTGGAGCGTATACGATGGCACGCTCCTGCGTGGATGAGCATTATGGGAATGTGGAAAACCTGGCCTTTGATATCGCGGAGGCTTTTTCAAAAGAAGTGGAAGCCATCTCGGACATCGTCGATGTCATACAGGTGGACGAGCCCTTCTTCTCGATAGATCGGCCTGAATACGGCAAGGACCTGGTCGAGATAATTCTGAAGAACACGAATGTGTACAAAGCCCTTCATGTATGTGGTGACATCCAGCCCCTGTTCGAAGACCTCATTGAGATCAAGGTTGATATTCTTGATCATGAGTTCGCGGCGCATACTGGATTGGATAATTTTGTGGCTGGATTTGATTTCCCTCAGAAGCTGGGATTTGGATGTGTTCGATCCGATGTGAACGAAGCAGAGCCTGTCAATAAAATCAAAGAAAGGATTTTAAAGGGGCTCGACCTATTTAGTGAGGACAAGCTCTTACTCGATCCTGATTGCGGATTGAGGAACCTTGATCAAAAGGTCGCCTGCCAGAAACTGAAAAACATGGTCGAGGCCAGAGATCAAGTGGAAAAGGAGCTGGAATAATGGAGGACCTCAATATGGACATAGAGCCAATAGAAGCAGAGAAGGATGTGCGCCTGACACTGGATCCAAAAGGATTCTTTGTAATATTCATAGATAAATCAAGAAAGGAGATAGTTGTCGAGTTCTATGAGAATGTCTCCAAGGGTAAGGATTCCAAGAAGACCGATACTGGAAAGCTCATGGCCACGGTATGTGGAAGGAATGCTGAAGCTCTTTGTCATACCATAGTCAGAGAGAATCTGGTCTCAAGAATGGAGCATGCGGCCTACCTTGGAAGGGAGATCCAAAAGGCGGAAATCGCTCTTCTCAGCGGTCTCAATTATGAACAGGACATCAAATAGATATCAAACCCTCCTGGATTATATACAAGAGCAAGGGCCAAGGGTCTATTGTGATCCTTGACGTTTAAAACAATGTGTATTTCTATTGGATTAGTCACAATTAGACTAATCCAACCTTTCCTGGCATATTGCTCTTCTTGAACAATTCCTGCATTTGCCTGGCTTATTGTGATTCCTGTGCACTTCCTTTGATATAAATATATTCCTCATCTCTTCAAGTTTTGTTATGACCAGATCCTTGAGAGAATCATCATACTCTATCTCGTGCTCGGCTGTTTCATATCTCAGGATACCATAAGGAGGAGCCTCGCCATATTCCTCATCTATCAGGATACAGTAGGCCGCTGTTTGCATTATGTGGGAGAAAAGCGGACCGCGTGGTGTGCGACCGGTCTTGACCTCGACAGGTATATGCCCATCATCGATCAGAAGTACATAGTCTGGCCTGCCACTCAACCCAAGTTTCTTGGATATGAATAATTTCGGTTTTTTATCATCAGTATCCACATACGCTATCTGTTCCTTCACCTTCCTCAGATGTCTCTTTTTCATGGCTCCGTGCACATGTTTTAGCGATCTGTACAGGAAATAAGAAGCGGCAATTAGCCAGACAAGAGAAAGTGCAAGTAAGATCTCAGCTCCTTCCGGGCTGAAATATCGCTCCAGAACTGTGAGGGAATTCACGCCTATTATGGCCCCCACAATGGCGAAGATGAGAATGATCCTCTGATAGATCATCTTGGTCTTTTTCTGTGATATGGTCTCTGCGAGATAAAGGAAATAGCATGCCGCCAGGATCCATATAAGGGCGATCACGCCCATTATAAGTCCAATATTAAGGTCTGCCTTGAATACCAGAGAAAGTCCCACCAGGCATATCAGAGTGGCCGCTATGGCGAACCATAGGACCGTTGTCTCGGATTCCTTCGCCATGCTCTCGCCCTCCAGGATACTATTGAGGTCCTTGCTCAGGCTCTTGTGCTTCTCTGTGCCTGTTGCCAGAACTCTTTTTTTATCTTCCTCGTTATCATTCGACAGGCCAATGCTCAACCACCAGCTCAATGGACAGTATCCATATTTTTCCAGATCACTGGCTGATATTATGGGAATTGGCCCTTCCCCTTCTACCATACTGGAGGAAATGCACTTTACCGATATAAATGATAGCTCCCTAATATTAAATTGAATCCAATAAATACTCATTTTGGATATGTATCCTGCTAAATTTTTATATAATGTCATGTTTGTAGGTCTTCCACGTTCCCACAATAAGTAATCAATCGCACAGTATGGCCGGGGTGGGGTAGTGGTTATCCTAGGGGCCTGTGGAGCCCCCGTCCCGGGTTCAATTCTCGGTCCCGGCCCTCATACCATTTTATTTTCGTCAATTAGTTATCATACTCATAAAACAATATGAGACATCGAATATATACGCCCAATTCTTAGCCAGTACTTTAATTAATTCAGAATTGGGCTGGCGTGAAAAATGAGAATATACGTCGAATAGACCTCATTTTTCCCATCCCGGCCCTCATACTATTTTATTCAAATCAAAGACTTTCTATACTCATAAAATTATAAATCCTATATCTGTATCAGCCTGTATAATCAGAGGTGCTTAGAATGGACAAGATATTCATTGGAGTGGCCTGGCCCTATGCAAATGGGCCTATTCATGTTGGCCACATGGCAGGATGCAATCTTCCCCCAGACATATTCCGCAAGTTCCACATCATGAGAGGTAATGAGGTCCTGATGGTGTCTGGCTCGGACATGCACGGTACCCCAGTCACGGTCGGAGCCGAGAAGGAGGGCATCAAGCCAGAGGAACTAGCCCAGAAATACCACACCATGAATGACAAGGCTCTCAAGGACTTCGGGATAGAGTTCGACGAATTCCACAGTACCGAGGATCCAGTTCATATTGAAACTGTCAGCCATTTGTTCAAGACCATTCACGAGAATGGCTATCTATATGAGAAAGAGATGGAACTTCCCTATTGCGGCGAATGCGACCGGACCCTGCCAGATAGATATGTGGAGGGCGAATGCCCCTTTTGCCATTTTGAGAATGCTAGGGGAGATCAGTGCGAGGAATGCGGAAAGCTGATGGATCCTGATATGCTGATATCTCTCAGATGCACGACCTGTGGCTCGGAGCCGAAGTTCGTGACACGCAGTCATTTCTTCTTCAAGCTGAGTGCCCTTGAGCAAGAACTGAAGGAATGGATGTCAGATAAGGACTACTGGCGACCTCATGTTCTCAATTTCTCCAGAATGTTCATAGAAGGCGGATTAAAAGACAGGCCAGTCACCCGCGACACCACCTATGGTATCAAAATTCCTTTTGACGGGCACGATGATAAGCGCATCTATGTCTGGTTTGAGGCTTTTATGGGCTATTACACGATGGCTGTCAAATGGGCGATGGATGAGAATGGCCAGGTCGATCAACAAAAGCTTGACAGCTTCTGGAAGAACCCGGAATGCCGTCATTATTACTTCCTCGGAAAGGACAATATCCCATTTCACACAATATTTTGGCCAGCAGTTCTCCGCTCCTTTGATCGAGAGCTCAATCTACCCTATGATGTTCCAGGCAATGCTCTCTTGAGGTTCGAGGGCCAGCAATTCTCCAAATCCCGCGGGGTGTCATTCTCGATAAAGGACATCTTGGATCAATATGACCCGGATGCCATGAGGTATTACATGACCTCCATCATGCCTGAGAACCGAGACACTGATTTCACATGGGATGATTTCAGGACGAGGAACAATAACGAACTTGTGGCGACCTATGGGAACTTCGTTCACAGGACCCTGAGCTTCACGCAGAAGAACTTTGGCCAAATACCTGAAAGGCCTGGTTTATTGGGTATCCCTGACAATGAAGCGATCGAGGAGATCAAAAAAGTGGCCCATGATGTTGCCGAGCACCTGGACAAATGCGAGTTCAAGAGAGCTATCAAGCGAGCGATGGAACTGGCACGTTATGGCAACCAGTACATTGACACGAAAGCACCATGGGCGGAGTTGAAACAGGATAGGGACAAATGTGCCATAACACTTCACACTTCACTAAGAATATCAAAAGCACTGGCTGTCATCATGGCACCCTTCATGCCCTTCTCATCCCAGAGACTGTGGGAATCCCTTGGTGAGGAAGGAGAGGTCCTTGAGGCAAAGTGGGAACAGACCATGGAGCCCCCGATATCGGGAGTGGAGCTTGAAAAGCCAGAGCCACTGTTCAAAAAACTGGAGGAAATTGATATGACCAATGATATTGAGACACCGGCAGAGCCAGAACCAGAGACCGTGAATCCAGCAGATGAATTGAAGAAGCTGGATCTGAGAATTGGAAGGATCGCCGAGGTCCATGACCACCCGGATGCGGACAAGCTCATTGTCATGATAATCGACCTTGGAGATGAAGAAAGACAATTGGTGGCTGGCCTCAAAGAACACTACTCCAAGGAAGAGCTGGAGGGGAAGGTCATCACGGTTGTCTGTAATCTGAAGCCAGCAAAGCTGAGAGGAATTGAATCACAGTGCATGCTCCTGGCCGCAAGTGATGAGGAAAAGGTATCCATATTGATGCCGGATGGTGATGCAAAACCTGGTGACAGGATATTGGGAGCCAATGGCGAGAAGATGATAAGCTTCCCAGAGTTTCAGAAGTTCATCCTTAGAATAGGAGAGGATAATAAAGCAGTCATAATCAGTGATGGCTCCGAGCTTCTCCTGAGAACAGAAACCTCTGGCATAGTTCCAGATAAGGATATGGAACCAGGCTCGAAGGTAAAGTGAATATTTGATCTATATTCATTCATTTCCTGTGCATTATCACTAATAAGGTAGAATACCTATAAAGAGCATGAAAGAAAGATCAAAGATTTGATTCGATCTTACTGGCATGGGTATTGATTATATCCACGATCTGATCTCTGGTAACTTCTGTTTTGGATCTCAGAACCAATATCCCCCTGTTGCTGATGGTATTGATGAATATTGTAGAATGTTCAAGATTTATGGTCACCAGCTTCAGTTTATCTCTGAGCTCGGAAGTCGAGGTTTCAGCCGCTCCTAGTAAAATAGCAGACATGGCGACGAATGTTTCTGTGTGTACTCCAGATGGAACATCACCTGCAATATGCATACCACTACGGGATACCATTACAGCATCCATAACTCCTTCACTTTTCTTTATCGAATGAAGTGCATCTTCTATCTGTGAAATATTTGCCATTATCAATCCTCGCCGATCCCAATTTGATTTAATCCATAGTGGTAAAAGGTAATATCCTTCATAAAGGTTTTGACAGAATAGGCAGCGTAAGTTAGGATAATGTTAGAATTCTAGATGGTGTAATAAGCCAACAATTCCGTTCCATATATTCAGGAATTATTGGACAATATCAATAATCTCTATATTCACCTTTTATATACTATACGCATATACGCATACGCGCGCATAATTGTAAAGAATAAATTTGATTATGTGATGCTCCCACGGTGTTCGATTATGTCAGATACAGACTACGATGCAGATAAGATACAGGTCCTAGAGGGTCTAGAAGCGGTTAGAAAGCGGCCTAGCATGTACATAGGTAGCACGGACATACATGGGCTACATCATCTAGTCTATGAGGTCGTAGACAACGGTATTGACGAAGCAATGGGCGGTTATTGCGATGAGATCGTGATGACACAGAACGCGGACGGCAGCATCAGTGTTCAGGATAATGGCCGTGGAATTCCTATAGATCTACATCCGAAGTACAAGAGACCGGCCTTGGAGATCGTGATGACGAAGCTCCATGCTGGAGGCAAGTTCGATAATAAAGCCTACAAGGTCTCTGGAGGTCTTCACGGTGTAGGTGTGTCGGTCGTCAATGCATTATCTGTTTGGTTGGAGGCCAAGGTCGAGGTCAATGGAAAAGTGTATTTCCAGAGATTCGAGAGAGGCCATCCCGTTGGAGATATGGAGATCATTGGTGACACCGAGCGCAGGGGAACGACCATCACATTTTTCCCTGATGATCAAATTTTCGAAACACTGGATTTTGATTTCAGTACCCTTACAGCTCGTTTGAGAGAACTGGCATTCCTGAACAAAGGCATCACTATTATCGTGGAGAACAAAAAATTAGATAAGGTTCAAGAACCGGTAGAGGGCGAGGAAACCGTAGATATCATCCCCGAAGACCACCGCCAGACCTTTCATTATGATGGCGGGATCGTACAATATGTCGAATACATAAACCAGAACAAGGCCGCGCTTCATGAGAAGATCATATACTTCGAGGCACAGAAGGATGATACCACCCTTGAGATCGCCATGCAGTACACTGGCTCATATTCTCAGAGCATACATTCATTCGCAAATAATATCAACACGATAGAGGGCGGTACTCACATGAGTGGGCTTCGTTCAGCTCTTACCCGTACTCTGAACGACTATGCGAAGAAGAATAAGTACCTCACTGACAAAGATGCGAGCCTGAGCGGTGATGATGTCCGTGAAGGACTGACAGCGATACTCAGCGTGAAGTTGCCAGATCCTCAGTTCGAGGGGCAGACCAAGACCAAGCTGGGCAACAGCGTGATGAAGGGTATTGTGGAATCACTGATCAATGAAAAGCTTGGGGAGTTCCTGGAAGAGAATCCCAAGACCGCTGAAATTTGCATTCAAAAATCAATACTGGCTGCTCAGGCAAGAGTGGCCGCCAGGAAAGCACGTGAACTTACCAGGAGAAAGGGTTTCCTGGAAGGTGGCGGACTTCCAGGGAAACTTGCGGATTGCTCCGAGAAGGATCCAGCAAAGAGCGAGCTTTACATTGTGGAGGGTAATTCTGCGGGTGGCTCTGCCAAGCAAGGACGTAACCGTGAGTTCCAGGCTATACTCCCGCTTCGTGGAAAGGTTCTCAATGTGGAGAAGGCCAGACTGGACAAGATCCTGAGGAACAATGAGATTCGAACTCTCATAACAGCCTTCGGGACCAATATTGGAGAAGAATTCGATATTACTAAAGCCAGATATCACAAACTGGTCATAATGACCGATGCGGATATTGATGGTGCGCATATCCGGACATTGTTACTCACATTCCTTTACAGGTACATGAAACCACTCATAGAAGCTGGATACGTGTACATTGCACAACCACCTCTTTACAGGATATCCAAGGGAAAGACCGAGCATTGGGTCTTCACTGATAAGGAAAAAGATGACCTGCTGGCCGAGAAAGGCCAGGGTTGGGGTGTCCAGAGATACAAGGGTCTGGGAGAGATGAATGCCACCCAACTATGGGAGACGACCATGGACCCAGAAACGAGGGTTTTCCTCAAGGTGTCCATATCGGATGCCGTACTGGCAGATCAATTGTTCACTATTCTAATGGGTGATGAGGTCGAACCAAGAAGGGCCTTCATAATGGAACACGCTGGAGAGGTGGAAAATCTCGATGTTTAGATCAAGGGGTGATTGTAGATGGTAGATATGGAAATAAATGAGGAAACCCTGGGAAGGCGTGAGATCCCGAAGCCCATAGAGGACGAGATGAAGAAATGTTATATCGACTATGCGATGAGTGTCATAGTCGGACGAGCTCTTCCGGATGTTAGGGATGGATTGAAGCCAGCACACCGTAGATTACTGCACGGTATGAATGAACTTGGACTCGGACATAACCGCCCCTTCAAGAAGTCTGTCCGTGTTGTCGGTGACGTTCTTGGTAAGTATCATCCTCATGGTGACCAGGCACTTTACGGCACATTGGTCAGAATGGCCCAGCCCTTTTCACTAAGGTACATGCTGGTAGATGGCCAGGGTAATTTCGGTAGCGTGGACGGCGACAGCGCGGCGGCCATGCGTTATACAGAATGTCGTATGAGACGGACAGCGGAGGAAATGCTGGCCGATATTGATAAAGAAACCGTGGAATTCGTGGACAATTTCGACGGCAGTCTTCAGGAACCAACAGTTTTGCCTTCCAGACTTCCAAATCTCATAATCAATGGATCATCAGGAATAGCGGTCGGAATGGCGACCAATATCCCACCACATAATCTATCAGAAGTGGTGGATGGCCTTATTTTCCTTATAGACAATCCAGATGCCGAAATTGCGGATCTGATGGAATTCATCCAGGCCCCGGATTTCCCAACTGGCGGGACCATATACGGGATGATGGGCATAATCGAAGCTTACAACACTGGCCGAGGGCGTGTAAGGATAAGGGCTAAAAGTCACATTGAGGAAATGGACAATGGCAAGAGCCGGATCATCGTCACAGAAATTCCATATCAAGTTAATAAATCCAGGCTCATCGAGAATATCGCGGATCTTGTGAAGAACAAGAAGGTCGAGGGAATCGTCGACCTCAGGGATGAGAGTGACAGGAAGGGAATGAGGATCGTCATCGAGCTCAAGAGAGGCACGATGGAGGAAGTTGTTCTCAATATCCTTTACAAGCACACGCAGATGCAGACGACCTTCGGTATCATCAACTTGGCTCTTGTGGACAATGAGCCAAAGGTCATGAACCTCAAGGTCATGCTGGAACACTGGGTGAATCACAGAAAAATAATTGTAGTTCGCAGGACCGAATATGACCTGAGCAAGGCAAAGGCCAGAGCTCACATACTTGAGGGACTGATAGTCGCTCTTGATAATATCGATGCTGTCATCAGTATTATCAGAAAATCCAAGACCGCGGAAGAAGCCAGAGAAGGGCTCATGGGCAATTTCATGCTTTCACTTGAACAAGTGAAAGCCATCCTTGACATGAGGCTTCAGAAACTTACCAACATGGAGAGACAAGGCGTGAAGGACGAATACTCCGCTCTGTTGAATGTCATTGCCGACCTTACAAATATCCTTGAGACACCAGAGCGCGTCATGAGGATCATCAAGGAAGAGCTGGCCGAGTTAAAAGAAAGATACGGTGATGAGCGTAAGACAGATATTATCGTGCATGCGGATGACATGGATATTGAGGATCTGATCCCAGAAGAGGATATCGTCATCTCCATGACCCAGACCGGTTATATTAAGAGACTTACATTAGACACATACAAGCAACAGCGCCGTGGAGGTGTCGGCCTCATAGGTATGGAGACCAAGGAAGAGGACATCATAACAGATATGTATGTCACGACAACTCACAATTTCATGCTCTTCTTCACAAATAAAGGAAGAGTGCACTGGCTCAAGGGTTATAGAATACCGATAGGAGGTCGTCATGCGAAGGGCAAGGCCATAGTCAATATTCTTCCACGGTTGGAAGACGATGAGTATGTCCAGACAGCCATCCCGGTCAAGGATTTCGATGAGGATCATTTCCTGATATTCTCCACCAAGAAAGGTATCATCAAGAAGACGAAGCTTTCAGCTTACAAGAGACCTAGAGTAACTGGTATCTGGGCTGTCAAGCTAAGAGAGGATGATGAGTTGGTTCGAGTGGCTATGACCGATGGTTCCAAAGAAATTATCCTGGCCTCCAGAAAAGGCCAGGCTGTGAGGTTTGAAGAATCTCTCGTCAGAACAGTATCCAGGCATTCCATCGGTGTAAAGGGAATGACGCTGGTGGGCGACGACGAGGTCGTTTCAATGGCCGTCGTGGATGAAGAGAGCGTTCTCTTGACAGTTACGGAGAACGGATACGGAAAGCGATCCAATGTCTCGGATTACAGGAAGACCAAGCGCGGTGCCAAAGGTGTGATAAACATCCGAACTTCCGAAAGGAACGGAGAGGTTGTCACCGTCAGGGAAGTTACGGATGAGCACGAGCTTATCGTAACTTCAGAAAGCGGCATGGTCATACGCACACCAGTTAAAGATATTAGGATCATCAGCAGGGCGACCCAGGGAGTGAAGATCATGCGCCTGAAGAAGAAAGATGATAAAGTATGCAGTGTGACGAGGCTTGTGGCTCCTGAAGAAGTGGAAGAAGCCATTGAAGAGGCCGAGCACGCGGAGAAGAAACCGCAGCACGTGATAAGTGATGCGGAACTCAGCGGGCTGGAAGAAGAGATAGAGCCAGATGATGAAGAGTGATCTGGCTCGCTTTACTTTTGTTTAAATGATCATATATCACTAAACAAAAACACCCTTGATTATCACAATAGCATCATCCACCTGCTCTTTGGTTATGAGCAGACTTGGCGCGAACCTGATTATCGTTGAATGTGTTTCCTTGGCCAGCAGGCCGTTCTTCATCAAGCCTTCTGTGTATTTCCTTGCTGGTCCAGCTTCTGGTGTTAGCTCGATGGCGATGAGCAGGCCCTTTCCCCTTACCAGTTTTATCAACGGGCTGTTAAGGTTCTCCAGCTCCTGCATGAAGTAGCCGCCCATTTCCTGCGCTCGGACATCCAGTTTTTCATCGATAAGAACATCCAGAGAAGCCATTGCGACCGCGCATGCCAGTGGGTTTCCGCCAAAGGTGGAACCATGGCTTCCGGGTGTGAAGACCGACATAATTTCTTTCGAACTTAGAACAACGGATATTGGCATTATGCCCCCACCCAGTGCTTTTGCCAGGAATACGACATCTGGCTTGATATCATCGTGCTGGAAGCAGAACATTTTCCCAGTTCTGCATAGTCCAGTCTGGATCTCATCAGCTATCATGAGGACATTGTGGCGTGTGCATATTTCCCTGACCTCTTTCAGATAGCCAGCTGGTGGTACGACCACACCAGCTTCGCCCTGGATCGGCTCCACAATGAAGGCGGCTGTGTTTGGCGTGATGGCGGCCTCCAGTGCCTCAGCGTCACCGTAAGGCACTGCCTTGAAGCCCGGTGTGAATGGTCCGAAATCATCATATGTATCTGGATCTGAAGAGAAGCCAGCTATCGTGGTTGTCCTTCCATGGAAATTATCCTCGCAGACGATTATCTCTGCCTTATCCGCTGGCACACCTTTCTTCCTGTATGCCCATCTGCGGGCGAGTTTTATGCCAGTTTCAACAGCCTCTGCCCCGGTGTTCATGGGGAGAGCCATCTCCATGTCGGATATTTCGGTAATCTTCTTGAGGAATGGTCCGAGCTGGTCATTGTAGAATGCTCGGCTTGTTAATGTTAACTTTTCCATCTGGTCGATGGCGGCCTTGATTATCTTCGGGTTGCGGTGGCCTTGATTGAGTGCGGAATAGCAGGATAGCATGTCCATGTACCTTTTTCCCTCTGGATCCCAAACATACAGGCCTTCGGCCCTTGAGATAACCACTGGGATAGGGTGATAATTGTGCGCTCCATAGGTCGATTCCATTTTCATGCATTCTTCAGATGATACCATACATATTTCCTCCTTCGATATACCTTCAAATATCGAGTCTATCGGCAATGTACATGGTGGATAAAATGGTATTGCTTCTTTTGTTTTTAAAATTGATAAAAAGACACATTTTTATAACAAAATTGTATTAAGAATCAATATGCCTATAAAGAAGTTCCCTGAATTCACATATCTGCGTATGCATCATAAGGAAATGGTCAATGAATACCTCAAAGATGCTCAGCCACATGCATCAGAGCTCACATTTGCCAATATGTTCATCTGGAGGAGAACCAGAGCCCTTGGACTTTCCGACCTGGAAGGCGCATTGGTCATAAGTGAAATGAGCCCATTGGGTGAATTGAGCTATTATCCCCCCGTCACTCATAAGGACGTACTGGCCAGTACCATTTCTCTGATAGAAAAAGCAGAGAACAATAATGAAAAATTCGCGATAGATTCCATAACCGAACCTCTTGCTGGCCAACTAAGGGAAGAAGGTTACAATGTCGAGCCAGATAGAAAGAATTGGGACTATGTTTACAAAGCATCGAACCTGGGAGATCCCAATAGCTCCAAGCATGAGAGCAGGAACCTTCTCATCAGAAAATTCATGGAAAAATTCGAGGGAAGGTGCAGATACGTTGATATGGACAAGGATCTGGCTAATACTTGTCTTGGTCTGAGAGACTGGCGTGAGCCAGGATGGTGCCTGGGCAAACTAAAGTTACTTGAAGAACCCTATGCTATTGTGGAATCCTTGAAATATTTCTCAGATCTTGGACTTATGGGCGGGGTTGTATATATGGACGATGAGCTGGCTGGATTCACCATAGGCGAAAGAATGAGCGACAATATGGCGGTCGTTCACTCTGAAAAGGCCAATCACAAATACCCGGGATTGCACCAGTATCTGAATATGGAGTTCATATCCAGATTACCTGACGAGGTGGAATGGATCAATATGGAGCAGGACCTTGGCGATACTGGCCTTCGTAGGGCCATGAACAGGTACGAGCCAGACCATCATGTTGAGAAATTCATTCTTAGAGTGGGAGATTAAAGCTCGAGGACGATCCAATGGTGAACAATTACTGCCCCTTTTGCGGACGATTCATGCAGATGCAGGAATTCGAGCACGCTTGTGATCAGGTGGCCATAATGCGGGATGAGAAGGAATGGTGCTCGAAATGCGGTGGCAGAATGAATCCCAAAACAGATGACGCGGAGCAGGCTCTTTGTCACAGATGCAGGAGTCGAATTGTTGACTGGCCGAATGAATAGCATTTTCTATCTTTATTAAATAGAGATACTATCAGAGTTCGATATCGATATCAATACCCACTGGACAGTGGTCGCTTCCCACTATCTCGGTCATTATGAAAGCATTCTTCAGGAAGGGTAACAGGTCATTGGATACCCAGAAATAATCCAGTCTCCAGCCCACATTTCGCTCTCTTGCTCTGGTCTTATAATCCCACCATGAGTACATGTCTGGCTCATCGCTAAGATGCCTGAATGTATCCGTGTAACCATGCTCCACCACCTTGTCCATCCATTCTCTTTCGATGGGTAGAAAACCAGAATTATTCACATTCTCCTTGGGGCGAGCCAGATCTATTGGATTGTGGGCGGTGTTCAGGTCTCCGCAGAAGATCACGCTCTTCCCTTTTTTTCGGATATTATCTATGTGCTCGAGGAAAGTGTCATAGAATTCCAGCTTGTACTTCAGGCGCTCGGGGCTCTGCATGCCATTGGGAAAGTAGATGTTCAGCAATATGATATTATCGAATTCTGTTGCTACTATTCGACCTTCTTTATCATAGTCCTCTGAGAACATGCCAGTATAGTGGTTAATAGGTTTCTTTTTTGTGTAAATGACCGTGCCGCTGTATCCTTTCTTCTCGGCCTGATTCCAGTAAGATGTATAACCTGTAGGTTCCAACAAATCATCTTTCAATTGCTCAGGCCAGGCCTTTGTTTCCTGCAAGCAAAGTACATCTGGGCCATCATTGGTCAGCCAGTCCTTGAACCCCGTGCTGCCAAATATCTCTTTTTTGGAAACTGCTCGGATCCCATTCACATTCCAAGATACCATTTTCATATTTTCACCATTTAATTGATAGTCGGCTGCCGTATGCACATTATTCTCTCATTTTAGAGTCTCGAAACCACTGTACTGGGTTTCGAGCATTTGTGCATATGGCCTTGATAATCAACTTCTATCTCGGATAAATCTTAATGGAGATATTAGTTGATTGCCGCTCAGTTCGCCCATCATTCATCACATATCAGAATGGTTTTTTATCATCATCGAGGCAGGTGCCCATAATGATACCAGCACAAAAGGGTTTTTATGGTTGATTTTTATTGTGGTGTTTGGTGAAAGACATGGATAATGTGAAAGAAGATAAGATCGTCGAAGAACCATTCAGCAAAGTTTTCAAAAAGATAGGGATTACAGGTGTAGCATCATCCATCATGACACTGGCCTTCGGTATTTTTATCATTTCTTATCCTATTGAATGGGAACAGTTGAAGCTGGTGATCGGCCTGTATTTGTTGGTTATCGGTACTATCAATCTCACTGGCCATGTACTGTCCATCCTTACAAGGGTCAAGAGTCAGAACACCTATGTCGAGACTGAAATGTTCCACCCTAACTTCAAGGAGAATGAGTCTCCTGGGAAGAAGTGATACCACGTCAGCTAATGAAGTTAAATTATTTTTCTACGATGGGAAGCAGTGCGATCCAAAGAAATGTACTGGGAGGAAGCTGGCTAAGTTTGATCTAGCCATTGATATTAAGAAATTATCTCAAGTACCATCGTCTGCTCTTGTCCTGGTTCCCACGGCTGAAAAGGTCTTGTCCAGAGAGGATCATGAAGTGGCTGAAAGATCAGGGTTAGCTGTATTGGATCTTTCCTGGAAGGCCACGGGAGAAGATTTTCCAAGGGTGGGCAGAAAAAGCAAGGGAAGATCACTTCCATATATGCTGGCCGCCAATCCTGTCAATTATGGAAAGCCTTTCATGCTTTCCAGTGTGGAGGCTTTTGCCGCTTCGCTCATAATACTCGGTCACAGGGAACAGGGAGAGAGGATACTGGCCAAGTTCAGATTTGGCGATACTTTTCTGGCTCTGAATCGAGAGCCACTGGAAGAGTATGAGAAAGCAAATAATTCGAAAGAAATTATTGAAGCCCAGGCACTGTTTATCTAAAATGATTTGTTACTGTTTCATGGAGGCAAAAGATTCGGAATGGAATTCTCTATCTTATAATCGTGAGAGCATTTCTTGCATGCTAGTATTCCTTCGATCACATCGCCGTCCTGCTCTTTCATGGCCTTGAGCTCGAGATCGGATTTGCATACAGGGCAGCATAGGATTTCCATCATGTCATGTTTCATATTATCGTGATTGGGATAGCTGATTGATGATAAAATATTTTGTATCATACATGATGTGCGAGGTCTTTGTTGGACTATCTTTCCTTTATGACCTTGCCAGGCAGTCTGAAATCACCGCCCCAATAAAGTAATCCATCTCCTCTTTTATAGCCCTTGTCGGCCACGGTCATAACGACCTCGCCAATGAACCAATCATGATCGCCAGTAGTGAACATATCTGTTTTTTTACATTCGAGGCTGACCTTGCACTGTTCGATCGATGGGGTCTCGACAACCCGGGAATCTAGCTTTTTCAGTTCATGAAGCTCGAATTTGTCAACCTTCGAGCCAGATACTGTACCACACCCCAGAGTTTCCTTCAAAATATCCTTGCCAGGTATGTTGACAACGAACTCATCTTCCTTTGTCAAAAGGCCGTGCGAGTGCCTTTTGGGTGATATGCCAATGCCGATGAGTGGCGGATCAAAGGAAAAAACATGTATGAGAGCCGCTGTTATGATATTCGCTTCTTTTCCCTTCCCAACGGTGATGAGGCCAACTGGAAAGGCGGGCATGTTCCTTATTCCCAGTCTATTGTCTTCTATCTTTTCTTTAGTCATTTTATCGTATCCCTCATAAGCATGATGTATAATATAATCTATGAAAATTTTCCCTTCTTTAATTAGTAAAGAATATGAAGTGCGAGTGTATTCCCCTCTCCATATAGGGGCAGGTATCGTGGTAAACAGTTATCCAGATGAAGACATCAAAATGCTTGAAGAGATGGCCGGCAAGGTCAGACGCCATATAATTGAAATGATCTACGGAGCAGGTTCGGGACATCCAGGCGGATCATTATCCGCGACAGATGTGCTGGTCGCGCTTTATTTCATGGAAATGAACCATAAGGCAGATGATCCAAAATGGGAAGATAGAGACAGATTCGTTCTCAGTAAGGGACATGCGGCTCCCACGCTGTACGCCTGTCTTGCAGAATCTGGGTATTTCCCGGTAGATGAGCTGAAGACCATCCGGAAGATCGGTTCCAGGCTCCAGGGGCACCCTGATATGAGGAAGACACCTGGTGTGGAAGCTTCTACAGGTAGTGAAGGTCAGGGTCTGAGCATGGGTATCGGTATGGCATTGGCAGCCAAGCTGGACAGGAAGAAGTACAGGACCTATGTCATGCTGGGGGATGGGGAGAACAATTGTGGCCAGATATGGGAAGCCGCAATGTCCGCATCCCAGTTCAAGATCGATAATCTGGTAGCCATAATTGACAGGAACAAACTCCAGTTGGATGGCCCCACTGAGAAGATCATGTCCCTTGAACCACTGGGCGATAAATGGAAAGCCTTTGGATGGAATGTCATCGAGATAGAAGGTCATAATTTCAGAGAGATATTGGCTGCTTTCAAGAAGGCCAAGGAAACAAAGGGCCATCCGAGTGTGATAATAGCCAATACCATCAAAGGCAAGGGAGTCAGTTTCATGGAAGGAGCAGTTGGCTTCCATGGTAAATCACCCAGCAAGGACGAGTATGAGAAGGCCATGAAAGAACTGGGAGGGGATTGAATGCGAGAGCAAAGTGATTGCATTCAGAACTTCAAAGAGTTCGAAGTTTTGAATGCACGAATGAATTCGCGCATTCAAAAGCCCGAAATGAAATGGAGGGATTCAGCATGAAAAAATGGGAATTGAAGAATCAGAGAGATGCATTCGGAGAGGCTCTGGTCGAGCTTGGAGAACAGAGAAGTGATATCGTTGTTGCCAGTGCGGACCTTTCATGCTCTGTCAAGACCGGTGTTTTCGCCGAGCATTTTCCAGAGAGACATTTCAACTTCGGTATCGCTGAACAGAATATGATCAGCGCATGTGCGGGCTTTGCCGCAGCAGGCAAGACCGCTTTCGCCAGTACCTTCGCGATATTCGTTACAGGACGTGTATACGATCAGATAAGACAGAGTGTGGCCTATCCCAAACTGGATGTGAAGATAGTCGCCACCCACGCAGGTATAACCGTGGGAGGAGATGGAGCAACACATCAGATGATCGAAGACCTGGCTCTCATGAGAGTTCTACCGAATATGACAGTCATAGTTCCAGCAGATGCTCCCGAGACCAAGAGAGCGGTGATGGCCGCTGCTGAGTTCAAGGGGCCAGTCTATATCCGATTGGGAAGAGCAAATATCCCCGTATGTACAGATATTCCTGAATGTCAGGACTTCGAGATAGGAAAGGCCAGCATCATGCGAGAAGGGGCAGATATCACACTTGTCGGCACTGGAATTATGGTTGCCAAGTGTCTTGAGGCCGCGGAAGATCTGAAGAAGCATAAGATCGATGCCAAGGTGATAAACATGTCCACCATCAAGCCAATGGATGAGAAGACCTTGATCAAGGCCGCGAGAGAAACTGGTGGAATGGTCACGGCCGAGGAGCACAATGTGATGGTCGGTATGGGTTCAGCAGTTGCCATGACACTGGTAGAGAACTTCCATGTACCAATGAAGAGGGTTGGTATCCGCGACTCATTCGGAGAATCCGGTACATCTGATGAGCTCATGGAGAAATACGGATTGACGGTCGATCATATAGTGGACGCGGCTCATGATGTAATGAAGAGAAGAGGTAGATGACATGAAAATATTTCTGGACACGGCGAACATTGACGAGATCAAAGAGGCGAATAGCTGGGGCATAATCGATGGAGTTACGACAAACCCATCCCTGATAGCAAGAGAAGGGAAGGATTTCAAAGAGGTCGTTAAAGAGATATGTTCCATCGTCGATGGGCCAATAAGTGCCGAGGTCGTCAGCATGGATGCAAAAGGCATGGTGAAGGAAGCCAGGGAACTGGTCAAGATCCATGACAATATAACAATTAAAATTCCAATGTGTGCTGAAGGGCTCAAAGCAACAAAAGAACTCTCTCTAAGAGGTATCAAAACAAATGTCACTCTCATATTCTCTGCCAATCAGGCCTTGCTAGCTGCAAAGGCCGGTGCCACCTTCGTCAGCCCTTTTGTGGGCAGGCTGGATGATAATGGCCAGGAAGGTATGCAGATCATACGTGACATAGTTCAGATATTCATGAACTATGGTTTTGACACGGAGGTCATAGTTGCCAGTGTTAGACATCCGATCCACGTCATAGACTCCGCAAAGGCCGGTGCACATATTGTCACTTTGCCATTGAAGGTATTGAAACTAATGGCCAGCCACCCCCTCACCGATAATGGGATCGAGAAGTTTCTGGCGGATTGGGAGAAAGTACCGAAGGCAAAAAAGTGATCTCCCCGAACGACTCGGATAATGAAATGGTCGAATGTTAAATTAACATGAATTCGTCATACATTCATGTCGCATACACATGGTATTATAAACTATCATACAGCAAAGTTATTAATATTAATTAATACATAGCTTTCATAATTGTGAAAAATCAGACACAAATAAATCTGTGAGGGAGACATGAATATGATTAGTAAAAAAATTATAGCATTCGCAATAACATTCGCGATGATAGGAGCAGGATTTTCGATCTTAGGGCTAAATGCCGTTGCTGAGGACTCCGCAAGGTTGTTTGAGGAGCGAAACACCAACTACCCAGGTGGTGGCCTGACAAAGATTGCATGGAACACGACAAGTGGTGCTTTTGCATTGGCTGTTGATGGTGCATCAGAAAACGTTCATCTGTATGATGCAAATTCAATGGAATGGACCCCAAATTTCTTCTCATCTGTAGCAGGAGATATTCTGAATGATGTCATCTACGACAATTATTCGGATGTATTCTACATTGTAGGAAATGATGCTGGTGGACAACCAATAGCATACGAATATGACTATTTTGGTGGACTGAGCCCATTAGGTGCCCCAGATGGTTCCGTTATGGGAACTTTCAATGGTGCATGCGTTGCTCATGAATGGGGTAACTCACAGTACAAATTCTTCGCCGTGGGAGTTAATACAACAGGAGTTGCAAAAGGACTAGCAGCCTGGTATAATATCGGCGGTTGGTGGGAATTTGCAGACCTTAATGCATTTTTAGCTGGTGACATACTCTATGATGCTACATGGGATCAAGTAACACCTGGAGCCACATACTATGCAGTTGGTGAAAATGCTGGTAATAGTATTAGTTACAGCTGGTCAATTTCTGGAGATCAATTCGAGACTCCCCTTGCATGGCCTGCAACTGGCGCATTGAAAACCATCGACTGGCAACCATCCGGTACTTTCGCAATGATAGGTGGAATGTACAATGCAAATGGTAACCTCTTCATGTTCGATGGTGGTATACCAGATATGTTGGATAACCACACAGGATACAATATACTGGACTTCGATTGGTCCCCTGATGGAACATGGGGAGCCGCAGTTGGATCCAGCAGTGGCAATGGTGCTTATTACAATTACTACTCCACAACTGGAATACTGAAGGATATGACCTACAAGCTTCCAGAAGCATCACCAGTATTCAATGGTGTTTCAGTCAAGGGATACAACAGTCCAAGCTCAGCTATTGTGGCTGGTGTCAGTGGAGGTCTGGGTGCTTATGTTTCAGCAGCCAATTCAGACACGAAGATAAAGGTCAATACAGATGTGCCACATGGTTACACAATAGGAATGTGGGATATGACCGATGTCACAAGGACAAGCACACTGGACAAGCAGGTCAATGTCGAGGAGACATACACCTTCAGGGGCGAGTTCAACTACTCTATAGGTACGGACAATCAGTTCTTCGATGGTATCGACAATGTGAGAGTGGAACTCAATGGCTGGTTGGATGATGGCGATAATGACCCAAGAGGAGCCACAGTTGACAACAGGACAACGATGTTCACCGCTCTGTGGGAAGAAGGAGACGGTGGTGGAATTCCAGAGTCCGCAGCTTTGACATACCCTGCAGCTGGACCCGGTGAATTCACATTGGACAGCTTCTGGTCAAATGTATCTGTGGCCGATGAGAAATACTATGTTTGGATGAATGTGACCATGAACAAGCAGACAATGGCAGCAGCTGGAGATGGAGCATGGAACACACCTGTAACTGGTGATGAGTATGATCCAAACATAATGTTGGATGATGCAAATAGCTGGAACTTCAGGTTAGAGGTCTATGATGCCGGATTCCCAACAGCCACAAACTACACATACGGCGAGTTCGGAGTGTTCATGTACACTAACATTACAGTGGCTGATGATCCAAGCGCAAATGCGCCACCAGGTACCAATGGTATCGCTTTGTTCCCATACAGCAACATAACATATTCGGCAAATACACCGTACTACGTCAACATATCAATTCCAGACCTCTCGGATGGTGTGAATTCCATACCATGTACCAATGTCAGTTTGCAGCATGTGAACATCACAGGCCAGGCAAATGACACCAATACGGAGATCTTTAACATAACCGCAATACCTGGTATTGATGTCGAGGTCGGTGTATGGGGTAATAACTCTGCCACAACTATGTTACCTGCACCAAGCAATGGTACTACCGCAAATGGACCAATGGGATCTGACTTCAATATGTATGGAAGCGGTCTACTTCAGGCGACCCAGGTAGCCTGGTTCATCGATGTGCCCGCTGGTACGCAAGAAGGTCTGTATGAGGCCATAATCACGGTAACTATTGGTTATTATTAGACCTAATAATCCAATAGTTCAACTACGGAGAATGGGAGACACGCTCTCCCACCCTTTCCTTTTTCTTCATTTTTTCTTGAATAGAGAGCTCTCATTGAATTCAATGATATGAAATTCATTCACTAGTTACAAAACAGTATGCTCCAGCAGTATCTTCAATCCCAGCCCTATCAGAATTAGGCCACCGATGATCTCCATCTTGCCCTCCAATTTCTCACCAGCTTTCTGGCCGATGAAAGTTCCTGCGAAGGCGAATATGAATGACACTATTGCGATCATTATCACTGGCAGTATTATCGAGATACCCAGGAAGGAGAATGAGATCCCTATTGCCAGAGAATCAATACTTGTAGCGATCGACAATATCAAGAGCACTCTCAGGTTCCTGTGGTTCATACCCGAGGATTCCTCTTCTTCCATTCCTTCCTTGATCATCTTGATACCTATTATTGCCAGAAGTATGAAGGCTATCCAGTGATCCACACTTTCAACAAGGGTGGCAAAACTGCTTGCCCCCAGCCAACCAAGCAGTGCCAACCCTCCCTGGAAACCGCCGAAGAACAATCCCACTCTTAGACCATCAGATAATTTAACTTCCTTGATGGTCACAGCACTAGATATGGACACCGCCAGGCAGTCCATTGCCAGTCCTATGGAGATCAGCATTATTGATAGATTGTCCATTGGTGATCATATCGAATAGGCATATTTGTAATTTTTCACTTAGTTAGACTACTCAATTATGGCAGATCATTCGAAATAATATTTACCATTTACCAATTCCGATCTTTCAATAATCAAGTTACCATCCTCTATCGAGGTCCTGAGATATCCTGGCCAACACGCTCCACCTGCACTATTCTCAGATCCTATGCCATTGGTCGGATATTGATTCCCACAATTGTTGCACACCATATTTAGCTCATCCTGAGAATATCCTCTTTTCTCATGGTAGCACACATCACAGGCATCGAAGGCCGTGTGGATTTGACCATCACTTCCCTCAATCACGAAGTACTTGACCGTAACACCATCTATTGTATTCTTGTAATATTTGGCCGATGTGGTTATCTCCGATACCGGAATAATGATCTCATTTTCGGTTGTCTGTGAAGGATCACTATATGCAGACTGTCTATCAGAAAAATCCATGATGGAAAAAATCATCCCTAAGCAGATTATAGCTACGGCTAAAACGCTCATGCCTATCATCATCTTTTTTTTCCTAGCTTCCTCCATTCTTCTGATATCAGCTTTCTTCCCGCCCTCTTTTTTCTTGTTATTATTCATAATTACTTTCTCCTCTATTTTCATTAATAATACTTGATGACAATGGCTCAGGTGATGAAACCTGTCCATCCACCAGCCTTATAGTTCTATTGCCCATCTTGCCAATATCTGGTTCATGGGTGATCAATAGAATTGTGTGCCCCTCATCATGCAGGCTCTTCAGCAGTTCTAGGATCTTCCAACTATTTTTCTGATCTAGATTTCCAGTTGGTTCGTCTGCCAGTATTATCTCAGGCTCATTTGCCAGAGCTCTGGCCACGGCCACTCTCTGCTGTTCACCACCAGAAAGGTGGGCAGGAATATGTTCCAGGCGATGTCCCATGTCGACCCGCTCCAATGCAAGTCTAGCATCTTCTTCATGATCCCCCTTGCCATGTAGAAAATATTTAGCCAGCATCACATTTTCCAGGGCTGTCAGATAGGGTACAAGATGAAATTGTTGGAAAATGAACCCCATATTTTCCCGCCTGAATCTGGTCAGTTCCTTGGGATCGAGGTCAGTGATTTTAATACCCTTCGTGAACACACTACCAGATGTCGGAGTGTCCAGACATCCTATTATATTGAGAAGCGTGGTCTTTCCAGATCCTGATGCTCCCATTATAGAGACCCATTCCCCTTTCATGACCTCGATATTGACATTATCCAGAGCACGAGTATTCTCATTATAATCCATGGTCAATTCATGTGTTTTTAGTATTGATCTCGAGATTTCAATCCCCCCTCAAAACTTTGGCTGGTTCAATAAAGATTGCCCTTCTGACAGGGTATACACTTGCCAGAAGAGCGACGCCGATAGATACACACAGAACATATAGGAGCACTACCGGGTTTGGAGAAATAGGTGAATTGAATACACTATCTCCTATGAATTGTGCCAGAACAATCGCCACGAAATAACCGATCACACCGCCCAAGACGCCGATGATCACAGCCTCTGAATAAAAGAGGCTGGCTATAGTTCGATTCTCTGCTCCGATGGCCTTCATAATTCCAATTTCTTTCTGCCTCTCTATGACAGATGTTGTCATTGTGGTCATCACCCCCATTGCGGAGGCCAGTAATGCGATGGCTGTTACTATGAACATCAAACTCTCAACTTTGCCGAGTATCTGCATCTCCGCATTCACCATTTGTTTTACAGATTTTGCCTCGACATAGACTATCTTTTCCTCTATCTGTTCCGCTATAACATCAATTGGGCATGCAGTACATAGGGCACTTACTTGGACTATCGACACCTTGTTTTCCTTGTCGTATAATAATTGAGCATCTAATAATTTGGTGAATATCTGATAATCCTCTGAGCCACCAGTATCAACAATTCCCTTCACGGTAAAGGATTGGATGGTTTCATTTTGAGTATTATTATATTTTGCCGTGAAATTGTCCCCAATGCCCAGGTTCAATGCTTCAGATACCGTTATGCCTACCAATGCACCATGAGAATCATTATCATCATCCACCCAGTCACCTTCAATATTCCACCAGGGATTTACAATCTTAAGCGCTGAAAAGTTAACTCCAGACAGAATGACCGCATGATCCTCAACTTCGGCCATTCCATATAGATAGGGAGCTATTCCTAGTATATTGGGTGCCCAGTATATCTCCATGATCTTTGGCAGGTCTGATTCTTCAATGTATCTCTGTTCAGTGACGCTTCCATATTCTATCTCACCAATTGAAACAGAGATCGAATCAGTCTTAGGAATCATCAAAATATTTGCACCATACTGCCTGAACTCAAGACCCACATTATCCCGCACCTCCATGGAAGTCATGACAAGTGCACCGAATACGGAGGCTCCCATTATCACTGCGATGATAGCAATTGCTACCCTGGATCTTCTTCTGGATATAGATTTTGATAATATTCGAAAGCGCATGATCACTCCAACATTAACTATTGTTAAGTTAATCTAATATAATAATTATACGCCTGTTATTGCCTCATTAAATGTAGCCTGCCAGCAACTTTATATCTCATCGGAACATTAACTACGTTGATGAAAAATGCTAGGCTGTTGACCACAATATCAGATATTAAAAAAATGAAGTTGGCTCTGAATGATGATATTTTTCAAAACGCTATTTTCCTATTCAGGGTCTTTGAAATTGGTCATGAATATGATATCTATTATGATAATGAAACAAGAGCGGCAATGGCCATAGATCTGAATGAGGCTCTTGTCGTTTTTTCAGGAAATTGGACAGATACCACGATCCCTTTCGATAAGTTGCCGCAGGCTGGCTTCTTCACTCACGGATGCCCAACAAGTGCCTTGACACAGCTCAAAAATGAGTTCAAAATAGATTATGAGGGACCGTGCTGGAAATATGTCTCATCTGGTGATATCGGGGATGGACCATGGGACGATCTGGGAGGACTTGAAGAAGGGGATGCGGCATTGATCGCCGAACATTGGGACCTTATAGATGACCCCGAGGATATTATAAAGGAAAAAATAAGAAAATTCGACAGTGCCTGTGTCAGGGTGGATGGTGAACTTGTTTCCTGGGTGGGCCTTCATTATGAGATAAAGGGCATGGCTGAGCTTGGTTTCGCTCACACTCTTGACGATCACAGAAGAAAGGGCTACCTGGCCATGTCGACGAAAGCATTGGTTAAGAGAATTAATGGGCGTGGTGGAAAAGCTGTAGCGCACATGTTCAAATCAAATGAGGCCAGTGTCTCATTGGCAGAGAGTGTGGGATTCGAAAGGGTCGGTGAGGCCACCTGGGCTGAGATCGGAGCCAGATATATCATATGAGGATTCCTCAAAGCTAAAGCTGTCTCTAACAATATGTTTGTAAAATATCAATTGTCATAGGCATCTGGAGAGCATAGTCCGAGTTCGATCTCCTTTTCCTTCACTTTTTCTCTACATTTGGATTTGCTGTAATGGCCTGATTTATAACTCTTTTCCAGGACCTTTTTGTAATCATGTAAGTGATCTTGTGCTTGCTTTAATTTTCGACCCTTGAGTGGTATCCATTCCTCGGTCTCAATGATCTCCTGCTCCACAGGCTTTGGCTTGGGAGTTGGAGCTGTCGGTGGGTCCGGGTTACCACTGAAGGCAGAAACTGTGTGAACTGGGGGCGATTCTTCCCCTGGCTCCTTTCCGCCCATGAAAGAAAGGAATCCCTTTTTCTTACGCTTTCCGCGTTCCTCTATCTTTTCCAAATCTGCGTATATGTCGCGACCCATGTCTTCACCCAATCAAAATACATATTGCCCATTGTTGGAACTATCATAAATATGTTTTTAATGCCTAATCTAATATTGTCACATAATGCATCACTATTGTCACATAATAGCAATAGATTGTTGCTTGAGAAAATAAGGCATTTATATTTGCCTTTTACTCGAGTGTAAAATATATTATCAAGATCAAAGGTGTATGGCCATCTCCAATCTGACCTCTCCTCTATCCATATCATCATTACAATAATGGCTTCCATCCAATCCAATGAGCTTGAAGCCCATGGCCAGGTAGAATTCAATTGCCTTTGAGTTCGATGATTGCACTTCCAGAACTATACGTCTGGCATTGATATCCACCGCTCTCTTCTTACACAGGTCCATAAGAGCCTTTCCGATACCCTTTCTACGGTATCCTGGCCAGATATCTATATCCCAAACTCTTATGCTTTTATTGTATTCTTGGAACTCGATCTGCAACTGACCAGCTTCCTTTCCATCAAGGTATGCCAGATATATCTCTGAATCTCCCTTGAAATCATGTACTAGCTTATCTGTGGAATCATTTTTTATAAAGGTCTGGGGGAACTCCTTACGCTTAAGATCTATCGACCACCCATCATTCTTTTCATTGATGGTCACACGATAATAGCTGTCTGATTCGTAGGAAAATATCGTAACCCTGTCAATCAGCTCTTCTCTGGGAATTCTTTTTATCTCCAAACCCTGCATGAGCCGGGATATGTGGATGAAAATATTTTAAACATGGTGTATAAAATGTAATAATGATCAAAATGAGGGGAGATAGTCGACCATTCATATTGGCGAATGGTCTGCTATCTCAATATCTGCTATTTTATCTTCATCATCCTCTCCAAAGAGAAGGAGTCTAATGGTGTTTGTAAATTCATCCTGATCACTCATCTATCTCCCTCCAGTTCTTCTTTTAGATCTGCTCAGGATATTGAGGATAGAAAATTTCTTTGCATTCTTTTTCCCCCTATTCTCGATCCTCTGAAGATCAGCATAAAGGTCATGTTTTACTGTTACGATCATCTTGGCACTCTCCCACTTTATACTGCTCTATCGTAAAGAGGGATGCAATTGAGCGAAGGGCTTATTTTCTTGTCTTTTCCAACTGTATCATCGTCCTTAACAGATTTGTGTATCGCATCTATCAATATTTTTATCATGTTCTTACCTCCATCATCTTCCTGATCAACCGCCCCAGTGGGCTGCCACATGTCTCAATACAGCTGGGCTCGCTCTTTCTGCTGCTGTTAGCTCTGATCTGACCGTTCGGCCAACCTTTCTCAATGCCTGCACGACTTTTTTATTGTAGTTCATTTTTTTCACATCCTAGACCCCTTTTCCCGAAGTCTAATACTAAATAGAGTGGTCAAAGTTCATAACTAAATTGAGCAAAAATCCCCACTTTATGGTCACTTTTCAGAATCAAAAATATATGCCAGTAGTATCATTGAATCATAATACAATGATCATATTATGATATATGATAAAGAAGGAGGAGCATCAATTCGATAATAGCCAGATAGTCATGACCACACCCGCTACAGCAAGGATCACAGCTGCGACCTTGAGCCAAGATATCGGAGCCTCGCCCTGTACCTCTCCAGTCTGTCCATTGACAAGAAAATGATAAAGTTTTTTCTTATAATGATAGGAGGCGACCCAGACAGGGAGTAGAACATGCTTGTATTTTGGATCAGTCAGGGTCGTGTGTACGCTTAACCCTGTATGCGTGTCGCCTGGGACATCTCTGGAGCATTCGGAGTATTCTGAACTTCGAACCTTTTTCTGTGCGACCAGCCATCCTTCAGGCAATGATATTGCATATTCCTCGGCCATCCAGCCTGCGAGGAATTCAGACTTGTACGGTGTCAATTGTTGGAGATGGAATGGATATATCTTACTTGCAAGATCATGATCCAGACCTTTGGAAGCTGGCACGAGAACATCATTGTAAAATCCCTGCCTTCTCCCATTCGATGGAACCCATCTCGTCTTTCGAACCTGTCTGGTCTTTGTTCCTTCATCTGTCCTATAGGTCTCGGTGACGTAGTAATGATAACCGCTCATGGCAGTCCAATTTGAGTGGGCATTACAATCATATGTCCAGAAGGGGATGTAGATACCATGTATGTTCTTCAGTCTACCAAGCTTTTTTAGATTGGATGGACGGAAAAATCCCTTACCCAGCCATTTTTTGAAAAGAGACAGTGCATTGTCCTTCTCTATTGAAAAGGGTATCAAACTCTCTGGCCTTATCAGGTTTGGATCTGGTTCCAATTCCTTGACAAAATTGGAACCACAAAAGGCGCAATTCCCGGATATCTTCAGATCGGCCGATGTCTTCGCTCCGCAGGATTCGCATGTGATGCTCTTGGTATTCGTGCCCCAGCCAATGTTGGCTGGGGCAGAAAAAAGGTCATGTTCCAGAATGGCCTTTCTCTCAACCATGATGACCTCTGTGGACCCACAATATTCACACTTCAATCCTTTCTCACTGGGATCGAATTTGAGGGGAGCGGCACAGCTTTGGCATTTGAAATCCTGGACCATGGGTTGTGATTGTAGTAATGTGATAAAGAGTTTATTGAATCGCTTCGGTATGATTTAATAATAATATTGCCATATAGTCACAGGGGACAGTGATATCATGAGGATAAGAGACATACAATCCATCTTTGACCAGATACTGGACAATACTGAAGAGACCGTCAGAGCTGGAAAGAGAGGACTGATACTGAATGAAGAATATTTCCATCACCAGTTCTCGCATTATGTTTCAAAGCACTATGAGATGGAAGGGGTCGATGTGTGGAAAAGACCCATGCTCATACCCAATCATCCGACCCTTGTGAAGTATGCCTGGAAAGAATTCGGATTGGGCAGGCCGAAGACAACGCAACGAGCTGCTCTGAATAGAGGACAGGCTGGTAATTTTGATTTCGTGATAAGGGATAATGTTCCGATATTTGTCGAATGGAAGGGTCCGAGAATGTACGATGAAAGACTGATCGCCCAGGACCTTACCAAACTCCTGATGGTGAACAGTGCCAGATCTCCCAAGATATTTGCCGCGATCATCACCAGTTCGAGGAGAGCGGATGAGTACCATCAACAAGAGCTTACAACAAGATTCTACGCGGCTCTGAAATTTGTAAGGAAGATATTGGAGATCGGTGACCTACCAGACCTAAAAAAGAGAAACCTATATGCCTTCATCGCCACTGTTCCAGACGATGGAGCCAGGAAGTTCATCTGGGGTAAGGTTTGATCTTTAATTACGAGCTTGCCATTCTTCTCGAAGTATGGAAAATAACACATCATCGTGGAATCTCCCCTCATACCAATCCACCTGCCTCTTCACGCCTTCCTTGACCATGCCAGTTCTCTTGATGAGGTTGAGAGATCTGTGGTTACCCGGGTCTGCCGAGGCCTCTATCCTGTTCAAATTCATTTCCTCGAACCCGTATCGTATCAGAGCCTGCACGGCCTCGCTCATCAATCCTTTTCCCCAATGCTCCTTGAAGAGATCGACTCCCAACTTCCCCTTTCTATCTTCAATGTTTATTCCATATAAGCCCAGGGTTCCGATGAGATTGCCATCTTCTTTCAACACCATGCCCAGTCTGAAAAGGTATGGTTTTGGTTTGATGAAGGTCTCGTAGAGTTCCACGGCTTCCTCCATGGTCTTGACATCATCATCCGCCACATACAGGTTGGTCTCCGGCCTGCTGAACATGTCGAAGATGAAATCCATATCATCTTCTGTCAGCTGGCGAAGTGTCATTCTCTCTGTTTGAATATCGGGCACGATCATTGGTTCGCCTGTCATAATATCACATCAACTCTTGTTTCCCATCTTCCAGCATTTTGACCAACTTATCGATACGCCGAATGCGGGTCTCATCCCTCTTTGCATCATTTATCCAGTATATATATCGCTTTCTCAGGGACGGTGTCAGCGAGTCCCAGGTATCACTGGCCTTCTTATTATCGGCCAGTGCTTCTTCAAGCTCCCGAATCATCGGTATCTCATCTGGTATCACGGTCTGCGACGATATTACATTGCCAGTCTTAGCAGCTTCCATCACCTCATCCGGTATTTTGGCCAGCCCATGTTCTGTCATCAAGCCTTCGTCCAACATCTTCCTCACCCGCTTGATGTTTGGGACTGACCAGATACTTTTCATTCTTCTTGGAGTTATACGCTGGACATAATATTCATCATCAACTCTTTTGACAGTGGAGTCGATCCATCCAAAGCACAATGCTTCCTCTACGGAATCATCATAGCTCACCACTGGCTTTCCAGTATGCTTCTTGTATCTGATCAACCAAATCTCCTTTTTGGAATCATGATTGGTCTCTAGCCAATTCCGCCATTCTTTGCGGTTCTTTGCATAGAATGTCTCTGTTATCTCCATATTACTTCACAGCTCCAATATAATCCAATCCAACCTTCCACAATCTTTCAGCGGCCTCCAGATCCATGGATTCATCCGATGCCTTGCCCACCTTGCATTTGTACCAATATTCACCAGTGATCGTTCCTCCATCTGGAGAACTGGCAAGGTAGATGGATGTCTCTGCTCCAACCTTGGGTTTTTTGCCGAATACCCTGAAGAACAATTTTGAAACCCCTCCAGCATCTCTTCCCAGTTTGGTCGATACCATTCCTGGATGGATGCAATTGACCGTCACACTCGCATCTTTAAGATCATTGGCCAGCTTCCTTGTGAAAAGGATGATCGCTAATTTAGATTGGCGGTAGGCCTTGAACCCGGACCAGTCCTCTTTGAACTCGATATCATCAAAGTTTATCGTGCCCGTATGAAGGCCCGAAGAAAGACTGATAATTCTGGATGGAGCACTTTTCTTTAGCATATCAATAAGAATATGGGTCATGAGAAAAGGAGCTACAAAGTTCACTGCAAAGATATTCTCTATCATGTCTTTGCTTTCTTTTCTTCCTTCAAAATCCCAAGTGCCAGCATTATTGATGAGTACGTCAAGACGTTCATATTTTTCTTTGAAACTATCGCAGAACTCCCTTACTGAATCCAGGGAGGTCAGATCACATTGAAAGCAATCGATATTGTTGTTCTTGGTGGCTTGGATTATTTCCTTCTTGACCTTCTCTCCAGCTTCGATATTCCGGGCCGCTATAACGATGGTAGCTCCCATCTCTGCCAGGCTGAGGGCGGTCTCCTTTCCTATGCCGGACGTGGCTCCCGTTATGATAACTACCTTTCCTTTCATCATATTATCTACAAGTGTGCATCGTATTAGAATTTAGGCCTATTCAAAATCATCCAATGTTATTTTGTTTTGATTTCTAGCCACTTTGATACCGGTCGCATCCATGTGTTTTTTGGGCATATTCTTCTTGTGATACTTGACATTCCTTCTATCATCGATGTACTGGCTCCAATAGTATGTTTTCCACAGGTCTTCAGTATCTGCCTCTTTATTATCCGCCATCTGATCCTTAACGCGCTCCACTGTTTCGGACAGTGGACCGCCCTTGGATCTGGTGGTCTTGCCATTATTATTGATGGATATCCAGCTTCTGGTATTGTTTCCCAGTATGATTATCGTGTTCGGGAATCTCCTGGAAAGAAAATATCCCACCCTTGGAACGATGTCATGCTTGGGCTTGATATAACCGTAAAGCACCTTCTCACCGATGGGGGAAAGCCGCACGAAAGCCCTCATGAGATGTATCTCCGTCAGTACGCTATTCACCATTTTCCTTATCCTGATATGCTCCAAATCTGTAGAAACATCCAGCTGTTGCGAACATAGGCCAGATGCTTTGTTCATTAGTGATGGGGAGCAGTCCTTGTGAAGTTTGAGATACTGAAGAAATTCGTTTGGCACATGGCTTATCAAATTACCAACTCCATGAAATTCATATTACTCATTAATTTCATGACCAATCCTCCAGCGAGGAGTATTCCCACCCGTTCAATTTCAAGAAGTACCTGGCTCGTTTGGTCACCACCCCGATTCGAGCCAGTTGCTCATTTTTCCATATCCTTTCTCTTTTTCGTAATTTCAGTATGCCATACGCGCTCTTTGGGCCAATACCAGGAATTCTCAAAAGCTGTTCCTGGGTGGCCTCGTTCGGATCTATGGCTGAGTCTATGATATTGAGAGCGATGGACAGTTTCGGATCCTTATTGAAAAGGAATCCATCCTCATCAAAGGCATGCTCTATCTCCTTATTCTGGAACTTGTATATCCTGTGCAGCCAATCCACTTGATACAGTTTATTCTCACGCCATTGGGGTTGTGATGGCGTGTTCTCCAGCTCCGTCCCCTTCACTGAATTGAATGCTGAAAAATATGATCTTTTCACCTCCATCTCCTCATACTCATTCAGCATGGATTTGAATATCTCTTTGTCAGTTTCCTGTGCCGCTCCTACGATGAATTGGGTTGTCTGGCCAGCGGGAAATCGACCCTTGCCAATATTATGGCGAATGTACTTCTGACGCTGAAGAATATCATTGTCATAATCCTTGGTCGAGCTGAGTTCGCTCATGTATGATTTCGAAGGTGTTTCAATATTTATGCTGACACGATCCACAAGCTCACTGGCCTGCTTGATATGCTCATAGGACGCGCCCGGGAGGATCTTCATATGAATGTAACCCTGGAAACTATATTTCTCTCTGAGAAGTCTAACGGATTCGATCATATCCTCCATGGTCTGATCCTCATTGCCAGCAATACCGGAACTCAAAAAAAGACCCTCTACATAATTGCCGCGATAAAGCATGAGCGTGAGCTTGGCCAATTCTTCAGGTGTGTATTTCTGGATCTTCGGGCGATGGCTCAATGTGGCATTTGGACAATATTTACATTCATGCTGGCACGCGTTCGTGAAAAGGGTCTTGAACATCCCTACACAACGACCATCAGGAGTGAAAGCATGGCATACTCCAGCTTTCACCACATCTCCTATTCTGCCCGAGACATCCGCCACCTGCCGCTTTGATGCTGTGGATGCGCAGATATCATGTTTCGTCCCCTCACCCAGTGTCTTGACCTTCTGCATATTGATATTGTTCAGGTCATAGATCTTCGGGCCAGAAGAATCGAATTGGCCTTCATTTGCCAATCGGACTATCTTATCTAATGTCACCATTATGTAAAGATAGTCGTCCGAGGTATAAGAATAAGAACAGGGGGGAGTAGGGTGAAAGTGACCAGTAAGTGGTCATTTTTCCTCATTTTGGTTATGAACTTTGACCACTATAGTAGGTTATGGTGATAGAGATGAAGAAAGGATCTATACTATTCGCTTTAGCAGCGATCGGATGTACAGTGATATTCCTGCTTGGCATGTATCTGATGATGCCAATGCCGCAGGAGAATGTAGAAGAGGAGGGGTTTTTTATGAGAACACCTATTGAAGAGACCAGTGAGCCATCATGGGAATTGACCCCTGGAAGGATAGGGGGGATCATATCCCTATTATCCTTTGGAATAATGGCTATCGTGGTCTTTGTTGGAGCGATCCATCTGAGACAGCAGGCCACAAAGGAACTTTACAGATATTATTCAGAAGGCCGAATAGATGAGGAAGAATTCTACAGGAAGCTGAAGAAATTGATGAATGATGTATAATGTCAATTATGAGAAATGATAATGATAAATGTACATATCTATCGATATTAGCTTATGCTCCAATTGAATAAATGGAAAATTAATCCTATATATTCTCTACTGATTTGATCTCTGGAACATTTTCCTTGACAACCTTTTCGATGAACATTTTCAGGGTCATCTGGCTCATTGGACAGCCACCGCAAGCTCCGACAAGTTTCACTTTGACGATATTATCGTCAGTTACCTCGACAAGCTCGACATTTCCGCCATCCATCATCAATCCGGGTCTTACCTTTTCCAGGGCTGCTTCAACTCTGTCATGTATTTCCATTATTTCAACTCCAATATAGGTCATAGATTGCCTCCACTTTCTAATATCTTTCCCCATTCAAAAGACTATTAAGTCCGGAAACACATCATCATCCAATGAAGATCATTGACCTATCATCTGAGCATGAAGAACTGTTCTGCAACTGCCTTGAAGACTGGAGCGAGGAGATGAAAGAATCTGGGAATCACAAAGAAAAATGGTTGAATAATATGAGGGATTCCGGTTTCATGGCAAAGCTTGCCACCGATGATGAGGAGAATATTGGTGGAATGATCCAGTATCTACCGATCGAGAGATCTCATGTCGAAGGCAATGATCTTTACTTCATCTTGTGTGTCTGGGTCCATGGCTACAAAGAAGGACGTGGAAATTTTCAGAAGAAGGGCATGGGAAAGGCTCTTTTGAAAGCTGCCGAGGAAGATGCTATGCAGAAGGGCGCAAAGGGTATTGCGGCCTGGGGTGTGTCAATGCCTTTCTGGATGAAGGCCAGTTGGTTCAAGAAGCAGGGATACAAGGCGGTTGACAAGGATGGCATGGCGGTGCTCTTGTGGAAGCCTTTCACGGATGATGCGAAACCTCCAAAATGGGTCAAGCAGGTGAAAAAGCCACGGACCGATCCAGGAAAGGTCACGGTGATGGCATTCAAGAATGGATGGTGTCCAGCCAGTAATATCGTTTTTGAAAGAGCTAAGCGGGCGGCGGTTGAATTCGGTGATAAAGTGGATTTTCAGGAAATCGATACTTTCAATATGGCGACCTTCCATGAATGGGGAATACTGGATGCCGTGTATATTGATGGTAAGGTCGCTCAAAAGGGGCCACCCCCATCCTATGAAGATATCAAAAAGATGATAGGCAAAAGGGTCAAGAAATTGAAATGAGGTCTTCCAAATGATAAAGCTTGGAGATATTCAATAAATGATTCCATAATCCTTTTATCGAAGCATGTCATTGAAGGGTTATGCCCGAAGAGAGAAGATACAAGGATTCAAAGATATATTCTTGTTTTGTTCTCAATCGCCTGGTATCCGAGCTGGGCATAGACCTTTATCAGACAGGATTGGAAGAAAAATTGGACATGCTTCTTGAGGAGTTCACACACCCCCTGTCCAAGGAAGATATCAAGCATGAAATTCGCTCCAATCATTACATGACGGAAAAGGTCATCCAGGCACTTCTGGAAGATGGTTTTATCAAGATGGAGAAGGTGGATGGCAGGTACAAGATCTTCATAACCAGGGAAGGTGTGCTTCATGCCAGGAAGTTCAATGAGTTTTACAAGGAGCTTTACAGAGAGCAGATAAAGGATCATTATAGGTTTCGTAAAATGCCTTATTGGTTCGATTTTTCAAAATGAAGCTACTGAAATGTCAAAAACCAAGAGGCATTTGATAATACATCAGGCAGAGTACGGCATATATGGAATAAAATCATAAGTGCCATCGGTCTCGGAAACGATCTCCATTGAGCAAGCGAATGTCCTCACCCTATGCTTTCCCTTGACCATATTTTCCATAACGAATTTGTAAGTATCGTCACTCAGGATCTCATCCTCTTTCCTCTCCCAGAGAGCGACGACCCTTGATGGTGGCACCCTGGTCCTGGCAGTCACATCCTCGACCGCGTCCTTGAAAGCCTTGATCTCATTGATAGTGGGTGAATGATCGAAATATTTCACATAGATGGAGAAGCCGTGTTTTCCCAGACCGAAGATATTCCATAGGGTTCCAGGAGATTCCTTGATATAAGTGTCAAAGCTGTAGCTTTTCCCCAGTTGGCCTTGTACAATCCCGGGCATCGCGACCTCGACATTCGTGCCATAGAGATCCTTATTATGTCCTCTGAGGAATGTCATGAACCTCTCAATAGCATTGTTTCCCTTGGGTGCATACACCATTGGATCCATCTCCCTCACAGCAGTTATGGACCTGTGCCTGGCAACATAATACTTGAAGAAGCGGCTCATCCTTCGAAGGAGTATGATGGCCATGATACCAGTTATGAAAACCCCTACCATTATCAGGAATAAGAGAAAATTAGAACCCAGAAAGACCAGCATCAGGATGAAATTAACAAATAGCCATATGAAGATGAAAGCAGATGCGTATTTCACCATGCTCTTGATCACAGGAGCCTGCTTTGCCACATCTTCGGATAGATCGAAGATAGAAGATATGGGATTTTCCACAGCCCTAGAATCTTTTTCCATATTATCGCCCATAGCATTTTCAACATCCTTTTTCATGCTATTTCATTTGTAAACATCCTATTTAAAAACATAGGAAACAATGGGCAGGAAAACTGCTTCATGGCCTTATATACCCCCTGATCGGCAATGTCCTTATCAGAGGTATGAGAATGATGTTGACAAAAATTACGGTGATGTCCCTTTCCCTCCTTCTATGCTTTGGGGCTCTGGCTCCGGGGATGGCAAGGGCCGAGACACTAGAGCTTGAAGATATGATAGAGATAGAGACTGGAACAACCACGGAATGGGATGGTGGAGACTATGTGGCGATCAATATGACCAAGGGCAATGCTTTCGCATGGTTCGGTGTCGTGTATGGTAATGAGACACATAATAATTCAATAACCATAGTATCAGCACATCTAAGATTCCTGGGAGGAGCGGAAGTAAGATCTGAGAGTGGTGGCATGATGATGCCAGAAACAGGTATTCCAGTTCTGACGGTGTATGTTCAGAAATTGGCAGCTCTTATTGAGTTCACTGATGATGGATATCTCGATCCCTGGAACAATGAGATGATCGGGGCTGACAATGGTCTTTTTGACTTTGACAATGCAGGCTGTGGTCTTTCTAATTTCAGTATTGGATCTGTCGAGCCAGTACACAAGATCCTGGATCTTAACAGGAGCTGGGATGTATCCGAAATAACTGAAGTATCCACAGTGGGAACAACAGAGAAGGAATGGACATTCACCCTGAGCAATAAGAACTTGCTCTACTCCAAGATCTGGGATAATGAGCCAGGTGTGAATGATGATGGCTCCAGGCCTGGTGAGGAAAGAGATGGGAAAGCGCATGATGTAGCCTTCACTTTCCACATGGGAACCAGAGTGGATGATTTCAATGCCAGCATACCGTGGTACAGGGTGACGCATGATGGCAGCAAGGTCATAAATTCTGAAGAGACAGGGACCAAAGAGTTTGCTGGTAAATCATTGACAACTGAATTCAAGTTCGACCATTGGATAAAGGACTGGGATTATCAGAGCAAGGATAATTATCTGATGCTGGAGACAGCCACAGCCTTTGGAACTTTCATACCCACCTTTGTTCAGGACTGGTTGGATGTGGCATTCCTTAATGCTACAACAAAAAACGCATCTGGGATAGCCGAGATCGAGACCTTCACAGGTGGACATGCTGATATCATGTCCACGGACGGCATTCCGGATGGTGCACAGCAATTGACCAAGGACGAGGTGATCTTCAAGGATAACTGGCAGAAAGTAGGTGTCATGAGCTGGGTGAGCAATGTCACAGTGGACAAGGAGGAGAAGAACATGACATTCCAGATCCATGCGGGTGAGAATATAGAATGGCCATCGGACAATGATGATGGATATGTCAATGGCATCATATTCCTTGGCGGATATATCTACCCGATGGGGCATGATATTTTCCATGACCCCAGCTATGTGGCAAATGCCCTGTTCCTAGATATCGGCATTGGTTTTGTCAACCCTGTTTATGCGATTGCCGAGCTTGCTCTGATAGCGACAGCAGGTGTGGCAGTTGGAGCTATCGCATACCGTGGCATCAAGCGGGTCAGGACATTGCCATAGACTTGGCCACACATTAAGATAAAGCCCAACAAATGAAAGGCGATATTCTTCCCGCCTTTCATATTTTTTCTTATTTTCATATTCTCATTTTTAATAATCCCATGACTTAACCAATGGCATGGATTGCAGTGTGGTAATTCCGGCCATGAACGAGGCCAGTCGTATAACCAAGACCCTCCAGGCTCTGAAGGATCAGGATTATGATGGGAATTATGAGATAATCGTGGTCGTCAATAATACCACGGATAATACGGTCGAGGTGGCTGGTAAGTTAGCCGACCGTGTACTGGATCTGGATAAGGGCGGTGTTTGGAATGCCAGGAACGTGGGTGTAAAGGAGGCCAAAGGCGAAGTCATCCTTTTTATCGATGCTGACACCACCGCACCTGGGGATTGGATCAGGAAGTACATGGAAGTGTATCGCAAGGATCCTGTTGTCATGGCTGCTGGCGGGCTTCTGTGGCCCATGGAGGATGGCTTCAGAAATAGGCTTTCATTTAGGATATTCAACTGGCGAACACGGCAATCCCGGTACACTATGTTATTCGGGGGAAACTCATCATACCGCAGGGATTTCTTTTTGAAAACTGGAGGATTCAGTGAGGACTCTTACTTGGAGGATATCGAGTTAAGTGTGAGGGTGCGAGATGTACATGGAGCAAAAGCAGTCCAATGTCCAGACATCATGGTCATAACCTCTGTGCGTAATCATAAAGGCAAAAGGAACAAGATCAAGTGGATGATCAAGACACAGAAAGAATACAAGAAGATCAAGGCGCAATGGAAGCCCGGATCATAAGGATGTTTTCAGTCTAATTCTTACTCATCCTGATCTGATGTATCTTCTTCCACGATATCCTGTTCATCCGCTTCTTCATCCTCTTCGATATCATCTGTCTTCTCAACAGTCTTGCCAGACTTCTTCGGTTTCCGAACTATCCTTGCAATATTCAATCCAATAGCGACCATTGCGAACAATATCAATACCGCGATGCCCATGGTATTGAAGGCTTCTGGGTCTGAGGTTTCTTCTCCATGATGTCCCTCTTCCACAGGTATGAGATGTGCATCCAGCCATTCACTTTCCTGGATATTTCCTGCCTCATCCTCTGCGATTATCTTGTAATGGAATATATTATGTATATCTTCTATCGCATAAGCACTGGCGGTGTAGGTATTACCGTCAGTCGTTGTCATATTGATCTCGAAGGTGGCGGAGCATACCTCGTCAGTGCAGGAGTAATAAAGCACCTTCACTTCGACAGGTGATAGATCCCCGACCACTGCAGACATTTCAATGAGGTCGGTGGATTTCGCATCCACCGGTGTGTGTCCGGTACTGGCTATTATTGGAGGAATTATGTCATCCTTTACCAGAAGTGTGAGCTTTTGACTAATGTCAATGGTGCTGTCATAGACCCCTCTAGCCCTGATGTTGAACTCGGCAATGTCGCCAATAGAACTGGCGACATTGCCGACTTCCACTGTCAAGATCTGAGATCCCATGGCCGGGATAGTGAGATCATTATCAGATAGATCCACGGTCCATTGGTTTAGGGAGGTTAACTGTATGCTGGAAAGGTTAACTGGAATTGCAGTATCCTGATAGTTCCATAGTGTCAGGTCGAATGTTGCGGAACTGTTGGTCTCTATGGCCTTGACATCCTTATCAACTTCCCAGAGAAGTACTTCCTCCAGGCCAGCATCTATCATCTTCGAGTTCACAAGCACTCCATCCTGCCAGATGGTTATGACCACACCAAGATTGCTTAGTCTGAAATCCGAATAAGCCAGTGCATCAGTTCCATCCCATGTGATATTGACGAACTCTATCTCATTTCCTACCAGATCATAGGTCTGATTCACTATGAGATCTATGAAGGCATTTGGTATTGGATCTCCATGGATATTTGGGAATCTGGATACTTTCTCCACAAGCATGGCCTTGACAAGAACCGAATGGGTGGAGTTTTCTATATTGAGGATCGACATGCTTGTTTCTAAGGCTCCAGATGACTCGCTCAATTCCCCTTCGATGGAGATATTTGTATCTGCCATGTCCGAGCTGGATATCAACGTCATATACAGGTCTGCGACATCATCCAAGTTTGCCATTGATCCCCCGCCAAGTTTATTGACCGGACCTCCATTGAAGATGGCCCATGGGTGACCCAGACTGCCATTTGGATTATCATTTATATCCAATTGATAAAAGCTTTCCATATAGCTGGAATAATTGCCTGATGTGGTCGGGGAATTCGTATTGTATGCCACATAGTTGGAGATGCCATCATGTTCGAATTCCATTAGGACCTCTTCTGTGACCGGGCAATTGACACATGCCTCATCAACGAAAAGCTCGACAAAAGGCATCTTGCCTGTATCTACAACAGAGATCGGTCCAGCTGCTTCCTGGTATCTTGCAATAGCTTCTTCTATGACGATCTTCAGATCATCTTTCTTGGAAGCACCAGCATCACTGGATGAACCATATACTGATTTGAATACCGGTACAACTCCGTCCGCGGTCTCATTGAGGGTGACTATGGCAAAAAGTGGAACTCCTGAAGTGTCATCCACCTCACCCAGTACATCGTAATCATAGTAACTGTCCACCTCATCCTCAGGTGCGAGATCGAGATTGATGTGTATGAACTTGATCTGTTCCCCATACTCATCTTCCAATTCCTCTATATGCGGCTCCATCTCATCGCATGCCGCACATACTATGGTTCGATAATGAAGGAACACGGGGCTATTGCCAAGATCCTCCATAACAAAGTCTTGATGATTTCCAGTACCATCCTCATTGATCGTGTCCGAATCACTGAAGAACCATTCATCCGGGCTCACAGGATCAAGAGCCAGGCATCCCAAGCAAGGTATGGCATTGATAGCATCCACACGTTCATAGCCTGCATTGTAGGCTCCGGCGACCATGAGTGATGATGCAAGCAATACGACGATGATCCATGGCAGGAAACCAGCCATCTTTCCTTTTGCGAATCTGGAACCCAGCTTCAGAGATCCATGCCTGCAATTGTCTACGCATCGGCCACATAGGATGCACTCCGCATCCTCATGTCTCCCCATGCCCTTTACATCCATAGGGCATGCTCTTTCACAGAGATTGCAGTTGGTACATGATCCCTCATTCCTTGATAGGTTAATAGCGGATTTGTAATTCAGTGGAGCCAAGAATGCGCCCACTGGACACAGGTACTTGCACCATCCTCTAACGACCAATAGTATCAGTATAACGAAAAGCACGATGGAAGTGATCTTTATCGGGAAGGTGGTTCCCAGGGTCCAGTCCGAGGCATAGAAGATCAGTGTCGGTACGGTTCCAGTAATGCCACCTACCGGACAGAACGTGGTATAGAACAGGTCCATGTAATAGTAAGATAGGAAGGGTATTGCTATCAATATGAGATATTTGATGTACTTGACACGGTGATCGATCTCTCCACCTATCTTTTTGTTCAAGTATTTGCCAATACCAGTTTTATTGGTGACATCCTGAAGTGCGCCAATTGGGCATCCCCAGCCGCAGAATCCTCTTCCGAACATCATTCCCATCAGGACCAGGAATCCGATGAGGAAACCAAGCATGGCCATACCAGTCCAGAACAATCCTTCGATCTGAATATCAATGACCGAATGTTCCAGTATTCCGATAGGGCAAGCTCCCACATCCCATGGACATGAATAACAGAAGAAATAAGGATAGATAATTCCAGTCGTGCTCAGCCCAAAGAGTATTCCTGACAGTGTGATGATCAGGAATGCTATCTGCGATGTCCTTCTGTAAGTGCTGAGCTGCATGTGTATTACCTATTCCGCTTTGCTTACCTCACTGTTCTGGTATTTCCTCTTTCTGAGCTTCTGGCTCGGTCTCTGAAGGTGCTTCTTCTCCTGTTTTATTCGGTCCCTTGCCTTTTCCCATCATCATTATAGCTACGACAGCCACGACTATCAATACTATTCCAAGAATGGCAAATGGCATTATGCTTCCGCTATCATCCTCAACATCCGTGCTGAACATGACCTCTGGATCAAGTGGAGCATAGTCATCCTTGTCATTCACCCCATCTCCATCTGTGTCGGAGTTGGTCCAGTCGGTCTCATCATCGTCCACTATTCCGTTCCAGTTCAGATCCTCGTCCTTGTCCAATACTCCGTCACCATCATCATCGGTGTCTTCGGCATTGGTCAATCCATCATTGTCCGTGTCATAAGGCATGGTGTCTGCTGTATCGACCTTTCCATCATTATCATCGTCATTGTCGATATCATTGGTCAATCCATCATTGTCCGTGTCATGCAGTTCGGGATCCTCTGTCGCATCCAGATAGCCATCTTCATCATCATCGGTGTCTGCATTGTCTCCAATACCGTCACCATCATAGTCCTCTGTCTCGGTATCGTCCAATGGGAATGAGTCGTTAACATCCAGCACACCGTCATCATCATCGTCGGTATCTGCATTATCTCCGACACCATCGCCATCGGTATCCGTGTCCTCTGTATCATCTAATGGGAATGCGTCATCGACATCCAGCACACCGTCATTATCATCATCGGTGTCCTCATTGTCGCCCTCGCTGTCCCCATCCGTATCCAGCCATTCATCATCGTCCAGTGGGAATTCATCATCCGTATTGTTGTATCCATCCCCATCAATGTCGATATCTGATGAATCTCCTATTCCATCCCCATCTGTGTCGATGTCTATGATCAGAATCTTTGAGGCATTGTTATTGTTCTCGAATGATTCCTCGATCGCATTCAGAGGATCCACAGAGATATTGAGTGTGTTATTGCCCTGTACAGCTTCCCAGGTGATGGTGATATTGGTGCTTCCACCCTGTGATACGTCAATGGTCTTGTTATCTATCTCGATGTCATTAATATCAAAGGTGACCAACACGCCAGTCGCATTGGCTATGCCTGTGTTTTTAATTTTAACGGTTATGTCAATGTCCTCGCCATCGAATAGACCATCTGCGGCTGTTATGATTATGTCCGTGTTTGCCAATACAAGATCTGGCACTGGAACCGCCGTTACCAAAATGTCGGTCTCATTGTAGGCCATCAAGCCCGTGTACAATGGGCTCTCTGCTGTGATATTGATAGTGTAGGTATCCGGGGTCAAAGGTGTGGTGATATCAATGGAATAATCCCCATTGGCATCTGTCGTACTGTTCCAGTACACATCAGCGACACCGTTCAATGTGATATTGACCTCGGCATTTGTCGCATTGTCTCCGTTCCCATACTCCGCATGTCCAGTTATGGTCAGGGTCTGATCCGGGAGTGCTGTGCTGGCACTGGACTCGGCTGTCAGGTTCATTGTCGGTGTCTGGACCTCTATCGTGGTCTGTCCAGTCTTGATATGGCCAGTAGCCGCATCCTCGACTTCCACATTCACAGTGTAAGTGTTGGGAGTGCTTGGAACAGTTATGATCTGATCATAGAGTCCAGCAGCATCTGTGTTTGTATTCCAATAGTCGCCAGTCTCCACTATCGTGATGTTAACCGGAGAGGTCGCCACTGCGCTGGCATCTTCCCATAATGCATCTCCATTGACAGAAATATTCTTGTCCGGGTAGGTGGCATTGGGAACTGCATTTACATCGATATCGATATCCAGAACCTGGATCATCACATCACCAGACACACATGGCACATTCCTTGATTCATTGCCAGCCCAGTTCTTGGTATCATTTGTCATGTCTGTACTGATATTGTAGAATCCTGGTGTTGTAGGGGCCTGGATAGTGAAGGAATAATCACCATTGGCATCGGTCTTTCCATCGTAGGTCGGATTGAGAGTTATAGACACATTGGTCTCTGTAACAGGAATAAGCCTAGAATAATTGCCAGGGTATGAAGTGCTTGGCCAGTAATGCGCGCTTCCAAAAACATCGAATGTCTCTCCAGGGTACAGAACCGCCTTGGAGACTTGAGTGGTGGCATTGATCTGGGTCGGTGGGATTGCTGGATATATGTGTGGCCACGTGTCGTATGCTTGGTAATTGCCATCACCATCTTCATCAGGGTAAACTCCATAATCCCAAGATGTTGAGTTCTCGACATATATTTGGAAAGCAGTGTATTCACCTGAGTTTGTGGAATATTGGTATACGTCCCATCCCACGTCCCAGTCGCCGGGGAGGTTGCAGGACCAGATATTGTCCGCGCCCGTGTAGGTCATGACTTCCCAAGTAGGATTCACAGTACAAATCGTGGTGCATTTTGCATTTTGCAATTCAGCATAATCGATATAGCTGCTGTTGAACTGGATATATACAGTTATGATATCCCCACCGAGCCCTGTTGTCCAATTTGCTCCCAATGGGTATTCTGGGGAGGTCCACCAGTCCACAACGAAATCGTCGGGATGCATGGGTACAGAAGCCGGTGTGCTTTCCTCTGCAGGTCTACTCTCTACTAAGCTAGTAAAGATTGGCATCATTAGGGCCAATGTCAATATTCCTACTATTATCATGCTGAGCTGTGTTTTCTTCATTTTATCTTCCTCTGTTAATTATTGAATGATATGTAACTGTGAATATGTTTTCATATTTGATTATGATGGTGATTTTATTAAAAAATTAAATGGGAGAGAGCCCATAGGGCTCTCTCATTTCTTTCTTTCTCCTGCTTACCAGTTGACTGTCCAGGTTCCGCCGACTCCGACATAGACCCAGTACGCCTCACCACGCTGCAAGACATAGTTGTCTGCGAGTGTGACGATTCCGTATGGTCCAGCACCGTAGCCTTCAACCATGGATGCGCCTGTCGCTGTTTTCAGGTCCAGAACATCGTAGGTTGAATCATCCTGTGCGGGATAACCAACTAGGTTCCAACCAGCATCCAGACTGATACCTGTGCTTGTTGGTTCTTGTCCCTGGCCAACAGTCAGGAGTGCTCCTGCTGTTGTGAGTTTCACCCACATGCCCATAGCATTGTTCACGTTTGGCATGTCCTGTGCGATACCAGCAGCGAATTGTGCCTTGTCATAGGTCTTCCAATGATCGACCTCAGTTGGATCGTACCAGCAGATGGTCTCCCATGTGGTGTCGCCATTACCCCAGTTCGCATCATCGAGAACTGTTAACACATCTCCGGATGCAGTTATTGGGAATGATACAAAGACCCAATCTCCAGCTACTGCTGCGCTAGTGTCGACATCGTAGTTCACTGGTGGTGCTCCGGTCCCGATGGTTGGCTCAACATTTGACTGCGTTGTACCATAATCGTATTCCATTTCAAACGATGGTGATGGTTGTTCCCAGGATACCTTGGCATTGTCAAATCCTAACTCATAAGTGCCAGAACCTCTAAGATAAGCAGTTCTCCACACCAGCTTCAGGAAGTATGTGGTGTCAGCATTCATGATACCACTCACATCAATGGGACCAACTGAAGCCCAGCCTGAGGTTGAGCTTACAGCTTGATTCCAAACCGAAGCTGAAATAAGGTCAGGGGTTCCTCCACCTGGTCCGCCTGACCATGTGTCGAGGAAGACATAGGCATAAGTGAATTCTAGATCACTGCCCACCTGCAAGCAAGTCCAATCGAATTCCAAGGTAGCTACAGAAGGTATGCACCCTGTAGTTATTGGGATCTCCCAGTAACCACACCCTATCTCTCTTGGATCTGAACCTCTTGTGGGGGGAGTCATGTAAACATCAACATAACCACCAGGATTCCCTGCGGAGGTTTGATGATTCCCGGTAACATCTCCATTTCCGTCTGCAACATCGGCATAAGTCCATGAAGTGGTACCAGTATCAAATCCAGGATTGGCGGATTCGAGTGATAATGGTGGCCATGGGCCTCCTACTGCACTTAACCAAATCTCTACGATCACGCCGTCTCCATCTCCAATTGTTCCAGTCAATGAATCTGTCCAAGTGAAAAGATTGCTTGCCTGGAAGGTTCCTACATCCTCTGTGTCAAGAATGGTTGTATCCAATGGAGTTCCAGGATTTGATGATGTGAACATCTTGGCATACAGGTAACCTTGTAACTGAGGATCAGGGCTCTTTCCATATACGTTGAATGTCCAATCGCCGTTTATGCTCTTACCTGAGAAGGTCTGTGTGGTCTCCCAGGCCCCTACCAGATAATCTCCACCGTCAGGTACGATTACCGTTGCAATATTAGCACTTGTCTCTGCAGGTGCCGTATTAAGGTCAAAAGGCCCATCCATCTGGAAGAACCATGTGTCATCCACGACATTGTCTATTGAAAGCAATTCCTGACTTGCGCCATTGCCAGTAAAACCTCCTGAATCAACAGCTATGACTTTAATCTTGTAGCCAATTCCGTCACCTTCTATTGCAGTTGTGGTGTCCCACGTGTATGTGTATGGAGCAACATTGTTGTCAGTTCCGGAATAAATGGTTGTCCATGATGAACCGCCATCTGCACTATAATCAATGGAGATATCAAGGGTGGAATCATCCACATCTTCAAGATCTGAAGCTGTCCATTCAATGTCCACAGAACCGCTCAAGATCTGCTCGGCAACTGCGGGGGCTGGAGACACCAATGTCACTGCCGGAGCAGCATTGTCAAAGAGCTCGACTTTGGCCTGTTCAACCAAGTAATTGTCAATAGTCGCATGTGTTACAAACACCGTCATTCCAATCTCGTCAGGATCCCATTCCGCTTCAATGTCGAAAGGCACATTGAGGTCTATATATTCCCCAGGGGTATCCAATGCTGAAATATCATATCCGTCCTCGGTCAGCACCATATCCCAGCATGCCCATCTCATCCACGTTTCACCATTTGGATATGGTGGTGCATCTCCCTGAACGGTCCTTGTGATGTTATTCTCCCATAATTGAGCGAACAATCTCAGGTCCCCAGCGTTTGAAATAGGCTCTTCTATCATGACATTGATGTCAATTGAGCCAGTCAGCCCAATATCGTCAATAGCACCTGAAGTGGTTATTGTAATATTGGCAGGGTATGCTGATTGGTTCAAGCGCCCGTCAAAATACGATTCGAGTGCAGCTTGATCCCGGGTCTCAGGATAGTCCCAACCATCAATGTATGTGTTGGGCGCATAGTTGTTATCATTCCTCTGTCTCGAATAGTAGACCTCGACCTCTGTCGGATCCTGCTCCAGTTCCATGTAATTGTCTACTGCATCTTCTGGATCTGGGAAGTACCAATGATAGTAAATTGGTGCGATCTCTTCATAATTGTAATTGTCCAGTGCCGGGTCCAAATATGTGGCGTAATCCGCACAGGGAACACATCCCCAATTCGTGAAGTCCTCCATGAGGATCGTCCTGGGTACGAATGCATTTGGCTCATAATCTGGAATGAGGCCATAACTGGCAGTTACTCCACTATTCAGTTGGACCGATTCTCCAGTGTCACCACTAACAGCTAATAGTCCAAACCCACTCATTATCAACATGGCAGTCACTGTGACTGCTAATAATTTCAATTTCATCTTATTCCTCCTCTTTGTCTCTAACTTCAATTGTACTATTTTGATACATTAATGTTAGATGTTAGCACATATTAATATAGTTAATATATATAACATTTATTGCAATAATCTAGCACAATGAATTAATATTTTGTTATGTTTTATCTATTACTTATTCAACTCGATTCAATGATATGGTATATTATTTATGCCTAGTTGTTACCATATTTTAAGATCAACAGAAATCCCTATATATCATCATCCTGTTTCATCATATGATGTGGAGAAAGATAGAGGATGAATTTTCCCGCTTGCCATCGCAGGCTATTGTGGCAAAGTACATGCTGGAAACTGGCATAAAGGTCGATAAGATGAAATTATATTTCGACAAGGTCGCCATGTCACATTCTCAGTTGGCCACCGCGCTTGATAAGGACAAGAGAGTGGTGACATCCACTGTCAAGACCATCAATGACAATCCACGATTGTACGAGATATATTCTAAATTGAGTCCTACATGTAATCTTGCCAATATGGCTCTGAACATGGGTTGGGGTGTTATTGGATTGGATATCTGTTATACTGGAAAGCCAGGGACCATGGGTGAGATCACCAGCATAATCGGCGAAGGCGGTATTTCTATTAGACAGGCACAATGCCCTGCTACTTCTGCTGGCTTGCTCTATATCATAACCGATACTCCGATCCCAGCGAAGATCATAGAGAAGATCAAAACAGTTAGTGATGTGAAGACCATTACTTTTTACCAGGAATGATCTTGTACGATTTTTTAAATAAGTAGTCAATTATATAGTCAACGATACCAATCAAGATATATCCATAATGGAGAGATACAGATGAGTTCATTCGATAATATGAAAAGTGGGCAAGTTAGGGGAATGATTTCGGTTCTACTGGTAGGGTTATTGCTCCTCATGAGCGCGGGACCTATCATGGCGGGATATTCAGGCAATACGATTTCTCAAGACAATGGTAATGCCGGATCCCCTATGGCTTTTCCTATTCCTTGGCTGGATGATTTTGAAACCGGTAACTTCGGTGGAAGTACGGGGTTCAACTGGACCGGTGTACTTGGCACAGGAACTTATGGTGTGGATACATCAACATCCCAGTCAGGCATTTACTCCATGTACACACAGGGTGGAACAGTTACATTGAATTCTTCCAGTATAGATACGAGTGCCTATCTCAACATCTCATTCAGCTGCTACATTCGTAAAGGAGGGGCCTTTGGGGGAAGCGAAGCTCCAGATACACTTACCGAGAATATTGAAATATATTATCTTAACAATGTATCTTCATGGGTCTTGCTGGATACTTTCTTTGGCAATGTGGACGCTCCTGGTACTGTCTATAATGTGGATCATATATTGCCATTAGATGCCTGCCATTCAAATTTCCAAATAAGATTCTACCAAACAGGTGGAAGTGGGGGAAGTTTTGATTACTGGCATATAGACGATGTATATGTAGGGCCACCTCCTGCCTTTTCCTTGGATCTATACCCCGATCTCCAAAGTGCTGCCGGTGGTCCAGGATCAGATGTGGATCATATTCTCAGCATCGATAATATCGGCACAAGCAATGACACTTATAATCTTTCAGTAGGTGGAAACGCATGGCCTGTAATATTCAGGGACATTGGCGACACCACTAATATATCTAATATTTTTATAACAAATGGAAGCACTGGCAGCTTCATTGCCCGTGTGAGCATCCCAGGTGGAGCTACGTCCTGGCAAGTGGATGCAGCGTTCATAACAGCCACATCACAGGGTAATACTACTGATTCTGATATGGTCCAGATACAGACACAGGCATTGCCTCCTTATGATTTCGATATGACTCCGGTTACATCAACCATTCAACGGGAAAGTCCTGGTGCCTCTGCAGATTATGGATTCATAATATGGAACAATGGGTCGAGCAATGATACCTATGATCTATCTGCGCAGAATAATTCATGGCCAGTGATATTCCGCGATGCCGGCGATACAATAAATATAACCACTATTTCCATATCTGCTGGTAATAATTCACAATTCATCGCTCGCGTGAACATACCGGGCGCGGCAGCTAAAGGAGATATAGACTATGCCAATATAACAGCCACTTCTCAGGGTAACAGTACTATATCTGATATGGAAATGATCATGACGATTGTTCCTGGAATGATACTGTATGTGGATGATGATGGTGGTGCGATCACTAGCCTAAATACGGAGGTCGAGATAATGGCTGCATTGGATTCGACAGGTTATTCCTACGATGTGTGGGAATACGCGGTCGATGGAGTTCCATCTGCGGCTGACTTACTCGTCTATGAGATAATTATCTGGGCAACAGGTAATTCCTATGATGATAGTGCGGTATCCCCAAATGACGGAACTTTCAGTCCGACCGATAGAGCCAATATCGGAACATATCTGGATGCTGGTGGTAAATTGTATTTATCCAGTTGTCTGGCAGGTTATGATTCTGTTAATGGAGCTACGTGGACACCCTGGTACAATACCTATCTGCATTCGAATTACCTTGCTTTTGAGGGAAACACAGCTTCCCCTTTCACTATAAATGGTGTTCCAGGAGACATCATCACGGATAATGACACATACCTTGGGGATCAAGGTACTGTCAATCCAGGTATATGGGCATACAGGACAGATAATGATCCTATAAATGATGGTCATACAATATTCACTACCACATCCACTGCAAATATCGCGACCAGGGCGGATACAGGAACTTACAGGGTGGTATACACGGCCTTTGATCTGACTGCTGTTGATGATAGCACAGGTGATAGGGCTGTGCTTCTGGATGATATCATATACTGGCTTCTCAATGGTAATGTCACACCACCATACCGATTGGATGTATCCCCCAGTTACCAAACTGACGCATCTTCGGCAGGTGGCGTATTGGATTACACTATAACGATCACAAATACTGGATTATTAAATGACACATACAATCTTTCAGTATCTGGAAGTACATGGCCAGTGACTCTCAGGAACGCGGCAGATACCATGGACATATCCAATGTCATGGTACCGGTCAATGCATCAGTCCAGGTAATTGTCCGTGTTACTATTCCAGGGGGTGCGATTCCAGGTGATTCAAACACTTCTCTCATAACTATTATCTCTCAGAATGATTCCATGAGATTGGATACGGCACAGATAACCACAGACGTATTTTTCACAGCTCCATGGCTTGATGACTTTGAGTTCGGTGTATTCGGTGGTAGCACTGGTTTGAACTGGACATCGGATAATCCCACATTCTCAGGAGTTGGAACCCAGATCTCGAACTCTGGATCATGGTCAATGTACACGTCAGGTGGATTGGTAAATGTGGATTCCTGGTTCATTGACACATCCGGCCTTTCAATAGTGGAAGTAGAATGTTGGATACAGGAAGGCAGTGGTATTTTCAGTGAGAACCCCGATGGCGGCGAAGACCTTGAACTGTATTATATGAATGATATTGGAACATGGGTATGGCTGGAGACATTCTTCGGTGGAGCATCCGAGGGGGCGACGTATGATCGTACTTATCTCCTTTCTGCTGATGCCATACACTCATCTTTCCAACTCAGATTCTCACAGACTGGTGGTAGCGGTGCTGGTATGGATTACTGGCATATTGACGATGTCTATGTTGGACATCCAATTCCAGAGGTGATATCCACTACCCCAGCTAGCGGCTCCGCTGGAATTGCTATTGACCAGAGTGTCAGTGTCGTATATGATGGGACTATGAACACAGGTTCGAATCCTGCATTGGTACAGACCTCAGGTACTGATCCAGGTGGCTGGTCATTCTCGGGCTGGTCCACCACCAATGTAGTGTCTGATACTGCTACCTGGACCCACAGTGATTGGACATATGCCGAGACGATCGGCATGCGGGTAAGTGGGGGCACAAATATCTATGGAAATTCACCTCCAACTCATACATGGAGTTTCACAACCTTTGTCCCGGACTCGACACCACCTGATGTTGAAGCTGGTCCTGACAGATGGGAGAGCTCGGCTTTTACACAATATGGTGTAGCCATTGATACAGAATCTGGTGTTGATGGATATGAATGGGCACAGGTATCTGGTCCTGGTTCCATCAGCTTTTGGGATCCATATAATATGTATACCCAGATGGAAGCTGATATCGATGGTACATACGAGATAAGTTTCTTGGCCTATGATTTCGAAGGGAACAATGCCACTGATTCCTTCATACTTGTTTGGGATACTGTTATCCCATTTATCGACATAGGACCCAATAGGACCGAGAACAAGCAGTTCACACAATTCAGTACGGTCATAGAACATGGCAGTGGGATCGATTACTATTCCTGGACAACAGAAAGTGGCTTTGCCAATCATATCGATTTCGGATCTAATGATGATAATAAGACCACGATAAGATCCGACATAGATGGTACCTTTGTCATTAGGCTAACTGTCTTTGACCTTGCGGGTAACAGTGCTTATGATGAATTCACTCTGATCTGGGATACCAAGTCCCCCATGGTCACCATAGCTCCATCCGGAGATGATATTTCGGTCGATACCGATATCGCATTCACTTTCAATGAAGAAATGGATCGTGACAGTGTGGAAGCTGGCATGAGGATATACAGGAAAAATGGTGAAGTATTTGTCGAGGATGACACGATCACAGGAACCTTCATCTGGGATGCCGATGGCTCAAGGGTCGCTTTCACACCAGATCACTCGCTGTCCTATGGTACGGAATACAATGTGATGTTCGAGGGCGCGGTCAGAGATCTGATAGGTAACAAGATGGATAATGATATGATCGGGGCTTTTACCACCGAAGATGAACCCATTCCACCAACTGGCGATATCGGAGGCCAGATCATTGATGCTGATGGCACCCCTATCGAGGGAGCCCTAGTACAGGTCGTAGTGGATGGCGATACATATTCACAGATCACCGATGAAAATGGTGAGTTCGAGCTGCTAGATGTTCCTGTTGGTACCCATGATCTTCTGGTATCTAAGGGAGATTACGATACCACCATTCCTGTCACGGTCTCAGATGGCCAGACCAATGATCTGGATCCCATCGAACTCGATGTCGATAATGGTGCTTCGAACTGGTGGTGGATATTGTTGATAATTCTGGCAATGGTCATCTTATTGATCATCGTCATAATAGTGAAAAAGAACAATCAGCCACCACAGCAACAGTACCAACAACCACCTCCTCCACCACCGCCGGCATTCGTCGCTCAGCCTGCAGATGGTACTTCAATGCCACCTGAGGATGCACCTCCTATGTCTCCAGAGGGAGCTCCTCCGGTCTCACCTGAAGAGGTCATACCTCCCGAATATTGAATCGGATAATTCGGATTTAAGTGAGATAATTCAAATTGCTATTGAAAATCGGCAATTGACATACGAGACAATCGATGTCTGGCAGTGGACAATATACTGATAGAATATTTGATGAAAAACATGGTCATGCGCAACCTGGGCACACAAGCTCATTATGACAATTTAAAGTATTAGATTATAAAGCTATCCCAAAATCTTTTTTAAATGCCCTGTCAATATAACAATGGAGATATATCATGGCAACCATTGAAGACGAACTGGTCAAAGCGGACATACTACTAGCGGAATTTGAACATGAAAAAGCCAGAAAGAAGTTCAATGACATCATTAAAAAAGATCCGAAGAATGCAAGGGCTTACTTCGGTAAGGCTGAAGCTTCTCTGGGAGTACACAAGGTGAAGCCCGAGGAGATACAGGAACTCTACCTGAAAGCTGCTGAGCTGGACCCTGAAGAGGTTTATTATGTCACTTCTCTCGCATCTTTCTGCAATGATATGGGACGCTTCAATGAGGCCGAGGAATATTATAACAAGGCCACTGAGATAGATGAGGAAAATGCTGGCCTGTATTTCTCCGAGTTCGCAATGGGCTATTTCACAAGGGCTCCGATCGCCATGGAAAAGTTCCTTGATGAGACCACGACACGTATGATAAAGAAGAAATCTTTGACATACATGTTAAAAGCTCTGAACATGGATGAGAAAGAAGCAATGGAACTTCTCTCAGATTAGATATTCTATTAATCTGACATTTTTAAAGCTACCAGCTTCAGCTCATTCTTTTCCGCTGGTGCAACTCCTGCATCCGCCTGTGAGTGAATCCAGACAACTCTTGCAGGATATTTTTCCGCATAAGGAACAGCTTGTCATCGCAGGCTTTCCACAAAAATGACATACTCCCATGAGCTTCATGCTTTGAGCTCTCCCAATGTTGTGACCCTTTCGGCAAATGCATTGTGCTTGTGTATGGATTCCTGACTTTCACTCTTTGCCATTATCTTCACATTGTCTGGCATATCCTGATATTTATCCAGTACCGCGCTGAGTATGTCTCTAACGACATCTTCCACGAATTTTGGATTGGCATGAGATTTTTCGACAATATCAGCCTCATGCTTTCTTTTCAATATCTCTCTGGTTGGGCTACTTAATGAATCTTCGAGGATGTTTATGAGATCCTCGGCTTCAACATCGAAGTTCACCGGAACATCTATCTCCAGACTACTGATATTTCTCTGATTATGGGTGATGATTGGAATTGCTCTAAGCAATTCCTCACTCTCCGGGTAGCGAGAAAGGTATCTGTCTCTCACTTCTTCCATCGCACATGGGCAGGCTGTCATACCGATGACCTCCACACCTATGGATTTGTTGGATTCACCATTTCGGAAGCTTATGGCAGTTGCCTTGAGAAGATAAGATTCCAGGCTACTGGCACCTCCATTCACTTCTCTTTCCATGAAATAATCCGCTGTGATGTTCACCTCGGAACAGGTTGCATATTCATGCCTGACCAGAAGCTCGGAACATATCTTTGCAGCCAGTATTTCCAGGCTGTCAGCATGATCCCTCACGCTCTCATCCAATACCCGGGAGAGAACCTCTAGATTCCTGGAAAGATGAGACCCCTTCAATTCGGCCGGGAGATCGACAAAAATATCGAAGCTGGCGGCTAGCATCACTTCCTTGTTATCTCTCTTTATTATCACAGGTTTCTTGACGTCTGTGACGCCCACTCTTGTTAGCTTGAAACTTCCTCTTAGTAATTGGCTCTGAACATCGGACAATTCACTCACCATCCTGTATCATGGTCTTATTGACATCATGTAGATAAAGATTGGTATCTTTTCTATCCCTAATTTCATGTGCTTGACCCATATTATGATGATAATCTTCATGTCATCAGAATTAAGTATCTGAAATCAATATCCTGGCGTGGTGATATTTTGGAAGATGATATAAAGATCATAAATAGAAAAGAATTCGATATGAAAGGTGCGGTACTGATCGAAGGTTTCCCGAGTGTTGGAATGGTCAGCACTATTGTTTCCAATTATCTGATAAAGATCCTCAAGCTTGATTATGTGGGATCTGTCTCATCCAGACATTTCTATCCAACTGCGATAGTAACAGACTCTATTCCAATGCCTCCTCTTAGGATATATGCTGGAAAGCCTATGTGTGAGGATGGTAATATCTGCAGCAAGGTGGTCGTTCTGACATCTGAATTTCCACCCCCTACCGAATTAATGAAGCCCCTTGTTGATAATATAATCGAATGGTCCGATAAAGTGGGCATCAAGCAGATCATATCTGTGGAAGGCATAGTGAACACGAAGGCCAGTACGGTGGATGGTGTCCCTGACAATAATGATGGTAATACCTACGGTGTTGCAAGTTCGAATGCCAGTCGTGAGATATTAAAAGGCCTGAAAAGTCTCACACCACTTGAAAATGGTGTGATAACCGGTATTTCCGGTGTATTGCTGTATGAGGCAGAAAGACTGGGTGGAGATGTCATATGTCTATTGGCCGACGCTCATTCAGATTACCCGGATGCCAGAGCTGCGGCTCGACTGATAGTGTCTCTTGACCATTTCCTGCCAAAGATCAAACTAGATCCTCAGCCACTTATCGATGAAGCAGAGCTTCTCGAAAGTCAGCTCAAGAAGGCTGTCAAGCAAGCACAGCCAGCTCTTACCCGACCTCCAGCAGTGTCTGATGTATCACAGCATATGTATGGCTGATATTGATGGAATAAGCTATGATATCAGTAATTTATGGTCTAATGGATGCTCATCCATATTATAATTATTTAAATAAGAAGCATGATGTACATTGAGCGAGGTGCTGTTAACGTCTAATGATTTCCTGCCCGAGGGCAAGTTGATCCGAACCATCCATGGCGGAGAGGATACTCTAAAGAAAAGTCTCATCAAGCTCAAGAAATATGAGTTCACGGGCTATGTCAAGAGCATGCTGAAGAGAGATGGGCAGATATCTGAGGGATATCTGATAATCAAGAATGGAGTGCCAGCAGCAGCAGTTTATGGTAGAAGAGACGGATCCGACCTGCAAATAACAAAGCAGGGCGAGAAGGCCCTCAAGCTTTCCTGGGTGGATTCTTATGATGATAAATGCGAGATAGAGGTTAGAGGTAGATTGGAGGTGGATGAGTTTATCTCTACCCATCCAGAATCTTCCATCACTGTTCTGAAACCATCTGCAAAGAAAAAACCACGAGCTAAAGTGGGGATCTCGTGGGGAGATACCAATAATGAAGAACCAAAGAAAACAGGTTCGAGCAAGGAATTGAAAGCCCTTCAAAATAGAATGGAGGGATGGAAATCTGAAGGTTATATCGTGAACAACCTTCAGGATGCTCTTGAAGGCTCGATGGTAGATGCGAAACATATATTTGATGAATTCACCGAGAACATAAAGAAGATAGAATTTTTCAAGGGGGATCTGGAAAGTATGGACACCATCGGTCATGGGACCGAGGTGAAAAAGCTCCAGGCTCTTTTCATGAATCCAATGAAGATAACCGCCATAGAGGCCGCTATGGAGGATCTCAGTGATAAGATACACCTATTGGATGATCCAGTGGAACCTGAGATCATAGAACCAGAGAAAGAACAGGTTATGGAAGCAGAACCTGTGGTTGCTGACAAACCAGTAATTGAGAAACCTGCTCCCAGCATAGAACCAGTATTCAAATCCACCCCTGAGCCAGACCCCATTGTCATGAATAAGAAGAGAACATCTGCCGGAGAACCTGAGGATATATGCAGTATCTGTGGTGGAGAAATGGGTGGCCTTGATGAATGTCCAATATGCGGAGCTGTCAAGAATGCGAAAACAGACAAGGGAAAGCTCGACGATATCCTCAAGACAAAGGATACTGGGCTCATATCCACATTCACTTTTGAGAATTTCGTTGTCGGGGATAATAGCAGATTCTCACAAGCAGCTTCACTGGCTGTTGCCAAAGCAGATTCTTCAGTTTACAATCCATTATTGATATGCAGTGGAGTTGGCCTGGGTAAGACCCACATGATCAATGCCATAGGGAATTACGTGGCCAGTAATAATGAGGACAGAAAGGTCCTTTATATAACCACTGAGAAGTTCATGCAGGAATTCATCGAGGCTACCAAATCCAATAAGATGAAGGCCTTCAGAAGCAGATATCGAAAGCTCGACATTCTTTTGATAGACGATATACAATTCATTGCAGATCAGGAAGCCGTTCAGGACGAGCTGTTCCATACCTTCAATGCCCTTCACAAGGAGGATAAGCAGATAGTCATGACCAGTGACTGCCCATTGAAAGAAATATCTGGTCTAAAGGATAGACTTGTATCGCGTTTTGAATCTGGCCTGGTGACTGATATGCAGGCTCCGGATCTTGAAACCAGGGTTAGTATATTGAGGCAAAAGTCAGAGGTTGCTGGTTTTGTTATCGGGGATGATGTATTGAAATTCATCGCCAAGATATACACCAGCAATGTGAGACTCCTCGAAGGAGCCCTGAACAAGGTCATAGCATATTGTGAATTGATGAACACAAACCCGACCGTATCCCTTGCGGAATCTGTTCTGAAGGATGAAGATATAGAACCTGTCAAAGAAGAGCCCAAAGAAAAGGAGGCGGAGATCTTTGATAATACAGCCAAATCAGAGAGTTTGAAGATATCCAGAAGCTATTTGGTGGAGGAGGATCGTCCCGAAAAATGTTTCGAGATATTTGTCGAAACACTTGACCTTGGATATGGTGGTATGTGTATAAGCAGGACCAATCCCCGACGCCTCAAGGGAGATTATGATTTTGGCGAAGCGGAATTATTATGGTTGACTGACAGGGAAAGCACGGAGGACACGATACAGCCAGCACTTGAGAGGATCATTTACAAGATCGAGGATATTCTGAATACTGGCAAGAAAGGCATACTTTTGATAGATGGCCTGGAATATCTCATAAGCAATAGCAGTTTTGATGCTGTCCTTAGATTCCTTAGAAGATTGATAGATGATGTTTCAGAAAGTGATTCCATATTCCTGATGTCTGTGACACCTGGCACACTTGACCCACAGGACCTTAAGATATTGGAAAGGGAAATGGAAGTCATATCTTTTATGTGATCTGATTATTGATATGGTATCAATAAATAATTTATTTTGAGAACTTTTAGGCCTAGAGGTCCGGTTCTCACATAATATAATTCTCTTTGTCAAGGTAATCTTTGAACTCCTTGACCGAATGTAGAGCCTCGGGATAGTTCCTATCCTTCATTGCAATATTCGCTTTCTTCAGAAACTCAACTGGCTGGGCGATATCGATGTTCATCATCTTTATTTCCAGCAAGCTTGTTTTCGCCTTCTTCATGGCTGTATTGATATGAACGGGAAGTATCTCATTCAGGCTGTCCTGGGCTTGTTTCGCGAATATGGCGGCCGAGTTCCAATCTTCCTTATCCGCAGCCTTCTTTGCCTCATTGTAAAGGCTTAGAGCTTCTCCCATCTCGATATTCATCGCATGGGCATCCTCCATGGTCATTCCCATTTTTCTGATAACGCTCTTCGCATCCAGAACATCTTCGCCCACGGTCTCTTTTAGCAATGAGTCTATCTTTTCGACCTCTGTAAGGACAGTGTCAAAGTCATATGCGGACATAGCTTCCTGGATCTTCGCCATACTGGTTGGGATTATTGGCGAAGTTTGTCCACTGGTCGCTGCTTCATCGACCTTGATCTTGAGAGTTTGCACCTTCTCTTCCATATGCTCGGAGATGATCTTTTTAATTCCTGCCTTTCCCTCTTCGACCAATCTTACCGCGGTTTCCAGATCCTTGTTCTTTCCAGCCGCGACAGCCTGGTTAATGAGACCTCTGCTTTTGGACACATTGATCTCGCATCTTTTAGCGACAGCGAGATATCTCTTCACTTCCCCAATGAGCTTTGGTAATTCTTTGTATTTCTGTTTCAGATTGGCTCTGTCCTCTGCGGATATCACTTTCGCAGGTGGTGCCTGGGACTTTTCCGGGCTGGGCTGAGGTTGTGCCTGCGGGGCTGGTTCCACCTTTGCAGGAATATTATCTTGAACAACTGGCTGTGGTTTCGATTCTTCTACTACTGGCTCCGCCTTTGGCTCTTCCACTGGTGCTTTGACTGGCTCTGGTGTGTGTGTGATATCGGGTGCTTTTCCCTCTTTCATTGCCTTCATTCTTTCAGCAAAGCTCAGTTCCTTTGCTGGAGCTGGCTCTGGTTCTTTTGCGACCACGGGATCAGCAACAGCAGCAGGCTCAGAGGAGCCGCCCTCTTTCATTGCCTTCATTCTTTCAGCAAAGCTCAGTTCCTTTGCTGGCTCAGGCTCTGGTATTGGCTCTGTAACTGGTTCCGGTATGGGTTCAGTGGCCACTTCATCGGTCCCTTCAACCTCATCCTCTCCAAACTCCGCTCCACAGCTGGGGCACACATCTGTGTTGATATCTACCAGGGTTTTGCATAATGGGCATTCGAAGACATCTCCATCTGCAAATTCCACGCCACAATTTGGGCAAGCAGCGGCATCTTCTGGAATTAATTTATTACATTCTGGACATTCGAACATTTCTGCAGTTGCCTGAGGTGCCTGAGTTGCATAAGGATCTCCATTCGCGGCCTTCATAAGGTCGCCCATATGGCCGTCAATCTGACCCACCATCTCGACATCCTCTCCAATTTCCACTCTTTCTCCATCAACCTGAAAAAGTGTTAGATCGGTCTTGCAGGAAGGACATGACTTTGAGTCAAGCGGCACGCTCTCATCGCACACGGGGCATATTCTACCACTTGTTTCCGCTTCTGCCATTTTCCTCCGCCTTTTATTCAAGTCGAAACATGACCATGGGTATGCCCACTATACTTCACAGTATGTCTGTCAAACTTGATATGAATAATGCCCAGTAATACTGAACAGTATATTTATCTTTTCGTATATACCCTATTTATGCTTTGTGGCCATTCACAGATAATTCAACTTTCTCTGCCTTTGGTGTTCTTGTGAACTATCTCGACCAGATCCCTGACCTTGAACTTCTTGCCAGTCTCCTTTTTGAAATCAGATGCGGCATTGGAGAACATGGATTTACATGCCGGGCATGCGGAAACAATGAAGTCCCCCTCCAATTCATTGGCCTCGGTAAGTCTGGCTTTTGCCATGGATGATGAAATATCATAATTGGTGGATTGCAGACCGCCCCCACCTCCACAGCAATGGCTTTGTTCTCTATTGAATTTGAATTCCTTCACTTCGGCAAAATGTGAAAGCAATTTCCTGGGCTCGTCATACATCTCCGCATGGCGACCGAGATCACAAGGGTCGTGGTAAAGGACATTCCCCTCTAGCTTCTTGGTAACAATGAGATCGCCTTTCTCGATAAGCTCGTCAAAGAATTCCAGTATGTGCCTGGAATCCAGGCCGAGATCCACTCCGCTCTCGGGATAGATGTGATGGAGTGTCCTGTAGCATCCGGGACAGGGCGTGACCACCATTTTCGGTCTCGGGTTCAATGTCTCGATCTGCTCCAGAAGACTTTTTCCAAAGGCATCGGATTCGTAACCAGCCAGATAATTGAGGAAGCCACAGCATGGCTCCTTCTCTCCAAGTGTGGTGTAGCTCACTCCTGCCCTTTCCAGTATCTTGAAAATGGCGGATGTCACCTTCATATCCGTATTGGAAGCGACGCATCCCAGGAATACCAGTACATCTCCGCCAGTTCTCAGCTTGGCCTTTGCCTCATCTGGAAGGAACTCCTCCCTGGCTGATGCTGGCTCTCCCTGTGGATTGCCGAACTTCTCAATATTTTCCAGAGCCAATTCCATGGTCTCTGGAACCTCATGTAAGCCTGCCAGTTCCTGCCTGGCAGCCATGAGCACATCGACTGTCTTGACATTGGAAGGACACCTGCGCATACAATCTCCGCAGGTGGTGCATTCGAATATGGATTGAACAACTGAATCATCCACTGGTATGTCGCCTTGCAACAGACCATAGGCCAGCACCATCTTCGATCTGGCTGTATTGTGGTCCCATAATGTGCCCTTGAAGGCCGGGCATACGGATTTACAATATCCACAGGACGTGCAGAGGAGTGTTTGGTCATACAATGCCTTCAGCTTATCGCCCTTGATATACTTCTTTTCATCACTCATCGAAGTTCACCTCCGCGGGGTATCTGAGATTCATAATTATGTGATCGCTCTCCCATTCGAACATCTTGCCTGGGTTCATGATATTATTCGGATCGAGAGCGTCCTTGATGGCCTTCATGGTCTTGATCGCGGTGGCCCTTTCCTTCTTCATGTAAGGGGCTTTGGCCATTCCCACACCGTGCTCGCCAGTCACTGTCCCATCGAGGGAAAGAACTAGATCATAGATCTCCTCCACGGCCTTTTCCGCCCTTTTCCAGTCATCTTCCTTGCTCGGATCGATGAGGAATTTAGTGTGAAGGTTACCATCACTGGCATGACCGTAAGTGGCAATTATGACCTTGTTCCTATCGGATATTTCCTTGAAGCCTATGACCGCATCAGCCACCCTGGAGATCGGAACACCCATGTCATCCGCAAGTGATACGATCTTCAGATCCGGGCTGAATCCTCCCAGAGCTGGCAGGACGGACTTTCTGGCCTCGTGCCAGAGGCCATAAACGGCTTTATCATCGGATACGATGATATGGGTGGCTCCACTTGCTTTACAGACCTCTTCGACCTGTCGGATCTCACGGCCGACTTCCTCGATGGGACCATCAACCTCGATTATCAGAATTGCTGGGACATCTGGCAATCCGGCATCGATCCCGCGGTTTGCCGCGGTGATACAGGTATTATCCATGATCTCCATGGAACTTGGAATAATAGGATGTGCGATTATATTGGAAATTGCCTGGCCCGCTTTCTCCACCTTGTCAAAGCTGACCAAAGCCGCGGCCACTGCCTTTGGTAAAGCGACGATCTTCAAAGTAACTTCGGTAATGATACCCAGTGTGCCCTCGGAGCCCACGAATAATTTCTCCAATTGGTAGCCGGAGCTGTTCTTCAGAGTGTGCGTGCCGACCCTCATGATCTCTCCGGTTGGAAGAACCACTTCCAGGCCGAGAACATAATCCCTTGTCGCGCCGTATTTGATGGCTCTCATACCGCTGGCATTCAGTGACACCATGCCACCGATATTCGCGGCTTCCGCACTGCCTGGAGAACCAGGGAACTGGTATCCCGCGCTTTTCAGCTCATTGTTCAGGTGATCGTAAATGACACCTGGCTCGACTATACAGAATAAATTCTCGGGTGTTATACTTTTAATTTTGTTCATGGCTTGCATGTCCAGGGTGATGCCACCCTTGATAGGAACTGCTGCTCCACAGAGGCCAGTTCCCGCTCCTCGCGGTGTGATCGGCACCTTGTACTTATTGGCCAGTTTCACAATTTTGGATACCTCTTCGGTATTCATCGGCCTTGCCACCGCATCGGGCATCGCCCTGTATATGCTGGCATCTGATGAATAAGCATATCTGGCGGCCGTGCTGGTGGTGAAGTTCTCTCCTAAAAGCTCCTGCAATTCCTTGAACATTTCTTCGGACATTTACATCATCCTCTTAATCATAGGAGCCAAGCCCCTAAACTATAGCCTAAACCTATTGCTGAAGATGATATATAATTTACGCAATAATGAATGTATATATATGCGAATTGTGTTAAGGCTATTAAGACAAATGAACATACTGAAATTCAGAAGAGGTGATGACAGATGCCAGTACTTTGGTTTATGGAATATGATATTCCCAAAGATGAAGAAGCCAGTAAGAAATACATGAACTATATTTTTGATGAAGAATACAGTTGCATGGTGATGGACATATGCGAGAAAATAGATGCGAAGTTAAATGTCTGGTGCGATGATTCGAGTCATATTATTTTCACTATCGAGTTCGAGACAACCAAGGACTATGACCGATTGTTCGAAGATCCAGAATGGCAGAAAGGATTGGAACATCTGAACCAGCTTGTACTCAATGTGAATACCAGGATCATGCGACCTGCTGGGGAATAGTGTTTTGGTATAGGGGGCTTGAATAACGCAGCCCTCCTACTCGAATCTAACAGATACGGTTATAAATCTCATTCTCTTTCTCCCTTCCCACAGGGAGAAATAAGATGAAATTCAATATTCCATATGGAAAGGAAAGTGTTGAGATCGATTTTGATTTACCGCATACGATCCTGATGCCGAATTCGGTCGATGTTCAGGACGAGGCCAAAGTGCTGGATAACGCGCTTGCGAATCCAATAGGAACGGATACCTTTTCTGATTTTGCAAAGAAGTCCGAGAGAATGCTGGTCATCGTGAATGACGCGACAAGACCAACACCGACGAAGAAGGTGTTGGAACTTCTTCGGAAGGACTTGACCGCGCATGCGGATGTCACTTACATTGTGGCGACTGGCGTACACCGCGCACCTACTGACGAGGAATACCAATTCATATTCGGGGACATGTACGAAGAAGTTAAAGATAAAATAATCGCGCACGATGCGCGAAAAGATGAAGATATGGTGTATCTGGGTGTTTCCAAAAATGGCACCGAGATGTACCTTAATAAGATCGTGCCGGAGATCAAGAATGTTCTAGTTATTGGAAGTGTGGAGCCGCATTATTTCGCAGGGTACACCGGGGGTCGGAAAGCATTCCTTCCGGGTGTCGCCTCTTACAAAACAATCGAGATGAACCACAAGGCCGCGCTCAGTGATTCCGCTCGCTCACTGGCTCTTGAGGGAAATCCAGTTCATGAGGACATGATAGATGCGATGAACGTGCTGAAGGATATCAATGTGTTTTCCATTCAGACTGTACTGACTGGCGACCACAGTATTTACGCAGTTACTGCTGGAGATCTTTTCCAGAGCTTCGACGCGGCTATCGAGCGCGCGAACGAAGTGTTCTGCGTGCCACTGGCTGAAAAAGCAGATATCGTCATTTCCGTAGCTCCGTATCCGATGGACATCGATCTTTATCAGAGCCAGAAAGCACTGGATAACAGTAAATTGGCATTGAAGGATGGCGGCGTTACCATCATTGTCTCCAAGTGCAGGATGGGAGTGGGAGAAGAAGCCTTCCTCGACCTGCTTGGAAGTGCCGCCACTCCACAGGAAATAATGAAGAAGCTGGAGGGCGAGTACAAGTTAGGATACCACAAGGCGGCGAAGATGGCTCAGATAGGAACCTGGGCCAGTATTTACGGGGTTACCGATCTGCCAGATGAGATGATGCGAAAGGCACATCTGAAGCCTTTCGGAACTGTGCAGGAAGCACTGGAAGCCGCGATCGTGGAGATGAAAGGCAAGGGCAGGGAACCTAATCTCGTGATAATGCCAGCCGGTAGCCTTACTATACCACTTGTAAAAGGTGATGCATAATGTTTGATGAAGAAAAAGTATTGAAGGCTCTGGTTAAGGGCATGAGGGATGGAGTGATCGAGCTTCCGCCAGATGTGCACGAGAAGATCAAGGAAGCGCATGCGAAAGAGACGAACGAAACAGCTAAAAATCAATTAGAAGCCATACTGACAAATATCCAACTGGCCCACGATGGACAAGCTCCCATGTGCCAGGATACTGGTGTGCAGATATTCTTCATAAAAGCTGGCTATGATTTCCCATACCTGAAGGAACTGGTAAAGCTCGTTCCAAAGGCCATAGCGAAGGCCACGATGGATGTTCCATTGAGGCCGAACACGGTGAATCCATTTGATGGCACTAATCCCAAGAACAATTTGGGGTTCAATATGCCCGCTATGACCATCGACATGGTGGAAGGCGATGGAGCAACTGTCTATGTCTTCCCAAAAGGCGGTGGAAGCGAGAACATGTCCAAGCTCTGGATGCTGACACCGGCGCAGGGTTTCAAGGTCATGAAACAGAAGATAATCGAGCAGGTTCAATTTGCGGGTGGCAAACCATGTCCGCCAACAGTCATCGGTATCGGAATTGGCGGAGGGGCGGACATCGCGATCAAGCTGGCAAAAAAGGCACTTCTCCGACCACTGGATGAGCCAAATCCAATGCCCGAGATCGCGGCAATGGAGAAGGAACTTCTCGATATGATAAATTCACTTGGTGTGGGAGCGATGGGAATGGGCGGAGATACGACATCTCTCGCGGTTCAGATCGAATATACAAATAGGCATCCGGCAACTTTCCCGGTCGGGATGGTGGTTCAGTGTTGGTGCGACAGACGCCAGAGCATTAAAATTGACAAGAATGGCGAGGTGGTATAAATGACCGAATACAGATTAACCACACCAGTTGATGAAGAGACAATTGCCAAGTTGAAAGTCAATGATGTCGTTTACCTGAGCGGTACTGTTTTCACCGCTCGTGACGAGGCTCACATGGAACTGATGGAGGACGGCGGTGTCGAGGGTTTTGACATGACTGGCCTTGGGCTTTATCATGCAGGACCTGTGATGAAAAAGGAAGGCGATGAGTGGCAAGTTGTATCCGCTGGACCAACGACCAGCTACAGGATGGAAACCCTGGAGCCCAAGTTCCTGGACATGTTCCCGGTGAAGCTGATAATAGGCAAGGGCGGCATGGGACCGCTCACACTGGCCGCACTCAAGAAGCACAATGTCGCATACGTTTCATTCACTGGAGGAGCCGGAGCTCTTGCCGCTAAAGGTCTTGGAAAGGTGAAGACAGTTTATTATCTTGATAAACTGGGCATGCCTGAGGCCGTCTGGGTCTTCGAGGCCAAGGAATTCGGTCCACTGGTCGTGTCCATGGACGCGCATGGTGATTCGATATACGACGTGGTCAATGCCAAGACAAAAGCGCAGATGGAGAAGATATTCAAGGAAACGCTGGGTGTCTAAGAGTTTGTAGAGTTTTTGGAGTTTGTAGAGTTAACTCCACGAACTCCCTAACTCTATGAACTCATAAACCTTTATTAGTGACTTTTCACTACCCTTGCAAATGTACATGCGGACTATTTAGTCTGTGTTTGACGGTGATAAAATGAAGATCCATGAATATCAGGCCAAGGAGATATTTGCCAAGTACGGAATACCCGTACCAGAAGGACAAATGGTCACAGAAGTGGGCGATGTAAGAAGATTTTTCGAAGAGAAAGGCGGACCAGTTGTTGTCAAAGCTCAGATCCATGCCGGCGGCAGGGGTAAGGGCGGGGGCGTGAAGTTCACTCCAACCGTGGAGGAGGCTGAACAGGCTGCCAAGGACATAATGGGCATGACATTGATCACCCATCAGACCGGGCCAGAAGGAAAATTGGTCCAGCGTCTTCTTGTAGAAAAAGCAGCCAATATCGACCGCGAGATGTACCTGGGATTCGTGATGGATCGTGAAACATCACGAGTTGCGATAATCGCTTCCACCGAGGGCGGCGTGGAGATTGAAAAGGTCGCTGCTGAAACTCCAGAGAAGATTATCAAGATCTGGATCGATCCAGCTGTTGGTCTCATGCCTTTCCAGGCAAGGGAAGTTTGCTTCAAATTGGGCCTTGAAGGAACTGCCTTCAAGGGCGGTGTGAAGATGCTCCAGAACCTTTACAGGATGTTCGTCGAAGAGGATGCTTCCATGGCGGAGATCAATCCAATGATCGTTACAAAGGAAGGAGAAGCCATGGCACTGGATGCGAAAGTTAACTTTGATGACAATGCCGCATTCAGGCAAAAGCACCATGTGGAACTCCGTGATATCAGTGAGGAAGATCCATTGGAGGTCGAGGCTTCCAAGTTCGATCTCAATTATATCAAGCTGGATGGCAAGGTCGGTTGCATGGTGAATGGAGCGGGATTGGCAATGGCCACCATGGATCTTATCAAGCAGTGTGGCAGCGAGCCAGCCAATTTCCTCGATGTCGGAGGATCCGCCTCTGCCGAGGGAGTGGAGAATGCTTTTCGCATTCTCATGAGCGACAAGGATGTCAAGTGCGTGTTGATCAATATCTTTGGTGGAATTGTCCGATGTGACAAGGTGGCCAATGGAGTTGTGGAAGCTATTAGAAATATCGGAAATGTTGAAGTTCCGATAGTTGTCAGATTGGAAGGGACCAATGCCAAAGAGGGCCTGGAAATAATCAACAATTCAGGATTGAACTTCCACACAGCCCAGGGCTTTGCGGATGCGGCCAAGAAAGCTGCAGATCTTGCAGAAGGCATAGGAGGTGCGTGATATGGCAATATTACTCAAAGAGCACACGAAAGTAATGGTTCAGGGACTTGGCAAGGAAGGCCAGTTCCATGCGGAGAAGATGCTGGAGTGCGGAACAAAGGTAGTCGCTGGCATTAGACCAGGAAAAGCAGGCCAGGATGTTCTGGGAATACCATGTTTCAATACAGTTGCGGATGCAAAAGCCGCGACTGGCGCCAATGCTTCCATCATATTCGTTCCATCGCCCTTCGCGGCCGATGCGGTCATGGAGGCCATAGACGCGGAGCTCGAACTGGTGGTTCTGATAACCGAAGGAATTCCAACATTGGACATGGTCAAGGTCAAGAACAAGCTGAAGAACAGCAAGACAAATCTTATAGGCCCTAATTGCCCTGGTATCATCACACCAGGTGTTGGCAAGATGGGTATTTTGCCAGTTAGTATCTTCATGCCTGGCAAATGCGGTGTCATATCCCGATCTGGAACTCTCACATACGAGGTCGCGGCTCAGCTTACGGCAGTTGGCATCGGCCAGAGCACTTGCATCGGTATCGGAGGAGATCCCGTAATAGGAACCTCACACAGGGACGCTCTCGAGATGTTCAATAATGACCCAGACACCGACATGGTCGCGCTCATCGGTGAGATCGGTGGAACTGACGAGGAAATTGCAGCTGAATATATCAAGAACCACATGACGAAGCCAGTGGTCGCATTTATAGCCGGATCCACAGCCCCAAAGGGTAAGAGAATGGGTCATGCAGGTGCCATCATCGCTGGAGGAAAAGGAACCGCAGCAGAAAAGAAGGAAGCTCTCAGGGCCGCGGGTGTCGCGGTTGCGGATTCACCGGCAGATGTGGGCGTCACGGCCAAGAGGATATTGGAAGGTTAAGGTGTATGAGACCCTTGCCCTTTGGACGAGGGTCTTCTTCATCATCATCTCCCATAATTTACGCAATGCCAGTATATCTTCTATAGGATGCGAAAAAATAACAATTATTAATTTACAATATATCAAAAATGAGAATATATATATAGTACAAATGCCATTGTGATATACATAGTCAATAAGGGAGGATTATGATATGTTAGTGTTAGTTAGATTATTTCCAAAAGGTGGATTGAGTAATTTCTGTAATGTGTTTGAGAGCGAGAAGAGAAATCTATATTGGGACGATGTAAAGCCCCTGTATGCTCTTCGTCAGGAAGGCAAGAGATATGTCAGCATACTTCTGGATGTGAAGAAGTTCGAGGCTGTGGAGAATGTTTTCCTGAAGGACGTTATGGCCATGGCTTCAGTTAGCCAGACCCGTACCATCCCAATTATGAGCCCGATATATTTCCCACTTCCAGAGGGACATCCAGAAGATATGGATCGATACATAGCCGTTCTGAGGGTGGACCCTGAAAATTACAAATCAGTATATGATAATATCGCGGCAACCAAGACAGATGGCAATGCCTTCGTCAATTATGTTTCCTATTCATTTGGGGACGATGACATTATTGTTTCAATGTTCGCAAAGGACAGGGAAGCTGCAAATAAGTTTGCTAATGATAAGATAAATTCCATCAAAGGAGTCAATGCTATGGATATCTCGAAGATAGTTCGAAGGTTGCCTATGCTCCCTCAGAACGAGATGAATGCCCATACGGACAGGTTCATTTATTCAGCTCCTGCGGGAGAGGGCGGATCCTTAAAGAACCCAGATCTCTTCAAAAAATATGCCAGCGAGAAAGATTCCTTCACGGTCATAGTGAGGATGTTTGGCAAGACTGGAATGACCAAATTATGGGATGAGATAAAGACAGATGTTCCCAAGTTCGAAACAGAGCATATCAAACCGCTCTATGCTTCAAGGCCAGAGAAGAAGAATTATTCATCAGTGATCTTTGAAGTGAACAATTTCGAAGATCTCAAGAACTTCGTTGTGGACAATATGCAGAACATGAGCTCGGTCAGCAAAACAAGGACCATACCCATGCTCGAACCAACGTATTTTCTGATGCCCAAACAACATCCTGAAGGCCTGTTCAGGTTCCTCATAACTTTACGGGTTCTTCCAAAGCATTACCAAGCAATTCGCTCCAAGATCACGGGATATGCGTATCCAGACAATGTTTACCTTACCTATGTATCATACACTCTTGGGGAGGATGACCTATTGGTATCCGTATTGGCAGAATCAAGGAAGGCTGTCCAGAATTTCGCCAAGATGGCCTTCGAGGACATGGACAGTGTGACATCGTATGACATATCCAATCAGATGGCCACAACGAGATTGACCAGCCCAGAGATTTGGAAGAAGCATCAGAACCGCTTCCTTTCGAACTTTGACAAGCATCACAAGAAGGAGTATGATTCCAGATATGACTGGACAGACGAATTCAAAGACGATGCCGCTATGTCCGGGGCCTTTGTCAGCGATCTATGAAACAGATAAACGGAGGCCGTTGTGATTTCGGCCTCCGACCTTTCATTTTAAATATTTTTCTTAGAAAGTTATAGATTATTAAGAGTTTAATAAAAACTCTTAATAACCTCTTTTACTTTACCCAGTGATATCTTAGCATAGATAACCTTTAATTAACAGTTAAAGGGGGGTTTGAAAATAGTATCGAATAGACAGAGGATTGATTATCATGGGTAGAAGTTTGACACGTAAGATTTTAGAGGAACATTTGGTAGTGGGCGAATATGTGCCTGGGAACGAGATCGGCATCAAGATCGATCAGACATTGACCCAGGACGCGACAGGTACCATGGCTTATCTGCAATTCGAGGCAATGGGCCTTGACAAGGTCAAGACCGAGCTTTCGGTAAGTTATGTCGATCATAACACGGTCCAGGTAGGTTTCGAGAATGCGGATGATCATAAATATCTGCAATCCGTAGCCGCCAAGTTCGGAATCGTGTATTCAAAGGCTGGCAATGGAATTTGCCACCAGGTACACCTTGAGAGATTTGGAAAGCCAGGCAAGACCATGACTGGCTCGGACAGCCACACTCCAACAGGCGGTGGAATTGGTATGATCTCCATCGGTGCTGGCGGTTTGGATGTCGCAGTCGCCATGGGTGGTGGACCATTTTACATCACATGCCCCAGGGTGTACAAGATAAACCTGGTGGGCAAGCTTTCAGACTGGGTCAGCGCGAAGGACGTAGTTCTGAAAATGCTGGAGATATTCAGTGTCAAGGGCAATGTTGGTGTGATAATGGAATATGCTGGCCCTGGAGTTGCCACCTTATCAGTTCCCGAGAGAGCTACCATCACGAATATGGGAGCCGAAATGGGAGTCACCACTTCTTTATTCCCTTCAGATGAAGAAACTCGCAAGTTTCTTCGAGCACAGGGTCGTGAAGGCGACTGGACAGCGATGGCCGCAGACGATGACGCGGAATACGACAAGGTCATCGATCTCGATCTAAGCACGATCGAGCCAATGGCCGCCGCTCCTCATAGCCCGGGAAAGGTCATCAAGGTGAGTGAGATGGCAGGCACCAAAGTGGATCAGGTTCTCGTTGGCTCATGCACCAATTCATCCTACAAGGACATGGTGACGGTTGCCAAGATAATGAAGGGCAAGCGAGCCCATCCAGACACATCATTCGGAATAGCCCCTGGTTCAAGACAGGTGCTTCAGATGATCGCCAAGGAAGGATATCTGGCAGACCTTATTGACAGTGGTGCCAGGGTATTGGAATCCGCATGCGGCTTTTGCATTGGAAATCACCAGAGCCCGAAGACCGATGCCATATCCCTCAGGACGAATAATAGGAATTTCGAGGGAAGGAGCGGGACAAAGAGCGCGCAGGTTTATCTGATAAGCCCCGAGGTCGCGGCTGTTTCCGCAGTAGCTGGTACTTTCACAGACCCCCGAACTGCAGGTCTTGATTTCCCGAATGTGGACATGCCAGATAATTTCCTGATCGATGATTCCATGTTCATATTCCCACAGGATGCTCCATCCAATGTCGAGGTGTACAGGGGTCCGAATATCGGTAACCCTCCAAGCAATGATCGGATGTCCGATGATATCATCGGAGACATCATGCTCAAGGTCGGGGACAATATAACCACCGACCATATCATGCCAGCAGGAGCCAGGTTGAAGTATCGATCCAATGTTCCAAAATATTCTGAATATGTTTTCGAGCCAGTGGACACCACTTTCCCAACACGATCGATGGAGAACAAGCAGAAAGGCAGACACAATATCATCATGGCCGGGAAATCATACGGCCAGGGTAGTTCACGAGAGCACGCGGCACTTTGCCCCATGTATCTTGGTGTGAAAGCCGTTATCGCGAAATCCGTCGAGAGGATCCATGCGGCTAATCTTGTGAACTTCGGGATAGTGTCACTGGCCTTCAAGAATGAGGCTGATTATGACAAGGTCGATCAGGGCGATGAGATCGAGATGCCTGGTATCAAGCAGAAGATCATGGCCAGTGAGCCAGTTATCCTTGTCAATAAGACCAAGGGAATTGAACTGGAATTGGTCTACAGTTTATCGGACAGACAGAAGGAGATCCTATGCGAGGGTGGACTACTGGCCTACACCGTGAAGGAGTAGGGCTATTGCCCTACCCGTTAAGGAATGAGATATACATATCCAAAAAATAATGAATATCGAGAGAAAATAAAAAGAGGAGGAATAAAGAATGGCACAAAAAGCAATAAGAGAGGCGGACGGAAAGAAGATGATGGCCCGCCTATTGAAAGATTACACTGGCGGTAAATACCCTGTCAAGGACAGGTATATCACCATCGGACCAGAGACTGATATGAAGAAATTACCAAATAAGTACAAATGGTTATTGAAGGAGAAGTTGGTCGTGAAGCCAGACCAGCTTATCAAGAGGCGAGGCAAGAGCAAGCTGCTTTTGCTTAATACGGACTGGAAAGAAGCCGAGAAATGGATCAAGGCAAGGATGAGCAAGAAAGTCACAGTTGGAAAGACAACTGGCATACTGGATCATTTCATTGTCGAGCCCTTCATACCACATGAGCAGAAGGATGAGTATTACTTCGCCATTACCTCGGTATTGGAAGGCGACCTTGTTCTTTTCTACCATGAAGGAGGAGTGGATGTTGGAGATATTGATGCGAAGGCGACCAAGATGCTCGTGCCAGTGGGTGAAATGCCAACAGCCGCTGAGTTTGAGAAGAAGCTCGTGGCCAAGGCTCCAAAGGATCGCAAGAAGATGCTGGCAGAGTTCTTCGAGGGCATGTACAAGTTCTACGCAGACCTGAACTTCGCTTATCTGGAGATAAACCCAGTGGTTGTCGTGGGAAAGGATGTTTACCCACTTGATCTGGCTGCCAAGCTGGATGATACTGCTCGATTTGTTTCTGGCAAGAAATGGGGCGATGTCGAGTTCCCATCACCATTTGGCAGAATAAGGACTCCGGAGGAGGAGTATATCGACATGCTGGATGGAAAGACCGGCTCTTCCCTGAAATTAACCGTATTGAACCCAGAAGGAAGGATATGGACCATGGTCGCAGGTGGCGGAGCTTCCGTTATCTACGCTGACACGATCACCGATCTGGGCTTCATGGATGAGATGGCCAATTATGGTGAATACTCTGGAAATCCCAATGAGGAATTCACTTACCTTTATGCGAAGACCATACTGGACCTGATGACCCAGAAACCGAATAAGAAGGGCAAGTACCTGATAGTTGGCGGAGGTATCGCCAACTTCACAGATGTTGCTAAAACTTTCACTGGCATCATTCGAGCACTTCGCGAATACGGTGACAGACTGAAGAAACAGAATGTCAAGATATATGTCAGAAGGGGCGGACCGAATTATGCAGCTGGATTGAAGAACATCGGAGCCCTAAAGGAAGAGATCGGTCTGGACATCGAGGTCTATGGACCGGAGACTCACATGACGAACATTGTTTCCATGGCTTTGAAAGGAGGTAAATAAGATGGCTGCTAAAAAGACAACTCAGAAAAAGACCGAAAAGAAATCATACGAGCTTTTCGATAAAACAACACAGGCCTTCATCTACAACAGGCAGGTGGCAGCGACCCAGAGAATGCTTGATTTCGATTATGTAAGCGACAGGGAAACACCATCGGTCGCGGCTATCATCAACCCGACTGGCAAGGATGGTCTGGAGAAGTTCTTCTTCGGACCAAAGGAGATATTGATCCCTGTGTTCAAGTCCATGAAGGACGCGGCAAAGAAGCACAAAAACGTGGATGTGATGATCAGTTTCGCATCATTCAGGTCTGCACCTAAATCTGTTGAGGAAGCCTTCGAGATAAAGCAATTGAAAACAATCGTCGTAATTGCAGAAGGCGTGCCAGAGCGTAGGATGAAGGAGCTTATCGCCAAGGCCAAGAAACTGGACCGTGTTATAATCGGACCAGCCACTGTTGGTGGAATTCAGGCCGGAGCTTTCAAGATAGGTAATACCGCGGGAACGATCGACAATATCATCGAGTCCAAGCTCGGAAGACCTGGCTCTGTTGGTTTCGTATCCAAATCCGGCGGTCTGAGCAATGAGGCTTACAATATCATCGCCCGTAACACCGACGGTCTCTACGAAGGGATCGCCATCGGAGGCGACATGTACCCAGGAAGCACATTGATGGATCATCTCATGAGATATGAGAAGAATCCGAAGGTCAAGATGCTGGTATGCTTGGGAGAGGTCGGCGGAGTTGATGAATATAATATCGTCGAGGCTCTCGATAAGAAGAAGATAAAGAAGCCACTGGTAATGTGGGTCACTGGCACCTGCGCCAAGGCCTTCAAGACCGATGTTCAATTCGGACATGCGGGCGCCAAGGCGGATGCGGAAGCCGAGACAGCCGATGCCAAGAACAAGGCATTGAAGAAAGCAGGCGCGATCGTGCCAAATTCTTTCGATGACTATGCTCTGAAGATCAATCAAACCTACAAGAAACTGGTCAAGAATGGTAAGATAAAACCAGGCCCAGAACCAGTTGCTCCGATAATGCCAGCAGATTATGCCAAGGCTATGAAGGCTGGAGAAATAAGAAAGCCATCCAGCTTTATCTCCACCATCTCTGATGAGAGGGGTGAGGAGCTATTCTATGGCGACATGGCGATATCCGATGTGTTCAAGAAAGATATCGGTCTGGGCGGTGTTCTCAGTATACTGTGGTTCAAGAAATTGATGCCAAGATACGCTTGCAAATTCATCGAGAACGTGCTCATGGTCGTAGCCGACCATGGACCAGCTGTTTCCGGTGCACATAATACGATCGTCGCAACAAGAGCTGGCAAGGATCTAATTTCTTCGCTTGTGAGCGGCCTGCTATGTATCGGGCCAAGGTTCGGAGGCGCGATAGACGGAGCTGCCCAGATGTTCTCATCAGCTTATGATAGGGGACTCACGCCTCAGGAATTCATCGATGAGATGAAAGCCAAAGGTGTCAATATCCAGGGTATCGGGCACCGTGTGAAGAGCGTGCACAATCCGGATATGAGGGTGACAGTGATGAAGAACTACGTGAAGAAGAACTTCAAGAAATCACCATTGCTGGACTATGCGTTGGAAGTTGAGAAATTAACTACTTCCAAGCGTGACAATCTCATATTGAATGTGGATGGTGTCATTGGAATATGCTTCGCCGATATGCTGAGGAATGAATTCCCCAAGAATGTGGCGGATGAATACATCAATATGGGTGCATTGAACGGTCTTTTCGTTCTCGGAAGAAGCATTGGTTTCATGGGTCATCATATGGACCAGAAGAGATTGAAGCAACCGATGTACAGGCATCCGTGGGATGATATCCTTTACATGAAGGAGTAATGGATCATGACCAAAGGAAAGATAATCTACACTATGGTGGACGAGGCTCCTGGCCTCGCCACTTATTCCTTTCTACCAGTGGTGAAGGCATTTACAGAAGCAGCGGGTGTGTCCGTCGAAACAAGAGACATATCCCTTGCTGGAAGGATCATAGCGAAATTCCCTGAGAAACTCACGGAGGAACAGAGGATATCCGATGACCTGGCAGAACTGGGTTCTCTTGTAAAGAAGCCAGAGGCCAATGTAATCAAACTACCGTGTATCAGTGCTTCCATCCCGCAGCTAAAAGCGGCCTTGAAGGAATTACAGGATCTGGGCTACGATCTGCCAGATTTCCCCGAAAATCCACAAACAGATGCGGAGAAGGAGATTAGGGCCAGGTTCGACACTATCAAAGGCAGCGCGGTAAATCCAGTTCTGAGAGAAGGAAACTCGGATAGACGTGCTCCAAACTCGGTCAAGAACTATGCGAAGAAGAACCCGCACCCAATGGGTGAGTGGTCCGCTGACTCCAAGTCCCATGTGGTTACAATGGCCAGCGGTGACCTTTGCTCGAACGAGACCTCGGTGACTATTGATGAGGCCAATATCGGAGATTGCAGAATTGAATTCGTAGGCCAGGATGGAAACATCAAGGTCTTGAAAGAAAAGACTCCTCTCCTGATCGGTGAGATCATCGATGGAACTGTAATGAGCCAGCGCGCTCTGAGAGCTTTCCTGGAGGAGCAGGTGGAGGATGCGAAGAATAAGGGTATTCTATTCTCTATGCACCTGAAGGCCACGATGATGAAGGTCTCGGACCCGATCATCTTCGGTCATGGGGTATATGTGTTCTTCAAGGATGTTTTCGATAAACATGCGGCCACATTTGCAGAGCTGGGCATCGGTCCAAACAATGGACTCGGAGACCTTTATGCAAAGATAAAAACTCTGCCCGATGACAAAAGGGCGGAGATCGAGGCTGACATAAAGGCAACCTATGACAAAAGACCGGGATTGGCCATGGTGAATTCTGACAAAGGAATTACAAGTTTACACGTGTCGAGCGATATCATCATCGATGCTTCCATGCCAGCTGCCATTCGTGCTTCTGGAAAGATGTGGAATGCTGCTGGGGAATTGCAGGATACGAAATTCATCATACCTGACTCCAGCTACGCCGGTGTCTATCATGAAACAATTGAATTCTGTAAGAAGAACGGAGCCTTCGATCCAACCACGATGGGAACTGTTCCCAATGTGGGTCTGATGGCGCAGAAAGCCGAAGAATACGGATCTCATGACAAGACCTTCCTTTGCCCAGGCGATGGGAAGGTGCGTGTGGTATCCGCATCCGGTAATACATTGCTTGAACATGATGTTGAGAAGGGTGATATCTGGCGAGCTTGCCAGGTGAAAGACCTCCCGATACAGGATTGGGTGAAATTGGCTGTGAACAGGGCGAGAGCCACTGGCTGGCCAGCTATTTTCTGGCTGGACAAGGACAGGGCGCATGATGCCCAGCTTCTTGAGAAGGTTCACACATACATGCAGGATCATGACACATCTGGCCTGGATATTCGTGTGATGTCCCCTATTGAAGCAACACGCTTTTCCATCCAGCGCATGAAGGAAGGCAAGGATACGATATCTGTAACTGGCAATGTTCTGAGAGATTACCTAACTGACCTATTTCCAATACTGGAAGTGGGAACCAGTGCGAAGATGCTCTCCATAGTACCGCTCATGAACGGTGGCGGATTGTTTGAAACCGGCGCCGGCGGATCAGCTCCAAAGCATGTGCAGCAGTTCCAGGCGGAGGGCCATCTTAGATGGGATTCTCTTGGTGAATTCCTGGCATTGTCCGCTTCTTTGGAACATCTGGCCATCGCATTCGACAATCCACGAGCTCAGATTCTGTCGGAGACGGTCGATCGTGCAACGGGCAAGTTCCTCGATGAGAACAAGTCACCATCCAGAAAGGTCAATGAGCGTGACAATAGAGGAAGCCACTTCTATCTCACCATGTACTGGGCGCAGGAATTAGCGAACCAGGATAAGGATGTGGAATTGAAAACACGCTTCGCAAAGCTGGCGCAGGAACTGGAAGCCAATGAGGCCAAGATAAATGAAGAACTTATGGCGGCCCAGGGACAGCCAGTTAACTATAATGGCTACTACAAGCCCAATGACGAGCTTGCAGTGAAGGCCATGAGACCGAGCGCGACCTTCAATGCATTAGTGGACAATCTTTGATCAGGCGGAAGCATAGAATGAAAGGCCGCTCATAGGCGGCCTTTTCCCTTTTACTTTCTTTTTTCATATCCTATATATACAACCTTATCAATCCATCAATGATGAAAAAGCCAGAGCTCGCGGTCATGATCGCCGTTATCTCAGTATCCTTTTCAGCGATACTCATAAGGTGGGCCACAGCTCCCGCACTGGCCATCGCTTTCTGGAGGCTTTTTTTCACCACCCTGTTCCTTCTACCATTCGCCTTGTTTTACAAGCGGGATGAGATAAGATCACTGGGCTGGAAGGGCATAGGCAAGACAGCACTCATTGGCTTAGTGCTGGCAACTCATTTTTCTCTATGGATACGCTCTCTGGAATTAACCACGGTGGCCAGTTCAGTAATCCTTGTAACTGCCCATCCAATCCTGGTGGCTGGATTATCCTACTATCTGTGGAAGGAGCCAGTGTCCAAGACCAATGCCTTAGGTATAACCGTCGCCATTCTCGGAATAATCATTCTGTCATGGGGTGATATGGGTGCAGGAAATATAATTGGTAATGTCTTTGCCCTCATTGCCGGAATGTGTGCAGGTCTGTACATACTGGCTGGAAGAAGGATGCGCCGTGATGTATCTCTTCTTTCCTATGCATTTTTGGTCTACATATTCTGTGCCATATTCCTGGCTATCATGTGCCTGACCACGTCCACGAAATTCTACCCCTATCCAAAAGAAGATTTTTACTTGTTCATCGCCATGGCCGCCATACCTGGCTTATTGGGTCATACTTTGTACAACTGGGCGCTCAAACATGTGACAGCATCAGTCGTATCTGTAAGTCTACTGGCCGAGCCCATAGGTTCAACAGCTCTGGCCTTTCTTTTGCTCGGAGAAACACCTGGATCCATTCTGGTGATAATTGGAGGCGCATTAACTCTTCTAGGAATTCTATTGACGGTGAGAAAGGTCCGTACAAGAGGTAAAGTCAGAAGATCCAGGTCAAAAAAGATCACTACTTTTTGACCTTATGCCTAACTCGCACTGCTTCGCCCCCCACTCTTTCTTTTGTCCTCGCTGTGCTGGCTCATGCTCTAAAAGAAAGAGAGGGGTGACAAAGAAAAATTCGCATGAGCCTGCTCGCTCGGGTATTTTTAAATCCTTGATGAATCAGACCTTAGCTTTATGCCGCACTCGCACTGCTTCGCCTTTCGTGCTCTGCACCATCTCATCCGCATTCATCTTCGCAGTGCCAGCTGCTCTTAATAAGCCGTCCTGGTCGATTATGCAGATCTCATCCCCAATCCTTATCCGGGGATCGGCTTCCTCCACTCCAACCGCGAACAGATTGCCAATCAGATCAAAATCATGCATCTTCACCGTGTACAGATCCTTCTCCACCATGAGCTCCGCCAGGTCCAGGGTGGGAATAAGGAATCCACTGGCCTCGGATACCATGGCCAGTTGTTTATTTCCTTTCCTGATCTTGAGGATCGGATAGCGACCTTTGACATTGCAACCGTGGAAGATATCGGTTGCATCTTCACCCCATTGGAATCTGGCCATATTGGTGACCTCTTCCAATGTTCTTTTCTTCCAATCTGGCTTGCTGTCCAATAGTGGAATATTATCCAGTGCGTCCTGGAGATTCACAAGGGACTGTGCATCTGTTGGTCTTTCACCAGCCGTGGATATAGCGCCATCCAGATATTCCTGGTCGCCGAATATCTCATCATCACCAAAATGAATGATGATGTGATCATATTTGTTTATGGCCAGGTATTCTTTGAGAAGTACATTGATCATCTTCTTCTCATCCTCGTACCAGTGACCGGTAACTGGAATATCATAATGCTGGGCGGGATAGGTAAGCTCCAGGTCCCTTGGCACGAGGCCAAGGGGCGATGTGATGATAAGCTCATGCACCCTGTGTCCGACCCTGGAATTGCCGATCACTTCCCTGAACTTCTGATGGCTCTTTGACTTGGAATAGGGCTTTCTGGCAGAGCATGGCAATATCAGAAGAATATCTGGATCCGATGGTTTCCAGTATCTTGTCAACATGCGCTCGCGGAATCTCTTGACATCCGGTCTTTCAAGTGAAAGCCTCGTGGTGGCCTGGAATTCGGGTCCAATAACTGGAAATCTCTTTTCCTCAAAATCCGGATATCTTTTATCCATCAGCCTGAGCATGGCCACCAGATCTGGCGAGGTCTTCGCCCGGTATTCGATAAATTGCCTTAGGCCTCTCTTCGCGATCTTACCCCTGACCTGTTGAAGCTCTGTCTGGAGTGCGAGGAAATTATGCTCCCGTAACCTATCGTTCGCCGAGGCATCGAGATCACAGCCACGGCATGCGCATTCCCCTTCATCGATATCCTCATTGGGTACAGTTCCATCAGATGTGAGGAACATTTTCTTGCGTGTTAGGAATACCACACGAGTGGCATCCAGCAGGTCCGCGCCAAGGTAAAGTAAGACTCCGATATTGTGAGGCATGGCCACACCGGGCAAGTAAAGAATGCCCTGATAGCCGATCCCCTCTCTGATGCGAAGCATGATCTCGACAAATCTAAAGGGATTCTGATACAGCTCGGCGGCTCCCTCGAGAATGAATATATCCGCCTTCTCGCGAAGGCCGATCATCTCTTCATCGGTTATGCTGGCTCTGATGACCGCGATCTTATCCTTAATCGTAAAATTGGGCAATTCACAGCCTTTTGGGTCATATCCATTTGGAACTCCAGAATAAGCAGGTAGGGAGATAGATGTTCCACCTATCTCCATTTGCAGACCGTCCTTCCCATCGCTTTCCTTCAGTATCCCTCCCGCATAGCCAGGTGCATCCATCCTGTGGCTTTCCGGGAACAGGATGTTTGGAATTGGAAGCTTCCATCCATCACCAGTATAAGTCCCTGACCTGATGGTCGCATCTCGCAATTTTACTTCGAGCATTGGAAGTGGAATAGAGAGGCGGGTATAAATCTGTTAAGGTTAGGGTATCATCCACGGATATACTCCAGTTGAATAGATCCAATATCCATCTCCTATCTGGAAGGCAGTAATAAATAAAAGTAAAAATAAAGTAAAAGGGGGGAAGGCTTGGAACCTTCCCCATTACGTTGCACTTCTTTATGTCCCTAAGGTATTGTCCAGATATATGCTCCTGTGGAGAACACCCAGTACCCCTCACCGATCTGGAATTGGTCGATGTCCGGCATGACTTCGATATCATAGGCTGCTGCTCCATTGAAGCGCTCCACCGATGTGACCAATCCTCCGGAATCCGTCTTCAGATCACCTGCGGTATATCCCTCGACCTGCGATGGGAAGCCGACCATGTTCCAGCCAGCCACCAGGTTTATCGTAGTACCTGATGGATCTGTGCCAGTTACCTTGATGAAGCCATCTCCCACAGTGTCCACGAATATCCAAGCTCCCATTTCCTCATCCACGTAATTGTGGTTAAGTCCGGGGAAGGCCGAGTTGTAGGTCTTCCAGTGATAGGCTGCAGCTCCATCATAGTGATGGAACATGTTCCAGGTAGTATCTCCGTCAATATCCATCAATGCATTTGGCAGAGATGTATCTCCAGGCAATAATGGAAGCGATACGAGGTTCCATCCAGCTACCACAGGTATCAGATATTCTGGTGCTGATACGGTGACTGTAACCGTAGTTACAGGTCCCCAACCATTTGGTGATCTACCACGAACACTCACGATATGATCGCCAGCTCCCCAGCTTGATGTATCAATGACCACAGATATGCTATCTAGAGGTCCATCCCAGAACACATCAATTGGAGAGGCTATTGCATTGGCCAAACCAACACCCGGATCGGTAGTGTCGAACCATTCCGCTCCTATCAGGAATGGGAATACATTCTCGTCAATGGTGGTATTGTCCAGTATATCCGCGGTCAGGGTGATAATGCCTGTTCCTATCGATATACTGAGTGGTGTCACTCCGTTTGCTAATACATTTATGGCCGCGGGCAGTGTGTCGAACTTGGACACGATTCCTGATGCCACACTATCGTATGTGCCATCTGTAGCAACTACGTAGTACCAGCAGTTCTCTGGGTCCAGTGCCTCATTGGTGTCAATAAAGTTGTTCGTGCCAGCGGGTATGGTTGTCTCAAGTACATATGCGCCTTCGTAGTAGTTGCCTACTGCTGCATCTGCCTTGTAGATGTCATAACCAATAACATCGTCCGCTCCTGCTCCATCGTCTGATGATAGAGTCCATCTGAGTACGATATCATTGGCCGTTCCAAGACCGCCGGTTGCGGAATCCACATACATCGTGTCTATGTAAACAGTGTCTTCAGCATCTCCTGTGGCTGTATCTTCCACCATTACATAGAAAGCACCAGTGTATCCGGCACCCAGTGGGTATGTGTATTCGTCTATTGCCGCTGTGGTGTCCGTGAACATCAGGAATTCCTCACCTGCGAATGCACCTGTGGCAGAGCCATAGTAGGCGAATGTATCATCGCCCGCTCCTGCACCATCCCACCCAACAAAGGCGTGGAAGGTGTGGCTGTCTGCTGCTGTTACGTCCTCGAACTGCCATTGGTGTTCCAGGCTGTAAGACGCTGGTGTTGCTGTATTCTCATACCACTCAAGCCGTATCGAGTCGATCTCACATGTTGTCAAAACAGCATCTCCGGTATTGTCATCAATGACCTGTATGTACAATACCCCAGATTCTCCAAGTGGGAAACTGTATGATGGATATGTTGACATTCCAGCCTGGTCTATGTTGATTCCAGTATCTGCGTATGACACATCATCGTTTGACCAGAACACACTGAAGACATCATCTGCCGGGTTTGATGAAAGACCCCTTACGTAGAGATTCAATGCATCATATCCTGCCGGGATGCTGTCGGTTGTCCACTTGTGCTCGAGTGAAGGTGCGCCGACGCCCGTACCATTGAGCCAAACATAATCAATGGCCCATTCGTCATTGCCTTGTGCACCGCCCAGCCTGAATTCAAGTTGGAATCCTGTCCAGAAATATTCTGGGTTTGCTCCAAAGGTCCAGGTATTACTGTATTTTGTGAACGTGGCTGCTCCATTTGCATCTAAAAGTTGCACCCATGTACCACCTGCAGTGCTTGTGTAAGCCCAGACAGTTCCTTCACCAGCTTCTACACCTGAATCGATATATCCGAAATCCAACTGAAGAGGGTCGTAGCTGGATGTGTCCATTATATTAGTGGTGAGGTCGCCAGCTCCTGAATCTGGATCACACTCCGCATTTACGGTTAAGTGATATGGAGGTGTCACAATGGCACTTCTTGTCCAGGCGCCCCCGACCGTCCAGCCTGCTGGCCAGGCGGATTCAAAGGATTCGCCATTTATAATGTTGACCAAGGCAGGACCGAGTACTTCCTCGATGGTCTCGGTGTCTCCTGTTGGAGGATTCTCATCGATGAAAGACCAGTCATTTGTGACTGTTCCTTCAACAGCCATATCTGAAGCCACAGTGTAGTTGTTCCAGGTATCCGGAGTTGGGGGAGTTACTGCTTCCACGATCTGCTCGGATGTTCCGTCAACCGGCATATGTGTCCGGGTATGGTCTATGATTCCACCGTTGTTCTCAACAGCAATGTCGCTCGTGGTCTGCTGGTACACACTGGCTCCGCCTGATCCTCCAACCTCTGTTGCCACATCGGTCGCTGGTCCTGGCGGCATGCTGTTCATGGTGAAGATGTTCACAACAGATTCATTGTTGGTTGCAACTGCATCTCCTGGTAGCATGGTCATCACAGATATCTGGTATTCTGCCTCATCATTGAAGTCATAGTTCCAGGTCATCTCCTCGCCCTCGCCCTGACCCAGTGTGAGGGTGGTGTCCTTGACATCTGTGAATAAAGAACCACCTGCAGCAGTTTTCTTCGATATTCTGATATCATCGACATTCCAGCCAGTTCCTCCACCTGCGAAATCATCAGCACCAGCCCAGTATCTTACCCAGACTGTCCCGTCACCAAGCCATGGTGTCAGATCCACAGAATCCTCCACGAATCCTCCACTGGCCCCAGTGAAAGCATCAGAACCCGCATCTCCATCGATCGGATTGAAGTATCCAGTTCCCAAAGCCGCATCATAGCCATTGGCCGATACGACCCTTGTCCATGCGGCTCCATCGGCACTGACATCCAGAACTCCACCGTCCCAGCCAGCTTCCCAATCGTAGTTATGGAACCATTTCCATTCCGCACTTGTGAAAGCCCCTGTCAGATCGAAAGGTCCGAATTCCAGTTTATAATCATGCGGTCCAGCCCCATAATTACCGTCTCCGAAGTCCCATGATGTTGCAGGACTGTTGGCTGCATTAGCTCTTAGATCCCAGCCAGGTGCGACTGGTCCATCTGGTGTCCAACCTGGTAGTATTCCACTTTCACAATCATCATTGAGTAGGTATGTGGTAGAACCGAGATGATTGATCTCGATCTTTACCGGGAAGGGTCCTTGAGATGTTGTTCCCATGTTCCCAATGTTGGCATTGATATTTCGTGGCCCCCATTCATATGTGGCCTGGTCGACCAGTGAACTGATCGCGAAGGCTCCGACATCCATTGGTGGTGCGATATACACGTCCACAGGAGCAATATTATTGTTCTCATTTGACTCGGATATTGCATCCAGATAATCTGGGATTATACATAGTGAGTAGTATCCCTGATATCCTGTGGAATCCCAATTATATGTGAAATCAACCGTGGATCCAGAGGCCATGACCCCTGCATCGTGTGTACCTAATAAAGCACCACCACTGGTCGGGTCTCCATCATAGATACCTACATTGACATTTGATCCTGAAGATGAACGCCCGGCATTATCGATCGATATGTGAACCGGAACAATATCTCCACTATTTGGTGTTGCGGAATAATTGAGCCATCCGTGGATGTATGATGTGTCCGCCCACCATTCGTATTCTAGGTAAACGTCACCAGTGTCATAGTCCAATGTGTAATCATCCCAGCCACCAGCTCCGACCTCCCATAATTTGTACCAGTCGAAGGGTGTTGAAGCGAATTCATCTTCATCAACGTAAAGAGTACAATCGATTATGTTAGTGTACCCTATATTGAAGGTAGTCTGGCCAACTGAAGTAGGACCAAACACAGTCTCATTGACCACCGCTACCGGTGGTAGACCGTATGAAACATCTGTAGCCTGAATGGCAATATCTGGTGTATTGTCTGCGAAGTCATAGTAAACTGCCTGGTGAACTTCCATTGTCTCTTCATCGTATATCGCGGCTATGACACCCAGTTCATTCAGGTTCCATGCGGGCATCGCCCCTCCGCCGAGATTTGCAGCTCTAACTGTCGGGTTCCTGGAGAAGGCCACGTCCTGATAGGTTACCGTTTCACCTCTGCTGTCTAGTGAACCATCAAGTGCCTCATCAGTTCCCACCCACTGTTGCATGGAATATCTTATGTTATAATCCTTGACAGTGTATCCTGGACCTGTTGGCCCCAGGGCATTGTTCCTGGTAACCACAGTGTTGTAATCATCAACTATGAAGAAAGTGGTAACGAACTTGTTTGAATCATAACCAAGGTCTCCCATGTTCCCAATTGATGATATAGCCAATGAGAAAGTTCCCTCCTCAAGTACATCGTCATATGAACCATTCAATGTCATTGTCAGATCACTTGGTGTCGCGATCCTCGCGTCCAGGTCATCTTGAATGAACTCTGGAACTGCACCTCCTGCGCCATCCCATCTTCCTGTTGAAGTTGAATCACAATCTGAATAAAAAGCACCACTGCCGTCGTATTTTCCAGCAAATCCACCGTCTATTGCGAAACCACCAGCATTCATCAGATCATTTGGATCTCCTGCTGTATCTGAATTAAGGTAAGCGGGGAAGGTGTCCAGACCATAAGGAGCTGTATAATATTCCCTCATGGCGGCATCATCTGCTGGATCTCCTCCAAGAAGCCAATTGAACTCCCCTGGAGCGAATTCCTTGTCCTGCAATCCCCAGTAGGTTGCAGCGACAATATTTCCATCCATCCAGCTGTTCAGCTCCATGAGTGCGACATCATTTCTGGAATAAGCCGCGGCCTGATTACCTGCATATAGATACGCTGGTACGAAGGAACCATTGTCAATTCCAGATGCTATCTCAAGCAGAACGGTTCTTCCTGTATCCACATCCGGGAATAAGGAATTAATTTGCAGAGGTTCTGCTGCTGCCAATATGACATTTTCTCCCTCACTTGCTTTATAATCCGCTCTGTACTCGGTCAGTTGTCTTATCCCAGGTGTGGAATCCAAAACAGTGCTTCCAGTTTTCATAGGTATCCTGTCTGAGGTTATCTGCCGTGAAAGGTCGATCGGCTCAGCACTCACTAATGGATCCGAATCCATAACACCTGATCCGATAAGTCCTGTAAGTGATGCCAGTAGCATCATGGTGATCAATATGCTCGCTCCAATTTTCTTATTTGTATGCATGCCCATTATATCCATTCCTACTCCCTCCAAGATATCACAAAAAATATGTGATATTGTTTTTATTAATCTCAAATCTTGATTTCGAAGTTAAAAATATATATTGGATATAGGGCTATAAATAAGTATTCACTTAAAATATTATGAGTTTTTTTTACTATATATATGTTTCCATTTGGCATATATATAATTTTTGATATGATATTGTTAATTTGTTTGAATTCAAAAGAATGAAAATTATTTATAATATCATTTTATTATAGTATATATATTTTTCTATCATTCATATATATATTTTTCCCCCCCTCATCATTTAACAATAGTTACTGGCTAAAGTTCAAGAACGGATCAACCCCTATACTATTTGTAAAAGTTTGAAAAAATAAAAAGTTAAATGGGAGAGAGCCCGAAAGCTCTCTCATTTTTCTTTGGTCTTTTGCTTACCAGTTCACAGTCCATACTGTTCCACTGCCGACCTTGACCCAGTACGCCTCTCCACGCTGCAAGACATAGTTGTCTGCGAGTGTGACGATATTGTATGGTCCAGCACCGTAACCTTCAACCATGGTCGCACCTGTCGCTGTCTTCAGATCACCAACATCGTAGGTTGAATCATCCTGGGCGGGATAGCCTATTAGGTTCCAGCCAGTGCTCAGAGTGATATCTGTGGTTGTTGGCTCTTGTCCTTCTCCAACACTCAGGAGTGATCCTGCTGTTGTGAGCTTCACCCACATACCCTTCGCATTGTCCACGGTTGGCATATCCTGCGCCAATCCTGCAGCGAACTGTGCTTTGTCATAGGTCTTCCAATGATCTGCGTCTACCGGATCGTACCAGCTAACGATCTCCCATGTGGTGTCACCATTGCCCCAGTTCGCATCATCAAGAACTGTTAGTACATCTCCAGACGCTGTTATAGGGAAGGATACGAAGACCCAATCACCTGGTGCGGCCGCGCTAGTGTCGATGTCATATGGAACTGCTGCCACTCCACCAGGTTCTGGCACTGCATTGTTGTTAGTGTCCTCATTTCCCACAGCGTCCTGCGCGCGCACGATGTACCACCATGTGGTTCCATCGAACTCACCGCGGCCTGCGTCTGTGTAGGTATCGGTTCCTGCTGGAACGCTAGCTACATCGACCCATGGGCCTGTAGGGTTGTCCGCTGATCTGTATATGTTATACTGGTCAACATCATTGGCTCCAGCACCATCATCTCCGGACAGTGTCCAGTTGAGCAGATTGTCATTGTTCGCACCGCTTCCAGTCGCCTGGACGAGGATATCATCAATTCTCCATCCAGCATCTGTAGTGGCATAATCATCCACTCCAGCATCCCATTTGATGTGCACGGTCTGTCCTGCATATGCAAATAGATCAAAGGTGGATTCCACAAAGCTTGCCTGGGCATTGGTCCAAGCCTGCTGACCCGCCATAGGATTATTGTATCCTGTCTGGATAGTGCCAGTATATGCCTGTCCTCCACTTGGGGTCATCAAGCTGTATGCGCCTCCAACACCTGTGGTGGATATCTTTAGATTACCACCATCCCAGTTGGTGGTCTCGAAGTCCCACCAATGCCAGAAGCTCAGAGAAGCAGAGGTCGCACCGGCCGGTATTGCCAAGGCCGGTGTTATGAGCCACGAGTTCTCTCCACCAGATTCTTGATAATTGCCATTGCCGAAGTCCCAGGAGCTGGCACCAGAGTTTGAACCCAATGTTCGGATCGCGAAGCTCTCCAGGTCCCCTCCTGTTGTATAGCCGAGGTCTCCACCTTCGACATCATCATCCAATAGTGTCAAACTTGACACACCCCACCAATCGACAGTGAGGCTGGATGGTGGTCCGACCTGGGCATCTATCACAGCTGTATCTGTAACAACCTGCAGAGAACCAAAGCCATCGTCCAAATCAGTGTAAGTTGCGGTTATTGTGTCACCATGCGATACATGAAGATCACCAATTGCATCAGTTAATGATAGATCGATCGTTCCAACGAAGATGCCAGTGTCCCCACCGGTCTCTGTAAGTGTCACGCTCTCTCCACCTGGTTCTGTGTCGCTGTCAACTGTTATGCCATGTGTCTGGACTGCTACATTTGTGTTCAGGTCAGCATCCTTCACCGTGATGGTTGCTGTGTCCTCACCCATGTATAAGGGGGCATCCAGGTCGCAAGTTCCAGTGCTTGATACGTCCAGTCCATTGTAAATGACCAGTGAGTAATCCTGGTCATCTGATCCATCAAAATCACAATCTGCCGGTATGTTAGTTCCAATGACCCTGACTGTATACTGGCCAACTTGAAGACTTCCCGGTGGTATGTAAACACATTCTACATTGTTCACATTATCATATCCATCCCCTGTGGTATCCCAAATCGCTTGCGGATCTGTATTTGCCGGTGTCCAGCCAGCTGCGAATGCATTACCATGGTATATGTCACCCAATGGACTTTCTATTTCAAGGTTAACTTGATTCTGAAGCGTTGGGTTCGCACCATCCAGTGCATATAGGTCTGTGTATGCCAGAGTGATCTTGACTGGCTCTGATGCATCAGCATATGAGAATGTGAAGGAATCTGTCACGCCTGTTGTTAATTCCCCCACTTCGTCCTTTAAGATAAATGGTGCAGGAGGATCCATCATCGTGGGCAAATACATCCTTCCCCACCCTTCATTTCTGTTTGGTATGTCCGCTGCGCCAATGTCCACTGCTGTGTTTATTGTCAATGCCTTGGCCATGGAAGGTGTTATGATCTGACCGTATGTGGCCAGATACCATTCGTATATCACTGCAACACCGCCAGCCACTGTTGGGTTGGCTTGGGATGTTCCAGAGCACCATTCGTATCTGTTATCATCGTCGTAAGTTCCATAAAGACAATCTATGGAAGCATCTGTAGAACGGGGAGAAAGTGTTCCAGAACCTGCTGCGACCACATCTGGCTTGATTCTGTTATCATCAGTCCAGCCTCTTGAGCTGAAATCAATGATCTGATCAGGATTGTCAGCATCTGTGTTTGGATCAATATTATTTCCATAGTTAGCCATATCTGGCCAGTAATTCTCTGTTGCTCCTACGGTTATAACATTCTTCGCATTACCAGGGCTGCCTATGGTATTGGTCCCTGATCCATCATTGCTCGCAGCAACGGTGATTATCAATTGTTGGTTTCCAGCTGCATTGTCATCCGCATCTCTGACCGCATGGTCATATGCTTCATCATGACCATCATATGATCCATATGTTGAAGCACCCCATGAATTAGAGTGTACCATCACGCCAGCTCTTTGAGCATCTTCTAAAATTGTATAATAATCTGCTGGACCAGACCAACCGCCAGCATCAGTGAATATTTTCTGTGCATATATTTCAGCATCATATGCCAATCCCATTCCAGCGTAGTAGTTGCCGAATCCACTGTGAGTCACACCTGTTCCTTCGAAACCATTAGCAACTATAAGACCTGCACAATGTGTCCCATGACCATGTCCATCTGCCCAGTCACCAGCTCCATATTCAGTTCCACCGATCACTCGATTCTCAAAGTCAATATGGTTAGCATCTCCAGTGGTTCCGTCGCCTAAACCAGTATCCGCAATACCCACGATAACTCCATCACCTGTCCATCCCAGATGATTGACATATGTTCCGAATCCGCCTCCTGTGTCTCTGTATGGTGTGTCGGGATCATTATCCGGATCATCAACCCAAAGGAAGCCACCAATTTGTTGCATGCCAGCTTCATCTTTGAGTTCATCTTCAATGTGTGGTGAAATGTAATGAACATCCTTAAAAGATGCCAGTGTGCTCAACACTCCCACATCCTTCAATGTTCCTCTTACGACATAGCCATTTGATGTCACTCCTTCCTGTAAGACATCGACATAATTCGCTATCTCCTGCACGGTGTCCATCATACTGGCGGATTGCATCAAGGATATGGCAACATCATTTCCATTTGTAGCTATGTCTTGCGATATCTTTGCATCATCTGGCAGGATAATTACGGATTTGACATATGGCAATGCCTCGGCAATTGTCTTTTTCGCGTCCGTCATCTTGACCTCATAGCCTTTCCCCTGAACATAGGTGATAACATTCACACCTATGTTGTCCAGGGCGTCGGACCATTCCTCGAGGACTGGCCCAGTGAAATCAATATAGTATATGTCCTCCACGTCAGTATACGCTTTCTGATCATTATCCGTGGCTAGACTTACCGGCATCACCATGCTGATAGCGATTATGATCGATATCAAAACACCCATGATATTCAATTTTTTAAATTCCATTTTACCTTCTCCTTCCCTACACATCGAGGGGCCTTAGCAAATGCCCGAAAATGTAAACTGTAGATAATATGTTCACTGCATATAGGATATAAAATAAATGATTAACATGGTATAAATAATTAGTTGCATGATTCGTCCAGTTAATAATTTGGTATAAAATATTTTTGGTTTACTATTATTAAAGTGTTTCGTATGTTAAAGATATTGAATAAAAATATAAAAGTTGAGAGAGCCCGAAAGCTCTCTCATTTATTTTGCTTCGTTAGCTGCTTACCAATTGACAGTCCAGGTTCCGCCGACTCCGACAAAGACCCAGTACGCTTCGCCACGTTGCAAGACATAATTGTTCGCCAGTGTAACGATATTGTACGGTCCTGCACCATAGCCTTCTACCATGGTCGCTCCAGTGTCTGCTTTCAGATCGCCGACATCGTAGGTCGAATCATCCTGTGCTGGGTAACCAATGAGGTTCCAGCCAGCGTTCAGAGTGATATCAGTGCTTGCAGATTCGAATCCCTCTCCAACTGTCAATACTGTTCCTGAAGTTGTGATCTTTATCCACATACCCATGGAGTTGTCAATGGTCGGCATGTCCTGTGCCAATCCAGCAGTTGCCTGTGCCTTGTCATATGTCTTCCAGTGATCGACATCTGTTGGATCGTACCAATGGATGACCTCCCAGGTCGTGTCGCCATCCCCCCATGTCGCATCATCTATGATGGTCAGAACATCTCCTGTCATATCCAGTGGGAATGACACGAATATCCACGAGTTATCCGATACTCCTGCAAGATCAAAGTCGTAGTTCTGTATCGGGATATACTGGATAGTGACATCTGGTGATCCTGGTGCGGCCTCAGTCTGTGGCATATCATCCGACGCTCTGGTGTAGAAGTCGTATGTTCCAGCTCCATCCGGGAAGTCAAAGCTCCAGGAACCACTGTCCGCGGTTCCTGCCGCAGTTGCTGGATTGGTGCCGTCCGTCCAAGATGCGTATGCTCCACCATCATGTCTGTAGAACAATTCGACCTGTGTGAGATCATTGTCATCTGTCGCGGTCCAGCTAATTGTAACCGGGTTATTGGATGTTGGTGACGCGCCAGCATATCCTGCTGATGAAACAGGTGCAGAATCTGGTACCGAGCCGGGCTCTGGCACTGCGTTTGTGTTTGTATCTTCATTGCCAGCTCCATCCTCGCCCCTTACAATATACCACCACTGTGTTCCATCTGACATTCCACGGTCAATATCCGTGTAGGTGCCTGTACCAGCTGGCACAGTGTCTATGTTCGTCCATGGTCCGCCTGAAGCGGGAGCTCTGTAGATATTGTAACCTACTACATCATTGGCTCCTGCACCATCATCTCCGGACAATGTCCAGTTGAGGGTATTATGCTCAAGTGGATTGGAAAAGGCTGCCCAGGTGAATCCCTCTATTCTGGTGTTAGCGGTGGCGGATCCCCAGGAAACTCTATCTGCATTATTCCTCTCTGATAAGTATGAATAGAATGTCCAGGTAGCCGCACTAAGTTGCGTTCCACCCAGTACCTCGGTCGTGAAGGTCTCCACCAGTGTGGCAGGTGGATTGGTTCCACCACAATACCATTTGACAACAATTGAATCCGTGTCTGATATTGTGGTCTGTGGGCAATCCCAGGTCGCGCTCACTGTTTCTGTACCGCCTGTGCTGGCTATAGCGACGATACCAGATGATATTGGGGTTTCTGCACCTCCACTAGAGCGTGAGAACACACTTATTCCTGAAAAGATCGTACTGGTACTTGATAATGTCACTGTCTGAGTGACCGCACTCTGTGATGTTCCGAGGGAATCACCCGTCAATCCATTCACAGTTGCCGCGTCCGATCTCATGAACCTTGTCTCGGTCGAGCCAGCCGCAGGCGCCCACCATTCAACGGTAAGTCCGCTGGTGGGAGCTACTCCCGAATCCACGGTCGCGGTATCGGTCACCACTTGGGATGAGCCAGTACCATCATCCGCATCATTATAGGTCGCTGTTATCACATCATCGTGTGATACCAGAAGAATTCCCGCTCCATTGGTCTGGGAAAGAGTAAGTGTTCCAACGAAGACACTGGTGTCGCCACCGGTCTCGGTCAATGTAACGCTCTCTCCACCAGGCTCAGATGTTGATGTTACAGTTATGGTGGTCTGCTGGACAAGGCCATTGGTGTTGAGGTCAGTGTCGCTAACTGTTATGGTGGCTAAATTTTCTCCAGCATATACGTTCTGATCCAAGTCAACGGTTCCCCTGGCTGATACGTCCTCACAGTTGTACATGACCAGTGAATAGTCCTGGTCATTGGATCCGTCATTGTCACAGTCTGCCGGAACACTGGTTCCTATTATTCTGACCGTGTACTGGCCTATCTCCATCTGGCCAGTGTTGAGGTAAACACATTCCACATTGTTCCTGTCATCATACCCGTCAGCATTGGTATCAAATGTTGCGCTTGGGTTGCCAGTGGTGGACCATCCACCGCTGAAAGCATTGCCGTGGTAGATCGTGCCAGTAGGTGACTCGACCTCCAAATTGACCTGGTTCTGAAGCGTGATTGCCGCGCCGCTCAGAGCGAATCTGTCGGTGTAGGCCAGTGTGATCTTTACAGGCTCTGCGGGATTGACATAGCTGAATGTGTAGGTATCTATGGCATCAGTTATCAGCTCACTGGGATCCTGGAATATCATGAAAGGAGCTGGTTGATCGATTATGGGCATTATGTTCATTCTGCCCCAGCCCTCATTCTGATTGGGTATGTCGGCTGTTGCGATGTCCACAGCAGTGTTGATCAACAATGCCTTTACGGTAGCTGGTGTTGGTTCAACACCATAATTTGATGGATCCTGATACCATCCATATACTACAGCGCCTCCACCGGCTCCCTGCGGACATGACTGGCTTGTTCCCGTGCACCAGGTGTATCGTGAATCTTGAGAATAATCACCGAATAGACCATCAACGACCAGAGGACTGCTGAGAGACAATGTGTTCTGGCCAGGCGTCACGATGTCCGGCTTTATTCGGCCGTCATCGGTCCAACCCCTGGAACTGCTGGAATACATCGTGTCCGGGTTAATGGAAGTAATAGAATATTCATCGGCGCCGTAGGTTCTGCTGTCGGGCGCGTAGTTCTGAGTGCCGCCGACAGTTATAATATTCTTGGAATTTCCAGGGCTTCCAATAGTATTCAAACCTGAGCCAGCATTTCCGGCAGATGTGAATACTACGATCTGCTGATTTCCGTTTACGGGGTCGCCGTCTGAATCCCTTATTGCTTCATCAAAAGCCTCGTCTGCTGCAGAGTAGGCTCCGCCGGTATTCGCACCCCAGGAATTAGTATGGATCTGAGACCCGCCATTCTCGTAAAGGATTTGCCTGTAATCTGCTGGTCCGACCCATGAACCTGAAGCACCTTCGAAGATCTGTTCAACGTATATTGTCGAGTCCGGAGCTTGTCCCTGGCCCACATAATACGGACCGAAACCACCATAAGTAACACCGTTTCCGTTGTAGGTGTCACCAGCTGCCAGGCCGATACAATGAGTTCCGTGGCCGTGGTTGTCCTGCCAGCCACCAGTTCCGAAATCATAACCTCCGACTACACGTCCGGTAAAATCATTGTGGCCGGAATCTCCAGTGGTCCCGTCACCAACGCCAGTATCCGCGATGGCAATTCTTACGCCTTCACCTGTCCATCCAAGCTGGTTAACGTGCGAGCCGTAGTTGCCCAATGCCCTGTACGGTGTGTCCGTGTCTGCATCATCATCAAAAAGCCATAGACCGCCACCGAGGATCTGGGTACCCATTTCACCATGTAGTTGCTCTGGGAAATAGGTCTCTATAAAGTGTACATCGGCCAAGCCAGCTATTATGTTAATGTCATTCATATTGAGTATTCTTCCTTTTATGATGTGCCCTGCGGCAGTATCATCCTCATCAAATACATCCATAAGACCATATATCGCCTGCAAACTGCTGGGCATCGATCCCGCATTCACAAGGGATATGATGACCTCATCTCCCTCCAGATACTCTGAGATCTTGTCTTCTACAGGATATTCATTGATGCATTTTACAAAGTCAAGTTCCTCTGCCTGAGCCATCTGGTCGTATGTCAGGAAAGCCTCATATCCTTTTTCTGGAAGGTATGTCACGGTCTGTATGCCCATTTGATCCAATACATCTATCCAGCTTGAATCAACTGGCTCATACACATTTATTATGAAATGCTCCTTTCCCTGAAATGCCTCTGTTTCCATGCTAGATGTTGCTGCTCCAGCAGGTATCAACATAAAAATAGCTACGCATATTGATAATAACACGCCCACATAGTTGTTACTAATTTTATCCATTTTAGAATTCCTCCATTCTCTCCAACGATAAAGTGAATGTTGCCCACATCACTCCAACGATCTTTGTATATATTTGTATATATGTTTGTAATTCCACATCGATTTATTTATAGTTAAGCTTTTTGGTATGTAGTATATATAACTTTTTAAATTACGTGATAAATACGATATAATATTTGATAAAAAATGTAAAATTTGAGAGAGCCCGAAAGCTCTCTCATTTTGCTTTCGCTCGCTTACCAGTTGACAGTCCAGGTTATGTCTGCTGGCACATTGATCCAGTAGGCTTCTCCACGCTGTAGGATATAATTCCCTCCCAGAGCCGAGATGTCATAAGGTCCAGCACCTCCATATCCCTCAACTTTGGTCGCTCCAGTTGCGGCTATCAGGTCATTCACATCGTAGGTTGAATCATCCTGTGCTGGGTAACCAACAAGGTTCCAACCAGCCTTTAGATCGATGTTCGTGCTTGCAGATTCGAATCCCTCTCCAGCTGTCAATACAGTTCCAGAGGTTGTGATCTTTATCCACATTCCCATGGAATTGTCAATGGTCGGCATATCCTGGGTTATTCCAGCTGCTGCCTGTGCCTTGTCATAGGTCTTCCAATGATCTACCTCACTCGGGTTGTACCAGTGGATGACCTCCCAGGTCGTGTCGCCATCTCCCCATGTCGCATCATCTATGATGGTCAGGACATCTCCCGTTATATCCAATGGGAATGATACAAATATCCATGAACCATCTGATGCTCCAGCAAGGTCAAAGTCATAATTCTGTACTGGATTATACTGGATAGTGACATCTGGTGATCCGGGTGCGGTCTCAGTCTGTGGCATATCATCCGACGCTCTGGTGTATAAGTCGTATGTTCCAGCTCCATCCGGGAAGTCAAAGCTCCAGGAACCACTGTCCGCGGTTCCTGTCGCAGTTGCCGGGTTGGTGCCGTCTGTCCAAGATGCGTATGCTCCACCATCATGTCTGTAGAACAATTCGACCTGTATTAGGTCATTGTCATCAGCGGCTGCCCAATTAATCGTAACCGGGTTATTGGATGTTGGTGACGCGCCAGCGTAGGATGCTGAAGAGATCGGTGCCGAATCGGGTACTGAGCCGGGCTCTGGCACTGCAATTGTGTTGGTATCTTCATTGGTTAGAAGGTCTTCAGCTCTGACCACGTACCACCACTGGATCCCATCTGGGATTCCTTTGTCAATATCCGTGTATGTGGATTCTCCAGCAGGTACACTGTCTATGTAAAATCCTGCACCCCATGGACCAACTGAATTATTGGCTCTGTAAATATTGTACTGGATTACATCATTTGCTCCTGCACCATCATCTCCGGACAATGTCCAGTTGAGTGTGTTATGGTCGGTTGGGTTGCTTGCACTTCCACCCAATATGAAAAGATGATCCGTGTAAAGCTGATCGACAACTTCTCCAGATTGAGTGGTTCCGGTTATATCAATAAGAACCTCGTCTCCAGCACTGGCTGTTATTGGCCAAACATCGTATGTATCTGTATCAGAGGTCGCTGTAATGACACCTAATGATCCCCAATTTGCTCCTCCATTGGTGCTGTAGGTTGCTGTAAAAGCTTCGCCTGTCGTGTATGAATCCATGTAGATGGTGTAGGGCCCAACTCCGGTTGGATCTATATTGATGGTGTATTGGAAATCAAGATTCTTCCTGCCACCGCCACCTGCTGTTACTTCCACCAATTGATGATATGAATCATCCTGGATATAGGTGAATGAGAGATCATTGACCTCAGTTCCCCTTACGATAGAGACATCAGATGCCATGTCTTCTGTATTAGTCAATCCCCACCATTCTACTGTCAATCCACTGATCGCTGCTACTCCTGCATCTATGATGGCTGTATCTGTGACCGTGGCAGGCCCAGATCCATCATCTGCATCATTGTAGGTCGCGGTAATGGTATCAGCATCCGATACTTGCAAAACTCCGGCTGAGTTTGTCGCTGATAATGTTAATGTTCCCTCGAACATGCCAGTATCCTGACCAGTTTCTGTCAACAGAATATTTTCGCCTACTGGTTCCGAATCACTGTCCACATTGATGATCTTGGTCTCTACTGAATTTGTATTTGTATTAAGGTCAGAATCCATGAGCGTGATAGTTGCTGAGTCCTCACCAGCATATATCTCCGCATCCAGCTGGATCATTCCTTGTGATGTAATTGGTATCTTTCCACCTGATGCTACAATTGAGAAATCCTGTGGTCCCTGAGCGATGTCCCCAGTTCGTCCATATACTTCGATGGTCCATATACCGGTTTGTGGGTTCTCGATGAATACATTTTCCAGATTGTTCAGGTCATCCCTGTGATCCGAGCCCCACTGGTTCGCTCCAGTTCCGGAAGCGGAGTAAAGGCTTGTCCATAGGCCGTTGTTACCATAATATTCCACACCGCCTGGTGATATGACCTTCAGGTCTAAGTTATTGATCAATGCCCTGGCTGCATTGGTGGTCCCAAGTGCGGCAGGGTCTGTCCAGGCAAGTGATATTTTCAGAGAAAGTGTCCCATCACTGAATACCTGGCGGCTGTACATATCGCCAGAATCCAATGCCTGTGGGTATTCATCTATCTGGTGGTAATCAGCTCCACGATTATACATGTTCTCCATGTCTGGTGTGCCCCAGCCCTGTTCATTCCTTGTTGCTTCTGTCAATGCATATTGATGTGCATCGGCCACCATGAGGGCCTTCATCGTGCTTGCATAAGGAAGTTCTCCTGTTGGATTTGTATCAAAGAAATCCGCCTGCCACATATCATAGGCGATTACGGTTGAGCCAGCTACGATGGGCGTCGCGCCGCTTGTTCCGCCGAAATTATCATAATAATCACCAGTGGCATAGCCACCGACCCTGTTGTCCACTGTGTAGATCCAGTCAAAGGGCGCGCACATCTCTGGCTTCTGTCTACCATCTGCGGCTGGGCCTCTTGAAGGTGTATTTCCCTGAGATTGCAAAAGCCACTCATCATCCACCATGTTCGCGGTGTCCTTATGGAATATCGCTCCTATTGCCATGACATTCTTGGCGCAGGCATCCTCGCTGAGATCCCCCTCTGCGGTCCCATCATTGCCATTACCGTTTGCCCAGAGAGATAGAACTTTTGGATAATCCACTGCTGCCTGATCATCCGCTGCAGCATTTATCTGATAAAGTCCATCCTGTGTTCCGGAGCTCCATGAATTTGATTGGACGACACCGTTCATCCCGGCACTTCCTTCATTGAAATCACCATTCCAGAGATTTTCAATGGAAGTGTATCTTCCAGTTCCCCAGTCCGAGAAAACTCCGACTGATTCATAGGCAATTCCAAGTGCTCTGATATCACCATCTCCATTTCCGAAGACGATACCTGAGGTACAGGTGCCATGATCATCATCCGATACAGATCCATCTGTGTATATGACATTGGCGAGATCCGGGTGGCCAATGTCTATTCCATTGTCCTGAACTTCTGCCAGTATACCTGCACCGGTGAATCCCGCTGCCTCGGTGGTATCCTGTCCCATGAATGTATTGGATGTAATTAGATCCATAAAGGCCACTGGCTCAGCATCATGGCCAACAACGCTGACCTCTTGGATATCTGCGATCAAATTGATCCTGGATGCGTCAATCGTGCATCTTAGGTATGCGAAGGAACCTGTATTGATCTTGATATCACTGGCTCCCAATTCTTCTAAAGATGTTATTGCTCCGGGTATTCCTGCTTCTTCATGCAGAGCCACTATGACATTGGTCATGCCAGACATTCCATTCAGATCTGGGTTGATCTTCATTGAAGCGGTATATGGTTGAAAACCATCTGAATAAGCCATAAGAGGCCCATTGGATAGTATATTTCCATTGCTCTTGACCAGATAGGTACCATCGTTCATGTAGTTCAGGAATTCGATACCCGAGCTCTCTATGAAATTCCTCTGGTCGGCATTTGGTAATTCTGAAAAACTAACCAAGAAATATCCATCATCCGTGCTCACATCTGCTAAAGTGATCGAGCTTGCTGGTATCAGTAAACTAATTGATATCACAGCTATAAATATCAAGCCCAAAAATCTGTTGCCCATTATTTCCATCAATTTCATCTCCACTATTTCCATAAGTTTAATGATTGCTAATTATATAATACTAATCCCACATATTGATACATACTATTGTTGCATTGATGCATATTGTTACAATTGTTGTATTCAAATTGTATATTGCTTATCAAGCTAAGATCATTTCATTCTTACCAGAGGTATATGGTAAAAAAGAGATAAGGCTGGCCGGTAGATAGCCAGCCTTTTGGAGATGTTCGATATTCAAACTATGGCCTTAGACCATGACCATTATCATACTCCAGTCAGACATCCATCCTGGTATGGTTCCAGCAGGATCTGTGTAGAACTCTCCCCATGGTGTTAGGTAATTATTTCCTGGGGGGAAGCCCTCGTAGATCTCGATGGTCTGGAAGCCAAAGTTCCAGAGGGTCAGGGTAGCACCTCCCATTCCAGGGAACATACTATTGGTTCCATCGAAAGGTAATCCAGGTACGGGTGAGACAAATAGTGGATCACTGGAATACCAGTCCATCAATCCATCACCCCATTCGAAATAACCCTGTGCTATCATCCCATCTATGTCCAGGAATACATATTCCGCCGGGAAGGGAACTCCTGCTGTTTGGAAGCTACCGTCCATGGGATTGATGATCATAAGCTGATAAGGAACACCGCAAACCACATTCTGCATGGACATACCCATACCTACATTGACATAGGTGTAATTGTAGCCATTATTGCCGTATGTGGCATCGAAGGTGGCATTGACGAATACCACATCGCCATCCCAGTAATTCGTGATATCCACGCTGTACTGGCCAATAGCATTGGTGACTGTGAAGATCGTGTTCCACGCTCCCAGGCCTCTGTCGAACCATGTCACATCGACAGTGGCTCCTCCACTGGATGTCATTGGATTGTAGAAGCCGCCGGACCATCCATCATAAAGTTGTACCACTCCGACTACGGGGTATGGATCTGGAACAACTGCTGGAGCATCCACCTGCCACAATACATCGGAGGCTGAATAGACCCAGTATGCATTTCCTTCTGCCATCATCACCGTGTCGAGTGCCACAGTATCCGTGATCGTATAGGGCTGGGCGATGTCATAATATGCCATCTTCGTCACCTGAGCTGGCAAGGTGTCGGATGCCAGCTGTGGGGTGAGTGATGGATATCCAATTAGATTCCAGCCAGCATATAGCATGAACTCCGCATCGAGAGGATCGTCACCGCTAATACCTAATGTCAGGTATTGGTCACCCGTATTGCCAGTGATGTGTATCCATAGACCCATGGTATTGTCAAGATCTGGCATGCTCGGTGCTCCTGGGAAATCCTTATTGAAGGTCTTCCAGTGCCTTGTGGTGTCTGTAGGGTCATACCATTTCAATTCATCCCATGTGATCCCCGCATCTCCCCATGCATGGAGTGAATCATCCAGGATCGTGGCCGCTGAAACACTGATGCTTGTTGGGAAGGAAATGAACCTCCAGGCTGGCCATGGACCTGCCGGGTCGGATATGGTTATATTGTATGGATCAGGCCCCGGTGTGATAATCCCTGAAGCCTCAGGGATTATCAATCTTGATGGTGTCGAATCATTGTCATAACCAAGCATGAACTCTGGAGCTGGCTTATCATAATGCACAACAGCTTCCAGAAGGTCAGCACTCACCACCATTCTCGATGTGGTCTCATAAACACCCCATCTTATTCTATTACTGGCAATATAATCGCCAGGGTTAACAGTTATACTTCTCGTCAAGGTTATGTCTGTATTGGCAGAGGCGAACATGCTGGTGCCAACGGTCTCCCAGTATGCACCTCCTGCCTGTCTCTCCACCCATATCTGGAAATCACTGTCATCATCGCCCTGTCCTTCAAAGGTAAGGTCTATCTGGGTGATATAAGCTGGATCGTCCAGCACTTCCATCGAGTTCCATATGAATATCTCATCCTGGTTGCCAGGATCAACAGAGACAGCCCAGTTATCATTCGAGGTCGATGCAGATATGTACTGTGCATCGGTGAACTCAGGAGCCGAGTTGTAATCTGGACCAGTCCCCAGTGAGCAAGAGTTAGTGTCCATGAAATATCCATAATCTGGAGGTGTTGCCTCTGTATCTCCTACGTAATCATAGGTAGAAGAGCCTGCTCCGCCCCCTCCCGCAGTTGCATCCAGCCAGATCTCAACAAATACACGATCACCTGCGGATATTGTGGCCGCAGGTATGGTATCTGTCCAGGTGAATTCCATTATTGGATATCTGCCAGCTACATCGGTCGAGCATTGCGTTGGTGTTGGATTAAGCAATGTCATTGTGCCATACTCGTAAACCTTCGCATACAGGGTTCCTGAGATATCATCTGTGGTGATACCGCCATCTATGAAGAAATGCCAGTCACCCCCAATATCTGTGTCTTGTGCATATGCATCTGTCATCCAGGCAACAGTTCCTATTTGGTATTGCCCGGGTGCCGGTACTGCTCCAGTCGTGGTCCAGACCACGACTGGTTGATCGGGTTCGATCTTCTGAAGGCTCAAATCCGATCCTATCGAGTTCTCCACGTGTAGGTAATATTGAGTACCCACGTATATGGTGATGGAATAGATATTTCCCCAATTGGCATCTGAATCCAGTGCATGCACGTAGATCGTATGGATCTCTCCAGGTAGCCAGCCTTCAGCAGATATGTCTATTGCGGCATATCCGTCCTCATTGGGGCTGTTATAGGCTCCGTCCGTTGGTGTAATCAAAGTGCCAGTTCCATCCGCTCCTACAGCGTCAATGAAATATTCTGCATCTACCACGTTTTGTATGTCGGAGAAAGATGTGTAAACTGTTGTGGTGGTTGCGCCATTTGTTGGGTTGGGATCAGCATACCCAGAGGCAACTGGCCCGCCACCAATATCGAAGCTTCCGCTTACCACGAGGGCATAGTCCTGGTCGGTAGCTGGTGTAGCTGAGACAGAGTCCTGCTGGATGTCTGTTCCATTGACGTATATCCTCCACTGGCCGATCTCGGGTGCCTGGACATAGACACACTCAACATTATTGGCCGTGTCTGTCAATGGTATGGAGGCTATTGACCATCCCCCGACAAACAGGTTACTGCTGTATACCAGGCCACTTGGAGAGATAACTGTCATATCTATATCATTTATCAGGGCCTTTCCAGCATTTGTGTTCGAGGGTGCGGCTACGTCTGTCCATGTCAAAGAGATCTTCAATGGCTGTGCGACACTGTTGATGAAGATAGTATCATACAATTGGCTGGTTCCAGTCTCAAGAAGAATATTCTGATCATCATAATAAATATCGAATCCTGGCTGGATCATATTGGTCAGGTTCAATCTGCCCCACCCCTCGTCAGCGTTCGGAATATCGGCAGTTCCCATATCAGTTGCTCCATTGATCATGGCATTTCTGGTCATTGCTGGACTTGGTATGGCTCCATTTATATCATTATAATACTGAGCAAAGACTGCGGATGCACCACAGCCAATTGCTGCAGAGCCTCCTGAACCACTGTTATACTGATAATCTGCATTTATCGCCTCTTGCCCTGTGACTGCACCTGGAACATGAGAGGTCACACCAGCACCCCATGTGGCTGGGGCTGCTATGTCTGGTTTTATCCTTCCATCAGCTGTAAATCCGCTTGCGGAAGTTCCCCATAGCTCTTCAATATTATCTGCATCCAGACTCTTGTGAGGTTTGTATCCTTCGCCCACAGCTATGGTTATCCCGTTCTTGGCACAGGCACTTTCCATTAGGTCATTGTTGCCACAGGCCATGAAGTTGAGAAGTGGCTGATCCCCTGGCACTGCAGGTTGTGCATCTCTAGCTGCTGTATCTACCTTATTGGAATTGAGAGCATATTCGTATATGGTCCCGCCTCCCCATGAATTCGTCAAAGCAAAGACACCTTTCTCGCTGGCATCCGTAAAGACATCCGCGATATCTCCATTGAACCATGCTGCACCATCGCCGAAGACCCGCTCGTTCACTATGCGGGCTCCGGGTGCCATGCCCATGCCGTAGAGTTTCCCATCAACAGGATCGAACTGACCACTGGATCCATCTCCAACCATCCAGCTGAAAAATGGAGTGCTCATACCATATGAATCCTCAGCCACTCCATCTGATGTGTCTGTTTCGGTCCAGTCAACCCAATGGTCAACTCTCCCTGCGAATTCCATGAATAGGGTGGCATTGTCCCCTGTATCAAGGCCAGTACCTGATTCCGCTATGGTAATTCCACTACCGTCATAACCCAATCCATGTGCTCTGGTCGCTCCAGTTATGTCAGTGAGTACCTCTCCCGCACTTACGTTCTCTGATGTTTCAAAGTTGGTAAATGGTATCACCATCATCAAACTCAAAATGATAACTATCAACTTGCCCATATTTGCTGCTCTATCTCCTAACATGTTTTCTCCTCCATCTTCTATTATCTAGTAATTACCTATCAAATCGATTTTCGCTTATAAATAGGTATTCTGTAGATAACCTACTTGTACACCAATGTCCCATCGAATAGGCCTTGAGGATCATCCACCGATAGAGCAAGCTCCATGTGGAAAGATATAAATAGCCCAAATTCACTTATTCTGGTAGTACGAGAAATTGTAATGGTGCTGTTGATGGAGAAAGAAATACACCTCAAGATAGACAAGAACGACCCAGACATGACATTGAGAGTGGTCATGGAGAAGATTCAGGATCTTCAAGCAGACAATCCTGATCTAGAGGTATTCTTCGATGGCGATGAATATGCCATATGCAGCCGGCCAAAAAGAGATATATAATATTTTTGAGGAATTATTGTGCATAAAGTTGTGGATGTCGAGCTGGGCGCAGATCTATTGGAAGCAAATAATCGAATAGCCAGGGACAATCACGATCTTCTGGCAAAGAACAATATTAGGTCGTTCGACCTCATTGGTTCGATCGGTTCTGGAAAGACCATGCTTATCGAGGCCATGGTGGATATTCTCAACAAGCGTGGGGTAAAAGCTGGGGTCATATGCGGTGATGTGGCTGGTGATGATGATTTCAAGAGGGTGGCAGGCCATGATGTGGATGTCAAGAACCTCAATACTGGAAAAGAATGCCATCTTGATGCCCATCTGGTCGATCATACATTGGAAAAGTTCGACCTTGAGGAACTGGATGTCATGCTCATTGAGAATGTTGGGAACCTCGTTTGTCCGGGAGATTTCTGGCTTGGCACTGACAAGAGAGTGGCGGTCGTTTCGGTCACAGAGGGTGATGATATGATAAGAAAGCACCCTATAATCTTTGGACTGGCTGATATAATTGTCATAAATAAGGTCGATCTCGCAGAGGTGATCGAGGTGGACCCACAGATATTGGTGTCAGATGCCGCCCGTGTAGCTCCTGGAAAACCAGTCTTTCTCACGGACGCGAAAAGAGGCGCCGGCGTGGCCGAATTAATGGCCGCGATGGGAATTTAGCCCATATATCCATTTTAGCCTTGAATTAGCTATAATATGCATAAAAGACCTCCAAATTTGATATTCATTTTGTTGATCTTTTTATAGGTGCCAGTATCTGGAATATCAGCCATTATTGAATTGGATCGAAGCCAATATATTTTACGTGAATTTACTACTAAATTAGCTATGAGATTATTCAATAGTTTAATAAACCCCTTCCGTGATTAGCCTCCAGGTGAATTATATGGTAGAAGCATATTGTGTAAAATGTAGAAAGAAGGTAGAAATGAAAGGCGCAAAGAAGATCACGATGAAGAACGGTAAGCCAGCACAGAAGGGCACATGCCCAGACTGCAGCACCGGTGTCTTCAGAATCGGCGCATAACCGTTTTCTACCAATCATAATGGCGCTGTGTAATGCAGCGCCATCCTTTTCCCCACTGAAGTTTTTTGAGCTTATTTTTCCCGACAGATATATCTTTATTTCATTTAACTCGCGAAACTAATATATATGCTGACCATTTCCCTGGACTTACATCGCATACGATAAATGCATGATGGAGAACGTGTGTCGTTCTCCAATCACACGGCGGAACAATGTTCCGATGGGAATGTGCCTGGAATGGTTGCCACCGATGTAGCCAGTTTCTAGAAGGGTGAACCCAAATACTCCAAAAGGAGGGTGATACTATAGCAGACGACAAAGCAAAGAAAATTGAAGAGCAGAGCGAAGAGGCTCCAGCCGAGACAGAAGAGGAGCCAGCTTTCGTAGAGATAGGCCAGGAAGTGAAAGAACCAAAGCACCATGCCAGTTTATACTCCCACATTGGAGAGGCCTGGAAAGTTCCGGCAAATTCATATGTCAAGGAACTCCAGTGGAGCAGGATGCAGGAATGGAGGCGTGAGAACACTTTCACAAGGGTCGATCATCCAACAAGACTGGACAGGGCACGAAACCTGGGATACAAGGCGAAACAAGGATATGTCATTGTAAGAGCCAAGGTCAGAAGGGGTTCCCTGAGAAAGCCCAGGATAAACAAAGGTAGAAGGGCTAAGAGAAAGGGAGAGAAGAAGATCACGGCTGCCAAGAGCATTCAGAGGATGGCCGAGGAAAGGACATCCAAGCACTATCCTAATCTTGAAGTTCTGAATTCATACTGGGTTGGAGAAGATGGTAAGCACAAATATTACGAGGTCATAATGGTCGATCCTCATCACCCGGTCATAAAATCAGATCCAAAGATCAACTGGATATGTGAGCCACAGCATACTCGAAGGGTCATGCGCGGTCTTACATCTGCAGGAAAGCGCGGTAGGGCTCTACACAAGAAGGGCAAGGGCGTGGAGAAGGCCAGGCCGTCCCGAAGGGCGCATGATAAGAAGATCAAGTAAGCATATTCGTGCTCACGACAAGAAGATTAAATAATCGATGTCCCAACAGGATATCTACAAACATGCCCCGTCTAAACACAGTGTATTCTCATTGTGCGGGCGGGGTAATATATTCTTTATCTCAGCAAGTGACAGCGATGTCTCTGCAAAAAAGATAGCCTCATCGCTTTCAAAGCGATGAGTCAAATTAAGCCCCGGTTGGAGTTCAACGATGGCCGGGGTCTTTATCCACACCCAGCTTGACAAAAATCTAGAAAGGTTCGTCAGCAACAACGAACCTTTCTACCTTTTCGAACCTTCTAATCCAAAAAACATAGCGCGATACCCTACGCTTTCTCAATCATATCCAGCATGTCCAAGACCTCTTCATCCGACAGCCCTATCCTTGGGTGGAATATCGGCAATGGGACATCCAGCTTATTTTCTTCAACTTGTTTAAGATCCCAGCCCAGGACCAATCCCTCGGCCCTCTTTCTCCTTGCCCAGGTCATGATCAATTCCGCGTTCTGGCTGATCGGAATTTCCGGCGTATGATTCTCGAAGTCCAGTAGTTTCATACCTGGATCCCATGCCCAAAGGCTGTCGATGATCTCCTCATCCTTTGGAAGAATGAAAACACGACATCCTCTTTTCATCATGAGCCAGATGGAGACAATATCCTTCCTGTCCTCCGCAATGCCGATGACCTTACCCTGGCTACCAAGAGGCATGCCGCCAGGCCCGGGTGTTTTACCGACGAATAAGTAGGTCTTGTTTTGCCTGGTCTCGACAAAGACCTCGACCTCTGGCTTGGTGAGGTCCACCTTCAGGCCCAAATCCTCATTTGCCAGATAAATTGCAGATCCCACGTCCCGTCCCAGATCCACACTGGTATAATCGTGCTGGCCAGTTCTTCTCGCTCTGACCGCGAAATGCGTTCCCTTACCGAGAAGGTCTTTTGATATGTCGATAGCCACCGCTTTTATATCCTCCATTTCCGAGGTCGTCTCCACAACTTCAGAAAAGGAGACGATCCCAAAGACCCTTCTCAAAATTATTCTGGCATCCTCTGGCTTCTCCGTCCACAGATAGATCCGTCCATAATCCGAGGCGGTCCTGCATTCCAGCCCCATTTTCATGAAATGAGCCTGTATATTATTGACGAGTATTCTCTGGAATCTCTCACGAACTGCCTTGCTCTTGAGACCTATCTCGCCATATCTTATCAGGAACTGTACCATCGAGGCCGGAATGAGGGTGGTTATCAATAAGGTTTCGCCTGATGTTCGATCTGATATCAGGCGTGGTCATCTATGCCATGCATACGGCATTTTCAATTTTAACAAATCAATCTAAAAATATATATGTATATTAACCAATACTATCCCAGTATTATCTAAAGGATCATCTATTCTCAGGTTGGGTTTGATGGTCTCCAGGTTGGCGGAGGATGCATGGCTCGTAAAGGACATACACAAGAAGGCACTGTTCATTGCTCAGAATGCGGTTCTGGCATAGAGGCCAGTTCCACGACCTGTGAGCATTGCGGAGAGTCCCTGGATGGTGAGTTCCAGGCAATGATATGTCCTTATTGTGGAACTGTTCTGGAAGGTGGTGCGAAGGATTGTTTTAACTGTGGACTTAAATTCCAGGCCACAAGAGATGTCACTTCTCTTCGAAGTGAAGAGGATGAAGAGTTCCTGTCAAGGCTACTTCAATGGGGCAAGGCCCAGAAAGTGCCAGACGCGCCTTCTCATGAAGACAAGAAAGAAGAAGAAGATGCCACAAAGGTATTCTCCGCTGTGCTGGGATCACAAGAACCCACTAATGTTGTGAAAGAGAGCATAAAGGAGATCCAGAAGACCGCTGAAGAGGTCTCTGTATTCGAAAAGAGAGAGCAGAGCATATTGAAGCTGGCCTCTCCATTACAGACGGCCCTGAAGGCAAGGCGAGAATCTCTTGATATGGCCGAAGCTGAGACCCAGAGTATAAAAGATGAGCTTAGCCAGATGCCCGATTCTGAAGATCCCGAGGCCATACAGAAACGTGCGGAACTGGAAAGGCGAATGTCCAATATTTCTATCGAGAGGGATGAGATTCATCAATTGGAGGATAATATCAAGAACATGGATGAGACATATCGCCATCTTCTTGAGAAGCATCAGGAAGAGCTCATAGATAAGGAGAAGAAATTCAAGGTTAGGCTGGATTCATTCAAATCCGAGATGGCAAGACGGGAAGAAGAAAAGGCAAGGATGAAGTCCAGAGAAGAGTTCCTGAAAAAGAAAGAACAGGAACTAAAAGACAGGATAGACTCATTGAAGAGTAGGGAGAAGAGCCTCAGGAAGACCGAGGAGGAAATGAAGAAGACGATAGAATCACTTCAAGATGAGAAGGGTGATAATAGGGCGATCTGGGAACAATTACAATATATCTGGATGATCGAAGAGAAGGAATTGAAAAGTATCATGAACAAGAGCAAGAAGGCCAGGACGGAATGGATGGAGAATCAGGTTGCAGCACAAAATGAGCTCAAAAAGACCATGAAAAGTGATAAGAGCCCCGAGGAGATCGCCGAGGAATTGAATATCTTCGCCAAGAAAGAGAAAGAACTTACCAGAAAGATAACATTACTGGAATCCGAGCTCAAGAAAGCAGAAGCCGAGGAATCCGAGCTATCTACTGAGGAAAAGAAACTAATAGATATCCACGATGACATCAAGGATATATTAAATGAGATAGATGACCTTCTGGGACATCTGCCTCAGGATAAAATAGATGCATTTGCGAAATCAGAAAAGTTCAAGACATATGAGAAGGTGATGGACGAATTAGGATTATAGGTGGAATTACATGGGATTAAGGGACAAGGCAAAGAAATCTCTCGAAGAGAAGCCGGAAGAGGCTGTAGTTATAGAGGAATCTCCTCCCGAAGAGCCTATTATTGAAGAGCCTGCCATAATTGATGAACCACCAGCCGAAGATGAAGTCATTGAAGAGGCAGTGGGCGAGATCCATTGTCCTAACTGCAGTGCGATTAACAGTGGAGATTCCGCACTTTGCTTTTCTTGTGGAACCAATCTCAAAGATCCGAATATCACCGATGATGATAGTGAAGAAGATGCTGGCGAGATGGTGGATATAACCTCTCAGATCATGGACAAAGTTGAGATCCCAACATACAAGGTTAAAGATAAACCAAAACCAAAGGAAGAACCCAAGCCCAAAGCCCCTGAGAAGAAGCCTAAGGCCAAAGAGGAATCCAAGGAAGAACCTGTTGTCGAGGAAGAGCCCGAGCCTGAGCCAGTGGCTCCCAAACCAGCCGCTGAAATGGATACAGATTCGTTATCTCAGGCAATGGAAAAGGCTAAAGAAAAGGAAGCCGCCAGGAATAAAGAGATACAGGATCAGATATCAGCTAAGGATGATGAGATAAAGGCTTTGACAGGCGAACTGGAGGCCAAAAAGAAAGAGGCCGAGGACCTATCAAAGTTCAAGAAAGAGGCTGAAGAACTTGAGGCCAAGATATCCCAGATGGATGATGAGAAGAAGGATCTTGAGACAAAGATATCCAAATTGGAGAAAGGCCAGGATAAGCTCAAGGAATCAGAGGGTAAGGAAAAAGAATCCGAAAAGAAGATCAAAGACCTCGAAGATGAGAAAGCTGACCTTGAAAAGAGATTTGTGGACCTTGGGGCAGCATATAAGAAGCTTGATATGGAAAAATCAGACCTTGAAAAGAGCATATCCAAGCTTGAAGATGGCCAGCAGAAGCTGGAAGATGATAAGAAATCCCGAGGCAAGGCGGAGAAATCTCTTGAAAAGGAGATCGACAAGCTGAAGAAAGATAAAGAGGAATTGGAAGAGAAGTACAATGAACTTGAAGAAATAAATAAAGAATCTGACGCCCGAATTTCAATTCTAGAAGGGGATATTGAGGGGCTGGACAAGGTCAAGGCCAAAACAAGTAATGAAAAGGCTGATCTCAAAAAGGCTCTTAAAGAACAGGAATCACGATCAAAGGATCTTGAGGGTGAACTCGAATCCCTCAAGTCCGAACTGGATGCCCAGAAAGCGGAATTCGAGTCCACTGAAAAGGATGTTAGCAAAACAAAGGGTGAATTGGATACCAGATCCAAGGAACTCGCTGATCTTGAAAGTGATCTGGCCGAGAGAACAAAGGAACTCGAATCCAAATTAGCTGAACATGCTGACAATTCCAAGGCTCTGGAAGAAAAAGAATTGGAACTCCAAGCACTGAAGGAGGAACAGGAAGGCCTGAAGGCTGACCTTGAATCCCGGGAATCCGAACTTGAAAAGGCAAAGGATGAATTGGCCCAGGAGTCCGAGCGTGTATCGGGCAAGGAGAAAGAGCTTGCTGATGGCCAGTCCGATGTGAATGAGAAGATATCTTCTCTTGAAGCAGAATTGACTGAAACAAATGACCGGATCGCCGAGCTGGACACGACCATCGCGGATAAGGATTCGGAGATAGAGAAATTAAATTCAGACCTTGCGGAATCCAAAGACCATATCTCCGCGTCCGAGATCGAACTTGAAGAAAGGGAAAAGATCCTGGCTACCAATATGGCGGAATACGAGCAGAACGAGGCGGATTATTCCACACGCCATGAAGAATTGACAGCCAATGAAAAATCCATGGCAAAGAGAGAGAAGAAGATCGCTACTGAGAGAAAGAACATCGATTCCGATATACAGCTTCTCATCGCCGACAGGGAGGAATTCGAGGAAGAAAAAGGCCGACTGGAAGCCGATCTTAAGGAACTCCAGGAAACCCTTGATACCAAAGAGGGGGAGCTCACGGAGAGCCGAAGTGACCTTGATGAGCAATGGCAAGAATTGGAGAATATGAGAGAAGGCATAACCCTGTCCAAGGGCGAGATCGGTGATAAGGAAGCCGAGATCCTTGCCAAGCGCGAGGAAATTTCAAATCAACTGAAGGACCTGGAAGAAAAGAAGGAAGTCCATGACGCAGAAGTCAAGGAACAAAAGAAGCTGGCCACTAAGCTTGATAAGCTTGAGGCCAAGCTCAATGAGAAGGAAGAAAAGCTCGCGACCAAGGATTCTGACCTGAAGATCACTGACAAGGAATTGCGAAAGGAGAGAAGCGATCTGGACAAGGAATCCAGGCGATTGGAACGCCTGGAGGCTGACCTGTCCGATAGATCAGAGAAGCATACGCTACTATCTGCAGAGCTATCTGAGAAGCACGATGCTCTATCTACAGAGCTATCCGAGAAGTATGATGCCCTATCCTTGGAGTTGTCCGAGAAAGATGCCGAGCTCAAGGCCCTGGAACAGGAACTGGAATCTCGAAAGAAAGAGCTGGACATGCAGGTCGAAGGGGCGGATGAAAGGGACAATGTCCTGGGCGAGATGGAAATAATGCTCAAGAACCAGGAGAATGAGCTTGAGAAGGAAAAGGACAGGATGGCCCAGGAAAGGCAGCACCTCGTGGAGGATATCGAGGCCTACAAGCAAAGGAAGCTGGAGATCGGAAAGGAAGAGAAGGAACTCAAACAGAGGGAGAATGCTATCAATGAGGCAGATTCCGGACTCAGGGAAAGGGAGATAAAATATGAGGCTAATCTTACCAGACTTGAAGAGAAGAAAGTGAGGTATGAGAACGACCTCAATGATTTCAAAAAGTCACGATCGAACAAGGAAAGCGAATTCACAGAACAACAGGATGCCCTTCATCGAGCGGATATCGAGCTGAAGGAGAGGGAACGTCAGGTGAGCCGGAGATCCGAGGAAATTGATCTCCGAAACAAGGAACTGGCTCAGCTGGATGGAGAGCTTGCTGGAAGGATGGAGGATCTATCTATCAAGGAAGAGGAGATCGATAAGAGACTGGAAACAGCCAGGCTGGAAGAGGAAAGGGTCAATGAGGACTCCAAAGACCTTTCTGATAGACAATCCGAATTCACGATAAAGGAAGCTGACATAATCCAGAGAGAAAAGAGGATCGAAAGCACGAAACTATCTCTGGAGAAAAAGGAAGCCAGCCTCAAAGAGAAAGAGAAAGAAATTACTGACGAGAACACTCGCCTCATAAGCCAAAAGGATGATATGGACAAGGTGTGGAAAGACCTTGGCAAGGAAACCAAGAGGCACGAGGCGAAGGAACGGCAACAAAAGGACCTTGATAGAGACCTGGAAAAGAAATCCGAGGAGATAAAGAAGAGAGGCATCCAGATCAAGGTGGAAGAAACAGAATTGAATTACAAATATGACGAGTTGGCCGAGAGAGAGAGGGATCTTGGCGACAATATCGAAAGGATCGCTAAGGAAACCGAGGAATTGAAGATCAGAGCGGAGATCATGATCCGCAGAGAAGATGAATTGGCATCCCATGAGGCCGATCTCAATCAGATGGAGGTCGAGCTCGCCCAGAAGATGCAGAACATCCGCGAGGAGCAGGACAAGCTGGAGACATTGAAAGGCGACCTGCCACAGAGGATGAAGGAGATCGAGCGCCAGCAGAAGGAATTGAGGGAGAGAGAATCCGACCTCAATAGGATGAAGCGCCTGCTGGAAGAGGAGATGGATAAGCGGGATGCGGAAATGCAGATGCTCAAGGAAGAGCGTGGCGAATTGGATGACATGAAGCAATCCGCTCTTTCACTGATGAAATACGCCAAGACCGTGGAGCAGAAGCGCAATGAGGATCTTCTGAAGAAACTGACAGATGAAAAGAATGAGCTGGCCTCGGTCAAAGAAGAACTGGATACCAATCTCAAGGCCAGGGAAGAGGATATCTCCAAGCGCGAGAGAGAGATCCTGCTGATAAACGAACAACACAGGACCAGGGAAGATGACATTCAGAAGAAGGCGGAGAAGTTGTCCACCGAGCTGGAAGCCTTGATGGCGGAGAAGAAGGAATCCGCCGAGGTCTGGAAGCAGATCGAGATAGAATCTCAAAAAGCAATAGATGCGGAGCATATCATCAGGTCCCGGGTCGAAAAGACTCTGGAAACCGAGCGCAAGTCGATAGAAAAAGAACAGAAGCGGCTCGAAAACCTGGAGAAGGACATGGTCAAGAAGGAAGCGGAACTGGCCAAGAAGGAGAAGTCCCACTCGACGACCAAGGAAAAGACCGACGAGCTCCATGCGGAATTGAAGAAAAAGGAAGCTGACATTGCGAAGAAGGAGAAGCAGCTGGAAGAGAGAAAAGAGTATCTGGATAGGATGAAGGAGCATCTGTCCAGCATATTATAATCCTGCATTTTCTCAGCATGTTGAATGCGAGCATGCCCCGTCTAAACACAGTATATTGACAGTGTGCGGGCGGGGTACTCTCAGTGATGACTCAGTGAGTGACAGTCTAGAGTGCTTCTGATTCGAAACCCCGTCCAAAGGGCGGGGAGGTCCATCTTTCTAAAACCATAAACACGAAGGACTGATCTCAATCAAGCCAGCTAAATCCTTTGCCACGATGATCAATGCGAATTATCTTGATGACATCCGGCTCTGGGTAATAGGTGATCCTGTAATCACCGACCCTTAAGCGATACAGATCCTCTCTGTCGCCAGTGCCCTTCAATTTCTTGATGTCCAACCGCTTGGAGCCAGCTCCTAATTCTTCCAAAGATACCTTAACACGTTTCTGCATCTGTTTCGAAAGTTGAGAGTACTCTTTAATTGCCCTGCTTGATAAAATCACTGGCTTGGTCATTATAATGCATCCAGGCTAGTCCAGCTCTCTTCGGTATCCAATACTTTATAGCTCTCTTCCATGAAATCAACATATCTGGCCTTCTCTATAAGCTTGGTTAAGATATCATTGTAGGTGTCGCCTTTTCTGCCAAAGGATCTGAGTGTATCTCGGATCTGGGTATCTACTTGGATCGTGGTTGTTTCCATGCTATCACTATAATGACTATAGCCGCTATAGTATTAATATGCATCGCATTCTTTGAACATTATTCTATAATCTATCACTTGTCATCGAAATCGCTTTTAATCCATCTGACTAAATAAGCGATCGAAACAATGATCGCTATGCATCCAGCAAGACAAAATAATTTTCCATCGTAATAATCATCCGATTGCGCAGGCCAGATACCATAATCCTTATCTTCTTCTGGAATAGGCTCCCAATCAGTTATTCTGTCGAAGCTATCTGCTGGCTTTGTTATAAAATTATTAGGGCCATATATGGAAATATAAGTTCCAGAAGGTTTATAGATAATATAGATCGAGTAGCTTGTACTTGGTGAAAGTCCGCTGAAATTCAAGTAATCTCCATTATTAATCTCATTGCCATTTGGATTATAGTCAAAATAGGTTACTATAGCATCGTCAGGTCCCTTTGACCATGTTACATTGATTGGAATAGTACCTGAGTAATCTCTGATTTCCAAATATCCTGCATAGGTATCATTCTCCCAAATGAATATTCGTAATTCGTCATATTCGACAGAACCGCTGAATGTTCCGAACTCGATGATCCCTGTTGATTCAGAAGTTCCTTCTGCTAAATTAATTTGACTCGCAGAGATGCTATTTGGAAATGAATCACTCGGCATTAAGAAATAAGTATAAATTCCAATTATCATTATGAGGATTAATATGACTATCAAAATGATTGGAATTATGTTTTTGCTCTTCATTCTTATCAATACTGATTTGTTTTCTAAGTATTTAAATCAATTATTGACATGTCAATTTATAACTGTATAGGTCAGTTTATAGCCCAGCTCCTACCGCGTCGTAACAACACACCCTTTCTCAGTAACAATAACAGTATGCTCGGCCTGGGACACCATACCCTTCTCTATTTCCAGAAGTACAGGGTATGTCGTGATCACGCCAGATCTGAATAGTTTTCTTAATACCGGCTTCGGTTTCTTCACCTGTCTAGCAACCCATCTTTCCGAGAATGGCAAGCCCCGGAATTCCTCGTAAATCTTACTGATAAGCTCATTGAGCTGTGGATCATCCACTTCCCTCTTTCTCATCATGCGGTAGATGTTGCCGCTTTTCCTTCCGGCAACTCTCCCTGCTCCGTTGGTGGCAAAAGGCTCGATCGCGATGGCATCACCTTCTTTCACGATGTCGTCGCTCCCGTCCATGATATTCGGGATGCTCAACCCCGCGTGTAAATTGTATCTTCTAAGACTGTGGCCAGTTAGATTGGTTATCGGATTGAAGCCATAAGATTCGATAGTTCGTTCAACAGCCCCTCCGATCTCCTTGGCCCTGACACCGGGTTTGGTAACGTCGATAGCGGCCTCTAGAGCCTCTGTAGAGGCCTTTATTAGTTCGTGCCAACGATTGGTACCCACTTCCTTTGTAAAGGTGCTGTCCGCGATGTAGCCATCAACATGGGCTCCCACATCGATCTTGGCAAGCATGCCCTTCTTGAAAACTTGTGTATCGACGGATGTTGGTGTGAAATGGGCGGCGATATTATCGACAGCGATGTTCACTGGGAAAGCGACTTTCCCACCTTGCTGTTCGATCTTGAACTCTATGGAATCCGCCACTTCTCGGAAGGACGCTCCCTCGACAACAAGTTCTCTACCCAGCTCTCTTGCCATTGATCCGATCTTTCCGGCCTTGAGGTATTTTTCTCTTACTTCATCGTCCATGGATATCCATAACCTTTTCTTTGGGAATAATCCCTTCCCTAATAATTCTTACCGCTGATTGGGTCAGATCCACGATGGTGGTACCCTTCCCAAGTTCTGTGTCCCCGCTATCCAGATATAGTTCCACATCCTCGCCCAGATCATCTATCGCTGTCTGGATATCTGCGGGATCCTGCAGGCCATGTCGATTGGCACTGGTCGCGGTCATCGATCCAACGGACTTGCAAATGGCATCTATCAGGGTCGAATCTGGAAATCTGATAGCCACACTGCCATCTTTAATCAATAGAGATGGTACATTTGGTTTCGCAGGCAGTATGAATGTCAATGCCAGCCCGGAATTTAAAAGTGGCAGTGCGGTGATTGGAATATCACAGATATCAGTCACATTCTCACGCCTTATGAAGACAGATAAAGGCATTCCATATGGCCTCTGCTTCACCTCCATGAGCTTCTCCACTCCTTCTTTTGAGAATATGCTGGCTCCCAGGCCATAAAGGGTGGAGGTGGGATAGACTATCAGACCACCAGTTCCCAGAATGTTCTCGATCCTCTGTACCAATTCCGAAGAAGGTGTCTTATCTTTATCCAGAGCGATGATCTCAACCATAAATTCCATATCCTTTTAGACTTCTCAAACTGAGCTTGATATGCCTGGCTCCATCCTTCTCGGCAGGCATTCCGTGGCCAGGGTAAAGGGAAACTATGGGAAGCTCGGCCAGAGTTTCGATAGACTTGAGCAACATCTGGACATCCCCGGTTGGAAGATCCCAGCGACCGACACCACCTTCGGTGAATACGGTATCGCCAGAGAATAATCCATCTTCATTGTCCAGGAGGCAAATGCCTCCATTAGTGTGACCTGGAGTTTCCATCACCTTCAATGATCCACCATCCCCCAGATCGATGACATCGCCATCCTTCAAGTCCTCCACTTCCATGGGTTTGATCCTTGTTCCGAACATCCTGGCTCCAGTGGATTCCGGGTCGCCCTCGCGCAGTGCTTCAGCCTCTTTCTTCTGCGCATATATCGTCCCGCCGAAGTGTTCTTTAATCGCCAAAGCCCCACCGACGTGATCCACATGCCTGTGGGTGAGTATGATCTTGTCCAGTTTTTTTCCGTCCAGTGCTCGCTCTATCTGGGGTGCGATCTTATCAATATTGGCATCCCATCCAGTGTCTATCATGACTGGATGTGTTCCCTCGATCAGGTAAATATTGCCACTGAAACCTCCGCCCTCAATGAAATGGACCATCATGCTTCAGATAATGCTCGCAATGGTATAAATGCATTTCATCGATGCTTGGATATTATGGTGATTGTAATCAATAATCATTATTATCAATAAGCTACATGTACTTCCATATGACAAGTCGTGTGTATGTGCGAAATTTTGATAATCCGCGTCAGATCGAGGCCGAGATGAAGAGGATTGGCGTTGATGTCGGTGGACTGGATGTCATGGTTCCCAAAGGCCGCTTTTTCACTTTCGTGCTCCGGGACATCGACCCGAGGGCGGCCAATATCATCAAGCAGGAATTTTTGAGCAAGGGCGGAGAGGCGGCCCTCGCTTACCATTGCTTATCAGACCTTGGCAAATGCAGCGACATGCTTCTCATGGCCACCGAGAAGCAGTATAGCTTTATAATCTCTAAATTTCAAAAGCAACCCTTTGGGCTCAAGGATATCGCCGTGCATATCGAAACAGCATTGGCCAATATCGACTGCCCTGGAGGGTCAGCCATTTCCTGCGATGATAAGATATTCAAATTAGAAGGCCAGACCTGGATCATGGGCATATTGAATGTGACTCCCGACTCTTTCTCGGACGGCGGCCAGTTCTCCAGTATTGGAGAGGCCGTGGGCTGTGCGATAAGGATGGCGGAGGAAGGCGCGGATATGATCGACATTGGTGGTGAATCCACCCGCCCGGGCTCTGCCCCCATCACGATAGAGGAGGAATTGAGCCGAGTGATACCTGTCATCGAAGGGCTTGTGAAGATCATAAATGTTCCAATATCCATAGATACTTCCAAGCCAGAGGTTGCTAAGGCCGCCTTGGATGCTGGGGCATCAATGATAAATGACGTCACTGGCCTTGCAGATGATAGGATGATAAAATTGGCAGTTGAAAGGAATGTGCCAGTGATCATCATGCATATGTCTGGCACTCCTGATAATATGCAGGATGAGCCGATCTACGATGATGTTGTATTTGACATCATCGATTTCTTCAGGCAACGGATCGCCAAGGCAATGGATCAAGGTATCTCCAAGGACAATATAATAATCGATCCAGGGATCGGCTTTGGCAAGACACTGGATCATAATTTGCTAATACTGAAGAGGCTATCTGAATTCAAGATGCTGGGCCTGCCTATTTTGGTCGGAGCTTCCAGAAAATCCTTCATTGGAAAACTTCAGGGAACTGATGAGGATGAAAGACTGGAAGGCAGTGTGGCGGCGGCTGTGATATCTGCCATGAATGGGGCAGATATCATCCGTGTCCATGACGTGAAAGAGACGAAGCTGGCTCTGCTTATTGGCGATGCTATAGACTCAATTGAATGAATCCAATTTACCTGAATATCTCATCTATATCTCATCTTGTCCAGGTGAACTCATCAATTGGCAGAGCGAAAGATGTCTTGCATTCGACGTAGCAAGCGATGTGGGATATGAAATCCGCAGCATCTTTCTGATCCTCTGCTTCAAAAATTATGATGGCGTCTATTCCACCGAAAAGACCCAGGAACTCTCTTACCTTGATATTCTCTGGAATTTTCAGCCTTTTCATGGCTCTCAGAGATTCTTCAAAAGTTCCAGGCATTGTTTCGATCATTGTAACAAATATCATGTTCACACCATTCCATTATGCATAAGATTATGCGAATAGCGGTATATTAACTTGTTGGGCACATTATCCTTTTACATAATCATATCAAGTTTCCATCATTTACTGAGGTGGTGGTGATGGTGGAGATGGTGATGATGGTGGTGGAATGACCTCACTAGGGTCTATAGTTTCATCATGTTGATGGATCTGGTCTTTGATATCTGACAGATCCTTTACCTCGCTCTCGACAGAAGAGCTGAGTCTTTTTATCTCATTACTCATTTTGAATATCATGTGTCCCAGCAATGCGAAGGTCAGACCAACTAGTACGATTGTAAGCATGACCAGAAGGCCGAGCATTTCAAGGTCGATATCGGGTAAGAAAAGGTAAAACATATTTTTATTCCTCACACCGAAATTGAATATTATCCTATTAATAACTTTAGTTTTGAAACTCAGAATACACAATCCTACTTCAGAAAAAGTATAAGTTTCATACGCCAATACAGCATGGTGGCTCCTTCGGATGATTACAAGAAAAAGGTCATAAAACGTTATGATGGCTTCAGTAAATCTTATGATTCTCTAGATACGGGTCTGGTCCAAACGACCGTCGAGAGGAGGAAAAAAGCGGTTGGACTTTTGAATGTCCAACCAGATCACATAGTTCTTGATGTTGGTACTGGCAGCGGCCTTGTTCTTCCCTGGATCGCCGAGAAACTTGTCAGCGGTAAGGTATATGGCGCGGATCTTTCAAAAGGAATGCTGGACAAGGCACGTGAAAGGCTGACACCCGATATTGTTGATCGGGTGGAGTTGAAAGTGGAGGACATCGAAGCCATGACCTTCGATGATGATTTCTTTGATTCCATGATAGCGACCTACACTTTGACAACAGTTCCGGATCCCTGGAAGATGATGCGGGAATGCTATCGTGTCCTCAAGCCGGGTGGCATATTCGTGATGCTGGATACCGGACCTCCGAGCAAGAAAAGAGGCATACCTGTCTATCTATGGATGCGGCTTCCCGCGATCCTATTTGGCTATACCAAGATAAACCGGAGGCTGGAAGATTATCTGCCGCCGGGGCTGATCATAGAAAGTGAAGAGAGATTTTACGGTTATACCGTATACTTGACGGTGATGAGGAAAATAGAATAAAATAATAGAATATACCTATAAATCTTATATTTTTAATATCCAAATTAAAATTATCTCCGAGCTCTATAGCTCGGAAATAAAAAAAGAAAAAAATTAATGGGAGCACTGGGAATTCCAGTCAAATGTCCTTAAGCCAGACATTTGATTTTGAACCCAGATCAACGGGTATCTGCCGCAGGAATGAGCTATGACATAAGTCAAAGTCATTTTGCCTGCAAAGACCATCTACGGGTCATCGCTCCAGTTATTCATCACATGAAATTAATCGTCATTAATCTCATCAGAATACCCGATGGAAATCATTCCTGTAACTGGAGCCCATGAGGATACCGTGTTACCCCATACTCCCATTTAAGGAGGTATAGCCTAGACTATTTGTTTCTCATCTTCTGGGCTCGCTTCCTGCGCCGCATTTTCTTCTTTCTCCATTTCCAGCGCTGATTGCCCCTTTTCTTCCAGACTCTTGAACCTCTTTTCATTGGACATCCTCGGTGGCACAGGGAAACGCTCCCCATTTATATGATTTCCTATTGTTTTGGCCTATTATTACATATTTTTCAAGCTTTATGGCTCTCTAATTGTAAATTTTAGCTCAAGATAATGGCGTGATTTCAAAGATTGGCACTTTGGTAGAAGGCTTTATAAACATTCATGCAATTATCATGTAAGTCTATACAGGCAAAGGTAAGGGAAAGGAGGATACCATATGGCCCTTTTTGGAGGTAAGAAATCTAAGAAAAGCAAGGTTGTTGCGGAGATAGAAGCAATTCTCTCTGATGCAGATACATACCTCAAGAATGGAAATACTGAAAAGTCCGCGTCCGAGTACAGGCGGGCCCACAGATACCTTTACCGTGAGGAAAAGGTTGCTGAGGATCCTGAAGAGTTCTCTGAATTGTACACTCGCACTGGCCATGGTCTATTCGAGACCGGGGAGCCAGATCGGGCTATAGAGTGTTTTGACAAAGCTACCCAATTATCTCCGGATAATGTCGATGCCTGGCTAAGCAGAGGTATGGTGCATCTTAGCAATAAGACCATGCTCAATTATGCTGTTATGTGTTTCAATGAGGTTCTCAAGCGTTACCCAAATAGTGTCGAGGCTCTAGAGAACAAGGCCGAAGCCTTCACCCTGGATGGCAGGGATGATGATGCGAAGGAAGCTTACATTAAATTAATGGAGGTCAATCCATCCAGAAAGGATGAGTATGCCGCCAAAACAGGTGGAGAGGTTCCACCACCATCACTGGATACCGTTGAGGCAATTGACGAGGCTCTTCGAAAGGATCCAAAGGATATCGAACTTTGGAAGAAGAAGGCCGAGCTCCTCGAGGAGAAAAATGATGCCGAGGAAGCAGTCGAATGCTATCTGAGATTGGGCCATCTGACAGAATCCGATGACCCTTACAGAAAAGTATTGGAATTGGATCCAGATAATGTCCATGCAAAGGAGAAGCTTGGCATTGTTGATGAACCAGCTCCAGAAATGGAAATTGCTGAAGAGCCAGAGCTAATTCCAGAAATGACCATTGAAGAACCTGTTATTGAAGAACCCGCCCCTGAGATGGTCATTGAAGAGACCATCGTTGAGGAACCAACTCCTGAGATCACTATTGAAGCTGAAGAACCAGAGCCAATTATTGAGGAATCCGAACCCGAGCCAGTTATCGAAGAACCCACTCCCGAACCAGAACCAGAACCAGTGGTCGAGGAACCGGCTTTCGAGTCCGAACCCGAGCCTGTCGTTGAGGAGCCAGCCTTTGAACCCACCCCTGAGCCTGTCATCGAAGAGCCCGAGCCCGAACCAGTGGTCGAGGAAGCTCCTGTTGAAGATGCTCCAATGTCCGAAGAGGATCTCATCTCAAAGGGAGATGAGTACTTTGAGAATGGGGACTTTGAGAATGCACTTGCTTGCTTTGATAAATTGGCAGAGCTCAAGCCCAATGATGCAGATACACTTCATAATAAGGCCGCGGCTTTGTTCCAGATGGAGAAGTATGATGATGCCGTAGGTGTCTTTGACAAGCTTCTGGAACTTGATCCCGAGGACGTCACCGCCTACCTTACCAAGGGTGCATCACTTTACAGAAGCGGCAAATATGATGATGCTGTCAATACCCTCAATAATGTTGTAAAGAGGGATATGAACAATGGCACAGCATGGTATTACAAAGCTTGTGCAGAGGCAAAGAAGGGCAATAATAACCTTATCTTCCCCTTCCTCACACGCGCAGCTGGCATAGATGATGATTTCAAGGAGCGTGCCAGGGATGATGAGGCCTTTGAAGCAGTGAAAGAGGAGCAGGCTTTCAAGGACATCGTAGGCTGAAGTGATCTTTATGAATGATGTCTGGGTTGAGAAATACCGTCCAAAGACTTTGGACGAGGTCGTTGGTCAGACCGGTGTTGTTGAAAGGCTGAAAAGCTATGTGGAGACAATGAACATGCCACATCTCATGTTCGCAGGTCCTGCGGGAACTGGAAAGACAACCTCCGCTCTCGCCCTTACGAAGGAAATGTTCGGCGAGAATTGGAAGCTCAATTTTCATGAAATGAATGCATCCGATGAGAGAGGGATCGATGTTGTGAGGAACAAGATCAAGGATTTCGCTCGTACCGCTCCTATTGCGGACACTCCCTTCAAGGTCATATTCCTTGATGAGGCAGACTCACTCACATCCGATGCCCAGGCAGCTCTAAGAAGAACGATGGAGAAATACACGAATACCTGTCGTTTCATTCTTTCATGTAACTATTCATCGAAGCTTATAGACCCTATCCAGTCAAGATGCGCGGTCTTCAGGTTCAAGTCACTCAATGCCGATGATGTTAAGAAATATCTAAGACGGATAGCTCTCAGTGAAAAGCTGGAAGTGACTGAGGATGGAATGGACGCTCTACTCTATGTCGCGGGTGGTGACCTTCGAAGGGCCACCAATATCATGCAGGTTTCCGCATCTATGGGGACCACGATCGATGCCGAGGCTGTTTACAAGACCAGTTCAACTGGCCGCCCGGAAGAATTGAAGGATATGATGATCACCGCATTGAAGGGTGAGTTCATCGAGGCCCGTAATCTACTTGACAAACTTCTGATCAATTACGGATTATCTGGCCATGATATAATCAATCAAGTTCACAGGAATGTGTTTGACCTCGATGTGGATGAACATATCAAGATCAAGGTCATTGAGAAGATCGGGGAGACCGAGTTCAGACTCATAGAGGGAAGCAATAGTAGGATCCAGATCGAGGCCTTGCTTGCTTTCATGGTCTCTGTTGGTGGGCATGCGAGAAGATAGGCATTTATTTAGAAACCATTTAATAGGCCTTCCTTAATCTGTGCGCACCAGATAATAAATAATAAAGGTGAGACAAAATGGCAAGATTTCCAGAAGCTGAGGCAAGGTTGCTTAACAAGAAGATATGCATGAAATGTAATGTTGGCAATCCAGTAAAGGCTACAAAATGCAGAAAATGTGGCTACACCCAGCTTAGGCTTAAGGCCAAAGAGAGCAGAAGCCGATAGGCCTAATGCTTTCTATGATTATATTTTCTATTTGTCAGCTTGAGCTTTGCTAAAATAACACATAGCATTCATATGATGTTTATATGGAGTAAAGGCTCATATCTTTTTAGCCAGCACGAAGAAATGTCTTTCCAATTCCCCTCTAAACATACATTCCTCAATGGTGGCCTGAATGATCTCGAAGCCAGCTTCTATTATCATGGCTTCGGTTTTCTTGGCTCCGAATTGGGACCAATACATGGGTTGGTCCATGAAATCATCGCCCGGTTCACTCACCCAGTCATCACATCCAATGCCAATAAGCAGATGGCCATTGGGTTTGAGGATCTCTTGAATGCTGGCAAAAAGGCCTGCCTTCTCCTCACGGGGAACGTGGATTATTGCCAGTAGAGAAAATACAGCATCGAATGAGTTTTTCTTGAAGCTCATTCGAGTCATGTCCATCCTGTGGAACTCGCCTTCTGGTACGTTCTTCCTGGCCCGTTCTATCTGATTGTGGGAAAAATCTATACCCACAACTTTGAAATGCCTGGCCAGTTCCTTTGTTGATGGGATGCCGCCCCCGCACCCCAGGTCAAGAAGCCTGCCTCCTTTGGGCGATCGCTCCATCAGAAGATCGATGTACTTTCTATCCCTGGTGCTCAATCTTCGGATCCTGGTGTATTCGTCGGATAGCTGGTCGTATCCATCCTCGACCATCTTCTTCGCTTCCTCCGCCTTCAAGATGTCGTCGTGGGTCTTCGGCATATCACTTACCTTTGAAATTCGGCTTTCTTTTCTCGAGGAAAGCCGTCACTCCTTCTTTGAAATCCTCTGTTTCTCCAGATTGTGATATCATATGCCTTTCAGCCTCAAAGTGTTCCATCAGGGTGGAATGCTCGCTTATGCGTAAAAGTGTCTTGGCCCGACCTATGGCCAGTGTGGGACCGCTCTCGATCCTCATGGCCATTTTCATCGCCTTTTTCATAAGCTCATCATCATCGACCACCATATTGACAAGCCCGATCTTGTGGGCTTCCTTGGCATCGATGGTCTCGCTCAGGAAGATGAGTTCAGCAGCTTTCGCCCGACCAACCAGTTTGGGCAAGAAGAATGTCCCGCAGCCAGGTGCCAGTCCAATTTTCATGAACCCCATATTGAACTTCGCTTTTTTAGAGGCCACTCGAATATCACAGGCCATCGCCAATCCACAGCCAGCTCCAACAGCGTGGCCATTGATGGCGCAAATGATCGCTTTGTCCATATTCCACATACGAATTATCGGTCGGTGGATGCCACTGGCCAGGCCGCCAAGGAACTCCACTGGTTCCTCGGCTTCCGCCATTGCCTTGACATTCCCGCCGGCACAAAAGGCCTTGCCACTTCCGGTAAGTATGATGACCTTGACATCTTCATCCTTCTCCATGATGGCGAAGGTATCATCCAGCTCGGCTGATAGGATATCATCGAAGGCATTCATTTTCTCCGGCTTGTTCAAAGTGATTATCGCTATGCCATTGTCTAGTTCGACCTTGATAGATCCGAATTCAGGGTAGTTCATAAGATATCCAACCTGAAGTTCATCATTTCTTGGTCTCGGGAAGTGTGCATTCCAGATCGTCTGGTAGAGCTTCCGGACTTATTTCAATATTCTTTGGAACGCCCATCAGTTTCTCATGGATATCCATGGCGGACATCCTTCCAGCTCCCATGGCTTCAATAACTGTAGCCATGCCAGTGACGATATCTCCGGCAGCCCAGACATTGTCCTTGCTGGTCTTTCCATAATCATCAGCCACGATATAGCCCCATTTGTTCAGCTCCAGACCCTCCGTGCTCTTTGTCAGCAGTGGGTTGGCATTTGCTCCTATGGAGTTTATTATCAGGTCGAATTCGATATCATGCTCCGAGCCCTCTATCTCGACTGGTCTGGATCTGCCCGATTCGTCAGGCTCTCCAAGTTCCATCTTGACACATTTCAGGGCCTTTGCCATATTGTCCTCGTCACCGATTATCTCAACTGGATTGGTAAGGAGCATCATCTTCACGCCTTCTTCCTCAGCATGGTGTATCTCCTCTCCTCTGGCTGGCATCTGCTCTCTTGCCCTACGATAGACTATGTAAGTATCCGCTCCCAGCCGAACCGCAGTTCTGGCCGAGTCCATAGCGACATTTCCGCCGCCGATGACGCAAACTCTCTTTCCCATGACGATCGGAGTGTCATATTCGGGGAATTTGTAGGCTTTCATCAGATTGCTTCTGGTGAGGTATTCATTGGCTGAATAAACTCCACCATAGTTCTCACCTGGTATGCCCAGGAACTTGGGAAGTCCTGCACCGACGCCGATAAAGACGGCGTCGTAGCCCTTCTCTCCAAGAAGTTCATCGACCTCCACTGTCTTGCCAACTATTGAATTGTACTGTATCTTGACACCAAGTTGGACGAGATAATTCACCTCGGATTCCACGATGGCCTTTGGTAGCCTGAATTCCGGAATTCCGTACATCAGAACTCCGCCTGGCTTGTGGAATGCTTCGAATATAGTTACTTCATATCCAAGCTGAATAAGATCGCCCGCGACAGTCAGACCAGATGGACCTGAGCCAACAACTGCCACCTTCTTTCCATTTGGCTGTGCTTTCTCTGGCAGTTCTATCAGATTATTATCTCTCTCATAATCTGCGGCGAACCTTTCCAACCTGCCTATGCAGATGGCGCGTCCCATTCTGTTGTACACACACTGGGCCTCGCACTGGCTCTCCTGTGGACATACACGCCCACAGACCGCTGGAAGTGCATTTGTTTCTTTGATCTTCCTCGCAGCCGCTGCGAAATTGCCCTCCGCGATCTCCTTGATAAATGCTGGAATATTAATGTTAACTGGACAACCGCATACACAGGCCGGCACCTTACACTGGGCACATCTGATGGCTTCCTCAATGGCCATTTCCTCTGTGTAACCCAAAGGCACTTCCTTGAAATTGGTCGCCCTAACTTTCGGATCCTGTTCCGGCATGGGCATTCTCTCTTTCCTCTTCGGCTTCTTAACGACTTCTTCTCCCATCAAGCTCCCTCCTCTGCCTTGTAATTGTCAAGTGATTCCTTCTCCTGGTCCAGGTAAATACGCTGCCTGGATCCAAGAAGGTTCCAGTCCACCTGATGGCCATCGAACTCGGGGCCATCGACACATGTGAATTTCGTCTCTCCCTTAACTTCACATCTGCATCCACCACACATTCCAGTACCGTCAACCATGATGGAATTAAGACTCACCATGGTCAGGTTTCCGAATGGCTTGGATGTTAAAGCTGAAAATTTCATCATCGGGATCGGACCGATGGCATAGATTATGCCAACCTTGTCACCATCTCTTTCCAGAATCTCCTTCAATGGCTCTGTGACAAGTCCCTTTCTTCCATGGGTCCCATCATCGGTCATGATGATATGCTCGTCACTCACGGAGGCCATCTTGTCCTCCCAGAATATCAGGTCTTTATTCCTGGCGCCCTGAATGGTGATGATCTTGTTGCCCGCTTTTTTCAGTGCCCTGGCAATTGGGTAAATGGGGGCGGTTCCAACGCCACCAGCGACACAGATAACTGTGCCATAATCCTTGATCTCGGAAGCATGACCTAAAGGCCCAACGAAGGCATAGTATGAATCCCCGGCCTTCATCTTTGAAAGCTTGTATGTGGATTTTCCAATCGTCATGAAGACGATCGTTATCGTGCCTGCTTCTCTGTCATAATCGGCCACTGTGAGCGGTATTCTCTCGCCTTTCTCATCGGCCATAACTATCAAAAACTCTCCGGCCTTGGCCTTCTTCGCCATCTCTGGTGCTTTGACCACTGCCTCAAATATATCTGGGACTAATTCTTTCATGCTGACAATTTCGTACATTGTTGACCTCCCTTGATGTGTCTTTTTGGGTAATACCAACAAGGAGTTTGTCGGCAAACCTACGGGTTAATAATGCACCTCATATATATGACTTAACATAGATTGCGCGTGATAATTAAGATATTTACTTAGTTTACACGTGTGTTATTTGGTATATGTAATATCTAATTATGATGTTAGTGTATCTTAATCATGAATTAATATGTCACTCATATTTCTAAAACAATATCAATAAACATCTCGTGGATCCTCGTGTCCATTGTCAATTCTGGATGAAACACCATGGCCAACATATTACTCTGCCTGGCTATGACAATTTCATCATTGAGCATCGCCAGAGATTCAACCCCTTCCCCCACCTCGTTGATCATGGGAGCTCTTATGAAAACCGCACCGTATGGCTCGTCCATATTCTTGATCTCGATATAATGCTCGAAAGATTCCTTCTGCCTTCCGAAAGCATTGCGCTTGACAGTTATGTCCATGAGCCCAAGAGGTACAGTGATCTCCTCATCCATATCGGTGATCAATCTCTTTGCCAGCAAGATCGTGCCAGCACATGTTCCCATTATTGGAAACCCTTGTTCCACCATCCTGTGAATTTCCTTATCCATTCCCAGTCTGGCCAACTGCGCGGATATGGCCGAGCTCTCACCACCCGGAAGAGCCAATCCATCAATATCCTTTAGATCATCCAGGGTCTTTACGAGCTTTGTCGCTCCTTTCATGTTCTTTGACATGAACGCTCTCTCGAATGCCACTTCATGCTCCGAAACCGCTCCCTGGATATCCAGAATTCCGATGATCATTGTCACTGTACATTGACAATTGAAATAAAAGACTTATGCCAGGATATTGATGAATTAATATTGGTAAAAGTTGATCTCGTCAATACCTGATTGTGCAAGGTAATCATCTGGGTCTGCTTCAAGAACAGTTGCGAAAATGGTTCTGGCCTCGCTTATAAGTTCCTGACTGCCCACTCTTCTTCCGACCCTGAAAAGAGAATCCGCCTTGAAGTTCAGTATCACATTGAGCAATGCTGGATCTGGACCATAATCCAAGACCCTGTCACATAATTGTACTGCTCTTCCATGCTTCTTGTCTGTCCTCATGTCGCCTATCCTTCTCATGTACATGGCGATCTCTGGCTTCAATTTTCTACTTGACATATGAACCAAATCCGTGATTCCTCGAGGCCTAATAAATCTTTGTATTAATCCAAAGGTATATCATCGCCCTCTATTGGGAGTATGACATCGAAGTCCTTCAGGTCTTCCAGAAGCTTCTCTCTGTCATCCCCATGGGTGAGTATGACTTTCTCGGGATCACAGGCCTTGGCGAACTTGACCAGCTCATCATGATCCGCATGGGCTGAAAAGTCAAAGAATCCAACCTCACAATCTATGGTCGTTTCAACACCATAGAGTTTGATGGTACCATTCTCCAAAAGTGAACGGCCATTTGTCTCCTCTACCTGGAAACCAGTAAGCAGGACCGCACTGTTCTCATCATTCTTCAGGGCCTTCAGATATTCATGCACAGGTCCTCCATCCAGCATACCGCTGGTAGTCACGATGACTTGTCCTTTCAGTGCCTCTTTTCTCTGATCCCTGTGCCTGACCATATTGGTCTGATCCATCGCCCTTCTAAGGTCACTTGCAGATCCCAGATACTTCTTCAATGGTAGGAATTCTCGAGCAACTGCCCTTCCCATTCCATCCAGCCATACCTCGAACCCAGCATCCATGAGGATCATGAGTATTTCCTGTGAACGTCCAACTGCAAATGAAGGAACTATTGCCAATCCTCCTCTGTCAATGACCTCACCGATCTTTTCAATGAACTGCTTCTCGGTCTCGTCCCTGGGCGGGTGATTTCTCCCCGCATAGGTGCTTTCCATGACCAGGACATCACACTTCTCTGGCTCAGCCTTTTTTACGAGATGTGTATCCACTGTATTGATATCGGCAGTCACCATCACTTTCTTTGAACCCTGTATGGCGAACATGGTCGATCCAGGAATATGTCCTGCCGAATGAAGTTCGACCTCCAATCCTCCGACGTCAATGACATCACCATAGGTGGCAACCTGGAAATGCCTTTTCATGGCCTTGACATCCCTCTTCTCATAGGGTACTGGATATCCCTCCGAGGAGGATACTTTGACCGTATCTTCCAGGAGCATGGACCCAACTGTTATTGTTGGCTCCGTGGCAATAACATCATTACCATATTCCATGGAGAGCCATGGTATCATGCCCGAGTGATCTATATGGGCATGGCTTAGGAATGCGAGATCCACCGCTGGTGGCTTCTTTGGATATTTTGGAGGTTTTGAGGGTGTCAATCCATTGTCAACGAGTAATTTGATGTCGTCATCCTCAATAAGGACGGCATAGCTCCCGACCTCGCTGGCTCCTCCGAGAATTTTGATATTCATGTGAGTTTGGATAAGGCTTCATGGAATATTAAGGTGTTTATGGGGGTGGACCCCGCCACTAATATTTATCGTCGGTACCCTCCATAATATAAAATCCGGTGCCTTGCATTGCCAATAAGAGTAGACGGTTGCCGTAAGCCCATCAATGTATATTTGAATAAACGCAGAGATTTTAGACCTCTGCGAAATCGGGCTTATGGCCTTGGATGGAAGCTTTCAGAACAATATGATGGCGATTCATATTATTTTGTTCTGATAGCTTCCACCGTAAAGTATATAGATATTCTCGCCTTCGCATTCCACGAGGGATCGAATGTATCAGCCAGATATAGAGAATATGAAACTTCCAGAGATAAGGAAACTGCAATCAGAACGTTTTGTCAAGATGGTGAAATATGCCTATGACAATGTGCCAATGTACAAGAAGAAATTTGATGATGCTGGAATTACTCCAGGCGATATCAAAGGTCTGGAGGATGCCCACAAAGTGCCCTTCACTGTCAAAGATGATCTTAGGCAGCATTACCCGTACGGTATCAGAGCAGTTCCCCTGGATCAGATCGTCAGGCTGCACGCTTCCTCCGGGACAACGGGCAAGCCGACTGTCGTCACATACACTGAGCAGGACATGGATACATGGACCACTCTCATGGCCAGATGCTATGCTTCTGCAGGAGTTGGCGAGGGCGATATAGTCCAGAATTGCTACGGCTATGGACTGTTCACAGGCGGCCTTGGGTTCCATTATGGGGCCGAAAAGCTGGGCGCGACAGTGATCCCGATAAGTACTGGCAATACCAAGAAGCAGTTGATGATGCTCAAGGACATGCAGTCCACGGTCATCGCCTGCACACCCTCTTATGCCCTTTATCTGGCCGAAGCCGCCGAGAAGGAAGGCTACAATGCGAAAGAGGATTTCAATATCAAAGTGGGAATGTTCGGAGCCGAACCATGGTCCGAAGAGGCCAGGAAGAGGATCGAGGAATCCCTTGGAATAAAGGCCTATGATTGCTTTGGAATGAGCGAGCTCTATGGCCCTGGCGTGGCTGTCGAGTGCAAGGAACAGAATGGCCTTCATATCTGGAGTGACGAGTTCCTTGTAGAGACCATTGACACTGACACTGGAGAAGTTCTACCAGAAGGAGAAAAAGGTGAGCTTGTATTCACCATGCTCACACGAGAAGCAATGCCATTGTTGAGATACAGGACAAAGGATCTGGCTGTTATCAATTATGAACCATGCGCATGCGGCAGATCCCATCCAAGGATAATGAGGATCAAGGGCAGAAGCGATGACATGCTCATAATCGGAGGCGTGAATGTCTTCCCAAGCCAGGTTGAGCATGTTCTCATGAACATCAAAGGCGTGGGTGACCAGTACCTGATAATCATCGACAGGGACATTCTTGATAGTATGCATGTTCAGGTCGAAGTAACACCCGAACTATTCAATTCACCAGACTATGACCCTGCTGGCTTCGCGAAGAAGCTGGAGGGCGAGCTACAGGCTGTTCTGACAGTCAGAGCGAGGATCGAGCTTATGGATCCAGGCACCCTGCCAAGAAGCGAAGGAAAGGCCAAAAGGGTCCATGATAAGAGGAAGGCTTGAATGAAAGTTAGTAAGATAATGACGGATGATGTGATCTTTCTCCATGGTGAGGATACTATCAGCATGGCCGTGGAGAAGCTCGCCAGTAGAGGAATATCTGGCGCGCCTGTCGTTGATGGTGAAGGCAAATTAGTGGGAATTCTGAGCGAGAAGGACATACTCAATGCAATGAAGGTCAGGTACAAGAGACTGGAAATGGTATATCCATCTCTATCGATGGTCAGTGTTTCCTTTATCGAAAAATTTGATGATAAGGAGGCCAAAGAAGCCTTCATCGATATCGCCAAATCACGCGTATCTGATCTGATGAACCCAAAGCCACACACCATCCAGGAAGATGATAGCATAAGTCATGTCATTGATATCATGAACAAGAAGTCCGTCAATCGAATCCCTGTATTGAGGGATAAAAAACTGGTCGGTATCATCACGAGAAAGGATGTCATAAAAGGCCTGGCTGTCATGGATAATTTGCAGGAACTCCTATCAATTCCTCCTATTGAATGAGCCGATCTGAAGTATCGGATAGCCGATCATGCACTTACTGGCCATCTTTGCCCGTTCTATAGCCTGTATCATATTTGTATTCAATTAGCGTTGAGCGGAAACAATATTTATAACACCTGAGGGATTCACCATCATATGGGCAATACCATGATAAAACGAGGAGCCGAGGCCACTATCACGAGAGGCGAATGGCATGGCCGAGATGTCGTGTTCAAAAAAAGGTCACCCAAGAGCTACAGGGTGGAGTCATTGGACATGATGTTGAGAACATCCCGAACCAAGAAAGAGGCCTCTCTTTTGTCCGAGGCCAAGCAGTATGGGATCGCGACTCCCATCGTCTATGACATCGATGTTTCTAATTTCATAATGGTAATGGAATACATCGATGGCGATCTGGCCAAGATACTTCTTCAGGATCTGGATGATCGCTATGAACTGGCCGAGACAATAGGACGGTCAGTGGGCTTGCTACACAAGAACGATATCATCCATGGTGACCTCACCACTTCCAATATCATCTTCAGGGACGGGACCGCGTATTTCATAGATTTCGGTCTGGGGGAAAAAAGCTGCGAGCCTGAGAAGAAAGGTGTGGATCTACATTTGTTAAAGGAAGCGATTGACAGCGCACACTCTGAATTTCCAGAACTTTTTGATAGTATATCCAAGGGCTATCTGGGAGTTTATGAGGATGGCCAAAAAATACTGGCCATTGTCAAAAATATAGAGAAAAGAGGAAGATATTCATGAGAAAGATATGGTTCGCCACAAGCAATAAGGGAAAATTGATCGAGGTGCAGGAAAGATTTTCACATCTTGGTATCGAGGTCGAACAATTGATCGCTCCATATCCGGAGATCCAGGCCGACACCCTGGATGAGGTGGTGGAGGATGGTCTCAAGTTCCTTTGGAAGGAATATTCCCGCCCTTTGATGATCGATGATTCTGGCTTATTCCTGGATGATCGAGAGGGCTTTCCAGGTGTTTATTCCGCCTATGTCCTGCACACTCTGGGATGCCAGGGAATACTGGATCTCATGCATTCCGATACTGAAAGGCAGGCGCATTTCAAGTGCTGTGCGGGTTATATCGATGAGAGTGGGAATGTACATATCGCCAGGGGTCGCGTGGATGGCTCCATTTCGAAGGAGGAAAGAGGCACAACTGGCTTTGGCTTCGATCCCATATTCATGCCCGAAGGACATGCCAGGGTGTTTGCCGAGATGACCCTGGAAGAAAAGAACAAAATGTCACACAGATCCCGGGCCTTTGACAAGCTGGCCGGGATGATGGAGCTGAAAAAGGATTGAGTTCATGAACATGGAAGATAATGAGAATGTCTCAGGGATGAACGCTATTTTGAAGGCAGTTCTTAATTTCATGCTGCCCATCCTGATAAGCGCCCTGTATCTGATCATGCTCTTCGGTCTGCTTGATCCGAATCTCTGGCCTGTCATCGGAGCACTGATATTATCATACTTCATCTCTCCATTTGGAAAGGAAGTGCTGATACCAATAGCGATGCTCGGCCTTCTGGAACTGGCCGATCCGCCGACCGCTACCTTTGCTATAATTCTTATTGCCACATCCGTGATATTTGTGGATGTCATGTGCTCGATCTTCATAATCTGGAACTTCGATCTGATAACTAAGATACCGAAGATAGGAAAATTCGTCATGTCATTTGAGGAATTGGGCAGGAAGAAACTTGAATCAAGGCCAGAAAAGAAAAGACTGGCACGGTATGGTCTGGCCGCATACGTGGCATTGCCATTCCAGGGGAGTGGTGGGATAATGGCGACCATATTCGGCATATTTGGCGGAATGGAAAAAAGAAATGTTCTCATGTCTGTTTTTGGTGGCTCCACCGTGGGATGTTTTGCCATCGCTATCCCTTCCTTCTATATCGGGGAGCAGATGCTTGATATCTTTGGCTCCACTGTATCCTATTTAATCGGCACGATCGTGCTGCTGGCTATCATCGTCTTCCTTATTCGAAGATACTTGAAGAACAGGAATATGAATGATAATTCTCATGATGGATAATGTGGATTGTAAATGCATGTTTTCGCACACATAGGGGTCATGATTTTATACCAATTTGTCATACCATATGATACTGATAAATCTAGGATGGGTCAAATATGAAGGTTGAAGATTTCAAGGATTTTTTGAATGGACGTGGAGAGGAATATGAGTGGGCGGAGGGAGCTCACGATGGTAATGATGGGATCTATGTCAGGAACAAGCTCTATGATGCGGAGACCCATTACACACACTCGGTCATTGACAAGCATGAGTTGAACGCTCTACTGGCCTATTCTCGACAGGGGAAGAATGTCGAGAAAATAACAAGAGTCACAGGCTTCTTCAGCAAGGTCGGTTCATGGAACAAGGGAAAGACCGGGGAATTGAAAGATCGTTATAGAAATACAGAAATTTGAAACAAACATTCAGTTTATAAGATGCATTCATTTGTATTGGATCAGCTTTGGCTAAAATAGAAACCATCACTCTTCTGGAGGTGGTGGTGGAGGCAGTGGACGTTCCTGTACAGACGGTGGTGGAGGTGTATCTCGTACAGGCTGAGTTGTTGCTGGCTGCTGTTGTGGAAGCGGTTGGTGCGATTGCGGTTGTTGTCCATATTGTGGCTGTGGGGTATGTGGTGGTCGAACTGGCGGACCTGCCACAACTATCGCGGTATTGCACTTGGGACAGTATCTCCCCGCATTGAGGCATGAGATATGTGATCTCGCATTGCAATTAGGACATATCACTGGACTTTCATTGATATGCAAATTGCACAATGCACAGGTATTATTCGGCACAGCATTCTCCTTTTTTGAACCATAGGTCGTCATAGCGATAAGGATGATGCCAGTGAGGAACATCATGAACATCCAGAAGATTATATTGTACCATATTTCATCTTCTGGCACAATTCCTGTTATATCGATGGCATGAACGATCTCCGTTTCTTCAAAGGTCCATTCCCAATCATCCCCTCCACTCACTGGGGCCGCACCAACAGGGGACCCTCCAAAGTAAAAGGAGCCCAATGGATCTGCGATGACCCAGTAACCGGTTTCATCCTCCAGATAGTATATTTTCAATTCTGTATTGTAATAAGCACTGATGCTCTCCTCGGTAGTTTGAAGGTCCTGGGTGGTATTGCCAATATAGACTGCTGCGAAAGCATGTCCTTCTATCAGGTACATCCTCGAGGTTCCGCCAATGGAATTCACCATGGCCGCAATCAGAAGAGAATAATCCTCGCAATCACCAGTTTTGGTGCTGATACAATCTTCCGGGGTCTGCCAATCATCCTCACCATCTGGTTCCAATCTATAGGTGAGTATCTCATCAACATGATCGAATATCGCCGCTATCTTGCTTACCTTGTATCCTGAACCCAGTTGCGTGGTGGCGATATTGGCCAGGAAGGTTATGGATGGCGAGTCCGGTGTTATCAATTCATTGGTCCTGTCGAAATAATGATAATAATTGATCTGATAATCATATTCCATTTCCATTGCTTCATCAAGTACATTGATGGTGCTGGACTCAAATGGCACCCAGTCATCATCGCGCACCTCCAATTTGTAGTACACATTGGTCCTTTTTTCCAGAGCCTGTACCAGGATGCGATATTCGGTTTGTCCTGTAATACCAGGCCCTTCAATATTGAGCAGACCCAGTTCCTCGATCTCACCACTTTTGATTGTGAGGTTGAGATATTTAGAGAATATCTGGCCAGTATCCACCCATTCGAAGGCGAAGGCTATCAGAAATATGTCCCGATGACCTTCATTTGTGGCCGTGACATCGATAACACTCCCATATTCTTTGTAGAAATGCCCGAGTGAGAATTGGATGCTGAGATCAGGTGAATCATGAATGGTGTTGGAATATGGTGGTATGGAATCCATGTCAAGGGCTCCGCTGGCCGCGGGTTTTATGTAATCTGTTTCTGTAAACCCAGTTCTTGGAGGGGCGGTGGTCATGGACCATACACCTCCGAGGATGGACATTATGAACAATATCCCGAGAACCAGAATTACCAGCTTCTTCATCATCAATGCAAGATACCTTGGGTGATTATTAAGGATTGTGCCAATTGGGATGGAGCCCATTTAACACAATCCTTAATTCTCGATTCCTTACTTGGCCGAGACCGCGACATCATCGAAGAGCACGCATGGGTGTGGCCTGCCATTCTTATCGTGTATCCTATCCTCCACACCAAGCACATTGCTCAGCATATCATAGACATTACCAGCCACCATGCCATCCTTCACCCTTCCGATGATCTCTCCATTCTTGACATAAAGGCCGGGATTCATCCCCATTGAGAAATCCCCATTAAGGATATTGCCTGAATGATACCCGATCATATCTAGAGCTATGACACCCTCATCCATCATGCCCAGCAATCCCTTGTAGGTCTCTTTTCCTGGCTGTATACGCATGTGCTTTGGGTTTGGGATTATGGGGATGGATACACCATCCTCGCCCCACAGGGTCTCTCTAAAGCCTGTTCCCGTTGGCTCCATGTTAAGTTTATCCGCATAATCAAGGTCCACGAAGCATGTTTCAAGCACCCCATCCTTGATGATGTCCAGCTTTCTTGCTGCCACTCCCTCATCATCAAAGGCACAGGCTCCTGGCCTCTCAAGGTCAAAGGGATCATTGGTCACAGTGATCTTGTCGGATATGATCTTATCACCGACTTTATTGACCAATGGCGAGCTCTTTTCATAGAAGTTCTTGCCATTGGTTCCTGCATTCAATCTCCATATCAGGCCGGTAAAGGCTCCCGGCATGAACATGACCTTCATCTTGCTAGAACCAATTTCCACTTCTGGTAAAGAGGATGTGTAAAGATCAAGCTGGTCCTGCAGTTCGGTATGGGTGAGACTCTGTGGTGCCACGGTCATAAATATATTCATTATAGAGGTATGAGTACCTGGATATACCAATGCTGGCACACTGTAGAACATGGAACTTTCTTCCACATGATCCACGCCATGAGTGTTCATTATTTTTCTGGTTCTAATACCAGAACCCGAATAACAATTGATCTGCCCCTCTACCTTACCCTCGAAATGATGGATCGCGTCATTGCATTTGTCCAGAAGGCCCGTATAGGTGAGGCTTTCTGTTTCCTTGCTGAACTGCGTGAACTCTTTTATCTTCGCAGGCTCTGGGAAGCTGTAATCAGCCTTCACATTGCCTATCAGGGAGTTCAGTGCATTCTTCACCAGTTCCTCCCTATTTATGAGATTGCGAGTGAAAGCACTGCCTATCTTTCCATCCTTGATAAGCCTGAGAGCATAACCTGAATTTATGGTTCCTTCTATATCTCTTAATTTGGAATCCTCTATAGTGAGGCTGGATGCCTTTTCTTCCAGGAATAATATCTCGGCCTCATCTGCCAGTTTATCCGCTATTTCCAATACTCTTTTCAATCAAACACCCCCCACGACAGTTTCTTTGATAATCATATGCGGTCCACCATGCGCGGATTTGATATTCCACTGGCCTTTGCCACATCCACCCCTTTCTGAAAGGTGGAAGTCATTTCCCACCTCTGTTATATTCTCAAGAGTGGTGAAGAGATTTCCCATCATGTTGATATCTCGGACCATTGGCCCGACCTTTCCATCCTTTATCAGGTAGCCGTACTGGGCTCCAAATGTGAAGTTGCCGCCAACAGTCTGGCCGCCCTTCGCATCGCAAATGTACAGTCCATCCCCAACTTCCTTGACAAGGTCATCAAAGTCCTTGTCACCAGCCTCTACGAAAATGGTCCCCATTCTGATAATTGGCGAGTATCGATAATCCTCGGCAATACAGTGGCCAGTATACTTCTCCCCGAAGCCTGCCGCGGTCTTCCTCGAATGAAGTCTTCCAGTCAGTATGCCCTTATCCAGCAATGTGATCTTCTTCACCCTGACACCTTCATCATCATATTGATAGTAACCAAGATCTCCTTCCATTGTGGAGTCCGCGACTATCGTGATCTTGTCCGATCCCAATTTGAGACCCAGCTGCATCTTCTCTCTCAGTGATTTATTATTCTCCAGGCCATCGGCCTCGCTGAAATGTCCGAAGGCCTCGTGGGCGAATACCCCGGTCATGCTGGAATTCAATAAAACTGTGTAAGTCCCGCCTTTGACTGGCTCGGCATCCAGGAGTTCCCGAGCTATTTCCGCCCTGCGAACAAAGACATCGTCCCTCCCATACAGGTTCTTCATGCCAGTGGATCCACCAATGCCCACTCGGATATTCTGGGATATCCCGTCTCTTGAAGCGACTGCCTGGCCGGTCATACTCACGGTCATAAGTTCCTCAGCAACTCTTGTTCCTTCTGAGTTTACGTAGAATTTCTGGCGGTACACCTCGCTGTAAGCCAAACTGGTGGATGATATCTCCGGCTGTGCCAGCATGATGTCATTGTACTTCCTGGTAAGCTCCATCTTTTCCTCAAGGGGCACATCCCTGGGATCATGCTCAAGCTTCAATGTGATGATATCCTGAACCACGGGAACATCCGCCAGTTCCGATCGGTCTATGGTCGATATCACCTTCGCAGCCTCCTGGGCTTTCTCTATCGCCCAGGGAATGTCATCTGGCTTCGTCACTATCGATAGGCCGAAACCGCCATTGTTCAATACCCGTATAACATATCCATCCGTGGTATTCGAGCCAACCTCTTTGATATCAGCGCTTTCAAAGCCGATATCGATCTCCTTTTTTATTTCGTAGCGAATGTCAATGAAATCGACATTCGCTTTCTCAATATGCGACTGGCATTTGTCCAGTATCTTATTTTGATCTTCATAATTCGTCATAATGTATTCTCCCTCTGTTTTGTAGAAAATGTGAGTTTGAGTATATAATATAACTGGAAAATAATGACCAGTTAGGGGGTGCAAAGATTTAAGTAATCAGATTCAACTAAAAGGAAGGAGGGAGGATTAATGAATGGATGAGCTAATTGAATTAACACCAACAAATTCTGACTTTCCAAATATTAAAATTCCAAATAGAGGAGAAGAATGGTCTGAATTTAAAAAGAGTGAATTAAAACTCATAAAAAAACAATTCACTGAAAACGGTATTAAAATCTCAAAAGTTGGCCCTAAACATCTGCCAAAAATTGACGAAAGAGTTATTATCCATTATGTTACAGATTATAAAGAATATGTGAAAGTCCCGATTATTCTGTATGATCTTCCACTACATACTGATGATGAATTTGCAGGACTTGATTTCATATTTGGGGAATTAAGTTTTTCAGATGATTTACGTGGAAAGCCAGTTATCATATATACACGTAAAAGGCTACCAAAAAAATATAGATACTATGCATCGAGATCCCCATTAGCCTCATTAGAAATGTCATTATGTAGGATATGGGAAAATCTAAAATATGAATATGGTACTCGATATAATGAAGCCACACTGAAATATAAGGAAATGGAATCAACAATTTCCAAAAATCTTGGATTACATTATCCTGGCACAAATTTTGGCCAAAAAATCGACATTTTTCAAAATATTTTAAAACAGTTAAATGATATACCGAAATCAACTAGATATTCCAAGTCAAATTTGACAATATGTAATGATATTTTTGCATTGTATTTTGGCTTCTTATTGAGGCTCAAACATCCTAACATTTCTTGGAGAGTAATCACGAAACCATCAAATTTTCAAAGAACAGTAGAGTTTGATGAAGCCAAAGGTAAGAAAATGGAACGGATAATTGAATTTAGAAGAGGATTAGTTTTAGGAGAAAATCTTCTACTAGATATTTTTGAAATTGTTAGTGATGGCACTAAGAATAATTTATCATTGGGCGATATATTTGATGAAATTAATTTAGATTTGAATAATGAAAGAATACCAAAGTATGCTGTTGAATTTGATAGATTAATTGAGGAGAACATATGGGAATAGATGCGACATTACAAGTTGAAGGGATGGAACCGGATGACTGGCCACCAAAAGATTCAAGATTATTTGCAAAGTTATATTTTGATCTTACCTATGATTCTGATTCAACAACTAATTATCTTTCAGAAGTTTACGAGTTTGATTTGGAATCATTCCATTTAGCAACTGATGGTAGCGAAGGTGCTGAAGCATGGCAATCTCCATTATCCTTGATGGAAACCTTTTCTTCATTATTGTCAGCAATGAACAATGAAGGAGAAGATATGATTAGTATGCCTTTGGAAGGATATTTGCTTCAGAAAAAAGATGTTGATGACCTCAAATCAATTTTAAATGAGCTTATCATTGTCTGTAAGAATGCACATGAATCACAAAAACGAGTTAGAATTGTTTTGTGTTAAGACCAAAACGAATTTGTGCTGGATTGCCTATTTAACCTTTAAATAAAAACAAAGATGGGTTTAGCCTTGTTCTGCTTCGCAGCCCAAGTCTACCCAACAATCTTTTTCTTTATGGATATAAAACACTGGCTTAGAAAAAGATTGATGGCTACGACTTGAAGCCATCACTGAGAAATGTAACGCTTCAAGTCTTGCCATTTTTCTATGAATGTATATAAAATATAGTAAAGAAAAGTGGGCCCGCCCGGATTTGAACCGGAGTCTGTGACTCCCAAAGCCACAAGTATAGCCAAGCTAACCCACGGGCCCATTCAGATAGTGGTGTGAATGATAGATATGATAAATACCTTTTGGCTATTGAATGGGTGGGCTCATAGAAAATCTTTATTACTCATTGGCATTTCCAGGTAATACCAACTCGGGCCTGTGGTCTAGCCAGGTTATGACGCCGCCTTCACACGGCGGAGATCTCCGATTCAAAAGAGGCCGGCATGAAAATAGCCGGCTGTTTGGAAATTCGGACAGGCCCACTTATTCTTTATATAAGTCTCTCCTAATTGTATGTATCCAGAGGTATAAGATCTCTTTCATTCTATTATTGATAATAACTGTATTCAAAGGGTCAAGCCACTGTCCATCCATTATCCGATAACTCAGCTAGCTTCACTACTGTCTTCACGGCATCATCCTCGAAGTGAGAATAATATAGGCGGTTCAACATAGGGCGTGGCAATGCTTCAGACATTCCTATCCTTCATTCTGGCATCCTTTTGGGTGATAGGCATGACACTGGTGGCTGAGAGATTCGGTTCAAGGAGGGGCGGAGTTCTGGTCACCCTACCCTCCACAATTATAGTAGCCTTGCTCTTTATTGGACTGGACGGTGGAACTGAACTTGCAGTCGAGACTGCCAGAACCATTCCCGCTGGCATGGGCATAAATATCGTGTTCCTCCTACTGTTTGTTTCCACCATAAAGCTCGGTCTTGGAAAGGCACTGGCAACCTCTATGGCAGGCTGGTTCCTTCTTGCATTATCCCTCTATCTACTTCACCCGGACTCCATTATCGTCACACTAACCATATACACAATTGCTGCCCTGACGGCTCTGGCCTGGTTCGGGGCCAGGAGGAACTATGAGGGTGTGGGAGGAAGTAGGGTCAAGTACAGGCCGCGTGAGATCGCCTTCCGGGGATTATTTGCCGGAAGTGTAATTGCATTTGCAGTCTTCATGTCGACAGTGGGCGGCCCAGTGATCAGTGCCATTCTCTCTGTTTTCCCCGCCATATTCCTATCGACGATGATAATCCTCTACACACGCCAGGGAGAAGAGTTTACCGGAGCAATAGGCACCACAATGATACCTGGCACATTCAACATTGTGGTCTATTCTGTGGCCGCATATCTGGTCTTCCCTTCCTGTGGCCCTGTGTTCGGAACTGTGATAGTCGTGATAATCAGCTATATCTGGTCAACCATGTTCTATTATGTCATGACCAGGTGAGTCATTTTTCAGGGTCATATTTACCTATGGAGATTGAGAAAACATCAATCCCTCTAAGGTACAAAATCATGTAGTTCATTCAGGTCTGGATTATGTTTTCCCTCTAATACTAGGGAAAAATTGATGTCTATCATGACTGGTTTTTCCTGTAGATGATCCGCATATTGGAGCCTTAATGTCTCGAAATATTTCCTAGCAGTTGCATGATCTGGAGCCGTGAAACGTATGACCCAGTCGAACTCGCCATTCACATAGAACATGTTCTTGAGACGGACTCCTTGCTTCCTTGGTTCCTCCAGAGTTATGCGCTTGATCAGTATGTCCACAAGCTCCTTGTTCATTGTCCTTGTCTTCATGAGAACGATATAGGATACGTGATTCAGTTTGCTCTCGTCCACCACCGCGGTGTATCCCCAGATGTCATTTTCTTCTTCCAGTTCCTTTCTGCGTCGCCAGACCTTCTGCCTGTAGGTGTTCAGATCCTGGGCGATCTCGCTATCACTTCTTGTGGGGTCATCCATCAGGCTTTGAAGGATCTTATCACCATACTCTGATTTGTTACTATTTGACTTTTTTTGGGGTATTTCGCTACTATTTGTCATATTATCATCCGTATTATTGAGTATATTGTGATTAGATATAACTATATTGACACTATCTTTTTGACCTGTGCTACATTTTTTTGATGGTATCGAAGGATCAATATCTTTGATCGGTATCTGCGATTGTGTCATTATCCTGTCAGGTTTCGAGGAAGGCATAGCTGAGGGATATCTTTCTTGTTTTGTTCGAGTATCCAATACCATAATGCATCCACCTCTTCTATCATATTTGAATTCATTTTATCTTCTCCACATAATTATATGTTTGACGGACTATTTGTATATATGTGATTATATTATGTTACATATTGTAAATAATGGCAATATTATTTATCTATTTGTTACAGAAATAATAACATAGGCTATTATAAATGGATCGGATATATTCACCTATAGAAGACGATAATGAAAGTGACTTTCATTATTGATTCTTAGTCCCCAAACTACAGATGTAGCCCATAAATGGTTGACTCTGAAGATGGAGAGGTGATAAAATGCTGGACAAGATATTCAAACCACAGAACATAGCCCTGATAGGCGCTAGTGATGAGGAAGGGACAGTAGGAAGCAGACTGATGCAGAACTTGACCAACTCAGGTTTTGAAGGCAAGGTCTTCCCTGTGAACATAAGGAAGAAGAAGATCCTCGAGGTCAAGGCCTACAAGTCCGTCAAGGATATACCTGAAGTTGTGGACCTGGCCATAATTTCCACACCCGCGAAGACCGTTCCTGGCATTGTGAAAGAATGTGGCGAGGCCGGTATCGAGGGCATCATCATCATATCTGCTGGCTTCAAGGAAATAGGAGCCAAGGGCAGGGCATTGGAACAGGAAATAATGGAGATAAAGAACCAGTACAACCTCAAAATAATCGGACCTAATTGTCTGGGCGTCATAAGACCGGATGTCAAATTGAATGCCACCTTTGCAGGCAAGATGCCCAAACCTGGAAAGATAGCTTTCATATCTCAGAGCGGAGCTCTTGGAACTGCAACATTGGATTGGGCCATACATGAGAATATCGGCCTCAGTGCCTTCGTGTCAATTGGCTCCATGATCGATGTGGATTTTGGAGAGCTGATCGATCATTTTGGATCTGACCCAGATACTCGAAGCATCCTTCTTTATATCGAAGGAATAAAAGATGCGAAGAAGTTCATCAGCGCGGCTCGTCACTTTGCCAGAACCAAGCCCATCATCGTGGTCAAGGCTGGAAAGTTCTATGAGAGTGCTCAAGCAGCAGCTTCCCACACGGGATCCATGACCGGTGAGGATGCGATATACGATGCGGCCTTCAAGAGAGCGGGAATGATCAGGGTGAATGATATCAGCGACCTTTTCAATTGCTCGGCCATTCTGGGAACCCAGCCACTGCCAAAAGGCCCGAGGTTGGCGATAATCACCAATGCCGGTGGCCCCGGAATAATGGCCACCGACGCGCTCATACAAAAGGGTGGTAAATTGGCACAGCTCAGTCCTGAAACGATAAAGGAGCTGGATGAGAAACTGCCCCCCTACTGGAGCCATGGAAACCCCATTGACATACTTGGGGATGCCGGCTCTGATCGATACGAGACCGTTTTCAAGGCCTGTTTGAAGGATAAAGGGATAGATGGAATACTTCTGATAAACACAGTCCAAGGTGTTGCAGATCCAACAGATTCCGCGAGAAGGATCGTCAAGGTGATCAAGGATGGAAAACATAACTCAAAGACGATATTGACATCATTTATCGGTCGAAAGGGAGTGGAGAAGGCGAATCAGGTTTTCTCCAAGAACAATATACCGACCTATGCCACGCCTGAACAGGCCATTGATGCCTATATGTACATGTACCAGTACAAGCGAAATCTGGAGTTACTTTATGAAACTCCAGATGAGATGACGATGGATGGTGCACCTCCCAAAAGGCCTTTGATGGTCATAATGAGAAATGCGGCCAAAGAGGGGCGGGAGATACTCACGGAATCAGAGGCAAAGCGTTTGCTGGATTATTATGAGATACCAGTTGTCAGGACCGAGATAGCCAAAACTCAATCTCAAGCCGTTCAAAAGGCTTTCCAGATAGGTTATCCAGTTGCCATGAAGATACACTCGCCTCAGATAGTTCACAAAACGGATGCCAAAGGCATCATGCTCAATATTGGATCTGACGAGGAGGTCAAACAAGCCTTTGATACTATAATCAACAATGCCAAGGAATATGATCCCGATGCGGAGATACGTGGTGTCACCATCCAACCAATGGTCAAAGGTGGTTATGAGGTCATAATAGGCTCAAAATCAGACCCATTGTTTGGGCCGGTCATTGCCTTCGGAACCGGGGGGACTGGCGTGGAGATATACAAGGATATATCAATAGGGCTACCACCACTCAATCAGACATTGGCCAAACGCATGATGGAAGAGACCAAGATATACACCATGCTCAAGGGTTTCAGGGGCCGTCCACCAGCCGATATAAAGCTACTTCAATCCATCATGGTCAGGTTCTCCAATATGCTCATTGATTTCCCGGAGATCAAAGAGGTGGACATCAATCCATTGCTCATCGATGAGAACGGAGCTTTCGCCCTGGATGCCAGGGTGGTCATAGACAAGGACAAGGTCTTCCAGCCTAAGGAACAATACGAGCACCTGGTCATCAACCCCTATCCGAAGAAATACGAGATCCCATGGAAGATGAAGGATGGGCGAGATGTCATTCTCAGGCCGATAAAACCTGAGGATGAGCCAATGTGGTTGGAGATGTTCAACAATTTCTCTGAAAGTTCTATTCGATTTAGGTTCTTCCAATCCATCAAGAACACGCCTCATGAGGTTCGTGTCAGATACTGCAATATCGACTACGACAGAGAGATGGCCATAGTCGCGGAGCTCAATGATGAGGGCAAGCGTAAGATCCTCGGAGTTATCAGAGTCATACTGGATCCCGATAAGAAGAATGGCGAGATCGCTTTCATCATAGCCGACCCCTGGCATGGGCTTGGCCTTGGCTCGAAGATGGCGGATTATATGATCGAGATATGCAGGGATAGGAAGATAGACGAACTCTATGCGGAGATGATGACGGACAATAAGCCAGCTATCCACCTATTGACCAAAATGGGCTTCGAGATCAAGCATGAGAGCGGTGGATATGTGAGTGCGTATCTGGACCTCAAGAACGAGCATGGCAGAGGTTGCTGAGCTTACTGAGCTTACTTTGTCAGGTCTTCACCATTGTCCAATGATTCAGTAGAAGAAGAGGGTTCAGCCGATGCTTCTTCTACTAAATCGGCCTCTTCCTCCAGATCGCTCTCCTCTATTTCCTCTGGTGACTCAGAACCTTCATTGATGAGGTCCTCAGTTCTCTTTTTGCCAGATCCTTTCATGAAGAGTATGGCTCCAACAATTCCAACTATGATGAGTATGATGATCAGATAGAGCCAGATATTGGAGTCGTCATCAGCCGGGTCATCTGTATCATCCGTATCATCTGTGTCATCGACGGCATCATCCAGTTCAAGGCCAGTTGTCGAGTCATCTGCTGTATAGCCTTCGTTCCACTTATCTGGCTTGCCATCATCGTCAGCATCCACCGAGGCAGCCGCATCATCAGGGAAAGCATCCGCATTGTCGCCGGTGCCATCACCGTCGGTATCTGAGGATTCAGTGGCATCATTGGGGAACTCGTCTCCATTGTCTCCCACACCATCTCCATCTGTGTCTGTGGTCTCATTGGCATCGTTCGGGAAGTCATCCTCATCATCAGGGGTTCCATCGCCGTCGGTGTCCGTACCAGCTTGAGTTGTGTTACCAGTTACAGTCAGGGTGAAATTGCTCCAGTCCAGACCGCCATTATTGTCATCGACCTCGATATTCACACTGAAGATCCCTGCACCTGTCGGTGTTCCGGCCAGTATGCCGTCGGTAGCTCCGATTGTCAACCAGGTTGCATTGGATGTCAAGCTCCACGCCAGTGTATCCAATTCAGTATCTGTAGCATTGTAATCCACACTGTACGGGACTGCCTGATTGGCCGTAACAGTATTCGTGGTCGTAATTATCGGAGCATCGTTCACCGAGCTAATCAACAGATCAACATTGGCTGTATCCGTAAGTCCATTGCCGTCATCAATCGTGTAGGTGAATGTGTCATTGCCGAAATAATTCGCGTCCGGGGTGTAGGTCAGGCCTGTTCCGCCATCCGTTATTATGACAATTCCATTCGTGCCCTGTGTGGTCACGGTGATAAGCAGAACATCGCTTGTATCAGGGTCATCATCATTGGCCAGCACGTCGATCGGATTGGCCCCCGAATCCTCGCTTATTACAATTGGATCATCATCGACAGCCGTCGGCGCATCATTCAGGCCGGTGATAGTTATCGTTACCATCCCGATATCATTACCCGTTGTACCATCCCAGAGTGTATAATTGAAGGTATCAGAAGCCTGCTCTCCGACGGTCAGATAATCGAACTGCCCGTTTGGATCGTAGATGAACGTGCCGTTTGCTTCCTGGGTCAATAGGGCTCCGGACGGTAATGTTGTCTGGCTTCCGATACTTGCACCATTGCCATTGACCTCGCTTACCGTGAGGGTATCGCCTTCGAGGTCGGAATCCGCAGTGTTTCCGTTGTCCGCAAGAACATTTCCGCTTGCATTGCTGTTCTGGTCAGTGGTGAAACCATCGACCTGGGCTGTCGGAGGATCGTTCACGCCTGTAACATTGACGATCACGGTCGCATTGTCGAAACTGCCCTTTTCGTCCGAGATCATGTAGGTGTAGTTGTCAATGAAATGATCGCCTGCGCTCATATAATCGAATGCACCATTCGTGTCATAGATGAACGAGCCGTCCGCTTCCTGGGTCAAAAGAGCCCCGGACAGCAAAAGCGTCGGCACTCCGATGGTAGCCAATCCATTTATTTCAAGGACCACCAGAATATCTTCCGGGTCAGGGTCGGTGTCGTTCTCCAGTATTACCGCAATCAGCACTGTGTCCTCGTCGGTGTTGTATGTGTCATTGTTAGCCACGCAGGGTTCATTCCAGCCACTGGCATTGGTCCAGGGATATTGATCATAATTGGCTACCGGGTGGGGGACCAATGTGTCCCCTATGCCGTCGGAATCCGTATCCACTCCGGTATAATCATCCCAGTAATTTCCACCGTCTGGCAGGCCATTGTCGTAGAAGTTTCCGGCGGGTGCCGGGTCATTCACGTGATTTATATTCGCATCCATGAAATTGTTATTATAAAACCTGTTTCCGGAGCATACACTGTCGAAGTAGATCGAGTAATTACTCCAACTCACATTATTCTTATAGAACGTGTTGTTATTGGCATTGGCCAGATAAATCCCGTTCCCTGAATTGTTGAAGAATTCATTCCTTAAAATGGTGTTATTTTCTGTACTTGAAGAATAGAGGTTGATGCCCTGTCTATTAAATGACGCGTTATTATTAGAGACTGTATTATTGTTGGAACCCCATAGGCGTATGCCGACCCAGGAATTATTGTAAAGATGATTTTGTGTGACCGTTGTACCTTCAGAACTCAGGTAAATTCCCGCAACGCAATCCGTAGCTATATTGTCATATATCTCACAACCGTCCGCCTGGACATAAATTCCATAACCGAAACCACCTGCATTTATTACCTGGAATCCCGAAAACCGAGTACCGTTAGCGGTGATAAGAACAGCGTTGTCCACAAGGTTGCCGTCGATTATCGTCGTGTCGCGGTCTTCACCCCAAATCTTCAGCTTCTTGTTGACAACCACGTTCTCCACATATGTCCCAGCTTCAACAAATATGGTATGCCCGTTCAGGGTATTTGCATCGTCGATCGCTTCCTGGATCGTGGTGAAGTTCTCGCCTGTATCCAGGTTGTGGACGGGTGTGAACATACCGGAAAATCTTAAAAGCGGATAGGTACTGTGTTCGAACATTCCCCAGATGGTGGCGAAATCCCAGCCAGCTCCTGTGAATATGCTCTGGGTCATCATGTCTATGGTGTTCATTCCTGTGGCCCCGTTGCCAGTCGTGTGACCAGATGTCTGGTTGTCCCAGAAGCAGTTGTTGGAATCTCCGTTCGGTTCTCCTAAAAAGCCGCCAACCAATGAATCTCCAGATGCTGCTCCGACACTGTAGCTGTTATTGATGACGCCACCAGTCAGCTCGTTCATTCCGCCGAAGCCGCCAACGGTCATATTGATGGCCGAAACATCGCCATGCGCGTAACAGTTCTCTATGAAACCATTGAGGGAGTTCAGGCCCACAAAGCCGCCGACCATTGAATAGCCAGATACAGAACCCGTTGCAAAGCTCGTGTTAATATCGCCATCATTGGTCCCGACAATTCCTCCGACAGAATTATTCCCGGACACACTGCCCTCTGTAAAACACCTGGTGATGGTCCCCGAACTGGAACCCACTAGACCTCCAGTGTTGTTTACACCAGTAACAGAACCATGGGCTGAGGATTGACTAAGCGTGTATCCTGGCAGGAAGCCGAGAAGACCCCCTACACTGTTACTGCCAGTTACATTTCCATGAGCCGTACAGTTGTTCACATTCCTCGCATTGAAATTGCCCGCAAGCCCACCAACATTGTTGCCCTGGGTCGTAACATCTCCATAGGCATTGGAATGGGTCATGTCCCCATGGCTCTGATAGCCCATCAGACCACCAACATTGTTGCCAGTCCCGATAACATCTCCATGGGCATTGGAGGTAGTGGTGAATGAGTTGACCGTCGCGTCATTATTGTAGCCTACAAGACCCCCTACATTGCTTGAGCCATTCACTATTCCCCAGGCAGTACAATTGGTTATCGAGGCCTCTTGGTTTTCACCGATGAGACCGCCAACCTTGCCTCCAGCAGTCACATTCCCATAAGCATTGGAGTGTCTGGTATATCCACCAGCTGTCCCGGAATTGAAGCCAAGGAGTCCGCCCACACGGCTAGCCCCACTGACATCTCCATGTGCATTGGAGTTCTGGGAGCTGGCCCATGCCATTTGCCCCACAAGCCCCCCTATCTCGCTACCAGCTGCTGTCACATCACCGTAGGCACTGCAACCATTGATGGTTATCCAGGTATTGGACCCAATCAGCCCTCCTGACCTGCCTCCAGCGCTCACGACATCCCCGTGGGCTGTGCAATTGCTGATGCTGGCCTGGTTGATCCATCCAATAAGGCCGCCGATGCTGGAAGTTAATGCCGTGCTGGTTCCAGTTACATCACCATATGCATTCGAATCTGTCAGCGAGCCACTATGATGGCCCACAAGCCCCCCTACACTGGCCACTCCCAGAACATTACCGAATGAATTGCAGTCAGTAACCGCACCTGAAATTGAATAACCGATAAGGCCGCCAACATTGGCAGTGGTTGAATTTGTGTATCCATATGATGTGCAGTTGGTGACATTGCCTTCCTTCTCTCCGATAAGGCCGCCAATATCTTGTCCTGTCCCGGATGTGTAGCCTGATGCTGTGCAATTGGATACTGTACCCAGACTCTGACCGATCAGACCTCCTGTATTGGCTCCCGAACCACCAGCAACAGTGATGTCAGTGTGGCAATCTTCCACCATGGTGCTGGCATCAGCAGTTCCGATAAGGCCTCCCAGGTTATTACCCGAGCCGCTTATACTGCCACTTACAAAGCATGAATCCAAAGTGCTGCTTATTGTGGAGCCAGCTATTCCGCCGACATTGTTGTTTCCGGTTATGTCCGCATTTGTAAGCGATAGGTTCGATACCATGGCTCCAGCACCGCTGAGGGTCGCTATGAGCCCGATATTATCAGATGCTGGCCTATTGATGAACAAACTATCTACAGAAAAGCCCTGTCCATTTAGCTTACCCAATGTTATCATTGAGCCGATAGAGTAAAATCCCGAGCCATTGTTCCAAAGGATCGTATCGCTGGCATCAATATCATTCATTATTCTATAATCCCCGCCAAGGTCGATCTCCATCAATTGCAGCTCTACCACGTCTGTAATTTCAGAAGTGGTCTCAAATTGCAAATGCGGGTAGCCAGCCATCATCCAGTTCCCGATGGTTCCGTCACCAACAACATTGAAGTCCCATCCTGTGAAGGTGGATTGGGTGTACATCTCGGCAGTTGTCTTTCCCGTGCCACCGGCGCTGGTCAGGAGTCCTGAGGTCTCGGTGTCCCAGTAGCAGTCACTGACCGTAGGTGACGCATCACTTAATCCCACAAGGCCACCGACATTACCAGTTCCTGTGGCCTGGCCTGTGCTATAGCTTCTGAATATATTCGCATTGTTGTTGTAGCCAACAAGTCCACCAGTGTTCAGACCACCGTCAACATCCGCCGTCGAGTAACAATCATATATGAAAGCCGAAGACCCCATGGCTTCACCAACCAGCCCTCCTACAGCATAATTGAAGTTCAATAAGCATGTGACCGTTCCTTCTGAATATGAATTTTCGATCGTGGAATCATAAGTAGTGCCGACCAGACCGCCCACATCACGGGTTGCCGTGACACTCCCCTCTGAGGAGCAGTTGTAGATGAAAGTGTTACTGCTCAACCTGCCGACCAGCATTCCACAGGCATCATATCCTGTGATGTCAGCCTCCACTACGTTGACATTCTGGATTACCGCGCCACTTCCAGTCAAGCCAATAAGGCCATTATAGGACTCGCTCGACCTGTTGATGTAAAGGTTTGAAACAGAGAATCCCTGTCCATCCAGACTGCCCAGGAACTGTCCTCCAGTATTCCATCCAATGGGGTCGAAACCATCGAAGTGGTCATTGTTCCAGTTCCAGCCCGAGGTGTCGCTGGCATCAATGTCATTGATGAGAATATAATGGGCAGTGTGATTTGAATTCATGGCTTGCAAATGTGTCACATTGGCAATTTGAAATGGATCTCCAGGTGTACCGTTCCCTCCAACGAATGTAGGGACAGGAAGGGTAGGTTCGGAAATAACCGCTGGCAACATCGTGCTCAGTGGTACTGTTATCATCAAAATACATAATATCAAAGGCATTAATTTTTGCTTCATGGGCTCTTCTCCTTGGTAATCTATTGAACATAGCAGGATTATTGAAGTAATTTTGCATAACCCCACCCTCAACCTTTTCTATCAGTTCCACCTTCTCCAACTGATGGGAATCGTTACTATCCTCGGACAGGCATTATGGTTTATCCTTCCAGCCCTGGCTCCCAGTTCCGGAGCCGTTCTTACCGGGGGTGGAACTCCTATTGACTTTGGCAAGATGGCCAAGGATGGGAGACCGATACTTGGCCCTGGCAAGACATGGCGCGGTTTGATCGGCGGCACTCTCACGGGTATGGCACTGGGCGCGATATTCAATATTTTGGCATTATATGTTCTTGACAAGCCAGAGTGGTCCTTCGGGGAATGGGGAGATGCCATTCCACTTTTGTTCTTCCTGGCTTTTGGTTCAATGGTGGGCGACCTTCTTGGCAGTTTTCTCAAGAGAAGACTGGGAAAGGAAAAAGGCTCGAAATTTCCGATAATGGACCAATATGACCTACTTATCGGTTCCCTTATTTTCATTTTAATATTCGAGTTCTCGTGGTTCGAGAGCCAGTACCTTGCCGGAGATCATATCTTTGGTCTTATTTTCATAGTCATACTAATACCCATCCTGCATCGGCTGACCAATATAATCGGCTACAAGATGGGAAAGAAGGAGGTGCCTTGGTGAATGGGTCTGCGAGATACGATGCAGGATCGATCGCCATGGTCAAAATAGGTGATACAAATGCTTGAGAAATTGATAGTTGAATTGGGCGCGTTCAAGACCGGGAAGTTCACACTGGCTTCTGGCAGAGAGAGCGATTATTATGTGGATCTGAGGGTGGCGATAACACAGCCAGAATTCCTGAAGGCTGTGGCAGAGGCCATGGCCCCGTACACAGATGGAATAGACCGAATAGCAGGGGTGGCATTGAGCGCGGTCCCCATCGCGGCCGCGCTTTCCTTGGAAACTGGCAAACCATATTTGATGATAAGAAAGGCCAGCAAGGGCCACGGCACCCAGAAAAGAGTGGAAGGAACCATCGAGAAAGGTGATAAGGTCATCTTTGTCGAGGACACTGCTACAACCGCGGGAAGCCTGATAGACGCAATAAATTGCGTGAGGGAAGCTGGCGGCATCGTGGAAAAGGCGATAGTCATTGTTGATCGAGAAGAGGGAGCTGCCAAGAATCTGGCTGATGTCGGGGTGGAGATGCACTCACTGGCCTCCATTGATAAGTTGAGGGAATTCAGCTGATCCTGTCAATATGATGGATTTACCCTTAATCCGCCATTTTTCAACGGAAAGCTTAAAGATAGATGAAATTATCAGGACAACTCGGTGCTCCTATGAAATTCATTCTCGTAGAAAAGGAAAAGGACAGCATAAAGATCGAGGTCGCGGAAGCTGACCAGACATTGATCCAGCCCATTATAGTGGAATTGCTGAAGGATAAGAACGTGAAGACAGCTCAGGTATTCCAGAGGCATCCGGTTCTCGACAAGCCACTTATTTACATCACCATGAACTCTGGCAAGCCGGAAACCGCCATAAAGAAGGCTGTGAAGAACCTATCTGCGGAATTTGGCAAGGCTCTCGATATATTTGAGAAAGCATTGTGATGACAGATATTCTGCCAGCAGGAGCCCAGGAAAAGAATATCGGCCTTGAATATTTTTATACCAATACCGAAGGTCTTGGCGGTCGTCTAAGAACGACCGCTGAGGATTTTCGAGTTATTGAAAGGTCAGACATGCCCCTGGAGGCCAAGGGTCATTTCACTGCCGCTATTGTGACATCCCGCAACTGGGAGACCAATCGCCTTGTGAGAAAGATGGCGAAGAATCTCAGAATAAGCCGCAGGAATATCATGTTCTGCGGAACCAAGGACAAGCGGGCTATCACGACCCAACTCTTTGTTTTCCAAACCACATTGGAGAATGTGAACATGATGCACATGCCAGATGTCACGGTGGAAAAAGCATACAGCACCCACAAGCGAGTGAATATCGGCGATCTCTTTGGTAATCAATTCGAGATCGTTCTGCGTAATCTGGAGAAACCGATCGACGAGGCCACCAGTATAGCCACAGAAGCTGTTGCTCAACTCAAGGAACTGGGTGGCTTTCCAAATTATTTCGGTGTACAGCGCTTTGGAGCTGTCAGGCCGATCACCCACAAAGTAGGTCGCTACATGATAGAAGGCCAGTTTAAGGAAGCGGCCGACATGTATCTTTTCGATATTGTGGGCAATGAGAACCCGGGGACCATCGAAGCCCGGCAGAGGCTGAAAAAAGAGGGCGATTATGCAGCCGCCCTCGTTTACTATCCTGATCACATGGGCTTTGAGAAAGCGATCCTGAATCATCTGGCACTCCAACCGGATGACTATGTCGGAGCATTAGAACAACTTCCTAAGAACTTGTTAATGATGTTCATCCATGCTTATCAATCGTACATATTCAATAAGACCATGAGCGAGAGGATGGCTCAAGGTTTACCACTGAACGAGCCGGTTCCAGGGGATGCGGTGCTCAAGGTGGATAAATACGGTCTGCCGGATCACAGGAACTGGGTGACGGCCAATGATACGAATATTCCTAAACTTATAAAGCTCATAGGCAAGCAGAAGGCCTTCATCAGTGCCCCGCTTATCGGTCACGAATCCGAATTCGCAGAGGGCCAGCCTGGTGAAATTGAGTTAAAGATATTCGAGGCCGAGAAGATAAGCCAGAAGGATTTCATCATACCCAGGATGGAGAGGATGAGTTCCAAGGGCACGAGACGTGAGGTACTCTGTCCACTCAATGATCTTGGGCTTTCCAGTGTTGATAAGGAATCAGAAAATCCAGGTCTGAAATTGGATTTCGATCTGAACAAAGGGTGTTATGCCACTACCCTTCTCCGTGAGTTTATGAAGTCCGAGAATTTGCTGGACTATTGAATTGAGCACACCTTATACTCATCGTATCTAGAGGGCGGGTGCATTCTTTAATTATTCGAGGTGGGGGAAATACCTGCATTATTTTGGCTGGCGGGCGCGATGTACCACCAGGGCATAGAACATACAAGGCATATTCTCAACAGGGCGATGATCATGCGAGCATGCCCCGACCCGAGAGACGCAGGGTCGGGGTACCTGATGTGTTAGCGATGTGGGTGACCAGCGATGATTCTGCAAAAGAATTATCCACTCGCGTTCAGAGCGAGTGGTCAAACCAAGCCCCGCCAGGAGTCCTGATTTGCGTAAATTTCGCAAATCATTAGTTCGAGACGCAAAGCGATTCGAACTAAGAACGATGGGCGGGGTCCTTATCCACACCTCACACAACAAATCCCCATTCCACACTGCCACACCCCACATAATAAACCTCCAAAAAACATATTCACTTCATTCACATACCCCTTCTCCATGAAACTCGATCCAGAGGATGCAAAGAAATTGGTTGGAGAGAAAGCAGCTGAATTCGTCAAAGACGGAATGGTGGTCGGCCTCGGTACTGGCTCCACCGCGTATTACACCATAAACAAGCTTGGCGAAATGGTGGCAGACGGCCTCGATATTAAAGCCATCCCGACATCCAAAGCCTCTGAAAAACAGGCGATCGAGGTGGGAATCCCCCTGGTCGGCCTCGAGTTCCACCCGGTCATAGATATCACGATCGATGGTGCTGATGAGATAGATCCAGACCTTAATTTGATAAAAGGTCTGGGTGGAGCGCTTCTTCGTGAAAAGATAGTTGCCTCGGTTTCAAAGCAAGAGATTATAATCGCCGATGAGCGGAAAATTGTTCCGCATCTTGGAACAAGGTCTCCATTGCCAGTGGAAATAATACCATTCGGATTGGAGGTCTGTCTTACAAAATTGAAGCCAATGTGCAAGGATCTCAGGATGCGCATGAATGACACAATGCCTTTTGTCACTGATAATGGAAATTACATATTGGACATGTATTTCGATAAAATAGACGATCCAGTTAAACTTGAGACGAGTCTAAATAACATACCTGGCGTCGTGGAGAACGGGCTGTTCATAGGCTTAGCTACATCAGCAATTGTCGAGTCCGAGGGTAGTATCAAAATATTGCAAAGACCTACTTGACAAGCTTCTTAAGTTTGTCCATGTTGGTCTTGATATCTTTGATCTTCTTCTCTTCTTCTTTATCTATTGCCTCAATAATCTTCGTGAACGGCATCGCCAGAATATAGGCGTGTACCGGCCTCCCCTTGCCTTCCTTTTTGATGTCGCGCTTCTTAACCCACTTCTTGACACGCAGGTCCTGCATGACTATGGAAACCTCTGGTTGCCTGAGAGCGGTGATGCCCTCTATGACGACCGATATGGTCTCTTTGCCCTCAGACAGTACGACGAGGGTCTTAGCCATGTTTTTGGACATGCCAGTCTGTACAAGATGGTTAATGATGGCTTCATCCTTTTTTGTTAAAGCTGTTTTGGCGCTCAATTTAATACACCACCGCTTATATTTAATTATAGGTATATATTAGTTTCTATTTCTTTATTTGTATTTCTATTAATAAATTATAGGATCTATATTCTAATAGCTGGCTATTGGAGATAAATATTATAATAACCGAAAATTATATAAATGTTTAGTTTGACATTTTTTATTATGTGACTAAATAGATTATATTTTTCATCCTTTTCATATATACGGAAATATATTAGTATTCAAAGGCATATAATCAAAACGAATGGTTTCCGAAGAAAAAAAAGATGAAAGGAAATGGGTCGGGGTGAGGATTTCAAAGGCCATGATGCATCAGGTCGAAGAGCTTATTGAGCGTCATCCAGAGCTTGCCTACAGCACACCCAATGATTTCATAAGAGATGCCACCCGAAGACGAATTGAAACTGTCTTCGAGAGGGAAATGGTGGCAAAGGCCAATATCAATACACTTCCTGAGAGGGTGGAGTCCATCATCGAGGATGCTGTCGGAGAAGGCCTGGCAAAGGATCTGGAACATGAGCTGGAGATTCTTTTGAAAAGGGTCGATCCAAAGACAGATCCAGATGGATTCATGAAGGGTGTGAAGAAGATACTTTCATCAACTTTTGGACCTACAATGGCAGAGAGTATTGCCAGTAGGATAATCCAGGAGAATAATGAGGAACCAGTCGGGGGTAGTGAAGTATGAAGATAAGAACAGGAATAGATGGATTGGACGAGGTCACCAATGGGGGTTTGGTGGAAAATTCCATTGTTCTGCTTAGTGGATGTGGAGGCGCGGGGAAGACCATTTTAGCCTCTCAATTCTTAGTGAACAATGCGGCCGAGACAGGAGAAAAGGGTTTGTTCATAACCATGGAGGAGGGTAGGTCGAATATCATCAACTCTCTGCCACCTGGGTTGAAAAAGACCCTTGATCAGAACGAGGACAAGGTATGGTTCCTTGACCTTTCCACTATAAGGCAATTATCATCCCCTGATGCGGATAAGGATGATATCGCATCCAGCGTGCTGAATGTTGAAATAATTTTGGAAATAATAGAGACTTGGGTGAAAGAGAAAGGCATCCAGCGACTTGTGCTGGATGGTATCGCTTCTTTCGGTCTGCTGTATGAGAAGAGTACGGAGTTCAGAAACGCTCTCTTCAGAATAGTGGCAAAGCTCAAGGCATTGCATATCACGACAATAATCACGACCGAGATAAATGATCAGGATAGATTATCGCGCCTGGGTGTTGAGGAATTCGTCACGGATGCCATAATCAGGATAACACATGTCAGCGGAAGGCGATATGTGGAAGTTCTGAAGATGAGAGGCAGTGACTTCATCTCGGGTAAGCATTCCTGTGAGATAACGGATGATGGGGCCAGAGTATTCCCTATCCTGAAGCCAGGCATGGATATCCCCAAGACAGATACCAGGATAAGTACAGGTATTTCGGGCTTGAACAATATGACCGATGGCGGCTTCTTTAAAGGGGACGCTATCCTTGTCAGTGGAAGTGCTGGAACTGGTAAAACCACCATGGCCTTTCAGTTCATAGACGAGGCCGCTAAGAATGGTAAAAAGTCGATATACATCGGATTTGAAGAGAATCCGATGGAGTTGAAGCGGAATGCTGCAGGATTCGGGATCGATCTGGAAGGATATGAGAAACAAGGTCTTGTTAAGATATTATACAATATCCCCAGCCAACTGGACCCGAATAAGCATGGACAGGAGGTCGCCAGATCCCTGGAGGGAGTTGAAAGGGTGGTCATTGATACGATATCTGATTATGATATCGTATGTCAGGAATCTGGTCTCAAGAACTTCCTGAACAATCTTGTGATTCTTTTTAAAAATCATAATATCACATCTTTGATGACCGTCGAGACCGATGAGCTAATGGGTATCACCACCCTCTCCAATCAGGGAGCATCGAACATCGTCGACGGCATAATCATGCTGAGGTATGTGGAGATAGGCTCGGAAATGAAGAAGGCCATGAATATCCTGAAATTGAGAGGTGCGAAGCACAAGCAGGAGATCAAGGAATATGAGATCACCTCAAAGGGAATAGTTATCGAGGATAAGTTCGTGGGAATGGAAGGCGTTCTGTCTGGCTCTCCAAGAAAATCCATAACCGACAGGGTGGAGAAGTTCTTCGATTAATAGGGAGCAATTCACTTGAGAACAATGAGATCCATCTTTGAAAAATTGGTACAATCCCCTATAAAGGATCCGTACAAGGCACAGCAGGCCAGATACTTCATGATCATGGTTATTGCTTTCATGATCCTTCTTGTTATCGTGAGCATCATTTTGATGACACACAGCCTGATCGATGATCCTGATGAAACAGAGTTCGGATACTCAAGCTCAAATACTTGCCTTGTACTTTTTACGACCCTCGCATCTTACCTGCTTGTCAGGAAAGGATATTATAACCTGGGTATCTATATTTTCCTTATCGTCATGATAATAGGAACTACATTTGGCTTGATGAACAGAGGTCTTTCATTCACTATTATTATGATATATGCTATTGTGGTCGTTACAGCAGGATTATTGGTGGGTTCCAAGAGCTCCATATTTTTTGCATCTTTGAGTATAATTTCCTACGCCTATGTCTTCAATCACTTTATGGCCTCCAATCAGATAAAACATCAAAATATATCAGAGATGGCCACCTACAATTTTTCAGCACTGGTTGCTTCCCTGCTTATCCTAGCCATACTTACGTCCATAATATCAAGAGGATTGAGAAAACATGTTAATGAACTTAATAAGAGCAACAGGGCGAGGGTCAAGGCTATTAATGAGACCAAAAAAACACTTAATGAGAAAGAGATACTTCTCAGAGAGATCCACCATAGAGTGAAGAACAATCTTCAGATAATCTCCAGTCTTTTAAGCTTACAATCCACTCAGCATGGTGATGAAAACACCCACAAAATGCTCATGGACACCCAGAACCGTGTGAAATCCATGGCTCTGATACATGAAAAGCTCTACATGACCTCTGACATCTCCCATATTGATTTTGACGAATATCTGAAGGTTCTGGTCAATCACATGGCGCTTTCATACCTTATCAATCCCGGTTCGGTCGAATTGAAATTGGATATCGACGATATCGTATTGGATGTCGATACTGCGATATCATGTGGCCTTGTGATCAATGAACTTGTATCCAATAGTATGAAATATGCTTTTGATGGAAGATCAAATGGTATTATTCTTATATCCATGAAAGTGGATGATGAAAAGAATTCTATGATCCTAATAGTATCAGATAATGGAATTGGAATTCCCAAATCTCTGGATATTCACAATCTGGAATCTCTTGGTCTTCAGCTTGTGGATACACTGGTTTGCGAGATGAAGGGTCATGTAAGGCTGATAAGCAAGGAAGGAACAAAGTTTATTATCACCCTGCCATATGTTCGGGATAGGGGGCTTTAGGCATATGGACAAGGCCAAGAAAAGGATAATCATCGTGGAAGACAAAAGCATTGTCTCTCATGATCTGAGGAAGCGATTGGAGGTTCTCGGATACGAGGTTCCAGGTATTGCAGCTTCTGGAGAAAAGGCCATCGAACTAGTGAAAGAGCACATGCCAGATCTTGTTCTCATGGATATTCAGCTTGAGGGCGAGATGGATGGCATCGAGGCCGCGAATCAGATCAAGGCCGAGTATCATATCCCTGTAATATTTCTCACAGCCTTCAGTGATGAGGCCACGCTAAAAAGGGCAATGATAACTGAGCCTTATGCCTATATAATCAAACCTTTCGAGCCGCGGGAGCTTCAAGTATCTATCGAGATCGCTCTCTACAAGCACGAGATGGAAACAGAACTCGAGGATACAGCCGAGTTCCTGGACATGATATTGGGAAACACTGAAGAGGGTATCTTTGTCCTGAATGATGATTTTGAATATGTTTACATAAATGCCGCATCTGGTCGTATGATGGGCCATGATCCCAAGGAATGGATCGGTAAACGTGCTGGTTCCAATGTGCATCCTGAGGATGCCGGTATCGGCCTGGCCGCATTACAGGTGATGTATGAAAAGGGTAAGGCGGACTTCACTGCCCGGATAAAGAGGTATGACGAAGTGTACAGACATCTCCATATCACATATTCTTTGATGAACTGGAGAGGCAGTGAGCATGTATTGGGTGTCTCAAATGATATAACAGATATACTGGAAGCTACCAATATGATCCGTGAGAGCGAGGAACAATACCGAACTCTATTCGAATCCTCAGCAGATGCCGTGATGCTCCTTGATGATACTGGATTCATTGATTGCAATGAAGCCACTCTTTATATGTTCGGCCTTGATAAAAAGGACGAGTTCATTGGTGTTAGACCATCTCAATTATCTCCACCTTACCAGCCTGATGATCAAGATTCACAGAAGGCCGCTAATGAAAAAATTGCAGCGGCTTATCAATGGGGCCATAATAGGTTCGAGTGGGTACACCGCAGAAAATCGGGTGAAGATTTTCCAGCCGAAGTGTGGTTGACTGCTTTTGAGCTGAAAGGTAAGCTTGTATTACAGGCGACAGTAAGGGATCTTACAGAGAAGAAGAGGATCGAAAATGAGCTTGAAAGGCACAGGGGTCATCTCGAGGAGATGGTCGAAGAAACTTACAAGGACCTCACGGAATCCGAGGAGAAATATCGACATCTCATAGAGAGGGCTAATGATGGGATAGTCATCATCCAGGATGGACTTGTCAAATATCTAAATGATAAGATATTACAGATAACTGGATTAGAAAAACATGAGATACTTGATAATGAATTCACCAATCTTATACCTCCTGAAATAAGAGGTCAAATACTTGATTTTTACAAGAGGCGGATGGCCGGAGAGGATCTCCCAAGCATCTATGAGATCACCCTTTTGAGGAATAATGGAGATGTGGTGCCTGTTGAGATCAATGCTGGCATCATAAATTTTGAAGGAAAGCCAGCCGATCTTGCTTTCATCAGGGACCTTACACAGAGGAAGAAGACCGAGAAAGCATTGGTCGAGAGTGAAGAAAAGTTCAGAGACCTGGCCGAGCAATCTCCAAACATGATATTCATCAATCAAGGGGGCAAGGTGATATATGTCAATCCAGAATGTGAAAGGGTCATGGGCTACACCAAGGATGAATTTTACGATCCAGACTTTGACTTTATGGGCCTGATATCTGCAGAATATAAAGAAATAGTCGGCGATAAGTTAAAAAATCATATGCAGGGCGTTGAGGTCCAGATATATGAGTGTGTGATTTTGGACAAGGAAGGCAATGAATTCGATGTGATAAATTCCACAAAACTCATTAGCTATCTGGGACAGCCAGCAATACTTGGTGTCATCACCGATATAAGTGAGCGAAAGAAGGCCGAGGAGGAGATCATGAAAAAGACCCTGGAGTGGGAGACAACCTTCAATTCAATGTCTGACTGGGTGTCTTTAATCGATTCAGAGAGTAGCCTGATCATCCAATCTAATCAAGCTTCCGAGTACATTCTTGGTCTGCCTCGTGAAGAGATCATAGGAAAGGTATGCAATGAGATCGTTCACAAGGGCGCACCTCCTGATGATTGTCCATTAGCGAAAAGCAAGTTATCTGGTAAGAGAGAGACAATGGAATTCGAGGAAGGGGGCAGATGGTTCCATGTTTCAGTTGAACCGGTGATTAATGACTCAGGCCCCACAACCAATTTTGTCCATATTGTTCGGGATATTTCCGAGAAGAAAAAAGCAGAAGATAGCCTTATTGAGAGCGAGGAGCGCTTCAGGCAGGTGGCTGAAAGTGCAGGCGAGTGGATATGGGAAGTGGATGCGAATGGCCTGTACACCTATGCTAGCCCAGCCATCGAAAGGATACTTGGTTACAAGCCTGAAGAAGTGGTGGGCAAGAAACATTTCTATGATTTTTTCACATTGGATGCCAGAGATGAGATGAAACAGGCTGCCATATCAGCCTTTGAAAGGAAAGAGCATATCATCAAATTCGAAAACACAAACCTCCACAAGGAAGGACATGTGGTATTCCTGGAAACAAGTGGAACTCCGATATTGGATAAGAATAATGATCTGGTGGGTTACAGAGGTCTTGACACGGATATCACCGAGAGGAAGAAGGCTGAAGAAGCTCCTCTCATCACCCAATTTGCCATAGAACGTATGTCCGATGCGACCTTCTGGATGGATTCTGACGCCAATTTCTTCTATGTGAACAATGCAGCCTGTGAGAGTTTGGGTTATACTAGGTCAGAGCTCCTTGGAATGTCCGTGGCCGACATAGATCTACACTTCCCAAAGGATAGATGGGCCGATCATTGGAAGGGCCATTGGGATGGATTGAAGAATGTCCGATCATCCTTATATGAGTCTGTGTACAAGACAAAGGATGGCGCTGAGTTCTCGGTCGAGGTCACTAATAATTACATTCGGTATAAGGATAAAGAATACAATTGTGCCATTGCCAGAGACATCACAGATAGGAAGAAGTCCGAGAAGGCTATTCAGGAATCACATGAGAAGATAAGAGGGATATTCTCATCCATGGATGACCTTGTTTTCGGTGTGGATTCTGAAGGCGTTTTTATATTCTACCATTCCCCAGAAAATACTAAATTAATAGCCAAGCCAGAGGACTTTTTAGGTCGGAAATATTCTGATGTTCTGCCACCAATGATATCCGAGCAAATCGATATTGGATTTGAGAAGACTAAGAATGGAGATATATATGAATTCGAATATCCTTTAAAGACTGAAAAAATCGATCTGTGGTTTTCGGCCAAGTTGTCACCCTACATGCTGAACAATAAGCCCAGTGGTTTTATCTCGGTCGTCAGGGACATAACTCAGCGGAAGAGGTCTGAAAGAGCCCTTAGAGATGGCGAGAGATTCCTGGCCAATATATTCGAAAGTATACAGGACGGCCTCATAGTCATGGATACAGATCTGAAGATAGTCAGCACCAATAAGACGATCGAGAAATGGTTCCCTCACAAGATGCCCTTTGAAGGAAAAACATGCAATGATCTCCTTCAATGTGATAGCCCGGATGGGGAATGCAAATGCCCAAGTCGTGATGTTCTGGCCTTAGATGAATCCGAATTAAGAGTGATAAGAAAGATAGGCCAGGACAATGCCCATATAGGCTGGTTGGAATTGCACAGTTTCCCCATGCACGATGTAGATACTGGTGAGCTAACTGGTGTCATAGAGTATGTGAGGGACATAACCGAAAAAAGAAAGGCAGAGGAAGAGCGATTTGCCTTCCAGAATCAACTGGATGCCTTTTTCCATGCCTCCACTGATGGCATAGGTATAGAGAAGGACGAAAGGTTCATCTATGCGAATCCGAGATTGGTCGAGCTCTTTGGCTGTACTGATCTGTCGGAGCTTATTGGGAAGAAGCCCAGTGATTTCATGTCACCCGAATCCGCCATTATGGTGAGCGAGTACCATGTCCAGAGGACGGCCGGCAAATTTGCTCCAACATACTACGAGTTCAAGGCAGTTCGTAAGAATGATGGCTCGACCTTTGATGCCGAGGTCTCGATCCACGAATACAAGATCAAAGATGAATTTTACACCGTGGGCTTTGTCAGGGACATTACTGAAAGGAAACAGGCTGAAAATCAGAGAAGGACCTCCGAAGCACAATATCGATCCACTGTTAATTCCATCAGTGATTCCATCCATGTCGTTGACAGGAATATGATAATAACCATCTTCAATGAGTCATTCCAAGAATGGTGCAGTGAGCTGAGCCTCAATTGCACAGACGCCGTTGGCAAACATGTCACTGACATATTCCCATTCCTATCGGAAAGTGTTATGGCTGAATATAAAAAGGTCTTCGAGGACGGTCAAATAATTGAGACTTCAGAAGATATTGATATTGATGGAAAGGTGTACACGACCCAAACCCGGAAGATCCCGCTAATGGAAGGCGGCCAGGTTGTCAGTATTGTCACAATTGTCAGGGATATGACCGAAGAAAAACGACGACAGGAAGAGGATGTCAAGCAACGTATTCTCGAGGCTCAGTTCGAGATGAAGTCCGTGCTCACGGACCTGGTCCCCATATTCCTTGATTCAATGGGCAGTACGGACCGTGTTCAGTTCATCGAGAATCTATCTGATAAATTGGAAGGTGTACTGGATAAGAGGTATTATGATGGCATTGGTGAGGATACTGCTAAGGATATCGGAAGGGCTTATATTCGGGTTCTGGAAGATCTTGGAGGTGAATCATATCTGGATTGTGTCAGTGAAGATTCATGCCTTACGAAGGTCATTGGATGTCCGTGGAACAATCAGGAAACAAGGAATTTGATCCTTTGTATTCTATGCAGGGGCATTGCCAGTAAATTCGCTCAGCGTTCGAAATCTGAAATAGATATCAAGCTCAGGAAGACCATGGCAGATGGGTCTTCCGAGTGTGAGATAACCGTTGAAAAGAAATAAGTGGAGGGATAATTCTTGAACTTCGACGACTGGCATGGACTTTATAAAGAGATACTCCATGATTTTCAATACGATGAGGGCGCGGATGCCTCATCGTCCGATCTTCTTGCTTCCCTGATCAGTGGCATGGATACCATAGATCCAGATATCTTGAAAAATATAATATCTGGCAACCCTGTTATCGTCATCGGAGGTGCATTGAAACCAGAAGATATGGACAGCCTTGAGGACGGGGCTATCATCATCGCGGCTGAAGGCGCAGTCAGCCAATTACTGCATCATGACATTCTTCCTGGAATAATCATGACCGATCTGGACGGGGATGTGGAGGAGCAGATCAATGCAAATTCCTGTGGCTCTATCGCCGTTATTCATGCTCACGGCGATAATATGGATGCCCTGCGGCTCTGGCTACCAAAATTCACAGGCCGGATAATGGGGACCACCCAGAACCGTCCACATGGTGTAATTCAAAATTATGGTGGTTTCACGGATGGCGATAGAGGAGTGTTCCTGGCATCACATTTCAATGCCAGAAATATTCGGCTTCTGGGCTTTGATTTTGATAACCCGATACCCAAGCCTGGAAAAGACCCAGGGGTCAAGAAGAAGAAGCTGGCGTGGGCTAAAAAGCTTATAAGCTTGTTAATTGATATATAATATAAAGATGAAAGACCGAACCGATTGCTCAGTTCGGTCTTTTTAGTTTGTCTTGGTTATGAATATTATTCATAAAGCCAGACATTGTCTATTCTTTCGTAGTCCTGAAGCTCTTCTGGCTTGAAGAAGAGGCCGATTTCCCTGTCGGAGCTTGGTACCGAGTCCGAGGCATGAATAATGTTCCTGCCAGTTTCAATACCAAAATCACCCCTTATTGTTCCGGGTGATGCTTCCAGTGGATTGGTCTTGCCCACCACTGTCCTAACAGCGGATACGACATCCTTTCCCTCGAGGACCATTGCCATGACTGGGCCTGATGTGATATATTCCATCAGGCTGTTGTAGAAACCCTTGCCAACATGCTCTTTATAATGCTCGCCAGCCAGTTCCTTGGATATGGTCATCAGCTTCATGCCAACCATCTTGAATCCCTTCTGCTCGAATCTCTGAACGACCTGGCCTATCAGGCATCTCTGGACGCCGTCTGGCTTGATCATGACGAAGGTTCTTTCCAAGATATCATTCTCCTTCAGGTTCGGGCGCGGCTTCCTTGACAGGCTTTGGCTTGGCAACTGCTGGTTTCTTGGCTGCGGGCTTCTTCTTTGCAGGAGCGGCTTTCGCCTTTCCTGCCTTCTTGTCTTCCGCTTCCTTTTCGGCCATCGCCTTCTCGTGCTTGAGAGTGGACTCTTTCAGCTCAGCATACCTCTTTGTCCATTTTGTCCTTCTTGGGACCCTCTTCAGGTCAATGAGGTTCTTCTTGCATTTGTTCGAGCATAGATTATAGGTAGTTCCATCCTTCTTGACGAACATCTTACCAGTTCCTGGCTCGATATCGCCTCCACAGAAGTTACACATTCTTTTTTCAACCATTCGTTCACCTACCTCATGCTGAGTTTTCTGGCCTCTCTCTGTGTTTCTCTTAATAAGAGAATATCACCGATCTGGACCGGACCCATTACATTCCTGGTTATTATCCTGCCTTTATCTCGACCATCGAGAACTCTGACCTTGACCTGTGATGCCTCTCCAGTCATCCCAGTACGGCCAACAACCTCAACGATCTCTGCAGGAATTCCATTCAAAGTCATTTGACTGCCACCTTATTTCTTGTTAAGATCAGCCACGGCTTTCGTCACTTCCTCGAGAAGTGCCTTTCCTTTTCCTACACTTGTTATGGCTACAGATGCTGTTGGCTTTTCCAAACCGCAGGCGACTCCAAGCTCTTGCTTGCTTGGAACGTATGCGAATGGCACGTTCTTTTCTGCGCAAAGCAAAGGCATGTGAGCCAGTATCTCTTCTGGAGTTACGTCTTCAGCCATTACAACAAAGTTGGCGGTTCCCTTCTCTACAAGCTTGGTCACTTCATTGCTTCCTTTCTTGACCTTACCTGTGTCGCGGGCCAGTTCTACCAACTGGAATATCTTATCTGCTAGCTCTTTTGGTGTCTCATATCTAACGTACATTGGCATTATTTCACCTCATTCACCACCTTGAACCACGACCTTTTATAATGTCTGGCTGTTAGCGGATCATTATTCATCGGCTCATTCTGAGCATTCGCCCAATACAGGTTGTGTATATATTAGTTTTGTCTGAACTATTAGGCTATAAATTAGTATAAAATCAAACACTGGCCTGAAAGTTCATCTTCATAGGCCATTAGCCCAACCTCGCAGAGATAATTGCTCTGCGTTTAGTTGCTTATTCATTGATGGGCTCATGGCAACCGCCTACTCTTATATATTATTCCTTAAAGCTCATATCTCGCGATAGGCTTATATCGATAATTCGATTACCGGATTTCAAGGTGATTTGATGCAGAAGATAGTGGAATGTGTACCGAACTTCAGTGAGGGGCGAGACAAAGGAATTTTAGACCAGATAGTAGCTGAGATCAACTCGGTCGAGGGCAGCCAGGTCGTGGATGTCGATATGGGAGCTGACACCAATAGAACCGTGGTAACTTTCTTCGGAAACCCGGAAAGCGTGCAGGAATCCGCTTTCTTGGCCATAAAGAAAGCGTCTGAACTAATTGACATGAGCCAGCATACTGGCGCGCATCCAAGAATGGGCGCGACAGACGTATGCCCATTCATTCCTGTGAGTGGAGTGACGATGGCTGATTGTGTTGAAATTTCCAAGAAAGTTGGAAAGCGCGTTGGAGACGAACTGGGCATTCCGATATTCCTGTATGAGGAGAGTGCGACCAGGCCGGAATGGAGAAACCTGGCCAAGGTGCGTGAGGGCGAGTATGAGGCCCTTGAAAGGAAGTTCCAGACACCGGAATACACACCTGATTTTGGCCCGAAAGAGTTCAAGCCAAAGTGCGGAGCCACAGCCATGAGCGCGCGTGAGTTCTTAATCGCCTACAATATCAATCTTAATACCAAGGATAAGAAGCTGGCCTTTGATATCGCGAGCGATATCAGAGAAAAGGGCAGGGTGGCCCGAACTCCGTCGCCTACCAAGTACAAGAGAGATGGCGATATCATCAAGGACGAGAATGGCAAAAAGACCACCATTCCCGGTGCTTTCAAGTTTTGCAAGGCCATCGGTTGGTATATTCCGGAATATGGCAGAGCTCAGATATCCATAAATCTTACAAATTACAAAGAGACAGCGGTCCACGACGTTTATGACTTCGTGGTCAAGGCCGCTCTCGACCGTGGTCTTCAGGTCACTGGCTCGGAAATAGTAGGGCTTGTTCCAAAGGCCGCGATGGTGGCTGCTGGAAAGCATTATCTGAAGAAGATGGGAAAGCCAACTGGTCTGCCCGAGCGCGAGCTTGTTGAGATCGCCGCTTTCTCCATGGGTCTGGCAGATATCTCACCCTTCCCACTTGAAGAAAGAGTTATCGATTATGTCCTGGCCGAGAAATGCGGTCTGGTGGATATGACAGTCACTGACTTCGTGGACGAGGTCCAGACCGATTCCATGGCACCTGGTGGCGGCAGTGTCGCGTCTCTTGGTGGAGCATTGGGGGCAGGGCTTGTGGCAATGGTGTCCAATTTGAGCGGTGGAAAGGATTTCCTGGAGATCTATCCGGAAATTTGCCAGATAGGAGAAACTGGCGAATCATTGAAGGCATTCCTCGTTAACGGAGTGGATGCGGACACGAACGCTTTCAATGGCGTGGTCGAGGCCAATAAGATCAAGGCCAGCACTCCGGAGGAAGAGGTTGCGAAGAAAGCCGCCATTCTGGAAGCATACAAGGGAGCTATCGATGTGCCATATAGCGTGGCTGCGAAGTGCCTGGATGTCCTGAGACTGGCCAAACAGTTAGCACCAAAGGGCCTGGCGGCCAGTGCAAGTGATGTTGGTGTCGGAGCTCTAATGGCCAATGCCGGTATGCACGGTGCGATACTCAATGTGAAGATCAATATGCCGGAAGTCACCGATGAGGTTTACAAGGTGGATATGCTGAAGAAATGCGACGATCTGGCAGCGGAGGGAGATGCTCTGCTGAAGGAAGTGCTGGCTGTTGTGGAATCCAAGCTATAGGCTCGTGGACCAATGGATCTGAGGCAGAAAGTGGTTGCTTTGCTCAATGATGAACAAGGCAACCCTCTCATTCTTGAGTTGGATAAGCCATGGGAGGATGTTCGAGATATCCTTTTCTCAATATTGTTAGACAATGGCCAGATTGATATTTGGTACGATGTATGTGCTTTCATTTACTCGTCCATTGGCAAGGGAAAGGATTGGCCAGTGGACCAAACCATAGCACTTCTGTACACTTGCCTTGAGGTATCTGAACAATTGGATGAGAATGTGGTATGGAGCATTACCAAGGATCTGAAGAAGATCGAATATTTGGCTGATTATGATCCCTATAAGGACGAGCCAGTGGTCGATGAGATGAAAAAAATTAACAGAGGTTAGAAATCATTATATTTTCCAGCTCAATACACTTTCCATGGACATTCTGGAGATAATTGGCTCAAATAAGGAGCTTGATGAGGATGCCATCAAGGAGATCATGATCGGTCGGGCTTGCCAGTACCCTAAGGAAGATCTCGGACCAATGAAAAAAGCTTTCGAGAAAACTGGCTCTATCGAGATCCCTCACCAGATGCTTCAGGAGAGCTTCGAAAAGTTCCTAAGCTCGATCCCTGGCCTGGAATCAAAATGGTTTGATGAGATAGTTTCAAATCATTGGGGGACAGCTGGCATTCTTGAAGGTGATCGCATAATTGCCACAAAGATACCCAAGAGTGGCAATTTACTGAAATACATGGCGGAGCCAGATACCGAAAAGAGAAGAGAATTGTATTGCCACTGCCCAATGGTGAGGGACGCCCTGAGCGCGGGTGAGACCATACCCCCCATCTACTGTTACTGCGGTGCTGGATTCTACAAAGGCATCTGGGAAGAGATAACTGGATACCATATTGAAGTCCAGGTGCTGGCCAGTATTTTGATGGGCGATGATGTTTGTACCATATCCATAACTTTTCCCAAAGGTTGATGAGTGATAATATGGCATCCTCAGCCTTGTTGCTAAGACTTTGCTTGCATAGCAGATATTTGCCGGAACATTAAGGCCAGCATGAATGAACAAGCAAAAGGGAGATCAAATGGGTCTGCAACTACCCTTATAGCAATCACTTGTAGACTTACCCAATTTCTGGATTGAATTCATAGGCAGTTCTTTCCAGGTTAATTGTTTGGGATTTGTGATTATATGGAATAATCCTCTCTCAAACATCGAGGCCACATTGTAAAAATCATAATTATGGGCAGATGCAAATTCAGTATCAGTCAAATAATCCAAGTCCAGAAGTGCATTAGCTCTGGCCAGCGAAAATCGAGCCAATGACACAGAGGATGGTATAGGATGGTCGAAAGACTGAGCTGGAACTTGATGAAAATCTGTTGAATTGGATTCAAGCCATCCATCATTTTTTTCGATCCTGAATTGCTCAATTGATGCAATAGAATTTTCTAACAAACCCCTGAATTTTGAATAATTTGAGTCTTTAGGATATTGATATTCTTCATACAAATAAGTTAGAAATAGCAGGAATGAAGCATGGTCATGGAGATACTGTCCACCATGAACTTTTCCTTCATAATAACTCCTCCATAATTTATCTTCTGAAAAATGCTTATCGAGTATTGTATCAAGTATCAATAGTGCCCTATTAAGATACTTTTTATCTCCCAGATATCTAAAAGAGTGAATGAGGCCAATGCCAGCAAGGGAATTCCATGAAACGAGTGTTTTTTCATCTCTGAAAGGCTGAGGTTTTTTATGCCTAAGGTCCAGAAGCTTTTGGTTAAGGTCAATCAAGCCTGGCAGCTTCTCAGATGTTTTTCGGATCAGATGAATTTTTCCTTCAAAATTACCCATCTCTGAAATCTCGTATACTTCAGCCATTAAATCCATTTCATCAGTAGTCAGGGAATTCTCCAATTCAGAATATGACATCACATAGGTCAATCCCTCTTCATGATCTGTGTCGGCATCCAGTGCTGATGAATACAACCCATTGATTGAGAAGGTTTCTTCCAGGCTTCTATATAGGTTTTCAACCACCATTTTGTAATTCTCATTCTTAAATTTACCATAAGCCATTGAATATACCCATAAGTGCATAGCCTGGTCATAGAGCATCTTCTCAAAATGTGGGATCTGCCATTTTCTGTCCACAGTGTATCTATAAAATCCACCCTGGATGTGGTCATGCAAACCAGATAAAAACATTGTGTCCAGATTTTTTACCAGCATTTTTTCCAGGTCTTGATTTGGATTAACCTCAAGATAATAGAGCATGAACAAATTCGATGAGTGTGATGGGAATTTGTTTGCTTGGCCAAAACCCCCATATTCTTTATCGTAGCTGGCCTTTAATTGTCTGGCAATGGATGATTCTTCTGTACTTTTCGGTTCCTCAAATTCAATTATCGGTGGGTTTGTTGGAGAATCATTTTGTTCGTAGTGTGATTTGATCCTATGCAATATATATAAAAAGCCAGGCATTCCATATTTTGGCTCAATAGGACCATAGGTCATTGCGTGCATAGGTATCAGATTTGGAGTAAGGAATACATTAAGTGGCCAGCCACCTGAACCATTAATTTTCACACAATAGCTCATCATTGTGGAGTCAATATCAGGCCTCTCTTCCCTGTCAACCTTGATAGGCACGAAATTCGAATTTAGAAAATCAGCAATAGTTTTGTCGGAAAAAGCCTCCCTGGCCATCACATGGCACCAATGGCAGGTTGAATATCCAACGGATACAAGAAGGGGTTTGTTGGTAGCTTTTGCATGGTCAACGGCTTCCTGAGTCCACTCCTGCCAATTAATTGGATTGTCCGAGTGTTGACGTAAATATGGAGAAAGAGCTTCATCAAGTGCGTTCCGTGAAATATCAAAAACCATGATACTTCATCTACATTGAGGTTAATCTAAGTTTCTCCTAATTCATACCCCTGTCTATCAGAAGGACCTCTTCTTCATCATCTTCCTTTTGGAATTCTTTGTACAATAGAATTTCTCCAATAGTGCATACCATTAGAATTCCGAAAATAACAGTGCCAGCTTCATAATTTTCAATTGCTATCAAATAGATGAAAGCGATCATAAAGAATACCAGCCACGCGCCAGCCCATATCATCCGGGTAAGTATCTTGTCCATATTTTACCGATCCTATAATGCAATGAAATGATATCAATACCTAAAAAGATATTGATTCCACAATACTTTCACCCCCCTTCTCTTTAACTATTTATACTCTCGAATCAATGATGTTATTGGTGAAAGAGATGAAGGAATTAGAAGGTTTCAAGTGGCATAGTTTGTGGACGACCCATATCGGATGTATCAAGGGATGTACGGATTATCTTGATCTGGGCATCAGCCTACCCTGGATATTTGGTGGGACTGGCCATGCATTTGTTATGAATATTCATGAGGAATTGTGTCCCAGTGGCCCGACAGCCTGGAAGGCCATCATGCTCTTTGAGCTGGCTCCCAATTTAGGTTATAAGACAGATGGCATTCTTTCATTCAGGGAAGAAGAGGGCGGTTGCACCGAATGGAAAGAAGCGGCAAAGGCCGCCTGGGAATTCACCCAAAGGAAGCTGGATGCCAACATACCTGTCTATGGCTGGGAGATGGAGATCCCCGAATATTACTGTGTCAACGGATATGATGATGTCGGCTATTACTACAACGGATGCTTGGCTCCGAACGGAAAGGGGCCTGTGCCGTGGCAGGAGATGGACAAGCACGAGATAGGCCTAATAGAGTTCGTTGCAGTTCACCCTGGTGAGCCAGCGTCTCCTGAGAAGGTCGTGAAAGAAGCTTTTGAGAAAGCCTTATTCTTCGCATCCAACCCCGAGGGCTTTGTCTATCCTGGCTATGCATCTGGCCTCAAGGCCTATGACATGTGGATAAAATTCTTGGATGGCTCGATCGAATATACTGAAGGACACGCTCATGGAATTGGCTACAATGCAGAGGTGTGGTCCGAGTGCAGGAGGTTCGCTGTTGATTTCCTGTATGAGGCAAAATCTAAGATTGGCCAGCATGGTGAATTGTTCGATGAGGCCATCAAGTACTACACAGATGTGAGGGAGAGCCTGAGTTGCATATCGGACCAGTATCCTTTTCTCACTCGCCAGCTTTCCACGCTCCAGGACCCCGAGAGAAGGGCTATGGTGATTGAGGATCTCAAGATAGCCAGGGATGCGGAAGAAAAGGGACTGGCTGCGCTGAAGAAGATAGTCGATGTATTGTAAAATAATAAGAAAGCCAGCGTTCTTTAGATGACGCTGGCTTATTTTCCTTCTTTACATTCTGTATAAGCTGAATGGAGCCTCAGGGATATCCGCATTCAGTGAAGCACTTATTCCAAGCGCCAGTACCAACCTCGTCTGGACCGGATCGATGATACCATCATCCCATATCCTCGCACTCGAGTAGTAGGGATTGCCTTCCATCTCGTACTTCTCCAGAATTGGCTTCTTGAGCTCATCGACCTCGTCGTCGCTCATCTCCACTCCTTTTCTGAACAATTGATCTTTCTTGACCGTGGAAAGTACATTGGCAGCTTGCTCTCCGCCCATAACCGAGATCCGGGCATTGGGCCACATCCACAGCTGGCGCGGATCATAAGCGCGTCCGCACATTCCGTAGTTGCCAGCACCGAAAGACCCACCGATCAGAACTGTGAATTTCGGAACCTGGGCATTGGAGACCGCTGCCACCATTTTGGCACCGTCCTTTGCTATTCCCTTTGCCTCGTATTCCCTGCCTATCATGAAGCCAGTTATGTTCTGTAGGAAGACCAGTGGTATCTTACGCTGGCAGCACAGCTCGATGAAGTGAGTGCCTTTCAACGCACTCTCTGAGAACAGTACGCCATTATTGGCCAGTATTCCAACAGGATAACCCATGATGTGGGCGAAGCCCGTGACAAGGGTTGTTCCGTACAATTCTTTGAACTCGTGGAACTTACTGCCATCGACCAGTCTGGCTATTATCTCGCGGACCTCGAAAGGCTTCCGCGAGTCCTTTGATATTATGCCGTATATCTCATCTATCGGATATAGGGGGTCTTCAGGTTTCTTGATCTTCATATACGTCTTTTTTGGCCGATTGAGGTTCTCGATGATGTTCCGACCGATGGAAAGTGCCTCCTCGTCGCTGGTGGCATAATGATCTGAAACTCCGGACTGGCGGCAGTGCACGTCAGCACCTCCGAGATCCTCCGCGCTCACGACTTCTCCAGTCGCGGCCTTGACAAGAGGTGGTCCTCCCAAAAAGATGGTGCCAGTTCCCTTGACGATAACCGTTTCATCTGACATCGCGGGCACGTATGCCCCACCCGCGGTGCATGAACCCATAACAAGTGCTATCTGTGGTATCATCCTGGATGACATCTGGGCCTGATTGTAGAATATCCTTCCGAAATGTTCTCTATCCGGGAACACCTCGTCCTGCATTGGAAGGAAAGCCCCGCCAGAATCAACCAGGTAGATACATGGAAGATTATTCTCCATCGCGATATCCTGGGCACGAATGTGTTTCTTCACGGTCATCGGGAAGTAAGTGCCGCCTTTCACGGTGGCATCATTGGCTATTATCATTACCTCATTGCCGTGTACAGCTCCAATGCCAGTCACTATGCCAGCGCCTGGGGCTTTATTATCATACATCCCTAATCCCGCGAGCGGGTTCAGTTCCAGGAAAGGAGTATCCGAGTCCACCAGGGCGTCTATTCTCTCCCTGGCCAGCATCTTCCCTCTTTCCTTGTGAAGGGCTATGACCTTATCTCCGCCTCCGGCCTTGGCCCATGCCACCTTCTCTTTAAGGTCAGCCACCATGAGAAGATAATGCTCTTTATTCTCCTTGAAATCCTCGCTATTAACATCTATCTGGCTCTCTATCGCATCCATCTTGAATCACTCCATTAATATTACGTGATTTTGAATGAGATCACTTAGTTCTCTCATTCAAATCACTCTTCCTTGACCTCTTCTTCCTCTTTCTTTTCCATGATTATGAGAACGACGCCAATATCCACTTGATCGCCCTCCTTGAAATTGACTTTCTCCACCTTCCCACCGTATGGGGCTTTGATCTGATATTCCATCTTCATGGCCTCGATGGTCATCAGGCTCTGGCCTGCTTCGACCTCCTCTCCATCCGTCGAGTCCACTTTCACAAGCTTACCAGAGATTGGCGATGTTATCTCGGGTGATATTTCGCCATCTTGATCTCCGCCTCGCTTGCGGCCTTCCAGCTTGGTGAATCTGTAAACCGCCCCCGCATGGAATATGTGGCGTTGGCTCCCTTCTGATGCGATGGATACCTTAACAGGCTTTCCATCTATATTGATAATGAAAAAGCCTGGCTTGATCTCCTTGGAGGATACCTCATACTCCTTATCACCGATGGTGGCGGTAAAATGATCGCCGTCTCGCTTCATTTTAACTGGATATGATTTCCCTGCATATTCATATTGAAATTCCATTATATCACCACCTCAACTATCTATCCTCCAGGGCCCCGCACTCTTCCATGGGGAATGCGCATCATGCGCCTCGTCCCTTTGATCATCATCCTTTGATAGGCCGCTCTGTTTGACATCATCCAGCGCAGCGGCGATCAGTACCTCCAATGGAAGCTCCGCCGCTTGTATCCAGTCCTTGAAATACGTGTCAATGAAATGGGTGTCTATGTCTCCGCTGGCGAAGGCCTCATGAGCAATTATCGCTCTGAGAAAAGGCACATTGGTCGTAACACCCAGTGTGATGTAATTGGACAATGCCCATTTCATCTTGTTTATGGCATCCTCGCGCTTTTCACCACGCACGATGAGCTTGGCCAACATAGGATCATAGTAAGGAGTGATCTCCACTCCCTCCTTCACCCCAGTATCATGTCTGATATTGATGCCATGTGGAACATCCACCGTTCTCAGCTTCCCGGTGGATGGCATGAATCCCTGCTCCGGGTCCTCGGCATAGATACGACACTCTATGGAATGCCCTCTCTGCCCTATTTCATCCTGCTCCAATGTCAGTGGTTCATCAGAAGCAATTCGCAGCTGCCATTTCACGATATCGATGCCAGTTGTCATCTCCGTGATCGCATGTTCCACCTGAAGCCTTGTATTCATTTCTAGGAAATAGAAATCCTTATTTTTATCCACCATGAACTCCACTGTGCCAGCATTAGTGTATCCGATGGTCTTGGCAGCCAGTATCGCGGCATCGCCCATCCTGCTCCTGAGATCATCATCGATCACGACAGAAGGTGATTCCTCTATGACCTTCTGGTGTCTGCGCTGGATGGAGCATTCTCTCTCGAATAGATGCAGGATCTTTCCATGATTATCAGCCAGTATCTGGAACTCGATATGCCTGGGCTTCTCCAGGTATTTTTCGAGCAGTAATTGATCATTGCCGAAGGATGACATGGCTTCCCTTCTGGCGGAATCAACAGCACTGTTCAGGTCTTCCATCGTTTCAACGACCTTCATTCCCTTGCCGCCACCACCTGCGGTTGCCTTGATAAGAACAGGGAAACCGATACGCTGGCATGCCTGCTCAAGGGTATCATCACCATCTTCATCGCCTCCTGTGAATCCTGGAATAACTGGCACTCCGGCATTGGCCATGGTGCGCTTTGCCTCGATCTTGTCACCCATTCCATGAATGACCTCCGCACTGGGACCTATGAATATGAATCCAGCTTTCACGCAAGCCTCTGCGAATTCTTCTCTTTCTGAAAGAAAACCATAACCTGGATGGATCGCATCCGCGCCGCTCTTTGCAGCGATGTCCAGTATCTTCGGGATATTCAGATAGCTCTCTGAAGGAGTTGGATCACCCAGAGGATATGCCTCATCAGCATTATGTACATGCAAAGCCCCCTCATCCACATCCGAGTATATCGCGACTGTCTGGATACCCATCTCCTGGCAAGCGTTGATCACGCGAACCGCGATCTCGCCTCTATTGGCTATAAGGACTTTCTTGATCATTCTGAATCTCTCCTCCATGTTGACTTTCTCTTGTCCAGGAAGGCCGCTATACCCTCCCGGCCTTCATCGGATGCTCGTAGATCTGCAATTGCGGCGATGGAATATTCCAGGAAATCTTCATTTCCATATTGGTCGACCAGCTTCTTGGACTCGATTATCGACATGGGGCCACTGGTCTTGAATTGCGCCACGACCTCGTTGATCGTGCCATCCAGATCATGCGCCGAGCCATCTATTAATTTGATATCACAAGCGAGGGAAGTATCGAATCTCTCGCCAGTCATGAATAATTGTTTGGCTTTTTTCGAGCCAACGCGCCCTATCACCCATTTTGAAATGACTGCCGGTATCAAACCAAGATTGGTCTCACTAAAGGAAAATTTGGCATTTGGGGATGCGAAAGCAAAGTCACAGACCGCGACCAGGCCAACACCTCCACCGAAGGCGGCTCCATTCACCCTGGCAATCGTGGGAAATGGACATTCTTGAATGGCCATGAACATATTGGCCATTTTTCTGGCATCTTCAATATTCTCATCTCTGGAATAGCCTGCCATCTTCTTCATCCAATTGAGATCAGCTCCTGCGCAGAAGCTCTTTCCATTTCCGGTGATTATAATAGCCAGTATCTCTTTTTTTGCTGCCAATTTATCAAAAGCATCCGTGATCTCAGCTATCATGACATCATTGAAAGCATTGTGAACATCCGGCCTATCAAGCTCAAGTTTCACCATGCCTTCTTCGAATACAAGCGCGATAGTTTCATATTCAATATCCAGAACCAAAGTTTCCACCCCTCCTCTAGGGTATGTGCGTCCCATCTGGGATGAAGATTACTTGAGATAATAAGTATCTTTCTATGTTTGGGTACGTCAATTGACGAAGTTTAGTTTGTTATGCTGGGTGTGGATAAGGACCTCGCCCCTGCTTTGATCGAGGCGAGGCTTAATTTGACTCCTCGCATTTTGAACAAGGCTAGAAATATGAACTTAGACTTGTCTTGAGCGAGGAGTTTATCTTCCCACTGACACATCGCGACTGTCACCCACTGAAATATAGAATATAGTACCCCGCCCTGATGAATATTCTATGAATAATCCAGACGGGGCATGCTCGAACTAATCCACATGTACATTGTTGGGAATATGCCTTGCTGAGAATACGCTATGTTGGGAATATACCGATACACCTTGCGCATGTTATACCTCAATAATCTTTGAACCTAACAAAAAGCACTAATACCCACCCTTATATTATGTTCCTAAAAGGTGTTAATATGGAAGACAAGAAAAGTAGTGCTCATGGAGTTCGCTGGGATCTGACAGATTTCTATGCTGGTATAGACGATCCCAAGATAGATAGCGATATCCGGGCCATCAAGCAAAGAGCTAGTTCTTTTGAAAGCAAGTACAGGGATATCATCAAGCCAGGTGTTTCGCCGACCGATCTCTTCGAAGCCGTGGAAGAACTTGAAAACATATACCAGGATGCTGTCAAACCCCTTTATTTCGCACATCTGACCTTTACGGGGGATTGTCTCAAACCAGAAAACGGAGCTTTGATATCCAAAGCTCAGGAGGAGTTCACGGAGATAGAAGCCCATATGATATTCTTCTCCCTGGCCTGGTGCAGGATAGACGATGCTGAAGCCCAGAAATTACTGGACAGTCCAGAGGTTGCCAAATTCAGGCATTATCTGGAAGTCGAGAGACTGAGAGCCCCACATCAGCTCACAGAGGGTGAAGAAAAGGTATGGGATGCTCTTTCCAATACTGGCAAATCCGCTTTCATAAGATTATTTGATGAAACAATGGGCCAGATGGTGGTCAAGATCAATGATGGCGGAGAAGAGAAGGAATTCCCACTCGACGCTGCATTGAATTATCTCCGCAATCCCGATAGGGATTTGAGGATCCACGCCCACAAGGCTGTCACCGATGCTCTGGAGGACAAGATGTCCCTTCTCACTTTCGTGTTCAATACCCTTGTTCAGGATCATTACACCCATGATAAGTTCAGAGACTACAAGCACCCGATGGCAGTCAGGAACATGGACAATCAGGTGGATGATTCCACTGTCAACAGCTTACTGGATGCAACGGACAAAAATGTGGAACTGGTCGCCCGTTTCTACAACCTGAAAAAGAGAATAATGGGTCTGGACAAACTGTATGATTATGACAGATATGCACCAATTCTTCCAATCGAGAAGGAATGCCTCTATGAGGATGCGAAGAACATGACTCTGGAATCATACAAGAACTTCTCACCGATATCTGGCGAGATTGCTCAGAAATTCTTCGACAATAACTGGATCGATGCTGAAGTAAGGCATGGAAAAGAGGGTGGCGCATTCAGTGCTGGCATAACACCCGATATGCACCCTTATATCAAGCTCAATCACACAGATAATCTATCGGACACGATGACCATGGCTCATGAATTGGGGCATGGAATTCATCAGTATCTTGCCAGGGAGCAGGGATACCTGCAGATGAGCACATCACTGGCCATGGCTGAGACGGCCAGCGTCATGGGTGAGATGATCCTATTCCACAGTCTGTTGGACAAGGAGGATGATCCAAAGCTCAGGCTTTCACTTCTCTGCGGAAAGATAGAGGACATATTCGCCACTTCCTTCCGTCAGGTGATGATGACCAGGTTCGAGAAGCGCATGCACGCTCATCGACGGGACATAGGCGAGCTAAAACCCGAGGATCTGCACAAGATCTGGACCGAGGAGAATGAATGGATGTTCGGAGACTCCGTTGCCATGACCGAGGAGTATGGTAAGTGGTGGTCGTACGTGCTACACTTCATCCACTATCCTTTCTACACATACGCCTATTCCTTCGGGGAATTGATGGTTCTATCACTCTATGAGGAATACAGAAGGACTGGCGACGAGTTCGTCGGAAAGTATCTGGATCTTCTAAGAGCTGGAGGTTCCGACTACCCGAAGAACACGGTTGCAAAAATGGGTCTGGACATTACAGATCCAGGATTCTGGCAGAGGGGATTCGACCTTGTCGATGAACTGGTCAAGCAGGCTGAGGATCTGGCCAAGGAAGTTGGATATTAATTCCTAGACTCGAACACAGAAAGATGATGGTCCTTCAAAGACCATCATCATCTTTCCTTTTATTATTGATAATGATTATCTTTCCTTTTTTCATTAATAATTCGCATTAAATTATCATGTCCATCTTCCAATACTTTAAAATACAGATGTATTTATTGGGTAAACTGGTGATATATTGCCGATTGACATAGACCTTAATTCATTCAGACACGGGACCGAACTTCTCAAGAGAGGATTTGCCAAGATGCAGAAAGGCGGCGTCATCATGGACGTTGTTACAGCCGAGCAGGCCAGGATCGCGGAGGATGCAGGAGCGGTGGCTGTCATGTCCCTCGAGCGAGTGCCATCCGATATCAGAGCAATGGGTGGTGTCGCCAGAGCCGCGGACCCGACCAAGCTCCAGGAGATATTGGATGAGGTAAGTATTCCGGTGATGGCCAAAGTTAGAATCGGCCATTTCGCAGAAGCCCGTATATGGGAGTCAATGGGCGCGGACATGATCGACGAGTCCGAGGTTCTAACTCCGGCAGATCCATATTATCACATTGATAAATCCGAATTCACAGTTCCATTTGTCTGCGGTTGCACCTATCTGGGTGAGGCTGTCAGGCGTATCGCCGAGGGTGCGGCCATGATAAGGACCAAGGGCGAGGCCGGGACTGGCAATGTCGTTGAGGCTGTCAGGCACATGCACCTTGTCAACCAGATGATCGAGAACTTGAAGATCATCGATGATGAGAAATTGGATGCCGTGGCCCACACTTATGCCAAACCCTTCGGAAAGCTGGAGATGGCAAGTCGTCAGGAATGGTGCGATGATGAGACATCGGCAGATGAAATTGTATTTGGCGGAAGGAAAATGGCTGACTGGAAAGCAGACGTGAAGGCCATATTGATAGAGATACGTGATCTTGGCAGATTGCCAGTTGTGAACTTCGCCGCAGGTGGAATAGCAACACCAGCAGACGCAAGCCTCATGATGAGCATGGGTTGCGATGGTGTGTTTGTAGGCTCTGGAATTTTCAAATCCAGTGATCCCAAGAAGATGGCCAAGTCCATCGCGGATGCGGTTACGAACTTCGAGGACGCGAAGACACTGACTGAAGTTTCCATGGGGCTTGGAAATGCCATGCCAGGTCTTGACATTGGACAGATCCCTGAAGATCAAATACTTCAGAATCGAGGTCTATAATACAAATATGAGTTGATGATAAATGAAAAAAATTAGCAGTGGGATATACGGACTCAATGGCCTTCTGGACGGAGGCATCAATGAGAATTCCACCACTGTCGTCATTGGCATGAGTGGTGCGGGAAAGACCACCTTCGCCACCCAGTTCATAAGAAGAGGATTGGAAGCCGGCCAGGAAGGTATATTCGTCAGTCTTGATGAGAACAAAGAGCAGATCATCAAGGAAGCTATCGAGATGGGCTGGACGGAGATACTGAACTTCATAGAGGATGAAAAACTTGTGTTCATCGATGCCAGTGGTCTTGAATTCTCTCAGTTCATAAAGAAAGAATTACCTGATTTCGTATCATCATGGAAAGGTGCCAATGCCCGAATTGCAGTGGATCCCCTAACACCTGTGATATGGTCAACATCTGATAGATATGAACAGCGAGATCTAATTGGCTTCATGCTGAAGGAAACAAGGAAGGTTGGCACCGTACTCTGCACTCTTGAGGAGCATGGTACTATCGGAGATCTATCCGGAACAGAGACCGTTATCCCAATGTACCTATCAGACTGTGTGATCCATCTGCGAAGCTGCTTTGAGGCGGGCTCTAAATTGGAGAGGAAATTGAAGATCGTCAAATGTAGATCCAGTTCCCACAGTGATCAGGAGCATCCATATTCTCTCATGAAAGGCTTTGGTCTTGTTGTTCAGGCTGGTGATTATCCATTGACATCATTGCGCGATAAGGTTGATGATTTTGCCATTGATTTCAATAAGGTGGAAGGTAAGATCCCATCCTATGTTTTCAAAAGACTGGCCAGTTCATTGAAGGATCTCAGGAACAGGGATCTCGCGGAGGTCAATACAGCCGAGCTTATCAATGCCATATTGGCCGAGTATCAGGACTTCGAATAATTCGAAGTAAAATAATGTGCGAAACAAGTTCGCACATTCATAACTTCAAAAAATTGAAGTAAAATAATGTGCGAAATAAGTTCGCACATTAAAAAAAAAAGGAGAATTCAGACATGAGCAAGAATGTGGGAAAGGCTCTGGAAAGTGCGATCAAAGATCCAGATAATATCAAGTCTCCTGGTAAAACATCCGAGGATGCCAGGATATTCGAGAACAATATCCGCAGAAATATCTTCTCACTTCTGACCTTTCATCCATGCCTTGGTATGAAAGATATATCTGATATTCTCAATGTGAGTGACACGACTGTCAAATGGCATATTGGTAAACTCGTAGCCTCCGAATATCTGGTCGAGAGAAAGTTCGGCCATAAGAGGTCTGTGTGGCCTGAGGGCCAGATCGATGATGAGGATGTCAATGTATTCTGTGTTTTGTCCTCAAAAAAGACAAAAGCACTTTTCATCAAGATAATAAAAGACCCTGGTATGACCCAGAAAGAATATGCCAGTGATTTTGATATGACTCATCAGGGTTTGTCAATAATAGTCAATAAATTGATAGGTATTGGTCTTGTCAGTGTGATGAGCGAAGGAACTCATACCCGATATTACCCTACGAGATTGCTTGCGGAATTGTCCGAGTCCAAATATGATCGTACAAAAGCCTTTCGAGATTTTATAATCGAAAAATTGAGGTCAGGGGGAGAGAATCCCAAGATAATCAAGAGCTCCAATGATCGATTGATCTTGGAGATCGGTCATAAGACAGAGATACATGTAATGGATATAGGACTGGATCCCTTTTCTACAGCTCTTGAGATATGAGCCATCATTACCTATGATCACCATATAAGAATGATGAAAAAGGTATAGGATATCGCCTTACTCGATATCCTCGATAGTTCAGTTTATTTTCTCTTATTTAATAACAACTTTTTGTAATGCTGTAGCATATTTTACAGATACGCCCTCTATTTTTAGAGATACAATGCCTATATACTAAGTTTAACAAATTAGTATTGTTTATGTCTACTAGTGATGACCATCTTGTAGAATTATTACTCATACCGGGTATAGGAAGAGCAAAAGCTCGAATTCTTTATTCCGCAGGCTTCAGGTCATTGCAAGAACTTGTAGAATGCCCATTTGATGAGCTATCTGGCATACCTGGCATAGGCAAGAGTCTCGCATACAGCATAAGGGATTATGCGGAGATGATGGTGGATGTGGATGGAGAGCCATCCGACAAGCTGGAAACAAGCACTGGACTAACGATGTGTCCAATGTGTGGATCACTTCTGGGAGAGGATACGGACAATTGCCCGAATTGTGGCATCGCCTTTGAAGGCGAGGAGGAGGCTTCCCCAGCTCCTGAAATAGATCCTGATGGTCCAGATGGCTTCTGGTACAAGGAAGATAAGAGCCAGTTCTTCATGTGCCCGGATTGTGGGGCACTTATTTCGGAAGATGCCAGCAAATGCAATAACTGTGGCGTGAAGTTCGATCCTGATATGGAGGATGTATCTCCTGAAACAGACATGGAAACTCAGCAACTGGCTGATATGCTGGTTGAAAAAGCCGACAGCGATCTGGACGGCCACTGGTACAAGGATGAAGCCGAGCTTTTCCTCTGCCCCAATTGCGGGTCTTTCATACCCTCTGATGCTGGCAGTTGCACCAAGTGTGGAGTTGTGTTCGAGGTCGATGATGAGATTAGTGAAGAGCCCGATATAAGCCCAGATGTCGATCCCGAGGTCGCAAAGGATCCCGATGCTCCAGATGGTTATTGGTACAAGGAGGAGAAGAGCCAGTTCTTCCTCTGTCCCGAGTGCGGCTCCATGATCTCGGAAAATACGGATCAATGCTCTCATTGTGGGATCAAGTTCGAAATGGACAAGGCCGAGCCAGAGATACAACCAGATAAGGAATCTGAAGATATTTTGGACCTGCTGGTCGATGGCACCGAGAAAGAGGAAGAAGATGATGACATCGATGGTTTCTGGTACAAGGACAAGGCCGAGCTTTTCCTCTGCCCTGATTGCGGTGCATTCATATCGGGAAAGTCCTCTGAATGTGATACCTGTGGTCTTTCATTTTTGGAAGCCAAGACCGGATCGAAGCTTGATAAGGAACCACTTCCTCCAGAGACCACGACATCCGATTCAGATATTCTGGGCATGCTGGAAGAGTTCACCAGTCATGATGATGATGAGGGAGATGTCCAGATAGATGCCGATCTGGACAATGAAGATGACCAGATCGAATTTGGAGCCGCTATATCTACCGAAGAAAGCAGTGAATTGAAAGAACTGGCCGATATGCTCCTCAATGATGATGAGCTGGGAGACGAGCCATCCGATCTTGATGAATTGGACGGTCACTGGTACAAGGATGATGCCGAGCTATTCCTCTGTCCAAACTGTGGTTCTTTCATATCCTCTGCCTCTGATAGCTGTCAGTACTGTGGCATAGTGTTCGAGGCAGATGATGAGGTAGATGTCAGCCCTGATACGGAGCCCGAGATAGTAAGAGATCCAGATGCTCCGGATGGTTACTGGTACAAGGAAGATAAGTCCCAGTTCTTCATGTGTCCTGAGTGTGGGGCACTTATTTCGGAAGATGCCACAAGATGTAATAATTGTGGCGTGAAGTTCGATCCAGTTGTGGAAGAATCCGCTCCCGAGATGGATGCGGATACGGATGAACTGGCCGATATGCTGGTCGAAAAGACCGACAGTGATCTTGATGGCCATTGGTACAAGGATGAAGCTGAACTATTCCTCTGTCCCAGTTGTGGCGCCTTCTTATCTGGTGACGCCAGCAGTTGTGACATATGCCATGCGAAGTTCGAGCCCGGCGATGACCGACCTATCTCGCAGCTTGAACCATCTGATGATGATATTAGCATAGATCCAGACGGGCCAGATGGTCACTGGTACAAGGAAGAAAGGACCCAGATATTCCTGTGTGTGGAATGCGGTGCTCTTCTGGCGGAAGATGCTGGTAAGTGCTCCAATTGTGGAGCAGTATATGATGAGGATCAGGATGTGGAGCTTGACCTTGAAAAAGAGGTCAGGGCGGAACGCGAGATCGAGGAGCTTTCTGATCTTCTGGTCGAGGTGACAGATACAAAGGATGCCGAGGATCAGCTCATGCAGGACATGGAGTGGGAGGAGAGCGTTGCAGAACTCCATCTATGCCCAGGTTGTGGTTCCTTTGTCCAGTCAGATCTCACAGCATGCCCTGATTGTGGAATTGATATTGGCGAGGAAGAGTTGGATACCGATGAGCTTCAACTCGATATCGATGAACCTCAGGTCATTACCCTTGAGGACATCGCTGTAGATATGGACATTGCGGATGTCCTGGAAGGATATGGATCCGAAGATGAATCTGAGGATGTTGAATCTGAGGATGTTGAATCTACGGATATGGATGAATCAGATATACTGGGTGAAAAACTCCTTGAGGATATAATCGCCCAGGATGATAGTTTCGACATGGATGGCATCGAGCTATTCACGACGGAAATCGAGGAAGACCCAATTGAAGAGATATCGCTCCTCGATCAAATATCGACATCATCCGAATCTGATGATATCGATCTATTGGATCTAGACCTGGACCTTGATGAGCCAATAGTATCCGAGATGATCTCTGATGATGATATCATCGATGATATTTCATTGGACCTGGGTGATCCCATTGATATCCTGACTGATGACGATGATGATCAAGTTGATGATGATGATGATCAAGTTGCCCCTTCAGGAATAGTCGGTCTGGAATCCATGGTGGATTCGTTGACGGACGAAGATGAATTATCCGATCTGGATGTTCTTGAGGAATTGGAAGCCGACCTGGTCCTGCCAGATGTCAAGACAAAAGAGGAAAAGAGGGGAATATCAAAAGATTTCCTATCTCGATGGTCAAAACTTGGTGATGAGCCTGAAGAGAAGGTGGAACCTACTGGGCCAACTGACGATTTCATAAAACAACTTCTTGGGATGGATGATGAGGAAGAGGAGATCGGTCTTCCCGATGTGGTTGACATCGACATGGATATTGGCGATGTCATCATCCTCGAGGACCTGGATGCCATGGATGATAATATTCAGGACGATCCAGATAATGACATTCACTGGGCGAAGAAGGCAAGGCTTCTGGCAAAGGCTGGCAGCTTTGACGAGGCAATATCATGTTATGACAAGGCGGCCGAGCTTAATGAGGACAAGGCTCCCGAGTACAAGAAGCAGATATTGGAGATATTACAAGGTTCAATTATTCAAGATGATGATGGCCTTGAAGACCTTGAGTTGGATGAAGCTCCCGACCCAGGTATCGAGATAACAAAGGCCAGGTTGAAAGAGATCGATGAGGATCTCGCTCTCTTCCCGGGAACAGAAAAACTGCTGATGGAAAAGGGAGAATTATTGGACAAACTTGGACTTCACGAGGCAGCTCTCGAATGCTATGACCAGGTCATTCACAGTAGTTACGAGGAGATCGAGGCCGAAGCCGATAAGAAAAGGCATGAACGTTCTGATAAGATACCAGCAGGTTTGGTAAATGGAAATGGTCATGTGAACGGCAAGACCAATGGTCGTGTCATCGGCAAGATAAACGGTCGTGCCAATGACAAGATCATTGGCCGTGTGAATGGCTATATCAATGGTTCTTCGCTTGGAAGGGTCAATGGTAGGACAAATGGCCGTGTGAACGGCAAGACCAATGGCCGTGACAAGATCATTGGTCGTGTTAACGGCAGGGTCAATGGCCTCACCAATGGCAAGACGAACGGTCGTGTCAATGGTCTTACAAATGGCTATGTCAATGGCCGCATAAATGGATCTGGCCTGAGTCTGGTAAACGGCCAAGGCCTAGTTAATGGCAGAACCAATGGTTTGGTCAATGGCCGCCTTTCAAATCTGATCGAGTCCGGTGGTCTTGTCAATGGCATGGGCCTTATCAATGGTGATGCTCTCGCAAATAATCGTGGAAGAGTGCATCGCCAGAACATTAGATACAATGCCTCTTCCGCCTGGAGATTGAGAGTGACCATGATGGCTGTTCTGATATTCATCATGTTATTCCTTCCGATATTGACGAATTCAATGACTGGTGATGATGCATATGGCATGGATATTGATGGTGACTTCTCCGAATGGAGGCAGTTCATGACCTATCAGGATTCCACGGTTGACCAGATATCGAATAATGATCTGAACATTATCGAGTCCAGAGTTAATTTCCGCCCCCCGAACATGTATTTCTATGTCCAGGTCGAAGGAAGCCTTCTGGGTGGCTCATCCACTGACGATGTCCGTGGTCTGGATTCTGTATTCATATTCATCGACACGGACTCGGATGCTTCAACTGGCTACATGATATCCAATATGGGCGCGGATGTCCTTCTTGATGTTCAGGGATGGGGCAATTCGATCTCCAAGATCACTATGAATAGATTCAATAATGATCTGGATCACAATGATTGGAATGCCTTTGAATATTCCATGGATGCGAAGGGGGCTGTCAATAATAATGAGATCGAGATAAAGGCAGTGATAAATGAACTGGATACCTTCTCCCAACCCACATATGTCGTCATGACCCAGGATTCCTTCGGGCATTTCGATATATCCGATTCCATAATCACGCCTTTGCGGGGCACATTGAGAGCCAGAGTCACCGAAGCTGTCAAGGCCGATATCATCGAGCCCGGTGATCACGATGCCACTCTTATACAATTGGAAAGCTACGGCCAGGATGCTGATGTGGAGGGTTTTGTCTTCAATAAGAGAGGGGACCTTACCATTGCGGAAATGAGCAATCTCAGGATCGTTCACGATGACGGTGATATGATCTACGATGCTTCCCGTGATCAGATATTGGAGACCACCTTGGAGATCGATGGTGATAATTTCACCATCAATCTGGATAGATCCTTGAACATCGAGGCTGGTGAACGATCCAACCTTTTCCTGGCCTTCGAAGTATCGGCATCTACCGATGCCCCAAATGTCGGTGTCATTCTCACCGATATCTTGGTTTCCAGAGGCATCAAGGTGCATATCGCCGAGAACTCCGGTGTCATTCACAATATTGGAATTCCTGGTAATATAGAGATAGACGGTGCCTTCGGGGACTGGCTCGATGTCGGGAGCAATATCGATGCTGCTAATGATGTGGTTGGTGTTTCGGACACCAATTCCACCCTTATCAACCGTAATGTCGACATTGGGGATTATAGGATGAAGGTGGATGACCGCCTATTGGTTTACACATCTCTTGCAGGAGTTGCAATGGGTGGTATCGATGTCCCAATGCTGAGACATCGACCAGGAGCGGCTCCTGCTACCAATGTATCACCCGTCACACCCGCTCCTTTGCCAGATATTGACAATGATGGAGTTCCAAATGAATTTGATGGGGCTGGTGAAAGCCTGGCATATGACTTTAACAATGATGGCACAAATGATGCGGATTCCAATGGCGATCTGGATGGGGATGGGATCATTGATTTCAACCATGATGGTCCAGATCTTTGGTTGAACACCACCATACCCAATGACTTCGATGCAAATTACTCCGGTAGATTCATAAGTCGGTATATCGGGCCGGCAAAACATGTGGAGATAATCGGTCTGGACTATCTCAGCATCTTCATTGACTCGGATGAAGATGCTAATACTGGATATTACAAAGGCGGGATATTCGGAGCCGACCACATGGCTCTGATAGCTGGAAGGAATAATCAGATAATATCGAGTGAATTATTCACATATCTGCCATCCAATACCATACCCTGGGAATTTGTGGGCGATTTGCCTTCAGACTTGGATTATCACAGGATGGAAATGGGCATCCCTCTATCCATGATGGGCTTGAATTCCATGGATGAATTCTCAGTATTCATAGAAATATCCGATTGGAAGCATTCCATAGACCAGAGCGATGATACATTATCACATAAGGCCCAGGCGCCTGTTGGAACACGTTCCGCACCTCCTGGGGATGTGCCATTGCCTAAACCACCTCCAGTTCCTCAGGTATCTGTTTCTAAGGATGCGGATCTCAGAACTGCAGAACCTGGAGATTATATCACCTATACAATCACACTGGAGAATAAGAGGAATTCCGCCACATCGACATATGTCTGGCTGAATGACACTTTGCCCGCTGGCGTCACTTACGTAAGCGACACCAGCGGCCTTACCCCGAGCATCAGTGGGAGCACGTACACATACCCATTCACAAACCTGGCTGGAGGCACTACCATTACATTCGACATCGTGGTCCAGGTGGACGGCACGGTGGCTGACGGGACCGATCTGATCAATAATGTGGACGTGGACTTCACAGATCAAGCAGGCGTATACTATGGAAGTGATTCAGATAGTGCTTCCACTTCCTGTGACCGCCCGGAGATCACCGTCGAGAAGGTGGCGAACACCACTACTGCCGCTCCAGGTACTCTAGTCACCTACACGATCTGGTACAACAATACAGGCGGAGCATCTGCCAATGTCTGGATAAATGACACCATTCCGGCTGGCACGACCTATGTGTCTTCCAGTGCGGCACCTGATTCGGTCGTGGTCGATGATTATTCCTGGTATTTCCCCAATGTTCGCAAGAACAGCGTTAATTCCCTCACGATAACTGTCTTGATAGACGCACTTGCACCTGCTGGCACTATAACGAACTGGGCCACACTCAATTACACATCATCCGGCGGATACCAGTTCGCGGAACAATCGGATTCGGCAACGATAACCGTGGTCGTGATCCCGGAATTCTCATCTGTCTTACCACTGGCCCTGGGAATAATGGGTATAACATTCATAGGATTTAGAAGAAGAAAGGAAGTGATTTAGAATGAATGAAACCAAAAATGATAATGCAAACGCACATCATATTAATGTGAATCAGCCATCATTCGACCATATGAAAAAGCTGAAGGTCATAAGTGAGAAACTATTGAACAATCTTCCATTGTTCATGTTTGGCCTTCTGATGGTGATGATAATGGCTGTCGATATATTATAAATGTAGAGAACGATCAAGCCATCTGTCGGTCTCTCAATCAGTATGCTGGCTGAATGCAAGTCCAATGGCTTCAAGACTTTCCATCACCAAAGGATCTTCTATTACCTTTTCCAATTCTTCAATCGAACCGTATGGCCTGGATCTGATTATCCTTGCCGCTCTTTTCTTCCCAATGCCAGGCAGTGAAGAGAGTGCCTGCATGTTCGCCTTATTGATATCAAAGGGATGTTCAATGCCAGTGATACTTCTCTGACCGTGCGAGACTATTATAAGATCGTGGAATTTTTCAAGGTCAACTTCATACTCCATGCCCACTAGTATCGGATAAGTACCGATCTGCCTCCCGAAGCTCCTTTTTCCCCTATTGGTCTCCATATAGACATTTCTCAATATCGTGCCAGCAGGTATCACCCTCTTCAGCATGGGCGCATCTATCTCCTCTCTCACCCTACTCTTGAACCTGATGAAATCCTTTTTCAAACGTGATGGGCCGAAGTCCTTCCTCGTGGGAGCCACCTGCCTTATGTTTATCCTTCTCAGCATAAGCCCTTCATCCAGCACCTTTTTGAGAAATTGAAAGTTCAGATCATATGTCTCTTTGGTCTCGCCTTCCAGACCCGATACCAGGTTCAATCCAGGCAGCAGCTTTGGCATTCCATTCTCCGCTCTCTCGCTGCCAACCTCATTCACCATCCTGATCGCATCCATGACCTGATCAGGAGTTGCATTGAGATTGTTCGCCCGTATTACCGCTGGATCCGCGCTTTCCATACCCATTGAAAGTAGATTTCCTCCAGTGCAGACCTTGACAAGAGAATCAAGGATATCTCTTGTCTCATCCGGGTGGTTGGCCATTATTCCCGGGTTGGCATTGTCCGTGTGTAGGACCTCGATGCCCTTGAGCTGGCCGATCTTTTTGAATAATTCCTTCAGAGCCTTGACATTCGGCCTTGGAGCGTCCTTGCCCAACTCCTCCGTCATGTAAGTGAAAAGACAGGACTGGCCACCCAGTCTGAAATTGATCGCCCCTTGCTCCATGAGTGCCTGCATCTCGGATACGATGTCATCTATGGGTCTGAAAACAGGCTGGCCGAATCCGATCTCCGGGCAGAAGCTGCAACCCCCAGACACGTATCTGGGACATCCGAAGGACATGTCGATTTCCATGATCGCCGGCTGGGGGAAGTCCGGATGCTGTTCCAATACCCTGGCTCCAGCCTCGGACCATTCTTTCCATTCTTTTATCGTTCTTCTTCTTGGCTCATTGTGATCGTTCACGAGAATGTCATAAGCCAAGGTGTCCGGATCTCCTTTCGATCCCAGGGAACTCCAAACATGCACCTGGCCTTCATGATCCTTCCTGATATTCATGAGTTCTCTTTCTGATATTGGGGTTCCCCTGAGGTATTTGCCGGGAACATTAGCATTGGCAATTATGAACAATAGGTTGGAGGAAGGCGATCTGCCCTTTCTCCACTCATCTATCGTCATGTATTCCACATCATGGCCAGCTGAGAACACGGCTCCCGCGATGTATCGGGGATATCCTGCGATGAAGGGAGGAACTCCCAGCCTCGATGGCTCATCTGTATATCCGTCCAGAATGGTAATTAACACAGGAGGTGCTATTGTCTTAAAATATTAAAAACATGTGAGAAATATTAAAGGGATCCGAGTGCGTTTTTCACACACTCGGATATTTTATCAATCTACAACATCCATCACTGCTGTGGTGGTGGCGGTGGTGGTTGCTGCGGGTTCTCCTGTGGCGGGTATTGCTGAGGAGGCTGCTGTGGTGGTGGCGGCGGCTGCTGGTAGTTCTGCTGCTGCCCGTCGTATGGTTGCTGCTGGTACGGTTGCTGTTGTGGGTATGGTTGCTGCTGATACTGTGGCTGTTGGGGCTTCTGTCTGCCCTTTATGACCACGACCATGACCACGACCACGACGACCACGATTATGATGATCAGGATGAGACCGAATATTCCACTGTCTCCTCCTGCTCCTCCGGTCACGTCAGCAACTTCTCCCTGAGGATCAGCTGTGAAGTCCTTGACCTCTTCCATTGTGACGGTATCGGTCATGACCTCGCCATTCATCGTCACTCCAGTTACGAATCCCGAGTTTGCATCGAATTCCACACCTGCTGATGAATCGCCTATCATGGATGTTGGGTCCAATATACTGTCGAGCTGCCTTGTTCCTGGAAGGTCGATGAAGGCCATTGCATCATCCGCGCTTGTTTCGATTATGTAGATATTGTCACCAATGAGGTCTGTGCATGTGAACTCTGTTCCTCCACCTTCTCCATACCAATCGCCTGGTCCACCAGGTACGATCTCGAAGAAGTCATTGTCGCCAATTTCATTAGATAGATCAACTGTATCAGACTCATCCATTGCTGGCTCTCCGGGGATGGTTGCTGTTATTTCAGTTTTTACCGTTCCCTGTGCATTCAATGAACCGCTAACCTCTGTGTCCATGTGTGGCACGTACCAAACATCGCCTTCCTTTATTGGGAAGTCGAATATCTTCAGTGGAGGATCGAAGCTGAGTATGAATTGTATCTCGACATCATCCACACTGATCGAAGCATCAGCCGTGATATCCATTTTCTCTCCCTCTGCCTCGATTGTGGCATCTATGTGAACATCTGCTTTGAGATCCGCTGTAACTGTCAGGTCTATCTTGGCTATGGCCAGCTGGTCTGTTGTGAAGTACATGTTTCCTTCCAAGACCGCCTCGCCCTTTGCTTTTCCATCTCCTACTCCATCGACCGTGATAGTTGAGCCAAGGAATGCTGTGGAACCATCGACATCCGCCTCTATTCCGAGATCGATACCCAGGGCACCATAGACCTCGACATCGTAGCATTCTTCTCCATTGACCATGACGTCGTCATCAACGACCTCTATTCCGAAGAAAGCTCCAATTCCACCATTGATCTCCAGGTTGGTATCGAATCCCATGTTCTCCAGTTCCTGAAGTCCCTGTTCCAATTCCGTGCCAAGTTCGTCCTCAATATCGACAATGTTTCCAAAGCTCCATCCCTGGCCGATGTTCCAGTCTGGAACTTCCGCGCCTGGTCCGGTGCCTTCGACACCGCCTGAGCCTGGCTCTTCATATGGTGGAACGTAGACCCCATCATCCACATCTACGTTAAGTGTGTAATCTCCATAGCCAGTTTCCGCATATGGGATTATGTAATGATAGTCACTGGAAACCGCTTCGTAAACAATAGATTCGGTTGAGAAAGCATTCACCGAATAGTCTACCAGCCAGTCTTCTCCTTCGTAAAGGTCTATATCAAAGTCGTCACCAGTTCCGGTCATGGTTATGGTGATCTCATCTCCGACATCCAGCCATATCTCGTAGTAGTCTGCATAATCTGAGTATTCGTTCAATGTTCCGTATATAATATCACCGTCATAGGTGGAGTCGGCCTGTCCAAAGCTATTATTTGGCTCTATGTCGCCAACTGCCATGATGGATGCCATTGACAATAGCATCATCATTCCCAGTACGGTCGCAAATATTTTTCTCATATTCATCACCCTTGTTTTGAGTCTCGCATGTCATTCCTGACACGTTATCTCATTATCTGTGAGTATGGACCCATTAATATGAGTGCAAAACCCATCCATAATACCAATTATTGAAGTTATACTTAAATCTATTTGTAATTGTTATATAACACACACACGAGGGAGATGCAGTATGTGGAATTCGGAAAATATTATTTGAACTTCATTCGAATATGGAACAAGCCAGTCATATAATGTTGCAGGAATATGAAAGAAATTATCCCACAGATCGTGAAGATGATGTTCAATGGGCTTCCAAAAGGCTCGTCCCAAAGAATGTAAGGGCCTGCGAAGAACCACATGAAAAAGAACAATGGGAGTATACTGGCTTTGATCTTGAGATTGAAGTATTCTGATTTGGATAGATTATCTTTCGCTTCTTTGATATTCTTTTTAATGATCTCGTATCTCATCCTCTTTCCCTCTCAAGTGAATCACTATCGATCTTTAAAGAGGTTTTGGGCGAGGCATCCACGGGGCCTTACGTCGTTAATAAAACGTTCACGGCCAGGTCTGCGCTACGGGATGTCTATATTGAGTTATAATTGGTACCTGCCGATTTCACCAGACAATAGCAAAATGATTCCCGATAAAATACAAAATAAACCAATAGCTAGAATAATAAGTGCTTCATTAAATAAACCTTCTAAATATATCCACCAAAACATTATTGCTATGAATCCAAATACAAAAAGCATTGTACTAAGAAGAACTCGCTTAATAGTTACTGGCTTCTTAAGAATATTTGATTTTTCTGAATCAGAAATCGACATCCCTCCGCTTGCCTAAGTGAATCGTCCACTGTTCTTATAGAGTTTTCGGGGCATCCGCAGGCTCTACGCTGGCTCTTTGCTTCCGAGCAGGTCTGAGCTACGGTGTTTTACTTATCTTATCTCGTATGAACTTCAATAACAATATGATTATAATTACACCTATTATTAATATTACAAAACCTTGCCAATAACCAAATTGTTCTCGCAACCAATCATCTATAACCTTCAAAATGAATATAAATATGAATAAGAGTACAATTTTATAAAATGGATCATCATATTCTATAATTCGTTGTAATTTACCCATTCACACCCCTCCACTTGCCTAAGCGAATCGTCCATTGTCCTTATAGAGGTTTCGGGCGAGGCATTCATGAGTCACTTGTTCATAAGATATCATATTTAATCGATAAAAATATCGCAGTGCCAGATATAATAAAAAATAAAGAAAATATTGCTAATTCGATAATTACATAATCGGTATAATAAGAAATTACAAACAGTCCAAATGCGAGTAAATAACAGATTATAGACATATAGATTTTGTACTTTCGAAATGTTTTATCATTGTCGATTTTCTCTTCCATCCACTCGCTCCCTTAGTGAATCGCCAACTGCCCTTATAGAGTTTTCGTCCAATCCCCTACTCGAAGCAAACTGGCTTGTATTGGGTTTCAAGGCCTCATTCGTACTCTTTTTGGCTAATAAAACTATGCTCATACCATAAGTTATCCATAATCTGATAATAATATTCAAAAGCGTTAGGTCCTCCTCCACCATATAGAGAAACATTATGAACTGTATTGTTCATTCGTATCCCAATAGAGTGCCAGCCCACATCATGAGATGCGGATAATGAGTAACCGTTTTCACAGTTTACAAACTCCTCAACCATCTTACTATTGTTAAATAAGCCAGTATAATTCTCAAGAATCCCTTTCTTAGCTTTCATAAAATATGTGTGATTCGCAAAATCATCAAGCCAAGGTGTGCCCATTTGTACATCTAAATCATTCAACACTGCTTCACATTCATTTTGTGTAGTTATCTGATATTCTGGTTCATAATATTGGCTAACAATATCGTCAATTATGAGGTCGTAATATGTCCCATCTTCATAAACTACAAATATTTCAGGCATGACTCCATGTGTATTTGTCAAACACACATAATCCAGGCCAATTGGATCACGGGCTTCTATTTCTTCTCGATATTCCTTCTCTTCAATATAATCAGAATAATAATAAAGTGATGCTTCAAGAGTTAAAATGGAAACAATTAGAATTATGACTATTGCGACTATTTTTTTCAGAATAGGTCTTTCCATATTCTCTCTTCCATTATTACTAGGTAGCCAGACTTTCTACGGGGGCATGACTACGCTTGCCTAAGTGAATCGCCCCTTGCCCTTATAGAGGTTTCGTCCCCCTTACTCGGGGCGGACTGGCTCTATTCAGGTGGTGGAATAATACCATTGTGTATATCGATAGCCTCTTGAACACCTTTCTGAATATCCGTCAATCCCTTTTGATATCCATCTTCAATATTTTCATAATCTATCTGGCGAAAGGTTTTGTAATAATATACAGTCTCATTGTATTCGATATTATATACGCTGGTTATTACAACACACAATCCAACATTATAATGAATATCACTATAATTCTCACAATAATAATCAGCTGTTTCGAAGTAACCAGAATCCCGAAGCTCATCTATCCATATTATTGTTGTTTGATTCTCAAATTCTTCATGATAATCAAATAATTGTTGAAGCCTATTGGGAGAATATGAATATGACAGATAATAATGGATGATACAATGCCCTTCTGAAATATTTTGAATGATAAATCCGGGCTGTTCAAAATCAGCTTTAGTCCATTTTGGTTCATATATCTGCTCTATTGGTTCAGAATTATCAGGTATTATCACATAGAAAATGATGGACATTAGTAATACAACAATAACGCTAGTGATAATTACTGTTACAATTTTCTTTTCCATCTCTTCCACCATTTTTACTAGGTAGCCAGACTTCACTATGGGGCATGACTACGCTTGCCTAAGTGAATCGCCATCTGTCCTTATAGAGGTTTCGACCAACAATAAGTGAACAATGCACTCTCCCCGAAGACTTTATATACTTTCTTTGTCATATACCTGTCGGACAGAAACGATAAATTTGTCCGACAAGGCGAAAAACTAGGTGCGATCATGGCAAAAGAATCAGAGAGAGTGACAGTCAGGATACCCGTGGATAAATTAGAAGCCCTACAGATACTAATTGACAAGGGCCAGTACACCAATATATCCGACGTGGTCCGGGCCGCCATCGATGAATTCGTTGAAACGCATATCACACCGGAGCACATAACTCGAATGACAGTCGAACTGCCTAAGGGAAATGTGGTCAAGCTCGAAGAGCTCGTTCACGACGGAGACGCTATCTCCGTGGACGACGCGGTCCGTAATGCCGTGCGTGACTATGTCCGCATGAAGCTTCGAAGAACCATCGAGCAGGATTCACAGGAACCTTGAACAAACACTCGGTTGATAAGATAACTGGATGTGTGTTAGTTCAACTAATCGCTAGTGATATTAAGAACCGAGGCGATTAGAAAAATAGGCGAAGGGAAACATAGTCTTGTCAGGGTCCAATATCATAGGGATAGGGTATTGGATCAGGGACGAGAAAACTCTATCAAGGGTCGCCAAAGACCCGCACAGAATTTTCTCGAATGGGATGCACGAAAAGGTGCTACGGAGCAGTACACCTTCTCATTGAACGAGCACTTGCCAGATATATGAACTGGGATCTGTTAGTTCTTCTAATCGCTAGTGATACGAAGGCGATTGGAAATGCACTTTATCATAGTTAGGGCTCCCTCCGGGGCTTCCTATCTAAAATTACTGCTCCAAACAGGATGGATAAATATGGGATTAAAAATAGTAGACGATGCATTGCAGTACTCCTCGCCGATGGAGCAACTCATAGCTGACCCCAGGATAGTGGTGGTTGGCTGCGGCGGTGGTGGCAATAACAGTCTGGACAGACTGGGACGTCTTGGTGTTCACGGAGCCGAGACCATTGCCATCAACACCGATGAGGCACACCTCAAGACCATCTTCGCCGACAAAAAGCTCCTTATTGGTCGCAAGACCACGAAGGGCCGAGGCGCAGGTGGACATCCAGAGGTTGGTGAGTATTGTGCAGAAGAGGCCAGAGATGAGATCGCAAGACTCCTAGAAGGAGCGGATATAACCTTCATTACAGCGGGTATGGGCGGCGGAACCGGAACAGGATCAGCACCGGTCGTGGCGCAGATCGCGAAGGAAATGGGTTCAGTCGTTATCGGAATGGTGACAACGCCTTTTGATGCTGAGAAAGGTCGAAGGCAGAAAGCCATGATCGGTATTGACAAGCTGAAACAAGCCACTGATAGTACGATCATAATGGATAATAATAGATTATTGACAATGGTACCTTCCTTGCCAATTGGTCAGGCCTTCAGTGTCATGGACCAGCTTATATCCGAGACCATTAAGAGCATAAGTGATGCAATACTAAAACCCTCCATGATAAACCTGGACTTTGCAGATCTTCGCACTGTAATGAGCTGTGGCGGAACATCCACCATTCTCTATGCGGAAAATTCCTCCAATGATCATATGTCCGTGGTCGCCGAGGCTTTGAGCAATCCTCTTCTGAATGTTGATTATTCAGGTGCTTCCAGTACCTTCATACACATAACCTCTGGACCTGATCTGACTGTGAAGCAGACCAATGATATAATCAGCGGGATGACGGAATTCATGGGACCCGATGCCAATGTGATATTCGGTGCCAGGATCGATGATGATTATCACGGAGAGGTAAAGATAATGTCCGTGGTAAATGGTGTGGAATTCTCCGACCCCTACATGACCATGCAGTCCGAACAAACACAGGTGACGCAGTACTCGATACCGATGATCACCTGAGAATGTAACTAGATAATGAGTATGGCCAGTAAATCGACCATACTCAAAAAATCGCCCATACTCCAGCCCGAGCCAGATTCAGAATATCCTGGATCTGGCCAAAACAGAGCATTCAGGATCAACCTATCCAAAAATCTTTGGGGCAGTTCGTCTGCCCCACCTTTTTTTTAAATTTGACAAAGCAAAAATCATCGATCAATAACACATAATATTAGATCAAGCCAAGAAGCAATTGCTCCAATTCCTTCATCGAATTACAAATGTGGTCAGCGCCTGCATCTTCGAGGTCCTGTGCATTTCCATTCCCCCATGAGACCCCGATCGCGATACATCCAGCCGCTTTGCCAGACTTGATATCCATGACCGTGTCCCCTACCATTGCCGAATCCTTTTCCCTCACACCCAGAAGCTTACAGGCCTCTATAACCTGATCCGGCTCTGGTTTCGGTCTCTCCGCCTCATCCACTCCAACAGTGGCATTGAAATAATGGCCGATCTCGATACCATCCAATATGTCCCTTGTAATTCGGCCATTTCTCATGGTGGCCACTCCCAGTGATAGGCCATTCACCTTCAGAGCATCCAGCATCTGCACCACACCTTCATACATCTTCATGTCCAGATGGTACGTGTCCATCTGGATCTGCCTATATCTTTCGGCAACTTCTTCGGTTCCCAGACCTTTCAGGGCCAGGATCTCCATCAGGTGTCTGCCAATAAGTTGTTTCAGATCCTCCCCCTCAAATGGCTCTTCCCCAAACTCCATTATCGCGGCATTGAGGCAACGCCTTATGGTTTGGCGTGAGTCCAATAGAGTGCCATCCAGATCGAATATAACTGCTTTCATTGCCGAGGTATAATGGCCCAACACACTTCAAGATTTTGGCCTGGATTTGAGCATTGTACAATTATTCAAAATATGGACTTTGAACCAAATACTATTTAAACAGTAAGACTATCTCGCGTGATAAATTAGTATATAAAGACTATATAAAGAGTATATAAAGTAAGGGGAGTTTAAAAATGGCAGCAAAGAAATCAGATTCAAAGAAAGCGGATTCAAAGAAAGTGCAGACGACCGATGTCAGCGTCGAAAACATCGTTGCTTCGACAGTATTGGCAGAAAAGCTGGATCTCACAGCAGTCGCTCTTGCATTGGAAGGAGCGGAATACGAGCCCGAGCAGTTTCCTGGTCTCGTTTACAGGCTGAAATCAGAGAAGACAGCAATACTACTTTTCAGAAGCGGTAAGGCAAATTGTACAGGAGCCAAGACCATCAAGAGCGTGCAGACCACTATCAAGACAGTGAGTAAGAAGCTGGAAGATGCTGGCATGGCTGGAATCATCAAGGAACCAGTTATAACAGTCCAGAACATCGTCGCAGTTTATGATCTGAAGAGCGATCTCAACCTCAATGCGATAGCTATCACTCTTGGATTGGAAAGGGTGGAGTACGAGCCCGAGCAGTTCCCGGGACTTGTGTACAGGGTCGCTGTTCCAAAAGTGGTCATGCTTCTATTCGGATCAGGAAAGGTCGTATGTACCGGTGCCAAGCAGGAAGCTGACATCATCACAGGTGTGGAGACTCTGAGGAAAGAGCTCAGGGCAGCTGGATTGCTTAGAACCCGTGTGGAAAAGGCCGACGATAAACCAAAAAAAACTGACAAATGAGCAGATCATATGAATTTCATCCGCATAATGGCCATATTGCTTGTTCTATTCATGGTAGTGCAATTGCCACCTTCCCAGATCCCCACTGATGTGGATATGGACGATGGCACAAGGGCTATCGAACCCGGTACGATAATTACTGATGATATAACCTCATCAGTCACCTGGGACATTGGCGGAAGCCCATACAATGTGAAGAATAGCATTGTCATAAAAGTGGATGCTAATCTGACCATTGACACTGGCGTTGTTATGAAATTCAGCAAGGGTGCCAAGCTATACGTGGCTGGCACTCTGGACGCACGCGGTAAGGATCCACTGAATCCATTCAATAAGATATGGTTCAAACCAGATTCGGCCAACCCAGCTGCTCAGGATTGGGAAGGCATAGTGTTTATGGAGACCAGCAAGGATTGCGTTCTGGATACAGTGCATGTATCATTTGCCAGTGGTGGCGTGAATTGCTCGGAAGGAACTTCTCCAGTCATAACCAATTCCATCATCGCTTACAGCCATTTCTTCGCCATCTATTGTGGAGCCAATTCCACTCCCCTGATACAGAATTGTGATGTGAACAATTCGCTCTTTGCCGGGATCCTGTGCGATAATAAATCAATGCCAATCATACTTGATAATCATATCAACACCTGCTGGCATGGTATCATCGCTTATTCCGGTGCCCAGATACGGAATAATTTCATCGAGCTATGCGCTGTTGGAATACTTGCCTGGAATTCATCCAGTATTATCGCGGACAATACTGTCAGCCATTGCCACGATGGGATATTCATCTTCTTCTGTTCTCCTTTGATCGAGGATAATCTGATAAGATCCTGTGCGGGGAACGGCACGCGTTTCATAGGCTCTAACTCCACATTCACGAACAATCGTATGGAATTCAATGATGTCGGTGTCGACATACCTTATGATTCCAAGAACGTGGTATTGAACATGAGCGGTAATTCAGTCAACGGGATTCCTGCCAAAGATCTTTATTATATCGGACTCAAGGACTCCACGATTGAGGGTGTTCAATTGAGCTCGGGACAAGAATCCAATTTCACTGGCCTGCTCACAAATCAGGGATCTATCACCCTCTATGATTGCCATGATGTGATAATTGATAATTGTAATATATCTTACAATATGAACGGTGTTTACGCTGTCAATTCCACCTTCGACGTCTACAATTCCAAATTCTATTCATCCCGTCATGGAGATCTGAATCTGGCAGAGTCTTCGAATGCCAGATCTTACAATGGCTCGGTCAATGAGACCAGGGTGATGACAGGCGATGATTGTTATTTCGTATCATATGGCAGTATCCAGGTTCAGGTGAAGAATTACACTCTCCAACCCGTTCAAAGCGCGACTGTCGAGGTAAGAGAGCTTTCCACAATTCAGAACAACAATATCACCACCGACGCTCTCGGTTTTACAGAGACATTACTGGTCAAGAAGATCAGGGTGAGTTCAACCGGCCTCTTCCATTACACCATGGAAGTGGAAGTGTGGAGCCCGAATATGACATTTGATGATAATCCAAGAAGTGTTGAGATCGACGACGATGTCCTGGTGGTCTTCACGGACCTCGGAGATATTATCCCGCCCGAGATCGTATCTACAAATATGGTGCATGGGGATATGGATGTGGCTATCAATTCCACTATCCAGATATCCTTCTCCGAGCCCATGAACAGGACCTCGGTCGAAGAGGCCTTTACAATATCCAACAATGTCACCGGAACCTTCCAATGGACCGATAATGATCTGACATTCATACCATCCTCATCTTATGACTATCTCACATACTACGTGGTCACAATGTCAACAGAGGCCATGGACCTTCAGGGCAATCAACTGAAGGATGGCCTGGTCGTCTCCTTCACCACCGAGCCTGCCAGAAGCTCACTTGGCGAGTCCGGATCCACTCTGGGGATCATCATAGTCCTTGTGGTCGTGGTCGGTATCGTGACCTTATTGTATATGAAAAGGAAGTGAGGCCAGTGGCTGCTGATATTATCTGTAGGACCATCCAGAACACTGATGAAAAACAAATGGTCCTCCGCATCCGTCGAGAGGTCTTCATCGAGGAGCAGGATGTTCCAGAGGAGATCGAATATGATGAGTTCGAGGACAAGTCCACACATTTTATTTGCCTGGTTGATGGCAAACCTGTGGGTGCGGGCAGATTGTCCATACTGAAGGATATGCAGAAGGTGGAGCGCATCGCGATCTTGAAAGAATATCGCGGCCTTGGTCTGGGCAGGAGGATGGTTGAGACCATCCTACTGCAATGCCGATCGGACATGCCCATTGGTGGAAATGCGCAATTGATCGCCAGGGATTTCTATATCGAGCTTGGGTTCAAGCCTGTTGGAGATGTGTTCTTGGAGGCTGGCATCCAGCATATCAAGATGTTATACGACCCATCTTGAAATATATCGCATATCAGGATGTTATACGACCCATAATTTGAAGAATGAAATCTCGGTTAATGAGACGAATAGAGTATTTCATATATCATTACGAACATTTACAGTTCTATGAGGTTCTACACCATCGATCCAACGACCGGTTCCGTCATGGGGGAATATGACACCATGACTGTGGATGAGATCACCCAGATATCGAAGGATTGCCATGAGGCCTTTCTCTCATGGCGAAACATGCCTCTGAATGACCGGATACCGTATTTCCTCAAGCTGGCTGAAGTTCTGAGGGAGAATGAGGATGAATATTCACGGTTGATGGTGAGGGAAATGGGGAAACCCATTACCCAAGCACTGGCCGAGGTGGAGAAATGCGCCTGGACTGCCGAGGTATTTGCCGAGAATGCGGAGGAATGGCTGAAGCCCGAGAATATTGAAGCCGATGGCCTGGCACACCAAGTTTCATACGAACCACTTGGTGTGATATTGTCCATCATGCCCTGGAACTTCCCCTTCTGGCAGGCTCTGAGATTCGCTATTCCGACTATACTCGCCGGCAATGTCTCTATTTTGAAACATTCCAATTCAGTTCCCGGATGCGCCATGGCCATCAGGTTCGCTTTCATGAAAGCAGGATTTCCAAATAATGTATTTCGGACAATAATCGCCGATCATGATAGTGTGTCCACATTACTGAACTCGAATATCATCAAAGGCGTGTCGCTTACTGGAAGCACGACCGCGGGAAGTTTAGTGGCATCCTCAGCTGGCCAGAACTTGAAGAAAGTGGTTCTCGAACTGGGTGGCTCCGACCCCTTCATCGTCATGCAGGATGCGGATATTGAAAAAGCAGCTACCAATGCGGTTATCGGACGAATGTTAAATAATGGCCAGAGCTGTATCGCGGCCAAGCGTTTCATCGTTCACGAATCCGTTCTGGGATCATTTACAACTAAATTTGCAGAAAAGGTCAATGATCTGAAGGTTGGAGATCCAATGCATCAGGATACACAGATCGGCCCCATGGTGGATAGATCTGCCCTTGATGAACTGGATGGGCAGGTGCAGGATGCTGTGAACAAGGGAGCGACTATCCTTGCTGGAGGTAGTAAACAGGAAGGCAATGGCTTCTTCTATCTTCCAACAGTTCTTGGGAATGTCACACTGGATATGAGGGTGATGCAGGAGGAGGCATTCGGGCCAGTTGCTCCGATAATATCCTTCAAGGACGAGGACGAGGCCATCAGGATCGCCAATATGACGGAGTTCGGCCTGGGTGGTAGTGTCTGGACCAGCAACCTTGATAAAGGAAGGACGATCGCCAGTCGGATAGAGTCTGGCACTGTCTTCATCAATTCCATAACCAAGTCTGATCCTCGAGTTCCATTTGGCGGCATCAAGAATAGTGGTATAGGCCGTGAGCTGTCAAAATTCGGGATCAGAGAATTTACAAATATCAAGGCTCTGAATGTGTATGAGGCTTGACATAAGTGTTTACTAATGTAAAGGCACTGAATGTGTATGAGGCTTGATACCAAAGATGACCCAATATCCTTATATGAACACATAAACATCCAGTCCTGATGTTCGAAAGCCTCTTCGACTGGTTCCTGGACCATGGGATGATGTACGCCCTGGTAGGCATATTCATAATCCTGGTCATCGATGCCGCTGTGTTTCCCGCATTGCCCGAGGTATTCGCCACACTGGCCTTTCTCCTCGACCCCACGCTGGGATGGGGAATTATTCTATTAATTACAGCTGTAGCAGCGGAGTTCACCGGGAATTCCTTACTATATGGCCTGGTGAAGAAAGCCAAGCTCCCTGACTTTATCAAAAAAGCAATGAAGAAATGGACCGAGTTCATATTCCTGAAGGATGAGCGCATAATTCTTATCAACAGGGTGGCTCCCATAGTGCCCTTTACAGGCGCTTTTATCGCAGTTTGTGAGTGGAACTACTGGAAGTCCATGTCATATCTGTTGATAGGCGGATTGGCCAAGTATGGGGCTTTATTCGCCCTGATAGGCTTCCTCAATATCCAGTTCGAGGCAGAAGTCGCTCAGAAATTCACATTGATATCTCTTTTCATCATCATCGGCCTCAGCTTTCTCTCATCCTATGTTTACAAGAAGAGGATCGATGGAGCCGGGGAAGATACTATAACTGGTCCAGATTGACCAGTTCCCTATCTATCTTGTTCACATCCCTGACATACCCTCTCTTATCGTAGATGCTCCTGGCAGCTGAAAAACATTTCTTTGCCTCGTCCACATTCCCCATATCTCTGTACAAAAGACCGAATTCGTACATGACCGATGGCTCCTTCTCACTACTTCCAGTGGCTGTAAGTATCTCCAGAGCCTTGTTCAGTTCTTCCTGTGCCCGATCAAATGATCTGGCAGCTCTCAGTGCGCCTCCCAATATGTTCCTGGATCTCCACTCTTCGCCCTGAGATCCGATCTCCGCGGACAAGGCCAAAGCCTCATCTGCGTATTCAACAGCTTTTTCGCCATCCTTCATCATGATATTAATCTTGGCCATCCCTCTCAGAGAATGTGATTCCTGATGCTTGTCCTTGCATTCCTGGCACAGCATGATGGCCTTTTTGTATTGCTCCTCCGCCATGCTGTACTCACCCTTTTCGAGATAGGCCTCTCCGAGATTGTTGATGTTTATCACGATCTCCTTCGCATTGGCGATCTCGGTGGCCAGTTTCAATCCCTTCTTATTGAATTCCAGTGCCTCATCCAGCTTGCCAAGACCTCTGTGCACGATCCCAAGGTTGGTGTAAGAGCTGGCCATTCCGTATTTGTCTCCTATCTGCTTCTTGATGTCCATGCTCTGCATATGGTAATCCAGTGCTTTGCTGAGCTCCCCAAAGTCCTGACTGAAGCCTCCCATATTGTTCAATAAGGAGGCCATTCCATATTTATCTCCTATCTTTTGGTATATGACCAGGCTCTTCTCATAACATTCCAGTGCTAAGTTTATATCGCCAGTATAATAATGGGCGATGCCCAGATTGTTCAGGGTGGCGGAGGCTCCAGACTCGTCCCCTATATCCTCTCTTATATCTCTCGCTCTATCAAGGCTCTCGATCGCTGTTGTGAACTGTCCTGTTATAAGGCCCATACTTCCGAGTAAATGATAGGTATTGGCTTCTATCTTTCTATCACCCAGTTCCTTTGCCAATTCGAGTGCTTTGTTCGCAAGCTCTCTAGCTTCTTCAACGGATCCTGTTCTGAGCAAGTTCGTAGATCTTGCAAGCATGAGGTTAATGCCCACGGTGTTCATCTTCCCATCCAGCAGATCCAGGCCCTTCTGGCATTCCACACTGCTATCAATATAGTCTCCTCGTTTTTCGAATATGCCCGCTCTCTTCCTGTGAAGCATGGCCTTGGTATCAATATCCGGTTCCAGTTTGAAGGCCATGTCATAATTATCCAGTGCCTTCTCGAAGTCACTGATCAATGAATAAGCATCTCCCAATCTTAGTAGAAGATCGCCCCTGCTCTCATCCGCGCCAGCGATCGTCCTCATGCTGTCCAATGCCTTTATCGCATCCAGATAATAATCAATGGCCTGTTCAGGAGCTAACATGGCTTCAGACCTTTCCCCAGCTCTGGAACAATAATCAAAGGCCTTTCTGTGATCTCTCGACCTGGAAAAATGACGGGCCAGTTCATAAACGACCTTATCTGGATCGTATAGTGATTCATATATCTCTCCGATATTCTGATGATATACCATCTTCCAGCGATCTGTAATACCTCGATATATGACTTCCTGGAACAGGGCGTGGGAGAAATTGATCATATCATTCTCCACACTCATCAATCCGCAATCCTCCAGTTTCTTAATCGCGACTCCAATATCCGCCACTGCTCCTGTGGACTCGGTGATCTTCCTGTCAAACTCCTTTCCTATACATGATGAGAGTTCCAGCATGGTCATGGCATCTGGCTCGATCATTTCCAGTTTCCTGTGCACCAGTTCCTCAATATTATCAGGGACTGTATAGACCTCCTCCACCAATGAGTATCTCTTGTCTTTTTGGACAATAGATCCATCCAACAGCATATGCTTCAGTATCTCCTGTATGAAAAATGGATTTCCTTCACATCGGGATTCGAGACCACTTATGAACTTCTCATCAAGCTCATGGCCTGGTAAGATATTCTCGATCATATCCAGTATATCTTCGGAAGCCAATCTTTCAAGGGCGATCTCCATGCAGCTCCCTTCGTCTCTCATCTTGTCTGCGAACTCTTCTATGCCATCATTCTCTCCAGACCTGAGTGTGGCAAGTATGATCATTCGCCTATCCGATATGCTTCTCATCAAATACTGAAGAACGAATATGGAAGATTCATCTGCCCAATGTATGTCCTCCAATAGAATTGCCAGTGGCTGTTCATTGGAGCTTGAGGTTAGATGATCCAGGACATAGTCAGCCACACGCACCCTCTCAGCATCGAGCTTCACGCCTTCCAGATCCTTCCTGATCAGGAATTGGGTTTTGGCCAATCTTTCAATGATCTCCTGTGCGGACTTCACCTGGGACATATCACCCTTCCATTCTGCCAGGATGTCACCACACTCTTCATCAATATCATTGACCGCCAGTTTGACGGTGTTCTTCATATTCGGGTGCTCCTCTCCACTGAAAACAACAGCAAGGAACACACTCTGACCATGCTCTATGACTATCTTAAGATCACCATATTCCAATCTTCCAAGTCCAGAAGATTGCTTGCCGGCTCCGTCAAACGAGTCCTTTACAAAACTCTGGACAGCGGAAAGCATTCCTGCGAATATATCCGAGTCAAGCCCCCCATCATCTTGTGGTGAGGCATCGGCTATCAGCAAACTGGCCTTGTTGACAGCAAATACTTTGGTAAAATAACTGAACTCCGAGTCTCTGAGCATTGGCTCTTCATCCATATCTTTAAGGATATCGTAAAAAAGGTGGAATGGCTTAGAGGTATAAGCATCAGATCTGCCATTAAGGATCTTGACACCCTTGCCCTCGGCCATTTCTTCGAATTCCGAGGCGATCCTACTCTTTCCAATACCAGCCCCTCCCTTGATGATGACAGCCGCCCCTTTATTGCCAAGCGAGCTGTCTATGATCTCATCCAAAAGTCTAGCTTCTTCCTTTCTGCCAACAAGCTTATCATTATTGTTTTGGATAATTCCACCTCCACTGTAAAGGTACATTATGATGCCAATATTATATTACTTATTCGCATCTTGCCTTGAAAATGATCTATAAAAGCTGGCCTACAAATGATAAGACGGATCCATATAGCACGCCCCATAAATGAAACGATAAATAAATATAGTGCTGGCTCCTTCTCAATTTCCATATGAAGCTCTGTATGGTCAATGGTTATTTTCATCCCTTTATCGGGGGCTCGGAAAAGCACATGTACGAGCTGGGGCGAAGACTGGCCAGAACAGAAGATGTCCATGTGGTCACCTCCCGCTTGGAAGATACGGTCGAGCACGAGATTCTGGAAGGCATGAACATCCACCGCCTCGAAACAAAGCATCAGAAAGTCCCAGTGATATATCCACCACCCCTTCCCATAACAAAAGGCGTGGAGTTCAAATTAACAGAGCTGGATGATTCCATCAACTTCGACGCTTTCAATCTCCATGGCCGCTGGTTCCCCAACTGGAATCGCGTTGTGGATTATGCCAATAAGAAGAACAAACTGATGATACACACTCTCCATAATCAAAGACCACTCGGAATCAGCCCGATCGTATCCCTTACAGGCTCCATTTACGACTCTGTCTTTGGCAAAAGAGTTCTCAATAATGTTGACAAGATCATATCCGTCAGCGCGGCCGCGAAGGTCGATATAATGAATTACGGAATTCCTGCTGATAAGATCGCGGTGATCCATAATGGCGTGGATACCAATTTCTACAAACCATCCGAGCCATTGTATCAGGATAAGTACAAGGACGGAATGGACAATCTATTGATATTCGTAGGGCGTATAATCGAACAGAAGGGCCTGAAATATCTCATCGAAGCCATGTCGGATGTTTTGAAAGAACATCCGAAAACCCGTCTACTGATAACTGGCAAGGGCAAGTTCAAGGACAGGCACATGCAGGAAGTTAAAAAACTCGGCCTGGAGAACAATATCATATTCCCTGGCTTCGTGCCAGAGGAGGAGATGCCCAATCTTTACTCATCCGCGGATATCTTCGTGCTCCCATCTTTATGGGAGGTCTTCCCGATCGCGATGCTGGAAGCTTTAGCATCCGGAGCTCCGCTCATGGCCAGTGATGCGGGTGGCAATGCGGAGATGGTGGAGCAGGATGGCAATGGTCGCGTGTGCAAGAGAGGCAGCTCTAAGGAACTGGCCGATAATCTTCGGATCATGCTGGACGACCCCGCGAAACTAAAGACCATGGGCAAGAGAAGCCGGGAAATATCCCTGGAAAGATTCGATTGGGATATAATCACTCGAAAGACCCAGGACTTCTATTCTGGGGCGATGGAAGAATTTTATTGATAAGCCTAGTTGGATCTATTGACCTTTTAGATCATCCTCAATTTTGAGATCCACATTTTCCTGAACCTCTACTTCTTCATGGCTTTTCACTGGTTTTTCAGGTAATGCACCTTTTGGCAATTCGAGCCTGAAGGATCTGTTCTTGTCAAAGAAATAAACTTTTTTCCAGAAAGGATAAGATATCCTTTCTGTAATCAAAACACCGAGTATCGCTATCCCCACGCCTCCGAATATGTCTGTTAGCCAGTGTATGCCCAGATAGATGATCGCCACGCCTATCAGGATGATCATGGAGAACATGAATATCTTGTACCCTCTGAAACCCTTGACATTCCTCATCATCATCATCAATATCGCGGTCGGGTAGCCGATGTGCATCGATGGGAAGCAGTTATTGAAGGTCTCGTAACCGACAAACCACTCATTCACCAATGGGCTGTAATTGTAAAGCAATGGCTCTATGCCCGTGACTATCGCGCTCGATCCAGGATACAGCATCCTCGGATACGATGGCACGTACACGACAACGAGCAGGTAGAATGGTATTGTCATGAAAAGAAGCACGATGTTCAGCAGAGCCAATTGGCTCGCGATCTTGTACTTGTCAAGATATGCGAACATGGAAAAGGAAAAGGTCATGATGAACATGAAGGAGCCGATATAGATCAGGGCGAAAAACGTTGTCAGATTATCATTGAGAAGCGTCTGCTGGATGTAATAAACACGGTGGCCTTCCAGATTGTATATCAGGGGTGTGAAATCGATATTCAACATCAGCTCGATAGGATCCTCCGCCCAGTCGATGAAGACCTTGATGATCATGATGGATATAATGATGTAAAAATGATACTGATACTTGCACCCCATGTCATAGAGGGCTTTCAGGGTGATCTTCCTTCCGGTGAATATCTTGATACCAACAAGAAAGGCTATGATGAGATATATCGTCAGTGCGGTGTCGATGATGTTCATGTTACTTCACCTATGATGAACTATATTCTAATAGAATGGATAGGTGGTTTATTAATCTTGTTGGAAGAATTGGTTGGGTATGGGCTCTTTTTGGCTGGGGGCCTTACTTCTTGCTCTTTTTCTTCGCGACCATCTTTTTGATCTTGTCCGGGTCATCCGCCTTGTCAAGCTTTGGCTGGAGCTTGATGGCTTCCGCACTCTGCCAAACTATTCGGCCGTCGTCTCTTTCTGAAAGGCCCTGGGCATCGACTTGGATAATATCGCCTTTGGTTGCCTTGACCGTTGTTGGGGTTGTGTTTCCCAGTCTGATGTCATCGCCGTAGCCACAGTTGTATATCCATCTCATCTTTCCTTCTTTGTCAGCTCTGGATGGTCTGGCCTTATACACCACGACATTGATCTTCTTCCCTTTCTTCAGAAGGAATAATAATAGGAAGACCGCGAGCAGGATTATGAGCGGGATTATTATGAATACGAGGTTGTCGGATACGGGGTCGTCTGGTTCATCATCCTCATCTCCCTCAGAGGGATCTGGAGCGTATATGGTTGCTGAGATCGAATAATCATTATTGTTCTCATTTAATTCTTGGATGGTATTATCCGGATCGACATCGAATCTCAGATTATGCACTCCCTGGGTTGGAGCCCAGTTGAAGTTCACAGTGTCTGAATTACCTTCGCCAGCCAGGCTTGGTATTGTGATGCTGAATATTTCCTCTTCCATGTCATAGATCTTGACAAGGATATCTGAAGCATCACCTGGGCCAGTGTTCCTGATTGTTACGAATATATTAGTTCCTGATTCAGATTCATTCATATTGGTTGCTGTAGGATCAATAGGTGTGAATGAAATGCTGTTCTCGTCTATCACGAGGTCGGAAATATCTGGTACAAATACATAATATGAATAAGCACCAGCTTCTGGTGATCTGTCAGAATATGCACCATTAGTTGAGGTGACCCAATAGTTGATCGTTGTGTCAGCTGCTTGCTCCGGTATATTGCCAATGAATTCTCCATGTGTGGAAGAATAGGTCATGGCGGCAGTTGTCTCGGATCCACCAGCTGGCTGCCAATGTAATTCCACTGTCGAGTCAGAGCTTGCAAGTAAAGCATAGACAGTGACAACATCGTCACCAAATACTATGTCTGGCTGATGATTGACACTTATAATATCTGCTGGGGTTGGAATGGCTATAGATCCAGTTTCTTCATCAAAACCAGTATTGTTTGTTGAATACACCTTCGCACTTATGGCATACGCCGCCCCTAGGGGCAGATCAGTCTGCCATGATGTTGTGTGGGGATCAATGCCACTCAACGCAGTAAGGTTAGTTATCGTGTAGTTATCATATTCCAATACACTAGTTGCGTCACTGAGTGTCACATTACAGTAGCCATTAAAAGTCTCATTCGCTCCGTTAATAACATCAAAGCTTGTGCCCCAGCCAGTTCCCCATGAGTTCCATTGCTGATCCAAAAACCCGTCTGGGTTGGTCACGGCGAAATTGTAGATTTGAATATCGGTTGGTACATCAACAAGTAAGTTGATCGACATAACGGGTTTACCAATGGCACCTGTTCCTGTGATCTGTGATGGCGGTGGCGTACCTATTGCCAAAATGGTTCCAGTGTATTTTCCAGATGTCGAGGCAGGGAAATCTATCATGTATGGGATCTTCAAATTATCTCCAGGATAGATCGTGAAGGTGGGCAATGTGCCATTATACTCCGGGAAAATAATATAATCCGCTATATCCCCTTCCACTTCCACCTCTATGTCCAATGATGACTGTGCAGTATCATCTAAATACAGTCTGAAGTACGTTGTAGTATCATTAAGTAGCTTTGCCTGGAAAGGCGGTACAACAAACGATGATTCTCCCGATATGCCTAATGGATAGTTAGCTTCTGTGCTTGCTGGGACTATCAGCATTGATAGAATAAGCATTATTGAGATTAATGTTATTTTGCCACGCATTGAACCACTTAACCCATTTATCATATATATGTATTATTAATAAATAAAAAGAAAAATGAAAAAGAAAAGGGAACGTGCCTGCAATGAGGCACGTATTCAGTTTAGGTCTATGCTTATACAGAAGCGCGTATGTATATTGTCACGCCTGTGTATGATGCAGATGGAAGACCAATTGGTACATCCAAGTACAATGTGTGTGTTACGACCTGTTCATAGGCTGGACCCAGGAATGTTGTCCAATCTGCGAATGACGCTGTGTAGTTGGTCAATGCTGTCTTGGAACCTGATCCTGTCTTGATCTCCAATGATGGTTCGCTGCCCCACCATGTTGTGGCTGGGTCATCACCGTAGAAGCTGTCCTCATAGGCTGCGGCCAATGTGTAACCTGAGTTTGTTGTGATCGTTGTGTCGAATGTTGTTGCTACATCGGTCTGACCTGCGGAAGATGTCCATGCAAAGTCGAAACCAGCGCCTGTATCATAGGTCATCTCTGTGAACTTGTAGATAGCGAAGTTCTCAAATGGGATCTCTGATTTAGCACCGCTCTCGTCAATAACAGTTGCATTGTATCTCCATGCTCCTGATTTTGCAGTCTTGTTCAATGTAAGACTGAACATGTAGCTTCCAGTGGTTAATGCTGAATCACCGGGCAGTGTGCTTGCTGTTGTGACATCCAGGTAGTTCTCTGTTGTTGGGAAATTCTGAACCCACGCACCAGCTAATGCACCATCACCAGTCAATGTCTCTGTATAGGTGAACTTGTACCTGTATGTTGGATCATCAGCACCCTCATTTGCGGGTACCCACATTTCCAGAACTACTGTTTTAATATCATTTATAGCATTTGAATCACTGACGTTCACGTAAAAATCATATTCGGTAGCTACGTCTATGCTGTTTATCCATGCTCCATCGTTTATCGCGATGCTGTCTAATCCTGGTGCAACATTTGATATTGTCACTGTTCCAGATCCACTCTGTTCTACAGGAACACTATCTGTTGCGATTACACCAAAAGATGCAACGAGCATTACCATACACAATAAAATTGGTATTGATTTTTTCATATATCCTCACTCCTTTATATTTAGTTGACTAATCTCCACCTGGTCAACCACGTTATATGCTACATATATATAATCGCACTTAAACCTTTCGTTTTTTTCTTCATTAACTGGCATGCATTTTCAATCATTAAAATGGAAACTTATTTATATCAAACTAAAACTCAATGCAAGTGTATGGTAGGCGTGAAGAAGAAAATTGTGAAGAATACTATTGCTACTTCATTACTAAAGGCATGGAAATATATCATATCTTTTTTTTTATTTCCTTTTACTATTCATTATATTGGAATTGATGATTATGGGATCTATTTGTTAGTGGGTGCTCTTGTTGGATATTTTGGCCTATTGGACCTTGGTTTTGGTCAGGCTCTAATAAAATATGTAGCTCAATTTAATGCAGTGGATGATAAAGAATCAATAAACAAAATGGTCAACTCAACTTACATATTCTTTTTAGTGATAGGAATAATAATTTGTTGTTCAACATTGATAATTGGTTATTTCTATGTAGAATTATTCAATGTGCCTAGTGATCAAATAGATAAAGCAAGATTGATTGCTTATCTGGTTGCTATTGGGGCTCTTACCTCTTGGCCAATCAAAAGTTTTGGCACTGTCTTGCTTGGAATGCAAAGATATGACATCAACACATATCTTGGGTTTATGACTTCAACTGCAAATGCAGTTGTAACTATCATACTCCTTATCTCTGGTTATGGTATAATTGAATTAGTATTATGGGGAATAATCGTTGGCTCAATCGGACAAGTAATATCTATCATAATCATCAGCCGTTTATATCCATTTATTACTATAAGTAGAAAGTATATGACAAAAGAAACATTGCAAAAAATACTGAAGTTTAGCAGTGCGGTATTTATTATACAATTTTCTGTTCTTGTCATACTTGGCACAGATCGAATTTTGATCGGAGCTTTTGTTTCTGTTGGAGCTATCACTCTTTATGCTGTTGCTAGAAAACTACATGATCTCGTTATGACAATTCCTCGACTTATGACCAGTGCTATATTACCAGCTGCCTCTGAAATGGCAGCATTGGAACAGAAAGAAATGCTTGAAAAGCTTATTATTAAGGGAGGTAAATATTCATGTGCTGCAATATTTTCATTCGCTACAGTGATATTCGTATTAGCAGATCCAATAATACGATATTGGATGGGCAGTGAGGAATTCATGGGTATGGTGATCGTGACCCAGGTTTTTGTTTTCTATTGGTTCTTCAATGTTGGTGGAATGACAGAATCTGTTCTTTTAGCTAAAGAAAAGTTCAAGCCGATCTTGACCTTTACAATTTTAAATATGGTTCTTAATTTGATCATAAGTGTGGTTCTTGTATCGCATATTGGAATCATGGGAGTCGTATTAGGCACTGTATTACCAATGATGGTTCTAATGCCTGTATATATTTCATGGTCTTTTAGAATTCTAGATATAAGTGTGGTGAAGTATGTAAAAGAAGCATTAATTCCAAATTATCCATTGGCCATTATCACAGGTTTTTTATTGTATATCTGTGTTCAAATATTACCTATTAATAACCTAGTAACTGTGGGCATATTAAGTATATTTGGATTAATAATATATTATTCTTTATTTTACATTATGTTGAATAATGATGATAAAGAGGAAATCAAAGCTTTGGTTAGAAGCAAAGTATGATAATCATTCTCTATGGCCTATGATTCTCGCAGGAACCCCTGCGACTATTGTATTTTGATTGACATTTTTAGTTATAACAGAATTCGCTCCAATCACAGCTCCATCTTCTATTATTACTCCGCCTAAAATCGTGCTTCTGTATCCAATATATACATCATTCCCTATTGTTGTTCCATATTTTGGAATAATTTTTTGTTTCTGTATTAAAATATCTTTCTTTACACTATGCTCGTGGGTGAAGATTACAGATTCGCCAGTTATTATAACATGTTCACCAATTTCTACGCCCCCCGTAGTTTCAATGTAGACCTTTGGACTTATCATAGTATTTTTTCCAATTTTTACTAAAACATTTTTTTCTGGTGTATGCCCATATCCAATAGCACATTTTTCTCTTATTATCGCACCGTCTTCAATAACCATTTTGCCATGAATCCTAATTGTACAATTTTTTCCAATAACAACCCCTTTGCCAATCTTAAGCTGGTTGATTTTTCCTTCAATCAATGTATTCTTATTGATTATGCAAGTATGAGATATTTCAGCTCCTAATGATCTTAGAATAAATCTTTTTAGAGCTGAAGGTACGGCTCTGAAAATTGGCGCATACAAAGGAATAAAAGTTTTTTTAATAGGTTTTTTTTTGGTCATATCAATAAAAGCAAGATGCTCTTTATGTATTTTAAGAGTTTTGATAAAAAATTATATAGCTCTTATGTCATAGGTATGGATGTGAATTCTGGACTAAACATTTTATCTTTTCAACCCACAAAGCCCAATTTGAGAGGTGGCCATAGGCCATTTAATCTAGATATGGCCTTGAAGAAAGAATCAGCTGATGTTGAAGTGATTGAAGATTTCTTGCCATATAGATTGCGACCAGGATCTGTAAAAATATTGAGCTCGGACCAACAAGATAAAAGAAAACAATTACAGAATTTCATTGATGAAAAAAAAGAAAATAAATGGTATTTGGTCCATGGTATTCAGCAGAAAACATTCATGGAGAGGCTGAAAAGAACTGGAATTCCAATTGCTCTTGATTTCAGAGATGATCCAATTTTACAATACCAATCTACTTTGAATTATGATGATAGGTATTCGATTCCAATTTCTGAGAAAAAGATTAGGTCCGCTGAGATAAATATTAGAGAATCACAAGAATTATCTGATTTAATTTTGTTTCCTTCAGAAACATTGATGAAAAAATATGATGACCATATTGTTGAAAAAGGGATGACTTGCATGAACGCTTCAGACCCTAATCATTTTATTCATAGTGAACTACCAGATAATCTAAATATTGGAATTTTAACTGGTATGCAACCAATTGCGGGAATAGAAACTCTATTGGATGGTTGTGTAAAGGTCAAGAAAGATCATGCTGAACTCACTGTAGAGATCGGAACATCAGATAGCCCCATACCAGGATACGAAGAATATATACATAAAAAATATTCAAAGTTTAATTGGATCAAATTTAGTAAAGATGTTTTTTATGAGAATGCCCCTGACTTTTTCAAGAATGCTTATCTAAGTGTGAATTTAATGCCTAAAACAGATTATCTAGATGCTTGCACCCCTCTAAAACTCTTTGATACTATGGCTGCTGGAAGGCCTATTATTGCAACCAATCTAATCGAAACAATGAAAATTATTGGAGAAGAAAGCTGTGGGCTCATTTGTGAAAATAATGTTGAAGACTTTGCAGATAAATTATCAATACTTCTTTCAGACAGAGAAATGGCTGAAAAACTAGGTCATAATGGTCGTAAGGCTATTGAAGAAAAGCATTCATGGAATCATCGAGCCCGAGACATTATTGAGGCTTTGAAATCATAGGCAATTTTTTATGGCTGTAATATACTCACATTTCATATGGGTACAGTATTCCTACGTTTAGCTAGGGTCGCACCTGGTAATGGCCTTAGATGTTCTCTACTTCGCTCAGCTGGTCTTGAGATTGGCGATAATGTGAAAGTTGATAGACACTCGATTGTCTGGAAGGGTGCTAAGCTAGCGGACAATGTTAAAATTCGCCATCATGCTAAAATTATTGCATCAGAGATCGGATCTAATTCCGTAATTGATACAGGATCCCAGATACTTGGTTTGGAAAGAAATAAAGTAATCATTGGAGAACACACATATATTGGTTTCAATAATATTCTTGATGGTAGTGGTGGTTTAACAATTGGGAATCATGTACATATAGCTGGCCCAAGTGTGGGCATTTGGACTCATTCAACAGTGAATAAAGCACTTATGAGTTCAAAGATCACAGATAATACACACAGAATGGAAGGTCCTGTTATAATAGAAGATTCGGTATGGATTGGAGGATTGTCAACTATATACCCGAATGTTACAATAGGGCATCATAGTGTTGTTTTACCGAATAGTGTTGTAAACAAAAATGTTGAACCATATACAGTAGTTGGCGGTTCTCCAGCTGTTTTTAAAAGAAAAATTGAGATCGGTGAAAATGGAGCTGAAATTATAGCTTAGTTGCTTTTCATTTTTCGTTTTATTGCTCTGATCTTTGGTAGATAAATATCTTTTACAAACCAATCCACATTTACGACTTTCCCACCGAATCTGCTTTTGAAGAAATATATTCCACTTTTTTCATCCGAAGAAATACCCCCCATATCAACTTGATCAAACCCTTTATTTCTAAAATTCAAAATTCTATTCCAGTGCAATAAATAATGAGCATATGTATCTTTATAATCTTTGGAGATGGCTGCATATCTGAACGTCACTGTTTTCCCAACCATAAAGCTTAATCCACCGCCTATGATTTTATTTTCATATTGTACTAGATGTACACTTGCCATTTTTTTTGGGATTAATGTATTATGGATCTCCTTAAAAAATTGCTGTGGGGGCACTGGGATTTCCATTTCCGAAAAGAATTTTACTAATATCTCATGTAATTTCAAAATTCCCTCCAATGAGTTATCTTCGATTATCTGTATTCCTGCCTCTTTTGGTTTGTTGATATAGCGTCTGGCATTCTTTTTCACATTGCTCCAAAGTTCTTCTGTGGTCAATGATAGATCTATCATCATTGTCAGTCGCTCTACTATCCTATATTCTGATAATGCAGTTATGTGCTTATAGCCTGCAAAAGGTGAAATTCTTAAAGACACACAATCATGTTTCTTGGCCATTTTTTCCATTTCATTGAGCATTAGTCCGATAATATTATCTTCTGTTGTATTCTTGATGACTGGACCGCCATAATCCCAGGTAATATCTATAGGTGAGAAAAGAACATTGTGCTTTCCCTTCTTCAAAAAGCCAGAATAAATACCGACAATCTGTTCATCAATTTCTGCAATAAGCTTCACTGCTTTGATGTCTAGACCATTCTCGATAACATCAGCCCATTCCCAAGTATGAGCATAAGTTCCATATTCCGACTGGGAAGCCACTTTATTCCACCCTTCCTTATCATTTTCTGTGGCTTCTCTGATGATTACCATATCAGCACTCCATCTTTATGCCCTTGGCATCAATGATTTTTTTCACAATTTTTTTATCTGGATACTCTATGATCACAGGAAGTTTTTCCCCGGAATAGATTGCCATCTTGTTTTGAGCAACCTTGATCACGATATTTGAGTTTTCTCTTTTTCTCCACCATTCTGCACATTCCTTACCAGTTGTGATCCAGAACTTCTTTTGTTTCAAAAGAGCAATTGAATCTGAAAAAGCCTTGGTTATATCTGGATATGTGTCTTCATTGATGTACATATTATGAAAATTAAGTGTGAATATCCCATTTTCTTTTTCAATAATGTCTGAAAGATTTGTAATATTTTTCATTATATTGTCATGATCGATATTCATGTTTAGTGCTGTCCAGTCCATGAAAGTGGTTGGCAATTCCAATATATTGAATCGTTCTTTCTTGAGGGCATCGAATGGATGATATGGGTGACAGATCCCTGCCCTGAATCCGAATTTATCATTGTAGTAATGGGACATATCATAATCAAAGCCAGCTTCCTCTTGATATCTCCAGGTGTGTGGAATTCTGAAATTCAGACCATGTTGGCGGGTTCCATTTATCTTTATACCGAATAGTTTCTCTAGCTCATCTTTCTCCTTGGCCAGCATGTGATGGCTCTGGAATGAATGTGATGAGCCATGTAACCCCAGTTCTCCTGGGAACTTATCTTTCATATTACAAAAATTATCCTTGAAATGTTCCTGGAACTTACCGTAATTCGAAAAGAAGAAAAATGTAGATTGAACATTCTCAGCCTTCTCGATCTCGAAGATATTATCCATATTATCAGAGAATGGCTCTTTCTTAACTTTCCTGGTATATCCGTACTTCAATGACTGACTGGCTGAGCCTGATGGCGGATTGTTCATCGTATCAATGTCATGCGTGATTATCGCGCAGGCATTAGCGAAATCTGGCCAATACCATTTTCTGATTAGTGGGAATTTTCTAAGAATGAATAATCGTCTGATCCTGTCCAATAGTTTATCCGCGCAGTCATTTACTGGAACTTCCATCAATTTATCTTCAAGATATCTTTTATCATCGATGCCTGCCAGATGTTCAAACACTTCCTTAAGGGGAATGATTTCATCAACAATGATGATGTGTTTTTCATTCTCCACATGCATCTTGGCAACTTCGATCACTGAGTATGATTTGTGAGGGATCAGAACGCAGATGTATTTTTCATCTTCCTGAGCTTCTTCGAATATGTGCCCATTGAGATTTAGAAGCTCCACCATGACTTTGAATTCCGGTGTCTGGTCATCGATTATTCCGATCATTGTCTTGGCTTTCAAATCACTTTCCCTCCAGTATTTTATTGTAAACTGCTTCTATCTTCGGAATGATGACATCATTACTAAATTCTTTCTCAACAGCCTTTCTTGCATTCTTTGATATCTTTGCTAGGTCTTCTTTAGATTTTTGTATATTTATCAACTGCTCTTTGATCGGCTCAATATCTGGCTTGACAAGATAACCTGTTTCTCCGTGATTTACAGGTTTTCTATCTCCTTTGTCAAGCATGATCGGAGGAGTGCCACATGACATGGCTTCCAATGATATTCTGGATATTCCTTCAACCATTACTGGATTGAAAAGCACATCCATTGATTGAAGGAAGCTAGGTAGTTCATCATTGGGTATATTTTTTTGGAAATTGATGTTTGCTCCTGTGCATTTTTTAATGAACTTATCCACCATGATCTGATTTCCAGAGCCAATGATGTGCAGGTCAATGTATTCTGGTTTTGATTCTACCAGTTTTTCAAGCAATTCCACTCCCCTGGAAGATTCGAGGCGGCCGACAAATCCGACCTGTAACTTTTCCTTGTTTGCGGATTTTGGCTTGAATGAGAATTTAGAGGTATTGATTGAATTTGGTATATTCCAAATATTTTTATGAGGATCTAATTTTCTAACAAATTCTTCTACCTTTTTGTCTACACAAATTATATTCTGATATGAACTAATTATTTTCTTTTCATAATCCTCAATCGCCTGGCAGTCTGATTGTGGCGATAGCAAACCATGAACAGTCAGCAGTTTTGGCTTCTTGCTTTTCAGGTCGATGAACTCATGCCCAATGATCTTGTTCTTCATGATAGTGAGCTTGGCAAATGTATGTGGGATATTCGGATATTGATTGTGTAATATGTCATATTCAGCATTGTCCAGGTATTTCTGAATATCCTCCAATCTCTTTTTGTCTCCTTTGTGTCTGCTAGGAAATGAAAGCTTGCTCAAGGATGATCTTGAGTCTGAAACCACTTCCTTGTCAAATGGCATGAATCTTGTGAGTTTGGTCCTGTCATTAACAGATTCTTCAAGCGGATAGCCAGAGGCCGCGCTTGTGATGATCTCGAAATTTAATTTGGATGAATCAACAAGTGTCTTGACATGCATCTCCATCCCACCGATCGAGGGGAACCATCTTGGGCTGTAGATCAGTATTTTTTTCATTTGGGCACCCGGATCATATTTATTTATGATTTACAGAATACAAAGAGATTACTGCCATAAAAAAATGGGTATATATTTTTAAAATGTCTTGATATTGTCTTTTCAAATTTAATAAGGACTTTTCGAAATGGGTAACGCAAATACCTTTCTTTATAAAATCGTATATTCTCGCCTGGATGATCCACTCTATAATCTATAATTTCCAATCCTGAATTTTTTAATAACTTTATTGCTCCTTTCTTATCCCATTTAAAATAATGGCCACTGGGGTGATCTTCACCGTATTTATCATCAACGGTCTTTAAGCATTTTTCCAATGGTATTTTGAACATTATATATTTTGATATTCTTTGCATTTCTTTCAATCCTTCTTCTGGATCTTCATAGTGCTCTATTATATCACTAGCGATTACGAGGTCTATTGATTTGTCTTTGAATGGCAGTATCTTACCATCTCCAACCAAATAATGACTCTTTGGGAATTCTACTTTGGCTAATTCAATACTCCCGACAGACATGTCAAGACCTATGTTCATGTCCGCTGCTAATCTTTTATCAAATTCTTTCAGCATCATTCCAGAAGCACATCCAATTTCCATTATTTTTGACATTTTTATATTTGGTAGTATAGACAGGCAATTCTGCATCTTCCAGTCTGTCATCATTTTCATGAAATCATAATCTTTCTTGCCGATTCCATGTTTTTCATAGGCCAATAGAATTTTGTCATCCATAGGATCACCTAGTATTTTTGAAGTTATTTAAAGTATTTAAATATAATTGATATGTTTTATCTGAAATCTCGTTCCATCTGTTTTTGCTAACTGTATCTCGCCCATTTTCCCCCATTGACTTTCTTAGAGTATCGTCATTCAACAAAGTCTGCAAGTGTTTAGCCAATATATCCGAATCACCATATTCGATGATATATCCTTCTCTTCCTGTTGTCAGCATCTGTGGTACGCCTCCAACGCCAGTTGCGATCACTGGCTTGCCAGATGCCATCGCTTCCAGAAGCGCAATAGGATGTGATTCTTCACGTGACGGTAGAACGAAAATTGATGATTCACCATATTCCTTTTCTAATTCATCATCGTTTATATCTACCAAAAATTCAACATTTTTTGATATATTCAATTCATCTATCATAACCTTTAGAGAATTGTAGTATTTATGGTCAAAGATCCCTCCGATCAAATGTAGCTCTATTTCTATTCCCTGGCTTTTGACCTGATGGATGGCTCTAAGTAGATGATCTTGGCCTTTGATCTTTTGAAATCTACCAACACAAATGATTCTTCCCGGCACAGGAGTTGTATCCATGTCAAACCATTTTTTCTCGACACCATTTTGAATAACAGTGATATTATCTGCCTTCATCCTTTTCAATTCTATTTCCAAATTATTGGCAACAGCTATGAAAGCATGTATCCTTTTTGTTTCCCATTTCTCTAATGCTTCCCAAATAACATCATGTATTATCCCTTTCAGTGAGCGCTTCTTGTTCTTCATCTGGAAGGTCATGGTATGTACGGTTACAATTGTTGGATATTTTTTTGATAATAATGATGCCGCCAATCCATATGGTGCCCCAATCATCTGTGCATGTATGATATCGGGATCTATTTTTTTGACGGTTTTCATGATCTTAAAATCATCTATTAAGATTCCTTTAATTGTCATTGGTAAGCTTGAAGAATCAATTGGATGGAGTGTAATATTATCTGCCTCTTTTTGAACTGTCATGTTTTTCTTATTAGTGCAATAGACAATGTGAAGCTCGACATCTGTGTTTTTTACAATCTCATCTTTCAAATTTATGATATGTCTCTCTGCACCACCACGAACTTCTTTTGTCATATCATATGGACACAGCCAGGCAATTTTCATATAATTCACAATTTCCATATACTTTGTATACCATTTGAATACAAACAATAGCGCTTTGAATGTATGCTTTCCTCTGCTGTGTAACTTGATAAGGCCTTTGTATTTTCTATTGAATATTTCACAGTATAATATCTTTGAAGGGCAAAAGTTTCATCAATATCTGATAAAATTATTGCACGTGCATTGTGTAGAATTTCTTTTTCCAGATTACTGACTACAATAATTGATTTTTCCTCGATCATTTTATCCAAATCAAATTCTCTTTTTGCTTCTTCTTTATCAACCCAGCCATATATCAATGGATACGCGAAATCTTCTGTCAAAAACTGTGCATCTGCAACCCCAATAACTCTATTTCCAAAAACTTGATTGTTAGTTACAAAAGTTTCATTATCATTGATATATTCATGGGCATAAAGAGCTGCATTAAACTCGCTTTCAGTCATGTAATTTCCACCTACAGATGATTGCCAATGCCCGATCATGAAGCCTGAAAACCCTACTGAAGAAATAATAATAATGACTAGCATAGGCATTGCTATCTTTCTTATTTTTTTGTTATTCAACAAGCCTGCTATGCCTACTACCATTATAACAAAGAAAAATGTGAATACAAGTATCTGGGTGTATAGACCGATTGTGTATAATGGAGATAGTATCAACATAGAAAGAACGACGAATGTAAAGCCATAATTTTTCTCTCTTTTTTGGAACATGTAAATTGCTCCAAGAACACCGAAAGCAGATAGTATGCCAAAACTAGTTGCATAATCAATTGCCATATTGATGAATATAGTCCGAATGTCACTCCCTGAAAAAAGAAATCCACTCTGATATTTATACCATAAATTCATACCTGCATAAGGGCCGAAATTACTCAGTTGCATGTATATAAATCCAGTAATCATCAGTCCCCATAGCATCAGGAAGGTCATCATCGCTATGTCATGCTTTCTGAAGGTCAATACTCCTTTTCTTATCGTGTAGGCTCTTTTCATTTTAAAAAGAATCATCGAGAACATGAAAGCAACTATTACAAGGAAGAGGTATATTGCCAATCTGTGGATCATCCCCATCGTAAGTAATAATATCAATGTCAATGCCATGTAAACTTCCTTGCCAATGAAGTTCTTTTTCTCTGCTTTCTTTACCAGGTCTGTTCGTAGAAGTAAGAAGACCAGAAGTGGTATGTACATAAGCAACAACTGCCTCGCAGAGGCATTCCAATTTGTTATTCTAAGGAAAAGCGGAGCGGTTGAGAAAATAAAAGCTCCAAGCAGAGCGGTGAAGTCATCCTGGAATATCTCCCTGGTCATTATGAAAGCGAACAAGGCCCCAAACACTCCTACCAAGGTGGAAATGACAAACACACTGACCTCCAAACTGAAGCCAGTCAGCTGTGAGACCTCGGATAATACGAACTGGTACCCCGCAGGGTAGGTGAAAGAACCAAGCCCGAAGAAGGAGAACACACTGGTATGCCAGGAAGCGTATCCTTCCTGCGTGATGTACTTCGCCAGTGCTTGGTTCATGAACCCGTCGTCACCTATCTCGTGAGGTGTCGTGGGATACCTCATGGCGACGTTCAGCACTATGATGAACAACAGGGCCAATAAGACCACATTCCGGGATAATTTGAAGGTTCTCATCGCTCAGGCACTTCCTTGTATGAATAAACTCTCGTAGATTTTTAATGTTTCGTCCGCTGTTTTGGCGAATCCGAATTCCTGGGCCGCTTTATTGCAATGTTCTCTCGAATCTCCAGCTTTGATAACTTCGATGATCATACTGGCAACCGCTTCCACATTCCTATCGATGATCCTCCCGCACCTATCATCACTGATAAATTCCCTCATGCGCCCGACATCCGTGCCCACACACGGAACACCACAAGCCATGGCTTCTGGAACTACAAGGGGGCCGGACTCATACAGAGAGGGAATGACGAACACATCCGCGCAGTTCATTATCTCTGGAATTTCTTGAGCTTTTCTGAAGCCAAAGAATTTGACATCATCACCAGCCATTTCCTTCAGACTGGCAGAGTCCTTACCCTCACCAACTATCACGAGCTCGAGATCATGAACTTGCTTCCTGACAAGTTCATGCGCCTTGATCAGAATGTCCACACCTTTATCCGCTCTCAGCCTGCCGACGTACATGATGACCTTGCCAGTGAGACTGAACTTCGTTCTTGCCTTATCCTTGTCCAGGAGCTTGAAATGGTTCAGGTCTATGCCAACCGGGATCGTTATGATCCCCAGGTTCGGATCCCTTTTTGAATAAGCTGAAGAAGTAGAATCATCGACAGCGATGATCCGATCAGAACGGCGCAGAGCCATGAATTCCATTATCCTGTACATGTTACCAATGAAGCGACCGTGTTTCCTGGTCATCGCCTTCATATTGTCCCCATGCAGGGTGATCACGATCTTATTCCTCTTTCTGAAAGAAAAGGGTAATGCGTAGATCGGAAGCTGGGCGTGGATCACCTTCCCGGAAGGCTTTTTCATTAACATTAGCTTGATAAGGAATCTGATATCACTCATTTCATCTTCCGGTTCTAAAAGATCGGCCTTGAAATGCTTCTGCATCTGCCTGGTGTAACTGGCGGTGCCGCCCAATCCCTTCCTGCTATTGTTGATAAGAAGGATGTCCACTAGCCACCCTCCAGAATGAAGTCCATCATGAACTTGGACATATCGATCTTGTCATCAAGCAGCTTCTGCCTCTTAATCTGCCACTCCTCCAAAAGCCCAGAATCTGAAATAAGCTCCAGAGCCTTGGCCACGGCCTCCGCCCCTTCCTTGATGGAGAACATCAGCCCATAATCATTTTCCAGTTCATCGAAATTGGACATGGAACCGACAAAAGCACCGGATCTCACCACCGGAATTCCAAGGACCGCGCCCTCGGTGGCCATGGTCTGGCCATCTGTCACGATAAGAGAAGCGAAGCTCATCAGATCATGCACCTCGTGAGGTTTGATGGTCATCTGGTATCTCTTCAACTCCTCAGGCAATTCGCCCTCGGATGATATCAGAACCTTGACATGCTTGGACAATTTCTCCACAAGCTCTATCTTCATAGCTAGATCCAGGCCTTTCTTCATGGTGTCGTGGCCGGCCTCCCAACCTACGAATCGGACTAATGTAAACCTTTCTCCTTCAACAATGCCAGCTCGCTCAAGAACACTAATATCTGGTGTGAAATTATCCGGATGTAGATAGGCCAATTCCTTGTAGCTCTTCACTCGTACGTATTTGGAATTCACACTTCCTTTGAAACCCTCTGGAACACAGATATTGGTCACCATCGGCTCATAGGCGAATTTGATCTTCTGTTCTGGTTCGGAATCCTCAAAGATGATTGATCTTTTTTTAATAAGCCAGCCCACATGAGCGACATACAGGTTCCCACTGCCCCCAACAAGGACATCGGGTTTGAATTCCTTCGCAATCGACAATAATCGCTTATCCGTTCTCGCGGCTCCAACTGTCTTGGCCACAATGCCCTTCGAGGGCTTTCCAAGACTAACATAATCAAAGCCATAAGCATCAAGCAAGCCAATGCTCATCTCTTTATCACGAGCAGTAATCTTGAATTCATGACCCTCGGCCTCAAGACCCCGTATCATGTTCTTGAATTGATGCACATGCGCCGGGTGTCCGATATCGACCAGGATCCTCATTGTCTCCCCCTTTTGATGATCCGCTTGCCCACATTTTTGATATTCTGGCCCACAAGCTCTTTTGTCCATTCCGATCCCTTCTCACACCACCTCTGGGGGTGGGTGAGTATCATCATCTTATCGAATACCTGCTCATCAATTATTTTGATGAGCCCGTTCGTGACTTTCACAGGATGGGCGATATTGCCTTCGACACAATCGTCTATCGCGCAACCATCCCATCTGCGCCCTGTATCGGTGTAATACGCCATCTTGGAGAAATCCAGTGAAAGATAAGGCTCGCCAATAAGATCAAAATCAGATAGCTCGCATCTATCCCAGATATCCAGGTTCTTCCATTTCTTCATCACACTGCCGTGCATGCACGCGGTCTTGACATCCGCGATCTCCCTTAATTGAATAAGATCTTGTCCAAAGATCTCAATTGCCTCGCTTAAACTGCCATCCGTCTTGTCCATGACCTCGTAATGATAGCCGATCTCATGCCCCATTTCTTCAATTTCCTTTATGATATCTGGTACAAATATCTCTGGAACCATTCTGAAATAATAAGTTGAGAATATATCGTGCTCCGCCTCCAGGCTCGCCATTCTAAGAGCCCTGTCCGGGTACTTGTCCACATCATGCCTCAGCAGCACGATATCATCATCTGAAGGAGCCATAAGAAAATCACAGATTCTCACGACCTCGTAGTTCTTGATGAGGGAAGAGCAAAGCTCTGAGTATTTATCCAGGGTGAAATCTGAGCTCATTGGACACCTGCAATATATATAATTCTTTAATATTATACACTTTACCTATATATAAAGCATTTGGGCAAATATCTAATCTGTATTTTTAGAAACACAACCGATCACATCCCTCATCAGCTTGGCAGCCAATGCCGATGTGTTGCCATTATCCACTGGCGGGCAAACTTCCACGACATCGAAGCCCACAAGACGATCTGCAAAATGACGGATGATATCCCTGACCATCAATGGTGAAAGTCCAAAAGGTTCTGGAGTGCCCACCCCTGGAGCGAAAGAGGGATCGATAGCATCCATGTCCAATGATATGTATATCTTATCTGAAAGCAGTCCATCCAGATAGGTAAGAAGAACTGATAGCTCATTCTCACGGAAAGCATCCACCGTGAGATAGGTAAGGCCGGCTTTTCGCGCATCCTCCAATTCCTCGGAGCATATGGAGCGAATACCGATCGGAACAACATTCTCCACGCCAATTATCTCGGATATGCGCCTGGTCGCGCAGGCGTGACTATTCTTATCATACTCATATGAATCCCTGAAATCCAGGTGAGCGTCAAAAACTAAAACAGAAAGACCTTCGGGATCGAATCCGGATATGATCGAAGGAGTGATCGAATGCTCGCCACCCATGGCCATCGGGAACTTGCCGGCGGAAGCGATCTTTCGAGCAGCCTTCTCAATTTCAGAGGGGGTATCAAAGTCTCCGTGATCGCATATACTTGACTGTATGAGATCCACTTCAAGATCATACAGATATGTTTCAAAATTGAATGATTCCGCACGTATAGTTTCCGGAGCCAGACCACAACCAGGCCTGTGGCTACCAGATACATCTATCGGAGCGCCGAATATAATGAATCGCGCACTATCAAAATCAGAATCAGCATCCGCGAATTTCATGCTCACACTTTGGTGATCTTTTTCCTATCCATGGCTATGAGGTACTGTACTTCCTTTCCAGGTTCCAGTGCATCCGCATGTTCCTCCGGGATCGGAACATTGAACATCTCATAGGTTTCAAGGTCCATCAACTGAACTTCCTCACCCTGTATCGCGATTATCTGTGCGCCCCTCTTGTCGATCATCGGTACTTTGATCTTATGAGTGACTGGACTCACGAAGCTCTTTTTTTGTCCTGAAAAAATATCAGAGCCTTCTACCCTAGCCTTAGCCTCACCGTGCTTTCCTGGCTTGGATGCGCTGTAAGATGTTATCTTACAGGGCACGTCGTCTATTATGACGTATCTACCTACTTTCAGAGTCCTTACTTCAGCTTGTTGCCATGACATATTAATCCCAGGATGGTCATTTCGTTCTATCTAATAATGGTTACGTAATTTCACGAGGGCGTGTTCCTGCTTTTGATCGAAAGAGATAGGCTCTATTAATTCCCCAACAGTTTTTCCTTGTTATTGATGTATGTATCCTCTTTTATCTTTCCATCCTGGTAAAGGTTTTCCAGTTTCTCCAGAAGGATCTGGGTCCTTTCGTCCAATGATGGTTCTTCATCGATATCCATCTCCAGGGCTTCTTCCTCTTCGAACTCCATCTCGGGTTCCTCATCGACTTCCATTTCGGGTTCTTCAGCTTCATAAGCTCCCATTGCGAGCTCATCTTCGAACTCTTCCTCATATTCCTCTTCGAATTCCTCATCATCAAGCTCTTCTTCTTCTTCCTCTTCTTCCTCTTCCTCTTCCATGAGGTACAGGATGATCAGTACGATCAACAGTATGAGGATGATAGTTAGCAGAAGTGCCAGCCACCACCAGTTATCCCAGGCGGTTGGCTCTTTGTATTTCGAGTCGTCGGTTGGAGCTGAATCACCACTGTCAAGGACACCGTCATTGTCGTCATCATTGTCCATCCACATCTGGCTATTGTAGTGGTCCCCATCTGGCATGCCGTCATTGTCTGTATCGATGGGCATGTCATATGGGTCCAGTGGGTCCGTATGAAGTGCTTCTTCCCAAATATCCAGGAATCCATCGCCATCGATGTCATCCAGATCCTCGATGGTGATGTTCATGCTTGCCAGGTCATAGGATCCTTCCTCGTCCGTCACCCTCAGCCAAACAGTATAGTTGCCGGGTGTGTACCAGGTATTCTGAGCCCATGGCGAAGGATCAATGAGGTCGAAGATACCGTCCCCGTTCCAATCCCATTCATACAGAATTATATCATTACCTGGCTCATGGGAAGCTGAAGCATCGAAGGCCATTGGTGAGGCCTCATCTCCAGATTGTCCAGATACGATCATCGCGGTTGGGGCGATGTCATATATCATGACCGAGAATATCACAATGTCGGTTGAACCGTCAGAATCGGTCACCTTCAGATAGACCGATACTTGACCAGCTGAATCCCAGGAATAGGAGCATACTGGCTGTGATGATACCACGTCATTGATTCCATCATTGTCCAGGTCCCATTCATACAGGACGATATCATCACCAGGCTCATAAGAGGCTGAAACATCGAATACCAATACCTCGCTCTCATTGCATGAATAAGGTCCTCCAGGTACGGCTGTCGGAGCCACATGGCCTATCTCGATAGAGGTCGTGGTCGTATCAGAAGAACCATCTTCATCAGTCACTCTGAGACGCAGGGTGTAGGTTCCGGGCTCATCCCATTGATGGTTCGCACCAGCCACATCGGTCTCAATGTCATATGCTCCATCATTGTTCCAATCCCATTCATACAGAACGATGTCATCACCGATCTCATAGGAGGCCTCGGCATTGAATGATATCAATTGCCCTTCCGATCCCTGATAAGGTCCGGATAGATCCGCCACCGGGGCGATGTTCTGTACAAGGACATCCAGGGTGATAGTATCTGTAGAACCATCTGTATCTGTGACCATGAGTCCCACTGTGTAAGTTCCTGGTGTGTACCACGTGTGCATGAGATAAGGTATGGTATAACTCTCTTCAAAGACCCCGTCATTGTCCATATCCCATTCGTACGATATGATATTATCTCCAGGTTCTGTAGAATCTCCAGCATCCAGTACAAGGAGTTCGCCCTCATTGCATGAATATGGTCCACCCGCTATCGCGACAGGAGCCTGATCATTGACAGTGACTGTCACGGTGATCTCATCGTGTGAACCATCCGAATCAGTCACACGAAGGCCGATGACGTAGACATCGGCCGTGTTCCAGGTATGGTCTGTCCATGGGTCGGATGATGAAACATCATATGCTCCATCATTATCTATATCCCATTCATACAGAACGATATCATTTCCAGGCTCATAAGAGGCTGAAGCATCGAACCTTATGGATATTCCTTCATCCGTGGTGTAAGGTCCTCCGAGCACCGCGACAGGAGCCACATCCAAAACAGTGACAATGACCGTCGCGGTATCTGTTGATCCATCCGAATCCGTGACCCTGAGAAGGATATTGGAAACACCTGCTGAGTCCCATGTCCAGAAAGACATTGGATCTCCGGATATGGAATCAAATACCCCATCATTATCAAAGTCCCATTCATACAGAATTATATCATTTCCAGGCTCATAAGAGGCTGAAGCATCGAAGTTAATGGCTGTTCCTTCAGTTTCGGAATACGGTCCGCCTGGCATGGCGACCGGGGCAATATCCATGATCTCCACCGTGGTCGTGGCGATATTCGTGGAACCATCCACATCTGTCACCATGAGGCGTATTATGTAGGTGCCAGCCGAGTCCCAGGTATGTGTCACACCCGAGGTGGCAAAGCTATCCTCATAAACTCCGTCATTGTTCCAATCCCATTCATAGAGAATGATATCATCACCAGGCTCATAAGATGCCTCGGCACTGAATGAAACGGTCTGGCCTTCCGAACCCTGGTAAGGTCCGCCAGCTACTGCAACAGGAGCTATGTCGTTGACGACAATCGTCGTCAACGACATATCCGAAGATCCATCCGCATCTGTCACCCTGAGCGTCACAATATGAGTTCCTGGTAGGCTCCAGATGTTTATGGCCCAGAAGTTGCTGGAACTGAAGTCATATGTTCCATCATCATCGAAGTCCCATTCGTAAAGGACGATATCGTCGCCAGGTTCGGTAGAACCAGATCCATCCAGTATTATGAGTTCTTCCTCATTACAAACCTGTGGATCGCCAGCATCGGCTGTTGGGGCGATATCATTGACATTCACCACTGCTGAAGACAGATCAATTGATCCTTCCTCATCTGTCACTTTCAGCCACACGGTGTAAGCACCTGAGGTGTACCATGTGTTTGCAGCCCATGGGTTGCTGGAACTGAAGTCATATGTTCCATCATTGTTCCAGTCCCATTCATAGAGAATGATATCATTGCCTATTTCGGAGGATGCCGAAGCATCCAACATGACAGACGATGCTTCATCACCTGTGTAAGGTCCACCGAGAACCGCAACAGGGGCTACATCTGAAATGGTCACCATCACGGTGGCCATACCCGAGGATCCATCCGCATCTGTCACTCTTAGAAGGACATTGAACATCCCTGCCGAATACCATGTCATGGATGATAATGGGCTTCCGGATATGGAATCAAATATTCCATCATTGTCAAAGTCCCACTCATAGAGCAGTATGTCATCACCTGGCTCGATGGAACCACTGGCATCAAAGACAATCGCCGCTCCTTCAAGATCAGAATAAGGTCCGCCAGGAACTGGGATCGGAGCCACATTATGAACAACCACAGTTGTCATTGCCATGTCCGTTGTACCATCGTCATCAGTGACCATGAGGCGCAGGGTGTAGGTTCCTGGGACGTCCCATTGGTGTGTGATACCTGGAACTGCCGAGCTCTCATCATATACCCCGTCATTGTTCCAGTCCCATTCATACAGAATTATATCATCACCAGGCTCATAAGAGGCTCCGGCATTGAATGAGATCGCCTGTCCTTCAGATCCCTGGTATGGTCCAGATGGATCGGCGATCGGCATCACATTCGATATGATGATCATGGTCGTTTCGTTACCTACCGATCCGTCCTCATCCGTTACCTGGAGAAGGACAGTATAGGTTCCAGGAGCGCCCCAATTATTGACAAAGAGAGGTGAGATGCTGGTATGATCGAATGTTCCATCATTATCCATATCCCATTCATACAGAATTATATCATCTCCCGGTTCATAGGAATTTGAGCCATCCAGTATTATGGATTCTCCTTCCTCCACCACTATAGATCCTCCGATTATTATCGCGACCGGGGCCACGTCAATGACATCCACGGTCGTTGTGGAAATATCGGAGGAACCATCCTCGTCTGTCACCCTGAGTCCGACCGTGTAGACACCGGCGGTGAACCAGGACATACTGACTTCCATGCCGATGGTCTCGAATGTTCCATCATTGTCCAGGTCCCATTCATAGAGTGTGATATCATCACCTGGTTCGTAGGAGCTGCTGCCATTGAAGGTTATGATAGTTCCTTCATTTCCGCTGTATGGACCTCCATGTACGGAAACAGGAGCTACATCATTTATCGTCACATTGGTGCCTGTTTCGTGTGAATGACCATCCTCATCAGTGACCTTCAGTGATATGGCGTAAACACCAGCGGCATACCATGTGTGGTTCGCTGATGGTCCGACCGAGCTCTCATCATAGATGCCGTCATTGTTCCAGTCCCATTCATAGAGTATGATGTCGCTTCCAGGCTCATAAGATCCCGAAGCGTCAAAGGATATGATGGTTCCCTCATCATCCATGTATGGTCCTCCTGGAACGGCTATTGGTCCCACATTTATCACGGTCACATTGATGTAAGCATAACTGATCGCTCCATCATCGTCCATGACCTCCAGGGTGACCATGTAGGTTCCTGAAGAATAATATGTGTGAGCGGGGGTCATCAAATTGGATGTATTACCATCCCCGAAGTCCCATGTGTAAACAAGGGTGGGTATATCGGATATCGTGTCAGTTGAGTTTGAAGCGTCGAAGTTAACAATATCACCTTCTGGAATAGATATATCCATTCCAGCATCAGCTGTCGGATTCACATTATTGACCATGAGGGTCATCATATTCGTGTCTGTCAATCCCATGGCATCAGCCACTGTCAGATTGATGAAGTAGATGCCCTGGAGGGAATATGTGTGATCTGGTGCTGGCCCATATCCGATCTGTCCATCTCCGAAGTCCCATGTGTAATTCATGATACCATGTTGATCATAGGAGCCTGTGCCATCGAAGAAATATATGGAATCCTCAAAGGTGAAATCATCAGGTCCTGGATCTGCAGTGGGTGGTGTCATGTCTATGTAGAACAGGGTGGAGTGCTGGTCATTGATAATGTTCTCATCATTGGCCAGTCCCACGGTGGCTATCAGCGTGTAGGAATCGTCTGCTGATGGTATCCAGTCTGGAATGAAGGTTATTATCATAGTATCTCCCATGGCGATGAAGGCGATCGTCAGGTTCTGGCTGTAAACAACACCACTGGAAGAATCGATGATCATGCACACAACTTCCATGCCGTACTCGTCGATAGTTCCCAAATTCTCTATTGACACATCGATCGTGTAGGTTCCAGCTGGATAAACTCCGAGATCTGCAAAAGGTTGCGTGGTCGTAAGACCAATATCATGGTACTCATCCACGGTTATGTAGATATTTTCAATATCATTTGTTGGATCATCATCCAGTGGATGCCAGCATTCATAATATATCCTATAATCATCCTCAATATTCGCTGTCCAATCCGGGCTGAAGGTCACGATGATCGTCTGGCCGGGATTGATGAGAGGTATGAATGAATTTCTGAAATACACAATGGACATCGTGGAATCATAAATTATGCAATTTACAGTGATATCGATCTCCGCGATAGTGCCCATGTTCGTTATCGAGGCGGTCATGGTATTCGTCCCTGTCTGGTATACGCCACCGTCAATGAAAGGTCCGAAGCCAGTCAATGCTATATCGTGATAATCATCAATGACGATATGGCATGCCATTACATCATTGATGGTATTATCATCATTGGCCAGGGATGAGGTTATGGTAATCGTGAAATTATCTTCCGAATCAGCAGTCCATGGCAGGAAGGTCACTGTGGTATTCTCTCCGGAAAGCAAGGAGGCTACAGTTACTTCATCCCAATAAACGATGGTGCCAATTCCGTCAGTCACGGTGCAGTTGATCAGGATATTCGTATCCTCTATAGATCCATTATTGACTATGTCGGCTGTTATGTTGTAATCACCCTGATTGTATGAGCTTCCTTCTGTGAAGGGACCCATGCCAGTTACCACGATATCGTGGAATTCATCGATGGTGAAGGTGTTCAGGGTCTGATTATTGGTATTGTCATCATCGATGGCGAGATATGAAGTGACGCTGATCGTATAATCTTCCTCAATATTCGCTGTCCAGTTAGGTAGGAAAATTATGTCCATGCTGGTTCCCCAGTCCATTGATGTGATTGTGTATTCTGACGAATACACAATCACATTCAACGAATCTCTGATGGTACAGTTGACCATGATATTGTTTTCCAGAGAGGTTCCTGCATTTTCCACGGTGGCATTTATAGTGTAGGTGCCAGTGCTGTAGATTCCTCCATCAAGGAAGGTTTGGATATCAGTCACCGCGATATCATGCTTATCATCTATTGATATGCTTATGATGAACTGATTATTGGCCATATTCTGATCCGTGGGTAGGATCGCATCAAGTTTGATGGTATAATCTCCTTCTATCAGTGCATTCCATATAAGGCCGATAGTGGCCTCTGCCTGATCACCAGAATTGACGATCCCCACTCCTCCCAGGCTCATATATACTGAAGTGTTACTCGAGTCAAATATCTCACAGGCTATGAAAACAGGCGACTCTGTTTCGGTTCCAATATTCTCAATGACCGCTTTCATGGCATATGAACCAGTTGGATAGATCCCTCCATCAAGGAAGGTGGGGGTTCCGATCATGGCAATATCGTGATAAATACCGATAGTGAAGTTGACAGTGAGTATGTCATTTGCCGCATTCTCATCTGTCGGGAATATAACCGATATTGTCATTGTGTAATCATCCAGTATCATGGCATTCCAGTCGGGTGTGAAGGATATGGTCTGCATGTTGGATATTGATGGTATTGTGAACTCCGAGCTGTAAACGATGGTACTGAGTGAGTCTACGATAGTGCAGTTTACCAGTACATTGGCCTCATCTATGTCTCCCAGATTGTCCAGGGTGACATTTATCGAGTATGTGCCTGCCGAATAAGTACCTCCTTCTACGAAGGGGGCGCTGGATATGACCGCGATATCATGGAGATCATCTATGATGATCGATCTGGATGTTAGATCATTAATGGTGATAAGGTCATAGTTCAGTGTGGTGAAGACCTCTATGGTGTATGTATCCTCGATCGCCACTGTCCAGTTCGTCGCAAAAGTAAATGCCACTTCCTCACTTGGGTTGATGGATGGTATAATGTGAGTGGTCGTGAACACTATGGCATTAGTGGAGTCTCGTACATCGCATGTGACTCCCACATCATTCTCCTGCAAGCTTCCGAAGTTCTTGATTATCCCATCTACCTGATAGGTTCCAGTATTGTATGTGGCATTGTTTGTGAAGCCAGGAATATCTATGGCTCCCACATCATGTCCTTCGATCTGAATCATGTATTCTATCTCATCGTTCGAAGGGACTTCATCGCCCGATAGGGTGGTCCTCAGTTTGATCCTGTATGTATCTGGCTGAGTCGGTATCCAGGCTGGCTGGATCGAGACATTGGCATTCTCTCCTGGCAATAGAAGGGATGAGATCGTGGTCGTGGAGTAATAGACCTGGGTATTGGATGAGTCGATCACAGTGACAGAAACATCAAATCCCGATATGGGTACATTACCATTGTTCCAGATAGTGCCGTTCACAAAGTATGAATCTGCATAATACACCCCTCCATCGATGAAGGTCTCTATGGACAATGCCTCTGCATCGTGTAGATTGTCCAGATATATCACCATGCTTCTCAGATCATTACCTGGGTTCTCATCGCCAGTGAGGGCTGTCCAGACCTGCACGATGTAGGTGTCTTCGATATTGATCGCCCAGTCTGGTGTGAAGGTTATCTGGGTTGAATTCCCTGCAGCCAGAGAAGGTAATGTGTATTGGCTTGTGTAGACGACCGTTCCACTGGAAGAAGCGACCTTGCATTCCACCAATTGGTTCATGATATCCAGATGTCCCAAATTGGACAGTGTGGCATTTATGGTGTAACTTCCTCCTGGATAAGTGCCAGCATTGGTAAAAGTATCAATAGAAGTGACCTCCAGATCCAGCACATCGTCTATCTCCATCCATATGAGCATATCGTCATTCGCTGTGTTGTGGTCTATTGCCATTGTCGTTGTGGCATACTGGTAATAGATGCCTTCGATCGAGGCATTCCATTCAGGGCAAACGACAATGGTCTCAGTATCTCCTGGGAGCAGTCCGCTTCCTATCATTACCGTATTGTTGTACAAAGGTATGCCCATGTCATCTTGGATCTCGAAATACACTTCCTCGAATCCAGATGTTGGAACATTACCCAGATTCTGTACAGTCGCCTCTAGTTGGTATGTATCTATCGGGTATGAACCACTATTGACAAATGGATCCATTGAAACAATACCCAGATCGTAGATATCGTCGATGAATATCATGATGTCCATTTGATCATTGGTCGGTACTTCATCGCCCAATAATCTGGTTTCCACCGAGATGTGGTATGTGTCCTCCACATTGACGTTCCAGAAAGGTGAGAACAATATATCCACAAAGGCTCCTGGTGACAGTCCTGCTGGAACAGTTTCTTCATCGTAGTATACTTGATTATTGGTGGAACTGGTCACCGTACACGCCACCACGAAAGAAGGGCTTGGCACATTACCCAATATACCGATATTCGCAGTTATGCGTTGTTCGCCAGTTGGGTAAGTGTCTCCATTTGTGTGAGAATCGATGGATAAGACCGTGGCATCATAGATATCGTTTATTATCACGGTGATCTGGGTTCCATTATTTGTATTGAACTCATCACCTGCTAGCAATGTGAAGCAATCTATCGTGTACACTCCTTCTACAAAAGCATCCCAGGTTGGAGTGAAAGATATCATCGCTTCTTCATCCGGCATCAGTCCAATTGTTTGGATATTGGAGTAAACGGTTATGCCAAGTGAGTCAGTTATCTGGCATATTGTGTCGAAGCTCGGTTGAGGTATATTACCGAAGTTCCTTACCAATGTCGAGATGCCATAGCTTCCGGTAGTGTAAGTGTCACCATTCACCATTCCTGTTATGTCATAAGCTCCCACATCGTAAACATCTTCTATTATGAAACCAACTGCCAGATCATCATTGGAACTGTCCTCATCCAGGGCGTAGTCAATATGAATGGTCATTATGTAGTCGGTCTCCGTGAGTGCGTTCCAATCAAGGAAATCGATGGTGCGTGTCTCCCCTGGCAACATTATGGTCGATATGGCCACCGTGTCCGAATAGACCAGGGTTCCCATTCCATTTCTTATATCGCAGGTCACATTGAACCCTGAGGCATAGTAATTGCCGATATTGCTTATAGTGGCATTTGGAGAATAGATACTGATCGGGTACATGATATTTTGATCAAAGGGCTCTATACTGACAATTTCTACATCATCGTAATTGTAGATCTCAAATAAGGATGATGAGTAATTATTGCTATTCATCTCATCATTTGCAAGTCTGGTCTCCACATTGAGCCAATAGTATTCCTCTTTTGTGAAATTAAAGGTATTTCCAAAGACATTGAACTGTTCTCCTGGCTGTAGGTTCACAACCATTTCGTCTTTGGTGTCCAGTACATTCATGCCTACCAAGGCAACCCCTGTGATGTTCACATCGTCAATGAACCATCCTTCATGGCATGTGGCCGAGGTCGATGATTTGAAATTGAATCGTATCTGGATATCATTGTAGCTCCTGTACGCGCTCAGATCGAATGTTGATTGATACCAGTCCCGATAAGTATCACCTGTGAAGGCAGTACCTCCGGAAAAGGCATTGCATGAATTGTAATAGGAATCTCCAGCTATCGGATCTATCTTTGTCCAGGTGGTGTGTGCTGGGTCAGTGGATATCTCGACCACACCCCCAGCCTCTGTATTATAGAAATCATGTGAGTGCCAGAAGCTGAGCTCTTCGTTCATCATACTTGGAGTTAGGTCAAAGCTTGGTGATGTGAGTGTGACCTCGCTGTCTGATATGTAATTCGCTGTCAGATCCGTACCCCAGCAATTTGTTCCGCTATTAGCTGAAGTTATATCCTGGTTGAAAGGCACTCCGAGTTCCCATGGTGTGACCGCTGAGGGATAGGTGAGTCTTATTCTCACCTCATTGTCTCCTCCAAGGTCATTGACCCCTGAGGAAAAAGAGCATACGATATTGATCGTCCCACTTGCTCCCCATGCATTGATCTGTGCTGCTGACACGGTCCACGAATGAGGCGTTGTGGGCATCCAGTTGGGATTATTCTGCGCTCCGATCTGACCCCGGCCAATATATGTTCCGGTCGTGGTCTCCGCCCATACATCTATGTACTCGGCTGTAGAATCAAAATCCCCATCCTTTGCGTCGAGATATATGGTTCCAGCGCCGGTGGCTGGATATGTAAATGTGAAAGGATGGTTAGTTGGTACAGAACTGAAGGTGGGGAAAGATATCACTTGAATATCCGATTCATCAAAGGCCATGATCCCTCCGGTAGCAACCCAACCTGGGGCTCCAGCTTCGAAATCATCTTCTAGTATCGAGATCTCATCAAGTGTGTAATTTCCTAATGTGTAGTTTGTTATGAAGCTAACTGGAACATTACCATAGTTCTCAACAGTGGCTTCTATCGGTACTGATAATGCGCCGTATACTCCACCATCAAGTGGTGAATCTATGGAAACTACTCCCACATCGTATAAATTATCTATCAAAAAGAATCCATCCACCTGATCGTTTGTATTATCTTCATCAGTTGCCAGCTGTGTATTCATCTGGATGTAATATGTGTCCTCGCTGGTGAATGTGTAGGTGTTGCCAAAGACATTGATACCTTCTCCCGGCTGAAGGTTGGATACCATTTGGTCTCCCCAATCAATGATACTGCTTAAAACAATGATATCGCCAGTTACCACGATGTCATCGATGTACCATCCTTCATTGCATGTTGGATCTGATGAGGATTGGAAAGTGAAACGTGCGCGTACATCACTATTGCCACTGAAGGGGCTCAGATCAAAGGTGGATTGGTACCAATCTCGATATGTATCTCCTGTGAATGCATCTGCACCACTGAAAGCATTGCTTGTGGAATACCATGTATCGCCTGCTATCGGATCGACCTTGGTCCATGTGGAATTATCTGTTGATATCTCCACGATACCACCGCCTTCACTGCTATAGAAATCATGTGTATGCCAGAAACTGAGTTTTTCATTGTCAGTTCCTGTGGAAAGATCGAAGGCTGGTGAGGTGACCTTGCAGGTGGTGTCCGGAACATAATTGCTTGTAAGATCGGTTCCCCAGCAATTTGCGCCGCTATTGGCATTTGTGATATCTCCATATGATGGAGCTCCGATCTCAAAGCTAGAGCCTGGCTGAGTTAATTTGAATGTGTAGTTATCAAAAGCAAAAGTGTTAAGGCTGGAGGGGAATCCTACCAGAATTTTGATATAATACGGAGATGACGGTATATTGATATTATCCCAGCTAATAGTTGATCCAGAATTGGAGACTGTATATGCGCTGGAGGCATCTATCAAAGATGATGTTGCTGGAGTTGAGCCCCCGTAAACTCCCAGATATTTCACTCTGGATGACGTTCCATAGAATAAGTAAGCGTCCAGTGACATATCCAAAACAGCCCCAGCATTCCCGGAGAGGTCGAATGTGATGAAATTCCCGGATGAGTATAATGAAATGCCATCCCCTGTAGTACTACTAACATCATAACAGAATCCATCTCCTGCAGATATGAATAGATCATCGCCAGGTGTTGAGTACCAATTGCTCGAGTCAGTACCGCTGCCCTCTTCATTATAAATGACTTCATTCCCTCCATCAGACGTCCACCATCCGAGCGCTCCCGAATCAAGATCATCGGAATATAGGATATTGGATGTGACATTCATGGATCCTATTGTATAATTGGTTATGAAGCTGGCTGGAACATTCCCGAAATTAGTCACTGTTCCATTTATCTCCAATGCTCCCACTGGGTAGGCTACACCAATTGCTGGTGAATTTATGACACTCGCTCCTACATCGAAGACATTCTTGATCTCAAAGAAACCACTGATGATATCATTACTGTTATCCTCATCTGAGGCCAGCAATGTCTTTACCTCGATGTGGTACATTCCCTCACTGGTGAAGATGTGGGAATTACCGAATACATCCACTTCTTCTCCTGGTTGCAAGTTGGAGACCATTTCATCTCCCCAACCAATGATATTATTGAGAGAAATTATCTCGCCAGTAACCATTACATCGTCGATATACCATCCCTCATGACAGGCTATATTTGATGTGGATTGGAAACTGAATCGCAAGCGAACATTGTTACTGCCATTGAAAGGGGTCATGTCATAGGTGGATTGATACCAATCCTGGTATGTGTCTCCTGTGAAAGCATCTGCACCACTGAAGGCATTGCTTGTCGAGTACCATGAATCGCCCGCTATTGGGTCTATTTTCACCCATGGTAGGTTATCAACCGATACCTCCACGATCCCACCTGCTTCTGTATTGTAGAAGTCGTGAGTGTGCCAGAATGAAAGGCGCTCATTGCTAGTGCCACTAAGACTGAAGCTCGGGCTGGTAAGTGTGGCTGACATATCTGGATAATAATTATCTATGAGATCTGTTCCCCAGCAATTTGTACCGCCGTGGGCATTTGTGACATCTCCGAAGGCCGGAGCACCCAATTGCCATTGAGGGGACATAGCACTGGTTCCAATTATTTCGACATCATCGACCATCCACCAGAAATCCCATGAATAATCATCATAATGAAATTCCACTGTGACACTTGGCTGGCCTAGGAAGGCATTGAGGCTTAAGCTTACAGCTTCACCGGGTCCAAAAGGAGAATGCTGCTCATTGTAATACGCTATCTGGCTCCAGCTGAACCCGCCGTTTGTGCTCACACGGACCTCTGCATAATCTCCAGTCCCTATTGTAAAGTCAAGGTAGGAATGTGAGAAATTCAGGGTCGCATCTGTGTAGCCTACCAAATTGAAGCTTGGTGTTCTCAGACCTGTATTAACTCCAGGCCCCCACAAGGCACTGCTGTCTGCATCTGCGCAGAATCCAGTTCCTGCATAATTAGCACTACCCACCATATCATTCCGGTACCAGGTCATTCCCCAGCCCTGATAATCTATAACGTTCCATCCAGCGGGAGGGAATGATCCATCAAAATTTTCATCCACAATTGTATTTTGTCCCTGTATACCCCCGGTTTGAGTCCAGCCTATTGCTCCAGATTCAAAGTCATCCACGAAAATGTTCTGATTTGTCACAGTCGCTGTGCCAATAGTGTAGTTCGTTATGAAGGATCGGGGAACATTGCCGTGATTGATCACGGAAGCATCTATTTCCACTGCTCCATCGCGGTAGAAATTGCCTATTTCAGGAGATCTAAGAGCGGATGTTCCAACATCTTCTATATCCTCGATGGTGAATGATCCTGTCAGATTGTTATTGGATGGATCTTCATCAGTGCCCAATATGGTCATGACCTCAATAGTGTAATCATCTTCTACAAGGGCATTCCATTGAGGGGCGAAGGTCACTATTGATTCTGTGCCATAGGGCATTCCTGTCACACTCTCTGTATCCGAGTATACTATTGCATAGGAGGAATCTCTTATCGTACACTGGACCAGGAAGCTCTCTGTTAATGTCCCACTATTGATCACTGTGGCATTCACCGCCTGCATACCGATAGGGTAAAGCTCTCCATTCTCTGGATAGTTTATCGAAGATACTCCAACATCATGAATATCGGCTATTGTATAATTTGCTGTCATTATATCATTTGAAGTATCCTGGTCTGAGGCCAATAGGGACTCGACATCCATGTAGAAATTATCACCTTCTGTGGTGAAAGTGTAAGAACTACCGAATAAATTCATGGATTCGCCAGCCGGAAGATTGGAAACAGATTCTATTCCTTCTTGCAGTATGACCTTTGAGTCCATGGTGGTATTTATGGTCACATCGTCCACATACACCCCTGTATAAGTGACACTTGAATCAGTATCCAGTCTCCATTTCAAGGTGACCATGCCTCCAGTGTAAGCTGAGACATCGTACTCGTAATATTGCCATGCTGTGTTATGTGGTCCAGAGCCTGTGCCAGAGTAATATAGTTGATGATCCACACCGTCATTTATGTACACGTAAGCATGATCCCAAACATATCCCTCAATATTGACATACATCCAGAAGGACAGGGTGGCAGTGCTTGTAGCTGTCAGATCGATGGATGGAGACACCAGCCATTGATCTGCATTATTTGAATAATATGAATTGAGGTCAGTTCCCCAGCAATTGAAGCCCGAATGTGCAGACCCTGGGCCAGCAGAAGGATATCCCCGTTCCCATTCATCACCGAATCCATAGTGGGACCATCCATTGTTGCCCCCCTCCATATCATCCTGGAAAAAGATGGTATTGGCATTATCATAATATCCGACTTCATACCTGACATCAAAGGATTCTTCTATCCCTAGATTTTTTATGGTGGCATTGATCTCGACGGCATCCGTGGGATAGACCCCTGCATCCGCAGGAGACAATATATTGGAAACCTCGATATCGTGATCAAAGTTCGTTGTATCGCCTATGGCACCGAATAGACTAGCACCCCCATCATCGGCATCATGATCATTAGTGACCATTCCGTTAATAACTGGTTCAATATCTACCAGACCCTGGGAAGTGATATCATTCCCCATCAGACTGTTAGACGCAGAGGCTATTCCTGGGGATATCAAAGATATCATTAGGAAAATTGCCAAAATTCTGCAAGCTACCACACTACTCTTTCTGCTATGAGCGTATTTCATGTCTCCACCTCTTTTTTTGCAATGAGGCAGGAGTATTTTGTTAGGCTCACTCAGTTAATAAAAATAAGGTCAACATAGAAAATGCTACTATACCCCTCAAATTTATCTCAATATGCCCCCCTGGCCCACTTTTTCTATATAACATACAAATAAGATATATGTTTATAATAGTTTCTACATTATCACAAATACTACTTTAAGAGTATGTTAATGTTAATATGAATAGTTTAATTGTTACAAATTACTATTGCCAATACAGGTATAGGTTATTTAGGTATTAGCATATGATTAGTATTGGATTCGATCATAGCCTATCTCGTATAATTGTGAATGATATGGCTTGGCCAGTGATTATCATGTCCCCCAACCGAAAGGGTTATAATCCTCCCGGGTAATGGATATATGCCAGGAGAAGGTGAGCAGCTAACGGGGACTCAGGTTCGCCTGAGTCAACCGAGGAAAGTCCCCACTCCCACCTGAGTCATTTCGGTGATCTTGGGTGAAACATGAATGACCGGTTCAAGCCGGTATGCTTAGAGGCATGGCAAGGGCGCAGAAACGACACAGCCGGGCTGGAGCGATGATGGGTGTTGACCCTGAGCTACGAAGGTTTGGAAATGATGAAACGGCGACTCCCATTCGGTGCAAGTCCAAATTTGGTAGGACGCGTAGTTGAATGCTGCTTAGAAACAGAATGGGGCTTACTACCTCCACCTGGCACTTTACTACATCTCAGTAGAAGGTGGAGGTAGTAAAGTTTTCGTTTACATTCAATGGTCCAGTAAAGAATACTTCACTACCTTGACCTGGCACTTTACTACATCTCTGCATAAGGTGGAGGTAGTAAAGTTTTCGTTTACATTCAATGACCCAGTAAAGAATACTCCACTACTTCTACCTGGCCTATTTCTCATTCTTTCCCGCGACACTACATTGAACATACAGGAAAACAATAGTGTAGGTCCACTACCTCCACCTGGCCTATTTCTCACTCTTTCCCGCGATGCTACTTTGAATACACAGGAAAGCAATAGTACAGATGCGCTACCTCCGCCTGGCAATCCACCACGTATCGGCAGACATAAAAAACAGCCGATACCGATACCAATATACCCCCATCATCAAGATCCAAAATAAGTATATGAAAATATCCATGGAAATAACCACAAAAATAAACCAATAAATTTGCATGAAATTAATATTTATTTATCGCATCTTATATAATTACAAATAACACATCATTTTTTAACAACTTTATGCTGTTTATATTGGGGTATGAATTCTATTTTTCGTGCCTATATCTCTAAACATTAAATAAATAGTACACATAATATGTATTTGGACATATAAAAAATAAAAAAGTTCAGTTATTTGCATGTATTTTCGCCTGCTTTTTTTAAAAGTATTCAATTATTAAAATAATATTAATTTACCAACAGTTATTAAGGTCATATTCTTGATATTCGTATATTCATTATGCCTATAAATATGGGTATGGTGTATAAGTAGGTTATATAGACAATACCATTATATATGGTGATTATCATTTGATACTTTATCTTAGAGGATAGGATAAAATATGAGGGGAATGGAAACAATTAGTCAAATATGTTAGAATATATGTTTGGATCATAGTGATTCTGTAATAGGGTACGATATTCTTTAAAATTTGATAGGTTTGCCTGAACCTTGTATCGGATACTTCCGATAAGCGATGTGAGAGAGAGATCGTGATAGCATGACCTACAAGTTCGAGAGAGATAAGCCGCTAGCATTTCTAATATCGATTGCAATACTATTATCAAGCCTTATGACTGGAGTCAGTGGCAGTGCGGCTTTCGAAAGTGTTGAAGATGCGGAACTGAACGCAGGGGTCTCTCTACTTGCTGTGGAACTGCTTTCTTCCTTTGATAATGAAACCTGGAAAGGAGGCGATGTCCATATCATCGAATGGAATGCCACTGGCGATCTGGCAGTGAACCCGATCAATATCTATTATTCGATAGATGATGGAAATGCCTGGACCCTTATCGCGTACAGGGAGATCGATGACGGCTCCTTCAGTTGGAGACTGCCTTACATAAGCTCTGACGAATGCCTTGTAAGATTGGGCGTGGTCGGTCTGGATGAGATCGAGGTCTTTGATGTCAGTGATGTATTTATCATCGATTCCACAGCTCCATCTATCTTGGTCGATGAACCTGATGGGGGAGAGGTCATCAGGGGTGGGGTGCTGAAATACATTAACTGGACAGCCAGTGATAATTTTTTGATATCACCCGTTAGTATCGATATTCAATATTCAATAAATGGGGGTCTGGATTGGGAAATGATCATCGAGGGCGAGTCCAATGATGGTTCATATTCCTGGCTTGTTCCCATGATGGAAAGTGAGACATGCCTGGTCAAGATATATGCCAGAGATGGTGTAGGCAATTCAAATTATGATGTCAGTGATGACTTCTTCACAATTGGATCCATCTCACCCACGGTCGTAATAACCAGCCAGGACCTGCAAGATCACCTCGAAATTGGTGGTCTTTATGAGATCACGTGGATGACCTACGATAATTTCGGCCTGGATACCGATCCGGTCAGCATTTTCTATTCACTGGATGGTGGCCTGGAATGGATCTCGATCTCTGAAAATGAGGCCAATGATGGTTCCTATATGTGGGATCTGCCCCGCACAGACGGGCAGGGATGTTTGATAAGGGTGGAGGTCACAGATCCAGCAGGGAATATTGGAGCCGATGTCAGCGGTTACTTCGATACCACGATAATAGAAGGTGCAATACTCTCCAGTGCTCCGATCACCACACAGCTGGCCATTACACAATTGGCCATCATACCTTCTTCTTTCACCATGATCGCAGGAGCTCAATCCACCATCACGATCCAGTCTCAGAATGCGACTGGAGTTCCCGAGACTGTTGGAGTCGATACTCTTGTTCAGCTTTCCTCAACCTCAGTCACAGGCGAATTCCGATTGGTTGGCACGAACACTCCGATTACTCAGATCAATATTCCTGCCATGTCTGATTCGATCCAGGTGGATTACTACGATGTGGATGCTATAAATTCACCTTTCTCCCTGAGCGCGAATAGTACTGGCCTATCAGATGGGGTATCTATCGCGACTGTAGAGCACACTGATGTGGATTCTATAATAATCTCACCAGATCCTGTGTCCGTGGTCGTTGGGACCCAACAGCTTTTCACGGCCGATGTTCGTGATCGATTCAATAATCCGATAACCGATGAGACGATCCTCTGGGGTACTGATCTTGGCGTAATCAATTTCGCAGGTATCCTCACTTCCCGTTCCACTCCTGGCTCGGGATATGTCAGTGCGACGATCGGCATGGTGACTGGCATGGCCAGTGTCACTCTCGTGGTCAGTGATGTGCATCATATTGTATTGGATCCTTCCTCCGTAACTCTGGAAGTGGGAACCACACAGAGCTTCACAGCCACTGTTTATGATATTTACAATAATCTTGTGAGTGGGGTGGATTTAATTTGGACCACGAATGCGGGCTCCATAGACGCCAGTGGCTTTTTCACAGCTCAGACCACTCCCGGAACTGGCACAGTGATCGCCAGTAATGGATCCGTATCCGGTCTGGCAAATGTACAGGTCGAGGTCGGAGGCATCGATCACATCACGATAACACCCTCTCCAGTTACCATATCGGTTGGAGATACAACACAGCTACAAGCAGTGGCCTACGACCAGTATGGTAATGAGATCACAGGTGTGGGATTCACCTGGGGAACTGATATGGGCTCAGTCAGTGCTATTGGATCTCTCACTGCCCAGACGACTCCTGGAAATGGTACAGTAACTGCCAGCAATGGCACGATAACTGGAAACGCACCTGTCCAGGTACTTGCTGGCACGATTCATCATATTGATCTAACACCAGATACATTGACTATCACTGTAGGTGGGACTCAGCAATTCACTGCCATAGCCTATGATGAGTATGACAATGTCATCCCGGGTATGAATTTCAATTGGATAACCGATGCTGGAACCATTGATGGAACTGGCCTTTACACCGCCCAGACGACTCCTGGATTCGGAGAGGTTCAGGTTATTAATGGTTCGATAACCAATACAGCACTTGTCACCGTGGTCATTGGAGGAATGGATCACATATCTGTTACTCCAGATCCTCTGACAGTGAAGGTTGGAGAGACACAGCAGTTCACGGCTGTGGCTTATGATGCTTATAACAATCTCATCACCGGTGTGGATTTTAACTGGACCACCGATGTAGGTACGATCGATGCCACTGGTTTCTTCACCGCCCAAACCACACCGATAATAGGCACGGTCACCGTGGCCAATGGCACACTTAGTCACAATGTGCCAGTTACTGTGAATACGGGTGATGTGGATCACATGACCATATCTCCAGATCCAGTTACGGTTATCGTCGGAGAACCCCTTCAATTTATCGCATTGGCTTATGATTCCTTCAACAACCTCATACCATCTCCAATGCTCTTTTGGACCACTGATATCGGTGTGGTGAATTCCACTGGTTATTTCACCGCACGTACGATCCCAGGTATCGGCGAGGTCAATGTCACTTCTGGCTCTGTCACTGTATCGGCCAATATCACTGTATTGGTCGGCCCCATAGATCACATAGTTGTATCTCCGTCCTCAAAGACCATGGTCGTCGGGACCAACCAGTCTTTCACAGCCGCCGGCTATGACGCTTACAATAATTCGATAACTGGTTTGAATTTCACATGGTCCACTGATATTGGTACGATCGATGTCAATGGTTCTTTCACTGCCCAGACCCTTCCTGGAACTGGAGTGGTTGAAGCCACCAATGGCTCTGTGACTGGCGTGTCGAACATCAATGTAATTCCTGATATCATCGATCACATCACTGTAACACCAGACCCAATATCCGTGGTGGTGGGAAAGAACAAGCAGTTCACGGCCATTGCCTATGACCAGTTCTCCAATGTCATTACAGGAGTGGATTTCACCTGGAGCACCGATGTTGGATCAATAGGCCCCACTGGTCTTTTCACGGCTCAGACCTTTGTCTCCAATGGTGTGGTTGAAGCCTCCAATGGCTCTGTAACTGGCTCTGCCTTTGTCAATGTAGTTGTTGGCCCGGTCGATCATATAATCATCATGCCGGATCCGATAACTATCCAGGTCGGCCAGGATCAGCAATTCACAGCAATTGGCTATGATCAATACAATAATTCAATTCCCGGTATGCTCTTCACATGGGACACGAATGTGGGAATCATAGATGCCACTGGTCTTTTCACAGCTCAGGTAACACCGTCGAGCGGTATTGTGGAAGCCACCAATGGCTCTGTGACTGGCAATGCATCTGTAATTGTCATATTGGGTGATATCGATCACATCGTGGTAATGCCCAGCCCAGTTTCTGTCAAGATAGGAGAAACTCAGCAATTCACGGCCACGGCCTATGATATCTTCAATAATACCATCCCCGGAGTTTCCTTCTTCTGGACTACTGATCTGGGTATCGTGAACTCAACTGGCTTCTTCACGGCTTTCACCGTATCTGGTACCGGTCTGCTCAATGCGACTGCTGGCTCTGTTACAGGATCAGCCAATGTTCAGGTCATTGCCGATATCCTTCATCATATCGTCATTTCTCCAGACCCTGTATCCGTGGTTGTTGGTTTCTCCCAGGTCTTCACAGCCAGCGGATATGATGCTTATAACAATCTCATTCCAAATGCCACTTTCCTGTGGACGACGGATCTCGGTGTGGTCAATTTTGCCGGACTTCTAACAGCCCAAACAATACCTGGCTCTGGGTATGTCAGTGCATCCAGCGGATCTATAACAGGATCTGCTGTCGTCCATATCATACCTGGTGATATCCATCATATTGCTGTGACCCCAGACCCGGCCCATGTTATCGTGGCCTATAACCTGCAGTTCACGGCCTCTGCCAGGGATATATATAACAATGACATCCCTGGAGTGGATTTCACCTGGGCTACCGATGCAGGATCCATCGATGCCACTGGTCGTTTCATGGCCCAGACCACGCCGTACACTGGCTCAGTGACTGCAACAAATGACTCCATTGACGGTAGTGCGGTTGTTTTTGTCATTCCCGGAAGTATAGATCACATAATCGTATCTCCCGATCCAGTAACTATGATCGTGGGCGACACCCAGCTCTTCACCGCGGTGGCCTATGATGAACATGATAATGTGATCCCCAGTGTGAATTTCATCTGGAGCACCAATATGGGTTTCGTGGATGTAACCGGAACTCTGACCGCTCAAACCACGCCAGGCAGTGGTCTCGTTACTGCCTTCAATAGTACGATATCTGGCTCGGCCAGTGTCAATATCATTGTGGGACCATTGGATCATATATTTGTCACACCAGATCCGGTCGACGTGGTCGTTGGAGATCATCAGCAATTCACAGCCACTCCATGTGATGTTTATAATAATCCCATATCTGGAATTAACTATGTATGGTCAAGCTCCGAGGGTATGATAAATTCCACTGGCTACTTCACAGCTCCTACCTGGCTTGAAACAGTGATTATAAGCGCGACCTTTGGCACGGTGATAGGAAATGCCACGGCCAATATAGTCTCAGGGCCTATGAGCCACATAATCGTTTCACCAGATCCATCCACCAGAATAGTGGGGGAAACCTTTGGGTTCATGGCCTCTGCTTTTGATATTTACAATAATATTATTCCAGGTATGGTATTTTCCTGGAACACCAATGTGGGAACCGTGGACTCATCCGGTTTCTTCACGGCCAGGACCACGCCCGGAACTGGCTTTATGAGTGCCACCAATGGTTCCATAACAGGCTCCGCGGTCGTCAATGTCATTGTGGGCCCAGTCGATCACATAACCGTGTCCCCTGATCCGGAAACAGTGGTCGTGGGCGATTCTCAAAGCTTCTCCGCGGTGGCCTATGATATCTACGACAATATCGTGACTGGCGTCAGCTTTTCCTGGAATTCCAATGTAGGCTCTATTGATTCAAATGGTCTATTCACCGCCAATACAAATCCTGGCTCTGGCATTGTGAGTGCCACCAATGGCCCTATATCTGGTAATGCCAGTGTGGATGTTGTCGTGGGTCCAGTCGATCACATAATCGTCACACCAGATCCCACCGATGTGGACACTGGCGAATCCGCCCAATTCACTGCGGTGGCCTTTGATATTTACAATAATCCAATAACTGGCGCGATATTCTCATGGAATACGAATGTGGGAGTGGTAAGCTCCACCGGTTACCTTACCGCCCAGACCTCTCCCGGGTCTGGCATCATCAATGCAAGCATCGGTGGTGTAACAGGAACAGCCATCGTCAATGTAGTACCTGGGGCGATCACATCGATAGTGGTGGATCCCGATCCAGTCACTCTGATAGTGGGTGATTCCCAACAATTCACAGCCATTGCCTATGATGCTTATAACAATCCGATACCTGGAATAACCTTCACTTGGAACAGCGGTGTTGGCTTTGTCAATTCAACTGGTTTCTTCACCGCATTGACCACACCCGGCTCCGGAACCGTGGTCGCTTCTTACAATGCCGCATCTGGATCAGCCAGTATCACGGTAGTTCCTGGTCCTCTTGACCATATCCGGGTTTCTCCGGATCCCTGGACAATGACGACCGATCAGGGAAAACAATTTATGGCAACTGGCTATGATCTCTATAATAACCCAGTTGCTATAAATTCCACCTGGGAGATAGATGGTGGGGGAACAGTGGATGGCACAGGATATTTCTTTGCCGATCAGGTAGGATCATGGACGATATATGCCAATGATAGCGGAGTCTCGGGTAATGCTACCATCAATATCCTTCATGGGGTACCAGTTTCTATTGACGTGACTCCAGCTTCGATATCGATAACTGCTGATGACACCCTTGCCTATGTCGCGATTGCCTACGATGCCGATGGTAATGCCTGGAATGTCACATCAGGAACGATCTTCACAGAGAATGACCCGGTGGGGACTATGGTCATAAATGTCTATAACCCTGGTCTTGTGGGACTATGGACCGTGACTGGAAATTATGGAGGATTGACCGATATCGCAAGTGTCGATGTCACACCTGGAGAGGTGGCTCTCCTTGTGCTTAATTCTCCCAACCTCGTGATTGCTGGAGATACATTCAGCGTGACGGTGATCGTTTATGATTCTGATAATAATGTCAAGACAGATTACACCGGAAATATCTCGCTGTCATCAAGTGATCCTTATCCAGCAACTTTGCCAGCAGATCACACATTCACAGTAGTAGATGCTGGAACATTCACATTCACAGGTCTGATCCTCTATACGAGAATATCCCAGTCAGTGACAGCCACAGACACTGCGGATGCCAATATAACAGATCAGGATACAATTGATGTTCATTCTCCATATATTCAGCCCGAAAAGTCCGTCCAGGATACGGCAGAACCCAGTGATGTCGTGACATATACCATCTATTTCAATAACACCGGGGAACTCATAGCCGCAGATGTCTGGCTCAATGACACCTTGCCTGTTGGCGTTAATTTCATTAGTGCTTCTCACGGAGGTACCGAGTCAAGTGGCGTGATCAGATGGTATTTCGCAGATACATTGCCAGGTATCTACTTGGTCACAGTAACAGTTAGTTTGGACGCAGGCCTTTCCAATGATCTTTTGCTCGATAATTGGGTATTCTGTAATTACACCATTTCTAATGGATTCCAGATGCCAGAAACATCGGACAATGCTCTTATCAGAACCTTCTATCTCCCGATCATGAGTGTGGATAAGACCGTGGAGATGATCATGAAGGATATAATCGTCGAACCTGATCAGTGGGGCACAGCCACCATCGGAAATTCACTATCCTATATGGTCAATGTGACCAATCTTCAGCCTATTGCCGATTCAATCGATATGGAATACATGACCAAGCTTAATTGGTTGATCGAAATATATGAAGCCGATGGATCAACACTTCTAAGTGATACCAATGGGAACGGTATACCGGATACAGGAATATTAGCGGCAAATGATGGCACGATCAGCATCATTGTCAATATCACCGTGCCCGCTTTCGCAACTGTTGGCCAGGAGGATATAACCTATGTCTTCGGCACCTCTTTCAATGACAATTCGGTCATTGACGTTGCCAATATTAACACAACAGTCGTATTCAGCCCACCGAAGGACGTGGTTTTGGTCCTTGATACCTCTGGATCCATGGGCATCACAGATATGGCAAATCTTCGATCTGCTGCAACATCTTTCGTAGGTCAGATGAATAATGAGGACCGTGTGGCGATCATACGATTCACAGCAACTGGAGGGTTCGGCGAATCTCCGTGGATGATACAGGGTTTGACTGAATTGAGTGCAGCAGGAAGGCAGACCACATTGAATAATATAGATTCATTGACCGGATACGGCGGTACTCCGATCTGGGATGCGATCTGGGATGGTATCACTCTACTGGGTGGAACTCCGAATATTCCTGTGGTCGTCGCGATAACAGATGGCGATGACTCTACCAGTGAGTACAATAATTACAACAATGATGATGTTCAGGAATTCCCTGATGGGGATGCTCAGGGTCAATTAGGATTGAATGATTTTAATGTTCAGGATGACTTCATGAACCCGTATGATCCAAGCGGAGATGGTGATGGCGGTATCTGTGTGGCGCCAATGCATGTTTACACCATTGGTCTTGGTATTTCGTCTTGGTATGAACCTCCACTGATGGAGGTCGCCCGTACATCCGATGGCGGAGAATATTATTACGCTCCAACAAGTGCGCAGCTGGCTCAGATCTATGATGAGATCGCGGTGGCAGTAGCTCAATTGGGTGGTGTATCAGCCACTGGCTCCAAGGAAACCATATCTGCTGGAGACACCCTGATGTACAAGATTTATTACAATAATACTGGAATTGGAAATGCTGGTGATGTCTGGGTCAATGATTCCTTGCCAACATGCCTGATCCTTCAGAATTCCAATGCCAGTGTTCCATGGTCATATGTCAATGGAGCATATAGCTGGCATTTCCAGGATGTCACCCCAGGACAACATTGGTTCTGGGTCGAGGCGGAGATCGACAATACTGTGGTTCATAATCAGCAGATAAATAATGAGGTTGATATCACCTACACCGATCTGGATGGAAATTTGATCGGGGGTGACAATGCCTCTGTCAGTGTGACAGTTTCCGCACCGATCATATCTCTTGATAAGATGGTCTCCACTACCGCGGCCCAGCCAGGTGATATGATCCAATATACGATTCATTACAACAATACAGGAGCCAGTATGGCTCTTTTCGTATGGATAAATGACTCTTTTGATCCATTCCTGGAATATGTATCCGATACAGCACCAGTTACTCCAGAAAATGGTGGGAATAACTATTTCTGGATGATCCCCGGTGTCATGCCAGGCAATTATTTTTTCAATGTCATGATGAGGGTGCGGGATGCCACTCCTGGAGGCACATTGATCCGCAATCAGATGTTCGCGGATTATACAAATGAGGACAATGTCAGGCATGATTCATCCATTCCATCCAATGTTGTTTCCACATCCATAAGCAATACCAGGATAGATATTGAAAAGATAGTGAACACGCCGATCAGTGATCCTCTGGATACTCTAACCTACACTATCTATTACAATAATACTGGCACCGATCCATCTGACTATGTCTGGATCAATGATACCCTTCCTGCAGGCCTGACATTTATCAGTGCCACTGGTGGCGGGGTAGAATCTGCCGGGGTTGTGAGCTGGGCTTTGACCAATGTAGCCACTGGACCTCATTCCTTCCAAATAGTGGCTCAGGTGAATGCCGATGTGCCGGATGGAACCCTGCTCATGAATACGGCAAGTCTCAATTACACTGATGATCTGGGATACCTTCTTCCATCTTCCAATGCCCAGGCACTGTCCGTATGTGGGGCTCTGAACCTGACCAAAACCAGTGATCTATCGCTCATACCTGCCAGCGGGACCACCATCGTTAGGCTGACCATGGATATAGAGAATAGTCATCCATATCTTGTCACAAACACCATAAATGTGATCGACACCTTGCCTCCAGGAATCACCTGGGTGGGCAATGTGGTTCTGTCTACTGGCTCCTGGTCATGGGATGGTGCGACCCTGGATTGGTCCATTGCCAGTCTGCAACCACTGGAGTCCGCCCAGTTATCCTTTGATGTATCTATTTCACCCGGAGGAACTGGTGCATATCTGATCAACAGTGGCGCTTCTGCTTCTGGAACTACAAGTACTGGCTATATTGAAGATGCCACCTCGAATCAGGCCTATGTAACGGCCGTCAATGCTCCGATCCTTGATATCTTCCTGTGGCCTTCCTCCACTATATCGACTTCCATCGAGACCATGTTCCTGAATGTGACCAATATCGGGACCAATGGGTTCTTCCAGGATGCTGGAGGCGATGATATCGAATTGGAGATACCTGCTGAATGGGGTATTCCATTCAATATCAATCTACCTGGCGGCTGGAGTTTCCAATGGTCGGGTGTATCCAGAACACTGAGATTCTATTACAATGGAGGAGCTGACTATAATTGGGCTGCTGGAACAACACTGTCCTTCTTATTTGATACGCAGGCTCCCGCGAATGTTGGTAAGTACAGTTTCTATTCCACAGGCAGTATCCATGATGGGGGTGCCATGCGATATGATACCAGTAAGACCCTGGATATTGATGTGATCCTGGGACCACCAGATTACATAATAATTACACCAAACCCGGTGATAATAACCGTGGGAGGGTCCATGGCCTTCACTGCAACGGTCTATGACGCCTATAATAATGCCATACCCGGAGCCGATGTCACATGGAGTACGGATGCTGGCTTTGTTGATGCTGCTGGCTTTTTCATGGCTCAGACCACCAGCATAGCGGGCACGGTATCTGCCACCAATGGCACGATAACAGGTTCAGCCAGTGTGATAGTGGTTGCTGGTTCATTGGATCATATAATCATCACTCCCAATCCTGCCATTGTGGGAGCTGGCCTGACCAATCAGTTCACTGCCACGGCTCATGATCTCTATGGAAATCTATTGCCAGGTTATGATTTTGATTGGACAACCAATGTCGGAATTGTAGATGGAAATGGTCTTTTCACAGCTCAGGGAACTCTCGGAAATGGTATTGTAACTGCATCCAATGGCACGATAAGCCTCACCGTGCCAGTCACTATAGTGGCTGGCCAGATAGACCATATTGTTGTCACCCCAGATCCTATTACTATGACGGTGGGAGAACTTCAGGTATTTACTGCAGTTGCCTATGATATTTTCAATAATATCATCCTGGGTGCGGATCTAACTTGGAGTACGGATGTCGGCTCGGTCGACACATCCGGTATTATGATAGCCCAGACCACACCAGGTTCTGGAACTGTCACTGCCATGAACTCAACTGTATATGGATATGCCGCGGTCAATGTGATCGCTGGGGAGCTGGATCACATAATTCTGACACCAGACCCGGCAACAGTAGTGGTGGGTCAGGTCGAGATATTCACAGCCATTGGCTATGATATCTATGACAATGCCCTTCTGGGGGTCAGCTTTGACTGGAGTACTAATGTTGGCTCGGTGGCCAATGGGCTTTTATCTGCCCAGATAACCCCTGCCACAGGTGTGATAAATGCCGTCAGCGGATCTGTTGCTGGAAGCGCGGTGGTCAATGTCGTGCCCGGTGCTATAAACCATATTACGATCACCCCAGATCCTGCTACGGTTATAGCTGGTGATACTCAATTATTTACGGCAACGGCCTATGATATCTTCAATAATCCAATATCTGGTATCGACTTCGATTGGAGCACTGATGTTGGTGTGATCGATGCCAGTGGTCTCTTCACTGCCCAGACGATCCCGGCCTATGGTCAGGTCACTGCCTCCAACTCCACTGTCGCGTACTCCGCAACAGTGGAGGTGATAGCGAGTGCGATCGACCATATTATCGTCAATCCAGATCCTGCCACGGTCAGGGTTGGAGAGTCACAATCCTTCACAGCCGTGGCCTATGATATTTACAATAATGTGATCTCGAATGTCGCTTTCACATGGAGCACGGATGTCGGTGTAGTTGATGTATCTGGCTTCTTCACTGCCAATACATTGCCGAATATTGGTTCGGTCACAGCGACCAATGGGACCGTCGATGGCTCGGCGCTTGTCGAGGTAGTTGTAGGTGATGTAAATTCCATATCGACCACCCCGGATCCGGCAGTGGTCTCTGTTGGTGGCAATATTCAATTCACCGCCCAGGCCTTTGATATTTACAATAATCTTATTCCTAACCCGACCTTCGTCTGGAGTACTGATGTCGGAATTGTCAATTCAACTGGTTATTTCACAGGTCAAACAATTCCGGGATCCGGCTCGATAAGTGCCAGTATCGGGGTAGTTTCTGGCTCGGCCAGCATTCAAGTGACCTTGGGTCCGATCCATCATATAGTGGTGATGCCCAATCCGATAAAGATCACGGTTGCCAATAGCCAGGCTTTTTCAGCCGTGGTGTACGATGCCTACAATAATCAGATAACAGGTGTGGACCTTGTGTGGAGCACCGATGTAGGTGTGGTAGATCCTAGTGGTTTCTTCACAGCTCGGACAAGTCCTGGCTATGGAGTTGTCAGCGCGTCAAATGGCTCTGTCACCGGTTCAGCCGCTGTCGAGATAGAGGTTGATGCCCTGGATCATATCGAGGTCACTCCCGATCCTGCCACCGTGATCGTGGGAGAGGCACATCAATTCACAGCCACTGCCTATGACATTTACAATAATTCCATATCCGGTGTGGATTTCCTTTGGTCAACAAATATGGGAGTGGTGAATTCCGCAGGTCTTTTCACTGCTCAAACCACTCCTGATTCCGGTTGGATAACTGCAGCCAATAATTCTATAAGTGATTCAGCCACTGTTGACATTATCCTTGGACCCCTGGATCATCTGATAATCTCCCCTGGCTCTGTCACTCTGGTCGTGGGAAATAGTCAGTCTTTCTCAGCAATAGCCTATGATGTCTATAACAATATCATACCTGATGCGGTCTTGACATGGAGCTCGGATGTTGGAACTATAAATTCCACTGGCTTCTTCACGGCCGATACTGTTCCAGGAATTGGAACCGTATCGGTATTCAATGGCAGTGTTTTCAATTCGGTCGATGTCGAGGTCCTTGTAGGAGCCCTCGATCATATTGCCGTCACTCCTAATCCGATCACAGTGGTCGCAGGAGGCTCCCAGCAATTCATCGCATCGGGATATGACATATATGGCAATGAGGTGCCCGGCCTGGTCTTTGATTGGGCAACAGATGTTGGCGTGATCGATATCACCGGCCTTTTGGTCGCACAGACTGTCCCGGTAGCTGGAACTGTCACAGCAACTAACAGTTCATTCTCATATCCTGTATCCGTGAATGTGGTGCCAGATGCTATTGACCATATCATCGTGAACCCGGATCCTGTGGATATCATTGTTGGTGATACGCAGGCCTTCACGGCAGCTGCCTATGATCAGTTCGATAATGAGATATCTGGTGTGGATTTCATCTGGACAACTGATGTTGGTGTGATCGATCAAAGTGGCCTTTTCACTGCCCAGACCAATATCGAATTGGGAATGGTGACCGCGAGGAACAACACTATCACTCGTATGGTGATAGTGAATATCATCCCTGGGCCTATCGATAGCATAATCGTGACCCCAGACCCATCAACTGTCGTGGTTGGAGAAACCCGAAGTTTCTCCGCGATCGCTTATGATTCTTACAACAATGAGATACCTGGTGTGGTATTTGCTTGGACCACCGATGTAGGCTCAGCAAACGCTGCTGGTCTCTTCACTGCCCAGACAGTTCCTGGAGAGGGAGTGATCACGGCTACCAATGGTTCGATAAGCACAAGTGTCAATATCTCCGTCATAGTGGGAGATGTCGTCACCGTGATCGTAATTCCAGATCCTGCAACTGTTCCTGTAGGTGAGGGCTTGCAATTCGCAGCCAGTGCCTTCGATGTGTATAATAATCCTGTTACGGATGCGGTAATTCTCTGGAACACCAATGTGGGTATTGTGAATTCAACAGGATACCTGACCACGCAAACATTCCCTCAATTTGGATGGGTGAATGCCATCTGCGGTGCGGTCATAACGAATGTGGTTGTCGAGGTGGTCGTGGGTGATTTGCATCACATAAATGTGATGCCCGATCCTTCGGATGTCAAGGTAGGGGGTAGCCAGCAATTCACTGCCCAGGGCTTTGATGTTTATAATAATCTGATCTCCGATGTCGATCTGACATGGAGTACTGATGTCGGTTCTATCAATGCCACGGGCTTTTTCACTGCCCAGACAGTACCAGGCATTGGAACAGTATCAGCCACCAATGGCACTCTTAGTGGAAGCGCGATAGTGGAGATCCTGATAGGAGATATCAATCAGATAGCCATAGTACCAAACACAGCATCCGTCATCGCGGGAGACTCCAGATCTTTCATGGCCATTGCCTTTGATGTTTATTTCAATGTCATACCCGGAGTTGAATTCACCTGGAGCACTGATGTTGGCTCTATCAATACTATTGGAACATTCACTGCCCAGACCATGACCGGAAGCGGCATTATAACAGCTACAAATGCCACTGTAAGTTCCACAGCGGCTATCGATATAATTCCTGGGCCTGTCGATCATATAGATGTAATTCCAAGCTCGAACATCATAACTGTCGGCAATACCCGATCCTTCTCGGCAACGGCCTACGATATCTATAATAATGTCATATCTGGACTGGACATCGATTGGAGCACTGATGTTGGTTCTGTCGATGCCACTGGTCTTTTCACTGCCCAAACCACACCTGGCATTGGTACTGTCACAGCTACCAATGGAACTGTTTCTGGCCAGGCCAGTGTGGACGTCGTCATAGGCTCTCTTCATCATATAGTCGTACTTCCGAACCCGGCAATGATAATTGTCGGTGGCACTCAGATATTTACAGCCACTGGCTATGATCTTTACAATAATCCAATACCTGGTATGAGCTTCACCTGGAACACCAATATAGGCTCTGTGGATGCCGCCGGAACACTGACCGCCCCCACCACTCCTGGAGCGGGTCTTGTCACGGCCACCAATGCAACTACCAGTGCCTCGGCCATTGCCAATGTGGTTCCCGGGGCCATTGATCATGTGATCGCCACACCGAACCCGGCCAATCTCACGGTCGGGGATGTGCAACAGTTCACGTCCATAGCCTACGATGTCTTCAATAACGTGGTCCCTGGCGTGGTCTTTGATTGGAGCACTGATATCGGTGTGATAGATGCCACTGGCCTCTTAATTGCTCAGACCATACCTGGAATCGGCATTGTGATCGCTACAAATGGAACCTTCACGGATACTGTCGATGTGGAGGTGGCTTTGGGAGCTATAGATCATATCATTGTGCTTCCAGATCCCGCAACTATCATGGTTGGCCAGTCCCTGCAATTCACGGCAGAGGGCTATGATGTTTACAATAATATCATACCGGATGCTCCGATGGCATGGGTAACTGACGTGGGCTCAATAAACTCCACAGGATACTTCATTGCCCAGACAATACCTGGAATGGGTTCGATCACTGTGACTAGTGGTTCGATAATTGAAAATGTCAATGTGGATGTCATTGTGGGTGCTCTGGATCACATAATCGTGACTCCAGATCCAGTCACCGTGATAGTGGATGGTAATCTTGGATTCACAGCCGTGGCCTACGATATTTACGATAATATCATACCTGGGGTTGGATTTGACTGGAGTACTGATGTTGGCCTGGTGAACGCGACAGGCCATTTCTTCGCGCAAGCGATCCCTGGAATTGGGTCGGTCGTAGCAACCAATGGAACCTTTTCTGATTCCGCAGATATTGATGTGGTCGTGGCCACCATCGATCATATCATTATAGTTCCCGACCCAGTGACCATCATAGTTGGAGATGATCTGGGCTTCATAGCCATTGCCTTCGATGTCTTCAATAATGTGATATCTGGAGTGGGCTTCGACTGGAGCACTGATATTGGAACAATAGATACCAATGGATACTTCATCGCCCAGACGATCCCTGGAACTGGAATGGTAACTGTAGAGAATGGCTCCGTCTCTTACTCCGCAACCATCACGGTCGTGGAGGGTCCGGTCGATCATATCATCATCACACCAGATCCTGTAACTGTCGTTGTCGGTGAAACCGATAGTTTTACCGCCATCGCTTATGATATTTACAATAATGAGATCCCGGCAATTGTATTTGACTGGGGTACGAATATAGGTTCTATCAATTCCACAGGCTACTTCATCGCTCAGACAATTCCTGGAAGCGGTAAGGTAACCGCGACGAATGGGTCTGTAAGTGGCCATGCTGATGTGAATGTCCAGATCGGTGATATCAGCCACATAATCGTTCTCCCCAATCCAGTTACTGTCACTGTCGGTGGCTTCCATCAATTCACTGCCACTGCCTATGATGTTTATAACAATATCATTTCAGCCGCTCCAATTATCTGGAGTACCAATGTGGGTGTGATTAACTCGACCGGTTTCCTGTCAGCTCAGAACACACCTGTCACAGGTCTGGTAGGCGCGGCCAGTGGTTCGATCACAGGCTATGCGAGCATCGAGGTCATTATCGGTCCGATAGACCATATAGCCATCACACCAGATCCCGCCAATGTCATAATCGATGGCAGTGTGCAGTTCACTGCCATTGCCTATGATGTTTATAATAATGAGATAACAGGCATTGGCTTTGATTGGTCTACCGATGTAGGTTCCATTGATGCAGCAGGATTGCTGATCGCCCAGTCCACACCCGGAGTGGGATCTGTAACGGTCATGAACGGTACAATATCTGGATCAGCCACTGTCAATGTAATTTTGGTGGCCATCGATCATATCATAATATTGCCTGATCCTTTATCCTTGATCGTGGGAGATACCCAGCAATTCACAGCCATTGCCTACGATCCTTTCAATGTCACCATACCTGGTGTGATCTTTGACTGGGGCACGGACATTGGCTTTGTTGATGCCAATGGTCTCTTCACTGCTCAGATCGTACCTGGAACTGGAATAGTAACAGCTACAAATGGCTCTGTGAGTTATTCCGCCGTGGTCGATGTATTGTCAGGGCCAGTTGATCATATAACTGTGATACCCGACCCTGTATCCATAATTGTTGGGGAAAGTCAGACATTTTCGGCTACTGCTTATGATATTTTCAATAATGTTGTATCTGAAATTGGCTTTGTCTGGACCACGGATATTGGTTCTGTTAATTCAACCGGTTATTTCACTGCCCAGACAATGCCTGGTAATGGTATCGTAACTGCAAGGGATGGCACGGTATCTGGCTTTGCAAATGTCAATGTAATTGTGGGCGAGGTCGATCATATCACGATCACACCAAACCCTGTTGATATTGTGGCAGGCCAGACTTTGTCCTTCAATGTTATCGCTTATGACATCTATAATAATCTGATACCTGGTGCGGATCTTATCTGGAGTACGGATGTAGGTACGGTCGATCAAAACGGCCAGTTCACTGCCCAGACTGTAACTGGATCTGGAACAGTGACGGCCTCCAATGGAACAGTCAGCTTCTCTGCGATTATCAATATAATCCCAGGGGTTATAGATCACGTGATACTGGTCCCTGATCCTATCACGGTCACTGTGGGAAGCCAGCAGATCTTCACAGCCACCGCTTACGATATCTACAACAATGCAATTCCAGGAGTGGACTTCAATTGGAATACGGACGTGGGCTCTGTTGGAGCCACCGGTACGTTCGTAGCTCAGACCACCCCGGCCAATGGCTTTGTGACAGCGACCAATGGAACCTTCAGCGATACTGCTTTGGTGGATGTCGTGATTGGAAATGTGGACCATGTCGAGGTCCTCCCCAATCCAGTGACGATCACAGTAGGCCAACCTGCTCAATTCACTGCCATTGCTTATGATGCTTACAATAATGTCGTTCCAAGTGCGTTCTTTACTTGGACAACAGATGCTGGATCTATCAATTCCACAGGTTATTTCATTGCTCAGACCTCTCCGATCTTCGGCCAGGTCAGCGCCACCTGCGGCTTCATCATCGGAACTTCCAGCCTTGAGATCATCGTAGGGCCAGTTGATCATATCCTGGTCAATCCGGATCCTCTCAATATCATAATCAATGGAAATCAGATATTCAATGCCATTGCCTATGATGTTTACAATAATCCAATATCTGGTATAGATTTCGATTGGAGCACTGATGTGGGAATCATAGATGCTTCTGGTCTTTTCACAGCCCAGGCAACCCCGATGGCGGGCACGGTCACAGCAACCAATGGCTCGATATCTGGCTCCGCCAATGTGGATGTTCAGGATATCACTATAGATCACATTGTTGTTTCCCCAGACCCTGCTTCGGTGATCGTGGGAACCACCCACCAATTCACAGCAACAGCTTATGATATACTCAATGATGCGATCGTCGGTGTATCTTTCACCTGGAGCACTGATGTTGGTACCATTGATTCCAATGGCCTCTTCACTGCTCAGTTAAGTTCAGCAGCTGGCATTATAACCGCAACCAATGACACAGTATTTGGTTCTGCCAATGTGGATGTGATCGTGGTAACAGTGGATTACATCATAGTATCTCCAGATCCGATCTCTGTTGCTGTCGGAGAGCCCCAGTCCTTTACAGCCGAGGCCTATGATTCTTTCAATAATCTCATACCTGGCATTGACTTCACCTGGAGCACGAACATAGGCACTATCGATGCATTTGGTTCCTTCACTGCCCAGACAGGTACGGGTGTAGGAGTTGTGACTGCGACCAATGATACGATATCTGGCTCCGCGACGGTCATCACTATCCCCGGGCCAGTAGCTAGTATCGTGGTCGTACAGGATCCGGTCTCCATTGTTGTTGGGGAGAGTCAGGTTTTCATGGCCATTGCCTTTGATGCTTATTCCAATGTGATCTCCAATGTTGACTTTGAATGGAGCACTGATGTTGGTACCATTGACTCCAATGGCCTCTTCACTGCCCAGTTTATGACTGGAACCGGTATAATAACTGCAACCAATGGCTCGGTCAGCTGTTCATCTTCTGCAAATATATTACCTGGAGCAATTGATCATATCGAGGTAGATCCCGATCCAGCTACTGTGACTGTTGGAAGCCAGCAGGTCTTCACAGCCACTGCCTATGATATTTACAATAATATGATCCCAGGAGTTGATATGGTCTGGACCACGGATGCCGGCTCTATCGATGCCACTGGCTTGTTTGATGCGGATACAATTCCAGGCTCTGGAACCGTATCTGCGTCAAACACCACGATCACTGCCTCGGCCAATGTGAATATCGTGATAGGACAACTCTATGAGATCATCATCGATCCTGACCCCGCAACTGTAGTTGTTGGAGGCACTCAATCATTCACAGTCACTGGCTTTGATATTTACAATAATCAGCTTCCTGCGGTCAATGTCATCTGGACCACGAATGCTGGCTCGGTCAATGTAGCTGGTCTCTATACAGCTCAGACAGTTCCTGGCACTGGTTATGTAACTGCGGCCAATGGCACGGTCAGTCGCTCAGCTATTGTGACCATTGTTTCGGGTCCAGTCGATCATATCGAGGTAGATCCCAACCCTGCAATTGTTGCGGTTGGGAATGACCAGTCCTTCACGGCCACCGCCTTCGATCTTTACAATAATGAGATAGTGGGTGTTGGATTTACATGGAGTACGAATATAGGCTCTATCGATGCCACTGGCCTCTACACGGCTCAGACGGTTCCAGGAACCGGCTCTGTAACCGCGGCCAATGATACTATATCCGGCTCTGCAGTTGTAAATGTGGTCGCTGGAGCACTTGACCACATCGCTGTGACTCCAAATCCAATGGTGGTTGTAGTGGGTGGAACCCAGCTCTTCACTGCCCTTGGCTATGATGTTTATGATAATGAGATATCCGGCATTGATTTCGATTGGAGCTCGAACATTGGTTCTGTCGATGGTACTGGTCTTCTGACAGCTCAGACCATTCCTGGAACTGGCTCGATCACCGCTTTCAATGGCTCTGTAAGTGCCTCCGCGACAGTCACTACGGTCATAGGTCCGATAGACCATATCCTGATAACTCCAGATCATGCCAGCATCGTTGTCGATGCCAGCCATCAGTTCATTGCCACTGCCTACGATATTTATGATAATGAGATACCTGGAGTGACTTTCACCTGGAGCACGAATATAGGCTCCGTGGATACTGCGGGCCTCTTCACTGCACGATCAACCTCTGGCTCAGGCACTATAACTGCCACTAATGGCACCATCTCCGGTGTAGCTGGTATTGATGTGATCCTGACCATCGATCATATCATCGTACTGCCAGATCCTGGTATGGTGGAGGCAGAAGGAATTTTGGAATTCACAGCAATAGCCTATGATGAATTTAACAATCCGATATCCGGAGTGGAATTCACATGGAGTGTGGATCTGGGTACCATTGATAGTAATGGAAACTTCACTGCTCCGACAGTTCCAGGGACTGGAATTGTCTCAGCTTACAATGGCACGGTATCTGGTTTGGCCAGTGTCGTTGTTATCCCTGGACCTATACATCACATAGTGGTGATACCTGACACGGTCAATGTTGTTGTTGATGGCACCAAGTCCTTCATGGCCATTGCTTTCGATCAGTTCAACAATGCCTTGTCGGGCATTGGTTTTGATTGGACAACCAATATCGGCACCATCGATGCTACTGGAAACTTCACTGCCCAGAGCATCACAGCCTCCGGAACCGTGACCGCTTCCAATGGCACTATCAGCTCAGTCGCCCTTGTCGATGTCATACCTGGTGTTATCGACCATATCTCGATCACCCCAAGCCATGTTGATGTTGTGGCAGGCCAACCCCAATCATTCATTGCCACTGCTTATGATATCTACAATAATATCGTCCCCAATGCGGACTTTATCTGGAGCACTGATGTTGGCTCCATAAATTCCATCGGCGAGTTCACTGCCCAGACAATAACTGGTACAGGAACCGTGACCGCTTCCAATGGCACTATCAGTGATGCTGCCATTGTGTCTGTCGTTCTTGGTGCTGTTGATCATATAATCGTGACACCAAATACGGCCAATATGCTGGTAGGAGCTACCCAATCCTTCATTGCAGTGGTCTATGATGCTTATGATAATATCATTCCAGGTGTGGACCTTGTATGGGGCACTGATATTGGAATTGTCAATGGCACAGGATCCTTCACCGCCCAGACAATTTCAGGAACCGGTGTTGTTACTGTATCCAATGGTTCGGTCGAGTGCTCCGTACCTATCACTCTCACTCCTGGTGCTCTTGATCATATCGGGGTTCTGCCAGATCCCGTCACAGTGATAGTGGGTGTGTCCAGATTATTCTCCGCGATCGCTTATGATATTTACAATAATGAGATAACAGGCATTGGATTTGAATGGTCCACCGATGTCGGTGTTATCGATGCCGCCGGTCTTCTGACTGCACAGACCACCCCTGACTTTGGAACTGTCACTGCTACCAATGGCACTATCAGTGATACAGCAGCTGTGACCATCATTGTCGGTCCTGTACATCATATTGTATTGTCTCCAGTGACGGCGACTATTATCGTTGGTGAGGTTCAGCTGTTTACCGCAACAGTTCATGATGTTTACAATAATATCATCTCGGGAGTGGATCTAATATGGACAACGAATGTTGGTCTGATAGATGCATCAGGTTCTTTCACTGCAGAGACAGTTCCAGGCGCTGGAACTGTCTCTGCAGCAAATGGCTCTGTAAGCTCTTCATCGACAGTCAGTGTAATTCCCGGAGCTCTTGATCATATCCTTGTCACTCCTGATCCAAAGACCGTGTCGGCTGGAGCCTCACTGGTCTTCACTGCCACTTCCTATGATATTTACAATAATGTGATAGTTGGTATTGGATATGATTGGTCCACTGATCTTGGTATTGTAGATAATAGTGGATTCTTTACAGCACAGGTAATTCCGGGAATTGGGACGGTCACCGCTACAAATGGAACGTTCTCCAATTTCGCAGATGTCAATATCATTCCAGGTCCACTTGACCATATCGAGGTCGTACCAGACCCCGCAACTGTTGTCGTTGGTGATGACCAGACCTTCACCGCATTCGGATACGATATCTATGACAATGTCATCTCTGGAATAGGATTTGAATGGAGCGTTGATGTTGGTACTATAGATGTAACTGGCCTCTTCACTGCTCAGACCACACCAGGAACTGGTTCAGTCACCGCTACAAATGGAACTATAAGCGGCCAGTCTGACCTTGAGATCTTGATCGGTAGCTTAGATCATATCGAGGTTTTACCGAGTTCGGCCAATATCGTCGCCGGTGAATCCCAGCTCTTCACGGTAACTCTTTACGACATTTACAATAATATCATCTCGAATGTGGACTATGAATGGAGCACTGACATCGGATCAATCGATGCAAGTGGCCTCTTCACTGCTCAGACAATGACAGGCACTGGCATTGTCACAGCTACCAATGGAACTATCTCCGACTCGGCCACCGTTAATATCATTCCAGGCCCTCTTGATCATGTCGAGGTCCTTCCGAACTCGGTGACCGTGATGGTCGGAGCCACAGAGATATTCATTGCCACTGCTTATGATGTTTATAATAATGTGATACCTGGAGCTCCTTTCGTGTGGTTCTCCGATGTTGGTATTATCGGGGCTTCTGGTGTTCTGATCGCTCAGAGCTCTCCAGACACTGGTGTCGTGACAGCCACCAGCGGTACTATCAGCGACACTGCCAATGTCACGATAGTTCCTGGCCTTGTCGATCATATAGATATCTCTCCAGATACTCTATCTGTTGTTGTCGGTGCCAGTCAGCAATTCACTGCAATTGCCTATGATATCTACAATAATCTTGTATCAGATGCAGATCTTATATGGACATCCGATGTCGGCACTGTCAATGCCACTGGCTTCTTCACAGGTTACACCATCCCAGGAATCGGTTCAGTAACTGTTAGCAATGGAACCGTCAGTGATTCCGCGGCCGTGAATGTGGTTATTGGAAACATCGATCATATATTGATAGTTCCTGATCCCATCTCTATCGCTGCTGGTAATACCCAGCAATTCATCGCAACTGCCTACGATGCCCTTGATAATGTCATAGTGGGTGTTGAGTTCATGTGGACATCCGATGTCGGCACTGTTGATGGAAATGGCTTATTTACTGCTCAGACCATGATAGGATCTGGAATTGTGACAGCCACAAACGGCTCTACGAGCTATTCTGCCGCGGTCGATATAGTTCCTGGTGTAATGGATCATATTGATGTTCTACCATCCCCGGCCAGCGTCATCGTAGGCTCTACTCAATTATTCACCGCAATAGCCTACGATGTGTATGGTAATGCGATATTGGGTATCGAGTTCTCATGGAGTGCGGATATTGGCTCCGTGGATGCCACTGGTCTTTTCACCGCTCCTTCCGTAACTGGTGCTGGTACCATCACAGCGATCAATGGTAGTATATCTGGAGTTTCAAATGTAGATATCATCTATGGAGCTATCGATCATATCATAATTCTGCCCAATCCAGTCTCGCTACAAGTTGGAGATACTCAGTCATTCACTGCAGTTGCTTATGATTCTTACAATAATGCTATCCCGGGAACTGTTTTCACATGGACCACCAATATCGGTACTATTGATGGTACAGGTTTCTTCACTGCCCGAACAGTTCCAGGACTTGGAGTTGTCACTGCCACGAACAATTCTGTAAGCCGCTCTGTTCCAGTCACCTTACTTATCGGACCTCTGGATCATATTACAGTTCTACCCGATCCTGCTGCCGTGATTGTTGATGACACTCTCCAGCTTACTGCAATTGCCTATGATGTTTATGATAATGAGATATCAGGAGTGGATTTCATTTGGAATACGAATGTTGGTACTATCGATGCTACCGGTCTACTGACCGCCCAGTCAATGGCCGGCTCCGGTACTGTCACAGCCACCAATGATACGATAAGTGATTCTGTAGTGGTCGATGTCATGTTTGGCGGTATAGATCATATCCTAATAACTCCCGACCCAGTTTCCATCACTGCAGGTTCCAGTCAGTCATTCACTGCAGTAGCCTATGATGTGTTGGATAATGTGATACCTGGAGTGGATTTCTTATGGAACACTGATGTCGGAACTGTAGGACCAACTGGCTATTTCATAGCCCAGATTGTTCCAGATACTGGTATTGTTACAGCTTCCAATGGTTCTTTCAGCTACTCCGCCATCATCACTATCATTCCAGGTTCAATTCATCATATAGCTGTATCTCCAGATCCTGCGACAGTTAGTGTTGGAGACAGTGAGCCTTTCATCGCTATTGCTTATGATCAGTACAATAATGCCATTCCTGGTGTTGGATTCTTATGGAGTACCAATGTGGGTTCCATTGATATCAATGGTATCTTCGTGGCCCAGACCATACCGGGAGCTGGCTATGTGACTGCGATTAATGGTTCTGTCAGCGACTCTGTAAATGTTGATGTTGCAATTGGAGATGTCGATCATATCATTGTGACCCCAGCATCACTCTCGATCATTGTTGGTGGAAGTGCTTCCTTCAGTGCAATTGCCTATGATGCTTACAATAATGAGATAATAAGCGCGATCTTCACCTGGAGTACTGATGTTGGTACTGTTGATGCCACTGGTAATTTCACCGCCCAGATAACCACTGGAAATGGCTTTGTGAATGTGACATTTGGAGCAGTCACAAGTCCCGTCTTGGTGGATGTTCTACCTGGGCCTATCGATCACATAACAATATCACCCGATCCTGCTTCTGTTCAAGTTGGTGATATCCAACAATTCACTGCAGCTGCCCTTGATGTTTACAATAATGCCATACCAGGCATTGACCTTGTGTGGGTCTCTGATGTTGGTACTGTTGATGCCACTGGTAATTTCACCGCTCAGATCACTCCTGGCTTTGGTTCCATCATTGTTAGTAATGGCACTATCAATGCTTCTGCAGTTGTGAATATCCTGATAGGTGATATCGACCATATTGATATCACTCCAGATCCAGCTTCAGTGGTCGTTGGAACTACTCAATCCTTCAGTGCCGTTGCATATGATCAATACAATAATGCGGCAACCGGCGTGCCTTTCACATGGAGTACTGATGTTGGATCAATAACCTTCACTGGTGTTTTCACCGCTCAGACAATAACCGCATCTGGTGTGGTGACTGCCACCTTTGGCACCATCAGCACTTCTGCCATTGTCACTATCATTCCAGGAGCCACAGATCATATAATTGTCTATCCAGGTCCCGTAGTGAATGTTATTATTGGAGGTACTGTTCAGTTCACTGCACTTGCCTATGATGTTTACGACAATGCCATACCAGGTATTCCATTCGCCTGGGGCACCAGTGCCGGTACTATTGATACGAATGGTCTGCTTACTGCTCAATCCACAGTTGGCTTTGGCTTTGTCGCCGCCCTGAATGGTTTGGTCGTCGGTTCTACAAATGTCAATATAGTCGATGTGCCGATCGATCACATCGAACTGACTCCCTCGGTCTTGGCAATTCCAGTTGGTCTGACGGAGGACTTTACAGGAACTGCTTACGATGTTTTCAATAATGTGATATTGGGTGTTGATTTCATATGGGGCACGACCGTCGGCACCATTGATAATACTGGTTTATTCACTGCTCAGATGACCCCTGCCTCTGGCATTGTCACGATCACCTATGGCACATTGACCGACACTTCCCTTGTGACCGTTGAGCAGAACAGGTTCACCATTGACCTTGATATTGGCTGGAATCTTATTTCGATACCATTGATCATGTCTGATACTTCCACTCTATCTGTACTATCTTCGATAAGTGGTGATTGGGATCAGGTCATGTATTATAATTCAACAGATACCTTTGATCATTGGAAAACCTACTCCACAATGAGGCCCGTTGTTTTGAATGATCTATCTAACATCGATCACACGATGGGTTTCTGGATCCACATGCTGAACGTCGCCACCCTGAATGTCACTGGAGATCGTCCGAACAATGAGCACATGACACTTCATGCTGGTTGGAACCTCATTGGTTATCCAACCCTGAATAGTACTGTCACCATCGGCACTGCCCTTGCCGGTACAGGCTATGACAAGATAGAGGGTTTCAATGCTCTATCTCCTTACGATCTGGAAGCCCTTCCAGACACTCATGTCATGGTTCCTGGAGCTGGTTACTGGGTGCATGTTCCAAGTGATATTGTCTGGAATGTCATCATGTCCGTTCCTTCCCCTGTCGATATGGGCATGCGGGATTCATTGCCCGGTGACATATCCACCAGAGGTGGGTCTGATCCTTTCATGTTTGAAGATACGATCTGGATGGTTGATGATACGGCCATGGAAGATCCAAGTATGACAATGGATCCGGCAGATGGCATGCTGGTCATAGGCCACAAGGAATTCAATGTGAAGGATATCTCTGGAACCATGTCATTCATCCTTATTCTGATCGGTTTATTGGTAATGGTATTTAATGTTCGATCCAGGAGGTGGATATTATGAAAGCAAATAAGCTGAGGGATATTTCCCGCGCAAGAAATTATAATAGATTATTGGCTACATTATTCGCATTGACCATGGTCATTTCCAGCTTTTCCGCGGTCATTGCCAGTGTCACCTCTATAGATAATGTTGAGATCACCATTCCTGCATCTGAAGATCATTCTCCTGGTTTGAGCTTGATCGCACCATCGAGTGGAGACATTCTGAAGGGTGGAGACATCCTTGAGATAATATGGGATGATCAAGATGGCATTGAGCTATCGCCTGATTCTCTCATGATCTATTATTCGATAAATGGCGGCATGGCATGGACCACGATAGCTGAAAGGGAAAGCGTCGATGCATCATTCAATTGGACATTGCCTCATATCACTTCCGAGAACTGTCTTATCAGGATACGTGCGATGGACACTGCTGGCAATACCATATCCGGTATGAGTGATTCAGAGTTCATAATTGATTCCACCGTGCCTTCTACCAGCGTACGATATCCAAATGGCAGAGAGGTTTGGCAGGGTGGCATGATGAGGGATATCCAGTGGTCTGCTACTGATAATTACATTGTTTCTCCAATCACCATCGACATATCCTATTCCATCAATGGTGGCCTGGACTGGACCCTGATAGTTGATAATGAGCCCAATGACGGAAGTTATAGCTGGGCAGTACCTCTTGAGACCAGTGAGGATTGTCTTATAAAGGTGGGTGCGACAGATGCTGCTGGTAACATCTATCAAGATGTCAGTGACAGCTTCTTCACAATTGAATCTATGGCTCCAACAGTTATAGTGATCGATCCAGAGATCGGAGCGAGATACTCAGTCAATGGTATTTATGAGATCAAATGGTTGACCTATGATAATTTCAACCTGGCCAGTAACCCTGTGACCATTTACTATTCTGTGGATGATGGTAACAATTGGTCGATCATTGCGGAGAAAGAATCAAATGACGGTTCTTATCTGTGGATACCATCCGTGGAGCCCAATGACCAATGCCTCATCAAGGTGGAAGTGCAGGATGCGGTTGGAAATATCGGATATGACATTAGCGAGACGATTCTCTGGGAAGATACTGCGTCAATATTAATGGCCAGTATTCCGGATGAACCCAATTATGTGGCTCGTATCGAGGTCACGCCCGATCCCGCAACTGTCGTGGTTGGGACACAACAGCAGTTCACGGCCGTGGTCTATGATGAGAATGATGAAATTATGGCTGGCGAGACCATTCTATGGAGCACGGATATCGGTGTCATCAATTTTGCAGGCACAATGACTGCCCAGACAACTCCCGATGTCGGATCGGTGAGCGCTACCGTGGATGGCGTCAGTAGTTCGGCCAGTGTCACGATAGTTGTCGCTGATATTCATCATATAGATGTTTCACCATCTTCAGCGATCATCGAGGTTGGAAGCAGCTTTTCATTCTCCGCTGTGGCTTATGATATTTACAATAATGCCATTCCGGGTGTTGATATCGGATGGAGTACGAATGTCGGAACTGTGGATGCATCTGGCTTTTACACGGCTCAGACAGTACCTGGAATTGGAACCATATCTGCCATTAATGGCTCGGTTACTGGAATTGCCAATATCGAAGTCATCATCGGAGGGGTCGACAGCGTTGAGATAAGTCCATCGACGGCCACCGTACCTGTCGGAGACACCCAGCAATTCACTGCCAAGGCCTTCGACCTGTATGGTAATGAGATATCCGGAGTTGGATTTGACTGGTCTGCAGATCTTGGTTCTATCACATCAAGTGGACTGTACACTGCCCAGACAACTCCTGGATCTTCGATAATAACTGTATCTAATAATTCATTTTCCGATACTGCCAGTGCGACCATCATGACTGGCCCGGCTCATCATATCGATGTCACCCCGGATACAATAACAATGACTGTTGGCGATGATCAGCAGTTCGATGCAATTGCTTATGATGAATACGATAATCCTCTTACGGGCATCACTTTCACATGGAGTACGGATGTGGGAACAATTGACACATCCGGTCTTTTCACTGCCCAGACAATTCCCGGAACTGGCGAGGTGACAGCAGTCAGTAATTCGATCACTGGAACTGCCTTTGTGACCGCGGAGATTGGAGGATTGGATCATATCGACGTTATGCCTGATCCGATCTCCGTGACCGTGGGAGGCCAGCAACAATTCACCGCGACCGCATATGACTCTTTTGGAAATGAGATCACTGGAATGCTATTCGATTGGAGCACGGATGTGGGTACGATCGACACATCCGGTTTCTTCTTAGCTCAATCCACACCTTCCATTGGTAGCGTGATAGCGACCAATGGAACCCTCACAGGCACCGCATTTGTCGAAGTGTCTGTCGGCACCGTGGATCATATCACTATTTCCCCCAATACATTGACCATAATGGTCGGCGATATCCAGCAGTTCTCAGCAACAGTCTATGATCAATTCAATAATGTCATACCCAGTCCACTGCTCTTCTGGACATCGACAGCTGGGGTTGTGAACTCCACTGGTTATTTCTCGGCTCAAACTGTGCCAGGTACTGGTGTAGTGAGCGTCACATCCGGCTCGGTGACAGTGACTGCGAACATCACCGTACTGGTAGGCCCGATAGATCATATCATCGTGACACCCTCACCACTGACAATGGTCGTGGGAGCCAGTCAGTCATTCACCGCAGAGGCTTTCGATGTCTATGATAATCCTCTGTTGGGGATCGATTTCACATGGAGCACGGACATTGGTTCCGTGGATGTAAACGGAACCTTCACTGCCCGGATTACACCGGGCAGTGGTATTGTTTCCGCCACCAATAGCTCGGTATCTGGAAATGTACCGATATCAATTATTCCTGGCGTGATAGATCATCTCAGCGTGGCACCAGACCCGGCAACTGTCGTGGTGGGGAAATCACGACAGTTCACTGCCACGGCCCGTGATATATATGGCAATCTGATAACCGGATTGGATTTCACTTGGAGCACGGACATTGGTTCCGTGGATGCCAATGGTCTTTTCACAGCCCAGACATTAGTGAGTGTGGGTGTGGTCCAGGCATACAATAATTCCTTCACTGGCTTTGCCACGGTAACCCTTGTTCCCGATCTGGTGGATCGCATTGAGATTGATCCGAACCCAATAACCATCCAGGTCGGCCAGGGTCAGCAATTCACGGCAATTGGTTATGATCAATATGATAATTCGATATCTGGCATGGCTTTCGATTGGAATACGAATGTTGGCTCTGTTGATAACAATGGACTTTTCACAGCTCAGATCACACCATCGACCGGTATTGTGGAGGCCACCAATGGTTCCGTAACTGGCAATGCGTCTGTATTCGTCATATTGGGTGATATCGATCACATCGTGGTAATGCCCAGTCCGGTCTCGGTCCACATAGGAGAGACACAGCAATTCACTGCTGTGGCTTACGATGCTTTCAATAATTCGATCCCCGGAGTTTCCTTCTTTTGGAATACTGGTCTGGGTGTTGTGAATTCCACTGGATTCTTCACAGCATTCACTGTATCGGGTAATGGCTTCGTCAATGCCACTGCAAACTCTGTCACGGGTTCTGCAAGTGTGGAAGTCCTTGCAGATGTTCTTCATCACATTGAGATAATTCCATCTCCAGTGTCCGTTGTCGTTGGCTTTTCACAGCCCTTCACAGCAATGGGCTACGATGTGTACAATAATCACATACCCAATGCCACTTTCTTCTGGACCACGGATATGGGAGTGGTGAACTTCGCAGGGGTCTTCACAGCCCAGGTGATCACAGGTACTGGCTATGTCAATGCAACCAGTGGTTCGATAACTGGCACCGCGGTGGTGAATGTAGTACCAAGTGCCATTCACCACATCGATGTCACGCCCGATCCTGCCAATATCGAGGTCGGTCAGAATGATCAGTTTTCGGCCAATGCCTATGATATCTATAATAATCCGATTCCAGGTGTTGTGTTCACATGGAGTACGGATGTGGGCACGGTCGATGCTTCAGGTCGTCTCACAGCCCAGACAACTCCTGCAATTGGCTCGATAACTGCATCCAATGGAACCATGGACGGTGTCGCGGTGGTCAATGTCATTGTCGGTCAGATCGACCACATAACTGTACTGCCCGATCCAGCCAATATAGTAGTTGGTGATACTCAGATATTTACCGCAATGGCTTATGATGGATATGATAATCCAATACCCGGTGTGGGCTTCATCTGGAGTACGGATGTTGGGTCTATTGATCAGCTTGGCTCCTTCACCGCCCAGATAATACCAGGAACTGGAACTGTAACTGCCTTCAATAATACAATATCTGGAGTGGCTGCTGTGAATGTCATCGTTGGTCCATTGGATCACATATCTGTCACACCGGATCCTTATTCAATTGTCGTTGGAGATACCCAATCCTTCACAGCTGTTGGATATGACCTTTACAATAATACCATCACGGGCATGGAATTTGTCTGGAGTGTCAATATTGGCTCCGTGGATCAAAGCGGCTTCTTTACAGCTCCCACGATACCGGGAACTGCTTTTGTAACTGCATCCAATAGTAGTGTATCTGGCTTCGCCACCGTTAGTGTGATCTCTGGAGATGTAGACCACATAATCATTAGCCCGGATCCTGCCATCGTAGTGGTGGGTGATTCCCAGGCCTTCACAGCCGTGGCCTATGATCTTTACAATAATGTTATCCCTGGAGTTGGCCTCATTTGGAATTCCAATGTGGGCACTGTAGATGCTTCAGGACTTTTCACAGCCCAGACCATGACTGGGGCGGGAACGGTCACTGCCACGAACAATTCAATAGTTGGCTCAGCCGCTGTCAATGTCGTGGTTGGTCCAATTGACCACATCGATGTCTTACCAGATCCAGCATCCGTTGTAGTCGGTGAGTCTCAGTCCTTCTCGGCAATAGCTTATGATCTTTACAATAATGTGATCCCCGGAGTTAATTTCACATGGAGCACTGATATTGGCACGATCGATACATCTGGTCTTTTCGTCGCAGCGACAATTCCAGGCATTGGGATCGTAACTGCGATCAATAGCACAATTACAGGCTCAGCCAATGTCGAGGTCCTTGTGGGGCCCGTTGACCATATAATCATCAACCCAGACCCCGCCACTGTGGAGGTTGGAGGATCCCAGACCTTCACGGCAGAGGCCTATGATCTTTACAATAATTTGATCACTGGCGCGATATTTTTATGGGATACGAATGTAGGTGTGGTAAGCTCTGGTGGTTATCTTACCGCCCAGACCATTCCCGGCTCAGGCCTCGTCAATGCCACCTCTGGTGGCGTCACTGGCTTTGCAGTGGTCGATGTGGTTCCCGGGGATATTGCGATCATCATCGTCATACCTGACCCTTGCACAATCATTGTGGGGGATTCTCAGCAATTCATGGCCATGGCCTATGATGCTTATAGTAATTTGATCACGAACATCGACCTCATTTGGAGTACGGATGTGGGTTCTATCAATTCCACTGGCTTCTTCACTGCCCAGACCACTCCCGGCATGGGGTCTGTCACGGCCACCAATGGCTCTGTATCTGGATCATCCAATGTCAATGTCATTGCCGGACCATTGGATCGCATAACCGTATCTCCAGATCCATGGGCCATGAATGCAGATTCTGGTAAGCAGTTCATCGCTACTGGATATGATCTTTATGATAATTTAGTTCCAATATCTCCAGCTTGGGAAGTGGATGGTGGAGGTTCAGTCAGTGCCTCCGGTTACTTCATCGCAGATATTGTAGGGACCTGGACCATATACGCCAATGATAGTGGTGTTTCGGGAAGCGCGACGATAACCATAATTCATGGCCAGGCCGTGTCGATCGATATCTCTCCAGCAACAGCCACGATCACCACCGATGATATCGTTTCTTACACGGCAATTGCTTATGATGCGAATGGTAATTCCTGGAATGTGACCTCGGGCACTGTGTTCACGGATAATGATCCTCTGGGAACCACCATGCTCAATGTTTACAGTGCGGGCCAGGTAGGCACATGGACGATCATTGGTAATTACGGAGGCTTATTGGACAGTGCCAGTGTGAATGTATTGCCTGGAGCAGCATCTTTCATAGTACTGGACTCTCCGTCCCAGGTGACTATCGGAGAGCTTTTCAGCGTCACGGTGACGGTATATGATGCAGATGGCAATGTCAAGACCGATTATGCAGGTACCATCGATCTTTCTTCCACCGATCCATATCCCGCGGTACTGCCTGCAGGCCACACCTATACAGGGCCTGATGCTGGAACATTCACATTCACTGATCTGATCCTCTACACAAGACCATCTCAGTTACTGACAGCATCTGATATCTTGGATACCTGGCTTAATGACACAGACAGTATCGATATCATATCACCAAATATATCACCTGTAAAACTTGCACCCGCGAAGGCCGAGTCAGGTGATATTATCACATACACAATTTATTACAATAATAGTGGAGAGACCACGGCCCAGGATGTCTGGCTTAATGACACCCTTCCGGCCAATGTGAGCTTCATCAGTGCATCCGCTGGTGGTATTGAAGCCGGCGGTATTGTAAGCTGGCACTTTTCAAATGTACTGCCAGGTATCTCCTCGGTCACCATGACGGTCGGTGTAGATGTCGGGCTGAGCAATGGTGTACTACTGACAAACTGGGTATTCTGCAATTATACAACAAACACAGATCACCTGCTTCCGGAGACCATGGACAATGCGACAACCAGAGTGTTCTATCTTCCAAGCATGGCAGTGTCAAAGACAGTCGAGCGTATCTTCAAGGACATTGTTGTTGAGCCGAACCAGTGGGGCTCTACTTCCGTTGGCTCCACGATCTCATACATGGTGAATATCACCAATCTCCAATCGATCGCTGATTCGGTAGATATGGATTATCTTTCTCGATTGGAATGGCCTGTTCAATTGTTCAATTCCGACTGGAGTCCATTGGTGGATACCAATGGCAATGCATTCCCGGATACTGGAATATTACCCGCCGATGGAGGTAATATCAGTATAATGGTGAACATAACTATCCCTTTGACTGCCGTAGTGGGCCAGGAGGAATTCACCTATATTATCGGTACTTCATTCAATGATGCGGATGTGCTGGATATTGCCCAGATAAACACAACCGCCATTCTCCCTACAGGCGGGGACAATCTTGTTGGTATCTTCATCGATAACTCTGACTCTATGACCTCTCGATTCAATGCAACAGGGGCATCGTGGCTGGATGTTGCGAAAGCAGGGGCGAAAAACCTTATTTCAGACCTGAGTGACAGCTCTGCCGTCAGTATATACTCGACAAAGGGAGCCAATATCGTCGAAATAATAGAGATGACCACGCTCACAGCTGCAGGAAGGACCTCGGTGAACACTGAGATAGACACCATTGCTGAAGGACAGATGACACCGGTTTGGGATGGAACTGGATTAGCCTACATGAGCACCAGGAATGCCAAGAACGATCCGACCCACCCCGAGTGGGCTGGACACTACCCCGCTGTTGTATCGCTCACAGATGGATTTGATTATCAATCCAAGGACTCGTCCGCATCAGGAAATGTAGAAAGTGCGAGTGACACGTGGTGCCCATGGCATCCGATGGACCCACCAGCATATCCTTCCACTGCCTTCCCCACCTTCACATATAACTGGCACATTGGGAAATATGCATACCCCTTCACCCTCTATCCACCGGGTGCTCTCTGGATGAACGCCACCAACCTGGGTGTGCGTCAGGGTCTGCTGTACTCTGATATTCCGATCTACACGATCGGTCTTGGCCTGGAACATTATGATAACATAAGCACACCAGTTCGCCACACCATGCCAGCTCCGAATGAGTTCGATGGCATAAATGCGACATATGATGGTCCTGGCTCCAATGAATCCGGTACGAGTGAGTACAATCTATGGAGGGTGTCAAATACATCTTATGGAGAGTATTACTATTCACCGACCGCGACCGAGCTAATAGGTATATTCCAGGCGATAGGAGCAGCCATTGGCCATGGCTCTGCCCCAGCTACTGGAGCCAAGGGTACGATCTCTTCGGGAGACAGCCTGAGATACACCATTTATTACAATAATACAGGAATTGGGGATGCTGGCCATGTATGGGTGAATGATTCCCTGCCAGCACCACTCATATTCATGAACTCCAATGCCAGTGTACCCTGGACATTCGTGGATGGTCATTATTCATGGCACTTTACCAATGTCACCCCTGGATTACATTGGTTCTGGGTCGATGTGGAGATCGACAATACTGTGATCGAGAATGAGAGCATAGTCAATGAAGTGTTCATGAACTACACTGACATTGATGGTATCAGTCTTCCTGGTAGCAATGATACAGCTGCCGTGACTATCTCGGCACCTGTCATCTCGATCGATAAACTGGTCTCAGCAACAACAGCCCTACCGGGAGATATGTTGAACTACACTATCTATTACAATAATACAGGTTCGAGCATGGCATTGTTCATTTGGGTGAACGATTCCTTTGATCAATACCTGTCCTTTGTTTCAGATTCAGCTCCTGTATCTCCGATAATAAATGGCAATAATTATTCCTGGAAGATCCCCGCGGTCATGCCTGGAGTTTACTATTTCAATATCACCGTACAAGTGCTTGATGGAACACCTGGCGGTACCATGATAAGTAATCGGATCATCTCTGAATATATCAATGATAATAATATCAAACATAATGAATCCGTTATATCAAATATTGTCAATACTTCCATAAGTAATACAAGAATAGATATTGAAAAGATAGTGGATGCACCAATAAGCGATCCTCTTGATACTTTAACCTACACTATCTATTACAATAATACTGGTACCGATCCTTCTGACTTTGTCTGGATAAACGACACCCTACCTGTAGGTGTGACATTTAGCAGCGCTACCGGGGGCGGTACGGAATCCGGCGGAGTTGTTAGTTGGGCCTTGACAGATGTGCCCCCTGGTATCCACTCGGTTCAGATCGTGGCCCAGGTGAATGCCGATGTGCCGGACGGAACTCTTCTCATGAATACGGCCAGTCTAAATTACACCGATGATCTGGGTGTAATGCTACCACCTTCGCAGACAGAGGCACTATCTGTCTGCGGTGTATTGAATTTGACCAAGACCAGTGATCTTGTCTTGGTTCCTGCCAGTGGTACCACGACAGTTCGATTGACCATCGAGGTGTATAATGCACATCCGACACTTGGTCTTGACAATGTGATCATATCCGATACCCTGCCTTTAGGCATAAGCTGGGTTGGTAATGTCGTCGCCTCGGATGGATCATGGAATTGGGATGGAACAACACTGGACTGGACCATTTTGAACATCCCGGCTTTGGGAATCGAAACTCTATCTTTCGATGTCTCCATATCACCAGCTGGAGTCGGTGCATATTCATTGAACAATGGTGCCCTTGCTACAGGAACTACCGATACTGGCTATATTGAAAATGCCATTTCGAACACGGTCATTGTGGATGCGGTGAATGCGCCTATTCTTGACCTTGTGATGTGGCCCGATACTATCATATCCAATTCCACCGAGACCTTTTACCTGAATGTCACAAATATCGGAACCGATGGTATTTTCCAAGATGCGGATGGGGATGTGGTGGAGATCATCATCCCTATCGATTGGGGAACTCCATCAAATATCAACACCATGCCAGGCTGGACATCCCAGTGGCTGGGAGGAAGCAGGACATTGAGATTCAATTATACCGCAGGCTCCGACCTGAGTTGGTTCTCCGGAACAACTCAGATATTCAACTTCGATCTTCTGGCACCATCGATCCAGGATATGTATGACTTTGATGCCATTGGTACGATCCATGATGGCGGTGCATTCCAATATAATACAAGCAAAAGTCTGTCGGTGGATGTCGTTCTTGGAGTACTGGACCACATTGTGGTTCTGCCCGATCCATCATTCGTGGTGGTTGGAGGAACCCGATCATTTACCGCAACTGCCTATGACACCTACAACAATGTCATTCCAAACATCGAATTCACATGGACAACGGATATTGGAACAATAGATGTTGCTGGGCTATTGACAGCTCAGACCATCGTCAGCGTAGGTATCGCAACGGCGACGAACGGCTCTGTATCTGGTAATGCGAACGTCAATGTTATCGCGGATTCATTTGATCATATATTGGTCACGCCTGATCCTATCACGATGGGGGCTGGCATGACTCAGCAGTTCACCGCGACAGCCCATGACATTTATGGAAATGTAATTTCCGGATATGATTTTGATTGGACCACCGATATCGGTTCCATTGATGATACTGGTCTGCTCACAGCCCAGACCATCCCAGCTACTGGCTTTGTTATGGCTATGAACAATTCGATCAGTTATTCATCCACTGTCAATGTGATTCCCGGATCCGTGGATGAGATCATCGTAAGCCCGAACCCAGTTATGATCACGGTCGGGGGAAGCCAGGCATTCACTGCAGTGGCCTATGATGTTCATGACAATGTGGTTCCTGGTATTGTATTCACTTGGTCGACGGACATGGGCTCGATAGATGCATCCGGTCAATTAACAGCTCAGACCTCACCCGGGATCGGAACTGTCACTGCCACTAACGGAACATTCTCTGGCTCGGCCTCTGTCAGTGTGATGGCGGATGTGTTGGATCATATCCTTGTCACACCAGACCCTGCATCGATCCTTGTAGGTCAGCTGCAGGTCTTCACAGCCATAGGCTATGATATTTATGACAATCCTCTGCTGGGGATCGACTTTGTGTGGAGTACGGATGTGGGCTCGATCGATGCCAATGGCCTCTTCACCGCCCAGATCACACCGGATTCTGGCTTTGTAAATGCAACCAATGGCTCGATCACAGGAAGTTCAGTTACCAATGTCATTGAGGGAACAGTTGATCATATCATCATCACTCCTGACCCTGCGACTGTTATTGCTGGCTCAATCCAGGCTTTCACAGCATCCGCATACGATATTTTCAATAATCCGATACCCGGTGCCACCTTTATCTGGTTCACGGATGTCGGTGCAATAGATGCATCCGGCCTCTTAACCGCACAAACCACTCCTGCCAGTGGCCAGGTTACCGCAGTCAATGGTTCGGTAAGTGCGACAGCAACCGTGGATGTTATTCCTGGCCTCGTCGATCATATCGTGGTCATACCAGATCCGGCAACGATCAAAGTGGGCGAAAGCCAATTATTTATGGCAACCGCCTATGATATTCATGATAATGTCATACCTGGAATGGATTTTGTATGGAATACGGATGTGGGAGCTGTCAATTCAACAGGTTACTTCACGGCTCAGATCGTACCTGGCGCAGGGATAGTGACCGCGACCAATGGAACCGTAACTGGTACTGTCGTGGTGAATGTCATAGTCGGTGATGTCGATACCATCACCGTTTCACCTGACCCGGCAGCAATTGCTGTTGGAGATACTTTGCAATTCACAGCAATTGCTCATGATGTTTACAGTAATATAATTCCAAATGCACCATTCGTATGGAGTACGGATGTCGGTGTGGTTAACTCAACTGGCTACTTCACTGCCCATACCGTACCTGGCGCGGGGATCGTCAATGTAAGCATAGGCCTGGTCTATGATTCAGCAACTGTGGATATCGTTCTGGGGCCTTTGGACCGTATTGTGGTCACCCCGGACTCGATCCAGGTCGAGGTTGCCGGAACCCGGTCTTTCACCGCAACCGCCTACGATGCTTATAACAATATTATGCCTGGCGTGGTCTTCAGCTGGAGCACGGATGTGGGGTCGATAGATGCCTTCGGACAATACACTGCACAATCCAGTCCTGGGAATGGTATAGTGACCGCGACAAACGGTACAGTATCTGGCTCGGCATCTGTGGATGTTAAAGTAGGAGCACTCGATCATATCATGGTGACCCCCGATCCAGCGACCGTCGAGGTAGGAAGTGATCAACTGTTCACGGCCATTGCCTATGATGTATTCGATAATGTCGTGTCTGGTGTGGATTTCACCTGGACAACGGATGCGGGTTCGATAGACGCATCCGGTCTCTTCACTGCCCAGACAGCTCTAGGTACAGGAATTGTCACAGCGACCAATGGCACAATAAGTTATTCAGCAATTGTGGATATTGTTTTGGGAAGTATCCATCATATCATCGTATCTCCGAATTCCGCCTCGATCACTGTCGGAGGTACTCAGGCCTTCAGCGCCATTGCCTATGATACTTACAATAATATTTTGCCAGGTGTTTCCTTCACATGGTCCACCGATGTCGGAACCATCGATGGTACTGGCCTCTTCACTGCCCGGACAATGCCCGGTACAGGCATTGTCTCCGCATCGAATGGAACCATATCCGAATCAGCAGATGTCGAGGTCCTTGTTGGGGCACTGGATCATATAATCATATCTCCAGACCCGGCAACAGTCATAGTAGGAGGTTCAGTGACATTCACAGCCTCCGGGTATGATATCTATAATAATCTCATTTCAGGTATTGACTTTGTCTGGTCCACTGATATTGGGGCCATTGATGGAACTGGCACTCTAACTGCCCAGACCGTACCTGGCGCAGGCATTGTTTCAGCTACCAATGGCTCTGTATCGGCCACCGCGGTAGTCGATGTCGTTACCGGGTCTGTCGATCACATCATTGTTAATCCAGATCCTGTTTCAGTCATGGTCGGAGGCACACAGACCTTTACCGCAATTGCCTACGATGTCTTTAACAATGTTCTTTCAGGTGTGGATTTCACCTGGACCACGGACGTGGGAACAATAGATGCATCTGGTCTTTTCACAGCCCAGGCATTACCCGAAGTTGGAATAGTCACTGCCAGGAACAATACAGTGACATACTCCGCCACGGTGAGTGTCGCGGCAGGTGCATTGGCTTATATCATCATATCTCCAGACACGACAACCGTGGTGGTGGGTGAGACCAATGCTTTCACTGCCATTTGCTATGATACTTTCAATAATGTAGTATTGGGAGTGGATCTCATCTGGACCACGGATTCTGGTTCAATAGATGGCTTCGGCCTCTTCACTGCCCAGACCACTCCTGGCTCTGGCATCGTGACAGCGACCAATGGCTCTGTTTCTGATACTGCCAGCGTGGACATTGTCGTTGGGCCTGTTGATTCCATGATAATCACTCCGATCCTTGTCAATGTGACTGTTGGTGAGAGCACTCAGTTCACGGCAACTGCCTATGATGTTTACAATAATCTCATACCTGATGCGACAATCCTTTGGAGTACGACTGTGGGGGTTGCAAATGCAACTGGCTGGTTCACTGCTCAGACAAATCCAGCAATCGGCTGGGTCAATGCCACAAGCGGAGGAGTATCAGCAACTGCCAATGTGGAAATAACCATGGGTGTTGTGGATCATATCGATGTGACCCCTGATCCATTGAACATCATCGTAGGAGGAACTAGGCAATTTACGGCAATTGCCTATGACGTTTACAACAATATCATGCCAGGCTATGATTTTGTCTGGACCACTGATATTGGAACCATAAATGCAACTGGTTATTTCACTGCAGGAACCACTCCAGGAATAGGCTTGGTGACCGCGACCAATGATACGATGAGCGGAACTTCCAATGTGGAGATCTTAATTGGAGCTCTCGATCATATCAGCATCGTGCCGAACACAGCTATCGTTGAGGCTGGAGACACCCTGCTATTTACCGCTATTGGCTTTGATATTTACAATAATATCATGCCCGGTATTGACTTTGTCTGGACAACGGATTCCGGATCCGTGGATGCATCCGGTCAGTTCATCGCCCAGACGATCCCCAGTAGTGGATATGTCATGGCAATGAATGGCACGATAAATGCCTCTGCCACTGTGCAGATAGTGGCAGGCTCCCTTGACCATATCGTGGTATCTCCAGATCCATTGACCATGATCGTTGGCGATACTCAGGCCTTTACTGCGACTGGCTATGATATTTACAATAACACTATCGCAGGTCTTGTATTCTCATGGACGACGGATATCGGTTCAGTGGACGCATCTGGTCTGCTAATGTCCGATACAATTCCTGGCACAGGAATAGTATCGGCCACTAATGGCTCAGTATCTGGAACCTCCAGCATCACGATCATACAGGGCCCGATCGATCATATCGTCATTGTACCCGATCCTGTGACCATTGTAGTTGGCCAGACCCAGTCTTTCACCGCAACTGCTTATGATGTCTATAATAATTCAATTCCAGGAGTTGGCCTCATATGGAGCACGGATGTTGGCTCGATCGACAATGCAGGTCTTTTCACAGCCCAGACCATTTCAGGCTCTGGGGTCGTCACTGCGGCCAATGGAACTGTCACGAGCACGGCCATTGTCAATATCGTAGCCGGGGCAATTGATAGGGTGGATATCACGCCAGATCTACTGAACATCACTGTTGGCGATCTTCAGTCCTTCACTGCCACGGCCTATGATGCTTACAACAATATTATCATCGGTGTGGTTTTCACATGGTCCACGGATATTGGTTCTGTCGATGCATTTGGTAGTTTCATTGCCGATACAACTCCCGGCACTGGGATTGTATCAGCAATGAACGGAACATTCAGCGATTCATCAAATGTGAATGTGATCGTAGGTGATCTGGATCACATCATCGTGCTTCCTAACCCCGCATCGATCACTGTTGGTGATTTCCAGCAGTTCACAGCCACTGCCTATGATGCTTACAATAATACGATCCCTGGAGTTTCCTTCTTTTGGAACACTAGTCTGGGTGTTGTGAACTCAACAGGATTCTTCACAGCATTCACTGTTCCGCAAACTGGCTTTGTCAATGCCACGAGTGGTTCGGTCACTGGCACTGCTTTGGTAGACATAATACCTGGGGCATTGGACCACATAATGGTCACTCCTGATCCAGTGAATGTGATAATCAATGGAGACCTTCAATTCACAGCTATTGCCTATGATATCTTCAATAATCCTATATCCGGAGTGGATTTTGTATGGATAACAAATGTTGGATCTGTGAATGCAACTGGTTATTTCACTGCTCAGAACTCACCAGGAATTGGAACAATAACCGCTATCAATGGAACTTTCTCGGATTCTGCAGATATTGATGTTATCAATGCCGGCATCGACCATATCATCGTCGTGCCCGACCCAGCCACGGTGACCGTGGGAGGTACACAATCCTTCATCGGTATAGCATATGATGTCTTCAATAATGTTCTATCTGGTGTTGAATTCAATTGGTCCACGACAATTGGTGCAATAAATGGCAATGGCCAATTCACCGCACCTACCATCCCAGGCTCTGGGACGGTCACTGCCGAGAATGGTACAGTAAGTTATTCCGTAATTGTGAATATCATACTGGGCCCAGTCGATCATATCATGGTGATGCCCGACCCAGCCACTATCGCTGTTGGTGATAATCAGTCCTTCGTGGCCATGGCTTATGATATCTATAATAACTTTATTCCGGGTGTGATTTTCACCTGGACCACTGATGTGGGCTCCATGGACTCATTCGGTCTGTACACTGCCCAGACAGTACCCGGCTCAGGAATTGCCACAGCCACAAATGGCAGTGTGGCTGGTGTTGCTGTCATAGACATCATCGCTGGCCCAGTTGATCATATCATCATATTACCAGATCCAGCTATTGTGACAGTGGGTGAGTTCTATCAATTCACAGCCACTGCCTACGATGTCTATAACAATGTCATTTCAAATGCTCCAATGAGCTGGAGTACCGATGTCGGTGTGATAAATTCCACAGGATATCTGGCAGCCCAGTCGACCCCAGGAATGGGTATTATTAATGTTGTCAGCGGTGGCATCTTGGCCAATGCCAGTATCGAAATAATATTGGGTCCTGTAGATCACATAATTGTTTCACCCACACCGATCACCATGATCATTGATGGAGAGGCACCTTTCAGTGCAGTTGCCTATGATATCTATAATAATGAGATACCCGGTGTTGAATTCACCTGGTCCACAGGTATTGGCTCTGTGAATGAGACCGGTTATTTCACAGCTCAATCATCCCCCGCAACAGGCTCGGTTACTGCAACAAATGGAACCGTATCCGGTTCTGCGAATGTCAATATAATCATCGCGATGGTCGATCATATCATCGTCACACCGGATCCAGTCACCATCTTCGCAGGAGGCGTTCAGGTATTCACTGCGGTTGCCTATGATTTATCTAATAATATCATACCAGGCGTGTCCTTCACATGGACAACGGATGTGGGCTTTATTGACGCATCTGGTCAGTTCACTGCCATGACGATTCCAGGTGCTGGAACCATCATGGCAATGAACGGCACGATCAATGATTCTGCCATTGTGAATGTGATCCCCGGTTCATTGGATCACATCATCGTCCTGCCTGATCCGATCACCATAATAGCAGGACATAGCCAGTCCTTTATTGCAATTGGCTATGATATCTTCGATAATGAGATCCCGGGTATGGCCTTCGTATGGACGACAGACATAGGATCCATTGATCAAAATGGTCAATTAACTGCCCAGACCCTGCCAGGTTCGGGAATCGTGACTGCCACAAATGGTACGATCTCGTATTCCGCGGTTGTTGACATCATCACAGATGAGCTGGATCATATCATTATCTTACCCGATCCAGCGACGGTGATAGTTGGTCAGACTCAGGTATTCGTAGCAACTGGCTATGACATTTACAATAATCAAATATCAGGTATGAACTTCGTATGGACGACAAATATTGGTTCTGTGGATATGTCCGGCCTCCTCACTGCTCAGACCACGGCAGGGATCGGTATTGTGACCGCGACCAATGGAACTGTAAGCTATTCGGCAACTGTCAATGTCATCCCTGGAGCTCCAGATCATATCATAGTATCACCAGACCCGGCCACTGTCGAGGCTGGAACCTTCCAGGCTTTCGCGGCCACGGTCTATGATATCTATAATAATGCAATTTCAGGTGCGGATCTTATCTGGACCACTGATGTTGGTTCTATCGGTATCAGTGGCATGCTTATAGCTCAGACCACCACGGGGGTGGGAATTGTGACCGCATCGAATGGAACATTGAGTGATTCTGCTTCGGTCACGATCATCGTGGGCAGTATGGATCATATCATCGTATTGCCAGACCCTGTATCGACAATGGTTGGCAGTGATGTCCAATTCACTGCCATTGCTTATGATATCTACAATAATCCCATAAGTGGCACTTTCTTCACATGGGCCACTGATGCTGGCTTTGTCAATTCAACAGGCTATTTCACAGCCCAGACAACTCCTGGAGTTGGCACAGTGACCGCAACCAGCGGTGCGATATCTGATAGTGCGAGTGTGCAGATATTGGTAGGGGCTCTTGACCATATCGTGGTCACTCCAGACCCAGTAAGTATAATCGTGAATGGTAACCTGGCATTCACTGCCCAGACCTATGATGTTTATAATAATGAGATATCTGGTATTGACCTTGTCTGGAGCACTGATATTGGAATAATAGATATGACTGGCCAGCTCACGGCCCAGTCATCACCTGGAACAGGAAGTGTCACGGCAACCAATGGAACCGTGTCTTATTCTGTAATTGTCGATGTCATCGATGTAGTGATAGATCATATTGTGGTTCTGCCAGATCCCGTATCTTTAATAGTCGGGACCTCCAGATCCTTCACAGCCACCGCTTATGATATCCTCAATAATGAGATCATGGGAGTTGACTTTGTTTGGAGCACGGATGTCGGCTCCATTGGTGCAAGCGGATCATTCACCGCTCAGATGATACCGGGCATTGGAGTTGTTACAGCTACCAATGGAACGGTCTCTGGTTCTGCTGTCGTTGATGTATTCTCTGTGACCATCGATCATATTGTTGTTATGCCTGATCCGGTTTCGATCGTGGCTGGTGAAACACAAACATTCACAGCCACCGCTTATGATTCTTTCAATAATCCGATAGTCGGTATCGACCTAACCTGGAGCACGGATATCGGTTCGGTGGATGCTACTGGATTCTTCACTGCCCAGATCGCATTGGGCATTGGAGTTGTTACAGCTACCAATGGAACGGTCTCAGGTTCCGCGACCGTGATCATCATTGCCGGAGCCATAGACTCCATCGTGATGCTCCAAGATCCCGTTTCACTCGTTGTCGGAGGCACTCAGGCATTCACTGCCGTTGCTTTCGATGTTTATGGAAATGTGGTTTCTGGAGTTACTTTCGACTGGAGCACGGATATTGGCTCGGTCGATACTTCTGGCCTGTTCACGGCACAGACCATATCAGGAACTGGTATAGTGACCGCGACCAATGGTTCTGCCAGCTATTCATCTACCGTGAATGTCCTGCCTGGAAGTATCGATCATATTGTTGTTATGCCAGATCCATCTACCGTGGTCGTTGGAAGCAATTTACAATTCACGGCCATGGCCTATGATGTTTACAACAATGCCATACCCGGCGTTGACTTTATCTGGACAACCGATGTAGGCTCTGTTGATGATACTGGTCTGTTCACTGCTGATACAACTCCAGGTATTGGAATCATATCTGCCATGAACAGCACAATAAGTGATTCAGCAGATATCACTATCATTATCGGAGCTCTTGATCACTTGACCATAAGTCCAGATCCCGCCACGGTGATAGTTGGAACCCAACAGGTCTTCACAGCCACTGGTTATGATATGTACGACAATCCACTACCTGCGACCGATGTCATCTGGGCGACAGATATTGGATCGATCGATATCTTTGGCTTGCTAACTGCCCAGACCGTCCCAGGAATTGGAATTGTTTCAGCTATCAATGGCACGGTGACATATTCTGCCACGGTCGATATCATAATAGGACCGATCGATCACATAATTGTTGATCCAACCCCAATCACTATCGCGGTTGGTGATGATCAATCCTTCACTGCCGCCGCCTTCGATATTTACAATAATGAGATACCGGGCATTGACTTCACCTGGAGTACGGATATTGGTTCTATCGATGCCGCTGGTCTTTTGACCACGCAGACGGTTCCTGGAACTGGCTCTGCGATCGCGACCAATGGTACCATCTCCGGGTCTGCGATTGTAAATGTGGTCGCTGGAGAACTAGACCACATTATCGTGGCCCCTGACCCCTCGGATATCGTTGTGGGCGGAACCCAGCTATTCACTGCCCTTGGTTATGATGTTTACGATAATGAGATATCTGGCATAATCTTTGATTGGAGCACGGATATTGGTTCTGTCGATGGTACTGGTCTTCTGACCGCTCAGACCATTCCTGGAACTGGCTCCATCACCGCTTTCAATGGCTCTGTAAGTGCCTCTGCGACAGTCACTACGGTCATCGGACCGATAGACCATATCATGATAACCCCAGATCCCGCAAGTATAATTATCGATGCCAGCCACTTGTTCATCGCCACTGCCTATGATATTTACAATAATGAGATCCCTGGCGTGACTTTCACCTGGAGCACGAATATTGGCTCCGTGGATGCCACTGGCTTCTTCACTGCACAATCCACCCTTGGTTCTGGTACGATAACTGCCACCAATGGCACCATCTCCGGTGTAGCTGGTATTGATGTGATCCTGACCATCGATCATATCATCGTTCTGCCAAATCCTGGTATGGTGGAGGTCGGAGAAACTCGGACATTCACAGCAATTGCATATGATGAATTTGATAATCCTATCTCTGGTGTGACTTTCACCTGGAGTACTGATATCGGAACCATTGATGGTTCCGGTGACCTCACTGCCCCGACGTTCACTGGTATTGGAACTGTGACAGCGACCAATGGCACAGTCTCTGGTCTGGCCAGTGTCATTGTCATTCCTGGCTCTATCCATCACATAGTCGTCATACCCGATGTCTTCAATGTTGTCGTTGACGACACCAAGACATTTGTGGCCATTGCCTTCGATCAATTCAACAATGCCTTATCTGGTATTGGTTTTGATTGGACAACCAATATCGGTACCATCGATGCTACTGGAAACTTCACAGCCCAGAGCATCACAGCCTCCGGAACCGTGACCGCTTCCAATGGCACTATCAGCTCAGTCGCTCTTGTCGATGTCATACCTGGCCCGATAGATCATATCATCCTGGGTCCAGATCCTTGTACTGTGCCTGTTGGTGAATTACTGGCTTTCACTGCAACTGCCTATGATATCTACAATAATATCGTCCCCAATGCGGACTTTATCTGGAGCACTGATATTGGCTCCATAAATTCCATCGGCGAGTTCATTGCCCAGACAGTTCCAGGAACCGGTATCGTGACCGCTACCAATGGTACGGTCAGCGATGTGGCCAATGTGTTTGTCGTTCTTGGTGCTGTGGATCACATAGTCGTTACACCTAATACGGTCAGCATGCTTGTTGGAACCACACAGTCTTTCTCTGCAGTGGTCTATGATGCTTATGATAATATCATTCCAGGTGTGGATCTTGTATGGGGCACTGATATTGGAATTATCGATGTCGCAGGATCCTTCACCGCCCAGATAATTTCAGGTACTGGTGTGGTCACCGCATCCAATGGTTCAGTCGAGTGCTCCGTACCTATCACTCTTACTCCTGGTGCTCTTGATCATATCGGGGTTATGCCAGATCCTGTAACTGTGGTAGTGGGCGAAGCTAGATTATTCTCCGCGATAGCTTATGATGTTTACAATAATGAGATAACAGGCATTGGATTTGACTGGTCCACCGATGTCGGTGTTATCGATGTCGCAGGTCTTCTTACCGCCCAGACCACCCCAGGCACTGGAACTGTAACTGCTACCAATGGCACAATCAGTGATACAGCAGATGTAACAATCATTGTCGGTCCTGTACATCATATCGTATTGTCTCCGGCAACGGCAACTATTATCGTTGGCGATGTCCAACTATTTATGGCCATGGCCTATGATGTTTACAATAATGAGATCACTGGCGTGGATCTTATCTGGACAACTGATGCTGGCCTGGTAGATGCATCAGGGTCTTTCACCGCTCAGACCATTCCAGGTAGCGGATATGTGGCCGCTACCAATGGTTCTGTAAGCTCATCTTCGACGGTCAATATAGTTCCTGGCGCTCTAGATCATATTCTTGTTACTCCAGATCCGAAGACCATAGTAGCAGGAGCTTCGTTGGTCTTCACTGCCACTGCCTACGATGTCTACGATAATGTGATAGTTGGTATTGGTTATGATTGGTCCACCGATCTGGGTACTGTTGATAATAGTGGATTATTCACAGCAGTGACAGTTCCGGGGGCCGGAACTGTCACTGCTGTGAATGAAACGATCTCCAATTTCGCAGACGTCAATATAGTTCCAGGTCCACTTGACCATATCGAGGTCATGCCAGACCCTGCAACTGTAATTGTTGGTGATGATCAGACCTTCACCGCATCTGGATATGATATCTATGACAATGTCATCGCCGGTATTGGATTTGTGTGGAGTACAGATGCTGGTACTATCGATGTAACTGGCCTATTCACCGCTCGGACAACACCAGGAACTGGTTCAGTCACCGCGACCAATGGAACCATAAGCGGCCAGTCTGATCTTGAGATCTTGATAGATAGCCTTGATCATATCGAGGTCCTTCCTAATCCGATCGATATTGTTGCAGGTGAAACTCAACAATTCACGATCATTCTTTACGATGTTTACAATAATATCATCCCGAACGCTGATCGTGATTGGAGCACTGATGTCGGTACTATCGACGCAACTGGCCTATTCACCGCCCAGGCAATGACAGGCACTGGCATTGTCACAGCTACCAATGGCACGATCTCCGATTCGGCCATTGTGAATATCATCCCAGGTGCTGTTGACCATATCGAGGTTCTTCCGAACCCTGTGACTGTGATGGCTGGAGCTACGAAGTCCTTCTCAGCTATTGCTTATGATGTTTACAATAATGTGATCCCTGGGACGACTTTCGTTTGGTCCTCTGATATTGGTACCATCGCTTCTGGTAACTTTATCGCCCAGACCACACCGGGTACTGGTGTCGTGACAGCCACCAATGGTACGATCAGTGACACTGCCATTGTCACGATAGTTCCTGGTCTTGTCGATCATATAGATATTTCCCCGGATTCTCTGGTCATTGTTGTTGATGCCAGCCAGCAGTTCACTGCTATTGCCTACGATATCTTCAATAATCTTGTGCCAAGTGCGGATCTTATATGGACCTCCGATGTAGGCACTATCAATGCCACCGGCTTCTTCATGAGTTTCACCACTCCAGGAATCGGTTCAGTCACTGTTAGCAATGGAACCGCCAGTGGTTCCGTAATCGTGGATGTGGTAATTGGGAATATCGACCATATATTGATAGTTCCTGATCCGATCTCTATCGCTGCTGGCAATACTCAGCAATTCATCGCAACTGCCTACGATTCCCTTGACAATGTCATAGTGGGTGTTGAGTTCATATGGACCTCCGATGTCGGCACTGTCGATGGTACTGGTCTATTTACTGCCCAGACCATGATCGGAACTGGTATTGTGACAGCCACTAACGACTCTTCCAGCTATTCCGCCGTGGTCGATATTGTTCCTAATATCATGGATCATATTGATGTTCTACCATCTCCGGCCAGTGTCATCGTAGGCTCTACTCAACTATTCACCGCAATAGCCTATGATGTGTATGATAATGTGATCGTTGGTGTCGAGTTCTCCTGGAGTGCGGACATTGGCTCCGTGGATGCCACTGGTCTCTTCACCGCCTCTTCAGCCCCTGGTTCTGGTAATGTAACCGCGACCAATGGTAGCATAAGTGGAGTTTCGAATGTCGATATCGTCTATGGAGCTATCGATCATATCATAGTTCTACCAGATCCAGTCTCACTACAAGTTGGAGATACCCAGTCATTCACTGCAGTTGGTTATGATTCTTACAATAATGCTATCCCGGGAACTGTTTTCACATGGACCACCAATATCGGTACCATCGATGGCACTGGTCTCTTCACTGCTCGGACAACTCCAGGAGCTGGAATTGTCACCGCTACAAACAATTCCGTAAGCTATTCTGTTCCAATTACCGTATTTATCGGTCCCCTAGATCATATTACAGTCCTTCCCGATCCAGCTGCCATGATAGTCGATGCCTCTCTCCAGCTTACTGCAATTGCCTATGATGTTTATGATAATGAGATACCTGGAGTGGTTTTCACCTGGAATACAAATGTTGGATCCATCGATGCTTCTGGTCTGCTGACAGCCCAATCAATTACTGGCTCCGGTACTGCCACAGCCACCAATGGCACGATAAGTGGTTTCACAGTGGTCGATGTCATGGTCGGCGGAATAGATCATATCCAGGTCACCCCTAATCAAGTATCTATCATTGTAGGCTCCAATATGCTATTCACCGCAGTAGCCTATGATGTGATGGATAATGTAATACCTGGAGTGGATTTCATATGGAGTACTGATATTGGCTTTGTGGATGCTTTCGGATCATTCACCGCCCAGACAGTTCCAGGTACAGGCATTATTACAGCTACCAATGATACTTTCAGCTACTCCGTCAATATCACAGTCACTCCTGGCCCAATCGATCATATTGTCATATCCCCTAACTCTGCGACAGTTAGTGTTGGTGATACTCAGGCTTTCAGCGCCATTGCCTATGATCTGTATAACAATGAGATATCTGGTGTCGGATTCTCATGGAGTACGGATGTGGGATCCGTAGATAACAGTGGCCTCTTTTTGGCCCAGACCATTCCTGGAATTGGTTCAGTAACTGCAACCAATGGATCTGTAAGTGATTCTGTGAATGTTGATGTCACCATCGGAAGTGTTGATCATATCATCATGACCCCGGCATCTCTTTCTCTATCTGTTGGCGGTATCGGATTCTTCAGTGCAATTGCCTATGATGCTTATAATAATGAGATCATTGGGGCGACCTTTGTATGGAGTACTGATATTGGTTCTATTACTGCTACAGGTATCTTCACTGCCCAGACAACCACTGGAAATGGCTTTGTGAATGTGACATTTGGTGCAGTCACAAGCTCCGCCGTGGTGGATATTCTGCCCGGATCTCTCGATCACATATCGATATCACCTGATCCTGCTTCAGTTCAAGTTGGAGACCTTCAGCAATTCACTGCGACCGCCCTTGATGTTTACAATAATGCCATTCCTGGTATTGGTCTTGTGTGGGCCTCTGATGTTGGAAGTGTTGATGCCACTGGTAATTTCACCGCACAGATCATTCCCGGCATGGGTTCCATCACTGTTAGTAATGGCACTATCAATGCTTCTGCAGTTGTGAATATCCTGATAGGTGATATCGACCATATCGATATCACCCCAAATTCGATTTCCGTGGTCGTTGGCACTCTCCAGTCTTTCAGTGCCGTTGCATATGATCAGTACAATAATGTGGCAATCGGTGCATCTTTCACATGGATCACTGATGTTGGATCAATAGGTTCCACTGGTCTTTTCACTGCCCAGACAATAACTGGATCTGGTGTGGTGACCGCTTCTCTTGGCTTTGCGAATGTCTCTGCCCTTGTCACCATCCTTCCCGGAGCGATTGATCATATCATGATCTCCCCAGGTCCTTTGATAAGCATAATTGTTGGAGGCACTGTTCAATTCACTGCCACTGGCTATGATATTTACAATAATGTAATTCCTGGCCTAACCTTCATATGGGGTACCAGTATCGGTGCTATTGATACGAATGGCCTACTTACTGCTCAATCCACAGCTGGCTTTGGCTTCATCGCGGCTTTGAATAGTTTAGTTGTCGGCTCAACAAATGCCGATATCGTTGATATATCGATTGATCACATTGAACTAACTCCCTCGGTCTTGACAATTCCAGTTGGCCTGACACAGGATTTCACTGGCACTGCCTACGATGTCTTTGACAATGTGATCCTGGGTGTTGATTTCATATGGAGCACGACTGTTGGCACCATTGATGCTACTGGTTTCTTCACCGCACCAATGACCCCTACATCTGGCACTGTCACGCTGTCCTATGGCACATTGACCGACACTTCCCTTGTGACCGTTGAGCAGAACAGGTTCACCATTGATCTTGATATTGGTTGGAATCTTATCTCGATACCATTGATCATGTCCGATACTTCCATCCTATCTGTGCTATCTTCGATAAGTGGCGATTGGGATCAGGTCATGTATTACAATTCAACAGATACCTTTGATCATTGGAAATCTTATTCCACATCAAAGCCCGTTGCATTGAATGATCTATTCGATATAGATCATTCAATGGGTTTCTGGATCAATATGATCAGTGCTTCTACTTTGAATGTTAGTGGCGACCGTCCGAACAATGAGCACATGACACTTCATGCTGGTTGGAACCTCATTGGTTATCCAACCCTGAATAGCACTGTCACCATCGGTACTGCCCTTGCCGGTACAGGCTATGACAAGATAGAGGGTTTCAATGCTCTATCTCCTTACGATCTGGAAGCACTTCCAGACACTCATGTCATGGTTCCAGGAGCTGGTTACTGGGTGCATGTTCCAAGTGATATTGTCTGGAATGTCATCATGTCCGTTCCTTCCCCTGTCGATATGGGCATGCGGAATTCATTGCCCGATGACATATCCACCCGTGGTGGGTCTGATATTGATATGGCCTCTCTAATCGAAAGCCCATCAACCACCTCGACTAGTGAAACTGATGCATTTGATGACGATACCGACATTGTAGCTCATTATAGCATGGTTACATCTGGTATGATGTCTATGGGAACACTTGCTATCATTGTATTGATGGCATTGTTTGTCGCGCTATACTTCAATGTACTGGACCGGAGAAACGATAAGAATCAGGATAGGAAATGGTTTAGATCAGAGAATAGCTTGGGCAAGGATGACTGAAATATTTGGTATATATAGTAACTATTTACACTATAATGGCAATCTAAACTATTAATAGGGTGAAACCTTTAAGTATTGTATCCGATATCGGACTCAGAAATGGTGAATCTATGAGTAAGCCACTCTCAATATTGGGCAAGTACCTAAACAAGCCTGTAATGGTCGAATTGCGCGGAGGCAAGTCATACAGAGGAATTCTGGACGGCTTCGACCCTCACCTTAACTTAGTGCTTCGCAATGCCGAAGAACTGGATGAGGGAAAGACAATCCGCAAGCATGATCTAGCGATCGTTAGGGGTGACAACGTCATATATATCTCACCTTGAATAAAGTATAATTAAAATTAAGGAAGGTTGGTGAACATGTCAAAAGGTACACCGTCAAGGGGTAAACACAGCTCCAAGAAAACGCACATAGTATGTCGAAGATGCGGTAAGCATGCATATCATGTTAGAAAAAAGAGATGCGCATCATGCGGCTTCGGAGCCAGTGCTAAACTTAGAAATTACGCCTGGGCCAAGGAGCATTAGGCACATGTTGCCGCCTGGATCCTATGAAGAATTCAGCGACAATCATTCTTATTTCGATAATGATAAGCCAAAGGAGAAGTGCGGAGTAGTCGCCATTGCGTGCAAGGGCGACCTCTCATCTCACATGTACTATGCATTGAGAGCTTTACAGCACCGTGGCCAGGAAGCCTCTGGCATGGTCACTTTTGATAAAAGGCAGAAGATGAAGAAAGGCATTGGCCTTGTAGATCAGGTATTCTCCGAAGCAGATCTTAAAAGGCTAAAGGGCAATATGGGTATCGGCCACACTTATTATTCCATAAAAGTATCCCAGCCAGAGAATGCTCAGCCCTTCACATTGAAGACCGATATTGGGGATATTGCCATTGCTCATAATGGTATTATTGTCAATGCTCCTGAGATAGTCAAAGAGATGAAATCTCAGGGTTATCAATTCACCAAATCAAGTGAGGAAGAGGCCTTTGCTCTCATACTCAATACCGAGATGAGCAAACATAAAGATGTTCAAAAGGCCCTCCAGGTCGTGGCTAAAAAGCTTATTGGCTCTTATTCATTTACACTTATGATCAATGGCAGGGTTTTCGCGATGCGAGATCCTCTAGGTCTCAAGCCTCTGTGTCTTGGGCAGTTCGATGGTGGCTACATCGTCGCATCCGAGACTGGCGCATTGGATGTCATCGGAGCCAAATTGATAAGGGACATTCAGCCCGGAGAGGCCGTGGAGCTTTTCCATGATAAGGTGGACAGTTTCAAGCTGGCCAGCAGTAAGAGGCGCGCCCATTGCTTTTTTGAGTGGGTGTATTTCGCCAGGGCGGATTCGATAATAGATAGATTAAGTGTATATCATGCTCGAAAGAGGATCGGCTGGAGGCTTGCTAAGGAACATCCTGTCGATGCGGATGTTGTCATCGCTATTCCGGATTCTGGCAGAGGTCATGCATATGGTTTCTCAATGGGTTCTGGTATCAAGCTCAGTGAAGGGATAATGAAGAACCGCTATGTTCAGAGAACATTCATCATGCCAAGCCAGTATCTGAGAGATGTAAGTATTAAAGATAAATTAAATCCCGTAAGGGCTGTCGTTGAAGGCCGCCGTGTGGTCTTGGTGGATGATTCCATTGTCAGGGGCACGACGATGAAGACCATAATCCAGATACTCCGGAATGCCGGAGCTGTAGAGGTGCATGTCAGAATTGGATCGCCCCCGATCATCGCTCCTTGTTACCTAGGTATTGATATGACCACCAGGGATCAGTTCATTGCAAATCATAAAGAGGTCAAGGATATTGGTGAGGCTATAGGCGCGGACAGTCTTGGTTACATATCTATTGACGGAATGGTCGAGGCACTTCAGATAGAGTATGATAATCTCTGTCTGGGATGTGTGACCTCGGAATATCCACTACCTATATCTGGGGAAAGAGAAAGAGATCAGCATACACTTGATATGTTTGACTGATAGTAGAAATATACAATCATATCCTTGATATGTTTGATTGAGATTGATAGTGAGAAAAGAATACTCTGATCTGGTTTTGATCATATTCAATAATACTAAATATCAATCTGCTTATTAAGGGTCAGTGGAGGCTTCTTATTGAGCGGAATTTTTGGAATTGTTTCTAAAGACGATTGTGCAGAGATGTTATTGTATGGAACGGACTATCACACCCATCTTGGAACCCAATATGGTGGGATGGCTGTATATGGAGATGAGATAAATCGTCAGATCCGGGACATAAGCCAGAGCCAATTCAAATCCAAGTTCTTTGATAGTTTGACGGAGATGAAGGGCAATAAGGGCATTGGTGTTATCAGTGCCTTTGAGGAGCAACCAATTTACATCAATTCCAAATTCGGTCCTTTCTGCATCGTGACCAATGGCCTCATAGAGAATGTCGAAGAGCTCTCAAATATGCTTATGAAGAAGGGCATATGCTTCAGTGAGATGGGAACTCATACAACTAATCCAACAGAACTTGTGGCCAAGATGATAACTCAGGGAGAAGACCTTATCGACGGCATGGAAAGGATGTTCGAAGCCATTGAAGGATCATGCTCCCTTTTGCTACTTCACAAGGATGGCATTTATTGCGCCAGGGGTAAGAATGGACACTGGCCTCTTATCATAGGTCAGAAGGATGATGAGTGGGCGGTGACATCGGAGACCGCAGCCTTTTCAAATATCGAGTTCACTGTCGTCAAGCATCTGGATCCTGGTGAGATCACCATGATCAATGAGGGTGGCATCCATGTCCAGAAGGAAGGAAAAAATCAGGCTCAGACATGCACATTCTTATGGATATACACAGGATTTCCAGCCTCGAATTATGAATTGATCAATGCCGAGATCGTCAGGGAAAAATGTGGTGCAGCCTTAGCAAGGCGGGACAAGGACATCGATATTGACCTTGTCGCTGGAATTCCAGATTCTGGTATCGCCCATGCTATTGGATATGCAAATGAATCCGGTAAGCCCTATCGAAGGCCCTTGGTCAAATACACGCCAGGCTATGGCAGGAGCTATACCCCTCCAGCTCAGACAACCAGGGATTTAATTGCCAAGATGAAGCTCGTGCCAATAAAAGAGATCATAAAGGGCAATAGCATACTCGTCTGTGAGGATTCCATTGTCAGGGGAACCCAGCTAAAGAACTTCACTGTGAAGAAATTATGGGACAGAGGGGCCAAGGAGATCCATGTCCGACCTGCCTGTCCGCCTTTGTTGTTCCCGTGCAAATTCAATCTTTCCACAAGAAGTATTCATGAACTATCGGCCAGGAAGGCGATATTCGATCTGGAGGGGAACGATATTGAGGATGTATCAGAATATGTTGATCACACCACGGAAAAATATCAAAAGATGTTGGAGTGGATCAGAAAAGATATTGATGTGACAACCTTGAGGTTCCAAATCGTGGATGATATGATAGAGGCAATCGGTCTGCCCAGGGAAAATTTATGCCTGTATTGCTGGACTGGGGAAACAGCATCTGATAGTAAGTGATCTTTATTATTCTATATTGAATAAATAAAAAGGCTTTTCTATAGCCCTGCTATACATCGCAGAAGGTGAGTGAATGAAGCGTGATTTAATTTCCATACTGGACGTCAAAGATGAGATCGATATTTTGCTGGATAGGGCAATTGAACTGAAGGCAAAGCAGAAGGCTGGCAATGGCGAGAAACCATTGAAAGAGAAGGTTCTTGGCATGATCTTCGAGAAGCCCAGCTTGAGAACACGTGTATCCTTCGAGATCGGAATGCACCATCTTGGTGGAACTGGCCTTTACCTATCACCAAATGAGATCCAGGTCGGAAAGAGAGAGAGCGTGTACGATGTGGCGAAAGTTATTTCCAGGTATGTTGACGGAATAATGTACCGCGCCTTCGATTACAGGATCATGCAGCAACTGGCCGAGCACGCGGATGTACCAGTTATCAATGGATTAGATGATCTCGAGCACCCATGCCAGATACTCGCTGACTTCCAAACCATCAAGGAGCAGAAAGGAAGCTTGAAGGGTTTGAAGATGGTGTATCTGGGTGATGGGAACAATGTCTGTAATTCACTTTTACTGGGAAGCGCGGCAGTGGGTATGCACATGGTGGCTGCCTGTCCTGCAGGATATGAGCCAAATCAGGAAGTACTGGCCAAGGCAAAAGCTCTGGGGGCAGAGCGCGGATGCACGATTGAGCATTCGTCAGACCCAATATACGCGGTAAAGGACGCGGATGTCATCTACACGGACACATGGGTGTCCATGGGTGACGAGGCCGAGAAGGAGCAGAGGAACAAGGTGTTCCCACCCTTCCAGGTGAATGCGGAACTTGTAGCACTGGCCAAATCTGATTATGTATTCCTGCACTGCCTGCCAGCGCACAGGAATGAGGAAGTCACTGACGAGATAATCGATTCTCCAAATTCCAGGGTTTTCGACGAAGCAGAAAATCGTATGTGGGCGGAGATGGCGGTCATGGATCTGTTGATGAAGTAAACAACAAGCCAGCACAGCGAGCGCAAAAGAAAAGGCTTCCGGCCGGAAATGGCAGTAATGGATCTGTTGATGAAGCAGTAAGGTTCACAGGCTTAATCTATGCAAGCATGCCCCGTCCCGAGTGACGCAGGGGCGGGGTACTATATTCGATGTGTTAGCGAGTGACAGTCTAGAGTGCTTCTGATTCGGAACCCCGTCAGGAGTCCTTATTTGCGTAAATTTCGCAAATAATTAGTTCGAGACGCAAAGCGATTCGAACTAAGAGCGATGGGCGGGGGTATCATCCTCTCTAAACCCCCTAAACATCTTGGCAGGATAATATCCTGTTTTTGAAAAATATGTGGTGACTAATACCCACCACTTTTCACTCTGCGATAGGCCTCATTCGCATGCTTCTCCAGTATCTCGGATATCTGATCCATCTTGTCCTGGATATCGGGGTCAAGGCAGGATATATGCCCATTGTAATGGATGGTCGCTATCCTTTCATTCCCCTTCATCACATGATATGTTGAGAATTCCCTGGGGCCAGCTGGCGGATTTGGATCTCTTCGTGGCTCCTCTTTCTCAAGCTCGAATCCACTATCTTTTCCAAATACCTGCTGGAACGCTCTGGGTACTTCAAACACCCTTGCCTCGTCCATTGCTTCATATTCCGGTGGTTTTACCATCGTATTACCCGGAATATGAATCAGCATGTTGGCTAATAATTGTTTCTGATATTTTTATTGGATGATGATCAAGCCATAACTTGTGCGAAATTATGGCTCTCTCCACCTGGCCTTTGTTATGACCAGTACGCTGAACAAGATCAGTATGATGACCAAAGCGATCCAGTGAAGCATGAAAGCACTGGCATTCCATTCTGTCAAGCCAGTGGCGTATCTGATTATGGCCGCGGAATTGGTAGTAGGTAATAGGTAGACGACCCAGGATAGGTCAAAGCCTCCGATGTTCACCAGCATCTCTTCCGAATAATATACTGGTGGCAGGAACACGAAACCCATGCTCAGAAGGTTGGCCAGCACACCTAATGAATTGGGGCTGGATTTGTGAAGGTAAGTGGCCACGGTGAATCCCATGACAGATAGCCCGCCCCAGCAAAGGATGAGGGAGCCGATCATCATGATTATGGATGGCAGATCGAAAAGACCTCGGTAAAGACCAAAAGCAGTGAAGGCCACTGCACCTGGAATGGTAAAGACCAGGGCTGCCAGGGTCAGACCCATTGCATAGGCAACTGGATGAACTGGCATAGCCACAACCATCTCCTTGAGCTTGACATAGCGATCCCAAGTCAGATCCTGGATGGATGCCGATATCCCGATAAAGCCAACGCTGGATACTATGACACCTATCAATCCAACATCCATCATGCCCTCTCCTCCGAATAGGGTGATGAAGAACAGAGGAATGGCTGCGAATCCGATCAATATGACCAGCATGCCAGGTTGGCGCTTCAGGTCAGGAACTGATTTGAGCCAGGTGATCGTTATGGTGTCTCTGATCATCTTCTTAAAGTCCATCATTTCACCTCCTTTTTCTTCTCTTCTTCACTAAGCTCGTAGATATCGCCTCCGGCTAATCTTACGAAGGCGTCCTCCAGAGTGACTGGTGAAGCTTCTGCGTTCACGCCTTTCTTCAACATGTCTGAGACCATCTGGATGGCCTCCGTGTCGCTGGTCAGGTAGACGACCGCCCTGTCACCTATCTTGGTGACCTCCTTGTACTTGGTCTTGTCAATGGCCTCCTCCGGGGCTATGACGCGGTATTTGAATGGAACTGACTGCTTGATCTCATGGGTGCTGCCAATGGTCACAAGTTCTCCTCCTTTGATGATAGCCAGTCTGTCCGATACCATCTCGGCCTCATCCATCATGTGAGTGCATAGGATAATGGTCTTACCTTGCGCGGCCCGATCTCTCAAAGCAGACCAGACATTTCGTCTGCCTATTGCATCCAAGCCGGAAGTTGGTTCATCCAATACTAGGACCGGAGCATCACTGGCAATAGTTGCCGCTATGAGAGCTCTCTTCTTCTCACCACCAGACATCTCCTGGCAAGGCTTGTCTTTCATATCCCACATGAGAACCGCCCTCAGGGATTCTTCCGCCTTTTTCTTGGCAGTTATCTTGTCCATGCCCCTGAGCAGGCAGAAGGCGTATGCATAGTCCCAGGGTGTGAAATTCGAGTAAGCCATGGCATCCTGTGGAACCATGGCGATATTCTCTCTAACTGCATTTGGGTCATCTACCACACTATCACCAAGTATCAGGATATCTCCTCTTGATGGCATGAGCTGGGTGCATAGTATCCTGATAAAAGTGGTCTTGCCAGCACCATTTGGTCCAAGGAGTGTGAAGACCTCGCCTTTATTGATCGTGAAGTCCACACCTTTGAGTGCTTCCACCTTCTTATCATAGGTCTTGGCCACGCCTTTGACCTCTATCGCGATCTCATTGTTATTGTTATTATTCAACATTCTCACCTTCGATATCATGAAAATACAGATTTGAGTATATAATAGAACTGGAAATTACTGACCAGTTTGTAAATTATCTAATATTGATAAAATAGGATCAAACAGCTCTATTTTTCTTCCTCTTCCATCGCATCCAGCTAGATATGAATGGCCCTCCGATAAGATATCCGGAGAATGGGATTACTGCCAGCAGTTCAATATTACCGAGTGTGGCCTCGGAGAAGATGTCGATGTCCATAAGATACATCAAGAATGGAAGTGAGATGAGTAGTCCGGTCATACCCGCTAATACGAAGAATATTCTGTTCATCTTCGGGTAAGGTATGTCACTCACCATGAGGAAGGCCAGTACCATCGCGAATATGAAAATGAAGGTGGGCTCGAAGCCACTGGATAAGGGATTGAGCTCCGGATTTCCGAAGATGCTGCAGAACATCACGATACCAAGCGCAGCAGCTGGGGTTGGAAATCCAAGGAAATGTCCCTGCTTGAAGTCCTTGCTGGAAAATCTGGCCAGCCTGAGTATTCCGAAGGAACCTAAGAACATAGTGGCAATAACAGCCAGTGCATTCGGCATATTCGTCCACGCACTGCCGAGATCTTTGTCATAAAGATTGCCATACACCAGTAAGGCGGGCGCGAAACAGAAGGAAATAGAATCAGATATTGAATCCAGAAAACGACCGAAATCATGGGAAGTGCCGAACTTCCTGGCAACAGCTCCATCGACACCATCGAACACGATAGCCAGTATGATCAAGCAGGAGGCGATCATCATCTCCCCATCAAGAATATATGTGATAGCCAACAATCCTGACAATCCATTGAGGAGGGTGACGATATCAGCTGCGGAAATGCGGCTCATCCATCTCATTGGCTTTCCTCCTCGCGAAAGTTAGTGATCGGATATGCCAGTGTTGTCATTCCAGCCTTCATCTTACGCCCTATCTCGACAGTGTGGTTCACGGTTCTGGAAGGGAATATGACATCCACTCGGGATCCGAATCTGATGATCCCGATCTTATCACCTTTCTCCACCTGCTGGCCAACCGAGATATAGGGCATGATCCTGTAGGCGAATATTCCTGCAATTTGTATGATACGAACCGGGCCGATATCGGTATCCAGGTCGATCATCACACGAGAATTCTCGCCAGCATTTCCCATGAAAGCCGGAGAGAAACTTCCCTTCACGCGCTCGATCGCAGTGACCTTGCCGCTTATGGGAGCGCGGTTGACATGAACATTGTGCACGTTCATGAATGTCGATATATTAAGGAACTGGTCGTCATCAGTTATCTCCCTGATGACGCCATCGGCCGCAGCAACAATTCCATCCCCGATCTTCCGCTCTGGGTCTCGGAAGAATATCAGCATGATGATGCCGAATAGAAGAAGCCAAGGTACTAGCCAGCACACTATCCCTATCACGAAGTAGATAAGGCCTGCCAGTACGAATGGCAGGGCGATGATGTGGCTACATTTCTTTGCGAACACGTGTTCAGGATTTTTGTTCTATGATAAGTAGTTTGGGTAAATATGAAAACAAAAACTATTTTGACCACAAAGCCTTCCTTGTTCCGATGACAGGCATATTCATCACCCTGGAAGGCATTGACGGCTGTGGGAAAAGTACAGCATCCAAGGAACTGGCTCGTGTCCTGGGAGACAAAGGACACAAGGTACACCACACCCTGGAACCCTCCGAAAGTTGGCTCGGCCAGGCAGTCCGCCGTAGCTACACCGAAGAGATAAGCCCCTTCACAGAGGTCTTTCTTTTCCTGGCAGACAGGGCGACGCACACTGAAGAAATAAAAAAGAAGCTGGCAGACGGCCAGATAGTGATCTCTGACCGATATTGCGATTCCAGCACCGCTTATCAGGGCGCATCCCTTGAGGAACCACTGGCCAAGCAGGGCATTGACTCGGTGGATTGGATAACGCGGATGAATGCAACAGTCATTCGCGAGCCAGACATCACATTCCTTCTCGACATTGACTCGGAAACATCCCTGGAGCGACTGAAGGTCAGGGAGGAGCTTTCCAAGTTCGAGAAGCATAATTATCTCGAAAAAGTGAGGGCGAATTATCTTAGGATCGCGGAGACTGAGAGCCGTATAAAGATTATTGATGCAAAACAGCCGGCTGAGGAGGTGCTGGCTGATATCCTCGCTATCCTTGAGGAAAGTTTTAAACATCAGCACTAGTAAAATACTGCCGTATCCGTAAGAAAACCAGTAAAGTGAGGGCTCCCTAACCCTAAAGGGCGGGAGTAAATGCAGATATTTCTGCATTTCCTGAGCCCTTATTGAATCCAACCTAAGCTTAGGGATGATTCAATAATGCGGCGATTGAAACGCCGCATTGATAGGATATGGCTTACACGAGCAGATAGACTAATTCTATGCAAAGGATTTTAATAATGAAATGGAATTAGTGATTCTGTGATGATTGAACTCTTGCTGAGAAATGTTGACTTGTCAATTTTTCCATGATGAAGATCTTGAGTACTGATAAAATCCCAAGCGAGCAGCGCCAGGCGACTTTCTTTTGGACGGTAACCCTTTTCTTTAGAGCCTGGCCAGCGCAGCGAGGTAAAAAGAAAAGGCTTACTGATGAAGATCTTGAGTACTGAAATCAATAGGCCAAAGGCCATTGATTTCACAGCGTCATGCCCCGTCTAAATTACAGTGTATTCTCAGCTGGCGGGCGGGGTGAGCAACGTCAGTTGCGAACTAGCCCAATTTTGAATTGGGCGTGGTCTTATATTCAAAAAATATTCGAGTGACAGTCACAGAGTGCTTTGATATTTGAACCCTCGTCTGTAGTGAAACGGAGGGCGGGGAGGTCAAACTTTCTAAAATCTTATCTTGTCGTATATTATCGCACATCTTAAACAATTGTTACTGCTAAATATGGCAAAACCGATATATACTTAATAACTATCCAGGTATCATACATTTAAGGGGTGTAGGTAATGGCGAAGAAGAAAACATCTAGTTTAGAAGAAAAGCTAACGATGAAGGGAGAAAGCTCCTGGGCAAACGCAGATAAGAAGACCATCAAGGCCATTCATGATTTTTCAGAAGGCTACAAGAAGTTCCTGACAATATGCAAAACAGAAAGAGAGGTCGTGGACTATGTTATCCCGCTTATTGAGAAGAAAGGCTTCAAATCCATTGACAAATACAAGAAGCTGAAGCCTGGTGACAAGGTGTACCAGGTTAGTAAGGGCCGTGTTCTTTCAATGGCGGTCATCGGTAAGAAGAAGCTGGATGATGGATTCAGGCTCATCGCATCTCATATCGATAGCCCTAGGATCGATCTGAAACAGAAGCCGCTCTATGAAGATACGGACATCGAACTGGCACTTTTCAAGACCCACTATTATGGTGGCATAAAGAAATACCAGTGGGTGAACATACCACTGGCTATTCATGGTGTCATCATGAGAGCTGATGGAAAGAAGATCAATGTCGTTATAGGCGAGGATGAATCCGACCCTGTTTTCGTCATAGGTGATCTATTACCTCATCTGGCTCACAAGACCCAGGGAACCAGAACCCTTTTCGAAGGGATCAAGGGAGAGGAACTTGTCATATTGGCTGGCCACATCCCATTATCCGAGGAAAAGGACGCCAAGAACAAGATAAAATTACATATCCTGAAATTACTCAATGAGAAATATGGAATAACTGAGGAAGACCTTGTAAGTGCGGAACTGGAGGCAGTTCCGGCCATGAATCCCCGAGATGTCGGCCTTGACAGAAGCATGGTCGGCGCATACGGACAGGATGACCGCGCATGCGCTTACACTTCTCTGATGGCATTATTCGATGCCAAGACACCGGAGAGAACTGCTATCTGCTATTTCTTCGACAAGGAAGAAGTTGGAAGCATAGGCGCTACAGGTGCCCAGTCTAATTACATCGAACTCTCGGTATCTGAGCTGATGAGTAAGATGAACCCCGATTTCAAATATTCAGAATTAAAGAGTGTGATGGCCAATAGCCACGCCCTTTCAGCTGATGTCGATGTAGCCATACACCCTGTTTTCAAGGATGTCCATGAGGCCAATAATGCAGCCAGGATCGGACGCGGTATCGTCATATGTAAATTCGGAGGAGCCAGAGGAAAAGGCGGCTCCAATGACGCGACAGCCGAGTACATGGGACAGGTCAGGAACCTTTTCAATAAGAATAAAGTTCCATGGCAGTCTGCCGAGCTTGGTAAGGTGGATGAAGGCGGTGGCGGAACAGTCGCTCGCTTCCTTGCAGAATATGGTATGGAAACTGTTGACTGTGGTCCGGCTTTGATAAGCATGCACTCGCCTTTCGAGATAGGCAGTAAGGCTGATATCTACAATACATACAGAGCTTACAGTGCTTTCTTTGCTGAGAAGGAATTGTAGATCGCGAAGATGGATATCTTCCATCTGTAGAAATGTCCCAAGCCATTAGGCTTGGGATACCTTTCATATGTGCAATATTATGTACGATCTATTGCCCAATATAATATATCGATATAAGTCCCTAACGAAAGATATAAAAACCTTTCGTGAAAATCACAATAAAGAATATAAGTGATTGCGAAAAGTATATATATGACTTTTTCTTAGGGAGGTTTCCAAAATTACTTAGACGATGAGGTTGGAGATGAAATCCCTGGGTACAGTCAATGATATGAATCACAAGGGAGAGCTCCTTGTCAAGACCAGCGAGGCACATAGGCCTGGCACATGGGTGTTTGACAGAAGTAAGGTAAAGATCGGGCATGTGGTCAAGACCATAGGGCCGGTCTCATCACCATATCTCATAGTGAAAGTATCTGGTATTCCAGAGAGTGAGAGGATGCATTTCATAAATAACGAGATCTTCTCTGACAAGGAACTGGAATCAAAATTCAGGAATATAAAAAGGGGTAGTAAGCATGGCAAAAAAAAGAGAAGGACCAGATGATGTAGTGGCGTGTCCAGAATGTTCTGGAAGCCATCTTGTCAGGGACTATAATCGTGGAGAACTTGTTTGCGAGGACTGTGGTTTGGTTATCGATGAGCAATTGATAGACCAGGGTCCGGAATGGAGGGCATTTGACTCGGAACAGGGTGAAAAACGTGCAAGAACCGGTGCACCAATGACCTATACCATTCACGACAAGGGTCTTTCCACCGAGATCGGCTGGAAGAACAAGGATTCCTATGGGAAGAGCATTCCAACAAGGAATCGAGCCCAGCTTTACAGATTGAGAAAGTGGCAGAGGAGAATACGAGTTTCCAATGCAACCGAGAGGAACCTGGCCTTCGCACTTAGCGAGCTGGACAGAATGGCCTCCGGAATGGGTCTCCCAAGGAATGTGAGGGAAACCGCAGCCATGGTCTACCGAAAGGCAGTTAATAAGAATCTTATCAGGGGCAGAAGCATCGAAGGAGTCGTTGCGGCATCCCTTTATGCTGCTTGCAGACAGTGTAATGTTCCAAGAACACTGGATGAGATCGCTGGTGCCAGCCGTGTTGGTAGAAAAGAGATCGGCAGGACATACCGGTTCATGACCCGTGAGCTCAAGCTTAAGCTCATGCCCACCAAGCCAGAAGATTACATATCAAGGTTCTGCAGTGAATTGAAGCTGGCTGGAGATGTTCAGCAGAAAGCACTGGAGATACTGAAGCAGGCAGCCGAGAAGGAGCTGACCTCTGGTAGAGGACCAACTGGTGTGGCCGCGGCCGCAATATATGTATCTTCCATCCTGTGCAATGCGAGAAGGACACAGAGGGAAGTTGCTGATGTTGCTGGAGTTACTGAAGTTACCATCAGGAACAGGTACAAGGAACTCACAGAAAAGTTGGGTATCGAGATCCAGCTTTGAACAGTGATCCTTGAAAAGACATAAATGCCAGGCCTTTGAAGGGCCTGGCCTCTCTTTCATTTTTTAAGTTTGATTATAAGGATATATGATTTTATTTAGTGGATCCAGACCCATTAAGTATGCCTAGGTCCTTTTCTGTTTTCTTTATCTTTTCTTTGTAGGCATCTTCACTGATCTGCCCCATAGCCAATTTCATGTCCAGATCCTTGATATCGTCCTGATATGCCTTCTTTATTTTAGAATAATGCTTGAAGACCGCATCATCAATGGTGTCTATCATATTCTCTCCATCTTTGGATAGTCGGTATATGATCTTTGGCCGCCCGCTAAGTGAGGAAATAGGGATCCTATCCACGATTCCCAGGGCACTGAGCCGCAATAGATGCCAATCCACAGTTTGCCGAACAACCTTCAATTTCTTGGAAATATCATCCGGGTGATCCAGCTCCTCTCGCAAACTTTGCAGGATCTTATTGCATGTCTCCGAGGACATATGCTTCATTATTGCCGCACTTCTCTCTCTCATCCATAGTTAGAAGTGAGACATAGTATTTTAAATTTACTTTGGTATTTATCTACTAAATATTGGGAAAAGTCTATTTAATTTTTCTAAAAACACATATTTATGGACTTTAACATGTCCTAAATAAGGAGAAATCAAAATGAACCGTAAAAATACCCTAATGACCCTTGCTATCGCATGCCTGATGTTCACAGTATCATTTGTGGTATTGGTAGATCCTGTTCATAATGATGATATCTCTATACCTATTATAACAGCCTCATCTTCAATTCAGGATGCTCCACTATCTTCCGATGTGGATATTTCATTGAATTCACTGGCCTTATCAAGTAATCAAGCCATTGAAAATGATATTATAACCATTGATGTTGATATTCTTGGAGACCAGAGCCAAAACAGTTCCTGGAACAAGAGTGGAGTTGTACTCGATGTAGACGGGGCTTATGAGGATCTTTATGTAATAAATCCAAGTGTTCTGAAGATGGATGATGGTAGCTATGCAATGTGGTACGCAGGGTTTGGAACTAACAGTTCGGTATACAATTACAGAATATTCAGAGCTACAAGCTCGGATGGTATGACATGGCAGAAACAAGGATTGGCTCTTGATTATGGTAATGCTTATGAGCAGAATGGCGTTTACTTTCCCAATGTTATGGTGGATGATAACAATATCTATCATATGTGGTACACTGGAATAGGCTACAATGGAGGCTATCGAGCATATATTCACAAGGCGATATCTTATGATGATGGTATAACATGGCAAAAATTGGGAGTGGATGTCGGCTATGGAACTGCCGCAGACCCCGACGGCGCTACTGCTCCTTTCGTTCATTATGATGGATCCCAATGGCATATGTGGTATACTGGTATTTCCTGGGGCTCTCCAAATGAGGCTCGATTATGTCATGCTCACAAGGCACAGTTATCTGATGCCTGGATAAAGGACGGTGTCGTTCTGAACAATGATGGACCATACGATTATCCAGTCGCCTCAAATTCCCGGATCATACCAATAAATGGAGGGTATGAGATGTATTACACTGGTTACATGCCTTCTATTGCAACTGCCAGAATATTGCATGCGACCTCACCCGACGGTATTGCCTGGGTCAAGACCGGCATAGCTATTGAGGGTACCATGCCTCTAGAGGGTGATGAGGTGGGTAGTGGTCATGTATTGATGGATGGTGATATCTTGAAATGTTGGTATGCCGGATCAGATGGTAACAATCATCGTATTTTCTATGCAGAGAAACCAGCTGCAAAGGTCGGCCAGGATGCAAATTGTACTGTATCTCTATATTTAGACTCAATATCTGCTGCAAATTTGATATACAGGCAGACAAATGTCTTTGTTCCAGCAGATTCCAATACTATCATATCATTTGACTGGACAGCTATCCCTGGAGACTATGATATTATAGCAGAGATAACCAACTCCGCCCCACCTGATATGGATAATACCAATGACATGGCAATTGTCCAGATATCTGCTGCTGCTATTTCCATACCTTCTGCGGGTGTGGATATTTCATTGAATTCACTGGCCTTATCAAGTAATCAAGCCATTGAAAATGATATCATAACCATCGATGTTGACATTCTTGGAGACCAGAGCCAAAACAGTTCCTGGGTTCGGAGTGGTGTTGTAATTGACATTGGTGGAACTGGCGAGGATCTTCATATAACAAGTCCATGTGTCCTGAAGCTGGATGATGGCAGTTATGTCATGTGGTACAATGGAGATGGAGATGACAATCTGGTGTACAGGCATAGAATATTCAGAGCCACAAGCCCAGATGGTATAGTATGGCAGAAACAGGGAATGGTTCTTGATTATGGAAATGCGTATGAAGAATACGGTGTTCTTACTCCTAATGTCATTATAGATGATAATGGAATTTATCATATGTGGTACACTGGCATAGGCTCCAATGGTGGCTACCGTGGATATATCCACAAAGCCATATCCTATGATAACGGCATAACATGGCAGAAATTGGGTATGGAGCTAAATTATGGAACCGCTGCAGACCCAGATGGTGTTAGATCCCCTTATGTTCATTATGATGGAACAGAATGGCATATGTGGTATGATGGAATCGATTGGGGCTCTCCGAATGAGGGAAGAATATGCCATGCTCACAAGGCACAGTTATCTGATGCCTGGATAAAGGACGGTGTCGTTCTGAACAATGATGGGCCATATGATTACCCATCCGCAGTATCACCCAGTATCATACCAACAAATACGGGTTATGAGATGTACTACACTGGTTCCATACCATACACTGGCCCCTCTAGAATATTGCATGCGACCTCATCAGATGGTCTTACCTGGGTAAAGACTGGCATAGTCCTTGAAGGCTCCCTGCCTTTGGAGGCCAATATGATAGGACTTGGTCAGATGTCGATTGAGGGTGATACCATGAAGTGTTGGTATTCAGGCTATGATGGAAGTCATCAACGCCTTTTCTATGCAGAGAAACCAGCTGGAAATGTTGGCCAGGATGCAAATTGTACTGTATCTCTATATTTAGATACAATATCTGCTTCAAATTTGATATACAGGCAGACAAATGTCTTTGTTCCAGCAGATTCCAATACTATCATATCATTTGACTGGACAGCTGTCCCTGGAGACTATGACATTATAGCAGATATAACCAACTCCGCCCCATCTGATATGGACAATTCCAATGATATGGCAGTTGTCCAGATAAGTGTTGATGCTATTACCACACCTTTGGTGGGTGTGGATATCTCATTGGACTCATTGGCCTTATCAAATAATCAAGCCATTGAAAATGATATTATCACCATCGATGTTGATATTCTTGGAGATCAGAGTCAAAGCAGTTCCTGGAATAAGAGTGGTGTGATCCTCGATCTTGGTGGAGCTGGTGAGGATCTTCATGTTGGAAAGCCATGTGTCCTGAAGTTGGATGATGGAAGTTATGTCATGTGGTACAATGGAGATGGGGACGATAGCCTGACATATAGATATAGAATATTCCGCGCCACAAGCCAGGATGGAATAAGCTGGCAGAGGCAGGGAATGGCTCTTGATTTTGGCAATGCGTATGAAGAGTACGGTGTCCTTCATCCATATGTAATGGTGGACGACAGTGGCATCTATCATATGTGGTACACTGGCATAGGCTCCAATGGCGGCTACCGTGGATATATTCACAAGGCCATATCCTATGATAGCGGTATAACATGGCAGAAATTAGGTATGGATATGGACTATGGAACTCCCGCGGATCCTGATGGTGTAACCGTTCCTTTTGTTCTCTATGATGGGACTGAATGGCATATGTGGTATGGGGGGACTGATTGGGGCTCTCCGAACGAAGGCAGGATATGCCACGCTCACAAAGCTCAATTATCTGATCCCTGGATAAAGGACGGTGTCGTTCTGAACAATGATGGGCAATATGATTATCCAGCAGCTTCATTCCCTTGGATCATACCAACAGCCACTGGATATGATATGTATTACACAGGCTACGCTGCATACCCGGGTCCCTGCAGGATATTACATGCCTCTTCACCAGACGGTATTTCCTGGACCCGGACTGGCATAGTCCTTGAAGGCTCCCTGCCTTTGGAGACCAGTGCGATAGGATTTGGTCAGGTGTCAATAGAGGGTGATACCATGAAGACCTGGTATACTGGCTACGATGGTAGCCATAATCGTCTTTTCTATGCCGAGAAACCAGCTGCAAAGGTCGGTCAGGATGCAAATTCTACTGTATCTTTCTATCTTGATACAGTTTCAGAAGCAACTCTTATCGACAGGCAGTATGGCATCTTTGTTCCTGCTGATGGAGCTACAACAGTATCTACAAGTTGGCTTGCAGATCAGCTTGGCGATCATTCTGTGATAGTAGTTGCCTCTGATGTCGTTCCTGGTGATATAGACCTCACAAATAATCAGGCTAGTGGTCAAATGACTATTAATCCATTTATTCTACCTAATCTACCACCAGTTGCAGACGCAGGACTCGATCAGATGGTTTGCCTTAACACTGATGTTCAGTTCGATGCCTCTGGCAGCTATGACCCAGATGGAACAATAATTTCCTATTCCTGGGACTTTGGAGATGGATCAATAATCAATGGTCTGATGCCATCCTATAGATATACCACGGCTGGCAATTTCACCGTAATTCTTACAGTAATTGATAATGATGGCCATGTAGCCTCTGACGAATGCCAGATAACGGTATTCGAGCCAGAGGAGCCGCCGATAGAACCAATTGGCGGAGTTCTGACAATTGACAAGGTTAAGACATCTGGCCCTGATGTCGTTTACACCCATACGAAATACGGATGGGTATTGCGCATAACAGTCGCCAATGAGGGCGATTCAGATGTATTGGTTGTGGTAGTTCATGATGTTCTTCCAGCTGAGCTTGAGCTGGTGAATTATTCAGCATCGAACGGTTCCTTCATCCATGGGCAGAATGGAGTCGGAAGAGCTGGCTCAACACATTTGACATGGAACATCGGGACCATGGTGGCAGGAGAGGTTCAAACTCTTGACCTGATCATATCCACAAAACCAAACCCAGCCGGGAAACAGGAATTCACATCCCCCGGCATATATTCTCTCAATGATGGGGCTTGGGTTACCGGCAATGATGCGATCGACGGGGAAGGATTGCTAGTCGGGCCCACGCCCATGATAACCGTGATAGCCATTGAAGGAGGGGAACTGGAGGATGATACAAACCTCCTGCCTTCTCTTGCTATCACAACACCTCCAGGCGTAGACCTATTGATCCTTAAGGAAAATGGTGATGAAGGGCTATACGACCTGGAAACAGAGCAGATGGAGAACTCCAAATCTCAGAAAAACTATGCTCCATCATTTGTTGGCTTGTTCTTGATCGGCCTTGTGGTGATAGTGCTATTAACAGGCACTGTGGTCACTTCGGAGATTAAGAAAAAGAAGGGTACCGGGGATACTGATGGTATGAGCGAATTGGACAGAAAGCTGATATCAGGAGAGATAACGGAAGAAGAATACATAAGAGAAATGAAGAAGAAAATGTGAAATATCAGACTAATAAGTCTGATATTTCATACCTACTCAGAAAGCTTATATATTCTTAACACTTTCATCTATACAATATATCATAAGATGTGATATGTGGTGGAAGTGGGCATATGAGCATAATAAAAAAGCAAGTTTGTTTTCTTATGGCATTGAGCATAATGCTATCATCTTTGATCGTACCAATGGGCTCGGCAATGGCCGAGGATGTACCAGCGGTGGTCTATGCAGCTGGTGATGGGTGGAATGATACTTTTGAGAATATTACTCGTGTCTCTGAATACAATGATGTCAGAATCGATCATGATGTATCATTGAACACTTCCATATACTGGAAAGATTGGGTTAAGCAGGGTATTGTTGTGGATACTGACACAGCTAGTGATAGTGACCATGCCATGTACTCATGTGTGATCACTGATAATGGAATTTACAAGATGTGGTATAGTGGGAGTAATGATGGAGGTGTAACCTTCAAAATAATATATGCCACCTCTACTGATGGGGAGAATTGGAACAAGCAAGGTGTTGTCTTGAGTCCAGGCGGAGTATATGACAGCAACGATATTAGAATGTCATATGTTCTGAAGGACAGCGGCATTTACAAGATGTGGTATGCTGGTGGTGATGGTAGTAATTATAGGATACTATATGCCACTTCGCCTGATGGGATCACCTGGGCCAAACAGGGTATAGCTCTTGATATAGGGGGCTCGCAGGAGGATGTATTTGTTTCATCACCCACTGTGTTAATAGAAGGCGGCACTTACAAAATGTGGTATACTGGCTATGATGGATCTGGTTTGAGAATATTCCATGCTACTTCTACAGATGGAATTACCTGGGTCAAGCAGGGGCGTGTCATAGACTATGGGTCATCATCCTATGAAGCAACAGGAGTATACTTTCCAAGTGTCATCAGGCTGGGGGGCATATATAACATGTGGTACAGTGGTAGAGATACGGGCTCTCGCCTCACCATCCTATATGCAACATCAATAGATGGTATCAACTGGGATAAGAAAGGTCTCGACATAAACTATGGGGATGTGGTTGGAGAAGATCAGAGTGTATCTCAATCACATGTCATTATAGATTCTGATGGCTCCTTAAAGCATTGGTACAGTGGAACTAACTGGGCTCCTGTTAACAAGTATAGATTGCTCCTAGCCACCATGAACCCCAGATCATTCGAGCCCATGAGTTGGGACAAGCAGGGTGTTGCAGTTGACATAGGTACTTATTCACAGGATTCTACTTGGACAACTGCCCCTGGAATAATTAAGGATGGATCCACATACAAGATGTGGTATACTGGCTATGACGGCAGTAATAATCGTGTACTTTATGCAGACTCCTCTGATGGGGTGACCTGGAACAAGCAGGGCCTTGTACTAGACATTGGGACCTCTGGGGCAACAGATGATGCCCATATATCCAGTCCCTTTGTGATGAAAGAAGGCGCGACCTACAAAATGTGGTATGGCGGACATGATGGTAGTAATTACAGGATGCATTATGCTACTTCTGCAGATGGAATGACATGGAGTAAGCAAGGTGTTGCCACAGGTCTGAATCTGGGAACTGGTGGCTCGTATGATGATTTTGGATTAAGTTCTCCATCGATAATCAAAGAAGATGGGATCTATAAAATGTGGTATTTCGGTCTCTCCAGCTCGACAAGTGGGGACGTTATCTATGCGACATCTGCTGATGGTCTGTCATGGACAAAACAAGGAATCGCAGTTCCCAATGGTGGAACATACGACATGCTGATCTCAGGCGAACCGTCTGTTCTCAAGCTAAATGGTGAATACCATATGTGGTACAGAGGAGCTCCTTCATTCGGTGTGAGTTATGTCCTTTATGCAAGCTCTTCTGATGGTTTGACATGGACAAAGCAAGGGCAAGCAGTAGTGCCAGGGGCTCCCGGAGATTCAGATGATGATCGGCTCATAGCTCCCAGAGTCCTACTAGACTCAGATGGCTATATCAAGATGTGGTACACGGGCCATGATGGCAGTGCTTACAGGATCCATTATGCCAAAACACCATTCCATATTGAGTTTGATACATGGGATAAGCAGAATTTAGCTTTTGATCTGAGTGCAGTTGGAGATGACAGACATATGAACCTGGGGGTTTATGTGATCAAGGATGATGGCATTTATAAAATGTGGTATACTGGTGTTGATCTGTCAATGACCTATCGTGTATGTTATGCAACTTCTACCGATGGTATAGCATGGACTAAGCTTGGATCTGTTGTGCCATTGGGCAGCTCTGGCAGTTCAGATGATAGACATACTGGGTATCCATATGTCATCAAAGAAGATTCAATCTATAAGATGTGGTATGATGGGCATGATGGTACTGAATGGAAGATCCATTATGCAACTTCTACCGATGGTATCACCTGGACAAAATATGGTGTTGTTATACCTCTTGGTGGATTGCCAGGAGGTACTGATGATAAGCACACGGCCTTTAAGTCCGTGCTCAAGTCCAATGGCGAATATAGAATGTTCTATGGAGGTTCTGATACATCCAATATATTCAGGATTCACCTGGCAACTTCACCTGATGGAATCGCCTGGACAAAAATAGGCGTGATTGTCGATATAGGATCTCCTGGGGACCGTGATGAGAATTCAGCCGCATGTCCAAATATAATTGAGATCGATGACCTGTATTACATGTTCTACACTGGCTCCAGCAGTGCCAATGGTGCAGAGATATTGTATGCAACTTCCTCTGATGGTGATAACTGGACCAAGCATGGTCTCAGCCTGCCACAAAGTTCTTCTGGCACCGATGATACAGCAGTGACCAACCCATCTGTAATTATTGATACGGATGGGTATGCAAAGATGTGGTATGCTGGAAATACAGCTGGTCAATATCGGATACACTGGGCCACAATGCCCCTTTCATACTTTGCCAAAGGCAATATCACCTCAGAATCCATATCTCTGCCTGCTGGAAAGATATGGGACAGCCTCGATATATCCAAATCCGAACCTAGTGCGGAGAACAATATCACAGTCACAATACTTGATGTTGTGACTGGAGATCCCATATCTGGCTTTGTAAATATGGCAGGCACGAATATTGATATTTCTGGACTGGACTCTACAGCGTATCCATCTATACGATTGCATGGGATCATTTCAGGAAATGGAAGTGCCAGCCCCGAGCTCCATGATTGGAATGTGAACTGGACCGACGGTACTTCAATTGCCTCATCTATCGATGCGGTATCTCCATATCTGCATAATACAGGTCCACTTCCACTGACAGCAACCTCATCAGATGCGGAATATGTTGAATTCTGGTATCGTTTTGCCTCTGATAATTCAACATGGGGTGCCTGGTCACAATACTCCAATGACACTTCTGATGCAAGCTGGACCTCCAGTTTCACCTTCCCTGGCGGTGAAGGCTATTACGAGTTCTATTCGAGGGCTGGAAATGTGACCTCTGGTGTATATGAGGTCGCGCCCGCAGCTGCAGATGCTCTGGCGATGTATGATATAATATCGCCAGTATCATGGGCTGATTCAATTATTCCTTACTGGCATAATACAAGCCCACTTGCATTAACAGCAACCGCATTTGGTTCTGAATACGTGGAATTCTGGTATCATTTCGCCTCTGATAATTCAACATGGAGTGCCTGGTCTCAATATTCCAATGACACTTCTGATGCAAGCTGGACCTCTAGCTTCACTTTCCCCGATGGTGAAGGCTATTACGAGTTCTACTCAAGGGCTGGAAATGTGACCTCTGGTGCATATGAGGTCGCTCCCGGAGTGTCGGATACATCAGTTGGTTATGATATCACACTTCCTTCAAGTCAAGTAGACGTGATCAATCCATACTGGAATTTCGATGATCCTCTGGTCATAAATGCCACAGCGAACGATACTGGTGTAGGCATAAAGCAGGTGGAATTATTCTATCGCTCCTCGCTCAATAATCTATCTTGGAGTGCCTGGAGTTCCTATGGGAATGCCACTATCTCCCCATATTTCTGGAACTTCAGTTATACAAATGCTGGATTTTATCAATTCTACACTATCGCGACAGATAAATTGGATCAAGTCGAGGTCAATCTGGGCAATGCTGACGAGGTCGTGGCCCTTGGTGTCATCGAGCCAGTTTCCGATATGCTACCACTATCAGAATATTATTGGATGAGCATTCCACTGACTCTTTCTGCTACTGCCGTTGGGTCTGAATATGTCGAGTTCTGGTACAGTTTCTCTTCAGATGATTCAACATGGGGAGCATGGTCGATATACTCGAATGATACGACCTACCCATTCTCAATGAACTTCGATGCAGCTGATGGCGAAGGCTATTACCAATTCTATTCTCGCTCTGGCAATGCGACCACATTGCTGTACGAATCCGTTTCAACCGTAGCTGATGTCGAAGGCTGCTACAAGCTATTGCCCGAGATACTGGATCTTACATCCGGCTCTCCTTCCACAGGTGATGATCTCACAGCTACCTGTGTCGTGCAGGATCTCATCGGGATCGATGATGTCTATTTGAATTTCAGATATGAACTGACCACTGGATTGGGAAGCTGGCATAATGACACAATGTCCATATTTGGATTGAGCAATTACAATCTCGAACTTTCCATGCCGGACAATGCGCTGGAATTCATCTATTATATCTCAGTCTGTGATGTTCTGGGCAATTGGAATAGTACTGCCCAGATATCTCTGGATGTTATAGACAATGATATTCCCGAGGTACATGCCTTGGTGGATGACAAGTCCGTTCCCTTATTGTATTTCAGCTCTAATGGCTCTATGGATAATATAGGCATATCGACATATTCCTGGAACTTCACCTATGATGGCCAGGAGCGTGTGTTTGCCGGTTCTTCTTTCTCATACGAATTCTTGCTGCCAGGTTCATATCTTATTACCTTGAATATCATAGATTCCTCTGGCAATTCTGCTACGGATAGATTAACTATCAAGGTAGAAGGTGAAGATGCTGATCCTTCAAGCATAGAAGCAGATGCAGGGAGTAATAAAGACTGCATATGTGGAACAATCTTCCAATTCGACGGTTCTGGCTCATCCGGTGACCTTGACATATCCAATTATACCTGGACCTTCACTTATGATGACGAAGAGATCAAATTATATGGTGAGAACCCCACCTTCACATTCATGGATGAGGGAACCTATATCGTCTCCTTGAATGCCTCGGATATTGAAGGTAATTGGGATACTGATTCTGTCATAATCGAGGTCTTGGCCGAAGGAGATGATGGTGGTTTTGATTGGACATGGTTGATCCTGCTACTCATAATTGTCATAGTGCTTGCTTTGATCTTGATAATGGCATCCAGGAGAAAGAAAGATAAAGAGCCTGTGAGGATCCATGCTCAACCTGCTCCACCCATTGCTCAAGTTCAGCAACCGCCTCAGGCACCACAACAGCAGTCTCCTCCACCATCAGGTATAGCTCCTTCGCCTCCCCCTCCACCATCTGACTATGTAGCTCCACCACCTCCAATCTCTCCCGAGAACCAAGAAATGCTGGATAAACTGGAGCTGAGACATGCAGAGGGACATGTATCTGAAGAAACTTATCAGATGCTAAAAGAAAAGTACAGTAAGCCTTAATGCCACAGTGGTAACTTCCATTAACATGGGATACCTAATCATTAAAAGCTCTGTTCTATTCTTAAATACTATAATTATATTGTAGTATTGGGTATTGAATGAGAGTAAGCATTCATCGTGGGCAACTTACATGGAGCATGACATTGGTCATTTCTATAGTTTTATTGCTCAATATTTTTCAGCCCTTTAATATAGTATCCAGTACGGAGATCGTGGATATTTCTGATTCGACTTCCGTTTGGTCTGATGATCTTGATGACTCATCTGGAATAGATCATTATGACAACTTAAGGATCGAGAATGGGGAAGCCAGCCTGCTCAATATTGGTTTCGATCCTCTGGCCTGGGACAAGAAGGGTGTGGCAGTACCCAATGGAACGGCAACTGACATTGACTGTAAATGGACGATGCAACCTTTCGTGTTGAAAGATGACGGTATCTACAAGATGTGGTACACTGGCTACAGGAATCCACACCCGGACTACACTTACAGTATAATGTACGCTACTTCGACAGATGCAGAGAATTGGACAAAGCAAGGCGTGGCATTCGGACCCGACTCGGTCACCATGAAGAACAATATGCGCGGTATAGCTGTTCCTTGTGTTTTGAAAGATGATGATGGTTACAAGATGTACTACAGCGGACAGGATGCTGACACCAATTATTTTGAGATGTATATGGCCACCTCCGATGATGGTCTAAACTGGATAGATCAGGGAAAGATCCTGGGTAATGGACCCTATGGCACAACAGACTTTATGGGACTGGAAAATGGCAAGGTCATCAAAATGCCTGACGGGACATACAAAATGGTGTACGTTGGATATGATGGCGTGACAAAGAAGCTGCACATGGCCACCTCCAGCGATGGTGTAAATTGGCAGAAAGAGGGCATGTTCCTAAACACCAGTGGCCCAGGATCCCCGGACTTCATGTGGTTGACCGAACCATTCATGGTCTATCATAACGATACTTTTCTGCTTTGGTATTCTGGATATCCCTACTATGGACAAACAGTCATATGCTTCGCAACATCGACCGATGGAAATAACTGGACAAAACATGGAGAGGTTTTGAGCCCAAGCCTTGTTACTGACTCCAGAAGATTAGGCGGACCTAATGTGATGATCGATGATGGAGGCTTAGTAAGATTATGGTATTATGGATTCAATACTTCCCATTTGGTCCACTACGCCGAGACGGATTACCTATCTGAATTCTATATCTCACAAGGTGAGATCATCACCAAGCCGATCCAGATCCCGGAGAACAAAGCCTGGGTCTCTCTGAACATCAGTAAGTCTGGGATAGATACAGACAATACAATATCAGTATCCATCCGGGACGCCGATTCAGGATCAATTATTGAAAGCTTCGCAGATCTGGAAGGGGATGATATAGACATATCCAATATCAGCTGTTTGGATCATCCCAATCTGCAGTTGGTGGCCCAGTTCAAAAGCAATAGTCTAAGATCTCCAGTTCTCCATTCTTGGGAACTGGTCATGAGTGATGATGCCATGGAATATGTCACCATTCTGACAAAGTGTGGAGAGCCAGTCACCTTCAATTGTGCCGATTCCTTTGATGACTCAAATATCGTCAATTGTACCTGGACATTTGAATACAACAGAACTTCAACAACTCTCTATGGTCATTCCTGCTGTTTCCATTTCTGGACACCTGGAAATTATTCCGTTATACTGAAGACCATTAATTCCAATGGTGTAGAGAAAAGCACCAAAGTTCTGGTAGATATATCTGAAAATGGTGTTCATAGTGATGGCATCATGGATTATATCTGGATATTCGCTCTCATGGGAGTACTGATCCTCTTGGCAGTGCTTCTAATATTCCGATCAAGGGAAAAATCTTCAACCTACAGTGGTGAACCAGAGATACCCGGCCCAGAAGAACTCCCAATAGATATCATGTTGAGAGTAGATCATAGGTATTCTAAAGGAGAGATATCCGAGGATACTTATCTAAAGCTAAAGGAAAAATATGGCAAAGGCAAATGATAGGGAAGGTGAAAGATCAACTATGGTCTCACTCTGCGCAATCTCAAGTATTCTGCATCTTCCTTGCCCTTCTTCCTTGCAAGTAAGATGTCTTTCTTAACACCATGTGCCAGTCTCACAGCTCTACTAATCTCCGCCCACATGCCCACAAAATCCTGGGGCATGCCATGTATCAGGTATTTGGCATGGTTGTGATCTGGATCGCCTTCATAAGCTCTGAAGTGTGAGCCATATTTGAATCCGGTCTTGACAAGCAGACCGCATTTTTTGAGGTCATTGTATATTTCGAACCTCAGATCGAAATCACCCTGTACCTTCCTGGCCTCTTCCTTGAATTTTTTATTGGATATCGCGCGGCTGGTTGTCGAGGATTTTACCTTTATGATACCACGATCCATGAGATGTGCGGTCTCAAGAAGGGATAATTGCAGATAATCACCTATGGGTTTTCCAAAGAACTCTATTGAATGTAACATCGTTGCCTGGTTCTTGTCAAGTATCAGTACCCTATCCATCAGGAATAAGGCATCAGCGATATGAAAATCCGCTGTTGGTTCTATGTGTCCTTTGGGTATGATGACTTTCGATTTGTAATATGTCAGATCACTCTCTTCATCAACCACGGCTATCAGAAGGTCCTTTTTCACCTTCCTCACCCTCTTGACGATATCTATGATCTCCTCCAGTTCGAACTTCTCTCTTTCCGAGATGGCTAGCACCCAGAATTTGGATGGGTTCTTGCCCGGAACACCACCTCTTGGCAGTACTCTGAAGTCCAGAGGCTTTGAGCCTGGCTTTACCACGTATCCTCTTTGCCTAATATCTCGGTAAACGAGATATTTAATCTCAAAATTCTCGATCGTGCTGTGACCAAGCCTGTACAATTTCTCCAGGTCGATCTGGCTTTTGCCTTTTTTCACTTCCAGCTTTCCGATCTCAACAAGATATATGGCCTCGATGATATCCAGCTTGAGAGAACCGCCTGACTGATTTATTCCAAAATAGCCCTTGCTATATATCTGGCTGGCCTCAGCCTCATCTTTTATGATGATATGGTCTCCAACCATATCGCCTTCAATGGCTTGCATCCAATCCACTACAAATCCTTCTTGTAAATAAATACTATGCTGGAACTTTCAGGCTCAAAAACAATGTGATTATACTGAGCCTAAAAATTCCAAATTCGTAGAGTGTTAACCAAATTCACTAATATATAAAGACCAATCAGGTGGCATATGTTAAAAGAGATGGATAATGGCTCTCTATTCAAGGGAGAACTCCCGACCGGATGCATCATGTGCGAGCGCGGCTCAAAAATGGTTCTCCTTGTCACTGGCCAGTGCTTTTTCAAATGTTTCTACTGTCCATTATCTGAGGAGAAGCAGGGCAAGAAGGTTGTTTATGCCGATGAACTAAAAGCCGAAGATGATAGTGATCTGATATTGGAGGCGAGGGCCATAGGTGCTGAAGGGACTGGCATAACTGGAGGTGATCCCATGGATGACATTCAACAGACGATCCGCTTTATCAAATTACTGAAGAATACATTCGGAATATCCCATCATATACATCTCTACACCGCTACCCCTGACATTGATAAGATAATCCAATTGGCTCAAGCTGGTCTGGATGAAATAAGGTTCCATCCACCACCTTCTGCCTGGGATAAGTTCCCCTATACGAGCTATCCGTCTGCTATCGAGGCTGCGAAGAAACACGGATTGCATACTGGTCTGGAAATACCCACCCTTCCCGATATGCTGGCCGAGACCACATCCCTCATGAGATTTGCAGAGGAATGTGATGTGGATTTCATAAATCTTAATGAGCTGGAGTTCTCCGAGTCCAATTGGCAGGAACTGAAAGCCCACGGGTATGAGATAAAGGATGATGTATCAAGTGCCGCAAAGGGTAGTGAGGAAATGGCCTGTAAGATCATTAAAGAGCATGAAGGGTCGATGACCATCCACTACTGCTCCGCCAGCTTCAAAGACGGTATTCAGCTCCGGAGGCGTATCATGCGCCGGGCGGAGAACACCGCGACGCCTTTGGAGATCATCAGTGATGAAGGGACATTTATCAAAGGTGTTATCGAGTGCGAAGATCCTGAAGGTCTATTGAAGGATATTTCGGAGGAATTCGAGATACCTGATGATCTGATCAGATTCGATGTTAAGAAGCATCGAATCGAACTGGCTGCCTGGGTGTTGGAAGAGATAGCCGAAGAGATCGATTGCCAATGCTTTATTGTGGAGGAATATCCGACCGCTGACAGATTGGAGGTCGAGAGGCAGCCTCTTTGAATGAGGCTGCTGTATACCGACCTCTTTGAGAAGGAGGTCGAGAGACGACCACTTTGATCTGTTTTTAACTTGTTAACTTAAGGTTATATATCACGAACTCATTCCCATTTACGAGGGAATGAGATGCCTGTGGAAGATAATTTAGATGTACAGCCGGAGGGCCAGGGGCCTGCGAGATCGTTTACAAAATCCCAATTGGGAAGCATACTGCCAGCTATTTTCGTGGTGGTAGTTCTTATTGGTTCATTGGCCGTTGCCTTTGTGACCTTGAATGATGATGATGGGACGCCGACAAGCTCTGTTATTTCATACACGCCAGATGGCTCATTCATTGGATTATTCGATGCCTACAATGCAGGTGATGCCAGGACAATGACAGATTTTACTATTTACTATTTCTCTGATCAATATGAACAGATAGTTACTGAATTTGAAGGCGAGATCGAGGACAATGTCATCACAGTTCTGGAAACTGAAGTATTTTACAGAGAAGATATGGCCACTGGGGATCAGGATAATATTCAGCAGAGAGCGGATTTTATCGCTGACCAATTTGGTATAACCATTGATGACTTCTGTGTCGTGGTATATGAATGCGATTTTGGAGGTGAAGTGGATCAGGGATCTATGATATGCTATAATGTTGGAGGACAGTGGTATGTGACCCTGGAAGATTATTTCCTATCATCCTCCCCTACACTAACCCCTGTATCTACGCCAGCAGGCTCCTGGAATGTTGTGGAAGCAACCTCACAAACATCTGGCAGGGCTATATTCGCTAGTTTTACCTCAGATATTGCACCCAGAGATGTCAGGATCTATGTATATGCCAATGGTACTTATTTGGGATATATGTCCATTCCCAGCAATACTGCCCCGACACCACAGTCGGTGATGTTCTTCGGTAATTCGAATGGGATCCAGGCTACATACTTTGATTACAATGCAGCAGGTGGTTTGATAAACCCTGGAGATTACATATCATTGACTGGCCTTAGATCAAATACATTGTATTCACTTAAGGCATTTTATGTCCCAACTGGAGAGTTCATTTCCATGACCGGAGATGTTGGCCAGTTCATGACCCCTTAGATCTGCGTCATATGGTAGAAATCAAGACCATGAGGATGTGAGCCTTTCAATGGCTCACATATCTTCCCCTTCTTTTCGATCATATTTTCAATTCGATATTTTTATTTCATTGGACATCATATGGCTATTCATGGAAGGCCGAAAGACCCAAAAAAGCCAGGTTAGGATTCTGGGCATTGACGATGCATCCTTCACCTTTGGCGAGGACAAGACAAAGGCGGTGGGTGTGGTCGTTCGCTGTCCAGGGTATGTCGAGGGTGTGATGATGTCGGATATCACCATCGATGGTCTAGATTCCACCGATGCGGTGATACGCATGGTCAATCGTTCCAGATACAAGCGCCAGCTCAAACTCATAGTCATTGATGGTGCAGCTCTTGGAGGCTTCAATGTTGTTGATATCAAGCGTATCCATTCAGATACTGGCATCGCGGTTGCGACGATAACACGCTACAAGCCAGACTTTTCCGAGATCGAGAAGGCATTGCGTTCTCATTTTGATGATTGGGAGTACAGATTGAAGCTTATGAAAGCCTCGGAAATTCATGAATTTGACACGGAAAATAAACCTGTTTATGTAAGCTTCGCTGGTATTGAATATGATGATCTTAAAGAATTGCTGGCCAATGCGACATTGAGGGGTGCGCTTCCTGAGGCGATAAGGCTGGCTCACCTTATCGGAGCGGCTTTTGTGAAGGGTGAAAGCCACGGTCGAGCATAGATATACATAATGCCCGAGCGAGCAGGTTGGGGCTTGAATAAAAGAAAAAAGTGGGATCTCACATCTTGGCAACAAAACCCTTTCTCTCGATCCTGTTCTTATTGACCTCGAATGTGGATAAGAAATCGGTCTCCACTGTTGCCAGCTTTTCAATCAGCTGTAACATGGACTGCTTTGTGGGGTTGTTTATATTCAGGCCAATAACCTGGCATTGTTTTCTGATTATGGACATGGCATAATCAGTTTCCTGCTTGGAATTCTTGCAGAAGTGGGCGACTATATTGTCCATCACCTCCACAGGGCTCATCTTGTTTTCCTTGGCCTTTACATCCACTGCTCCATCAGTTTTCCCGGCCACGACCTTCTTGCCGAGAAGCTTGAAAGCCGTCTCAACATTCTCTCCTGTCTTGGCACTGGTCATGAAGAAATTGGCCGAATGGCGCTTTGATGTTTCCATGAGTTCTTCTCTGGTAACCTTTGCCTCGTCCACGAGATCGCATTTATTCGCCAGAAAGACGATAGGGACATTGCCTGCAATATCCTTCAATGCACTTATCCAGTATTCTTCCAGGCTTTTCAATGTCTCTGGTCGTGTCATATCACAAACGACCAGTGCGCCACTGGTTCCCTCGAAGCTCATGTTCTGAAGATTGCGATATTCCTTCTGCCCGATGATATCCCATATCATCAGTGTCAGGTTCAATGGCTTTCCGAAATAATCCACTTCCATTTCTTTCTTCACTGTCTTGGTCCCGATGGTCGCAATGTACTTGTCATCAAAGGTGTCGAAAACAAATTTCTTGATCAGACTGGTCTTGCCAACCGAGTTATCGCCAAGGAGGCATATCTTTTTTATTATTTTCTTTTGCATCCCATCTCTCCCGACCTGTGTATCAATCCGATATATTGGTGATGATCATCTTTCCAAGAGTATTAAAGGCATTCTCCACATTCTCGCCAGATTTGGCACTTGACATCATCGCTGGCATATTGTATCTTTCCAGCTCCTTATCCATCATTTCCTTGGTGATCTTCACTTCATCACCAAGGTCACTCTTGTTTGCAAGGAAAACGATGGGAACATCGCCGATGACCTCCTTTGTCGAGTCTATCCAGGAATGAATGTCTTGAAGTGTCTCTGGCCTTGTTGCATCACATATTGCGATTATTCCATGGGCTCCATAGAAATAAGCATCCTGAAGAAGAACTCTGAAGCTTGACTGGCCCATGATATCCCATATCATCATGTCAATATCCACTTTTTCATTTTCTACATCAATGGTCTGGGATTTTTTCGAAACCTTGGTCCCGATAGTGGTGATGTACTTGTCATCAAAGATATCCAATACATATTTCTTGATCAGGCTGGTCTTGCCAACACCGCTTTCGCCTACAAGGCATATCTTTGTTTTGTATTTTCTATCTGTCATACTATATCCCCTACTTCTTTGAATCTCCTATCACTCTGGTAATCTTGAACTTGCCGCCATCGAACATCAATGTGTAGAAATCCGTATTGTGGTTGGTCGCACGCATCTTCACACATCTGATCTGTCTCTGGACGCTGACTCCGCCGCTTTCCACCATCCTCAGGTAGATGATGCCATCTGCAAGGAAGTCCTCATCGTATTTAGCATATGATCTGGAATCTGGATCCATTTCCGATATCAATAATGTCGTTATTCCCAGACCTCTTAGCCATTCGAAGAAGTGAAATAGCTCCTCTCTCGGATCCTCGAACTTTGCCAGAACATCCAGTACTGGTAAGGAATCTATCACCAGAACATCATAATCTAGTTTTTCTTTCAGGTTCTTAATGTACATCTTGAGAACCTGGATCCAGGTATCTTTCTTGATATCCGTCAGTTGCTGTCTTATAATGCCAATGTCCACGATCTCCAGATGATCCGAGACCTGGTCTGGGTCCATGCCCATACTTCTCATATGTCTGGACAGGCTGCCAGTATTCTGTTCCAGGGTGAGGTAGACTGAATTCAAGCCACCCTGCTTGGCATTATTGAAAAGCATATTGAAGGCAACAGAGGACTTCATGGTCCCTGGCTCACCGACCAGTAGGATGATGCTTTCATCTGGAACCCCACCTCCGAGCTTGTCATCGAATCCTTCAATATATGTTCTAAATCTTTCCACCATGACTACCATTCCCCCATATGCTCATTTATGTTTAAAAACCTTCCCAATGGGTTTTTATTCATATTCGATTCTCATGCTGGCCAGTTACAAACAGCATGTGTTTTGTGCAATTGTCAATTGAATAAACCGGAATATTTTAGAATCTGACATTATGGAATTTCCGGCATAGGATGATGTGTTCAAGCTGCTATGAGCTTCTTCGCTCTCTTGTAGCAGACTATTGCCTCATCTCGCCTTCCGAGATTGGCCAATATCTCTCCCTTATTAACCCAAGCCGCGGCATACCTTGGCCTGAGGCGTGTTGCCATGTCCTGGCATACCTTAGCCTCTTCATAGCGCCCCATCCTTGCCAATGTGGTCCCTTTATTGTTCCAGGCGATCGCATATCTTGAATTGAGATCAAGGGCATTCTCATAGCATTCAAGTGCTTCATCATGCTTGTTCAGCCTGAACAGAAGATCTCCTTTATTGCTCCAGGCGATCTCATTTTTCGGGTTGAGCTTTATGGCGATATTGTGGCTCCTAAGTGCACCACCATGGTCGCCTAATCTTTTGAGTGTGACACCTTTGCTTGTCCAGGCAGTGGCTGGCTTATTGCTCAGTTTGCAGGCCCTCTCATAATATCCCAGAGCCTCCTCGTATTTGCCAGCCTTGAAAAGCCGGTCACCTTCCGCAACTGCCGAGGTGTTCATTCTGAATAAGATAAATGTTGCCAGCATTCCTCCAAGTGCCACTCCGAAGAAGAGTCCAGTACTCATTGAATTGAAATTCTCGATATAATATAATTTGAATCCCAGGAAGACACCGATTAAGCCAATCAGTGTTATGATTACTATCAGATCGATCACCCGCATTCCTATCAGGTGGAGTTTGGAAACCTTTTCTTCATCGATGTCACCTGGTACGACATCGATGTCCTCTTCTATCGGGGTTGGCTCTGATTTTTGAACAGCAGGTTTTGGCTTCGCAGCACTTTTGGTCTTTGCTACAGATTTTGACTTCACAACTCTTTTGGTTTTTGCCATAGGCTTCGGAGTCACTGGCTCGGGGGCTGGCTCTGCAATTGCAACCTTTTCAGCTTGTGGTATCTCCGTATCCACACTTCCCATGATATCGGAAAGATCATCAAGTTCTTCTCCCACCTCATCATCCAGTGCGAGATCCTCCGCCATGTCTTCCAGCTCGGATAATCCATCTTCTATTGAATCTGCCAGTGATTCAAAGGAGATCTCTTCTACCAATTCTCCAGTCTCAGTCATCTGGGCATCACAATTGGGACATAGCTGGGTTCCCATCGGAAGACTGGTCCCGCATAATGGACATTCGATCTCTTCCTCTTTCAGAACAAGTGAATCAAATAGATCATCCAGAAGAAGATCATCCTCATCCTCACCCTCTGCCACTGGACTTTGTGAAACCAGACCCAGGCTCGCATCCACCTTCTTATCCTCGATGATCTCGCTTTGAAGGATATCTTCTAGAAGATCATCCATTCCTTCCTCTTTCTTGATAGATTCTTCTGACTTCACACCTGTCTCCATACCGCATTCATTGCAGAATATTGCGGATTTCAGATTCGGTGCACCACATACGGAACAATCGACCATGTCAAGCTGCTTTTCTTTAGCAGCTTCGATTTCAGCTTTTTTCAATTGTGCAAGCTCTGCTTCCAGCTTGGCCAGGTTCTCATCATATATCTCTTTCCTGACCTTTCCATTTGCATAAGCCTGCTTCAGCTTGGTCAATCTTTCTTCGACTTCCATCTTGTTCCACCAGTGATATATTTCAATTATTGCTGCTCCAACATATATAATTATGCACTTAAGGTTTTTTACCATTGTTCCATTATGGGATAATATGAGAACTGAGATCAAACTCCCAAATGGTATCATCCTCAGTTCGTACAATACGATCCTCATCCCCAGATCCGAGACCATGGTGATCTCCGATCTGCATGTGGGATATGAGGCATCCATGAGGGCTGAGGGAGTGGCCATACCAGATTTCCAGTTCAAACAGATCCTGGAAACTCTCGGTAATGCGATGGATCATTTTTCTCCGAGCCAGGTCATCATAAATGGCGATATCAAACACGAATTTGCGAGGAATCTGGGGCAGGAATGGGATGAGGTATTCCAGCTAATTGACTTCATAAATGATAAGGGAGCCAGTGTCAAATTTGTCAGGGGAAACCATGATAATTTCCTGAAGACGATAATCAGTAAACGCGATGTGGAGATGGCTGACAGTTACAGTATAGATAACTTTCAGATAACTCATGGACACCTTTCCAGTAAGTCATTGGCTACCTATGATGAAAGTATAATCACCATATACGGTCACGAGCATCCAGTCCTTAGACTTAGAGATGAGATCGGAGCCAGAATAACCATGCCTTGCTTTTTATATGGCAAAACAAATAAATTTATTATCATGCCTGCTTTCAGTCCGCTGGCATCCGGTACAAACGTCATAGCACCAAACCGCAATTTCATGATAGAGGAATTGCGGGAGCTGGATGTTTCGAAAGCCAGGATATATGCTACTGGCGAGGGCGAGATAATGGATTTTGGAATGGTCGGGGATCATATCGATGAGGATGATGACATCAGGGGCTATTGAACGATCTTATGGCCTGGCTACTGTTTGTGATATAGGGCAAAGAGTTTTAATGAGAATCTGGCTTTCCATGAATCATGGACATCATGCCGATCCATGGCGAACCAGTTCTTTTGATTGAAGAACTGTCGACCATGATAATTGCCGACATTCACATCGGTATCGAATATGAGATATTCAAGGCCGGGGCGGAGATACCCAGTGGCACAAATGAGCTGAAGAAGAAGATACTTCAGCTCCTGAAGGACAATGATGTTAAAAGGCTTGTACTGGCTGGTGATGTGAAACACCAGGTTCCAGGCCACAGCTACCAGGAAGAGAGGGAGCTTCCCTTGTTCTTCCGGGACATACTGGCTCATGTCGATGAGCTTCACATAACAAAGGGAAACCACGACGGCAATATTGAACATTTCGTGCCATCCGGGGTGAAGGTGCACCCATCCAGCGGGATGAAACTGGATGATGCCGACATCGGAATATGGCATGGCCATGCATGGCCCTTGGAGGAGGTCATGGCCTCCGAGACTGTGATATTCGGTCACTACCACCCAACGACCCTATTTCTTGACAATCTGGAAACACGCGGCACGATGAAGTGCTGGCTACGTGGTGAATGGGATAAGAAGAAGTGCGCGGATAGGTATGATGAAATAGGTGGCAAGTACATCATGATGCCCGCCTTCAATGATCTTTGTGGTGGAACTTATATCAATGAGAAGAGAAGCTGGTTTGGAGTGGTGATGAGAAATCAACTGGCCGACATGAAAAAGTCATCCATGTACTTGCTTGACGGCACCAATGTTGGAAAGGTGAAGGATAATCTCGTTAAGCTGGATAGGGAGTTCAAGCGTAATAAAACAAGACATGAAAGAACATGATCCGCTATTTTTCTATCATCCATTATCTGTCATAATAAATGCTCTTGCTACTAACACTAAGAGGTATTCCCATTATGACATTGGAATCCATCACGCCAGCGTTCTTGGCCGCGACTCCAATTCGGTACATTATCCTATTGTCCACATTGTTTATTTGCGCGGTCTTGGCCGCACTACCCAATGCTATGCCCATGTCAAGAAGTCTCAGCATGCAATTTGGTCCATTGAGCACTCTGTCTGTGCGAGGTCTGGCATTGAATTCCGCGCATGTGTCGAAACCACATGATCCGCAATTGAGCCCTATTCCTTTGTGATCGCGCACGCCTATCAGGACCAGGCCCCCGGATGTCAGCAGATTATTTGCATCGCGCTCGAAGCCAGGACTGTTCTCCTCTCTCGCGATCCTCAGCATGTCATCGACCATCCTACCGATCTCTTCCTCAGTGGCTATCTTGACCTCGACATAATCCTGGCCAATGGCCTTTGGCGCGGTTATGGCCGCTATCCTCATCAACTCTGCAACGATCTCTATACCTTTGTCCATTTTATCACCATTCAATGGCCCCTCTAGTGTTGGAGCTTAATCTGTTATAGCACAATAGACGAACCTGATAAAATAAGTTACTGAATAATATGATCAAGAAGAATGGGCAAAGGGTCGCCTTAGATCCACCACGTCGCCAACCTCTTCCTGGCTGGCCGGGATGACCGTGACCTCATTGACCTTATTGCTTGACAGGATGGTCTTGACAGTTTCCAGTGCGACTTCCGGGGTATTATTCTCCTCGCTCAGATGAGCCAGTGTCACATGCTTTGTCTCTGGTCCGATGACCTTGATGAGAACATCACCGCTCTCGGTATTCGGCAAGTGTCCGGTTTCGCTCAATATCCGTCTTTTCAGATAAGCCGGATATGGCCCGTTCTTCAGCATTTCGATATCATGATTTGATTCTAGAACAAGTCCATTACACCCCTTCAGGATGGGGATCACTCTCTCTGGCATATGCCCGATATCAGTGGCGATGGCCATGCGACTGCCATTGCTCTGGATCCTATATCCCAGGGTCTGGCTAGCATCATGTGGGACTTCGAAACCAAGGATCTCGAAGTTACCAATGGTGAACTTCTTATCGGGCTTGATCTCCTTCTCCGCGCTCAGTCTCTCCTTATTGAAAAATTTCCCATCCAGCACTTTTCTCGTGGCATAGATGGGAATATCATATCTTCGGCTCAGAACACCGGCGCCCTTAACGTGATCTCCATGGTCATGAGTGATGACAAGGGCGGTGATATCTTCCGGAGCCTGGCCTATTGCATCCAGTCTTTTCTTTATCTCCTTTCCACTGAAGCCCGCATCTACAAGGAAAAGCCCCTCGCTGTCCCAAACAGCGAGGGAATTACCACTGCTTCCGCTTCCCAGGGTGCAATAGCTGAAGCCGGCCATTTACTGACCCAGCTTTGATGCTATCTCTTTTGCCACTTCGAGTGTACTGGCAGTTCCGCCCATGTCGTATGTGAGAACTTTCTTCTCCACGATGACCTTGGCGATCGCATTGTAGATCTTATCTGCCTTCTCTGTCTCGCCTAGCCAGTCCAGCATGAGCTTGGCTGACATAATCTGGGCTATCGGGTTGACTTTGTACATTCCGATATATTTCGGAGCTGAACCATGGGTTGGTTCGAACACCGCATAATCATCTCCAATATTGGCCGCTGCACTTGTGCCCATTCCTCCGGTCAGCATGCCGGTTATATCCGACAAAATATCACCGAACAGATTACTTGTGACTATAACCTCATAATCCTCTGGGTTCTTGACCAGCCACATTGCGATAGCGTCGATATTGTTCTCTTCCATCTCGATCTCTGGATAATTCTTATGGATCTCTCTGGCGGTCCTCAGGAACAGGCCAGATGTTTCCCTTATGACATTTGGCTTCTCAGCCACAGTGACCTTCTTCTTGCCCATCTTTCTGGCATATTCAAAGGCACTGGTGATAATGTTGGTAGCTCCGCGTTTTGTAATAATTCTGAGTGATACGGCGATCTCGTCATTGGCCGCGAAATCGAACTTCGCCATCTTTGGATTATGTTCCTTCAGCGAGTTCCTCAGGTTTTCTGGGAGTGGATGGAATTCCACACCTGCGTAAAGACCCTCGGTGTTTTCCCTAAACACTGTGATGTCTATGCCATCTCTAAAGTTAGCAGGATTGGTTGGGAATGCTTTGCATGGGCGCATATTTGTGTGCATATTGAGTAATTGTCTCATGCCCACGATTGGACTGGAATAAACAAATCCCTTTCCCTGAAGCGAAGGATCCAGTTCCTTGGCTGCCTCCTCTTTTGGCTTGGAAGTGATAGCTCCAAACAGACAACAATCAGTACTTCTCAGAAGTTCGATGGTCCTATCAGGCATTGGATTGCCTTCAGACTTCCAGAACTCCCAACCGATATCTCCTGGGATGTACTCCGCATCCAGACCCACTTCGTCAAGGACTATACGGGCCGCTTCCATAACCTCTGCACCTATCCCGTCTCCGGGTAGCCAAGCTATCTTATATTTTGCCATATCTAGATTCCTCCATTTTGAATCTCTCGGACTCTTGAATACGCGAACTCGGTTCGTGTATTTAAAACTTCGATTCTTTCGAAGTTTTGAATGCAATCGCTTTGCTCTCGCATTCAAAACCACCTTTGATTAGTAGTTAAAGGTGGGGGATGCTGATGGACTAAATAAGGGTTATTATCATAGAATACTATAGTTGACATTTTAGATGTATAACAATGATCATTTATGGTGACATAGTTTTATAATATCAAAGGATAATGATTATCCATGGAAAATAGGGATGAGGCTGTTCATGTGGCCGAAGATAATGTATCCATTGACCCATCGCCACAACCGGAAGTGGAGGTCAATGCGGAACCTCCACTTAATCCTGAATATCCCGGGATAACCATACCTCCCTCCAAGAAAAAAAAGAGCTGGCTCGCTCTTATTGTAATAATATTATTGTTCACCGCACCCTTTGCTTTCCTGGTACTCCTGGATGGTGTTGGTTCATCGGGTGATGATGATGATAATACAATGGACATCACGATCCAGGACATTGCCGAGGTCAGAGACTTGGAAGCTCTTGAGGACATCACATACAGATACATGACCGAGGAAGATCTGGAGGTCGCAATGGGCGATATGCTGGATCAAGAAGCTCTCAATGAATCCGCGCGTGTCCTGTATTCCATATTCCTGATAGATTCCATTGATGAATTGGCTCCCGCATATACTGATGCTCTTACAGAACAGGTCCTCGGATACTATGATTCGGAATCAAAGGAGATGGTGATAATTGATACTGGCTCTTCTTCTGATTTCGATACCATCATAATGGTACACGAGTTCACACATGCTTTGCAGGACCAGCATTTTGATCTAAGTAATTTCACTGGCGATACATGGGACGAGTCATCGGCCATGGAGGCCCTTGTGGAGGGAGATGCTTCCTTCATGATGATACAGTATATCCTTTCCCTGTCTACATCTGAGCAATTGGAGCTGGCATCTTCCATGTATGGCATGGAAGGAACTGAAACTCCGGAGATCCCCTATGCCATTGAGAAACTCATGTCCTTCCCATATCTTGAAGGAATGACCTTTGCTCAGAAGCTGTATGGCCAGAATGGTTGGGATGGTATTGACGGAGCGTACGAGACAGCCCCGATCTCCACAGAACAGATATTGCATTTTGATAAATACCAGTCAGGTGAGATGCCTGTACAAATAAACATATTCGCTCCAGACAATATTAGTGGCCTTGGTCTAACTCTAAATGATACACTTGGAGAATACATGGTCTCCATAATGTTGGAACGCTATATCCCTGCCTCTGAGGCCGCAATTGCAGCAGCTGGCTGGGGTGGTGATAGCTTCTTTTATTACGAGAACCAGGAAGACTGGCTTAGCTGTTGGATCATCGAATGGGACTTCTATTCGGATGTTGATGAATTCCACATGGCCTTCGATAACTGGTTGGATAATCCTGACAACCCTTATGCCAGTGAGTTCGAGAATGGAAGTGCGGTCATAGAATTGCATGACAAGATGACCTATATCTATAGAGCCTCCGATCCATCATTTTTAGATGGGCTTTGAGCAATGTGAACCTAATAAGTGATTATGAGAACCTCAAAAATTAGGGGGGGCAGTTGGGGACAATTATTTCTATCCAGTTCTCTATTCCCATTGCCTGGAGGATCATGATGTCAAATAGCGATCAATGTGTTGATGTCGATGCCGACGATTGCAAAGTGGTTTCTGAACCATACCAATCCAGGATCATTGGCAGGGATGAGGAGATTGGTTTTCTCAGCATCGCCCTTCAGAACCAAATGGAGGGTAATGGCTCCTCGATAATCATAACTGGAGAGGCTGGGATTGGAAAGACCCGACTGATCGAAGAGTTCCAGTCTATGACTTGTGAGAATGGGATAAAGACCCTTGTAAGCTCTGCGGATGCTGATTCGGTGATTCCTTTCCACCTTTTCTCAAGCCTTTTGAAGAATGAATTGGATAGACCATTATTTCACGAAGAGGAGTACATTTCTTTTACCAAGGTCTTTGCTGTCAATGGTGGTGGCCTTCTGATCGGAGAATCCTCATCAGACGACAAGGATCTGGATTCTGACATTTTTGCAGGTATGCTGTCCGCTGTCCAAAATTTTGTAAGGGATTCTTTTGACCCTTCTCGGACCGGTGATAAGGCCAAAGGTCTTGGGAGGCTGGAATATGGAGACATGAAGATCCTCATAGAGCACGGGGAGCATCTGTTCCTGACCGCCGTTACCCAGGGTGTGGAGCATCCGGATATGAAGGGGGTGCTGAAACGAACCCTGCAGGAACTGGAGAGGGATCATGGCTCCCTTATCGATTCATGGACCGGAAAGATTGATGATATGGCTCCAGTTGAAGAAGCCACTAAAATAATGGCAGATACGAAATTCCTTGTACGGAGGGACATGGAAGGTGTTAACCTCGTTAATGAAAGGTACAGGATATCTAATTTCATACTGGATCACCTTGTGGAACTGGCCAGTTCCGAACCACTGGTCATTGTTCTTGAGGATCTTCAATGGGCTGATGAACCTTCACTGTTCGCTTTTGAATACATTGCCAGAAATGTGATCGATAAAAACATATTGCTTGTCGGTACCAATCGCCCACCTGCAACCAAAGAGAGTGGTCTAAAATCATGCCTCAAAAGTCTATCTGGAGAGGGAACCACCTTACTGGAACTGGATAAAATGGATGACCTATCTCTGAAAGATCTTCTTGATATCCTGTGTTCCCCCAATTCATTCAAATCTGGTTTTGTGAACAAGGTCGTGGAACAATGTGGCGGAAATCCATTTTTCCTGATCGAGGTCATCAGGCAGATGAAAGATGATGGTAGTATCGGTTTCATTGAGGAGGAGTACCAGTTGCTCAATGAAGAGGTAGCTCTCCCTTCTTCGGTCGAAGAGGTCGTGATAAACAAACTAATGAATCTGGAGCCTGATTCCCTTTCCCTTTCAGAATACGCATCTTGTATCGGAAGGGTGTTTCCCCGATCGGTCATTCAAGCTTTCAAAAATGTGGAAGATCCGGATCATAGCTTCGAAAAGCTTAGACTGGCCAGGGTGATCAAAAAATGTGGTGACAATGGCGAGTTCATGCACGGCATAATCCAAGATGTCGTATACAACTCAATGGGCGACATTAGGAAATCCATATACCACAAGAGCCTGGGAGAGTATTACGAAGACACTTATCTCGACAGGATGGACGAGGTGGCATATGACCTTGCCAGACATTTTTCTCATACGAGGGAATATCATAAGACCTTCCGATACTCTTTCAGAGCCGGTGATAGGGCGGCCAATGCTTTTGCCCCAGAGCAGGCGCTATTATTCTACCAGCAGGCCGAAAGTATATCACATCAAGTTCCTGATCTTTCTCCCGAGGACCTTCGCGATCTGATCAAAGGAATGGGGGACGTTCAGTCACTTTTGGGGAATTATGATGAAGCACTGGAAAAGTATCAAAAGCTGTTCGAGGTAGAGACCGGTAACTTGGAGAAGGCCACTATCTGGGAGAGAATATCGGATGTGTACACTCGCAAGGCCGAATATGATAATGCTAGGGAAGCTGGAGAAAAGGGTCTGGCTCTTGTTGGTAGCGGTGAATCCCGGGTAAAGGCGCTCTTGTACAATTCCATGGGCCGGATCGAGCTGAGGCAGAGTGATTTTGATTCCGCTGAAGAATACTTCATCAAGTGTCTGGCCATTGCCAAAGAACAATCTGATAAAAGTCTGATCGGAATGGCGGAGATGCTCCTCGGGGTAATCGGACATCAGAGAGGTCAGTACATGAAGGCTCTGCCACATTACATCAGATCGCTGGAGCTAGAGGAGGAGATGGAGAATATGATGGGCATAGCCTCGGTGCTTAACAATATGGGTTTGCTCCATGATAGCATTGGAAACCTTGACAAGGCTCTGGAATGTCATAGCAGAAGCCTGGAGATAAAAAGAAAGGCAGGAGCTAAATATTCGATTGGCGGATCATTGATAAATATAGGATTGGTCCATTTTTCAAGAGGGGAGCTTGACCTCGCAGAGGAATACTATCGCCAGAGTCTGGTAATCAAACAGGATCTGGGTGACAAATACGGCCTGAGTCTTATCTATAATTATCTGGGGACTGTCTATCATTACAAAGGCGATTACGACACTTCCATGGATTACTACATCAAGGTCAGGGAGATGGTGGACAGCACCAAGGACAAGTTCCAGCTGGCCGAGATCTTCTTATTGGAGGGGGCGCTCAATCTCACCTTTGAAGACCCTGAAAAAGCAAAGGGTCTTTTGGAGGAGAGTCTTATCATCGCTGAAGAGATTAAGATCTACCATATTATGGTCTCAACCTTGTACCTTCTTTCAGATTGCTGGCTGAGGCAGGGTGACATAGATCGAGCAGAGGAGTACGTGAAGAAGGCTGATGCCCTGAATCAAGAGAACTTTGGAGAAAAGCATCATGATCTCCAATTCCATACTCTTGGCAATATTCACACGGCAAAAGAGGAATGGGAACTGGCCAATGATATGTTCGAAAAGGGCATAAAATATCTTGATGGTATGGGAATGAAAAAGGAATTGGCCCTTTTGCTCTATGATCATGGGACCATGTTGTCCAAAATAGGAGAGACGAAAAGAGCTAGGGAACAGCTGGAAAAGACCCAAAGCATGTTCAAGGACATGGGGATGAAGCTATGGGCAAAAAAGACTGAAGATTCCCTCAATGAGATGACTGGCTAGGGCATATTGTAGTAATTAAATGAAAGCACATTGGCCTTCTTCTCTCTTCCGTAACTTCTATATTCTTTGCCGTATTCCAAGAGAATATGTCATCCATTGACGAGAAATATGCGAAACTGACCCATAACTGCACAGAAGCGGTTACAGAAGCCGAGACCAGAGCCCTCTTTGAGAAAGACCGAGAGCTTGTATCCTATTGGGGTGTGGAACCATCTGGGTTACTGCATATCGGCCAGGGTCTGATGGTCGCCCAGAAGCTGAAGGATCTTTCCGATCTGGGTTTTAAAGTCACTGTCTTCATGGCTGACTGGCATGCTTTCGTCAATGACAAGTTGGGCGGGGATCTTGACAATATCAAGGTCTGTGGTGATTACCTCGCAGACTGCCTGAAAGGACTTGGAGCCGATGGCCCAAATATCGTTTACAGATATGCCAGTGATTTTACCAATGATGAAAAATACTGGGAGAAAGTTCTCCGTGTATCCAAAGCTTCGACAGTGGCCAGGATCAAGAGAGCGATGACAATAATGGGCCGCCAGGAAGATGAAGCTGACGGCGATGCTTCCAAGCTCATATACCCGGCCATGCAGGTCGCGGACATATTCTACATGGATGTCGATCTGGCAATCGGTGGGATGGACCAGAGGCACGCGCATATGCTGGCACGTGATGTCGCAGATAAACTTGGAGAGAAGAAGCCAGTGGCTCTTCATTGGCCACTGTTGATGGGTCTTCAGGGCGGCGGCAGGATGGATTCCGCAGAGGGCAAGATGAGTAAATCTGATCCAAATTCATGCGTCTTTATTCATGATGAGCCAAAGGCCATTAGGAAGAAGCTGAACAAGGCCTATTGCCCGACAGATGATTTGGATACAAATCCAGTTCTGGATCATGCCAGGCTTATCGTATTCCCCATGCTGGGAAAGATGGAGATCAAGAGGCCGGAGAAGTTCGGCGGTGATCTTAATTTCGAGACCTATGATGATCTTGTCCAGGCCTATTCGAAAGGAGAGCTACACCCCATGGATCTCAAGAATGGGGTGGCTGACAGTATTGCGGATATACTGGCTCCTGCAAGGCAATATCTCAAGGACAATCCGGACAATTTCAATAAATTGAAGAGTATCCTTGGCGTATGATCCGCTCTAATATCCATACTGGATTTATGCTTCTATAGGGAATATATTAATAAGCATCATTTCAATCTTCAGGCTCAAAGAAAGTATTGGAGGGAAGTCTGAATGCGAGAATGTAAGTGATTGCATTCAGAGCTTCGAAAACTCGAAGCTTTGAATGCACGAATTCATTCGCGCATTCAAGACCTTCGGAATCGAAGGGAGAAGATTAATATGGCAAAGAAAAAATTGAAAAATAATGAGCAGGCGATGATATTTGCTATCATCGGCGGGATATTGATGTTGATCGCTGGAGTCACTGGTGCAGCAGCCTGGGATTCTATCGGAAGTGCAGTGGCCGAGATATCGGACAGCGAATCACTTCAGATGGTCTTCGCCGTGCTGGTATTGCTTGGGTCACTCGGTGGTCTATTGGTGATATTCGGATCATTGCTGTTCAAGAAGAAGGACAAGATCAAGCTGGGAAAGTTACTGATAACCATCGGAGCTGGCTTCGGTCTATTTGGATTGATAATACTGGTTGTTCTGAGCGTCATGGATGGAGATTATCTCTTCTTAACAGGCGTAGGAGTGGGATTCATCGGTTTGGTATTATCCATAATGGCCAGACAGAAAGTTAAAGCTTGATGGACCATCAATTATCTATTAAAACATCCAGGACTAAAATCCCTGGATGTTCTTTTGTATTTTTCATATTTTATTGAATAATCTCCAAGCCATAATACCACAGCATTTATGCTTGTGGATGCAGGGCGCAGGGCGCGCCTGTGGTATTAGCTTGGTATGTATTCAATAAGGGCTCATATTCCTCGATAATCTTCAATAATTTATCAGAGGGGATACCCCAGGCTTTAGCCTTGGGGAGCCCTCATTCTTCACATAAGAGACAGGTCCCCACTGACCTTATCAATTAGATTTTCTGGCCCTGGCCCTATGCCCAAACAGGTGACCGTTCCTGGTGGAAGTTGAGTATGTCCCGCATCGGTTATCAGTGAATTGGGCAGATCCTCATCCTTGGCCAGATATTGCAATTCTCGTAATTCATCCAGGCTCTTGATCTTCAACACGACCTTCTTTTGTCCCTCATCATACCATTTTCGAAACCATTTGGTATGATTCTTCTTGGCCGAGAAAGCGCAGTTCACGGCAGCATGGGCGACCTGTGCCCCCATCTTCCCCGGGCTGAGCTTGATATCTGTCCTGACGACTATCACCATCTTGTATTCGCCTTCGATCTTCATAATACCGACTCCAGATGTTCTTGTTTCATAATGGCCCCTCTTCATGCTCCAGTTCTATCATTCTCGCCTCTATATCTCTCAGGGACTCTTTGATGCCAGATATTTTCTCCCTATAATAATCGGCTGTTTCACCATCGTGCATCTTTTCCTTTTTCTCCAGCTCGCTGATCCTATCGATGGCCTTGTATTTCTTTTCTACCAATTGCCTGAACTCGAATCCTCTTTTCTGGTCTCTGAACATGGGCCCTGTAAGACTTCTTGGATCTCTGGGTGCGGGCCTGATGAGTTTAGGATGCCAGTTCCCCATGAACTGATATGCCCCGCGCCACCATCCGATCCAAAAGGATACGAGGGAGATCAATGCCAATGCCAGTATGATATATCCTGGTGTGAAATATCCGATCCCTGTATCTGGATTTGGCCCAAAGGAATTCAATAGGAATCCCGTAAGGATGGTGATCACGATGCTGATGCCGATACCAAGAGACACCCTGTAAAGCGTGTCCAGCTTTACATCCAGTTCCCCCTTTCTTGGGAATATGGCATTCACTGTAATGAAACCCGGGATAAAGAATATCAGCAATAGAGCCAGAATGGCCCTCAATAGGTCCAGCATGGTAAATTCCATATCTGTGAAGGCATGAAAGTGTTTAAAGATTTTTGGTCCTTTGATACAAATCAAATTTATATGTAAATGTCATCCCGACTCTGTGATAGCATGATCGACCGCAAAGAAATACAAGAAATTGCAGAGAATTACGACCTAGATAAGGTGAAGGTGGGCGTTGTCGCCTCCCATTCAGGCCTGGATGTCTGTGATGGGGCCATTGCCGAGAACTTACCAACACTGGCCATTTGTCAGAAAGGTCGTGAAAAGACCTACACCCAGTACTTCAAGTCCCAGAGGGATGCAAGCGGCAAGGTCATTCGAGGAATGGTGGACGAGTTCCATCTTTATGACAAATTCGATGAGGTAATGTTGCCAGTTAATCAGAAGAAGCTGGTTGAGGACAATGTTCTTTTCATACCAAATCGCTCATTCACTTCATATGTGCCGATCGGTGAGATCGAGGACAATTTCCAGGTACCTATGTTCGGAAGTCGAAATATGCTCAGAAGCGAGGAGCGTGGCGAGGCTCAGGATTATTACTGGCTCCTTGAACAGGGAGGTCTTCCATTCCCAGAAAAACTCGAGGGACCAAAGGATATCGACGGTCTGGTCATGGTCAAGCTCCCTCACAAGATCAAGAAGTTGGAGCGTGGTTTCTTCACAGCTGCCAGTTATTCCGAGTTCCAGAAAAAATCTGCCGAGCTTATCAAGAACAATATAATCACAGAGGAGGCACTGGCCGAAGCCCGTATTGAAAGATATGTTATCGGGCCAGTGTTCAATCTCGACTTTTTCTATTCACCTATCGAGAAGGAAATGGCACCACTGGAATTGACTGGGATCGATTGGCGCTTTGAGACATCACTGGACGGCCATGTCAGGCTTCCAGCTCCACAGCAGATGACACTCGAAGGTGAACAACAGATGCCCGAGTACACGGTTTGCGGCCACAACTCCGCAACTCTCCGAGAATCACTCCTGGAAAAAGCATTCGAGCTGGGTGAGAAATATATCGAGGCCAGCAAGGAGCATTATGCCCCTGGTGTGATCGGACCATTCTGCTTGCAGACCTGTGTTGATAAAGACTTAAATTTCTACATTTACGATGTCGCACCAAGAGTGGGTGGAGGAACCAATGTCCACATGGCTGTCGGTCACCCATACGGCAATGCTCTGTGGAGGAAGGAGATGTCCACTGGAAGGCGAATGGCCATGGAGATCAGAAGGGCTATCGAGATGGACAAGATCGGCGAGATAGTGACGTGAGCCAGTTGATCCAATAATGAGGTAGATCATGAAACTGGAAGGCGCTGTCAGATCGGTCAGAAGAGTGAGGATAGCCACGTCAGCTGGCGTGGCTCTCGCACTTATGATAATGGGAGTTGCTTCATTGGATAGTGATATGTCCGAAGCCGCCCATGATGGTCTTTTCTTGCTAGCGGGAGTTCTTATTATTCTCAGTGTGATAATCCCAATATCATACACAGTCTATCTGGCCAAGAAAGGGCCAGATGATGATGAGAATGAATAATGGCTAATCATTGGTAAAATGAGTTCTTCTTAGGTATATGAGATATGCCCAGGTATAGATGAAATAGCTTCCTACTTATGCGGTTCGATAATAACTTTCATGCTGTTATCGGCTTCCGTCATCAGCTGGAATCCCTTTGCCGCATCTCTAAGTGGCAATTTGTGTGTGATCATATCTTTCACCTGCACCGCGCCAGTATCCAAGAGCTCTATGGCTTCCTCGATATCCTCTGGAGCTGCCGCATAGGTGGTGATCAGATTATTTCCATTCTTCCAGAACTCCCACGGCTCGATGGATATCTCCACTTCTGGTTTTGTGGAGGCGAACAGAAGGATATTTCCTCCGGCATTCACACATTTCAATCCCTGCTCAATAGCTGCTTTCGAGCCCGCGCAGACTATGACGAGATCTGCCAATTCTCCCCGATTCCAGGATCTTAATCTTTTTGGAAGGTCGCTCCTGGCATCGATAACTGCCTCTGCTCCAACCTTTCTAGCCATCTCCATCCGACTTTCTACAATGTCCGAGGCAATTACTCTATCGGCACCCTTTGCCAGTGCCAATTTTATGTGCAGTAATCCAGATATGCCACTACCGATGACCAGCACTGTTTGCCCAGCTCTCATCTCGGCCCTTCTCTGGCCGCGGACAACACAGGCCAATGGTTCGATGAATGTCCCGACTGGGTATGACATATTATCAGGTAGTATGAAGACACCATTGTTCAGGTTCACTTCCGGTACTCGGACATATTCCGAGAATCCACCTGGGTCGAAGTTCGTGCTTCTTAATTGTTCGCAGACCGTGTGATTTCCTAATTGACAATGGCTGCATGAATCGCAGGGAACATGATGTGATACGAAGACCCTATCTCTGACCTTAAAATTCTTGACATCTGATCCGACCTCGACCACCTTTCCGGCGATCTCATGACCGAGCACACGAGGGGCTGTTTTAATGCGATACCATTCCATGACATCCGAACCACAGATGCCACTGGCCATTACCTTGACCATGATCTCCTTTGATCCGATCTCTGGCTTTGGAACGTCCTCTATTCGGACATCTTGATTATTATAATACATTGCTGCACGCATTATTTTACCTCCCGAACATGGAAGGTCATCATGATAAAAGGGTTTTTCTATTAATTTAATAAAATAAGGATGGCATAACTCTTTAATAAAATACCATCATTACAAGGCTAACTCTGAGAAGGGTATTGCCAATGAACACTAAAGAATACAGAGATCTAGTATCCAGACTACGGAAGCCATCCGACATCAACAAGGTGGCAAGGGAGATAGAGGGGAATCGTGAATTACTTCTCATTCTATACACTCATCGCATAGTCCGGGACGCTACGAAGAGGTATTACAGGGTGAAGAACAAAGCCCAGCAACTAGAATGGCAGTGGAAAAAAGGCACTCCATTGCTCCAATTGGCATATCGCGAGGATTTTCCCCCCATACTTCTGTCTCTAATACTTATGAGGCACATGGGTTATGCTCGCAAGGATTACTGGAAGTTTGTCAATGACCCTTCCAAGATAAAGAATGCCCGTCTCAGGAATGAGATTCAGGATGTGGTTCAGAACGATATCCTGTATTCTCCTGCTGGCATGGAAGTTCAGACCCTTAGAGGAATAAAGGGAGAGGACAGACTGAACAAGTGGCTGGATGACAATGGTCTCACTTACAGGAATGAGGATGATCTAAAGGGAGAGTTCAAGAAGACACCCGATGTCCTTCTGGACGAGCCTATTACCATAGATGGCGTGGAGATCATCTGGATAGAATCCAAGGCGAATTTCGGTGATAATGTGGAGATTAGAAGGAACATGAAGAAGCAATTGATCCCATATACCGAGATATTTGGTAATGGAATTGTCGTATACTGGTTTGGTTTCGTATCTGATCATGAGCCTGTAGAGGGTGTTCAGGTGGTAGATGATAAATTCTTCACTAGGACACTGGAATATTATACTGGCTGATCTATTGACTTATCTATTTAATGATTATTGTATCTTGATGTTATAATTCCTTCATTTTATCATTAGTATGGTTTTTATATTGAATGCAGTTTCTCAGTCCTTGAATTTCGCATTTGGTTCAAAGTCAAATGCAATGTTCAAGGACTGATATTCATGACTGGCATCGATCTAAGCAAGAGGAAATTCAGCTCGGAGATCACGGAAGCTGAACCAGAGGGCGTAATAGCTGGCTGGGTGCAGGACACCCGTAACCTGGGCGGCATAGCATTCATACACGTTCGCGATAGGACAGGGATCACGCAGGTAACTGCATTGAAGAAGAAGCTGGGTGACGATGTATTTGCAGAGATCACCAGTATTGTCCGAGAATCCGCGATAGTCGTGATGGGCGAGATCAAGGCCAATGCCCAGGTCAAATCCGGGTTCGAGATGCTTCCTACTGAATTCGAAGTATTGAACAAGGCCAATGCACCCCTCCCATTGGGTGTGGTGGACAAGGTGGACGCAGATCTGGACACAAGACTGAACAATCGCTTCCTCGATCTTAGGAAGGAAGAGATATCCAGGATATTCAGGGTCAGGCGTATCATCACGAAGGAGATTAGAGCCTTCCTCGATAATGCAGGATTTGATGAAGTGAACACTCCGAAGATCGTCGCCGCGGGTGCCGAGGGTGGCTCAACACTTTTCACCCTCGATTATTTTGGCAAGCCAGCTTATCTGGCTCAATCATCACAATTGTATAAGCAGACGCTCATGGCATCTGGATTCGATAGGATATACGAGATCGCACCAGCCTTCAGGGCGGAGGAATCCGATACAGTGCGTCATATTGCTGAATTCATATCACTGGACGTGGAGATGTCCTTTGTAAATTCATCCGAGGATATCATGAATATCTTGGATTCTCTGATATGCCATGTTCTTACTAAGCTGGATGAGGTAATGGGAGATGAGATAAGGGAATTGAACCCTGACTTCAAGGCACCAAAAGGCGAGCTCAGAAAGGTCAGCTATGCCGAGGCCAAGGAAATGCTGGCCGAAGCTGGAAAGAAGCTCGAGGGTGATCTGGACACGGAGGCTGAGAAAGTACTTGGCCAGGTGATGAAGGACAAGTTCGATGAGGACCTGTATTTCATAACCGATTTCCCAAGCGAATTGAAGATCGGTACATTCTATGCCAGAAGGGTTGATGACAACCCCGACCTTACTGGATACTTCGATATGGATTATAGAGGCCAGGAGATCGTTTCAGGCGGAATGAGGGAGCACAGATACGATATTCTGATAAAGCAGATGAAGGAAGCGGATCTGGATCCGGATGCTTTTGAATTCTATCTCAAAACCTTCATGTATGGTATGCCCCCGCATGGTGGATTTGGTCTTGGAATTGAAAGGCTGGTACAGATGGTACTGGCATTGCCGAATATCAGAGAATGTGTGCTTTTCCCCAGGGACATGTACCGACTTGAGCCGTAAGCTATAACGAAACGATATCTTTGGATAATCGGTTCGATCTAATTATCCATTTCATTCCCAAAAGAACTGCCCGAGCTCTTAGCCAGTATATACCCGAATATTATCATGCCAAGGCTTATCACGGCAACTGCGAGAAATCGATTGACACTCCAGAAATTGAACATGCCCCAGGAATCTGATGCCAGTACCTCTGTGGACAGTAAGGTCAATGCAAAATAAGTGACAAAACTAATGGTTCCTAGCATGATCATCCCCTGCCCAAGCCTTCCAATATCGATAAGGCCAGGCTCTGCATCCATCTCATCTTCTATTCTCTTCAATTCGGCTTCGACCTCTGCATCTGAGCTCATGAGACTATCTTCCTCAGCCATATTTCATCATATGTTGCCGGGCACTTATAAGTTTTTGGTTGATTTTTTTACATCCATATATGCCTGTAATAGCTTTTTCTGTGCCAAAGTTTTTACAAGATACGGCATTACACTGGCTTATGTCCGCAAGTGTGTTCGAAAGGGAGCTAAAAGGAATACTCAATGGTGATGAGAAGATGGTGAACAAGGTTAGCAAAACCAGTCCGCCAGATGTTCATTCTTCCTATCTGAAGATCCTGGAAAAACCCTTTATCGTCATACGAGCAGCTGGTTCTTTTGGTGTGGACCTGGTGGCCATTCGAGGTGACTTTTCTTTTCCCATCGAGGTAAAGGCCAGCTCTTACAAGACCATCCGTTTTTCAGAATCAAGTGGACGTGCCAGCAAACAGGCGGAAGAGCTCATTGGCGAATGTAAACGCGCCAATGTTTTCCCGGTTTACGCCTTCAGGCTAAAGGGTGTACGAGGTAATGATGCATGGGTTGTTTTCACGGTCGATATGCCGGATTATGAGATAACTGGCACAGCGAAGATCGTCTATGACATATTGCCGAGGGTTCACATCACGAAGCAAGGGAATATTGCCTTGAAGTTCGAAGAAGGTATGCCGTTGCATAAGTTCATCGATTATCTGTGCTGATAGATCTATGTCCAGTAATACAGTACAACCCTTTATCTTTGCAATAAACTGGTCACTAATTTCCAGTTATATTATATACTCACTTGTCAATTATCTTGTATATTACAACAGAAATAGGTGAAGAATGACAGAAGAAGAATTGACCATTACTCCTGATTCTGCCTCTTCAGGGGCAGAATCAGATCAGGCCAATGACATGAAACCAAAGGGAATGAAGACCTTTGGACTTGTTTGGGTGGGCCAGCTTGTTTCAGTTCTTGGCTCTGCCATGACCCAATTTGGTCTGATGCTATGGATATGGGATCAAACTCATGAAGCCACTGCTCTTGCTCTTATGGGTTTCTTCACTTTTGCTCCGCTCATGATCATGCTTCCTGTCGCAGGATCTCTTGTGGACCGCATGAATCGTAAAAAAGCCATGATGTTGAGCGATTTGGCTGCTGGCATCGGCACTATTGTCATTCTCATATTGTACTCGACGGGATATCTGGAGATCTGGCATCTTTATGTGATCGGCATCTTTATCGGAACCTTCGGTGCATTCCAGTGGCCTGCCTATTCATCGGCCATCTCCATGATGGTGGAGAAGAAGGATTATGCCCGAGCCAGTGGCTTGGTTGGGATGGTCGGTTCGGTGGCAGGTATATTTGGACCACCGATGGCTGTCATTTTGCTGGTCGCCATTGGTTTGAAGGGTATTTTGCTGGTGGACATAGTTACCTTCAGTTTTGCTATAGGTGTTCTGCTCTTTGTGCATATCCCACAGCCTCCGCCTGCTGATGATCTTCAGAAAGGAACATTTGGTGTATTTAAAGATGCTATCTATGGCTTCCGCTATATCTACAATCGGAAGCCTTTATTCGGTCTCCAGATGACCTTTTTTACTTTCAATCTAATATCCACTTTTGGAATGGTGGTATTTATGCCCATGATACTTGCCAGAACCGGATCTGACAGAGCTATACTGGCATCTGTACAAACTGTGCTCGCGGTCGGTGGTGTCATCGGCGGTATCATGCTGGCTGTATGGGGAGGCCCGAAGAAGAAAATTAATGGTCTGCTGGGAGGTATGATAATTGCTGGAATTGGATTCTCTATAGGATTTGGAATTGGACAAACACCTATCTTCTGGATGGTCGCCGGGTTCCTGACCATGCTTATGATGCCAACACTAAATGGCTCCAGCCAGGCTATATGGCAGTCCAAGGTTCCTGCTAATAAACAGGGGCGGGTATTTGCCGCACGCGGTGTGATCGCCCAGGGGGCCTCGGCTGTTTCCATGGTCCTTGTTGGACCCCTTGCAGATATGGTATTCGAACCTGCTTTTATGGAAGGTGGTTCCATGGTCGATCAGTTCGGATGGCTCGTAGGGACTGGACCCGGGGCTGGAATGGGCTTCATGATCCTGGTTAGTGGGCTGATATCCACTATCGTTGCTTGCATCGCTTACAGTATTAAGACTATCAGAGAGGTGGAAACCCTGGTGCCAGATGCTGATCATGGCATCGATATTGGGAATGAGGGAGCCGAAGAAAGTGAGGGCGATCCATCTGCTAGTATTGATGCAGATGTATCTACGAATATCGATATAGAGCCCGATAAGGAAATATAGATAGCTAAAGCTATTTCATTAAAGTATATTGGTCGGATTACTCAACTTCTTCTTTCTTGTGATGCTCCAGGGTTTTGATCTTGTCAACCGCATGATGTTCGGCAGCTATGATCTTCTCCTCTGCAGTATGTGCCGCATGCTTAATGTCCTGAGCCAGCTTTCTGGTCTTTGGCACTCTCTCTGGAGTGGCAGCGGTTCTCACGAACTTTGGAAAATACTTGAGAATGACGATATCGCCAACATGCTGGATCCATCTATATGGTACACTAACAGCCCTTGAATGCTCTACGAGCAAGGGGTTTGGGTTGCTAATGTAAAGTCCCTCTATCTTCTGGGAATCTGTCTCGATAATGAGGTCATCTATGTTCCCAAGGGTAATTCCCTTGTTCGTGTAAACCTCCATTCCGATATAATCACTAATCTCAGTCAGCATATTATCACCATCTTATCAACCTGTATGATAATTAGGTAAATAAAGGTTTCAGATATCTCTCCTTCGATCAGTAGTCGAATTGCATCATTATACCAGGCATATTTCAGATGCTTATACTTGTCTTATGTTCATGTAGGGCCAGATGTGTCGTGTAAGATCACGCACACCTATACACAATGCTTATCAACCTGCATTTACTTCTATCGCCTATGAGATATCCCGCAGTTGCCGGACAGTTCTATGCTGGAGATGCTGAGGGTCTGACCAAGCAGGTGAAGGAATGCTTCATGAGCCCAATTGGCCCGGGCACTGTGCCGTCTCTGAGTCCAGAAGGGCCACGTCTGATCAAAGGCATGGTATTGCCTCATGCTGGCCTCATGTATTCTGGCCCGGTCGTGGCTCATGGCATGAAGGCACTGGCCGAGGATGGATTTCCGGATGTTTTTATTATTATCGGGCCCAATCACACTGGCATGGGGAATGGAGTGGCCATCACGGATCAGGATTTTAAAACACCATTGGGCATGATGGAGATCGATAAAGATCTCGCCAGCAGGATCCAGAAAGGCATAATTGCCAAGGATATCATCTCTCACAGGAATGAGCATTCTTTAGAGGTCCAGCTGCCTTTTATCAAGTTCTTTGACAAGGATGTGAAGTTCGTTCCGATCACCATGATGATACAGGATCATCGCACTGCCATAGAAGTTGGTAAGATCATAAGAGAAGCAACAAAGGGTATGGATGTGGTTATTATCGCATCCAGTGACTTCAGTCATTATGTATCACCCGAGGTCGCGAAGGAAAAGGACACCAAGGCTATCAACAAGATACTGGAGCTTGATATCAAGGGCTTTTACACCACCATTATCAAGAATCGGATATCCGCATGTGGCTATGGGCCGATAATGGCCATGATGGAAGCTGTTGGTGGGAGCGAGGCCGAGCTTTTGAAATATTCCAACTCCGGGAATGTCACCCCTATGGCCGAGGTAGTTGGCTATGCCAGTATAATTGTGAAGTGAAATGTATTATATTATAACATAATATAATAAAGCAAAAAGTAAAGATCACGCCGTTCATTACAACGGCGCGTTATTTGACATCCCAACGCTTTAGCTTTTGGGATCCCTCATTTTTTGTCTGGCTGTCCCTATTGCCTCGATCACTATGGTATCAGATAGACTGTATTGATAGCATCATAGTCATCCATGCTCGTGGCCCTCAGCATGCTGTATGATACCGTGTACAGGACATTATCGATGTAGAAGGCCCTGCCAGCCTGCTCGAAATGGTTGTACTGATAGTAGTAATCATAGGTGTAGGGATCATCATCTATTTCTGGTAGTTCATGGGAGATCTTGGCCTTGATGCTTATGCCATCCTCTACGGATATGTCGAATACATATGAGCCAGCCCATCTTGAACCACTGTTATAGTAGTCATTATCATCATAATTGTAGACATCCATTGGGATAACCAGCATGTTCTTCTCCCTGCTGAAGAGGAAGGCATGCGGGTCATTCAGGGCTTCCGAGTTCGACCAGCTTCCTTCTATAATGATCTTATCCAGCTCTATTGGATCACTTACATTTGTGACATCGAAGAGGGATAATTTCACATCGCTTCCTTCCTTACCCAGGCCCATGATGTGGTTATCATCGTACGGGTGAAGGTAATCGGAATATCCTGGGATTTTTAATTCTCCCAGTATTTGCGGGTCTGTTGGATCAGATAAGTCGATGACATAGAAGGGATCAACTTGCCTGAATGTGACAAGGTATAGTTTCTCACCCATGAACCTGGCCGAGTAAATTCTCTCACCAGGAGCGATATTCTCCACGCTCCCGACCGTATCCAGGCTTTCATTCAGAACATAGACCTGGTTCTCATCCATCCAGCCGGTGGAGGTCGCCATGCGGAAATGCCCATCATATTCATCCATCGAGTATCTGTTCAATGGAGTTCCTGGAACCTCCCCGGTGGCAGCATATATTATCTCATTCTCGTCTATGGCCAGTCTGTGAACTATGGTCTTTTCCTGATATTCTCCATCTGCATCATTCCACCTGTACATATTCTGATAGTTCGGATGTGTGATGAATATATTGTCCCTGGAGACATAGATATTGTTTGATGAGCTCATCATTATCGAGGCCACCCTGGATTCAGATGCTGGCTCATCTATGTTTATCGTCATGAAGGAGGTCACCTGTCTGTACTGCTCCTGGTCATCGATATAATAGGTCTTGTTAGCTGGTATCGGAAGCCTATCTTCGCCTTCAATGCAGGCATGTCCATATAGGTTGGATATCAGATACAGGTGGTCGTCGATCATCCTGGAGGTAAGGTAATTCCCCTTCAGGGTATCGTTCTTCACCATCGTCATATCTATCCTGTCATTGACATCGAGTATCTGTACACTGATGACTGGCCTGTTCGAGTATTGATAATTAGAATTGTGAAGTCCCTCCTCGAAATAATAGCTCTGGCCGATGATGACCAGCTTGCCATTTGAGAGATATATATCCTGGATCTGCGAGGTCGATGTTACAACAGAGATTATCTTCGCATCCTTTGCTGGAACGACATCCATGACTATCACGGAGGCTCTGTCATTGGATATGATGTAAGCATATTCTCCATCATTCATTACTCGATCTCCCTCTTCTACTCCGGAGACCTGGTTGTTCGTGGATGAATAACTGTCCTTTTCAATTACACCATCCGCGGTGCCAAAGGATAACGATGGGGCTGCAACGGACTCTTCGGCATCGAACAATACCATGTCATCATCCACTCTGTGATATCCATTATTATCGTAATCATCGGAGATGTTCAGATAATCCACGACATCCTGGTATGAGTCGAACCGTTTCATTCCTGCGAATGCATCATCATTCACATTGGTATCATTTGCCATATCATCCACATTGGGGAATAGTATCGGCACGTGGTCATTACTGCCATCACCGGTTGAAGGCAGTATTATGTTATTTGGGTCATCCTCAGTAATCTGGGTGAATGCCACTAATGTCACTCCGCTGACGATCAAGATCACTACCAGGATCACACTTACGATATCTCTTTCCATGTTCAAACACCTCTTCCGTTATTGCTATTATTTTTTGAATATAAATGATGATTGGTACAGTATTTTGTATATTCCATTTCCTCTACCACTATCTGATTTTCATTCATATTCTTCACAATAACTCTATTGACCCTGGTATTAAAGGTATTATTGGCGCATTCATGCAATCGTTGACATGAACGTGCGATTGAAGCTCACAATCCAATTCCCATGTACGGCCCATCTCTCTCGAATTCCAGTTTTCGATAATACTCACGCACGCCGACACCGCTCATGACCAGCAGTTTCTCAATCCCCTGCTGGTTGGAAATCTCCTTCGCTTCTTCGATGAGCCTCTCGCCATAGCCCATGTGCTGCCAGGCCTCGTCCTTCTTCTCCCCGATGGGAACAGACCTTCCCAGTACCCGGAGCTCGCGGATGATGGAGGCATTTTCCAGTTCTGGTCGATGCGCGTTCTCTGATGGAATTCGCAATCTGGTGAAGGCCAGTACGATATCCTTCACCTTGTCCTCGTATGATATGAAATGCTCGATCCCGCCCGCCGCTTCATATTGCCTGTGCGTGAGTGACACCTCTCCAATGTCAATGCCCCGCAATTGATTGTGGCCAGCTTCCCTGCATCTTATGCATCTGCACTTACTGCCCCTGCGCTTCAGCTCGTCCTGTGCCATCATTCGCACATGACTTTTCTGCGATCCAGCTTCTATCAGCTGAACTGGAATATCCCTCTGGATGCGCTGTATCCTGGTCCATGGTGGCAGTATCTCCTTGATGTCAGCCAGTAGACCTACGAGCTCGTCCATCTCGTAGGTTTTGTAATCCCCAGCCTTCCACATCTTATGCAGATCTGTGCCATCGATCACGAGAACCGGATATATCTTAAGAATATCCGGCATGAATCTAGAATCTGAAAATAATTTCTTGAAGGTCTCCAGGTCGCTGGCCGCTGTTTCTCCCGGAAGGCCTGGCATCATGTGATATCCGACTTTCATTCCGGCATCGCGGGTCAGCTGCGTGGCTTTCGTGGTCTGAGCCACGTCGTGCCCTCTTTTCACATCCAACAGAGTTTTATCATTAAGTGTCTGGACTCCCAATTCCACTCTGGTCGCTCCCAGCCTGAGTGAGATGTCGATATGAGGCTCCATGAAATGATCTGGCCTCGTTTCCACGGTCATCCCGATGCATCTTGTATCCGCGCTCTGATTGAGCAGATGTGCCTCCTCAATACTGCTGGACACGATATTGTTCATGCCGTCGAAGCACCCCTTCACGAAGCATTCCTGATATTCCACGTCCCTGGCCGTGAAGGTCCCGCCCATGATTATCAGGTCCACCTTACCGGTCTTGTGGCCTATTGCTCTGATCTGGTTCAATCGGGATGTCACTTGCCTGACAGGATCGAACTCATTGTGCGCGGCTCGAAGCGCTGCCGGCTCCTTGCCAGTATATGACTGCGCGGTTCCATTATCCACCCCTCCCGGGCAGAAGATGCACTTACCGTGTGGGCAATCATGAGGCGAGGTCATTACAGCAACAACAGCCACACCGCTTATCGTGCGCACTGGCTTGATCATCAGGAAGGGCACAAGTAACTCGTAATCCTCCTCGTCCACATGTGCCAGGATATCCGCGTCACTGGGTATGCTGTCCATGGGGTATTTCCTACAAAGGACGATCTTCATTTTATGAATCTCATCCTTGGTTTGGATCTTGCCAGACTTGATGGCATCTATGATCTCGTCATAATATTGTGAGGTCATTCTATCAACTTACCACTGGCTCCCTTTTGAGCTTGTAATGTGTTTCGGTCTCATCATACACCTTGAATCCCAATCTATCATATAATTTTCTGGCTTCATTTATCTTCATCACCTGGAGATGGACTGGCATCCCCTGTTTTTCAGATATTTCTATGATATCCTGAATTACCTGGCCTCCAATTCCTTTTGACCTGTAATCAGATATAATGGCTATGGATCGTATGAATATGAAATCGCCCCTGTGATCGATATCTATGTACCCCACTGGCCTCTCCCGGATTATTATCACCTGGACATTCTCAAGTACCACACTCTTTCTGAACATATTGGATTGGAGGTCATCATCCCACCCCCATATCTTTGCCACATTGAATTCGTATGCATCCTTATGGATCTGGAATAGGATATCAATGTCCTTTTTTTCCGCACCCCTCAATTTGAATTCCATATTACTGCCTCATTCACATCCCGAGATATCTCACTCATACACATTGGTCGAGGACGCTACTACGGCCGCCACTGGCATGAATGATATCATATTGATGAATGATAGTAGAATATACCACCACATGTAGGCCGAATATCCATCACCATAGTCGAATAAGTTCATTCTGTATGGGTGGCTGAGGATCGCATACAATAGGAACAATGATGCCATACCGACTATGATCGAAAAGACCAGTGCTTTCTTCCCACTCTCGAATGTCATCCCAAGAACAAAGCTGACGAAGAAGGGCACGAAGGCGAATATCATCATCCCGGCGAAGGACTCGCCGATCGTCCACGGTATCTCTGCCAGATTGTATAAAAGATAAATGGTGGTGACTATTATCACGCCAAGAACTCCTTTCAGGATGGTCCATGGCCAGGAGCTGAATTTTAGGGGGTCCATGCTCTCTATCTGCTCTTCCTGGATGCCCCAGATATCTCCCATGTCATCCAGTTTTTTATTGGTAGGCCCTTGCGGATCCAGATCTCGATCCCTATCCAGACTACTGCTCATGGAAGGACCTCCATTGTTCCGTCGACATTGAGATACGAGTACGCGTCTCGATGGGGGATATACACTTCCACGATCATCGAATAGGGCAGTTCTCCCTGGGAGGTCTGTGCCAGATTGTCCGCTGTCATGGGTATACCGAACCCTATCTCTTCAGTGCCTTTTCTATCGATCTCCACGCCCATGGTTTTTTTGAACTCAGTTCCGTCCTCGAATACGAATTCAATTCGGGTTATCTCCAGCTCCAGCTTACCCGGATTGCTGATGCTCATCATCACATCTAATTCATTATCTGGTGCGACCTTTGCTTCACTTATTTCAACATCAATTCCATAGCCAGATTCTGCATATTCTATGTATGTCAAGGCCGTCATTGGCAAAAGGATGGCACATATTATTCCGACCAATATGAACGCGTAAAAGATCCATTCTTTCATCGGCCTGACTTTCATATCATCCACCTAACCGAACATGGGGCCATCATAATCATTCGTTTGATTGCCCCCGCCTGGTTTCTTTGCTTTCTTATGCTTTAGCTTCTTCTGCTGGCTGGGATTTCTGCCCGTGAATCTGAAGTTCTGGCTTATAAGATCTACATAGGTTTTATCTGGAAGTGGTCGGATCGCCACGAAGCCTTTCACCTCAAGTGCGGACAGAACCCTTTTCAATTTCAAACTGGATATCTTGAGCTTGCGCTCCATCTCATCAAGTGTGATTGGATATGCTTTTTGCAGTAATATCAGAACCCTTGCTTCGAGACTACTGCTGTCGAACTCAGTTGGCATGATCACCCATACATGGTGCCGGATGGTTTCTTTTTCTCATCCTTCTTCTCATTGGCCTTGATAATATCGATGCATACCAACATGTGCATCGGAATGACCCGCACCCTGCCTTTCATATCCTTGTGGGAATCGTCCAGTTCCATGCATAGGCCATCGTCATTGCCAATTGATGTGTATCCCAGGAATTTACCGTGTGTGATAAGCGGGGAGTCCCTGGATTCAAGTGATTTCACCCTGTACTGGGAACCAATGGTCAGAACTATCGGTTCTATATCTTCAGATTTTTTTGACATTTACTTCCTCCTTTCTGCCTCGACCAACTTCTGGATATGATCCACAGTTTTTCTGTAGTTCTCCATCGCGACCCCGACATGGGCCTCGACAAAGTTCCATGCCTTGGCCAGATTATCATATCTCAGCCTGTAACCTTTCTTGAATGTATTATCAGATACTTCGACCTGTGTGAAATCAAGAAGGTCCATTGATTTGAGCTTGTTGATATGCCTGTAAACCGTAGGCTTGGATGTTTCAAGCTCAGCAGCCAGTTCTTCTATGAGCCAGACCTTGTCCCTTCTTTTCAAAAGACAGTCGACGAATAGTCTGAAGGGGATGCTGTCCCTTGCATTATCGCCATTATTCCTTAATTCATATCCCTTGGGCAGATAACCGATATTGGTCAGAAAGATCATACATGCCTCATCCAGGTCGTCGAGACCCGACAAGGGGGTGTTTGTAACTACAGAAAGATCAAAGCTCATTCGATTAGTTATTGAGCCTTTATTAATTAAGCATTTGGGTTGAAAACTCTATGGGAAAGTTCGACGATCAACGAACTATGTGCGTGCCGGCCTTTCCCTCAAGTGCCTGCTCCAGAAATCCAATCTCTGTTATTATAACCTCTTCTCCATCATTCTCAAGGAAATCAATGGCTGCTTCCATCTTTGGGCCCATTGAACCTGGCGGGAAATGACCTTCCGCCATAAGGGCTCTTGCTTCATCCAAGTTGATGGTGTCCAGTTCCTTCTGATCTGGCTTTCCGAAATTGATCGAGACCTTGTCCACGGTTGTTAGAATGATGAATAGCTTGGTATTGAGCTGCTGTGCCAATCGTGATGACGCATAATCCTTGTCAATGACAGCTTCCACTCCATCCAGCTGTCCATTCTCAAGCTCTATGACCGGAAGTCCACCGCCGCCACAAGCAATTAGAATTCTGCCTTCGGCAAGCAGTTCGCGTATGGTTCCCACCTCTACAATTCTTACTGGCCTTGGTGATGGGACCATTCGTCTCCAACCTCTGCCACTATCCTCCCCGACAGACCATCCGTCCTCTTTCGCCATATTCATTATCTCATCTTTTTCATAGAACTGGCCTATGGGTTTTGTCGGGTTCTTGAAGGATGGATCGTCCTTGTCAACAACTACCTGTGTGATCACCGTCAGAGTGTATTTGTCCACTCCGGCAGTTTTGACCGTATTCTGCATTGTCTGCTGCAACATATATCCAAGGGAGCCAACTGTCTCCGCAACACACATCCCCAGGGGAAAAGCTGGTATGGAATTCTTGGAGTTCTCATGCCTCAAGATAGCATTGCCCACTTGTGGCCCATTGCCATGTGTTAGGACAATATCATGACCCTTCTTCACCAATTTGATCACCTGCTCGCAGGTCTCCCTTGCATTGGCGAATTGTTCATAGATAGTTCCTTCCTGGCCTGGCTTTATGAGGGCATTGCCTCCAATGGCTATTACCATGTTACCCATAATGATCGCTCCATTATTTTCTGATATTATGATGATGAATATTCATAATGGCATTTACTGCCATCCATCCCCATCAATATCACTCCCCCTTCCGTAGAAGGTATGAACTGGATTGTGCTGGTGATATATATAGGTACTTGCAAATATGTGTGAAATGTAGTCTCACTCACCTAAATATTTATATCGACCAATTTCATCATGTGGTATGTCAGGAGGGATGACATGACATCGGCTATGGATATCATAGGTTCGGACGAAGCACTGAAAGATCATTGGATTAAGAGATTTATTGCGATAATCATAGATTATATCATCGTGGCAGTTCCTTTGACCATATTGTCAAATTTTCTGCTGAATTGGAATTTCGGCCTGTATTATTTCAGTTCCATGGGCATTATATTCCTTCTTTATTTCCTTATAACTGAATTGGCCATGGGAGCCAGCCTTGGCAAGAAGATAATGAAGCTCAGGGTGATCGCCTTTTCGGGTGATCTGGACATTGGTAAAGTGGTGATCCGAAATATCTCCAAGATCAATAGTTTTCTATTGCTGATAGATGTGATCGTGGGCATGCTGACCGAAGGAGATCCAAAACAAAAATACCTTGACAGGATAGCAGGTACCAGTGTGGTATTGACAAGCGAACCCCTACACCATGATCAGCATATCTATCAGGAGCATCAATACACCCAACCTCCTGCGCAGCAGTATCCCGATCAAAACACGCCTGTCTATAACCAACCCCCGCCCCCTTCCAATTACCAGGATCAACCGGCACCCCCTCCACAACAGGCTAGCCAATGCTCATCCTGTGGCGGAAGCCTGGCCATGACAGGAGATGGTCGACATCAGTGCATCAGATGTGGCAGGATATATTGAGATCCGCTCTCATTTTCTATAGGCCTAATATCCCGGGTCATATTTCACATATGATCATATACATATCCCAGACTTGAGAAATCATAGAAAATAATTAAATAACCCCATTATGATATAGTTAGGAATAACAAAGGGGAGTTAATTCATGGAAATTGGATTTAGACACAATTTTCATGCATGCATCACCATAGTCAACTGGTGATGAATGTCAGGTTACCTGGATCAACTAAAAACCATATAGGAGGGCAAAATATGTCAATGGTTGGTGAACTAAACAAAGAGCTCGAATCGCTAAACGAAAAACATGAGATAGAAATTTCCGCTATAATATCGCGAAGTGGAGTGCCGATCGCCTGGAATATACCAGACGATAGTCAGATCGAAACATTTTCAACACTATCGGCCACCATTCTGGGAGCATCAGAGGTAGTATATTCCAGTCTTGGTAGGGATCCTCCCATGAGGATAGTCATTGAATCCAATAATGGTCTGCTTATGGCAAGCAGTTTGGGCTCAAAGGCTTTGATAGCTATATTCGCCATGAATGCTGATGCTGATAAGCTCACAGCAGCATTATCTGGGGCAGTTGATAATGTGAAGGAGGTGCTTGCCAATGAACAAGGAAAACTCTAAGAGATCTATACCATCCGAGATCAGAGAGTTCTTTGGAGCACAAGGCGGCCGATCACTGATGGTGATGGGGAGTGCGGGTACTGGAAAAACTACTTTCGCTCTTCAATTGCTTGAAGAAATGGCAGACCCACACAAGAGCTTCTATCTTTCAACCAGAGTTTCTGACAATGCTCTGTACCAGCAATTCCCATGGCTGAAGGAAGAGGATATGAGAAGCAGGATAATTGATTCCAGCCGTGTCTTTTTAGCCAGCCTTTACACTGACGAGGACAATTCACCCGAATTGGGACAGGAAGACCCTGTTAATCTCACCAGCGCGAAGGAATTCCTCAAATCCATAAATGAGAAACCTTTGGATGCTCCAAGAAAGGTTGATAGGACAAGACTTTCTGTACTTCTTGAGCGTAATCGCATGCCAGAGATCGAGAGAATATATGACAAGATCGATTCCATTCTTCCAGCAAAGTCCATGCTCATCATAGACAGTGTTGAGGGTGTGACCAATAAATATTCACTGGATCAAGATGAGCTGATCATGTGCATACAGAAAGATCTGGTAGAGGGATCCAATGTAGATGTTCTTTTCGTACTTGAGAAGGAAAGCAATGCAGACCTCAGCTTCCTTGTGGATGGTGTAATACAGTTCGAATACGGTGCTTTAGAAGGTCGCAGGGTCAGACAGATGCATTTGCTCAAATTGAGAGCAACAGAGATCTCACAACCATCTTATCTAACAACATTGAACGATGGTCGATTCATGAGCTTCGATCCCTTCAATGGTAGTCTTTCAAATATGGAGTCTGTTCAATGGGCCCCGATCATCGATACAGATACTCACTACAGTACTGGAACCAAAGGTCTGGATGATCTACTTTCAGGTGGGTATGCAAAGGGCAGTTATAATGTCATACAGGTCGATGAGAATGTATCCAGTGATGAATATTATTCTGTTGTCAGGCCAATACTACTGAACTTCATTACTCAGAACAAAGGTGTATTCGCCGTGCTTACTGGCGGTGACCATGCTGATTCTGTAAAGAAAGATCTGACAAATTACATGCCAGATGAGAAATTCGATAATCATGTAAGGATAGCTGATTACTTTACCCAGAAATCTGATTCACCTTATATCATGGCTCTCGGTACCCGGAACAAGGATGAGGCCGTGAGGGTTTGGAAGAGTAATATGGAGTTCCTCAGAGGCCCGGAGAACAAGCCAATAATCGATTATACAGGATTCGACACCCTCGAATACCTTCAGGGTGGTGGCGTGGCCATAAAGCAGCTTCTGGAGGCTGTTGCCAAGATCAAGATATCCGAGGATATCGGAATCGGCATCATCAAACCAGGACTCAAGCTGACTCAGGAGATAATGAACATGGCGGATACCTATCTGAAGATCACGGATATTAACAAGTGCCCGTGTATCTATGGTATAAAGCCAAAGACCATTATCTATGGTATCGTGGCAGATGAGGAAAAAGGTGCGCCACATATCAAACTGATCCCAATAGTTTGATCGGTCACTATCTGGCAACTGGCAACTGGCAACTGGCAAATTGTTTAACTTAAGCGTGAGCTAGTGATAGTTAAATTGATAATATCTTCATTCCCTGTAATGAATGACATCGGTGTTCAAAGATCATAGTTAAAAAGATTAAGAAGATGGAAAATGAAGATCAACCTTCGAGCTCTTTGATCTTCTCATCGATCTCCTTTGCCTCGGACATGGAACCAACGCTCTCAAGGAGATCCTTGGCCATATTGTAGTTCTCCAGGGCTTCCTCTATTTCCCCCATGTCTTCATAGGTCTTTGCAAGATCACTGTAGGTGACACCCAGTTCATATGGTATGTCCAGCATCTCCAATATCACGATGCTCTTATTGAAGTTCTCAATGGACTTGTCCCATTCCTTCTTGAATCTGTAAATTACACCGAAGTTCTTGAAAACACCGTTCATGCCCACCCTGTCATCCAGGTCCTCGCATATTTTGAGTGCACGAACACAATATTCCTCTGCCTTGTCATATTCTCCAAGGTAGGCCAGTGCCTCTGCTGAGTTGAACAGGCCCCATGCGACGAAGTTCTTATTGCCGATCTTCTCCGAGGCTTGTTTGCACTTCTCAAAATATTCCAAAGCACCAGTATAATCATCCACCTTGATGGTGGAATCGCCCATATTATTGTAAGCTCTGGCCAGCTCATTGTAGTCGCCGACCTTCTCCAGATGTGGTATGGACTTCTTGTAATATTGCATGGCCTTCGCATAATCGCCCCAATAATTGTAGACATTGCCCAATTCGATATGGGTCTTGGCCATTCCATGATCATCACCGGCTTTCATGGAGTAACTTATGCTTTCCTTGTAATGCTCCACAGCCTCATCGTTCTCACCCTTTCTCCAGTGAACGTATCCAAGACCTTGTTGGCTTCCGGCCAGTCCTGCATAATTATCAGTGGAATCAAAATGAACAATGGCCTTTTCGTACATGTCCTCCGCCCGGTGGAAGTTGCCTCTGAGCCTTTCTGTATGCCCGATGTATAGGTAAGCCTCAGCTTCAGATGCCTTATCGCCCAGGGCCTGGCTGTTCTGTAGCGCAGTTCTGTAATGCTCCACCGCAGCTGCTGGATCGCCCATTGCATAATCCAGATCACCCAATTGGAAGGATAGGTTAAGTCCCTCCTTTTTGATATCGATCCCGCAATCATCATTCAGGAAATTAAGAGATCTGAGAGCGGTGGTGAAATGTTCTATGGCATCCTCAAAGGCAAAGCTTGCCATTGCCGATGTGCCTGCCTGTTTTGAATATTTATGTGATCGTGTGAAATCCTTGCCGAGCGTGAAATGTCTGGCAAGGGCGAAAATGACATCATTCAATCGGCCACTGTACATCTCTTCGATGATATTACCCACTTTCAAGTGCATGACCCTGATCCGGCTTCTGCTCATTCCCTCGTAGATGACAGTCCTGGTCTGCTTGTGGCCGAAATAGAATGCTTCCTCGTGATGGCTGCCAGCATCCTCATGTATCATCTCTATATCTATGAGATGATCCAGGGTGTCCAGTAATTCCTCGCTGTTCATCTCCGATACTTTTTGAAGTACATCGAATTGGAACTTGTGGCCAATGACTGAAGCGTATTTGAGAACTTTCTTCGAGCTCTCATTCATCTTGGCAATCCTGTGGGTTATGACGTCCTTGATCGTATTGGGTATCCTTATGGACGATAGGTCCAGGCCAGCATCCCAAATATGTGAATGGCGCTTGATCACTCCCTCATCCATGAGTGATTTGAGCACTTCCTCGATGAAGAAGGGGTTTCCCTCGCTCTCATCGTATAGTTTGTTCATGAAGCCAGAAGGAATATCTGATATCTCCAGAATGGACTCTACCTTTTCCCTTATCTCATCAAGGGAAAGCGGGTTGAGTTGAAGCGAGCTGTACAGCTTCTCCTGCCCCATTCGCCTTAACATCTGGGTAAGTGGATGTACCTGTCCTTGAGGCATGTCCAGTTCATTGGGCCTGTAGGCACAGCATATCATGACTTTAGAATTCTGAAGCGATCTGGCAATGTAGAACAGAAGCTGAAGTGTGGCCCCATCCGCATATTGCATATCATCAAGGAAGATGAACAATGGATCCTTCGCCGCCCTGGTCTTTATGAGTTCGGCTATCGTATTGAACATACGATCTCTCTGCCCCGCCATGTCCATGTCGGCGATATTGGTATCATGGCCTCCAGCCATCGGTAATAGACCGAGAGGTAGATCATCATCATCATCGTCATCATAATTTGAATTTTCACCAACCCCTGCCATTCCTATTGGCAGGTTGGAGAAGCCATCTGATTCATTTGATGATTTGGGGCCAAGTTTGATACCAAGAGCATCAATGAATGGCAGGTAAGGGTCACCATGTTGGTGGGATATACACCTGCCAGATATGAATTGGACACCATTCTCTTTTGCTTGCTTGCCAACCTCCTGGATAAGCCTGGTCTTGCCTATGCCAGCTTCTCCTGTGACAAATACGAGCCTACTGCGACCTGACCTTGCTTCCTCTAGGTAATTGTTCAGGACATTGGTCTCATTGTCTCGGCCTACAAAGATAGTGGTAATATGGTTATGATTTGCTTGATCCATCTACGCTCTCCTCTTTCAAGTAAGACCAGATATGTCTAAATGATACTTATTCGTTTTGGATACATAACTATTGTTGGCTGCTATTGGAATTATATGAGATACCCTTCTGATCATATACATAAATATGCAAAAATATGCGGAGATGAATATGCAGATACTACTAGTCGAATCCTATCGAATCAAACCCATAAATGAGTTTGATAAAATAAATGTGTGGGATAAATTTGTAAAGTCGCATTTAGAAAAAAATATGCGAGGAGCCGTGGAAACGATATGCCTTCGGCATGATGTTTCCATCGAAGGCCATATGCTCAATTTCTCGAAGCTCACGTCTGGCTTCGAGATTAGTCGAATATAATTGATGAGCTTTCTAATCGCCTATATTCTACATACCACTAGCGATTAGAAGAGTTAATACGATTCCATTTTAAATCCCATCAAAGTATTTACTCCACGGCTACCGCTTACTACTAGTCGAATCCTATCGAATCAAACCCATAAATGAGTTTGATAAAATAAATGCGTGGGATAAATTTGTAAAGTCGCATTTAGAAATAAATATGCGAGGAGCCGGATTCGAACCGGCGAAGGACTAACCATGGGGTCCTAAGCCCCACCCCTTTGACCTAGCTCGGGTATCCTCGCATTACGATTACTATGAGCCAGGAAATTCAGAACATTATAAAATCCTTTCCTATCTAATCTATATGAACAAACCGATGCTAGGAGCTCCCAGACTGGTCATATCAAAAGCTTTAATTCCTGCCTTTGCCAGGTTCTGGTCAATGCTACTTTCTCCCTTCACCAGACCTAACAGCGATGCCCTCCACCATAGATCCAGCATTGTCGTCGCCATGGTTCCAATATACACTGTGGCCAGATCGAATTGGAAATCCTGATCCGCGCATACCTGGTAAACATACCCCATGAAGGGATCCCTGTCATTGAGCAGCTTTGCGTAATTCTGAAATACCTCGGTGCCATCGCCTGTCCAGTCCATCAATTTTATATTATCCATTGGAACCTCATGCGTGGTTTCCAGGGAGCCATCCTCTTCCATTTTCATGACATCGATCATGTTTTTCTTGGACCTCAGAGCGACCCAATTCATATCCTCATCCACGAACACGGGTATCTGGGCCAGATCATCCTGGTCCAGCAGGTCATTGTTCCCTTCATTGGCAATCTCCTGAATATCCGGCTCCGGAACATGGGATAATACATCCCGTGCGAATGTCTCATCCTTGAGATCTATACCAATGGATTCCTCATTTGACCAGGCCAGTGTTCTGGCGATCCAATCCGATCCCTTCATTCCATTGATCAGATCATTCCCAGCTTCCTTCAAGGCTCCTGGATCCTGATAGACCGAGAAATCAAGAGTGAGCTCATCAAATTCTTTTACAATGTCCACTGCCTGTTCGAATATATCTTCCATCTCATCCTGTGGAATTTTCGATACGGTATATTTCCCGAAGGCCAGCAGACTCTCTCCGCCTTTCCCTGAAAAGGCCATCGTGCCCCTGCTCGGGGTATTATCAAATATCCCCGGGCAGGCCAGATTGGCATTTATCTGCACTCTTCTTAACAAATGAATTTGAACCGGGAACTGTCGGCATGGTCGAGGTCGAACATCATGTATCTGGCATCTAAGATCCTTTAGAAAATGACAGGCTCCTCTGCCACCTTGAAGCTTGATAGCCGTCGGCTCATCGGTTTTCTGGCCTCCCTGTACATGATAATTTGTAAGCCCTTCTTCAAGGCCTGCCTTTCTGAAGACTGCCAGTTCATCATCATCCAATTCTGGCTGGCAGAGACAGCACAGGCCACAATCGTCCAGGCATTGGTAATCATATCTCTCAAGTTCGGAGTAGTCGATGTCCATCATTACACGGTCAAACACTCTGAGTTATAAAAAAGTGAGCCTGGCAAACAGATATTCCAAATTCCAAATTCCTACTTCGGCTCTTCTTGTTTATCAAGATGCTGCTCGAAAAGTCCAATGACCTGTTCCGGATCCTTTGTGGAAAATACGAATTCACCGAATTTACCTTCCTTCAGTTTCAGGACAACTCTATCAGCCATTATGACATTGTAGACTAGGATCCATTTTCCGTTCATGTAGGTGCCTTTGATCCCATAGCCTCCATATTTCAGGGCATTACGATCATCCTTCCACACCTCTTCGATATCTGACCAGGCATACTCTTTTTTGTAGTAGGCCCAGCCGACACACACACCCTCATTGTCAATCTCAATATCCAGCTTCCTGAAATAATAGGTCAGGAAGGCGAAGAACATACTCAATATTGAAAATAACAGGAATAGTAAAAAGCGTTCACTTTCAGCTTCCGTTGATTTGAAAAGAAAGAGATATGACAGTGCTCCAAAGAGCACTGCCATCATCCCTATTATGGCGATTATCTCCTTCCACCAGATGGTCTCCTCGTACAGAGATTGCTGGCTCATTTCATCCCCCTATAGGTCCTTCTTGTCAAAGGTGAGCAATGAACCCAGGAAGGTTAGGATGGTTAGGATAGTAAACCAGCCTACTATGGATGTCGCTGTTACAAAATCTGGGTATGCATATGAGATACCAGAGAAATCCGTCAGATTAAACAGGAGCATCGCACCCATTGGATATATATCCATGAAGCTGAAGAACATACCAGCCCAGTACCAGTCAGGGAAGGAAGGCATATCTCCACCTGTCATGGCTGCATCCATCATTGCTCCAAAGTCCCCTCCACTGGCTATCCATAATCCGAATAAGATCATACCGGCTATCATACCACTGAAGAACACTATCAGGCCTCCAGCTATCGCGGTAGAGCGTTTGTTCGCGACTGTGGACATGAATATGGAGAATCCCAGGAAGAACATGGCGAATATGAAGGTCATCATCATGAAGAGGAAGTATTCTACCCCTCCCTCAAAGCCGGCTATTGCTCCTACAATGATACCAGATATTCCGAATCCCAGCAATATCGTGGCCATCAACACTGCGCCAAGCCCGACGAATTTGCCAATGATCACATCATATCGAGATACTGGACAGCCCAGGACAACACCCATTGATCCGTTCTCTCTTTCGCTTATGACCGAGCCATAGCCCAACATGATGGCTATAATCGGCAGGAACATGGCGGCAATGGTGGACATGGCTGCAACTGTGTCTGCGTATCCCTGAAACTCAACACTTCCTCCAGATGCACCTCCAAAGTAGGAGAAGGCTATTACCAAGATGAGGAATAGACCACTAAGTGCCAGCACCCATTTGTTCCTCCAATTGTCCATGAACTCCTTCTTTGCGATCGCTGTTACTTTATTTAGGTTAATTTCAAGGCCCATTGATCACACCTCCTGCAATGGCCTCCTGGCCAATATAGCCCATGAAAGCATCCTCCAAGGATGGCTCGATGGTCTTGAAATCCTCAATGGATATCTGAGCTTCACTGAGAACCTGGAGGATCTTGGATTTGTCCGTGCTTTCCACCAGTACTGATATTTGATTGCCATGAACTTCCACTTCATCAAAGCCAGCATCCTTGATCGCCTGGACTGCTTTCTCGGGCTCATCAGTAACGCGAATTACCAGCTTTGGCTTATTGCTCATACCACCGCTGACATGTGCCACTGTATCCTCGATTATCAAGTGACCTTGATTGAGTATCGCTACACGGTTACATAATTCCTGAACCTCGGATAGAAGATGGGATGAGAAGAAGATCGTAGTGCCTTTTCCATTCATTTCCAATATGATGTCCTTGAGAACTCGGGACCATCTTGGATCCAATCCAGATGTCGGCTCGTCAAGTATGAGTAATTTTGGTTCTCCAATGAGTGCCTGGGCGACACCGACAAGCTGTACCATTCCCTTTGAGAATGTGCCAACTTTCTTGTCACGCCATCTGTCCATACCGACCTTGGCAAGGAGCTCGTCACACTGCGCCTTGTCCACACCTTTCAATTCAGCAAAGAATTCCATTGTCTGGATAGCAGTGAGATTTTGGTAAAACTGAGCCCTCTCTGGAAGGTATCCTATACCCTCTCTAGTGCTCACACCGTTCTCAGCGATATTAATTCCATTCAGCCAGATATCTCCACCATCTGGCTGGACAAGATCCAGAATCATCTTGATGGTCGTGGTCTTTCCCGCTCCATTTGGTCCAAGAAATCCATAGATATCACCCTTGTTCACAGTAAGGCTAAGGTCATCAACTGCCCTGACCTGTTTGAAAGTTTTCCTCAGGCCAGAGGTCTTGATTATATGTTGTGTTTCGCTCATATACTCATCTCTGGTATGTGTGTAGGTTTTTGTATATATAAGCGTATCGCGGGTTTACCCTGGGATTACCCAATTAAACGATCCTTTTATCATGTTATATTTTTATCAATTATATCTAGATATTGTGTTTAGGTATGCACAACTTCATGAATTTCACAAGAACAAATACCAAAAAATAATGTATCATAACAACCAAATAATAGATAATCTTTATCAGCCAGTATGGATGAAAATGTTAAGTTGCCTGTAAAGATGAAACTGGCATTTGGGTTCTTGATCTTCTACTCGATCTCAGGAATTGTCCCTGGCATAGTATCATTTTTTATAGGGATCTTTGATCTTAACAGAGATTCTCTTTCATTCTTGATCCCAATATTGACCCTGCTTGTATCATTGGCATTATCCCTGGTCGTTGGTCTGTACCTGAGAAAATGGGTAGCCAAGCCAATTAAGAAACTTGTAATGGCCACGGAAGAAATGGCCAGAGGCAATCTGGATGTGGATACTGATGTGGAGACTGGAGATGAGATAGAATCCTTTTCCAGATCACTTTCAAGAATGAAGTCCAGTTTGAGAATAGCCTTCGACCTATTGGGGCCATCCGAGATGGAAGATCATTCAGATCACGAAGAGGTCAAGGGGCTGGCCATAGGGGAAAGAATAGTGCTTAGCCTTTTCTTATTTCTTGTATTGAACCCATTTGTCACAGCAATACCGATCATGCTTTCATTGGATGATGTCTTTGGTCCATTCATTGCTTCTCTCATATTTTCCATGATAATGCTTTGGGTATTCATATCGTATATCAATAAATCCATAATGAACCCATTTGTTTCCCTCACAGAGGCCGCGGATAAGATAAGCAAGGGTGATTTTGGAACAGAGATCAAGATAATAAGTTCGGGTGATATCGGAAAGTTGGAATTGAACTTCAAGATAATTACTGAAAGAGTGCAGAAGGCCATGAAGGAGCTGGATCCAGATGGTTAGTGAATTGGAGATGCAGGTGATAGAGGAGATAATCATAGAGCATGCAGGTCCACTTGGAAAGTTCATTGTCAAGAAGAGCGCTGCTGACATTGGAGGCCAGCCAGAGCATTATGATGATGAGACAGTTGCTAAGTTCATTGACATGATACTTGAAAGAGCGATTTATGACTCCACAAAATGGCCAGTAGTAAAAAGAAACATAATAGCAGCCTGGAAGATCAATGATATGATCCCGAAGATAGCGGTAGAAGGAACCCCATAGATATCGGGGTATCTGCCCAGTTCTTCAATTCTCGGCTTGGATGGCTTTTTTGGCCTGCATTACATTTCTGAATCTACTGCTGTGGCCGCACAATCACAACTATCCAACTCAGCCAGTCTCGGAATAACACCTTGTAGAAGAGACTGTATCTTACCAACATTGTTCTTCATGGTCTTGATGACTTCCTCGATATTGACTGGCTTGTCCTTCCATACATCATAATCGGTTATCATGGCGATATTCGCATAGCATAATCCCATCTCTCTGGCCAGCTGGCATTCGGGAACCAGGGTCATGCCGATGATATCAGCGAAATTGCGGAACATGTGGCTTTCAGCCTTTGTCGAAAATCGAGGTCCAGCGATCGTGATATAAGTTCCTTTCTTGTGATGTGCCAGGCTCTGCTTCTCACATTCATCAATGAGTAGTTTCCTCAAACTGCCGCACATAGGATCTGCAATGGAAAGATGAGCCACCTTTGGGCCGTCGAAGAATGTAAGTTCACGACCTCTTGTGAAATCAATGAATTGATCGGTGATGCATATCTGGGCTGGCTCGTACTCTTCCTTGAGCGATCCGACGGCTGATGGGCATAGAAGAATACTAACACCCAGTTCTTTCATTCCCCAGATATTCGCCCTGTAATTGACCTTGTGCGGGGGAATGGTGTGGCCGGCTCCGTGCCGATTGAGGAAGTATATTTCAACGCCCTCGTACTCGCCCTTGATATACGAGCCAGATGGTTTCCCATATGGTGTGTCCAAGTCTATTCTCTCCACTTCTGTGAAGAAACCTGCATCTGCAATTCCACTGCCGCCGATTATTCCGATCTTTAGGGTCATGTTATCAGGGGTGGAAATAGGCTGGACGGATAAAATGTTTATGATGGTATTATATCAATCAAACTCTCCCTTGAAAATATTAACAAGTTGATTCCAGTTCACACTTATCGAGATAAATATCAGGATTAACCCTCCACCAATTAGGAATCCACCCAGAAGTTCTGAGGCCGGGGTATTGATCATCGCGGAGATCATTCCCACAAAACCCAGAAATAATCCAATAATAAAAAGTGTTTTAGAAAATCCTGAGAATATATTCCATATTGCTACTCCAGTTAGGAATAACCCAATGAAAAATGACAATAATCCCAGAATCCCCCCAAATGGATGGGTTGCAAATCCCAAAAGCCATGCTATGAAGATCAAAACAAATCCAGATAATAACCATTTTCTAATATCATTATTATTCATTTACATCCTCGGGCGCTGGCGCCTTCTCTTGTTCATTGCCTCACTTTTCTGAGCAATATTATTATTTTTTCTTTCTGCCTTCCCAAACCAGGCTTTGTAAGTTTCACTCGTGACAAGTAGACCTGAATCTCCAAAAACAGCATAATATATGGAAAATATGAGAAATCCTGCCAGCATGGACCAGCTCAGGAGCAGACCACCTATCAGCCAGATCTGATCCTGCACAATGACAAATACAATAGCTGAGATGATAGTTCCGACCAGACCTAGCAAGATCAAGCGCCGGAAGATCACTTTGAAGTCTTCCATATCCATCATTTTACTTCCCCGATTCCCTCACGTAAGAATCAAGTTATCAGCTAATAAATCTTTGGCTTAGATATTCTCTCTTCTCACGTACTTCGGGTTTCAGAAAGATTGACCTCCCCGACCCTGCGTCACTCGGGACGGGGCTTCGAATATCAGAGCACTCTATGCAGTCACCGACCCCGCCCTAATGAATTCTCAATGAATTCTCCAGACGGGGCATGACCCCAATTTTCCTGGTGGTGGCTGGCTTGCTGGTTTATTAGTAGATCGAAACCCCTCGCACTCCATCCAGCTCCTTTATCATCGGAAGGAGCTTCGCTGGTATCGGCTTCTCGGATATGAAGAAAGCCTTCGGCTTCTTGTGTATGCCCGGATCATCTGCGATGATCTGCCTCAGGCTGATGTTCTCCCTGGCCAGTATCTGCGTCACATCCGCCACAATTCCAGGTCTAGCAACATCCTCTGGCTGTATTTCGAGCACTCCCCATTTCATGCTGGGTGCCACATCCTTGAAAGAGCAGATAGGGCGAATATTGGCAAATATATTCTCCAGTTCAGGGTCGTGCATGATGGTCTGTATTGTCGATAATACAACTCTGCGATCTGTACCAGTTGCCTTTGCCAAGGCCGTGCCTGGCATGTAGATGTCCCCCGAATACAGAAGGCCATTCTTCACGGATATGCCGTGCTCCATCAGCTTTTCAGCTATCTTTTCCTGCGCTGGATAGTTCTCGAATTTCACTTTCACTATATCCCACATATTGTCACCTTGAAGGGCAAGGAGAACGATGTAGTATATAAATATTCTCTAATGTATAGAAATGTACATTAGAGCTGATTTTGTGTTATGTAGGAATAGTCGGTTGCCGTAAGCTCATCAATAACAATTTGAATAAACTCGAAGCCAATTATAAGCTTCGAGTATTGAGCTTATGGCCTATGGATGTGAACATTCAGGTCCTTTGGGGCCTGATAGTTCTCACAGATCAAGCTGGTACGTGATGCTTTCCTCGTCAACTCTGAAACCCAGTGATTTGTACAGATCCAGTGCCTTGGCATTCTCCGCGTCCATGCCAAGGTAGACGGTATCTCGGCCCAGATCCAGTATCCACTTCATGCCATCTGAAAGCAGGGCGCGTCCAATACCTCTCTTTCTGAATTCCTTGCGAACACCCAGGATATTGGCCCAGCCGACATTCGTGCCGTTCTCCTCATTATAAACTACTGAATCCTCCACGAGCAGAACAGCCGCGATCTTATCCCCTTCCTTCGCAAAGGTGATGCGCATGGGCTCGCGGTCTACATCGCGAGCCTTGATGAATCTCTTAACAGGCACAGCTGAAAAATTATAGTGATCGACAAATGAATCATTGAAGCCTTCGACAAAATCCTTGATAACTTCATCACTGGCTGTCTTGAAATCTATATGCTCGAATATCATGGTCTCGGGTATTGGGGCCTCCGGGGGCGGCACGTTCTGGTCATATATCATGGTGTAGCCATGACGGACATCCTTCATGCCGAATTCCAGGCTAAGATCATGCCTCCAGCCGGATGTGTTCATGCACCATCTTTTGGCATGCTTCACGCCCTTCTCTTTCATGAACTGAATACCATGCTTGACAATATGCTGCTCAATGCCCTTGTCCCGATGCTCTGGCACAACTCCAACACCAACAAAGGCATCGTTCATTCCAGATTCCTGGCGTGATTTGGATATCATCGTCCCGCCGTAACCTGCGGGTTCCCCATCTACAAAGGCCAGTAAGTAACCCTTCGGATCATAATCCTCCTCCTCGAAGGTCCAGCATCTCATCTCCTCCACAGTCTCGTCCCTGTGGAGCGGTAACTCTCTGCTTGATCTGTTAGCTATATCGGTCATGATCTCGATATCATCGACCGTCGGGTGTCGGTACTCTATCGTCATATTATCGATTATCCTAATGGTGGAGTATAAAATAAAGTTTGTGGAGTTTATAGAGTTTGTGGAGTTTATAGAGTTTGTGGAGTTTGTAATTAATACCTCCACACCCAGTTAAGCAAAAACTCTATAAACTCTCAACTCTACAAACTCTCCAACTCAAAACATATCCTTGATCTTGAGATATATCGCCTCGGTCATCTCAAGGTCGTGCTTATTGTGCTTCACAATGCTGGCCCAGTCACCTTCCTTGAATAGCTTGGGCATGTCGGCAGACGGGATGGTGTCTGCCGGTACTAGCACCCCTAAAACTCTGGCTGTCATCTCAAGTGACACCCATTTGAAGTTGCCTGTCATTGACATCGCCTGCATGATGTCGAAGTGATTGGATCTGCCCATGTTCCACTTGTTCAGATTGATACCAGTACCTGGAGAAATACCATTTAACACACTCCTGGCATTTATGAAAGGAATGTCGAATCCATAGCCATTGAATGTGACTATTTTCGCCATCTGATTGCCCTTGACCAGCTTCCAGAATTCGGTTAATATCTCGGCCTCATCATCCCCATGAAGGATGATGGCATCCCGACCCGCTGGCTTGACACCTATCGCGACAATTCTGGAAAAGTACGGATGCAGTGCTGGGATTATATTCTTCTCCAGTAGGTATCTCTGCACCTCCTGGTCTTCGAATTCGAGATCCGCGGTCTCGATGTCTATGATAAGATATTCTGACATAGTTACAGGTCATAATTGCCTTGGAGATATATAACGGTATGTGGGAGAACATGTGTAAGGCTCGGCTTCAAGCCTCGAGCCTTACACATGTTCTGGGCAATAATCAAACTGATGATGCTGAGGGCTGTGGGGATTCCGGGCCGGGAGTTGGGTGTTCTGGGCCAATTGGTTCAGGCACTGGCTCAGGCACTGCATCATGGTCTGGCAGGATGTCCTCTATGTTCCTAACATTCTTTGATCCATAAGCAGCCAGTGCTATTATCGCACTTCCAATACCTGCAAGAACCAGCATAAGACCCATTCCAGCTCCCGGGCCAGTTCCGACCAGCCATCCAAATGCTCCAGAGAGGCTTCCACCATCCATCATGGCTGGCTCAAAGACCTTATCTGCCAATGGTCCGGATATCAGCATCGAGACTGGTACACATACCTGGGCGATCATCCTTCTGGCTGCGAAGACCCTCCCCTGAACATCTGGCGCGACCTTGGACTGCCAGATAGCCTGGCTCGAGCTCCCTATTAGTGGAAATAGAGCCGCTGCAAAAAAGGCTCCAGCTGCCCAGACATACATCGACTGGCCAAGTCCGAGGAAGGTGATCCCCATGATACTGCCTGCGGCCATGCCGAGCAATATGCCGTGTATCTTCCTCTTCGGACCTCCCCATGCTGTTATGACCAGTCCCCCCACGATACCTCCTATTCCAAAGATCGACATGACCGAACCGAGTATCATTTCATTATTGGCTGTCCTCGCGAGTAGCATGGGGGCGAGAACTGTCTGGCCAGCAGTGGCGACAAGATTGAATAGGAAGAATATTATGAGCAGGCTGAATAAACTGGGCCTCTCGCGGATGTACTTGAAGCCATACAGGGATTCCTTCCACAGGCTGCCCTTGCTTTCCTTCCCATCCTTTGACTCTGCTGGCTGTGGTATGTCAACCATAAGGATCACTAAGATTGCATATGTGAATGTGATGATGTCCAGCACCAATATTCCGCCTATTCCGATCGGTCCGAGCAGGAAGGCGGCCAGCATGGGTGCGATGATTATTGAAGCTGAGCCGGCCATTGCCATCATGGAATTTGTTCTGGCATAGTGCTTTTTGTCAACCATGGTTGTGATCGCGGCAGAATAAGCTGGGAACTGGAATGATTGAAATATTCCCGAGAAGGCTCCGACAGCGCATAGATGCCATATTTGAAGGCCGCCTGCAAGATAGATCGCCAGTATGACGATACTGCCAATTCCAGCAGCCAGATCACTGAGTATCATGGTCTTTTTGCGGTTCCACCTGTCAACAAGTGCTCCGGCTATCGGGCTCATCAATATTGTAGGGGCGAAGGAGAAGAAGGCGACCAGGGCCAATGCGGTCGCCTGTCCTGTCAATAGCCATGCCCAAATTGCAAGTGCGAAGCCTACCATCGCGCTTCCCAGCATGGAGACGAATTGGCCAGTCCAGACCACTGTGAATGTCCTCATGCCGCCATTCTTTCTTCCTGCCTGTTCTTTTATCTGATTTGAATTTCCGTCATCTGTCATCTTATCACTAATTACAATATTAGTGGTCAAAAGACTTAACCGAAGTGAGCAAAAGTGTTCAGTAAGTGGGTAATTATGCCATTAAGAACACGGGAAACACTTTCGCACACCCTGTCGAAAGTGTTATAGATATTGGCGGTCATTTCAATACAATGACCGACACAGGCCAGTCATATTTCCCGGATGGAGATGCGGATACCTTTCAGATCGAGTACTACGATGCTAAAACAGTAGTGCGCGAGCAGAAGAAGTCAGGCAATATCAATCTGAACCCATACCAGGGATGCTGGCATGATTGCGTTTATTGTGATGGCAAGGCGGAGAATTACCACATGCACGAGGACTTTGGCACGCGCATCAAGGTCAAGCAAAACACACCACAGCTTCTTGAGGCCTATCTGAAAAAGAAAGGTCTTATTCCCATCAAACGCAAGCACACTGGCACCCTTCTGGATTTTTCAGAAGATATGAAGCAGGATATTGATAGCAAACCGGACTTCACGGTGTGCATTGGAGGAGGAGTATGTGACGTGTACCAGCCAGCCGAGAAAGAGGTGAAGATGACCCGCCGTCTTCTCCAGTTGGCCCTGGATTACGATCTCCAGGTCTTCATACTTACTAAGAATAAGCTCATTCTGAGGGATCTGGACCTGCTGGTTAAAATAAATGAATCCAGCAAGGCCACGGTGGCAATGAGCATCGCTTTTGACTCGGATGATATCCAAAAGATATTCGAGCCCAATGCCAGCAGCACGACAGAGCGTTTTGAAACACTGGCTAAACTGGCAGATGCCGGAATTCACACCGGCATCTGGGCCATGCCCCTCATACCCTGGATAGCGGATACGGATGAGAACATGGATGCGATATTCCGTCGAGCCAAGGAAGCGGGTGTGGAATGGATGCTGGCTGGCGGCCTGACACTGAAACCAGGGCGGCAGAAGGATGCCTTCATGAAGACCATGGAAAAGCATTATCCCGAGCTTCTGCCGAAGTATCTGGCATTATACGGTAACAATAATAAATGGGGAATTCCGGACATACCCGTGGCGAAGAGCTTGGGTCTGGTGGATTCACATGATAAAGGTAAGATACTGGCCAAGAAATATGACATGGAGGCCAGGGGCTGGTTCGGAGATGGGATTTGGTAGTGATTTAACCACTACCAGATCTCAATTCCAAAATACCTGATGGCGAATATTATCCCAATGGCTATTATGGCCAGCCCGAACAAAGGCTGGATCCATCTTCCTGCATTGATGTACCTATTGCCCAGCTTTCCTTTCAATTCACTGCTGGCGACAGTGAATGGGATTATCACAAGTCCGTGTCCGAGGCCGAAGGCGCCCATCATCATCCCGCCAGTTAATATGGAAATATCCTGGGCCAGCATCAGCACCATCACTGGAAATACCAGGGATATCGCGCATGGCGCCCAGCCTATAGAGAATATGATGCCCAGGAAGAAGGAAGCGAGATTGACCGAACGCTTGCTCAATCTTTCTATGAATCCTGCTCCGAACTTGATGCCTGTATCATTGGTTTCGGAGGAATCGGTACCATTTGATTCAGAGGCCTCTGAATCACCAGCCTCTTCACGGCCAGTGTTATTCGACTTCATAATATCCAATAATCCACTGAGGGGCTTGATGGCATTTATGCCCAGTATCACGAGTATGGAGCCAGCAACCAGATAAAAGGTGCTGGACATCTCTATGAATAATCCGATATAGGATATGAGGAATCCGAATATGAGGAATACAAGGGTTGTGCCCAGTGTGAATGATATCCCCATCCACAATCCTTTTTTCCAATCCAGGCCAGTTGTTTCATTCTCCCCATCTTTTCCCTCATCTCCGCCCTCATTCTCCTCATCCTTTTGGGCTCCGATATAGGATATCATGGTCAGCAGTAATAATATCGAGCATGGAGAGAAGGATGTGGCTATGCCGAGAAGAAGCATGCTTCCAAGGCTGACCCCTGTGGAAATATCGCCCCTGAAGTCATCACCCCAATCTCCGGCCAGTATGTCCTCCACATCCTGCGCCAATGAATCATGGGTCTGGACACCATCCAGCTCTCCAGTTCCCAGGCAATATACATGATAGACCCCTACTACATTGAGATCATGATCGATAAGTATCAAGCTGGGATTCGCGAAACTGCTGTCCACCTCCCAGTATTCCTGATACTGGCTGGCTATCGTGTACGGCTCGTGTTCCTCCACCCAATTCCAGGTGATATTGGTGCCGTACCAATCGTACATCAGTTGCCAGCCATCGGCTGAATATTCGTTCTTTCTGATGTTCAGGGTGATTATGCTGATATCCGTATCATTATCAGCAGCCAGTAATTCCAGCTCTTCGATCTGCCCCCTCATCTGCTCCTCGCATTCCAGGCAGAGAGGGCTTTCCAATTGATTTATGTGAAGTACAGTCACCTTGCCAGTATTATCGCCAAGGCTGAATGTCCTGTTCATATGATCCGTGGCGGTGAAGTTCGGGGCTGGCTTGATATCAGCCCCGTTATCCGGGTCATAAAAACCAATCAATATGGCGGAGGCCAGTAATGTGAATGTGATGATCGCGAGTAGGATAATAGATCTCTTGTCATTGGATTTTTGATCTTTCACCATTATCACCTCCTTTATTTTTACTAATATTTACTAATATTTCTCATGGTATGATAGAGCATCATCTATCCATTCACTGAGAACGGGTTCACTAACAACACCTTCCCAGCTATGCCAGATTATCGTATTGTCCGGTCCTCTTGTCAGAACTGTCGTCATGGGGACATAATGGGGTTCCCCATCCGGGTCATAAGCAGCGAAAGCCTCTGAGGCCTCCGGCTCATCCGTACCTGATATGATATCATAATATTCTATCTCATCAGAATAGCTGGCATATATTGATTCACATATCGCGGTCTGCTCAATACACGGAT
>JAEHCQ010000019.1 GCA_020696385.1 Methanobacteriota archaeon | reverse complement strand
TGATGATACCAATGGCGAGGCACAGGTTCCAGTTACTGATACATGGATGACCCCGCTACAGAACCCACTTGTCCAGGTCATTAAGACAGGACCCGCACAAGCAGCACCAGGTCAGCTTATCACCTACACGATCTCATATGATAATGTGGGAACTGACTGGGCATATGACCTGGTGATCATAGAGACCTATGATGCCGGTGTTACATTTGACAATGCGGTTCCAGCACCGAATGTAGGCAACAATGTCTGGATAATTCCAGCTATCGCACCAGGTGGTTCTGGTACTATACTTGTCACTGTTCAGGTAAACGCGGATGCGACAGGAACATTGACCAACTTGATATCATCGACATACAATAATTCCGCAGGTCAGGATTATCAGCCTGTGGATTCATCTGTGGACACATTGATCGTAGACAGTCTTGTAACAATTACCAAGACCGCTCCAGCCACTGCCAATAATGGAGAACAGATCACATACACATTGGACATAGCCAATATTGGAACAGACTGGGCATATAATATCTATGTGACCGAGACCTATCCGGCGGATATTACATTTGTAACTTCAACACCATTACCTGATGTTCCAACAGATAATTTCTGGACAATCGCTCCATTGGCACCAGGTGCCTTAACATCAATTGTGATCACAGTGGATGTGGATACTGGTCTTGCGATCGGTTCATCACTGGTGAACAATGTTTCAATGTACTATGAGAATGCTGGTGGAGAATCATATTATGATTGGGATGAGACAACGACGACCATAGTCGACCCATTGATGACAATAACAAAGACCGCACCAGCAACAGCAGCGCCTGGTGAGGTAATTATGTACACCATCGACTACTTCAATACAGGCGATGACATAGCTTACAATGTGGTCATAACTGAGACCTATCCAGCGGATGTTTCTTTCTTAGATGCAAATCCAATGCCAGACATTCCAACAGATAATGTTTGGACCATTGGCAATGTCGCACCAATGACTGGTGGCACTATCTTTGTCAATGTCACTGTTTCAGCAACAGCCAGTGGCAAGATCACAAACTCTGTATCTCT
>JAEHCQ010000018.1 GCA_020696385.1 Methanobacteriota archaeon | reverse complement strand
CGCCCTGCGAACGGCCCTTGAAAATCCGGGGGAGAGACTTACATCGCGCCAGGTCGTACCCATAACCGCATCAGGTCTCCAAGGTTAGCAGCCTCTGGTCAATAGAATAATGTAGATAAGGGAATTCGGCAAAATAGATCCGTAACTTCGGGAAAAGGATTGGCTCTGAGGATTGGGTAGCAGGGACCCCTTGATGATGTCGTAGTTAGTTCAGAACTGCGAGGGCAACCGAGTGGATCTGTTCCGACGAAAGCGGATTCTTGGGGGTGCCGCAAGGCGCCCCTCTACGACTAACAATTAACTCAGAACTGAAGCGGACAAGAGGAATCCGACTGTTTAATAAAAACAAAGCATTGTGATGGCCTGAAAAGGTGTTGACACAATGTGATTTCTGCCCAGTGCTTTGAATGTCAAAGTGAAGAAATTCAACCAAGCGCAGGTAAACGGCGGGAGTAACTATGACTCTCTTAAGGTAGCCAAATGCCTCGTCATCTAATTAGTGACGCGCATGAATGGATCAATGAGAGCTCTACTGTCCCTAGCCAGAATCCGGTGAAGCTTACATTCTAGCGCAGAGTCTAGAGACCTCTAGGGGGAAGTGAAGACCCCGTGGAGCTTTACTGCAGCCTGTCGCTGGGTTGTGATTTTGGATGTACAGTGTAGGTAGGAGACGTCGAAACCGGTGCGCCAGCATCGGTGGAGTCGCAATTGGGACACTACCCTTCCAAAATTACGACCCTAACTCCGTGAGGAGGACCCCGATAGGTGGGCAGTTTGCCTGGGGCGGGACGCCCTTGAAAAGATATCAAGGGCGCGCAATGGTTAACTCAAGTGGGTCGGAAACCTACTGAAGAGTGCAAGAGCATAAGTTAGCCTGACGTGATTCAGCATAGCAGTGGATGACGAGACGAAAGTCGGTTCTAGCGAACCTTTATGTCCCGCTTGGTGCGGGCTAAAGATGACAGAAAAGTTACCCCGGGGATAATTGAGTCGTTGCCGGCAAGAGCACATATCGACCCGGCAGCTTGCTACCTCGATGTCGGTTCTTTCCATCCTGGCTGTGCAGCAGCAGCCAAGGGTGAGGTTGTTCGCCTATTAAAGGAGATCGTGAGCTGGGTTTAGACCGTCGTGAGACAGGTCGGTTACTATCTACTAGAGGTGTTCGTTGTCTGAAGGAAAGCTGCATTCAGTACGAGAGGAACTATGCAGCGGTGCCACTGGTGTATCGGTTGTCTGACAAGGCATTGCCGAG
>JAEHCQ010000017.1 GCA_020696385.1 Methanobacteriota archaeon | reverse complement strand
AAAAGATGTTCTGTAATCAATGTGAGCAAACAGCCCAGGGGACTGGGTGTACGGTAAAAGGAGTATGTGGAAAAGATGAGAATATCCAGAGCTTGCAGGAGACTCTCCTGTACGCACTGAAGGGCATTGCGGCGTATTCATATCATTCCAGGGTATATGGAGAACGGGATGAAGATGTGGATGCTTTCATGCACGAAGCTCTTTTCAAGACTCTGACCAATGTGGATTTTGACCTGAATGATCATGTCAAGCTGGCTCTGAAGGCCGGGGAGATGAATTACAAGGCCATGGAACTGCTGGACAAGGCAAATACAGGTCATTATGGCAAGCCCGGGCCTGTTGAAGTTCCAACAGGTACGATCAAAGGTCCAGGAATTCTTGTGACTGGCCATGATTTTATGGATCTCGAAGAGCTACTCAAGCAGACCGAAGGAACGGGTATCAATATCTACACTCATGGTGAGATGCTACCAGCGCATGGATATCCCGAGCTCAAGAAGTACAAGCATCTTGTCGGTAATTATGGCGGAGCATGGCAGAAGCAGAAGAAGGAATTTCCTGCTTTTGGAGGCGCAGTTCTGGCAACGACAAACTGTATCCAGATACCCACGGACGAATATCGCGATAGACTTTTCACGATCGGCATTACTGCGGTTGAAGGTGTGAAGCACATTGAAAGTCGCAAGGACTATTCCGAGATAATCGCCAAGGCAATTGAGCTTGGAGATCTTCCAGACGCACCCGGCAAACCGCTCACCACCGGCTTCCATCATGATGTTGTTCTATCACTGGCTCCAAAGATAATCGAGGCAGTGAAGGCAGGCAAGATAAAGCGCTTCTTCCTGATAGGAGGTTGTGACGGAGCCAAGGCTGGTCGTAATTATTTCACGGAACTTGCTGAAAAAGTTCCGGATGATTGTGTAATCCTAACACTGGCCTGTGGAAAATACAGATTCAACCATATGGATTTTGGAGATATAGATGGAATACCACGATTGATCGATCTGGGGCAGTGCAATAATGCCTACTCCGCGATACAGATCGCTTCAGCACTGGCTGGTGCTTTCGACTGTGATGTGAACGATCTTCCATTGTCATTTGCAGTATCCTGGTATGAACAAAAAGCTGTAGCTATTTTGCTGACATTGCTGAATCTGAATATCAAGAATATCAGAATAGGGCCAACACCACCAGCTTTCATAACACCTGGTGTCTTCAAGGTTCTTCAGGATAATTTCGACCTGAAGCTCATCGGTGATGTGGACGAGGACCTTGCAGCAATGATGAAGGGCGAATGAGG
>JAEHCQ010000016.1 GCA_020696385.1 Methanobacteriota archaeon | reverse complement strand
GGTCTTCCACATGTCTATCGTGTACATGTGCGGGAAAGCGGCATTGACTGTCAATGTCGTATCACCATCTGATGCTGTCAAATAAGAACCTACAGCTCCACTAGCACCTACTATCAGACCAGAACTTGGGCTTGTCCATGCTTTTATGTCAACGCCATACAATGGGCCATAATCACCATCTGTGCTCATCTTCTTAACTTGGTTGAAAGCATCTGGATAGTAGTGATAGATCATACCGTCAGTACTGAACCATCCTACAATCATTGCCATGGAACCATCTGGGTGCCAGTTGACATCCTCGAATATGTCAGTATTATCAACTATAGCTTCCCCATTGACACCATCAAAGAGCCAGACATTTCCGTTTCCGTAATTGCCTCCTCCCATTATGGCATGGTCAGTTCCATCTGCAGGTCTCCAGTCAATGGCCCTCAATGCTCCAGGAGTGACTCCCCAGGGAACTGTGGAAAAAGAGTTGGCTATGCTATTGCCCGGACTGTTGAAGTAGTAGATAACTCCAGCTCCCGTGCCCATATCCTCTCCGACAGCCCAATATGGGGTTGCAGTAAAGCCATGGTCCCAGGTCACATCATAAAGTTCGTGGTTCAAGGTTAATCCAGAGGTCACATCGGTCCAAGTATCAACCGCTTCATCGAACCATGCTGCACATCCTTTGCTTGCATCACCATAGCCCACTGCAAGGAAGGCATAGGGTTGGGTTCCAGCTTCATCAGCCAGACACAGGCCATTATAGACTCCCATGGTTGTCTTGGGTGAGTTCAGGTCATTCAGATTCTGGATGCTGTAATCATATCTCCATGCTTCTTGCTGCCCACTTTGTGTTCCAACAATATAGAACATATCGAAGAACTCGCTGTATTCGATATCAATGAATGTATCGCCAACGGGAATGTTATAATCACTGGCCCAGCTCATTGTCTGCCTGGTGTATTTGTAAATATGATCGGTACCGCTCAGTATGCCCAGTGCAAAGCTTCCATCAGAATGCCAGGCAACCTTGTTTATGGATCCTGGAAACCCGGTATTCAAGTCTGCCAAAGGTTTGGCCGAATCCTCCGCTGTCACCGTATTGTTCGGTGACACGATTATCATACTAGCGCATGCCATGGCGATTACGACCGCCATGGCCAATATTTTTCTTATGTCTGTCATTTTTCATCTCTCCTGTTTCTTTTTATTTTCTCTTTTTTCATGATTTTTTGGAATTTGATCTCATATCATTCAGTAATACCCGATCTTGAAGGTTATCGATGCCTGGTAAATTCCTTCATCTGTTCCTCCAGGTACTGACACCCACCACGAAAC
>JAEHCQ010000015.1 GCA_020696385.1 Methanobacteriota archaeon | reverse complement strand
GTGTAGTCGATCTCTGCTGTGTCTGCGTCCAACCAAGAGAATGATGCTCCTGGCAGATTGGTTGAGATAGCTGTGATCGTCTGGTCCATTGCCTCGCTGAACTCTATTGTGTAAGTTCCTGCTGCGATTGCGACACCGGTTGCGCCATCTGCTGGTATTGTGGACAGAATGGTTGGTGGTGTTGTGTCAACAAAGACTGATGTGAAGGTCTTTACCAGATCTCCGCCGAGTGGGTTGAATGCAAGATCCTCATGTCCCTCTCCTGTGAAGTCCACAGTGTAAACGGTCAAACTGGCCAGAGCGGTGTATGTGATCTGAGCTGTGTCTGCGTCTACCCAAGAGAATACTGCACCTGGCAGATCTGTTGTGATACCTGTTACTGTCTGATCCATTGGCTCACTGAACTCTATTGTGTAGGTTCCTGCTGCGACTGGAACATCGACTGCGAGATCTGCTGGTATTGTGGATGTGATGGTTGGTGGTGTTGTGTCAACGGTCTCAGCCTGAACACCGAAATCGTTTGAGCAGTCGTTTGTGTCTGCAAATCCGATCCTGTAGATCTCCTGACCTGCGCCAGGTGCTGCTGCGTTGTTCATGTCTGTTTCTTCTGGTGAAGATCCGATAGCGCCGTACTCGACCCTGTCAACAACCCATCCGCCTGGGGCGATGAGCTGAATTGAATCTGCGTTGCCGAGTGTTGGTGCCAGAACGTAGATCTCAGCACCAGTTGGGAAGACTGTTCCGCCCATGGCATCTGCGATGGCTACTCCGCCTGCGCCGACATCGTATGTCCATCCTGCGATGGTCACATCTGCGCCTGTTGGGTTGTATATTCTCATCCAATCTGAACCTGCTGTCCATGCAGACTGGGTTGCCACTGCACTTACCTTAAGAAGTGCTGGTGAAGCTCCCAATTCTGTCAGGGCTGCGTTGTTGATGAGTCCAGAGGTAAATGTCTCTGTCTGTGTGTAGAATGTGTCTCCAGCGAGAAGACCGGTTGTGCCGGTGCTTCTAACGTACTGGATTGTGTCTCCATCCAGACCGCCAGTCTTAATTGTGGCGTCCAGTGGGTCGTCTCCAGTTACTTGGATTGAATACAAACCTGCTCCGTCAGTTACGGTTGATACACCATACTGATTACCGTCGATAAATGCCAGTACGTACTCCCCAGCGACTGCTGGAGTAGTGTTTCCCCACCTTGTGTGTGGAACGACTGGAGCGGCGATAACGAGTTGTGCAAAGACCATACTGATCATCAGTATTACTGTCAATATGCTAGCTCCTTTCATAATGCTTTGTTTCATTTAATTCGTCCTCCTCCTATTGCGCGAGTATAATCAACTCATCTTGTTTTTGTACCCGCAAAGTAGTTTACATATATATA
>JAEHCQ010000014.1 GCA_020696385.1 Methanobacteriota archaeon | reverse complement strand
GAATACCGGAGGGGCTGTTGCAGAGAACATTGTTGTAACGGATACATATCCAGTTGGCATAAGTTATGTGATCGCTGCTCCTGCACCAGATGCAGGTTATGACAATGTATGGACAATACCAAGCCTTGGTATCGGAGCCACTCAGATAATAACCATAACTGTGATGGTGGGATCAAGTGTCGCACCCGGAACCAACCTTGTCAATGTCGCTCTGGTCAATTACACGGATGCAAGTGGAGAATTCCAACTTGAGGTTTCAGATACTGCAGCCACACAGGTCATTGATCCATTACTTACCGTGACAAAGACAGGTCCAGCAGTTGCAAACACAGGTCAGACGATCATGTACACCATTGTCATTGATAATATCGGAACCGATGTGGCAAACAATGTCATCATAACAGAACAATATCTAAACGTGATATTTGTGAGCTCAAGTATTGCACCAGATAATCCCGGAACTGGTGACAATATCTGGACGATACCATCCATCGCACCTTCGGGATCATTCACCCTCTTCATCAATGTGACGACCAATCCACCATCTTACACTATAGACAATACAGTGGTTGTTGATTATGAGGACTCAGTTGGTGAAGCTCAGGCTACCGTGTCAGATAATGCAGTGACACTTGTTCAGGATCCAAGCATCATCATCTCAAAGACCGCGGTGTCCACTATAACCGCGGGCGGAAGTATTGTTTACAATATCACATACGAGAACATTGGTAATGGTGATGCAGCTAATCTGGTCATAACCGAGACCTATCCGGCAGGAGTTTCTTTCGCAAGCTCTGTTCCAGTACCAAGTGTTGGTGATAATGTTTGGATTATACCAAGTCTAGGACCGGGAGCAGTAGGTTCGATCAGTATTGATGTAACTGTGGATGCTTCGGCATCCGGTGTATTGGTCAATAATGTGGATATGATATATGATGATGGAAGTTCAGAAGCACAGATGCCGATATCTGATTCTGCTCCAACGATCATAGAATATCCATTGATGACCATATCCAAGACCGCGCCAGCAAACGCGAATACTGGCGAGACCATCATGTACACTATCACATACCAGAACATCGGAACAGCCGATGCAGATAATGTGGTCATCCAGGATACCTATCCTGGAGGAACATCATTTGTCGATGCTAATCCACCTGCAGACATCGGTGATAATATTTGGCAGATAGGTACGGTTCCAGCAGGAACCAGTGGCACGATATTCATAAACGTGACTGTGACTGCTTCTACCGGCCAGATCATCAATGATGTAATTCTGGACTACACGAACACAGAGAACTTCGTGTATCCGACTGAGGCAGACTTGGCAATAACAGATATTATCAATCCTGATGTGCAGATAAACAAATGGGCGCCTGCAACTGCCAATACTGGTGAAAC
>JAEHCQ010000013.1 GCA_020696385.1 Methanobacteriota archaeon | reverse complement strand
ATCGAATCATGTCAAAAGGAGTACTCAAGCAATACAAAAACCGCTATAAGCGGTAGCAATTATAACCCCCCCCAAACCCTTATGACCGGTAACCGGTCACAACCACAGCCCACGCTAACCAGAGAAAAATCAGCCGCACACCACTCCCGATGTCTCCCCTAGGACCAGGAAACCATAAGCCGACAACTCGGGCGCTTGGGGGCCGCGGGCTGAATACCTCGGTCGAAACCTCGATACTTACACCCCGGCTCCATCAAACCCGTCTTCTACGGGCGCCCTCCACCCGCCCCGCCGGACAAGCCGACGGACACGGGACGGCCGTCTATTTTCAGGAGCGGCTTCGGGCTTAGATGCTTTCAGCCCTTATCCGACGAAGGCTTAGCTGCCCGGCGGGCCCTGTCGGACGACCGGTACACCAGAGGCCTCAGCATCTCGTTCCTCTCGTACTAAAGATCCTTTCCCCTCAGACGACCAACACCCCCAACAGATAAAATCCGACCTGTCTCACGACGGTCTAAACCCAGCTCACGATCCCTTTTAATAGGCGAGCAGCCTCACCCTTGGCCCCTCATGCAAGGCCAGGATAGGAAGAGCCGACATCGAGGTACCGAACCGCGAGGTCGATGCGAACTCTCGCCCGCGACAAGCCTGTTATCCCCGGGGTAACTTTTCTGACACTACCGACCCTCATTAACAAGGATCCGATAGCTCGTTAAGCCCGGCTTTCACCTCAGGAACTCGTATTGTTGGAGATCCTGTCAGGCTAGCTTTTGCCTTTACACTCTACGGAGGGTTTCTGTCCCCCCTGAGCTAGCCTTTGGGCCCCCTCGATTCCTTTTCAAGGGGGTGCCGCCCCAGCCAAACTGCCCATCTGCCGTTGTCCCGGACTACGAGGCCTCGGTCAGAGAAGTAGCCTTGGATGGGTGGTGTTACATCGACGCCTCCCGCGCCCCCGGAGAGGCACGCTCATCGGCTCCTACCTACGCTCTGCAAGCAAGGCCACGTCCCAGCGACAGACTGCAGTAAAGCTCCACGGGGTCTTCTTGTCCCGCTGGAGGTCGCTGGACTGTTCGTCCAGCCTGTGGGTTCACCGGGTTCTAGGCGGGGACAGCGGGGTCCTCGTGGATCCATTCATGCACGTCGTAACTTACACGACAAGGCATTTGGCTACCTTGAGAGAGTCAGAGTTACTCCCGTCGTTTAGCGGCCCTTCCCCCGGTTGAAATCAGGATTCAGGTACCACCACTGGACAGGATTCAATAGCCGTACACAAGCTTTCGCTCTAGCGGCTACCTATGTTTTTAGTAAACAGCCGGAACCCCCTTGTCACTGCGACCTACCGCGCCAACTTTCGTAAGCGCCGTAGGCACTCCTTATACCTAAGATACGGAGCTAATTTGCCGAATTCCCTCGCCAAGATTGTCCCCGACACGCCTTGGGCTACTCACCCTGAGCACCTGTGTCGGTTCTGGGTACGATCACGGCATTTCTTACTTTTGCTTTTTTAATAGGTCCTGGGCTCAGCGGAACCTTCCACAATTGGATGGCTATTCATGCTTTAAGCTGGGTCTAAGTTTTACACTATTCACCAGCCTTATACATTTAAATAGGGAGATGTTCGACGGCCCTATTTCACTTACCCGGAATTGTTAGCATACGGT
>JAEHCQ010000012.1 GCA_020696385.1 Methanobacteriota archaeon | reverse complement strand
CTTTACATTATTTATAACTTGATACTTTACATTCTTGAAAACAAGTAACATATGAAGATATTGCTTTGGTAACGTTACCCACCCAGCAGCCATTTCTATTATGCTCATTGCGCTCGCATAGAATTAATGTCCATGTCCGTGATGTCCACCTGGCTCTTCATGCTTAATTCCCATAAAATGCTGCAACATATGCATATATTGATCCACTGGCACCATCCCACCGTAAGCCTTTTCTTTTAAGCTCGCTGCGCTGGCTAACCCTCCAAAAGAACAAGTATTACAGTGCAAAAGAAAAATCGGGTTAGCCTGCTCGCTCGCACATATCTAATGCCCGTGATGCCCGCCAGGTTCTTCATGTTTAATTCCCATGAAGTGCTGCAACATATGCATATACTGATCAACCGGCATCATGCCCCCGAAGGCCCTTTCAACAACTTCGTTTAAGGCCGGATGAATATGCATACCTTCGTAGATCGGATAAACATCCTGGCTCTCGGTGTACATTAAGTTGATAACTTCCTGAATGAGAATCGAAGCATGGGGGCCGATAATATGCGCCCCCAGTATTCTCATATCCTTGTTTTCCACAATGACCTTGACAAAATGACCCTTGGAGTCCATTGCCTGGCCTTTGGCGGTATCTTCGAACTTCTGGAAACCGATCGATATCATATTCTTGCCGTATTTGGCAATCGCTTCCTTCTGCCGCATGCCGACACTGGCTATCTCCGGGTATGTGAAGACCGCGCTGGGAACCGCATGATAATCTGCCTCGAAATTCTTTTTCATAATGGCATTTCGATATACCAGTACGGACTCGTAATTCGCCACATGCTTGAAAAGATGCTGGCCTGTGGCATCTCCAAAAGCCCAGATGCCTGGCTGGTTTGTTTCCATGAACTCATTCACCTTGACCCAGCCATGTTGATCCAGCTCGATACCTGCTTTTTCCGGATGAAGCAGGTCGGTATTCGGAACTCGGCCAGTGGCTATTATGATCTCATCGCTGGCGATCTTGATCAACTCGCCAGTCTTCCTGTTCTTCGCGACAAGTACCTTCTTTCCACCACTGCCAAATCCACCACCTTTCTCGGCTTTTAGAACTTCATGGTTTGTAATTATCTTCATGTGCTCGGACATCTGCTTCTTGGCAAGCCAGCTGACCTCGGGTTCCTCCTGAGGGATGAATTGCACATTCCGACCCAGAATCGTAACTTTGGCTCCCATGGCGGAAAAGAAATGACCGTACTCGGCGGCTATGTATCCGCCACCGACTATCGTGATGGAGTCTGGTAATTTTGTCATTTTTATCACGGTGTCACTGGTCAGATATCCGACATCATCCAGTCCTTCGATTGGAGGAATGCCGATCTCGGAGCCTATGCAGAGGAAAATGAGCTTGGAACGAATGGTCTGGTCGCCCACTTTCAGAGTATATGGCGCGATGAATTCCGCGATATCTGTGTAATAGTCAATATTCGGACTGGCAGTCAGTCCTTTCCGGATGCTGTCAATTGTCGGATCTATGTGATCGCGCATCCGTTTCATCACCTTGCCGAAGTCCATGCTTTTGATCTGGATGTTCACGCCCATCTCCGGGCCTTTCTCGGCCATTCGGCGTAGTTCGGCAGGATAAAGCAGCAGCTTCGATGGAATGCAGCCACGCGTGAGGCATATCCCGCCTGGCTCGTCCTTGTCAATAAGAGCTACCTTCAGATCTTTATTCTTATTTGTCATGGCCCCGATAATGTTCATTGAAGAGCCAGACCCAATTGCTATAACGTCGTATTCCTTCATATCCACCACAAGTATGGTATTTCTTTATGACTTATAAATTCTCCACCTGTATACACAATCTCAAACCTTATTAATTGAAATCACCTTACACAGACCATGAAACCGGACATCGAGATTGCGAGGGAAGCGAAGCCAGAACCTATCAATGTAATTGCGGAAAAAGCAGGCCTAGCCAGTGATCAAATATTGCATTGTGGTGACAATAAAGCCAAGATAATGGTCGATGGTATCGATCTCAAAAAACGCAAGGGAAAGATGATACTGGTCACGGCCATGAGCCCCACTCCCGCGGGTGAGGGAAAGACCACCATCGCTATTGGCTTGGCAATGGCGATGAACAAGCTGGGTCACAATACGATCGTCGGGATACGCCAGCCATCTCTCGGACCTGTATTCGGTATCAAGGGTGGAGCCGCAGGTGGAGGGTACAGCCAGGTGCTTCCGATGGAAGACATCAATTTACATTTTACAGGGGATATGCACGCGATCTCCACAGCTCACAATCTTCTTTCCGCGCTTATCAACAACAGCATGCATTTCGACAATGAGCTCAATCTGGATTCTCGAAAGATCACCTGGCCAAGGGTTATGGACATGAATGACCGCTCTCTCCGCGACATTGTGGTTGGTCTCGGTGGAAAAACAGGTGGGATGGTTGATGAAGATCACTTCGACATCACTGCAGCATCGGAAGTGATGGCCTGCCTATGTCTTGCAGAAGATCACCAGGATCTGAGGTCGAGGATCGATGGAATAATGATCGGTCTCAGCACTGATGGCACACCCCGCTTTGCATCCGATATGAAGGCCGCAGGCGCGATGACGGTTCTGCTGAACGACGCAATTCGCCCGAACCTTGTCCAGACAATTGATAATACCCCCGCTCTGATACATGGCGGGCCTTTCGCGAACATCGCTCATGGCACGTCGTCGCTGATCGCGGCCAG
>JAEHCQ010000011.1 GCA_020696385.1 Methanobacteriota archaeon | reverse complement strand
GGAGGGAGGACTGGCCCTTGCAGAAGCCATTACGGCAAAGACAAAGGGTGGCGAAAAGAAGCCAGACTATGCCTATCCTCTGGAGATGGGAATTAAAGAAAAAATGAATATCCTGGCCAAGAAGATATATCGGGCGGAATCTGTTGTTTTCTCGCCTGAGGCCAAAAAGGACATCAAAAAATGGGAGGCCATGGGATACCGTGATCTGCCATTGTGCGTTGCCAAGACCCAGTATTCTTTCTCTGACAATAAAAAGCTCCTGGGAGCACCTGAAGGCTTCGAGCTGTACATCAGACAGGTTCGTCTAAGTGCTGGAGCTGGCTTTGTTATTCCGATAGCCGGAGAAATAATGACGATGCCTGGTCTTCCAAGGAAGCCAGCGGCTGAATTCATTGACATGGATGCTGATGGAAATATTGTCGGACTGAGCTAGTGGGGTTGACCTTCGAGCAGTGCCAGGCGAGTTTTCTTTTGGATTAGAAACCTTGTTCTTTTGGAGCCTGGCCAGCGGAGAAGGTCCAAAAAGAAAAGGCTTCTGGGGGGATAATGACGATGCCAGGATTACCGAGGAAGCCAGCGGCTGAATTCATTGACATGGATGCTGATGGAAATATTGTCGGACTGAGCTAGTGGGGTTGACCTTCGAGCAGTGCATTTATCAACAAAGCATATACATTCGAGCATGCCCCGTCTAAACACAGTGTTTCTGGTAGCGTATTATATGTTCAATTGTACGCGACCAGAAAATCTAATACGGCTATTGACTAAATCATATTGAAGTATTTGATTCATCTCTTTGTGCGGGCGGGGTACTATATTCAATGAATGTTCGAGTGACAGTCACAGAGTGCTCTGATATTCGAAGCCCCGTCCAAAGGGCGGGGAGGTCAATCTTTCTATAAAACAAAAAAATGGGAATACCTTTAAGCCCTCTCCACACTCTCTACATCATGGTGAAGTAAATGGGTATGTTTGGGAAGAAACCAGTAATTGAAATGAAGGTAGAGGGAATGACATGCGGACACTGCGTGAAGCGTGTGACAGAGGCTTTAGAAAAGACATCTGGCGTTAAGAAAGCCGAGGTAAGTCTTGAAGATAAGAAAGCTATTGTCACATTGAAAAAGGAAGACGCAGTTTCCAATGGCACTCTTATCAAGACCGTGAGAGAAGCTGGCTATGAGGCCATTGTAGTATAATTTTGAAACCGGAGGTAGATACATTGGGAGAAAATACAGAGGTCTGGAACCTTGAAGAGATGCTGAAATACCAGGATGGCTCTATTGTGAGCAGAACCCTGGTCGAGAAGGACCAGGGAATGATTACACTGTTCGCCTTTGACATGGGGCAAGGGCTGAGCGAGCACACTTCGCCTTATGACGCACTGGCGCACATACTCGATGGGGAAGTTGAGATCACTATTGATGGCGAGAAGTTCATTGTGAAGAAAGGCGAAATGTTGCTGATGCCAGCAAATAAACCGCATGCGCTTGATTCGATAACCAAATTCAAGATGTCGCTTATCATGATAAAGGCGTAAGCACACTTTGATTTCGAGCAGGTGAGGGCGATTTTTCTTTTTTAGATGTGGACATAGTCCATGCATCTATTTTATCAAGCACATGAAATGGGCTTGATTCGATATTAGAAACCTTGTTCTTTTTTAGATGCGCGATTTTGCGCATCTATTTTGTCAAGCTTGCTTGATTCAAGAGCCCGAGCTAGCGCAGAAATCAATAAAAGAAAAGGCTTCCGAGGGGATGCTGATGATGCCAGCGAATAAACCGCATGCTCTTGATTCTATAACAAGATTCAAGATGTCGCTGATAATGATAAAGGCGTAAGCACGTATTGGCCTTCGAGCATGCCAGGCGAGTTTTCTTATTTAACGGCATTTTTTTCTTTTGGAGCCTGGCCAGCACAGAAGGCCTTAAAAGAAAAAAACGCAGCCACATGCTCTTGATTCTATAACCAAGTTCAAAATGTCGCTGATAATGATAAAGGCGTGAACAATTACAATCGTTAAGCAGATTTATATATACTGGTCATGTATCTCAACGCCGTTAACATTAGGATGTGTATCAATGAAAATCTGCATGCCGATAATGAATGATGATGGAATGGGATCGAAAGTCTATGCTCACTTTGGAAGTGCGCCTTTCTTTGGTTTCTATGATACCGAGACAGAGAAATTCGAAGCTGTTGATAATTCAAATCAACACCATGAGCATGGCACGTGCAATCCAATTGGCCAAATGGAAGGTCATAATGTGGATATTGTGATCACTGGCGGTATGGGTCGCGGAGCGATCATGAAATTGAATGCGGGCGGTATCAAGGTCTTCAAGCTAGATGGCCAGACCGTGAAGGATGCTGTTCATAACATCATCGATGGTAAATTGACAGAGATGACACCCGGACAGGCATGCGCTGGACATGGCTGTCATTAATGGATATTTGTAGTTATGGCCAGATCGCATTAAGATATCCTTCTCTGCGATTAGGCTCAGATCTCAGCTATGGTCTACCTTATGAAATCTTTTAATATCATTTTAGATTAGGTGGTTCAATGGCAAAGTCCAAATCGGATCCAGAAATATCTGATCCAGAAGTCGTAGAATGCGGTATCATCCGCCAGCCCATAGTCAGTGTACTGGGTCATGTGGATCATGGTAAGACCAGCTTGCTGGATTATATCAGGGGATCCGCTGTCGTATCACGTGAGGCTGGAGCCATTACCCAGCATATTGGAGCCACAGAGGTTCCCATCGATGTTGTTTACAAGATATGCAAGCCGCTTATCGGGGAAAAGAAATTCAGTGTTCCGGGCTTGCTTTTCATAGACACTCCTGGCCATCATTCCTTCACAACCCTTAGGTCCAGGGGTGGATCACTGGCAGATCTGGCTGTTCTTGTTATTGATATAAATGAGGGGCTGAAGCCCCAAACCATTGAATCCATAAATATCCTCAAGCAATTGAAAACACCTTTCATAATCGCCCTCAATAAGATCGATCTAATGCCTGGCTGGCGCAATCACCCGGATGAGCCATTCCTTGTATCTCTCAAGAAGCAGAACAAAGATATCAAAGCCTTGCTGGATGAGAGATTCTACAATATTGTTGGTCATCTTTATGATAAAGGATTTTCAGCAGATCGTTATGATAAGATCGAGGACTTCTCTAAGAATTTGGCACTTATTCCGATGAGCGCCAAGACTGGAGAGGGAGTTCCGGACATCCTGCTCATGCTGGTTGGACTGGCTCAGAGATTTCTGGAAAAGAAACTTTGGACCGATGAGACTGGCCTGGGCGAGGGCACCATCCTCGAGATAAAAGAGGAGAAAGGTCTCGGACCAACAATGGATGTCATTCTTTACAAAGGCCAGATCAAGAAGGGCGACACTATCGTGCTGGGTACATCCGGCAAGCCAATGGTCACCAAGGCCAAGGCCATACTCAAGCCAAAGGCATTGGATGAGATACGTGATCCGCGTGAGAGGTTCAACCCCCAGGATTGTGTAACTGCCGCGGCAGGTATCAAGTTAGTGGCCCAAGATATCACAGGGGTTATCGCTGGTGGTCCTCTGAGAGTGGCCAGTAAAGAAAATCTTGATGATCTGATAGAGGAGATAAGCCTCCGTTCACAACTGACCATCGAAACGGTGGAGGATGGCATCATGATAAAGGCGGATGCCATTGGATCCCTTGAAGCAATGGCCTATGAAGCGAAGAATGCTGACATTCCGATAAAGAAGGCCGCAGTTGGTGATGTCTCCAGGAGGGATATCATAGAGGCCGCTGCTACAAATGATCCATTGAAGCGTGTGATGTTTGGCTTCAATGTAAATCTGCTTCCAGATGCGAAGGAAGAGCTTCTCAATTCCGAGTTAAAATTCATCCAGGCGGATATCGTTTACCGCCTGATAGAAGAGTATGACGAATGGCTGGAGGTCAGAAAGCGTGAGCTGGATGCTGAAAGCCGTTTGGACAAGGTCTATCCTGGCAAGATACTGCTCTTGCCTGACTGTCAGTTCCGATTGAGCAAGCCCGCGATAGTTGGCGTAAGAATCCTGGCCGGCAGGATAAGGATCGGCCAGCGCCTCATGAGAGAGGATGGTCGCGTCATCGGTAAGATCAAGAGCATCAGGGATGGTGATGAATCTCTGAAGGAAGCCATAGCTGGTGCCGAGGTTGCTGTCGCGATAGATGGTGCTACTTGCGGTCGCCAGATCGATGAGGATGATGTTCTGTATGTTGATATTATGTCATCTCACTGCAAAGAGTTGAGGAACAGTTCTGACCTCAATCCGGATGAGCTGGATGTGATGGAGCAGGTGTGCACGATCAAGAGAAAAGAAGACAAGTTCTGGGGCATGTAGTTACTCTGGGGCATGTAGTTACTCTTGGGTGTGTAGGTAAACTCTGGAACATGTGCGACACTCCTCGTCAAATAAGCAGTGTCGCTCTTTTGATTTTCTATTTTTTAATACAATTAATAACATTCACTACTATTTTACAGAAAGTTAATAACTTTCAGTGGAAAATTATTAATACTCTGCCTTCTTTAGATTCTATGAGGAATAAAATTGTCTGTTCTATCATGGATCTTGCTGGCCACCTTCTTGATGAGCCTTTTCTCTCTTGTCGGAGCACTCACCATCTCATTATCAGATAAACTATTGAAAAAGATCCTTCTGAGTCTTGTAGGGTTATCTGCTGGAACACTTTTGGGTGGTGCATTTCTCCATCTGATACCCGAGGCGCTTCATGAATTCGAGGACGGTCTGGGTGTGGACAATATGTTTCTGCTGGTCCTCGTAGGCTTTGTGGTATTCTTCATTCTGGAAAAACTTCTCTGGAGACACTGTCATGAGAAGGATTGCAAGATTCACACTTTCGCCTATATCAATCTTTTCGGTGATGGGATTCATAATTTCATTGACGGCCTGATAATAGCAGCCAGCTTTCTCACAAGCATAGAATTGGGTATTATCGCGACCATCGCGGTATCAGTTCACGAAATACCACAAGAGATCGGAGATTTTGGTGTGCTGGTATATGGGGGTCTGCCCAAGAAAAAGGCCCTCCTGTTCAATTTCATATCCGCCCTTACAGCATTGCTGGGCGGAGTTCTGGGTTATTTCCTGATACCGGAGATGGGTGAATTCCAGTTTTATATCCTGCCTATCGCGGCTGGTGGTTTCATTTACATCGCAGCCAGTGATCTTATTCCCGAGCTTCACAAGGAGCATAGGAAATGGAGGACCATCATGGCCTTCCTGACCTTCCTGTTTGGTATCTTCCTCATGTGGCTGGTTAAGTTCATGTCTCATGGTGGGATGCATTAATGACCTCCAAGGGTAAGGATACCGAGATATTATCATTTAGCGTACCTGGACAGCAAGCTCGTGATATAGAGGATCTTGTCGTGGATATGGGCTATTCCAATCGTTCTGAATTGATACGGGATGCGATCCATCTTTTTACGAAATCAAAGATGGATACTGATAAGATGTCCGGCAGGGTGGAAGGCATCATTATCGCCCTGTATGACCACGCGGCCGAGCCAGATGTGTCCAAGATCCGTCACAGGAACATGGATATCATCAAGTCTTTCATGCATACGGATTTCCGTGAAAGTTCGGAAAGCTGTTGTGATATTCTCATATTTGCTGGCAGGGCGGAGAAGGTCAAGGATATGGTCTTCGAGATGGGCTCTGCAAAGAAGGTGACCGAAGTTAAGCTGTTTGTTGCATGAAATGACCATCAAAATATATGGACATTTCATGAGTATATTTTGAGTATATTTTGAGTATATTTTGATTATGTTTTGATATTATTTATGATATCTTCATGTTATTTTCAAATTAATTTCAATATAATTCTATCCATTATGAGAAACATTAGAAAAACTACTTATAGGCTCCTGGGCATATCATTATCTGTATGGTTCGGTCATCGAAAAGGAATATCATTTATATATCGAGTATAATTATATTATTCACTTTATTAATTTCTGGCACCGGTGCTGAAGAGGCCTCGGATTCTAGCACTTTGATCGGCATAGATGGCGACAGTACGAATCTTGCTCCTGTTTCTGATGTACCAGACGAAGTGGAAGATACCCAGCCCAGATCTTCGGATACACAGTCACTGGATATGGAAAAACAGAAGTTGACCATATCTCCCATTTCAAACAATTGGCCTGGAACCATGCTCATATGCATTGTCTTCCTGGCCTTGCTATTATCATTGAAGATCGTGATCTCTAAAAGATATCCAGACCTGAACATGGATATCAGGGCGATGAAGAGCAAGAACAAGAGTGAGAGCAAGAGCGCGCCCAGGGAGCTCATCAGGCTGAGGCCAGTATATGTTGTGAAGAAGGTTCGGGTAATCATCCCAGAAGATAAGTTCCCGGATGATGTTAAAACGGTATTCAGCAAGTCCAATATCGAGGCTGAGACTTCCAAGAACGTCGTTCAAGCACCTCGGCCAGTTGATTCACGGCCGAGATCCGATATGAGATTCATTTGCATAAATGGCAGAATCAGGGATAGATCAGATATGGCTGTAAATGCTTAATTTTTTAGATATGAAGTTCTCTATTCTTCATCTTTATCTTCATCTTTCTTACTGCATGCGGTGCATTCTCCCTCGCAGGGATCGACATGGATGACCACCGAGGCATTGTCTATCTTGTCCTTTATCTCATTCTCAATGTCATCCGTTATCTTATGGGCATCCAGGATGCTGATATCTTTCGGAACAACTATGTGCATGTCTATATGCCTCTCATTACCTGACTTCCTGGCTCTGAACCTGTGATAATCCAGAAGCTTCGTCTCATGCTGTGCCATGATCCTCTTAACGATCTTCAGCTCATCTTCTGGAAGCTGCACGTCAAGAAGATCCTGGCTTGATCTTTTCGCAATATCAAAGGCCGATCTCATTATCATGATGCCGATAATAATTGCCAGTACTGGATCGATATATTCGATATTATCCACATATGGCTCGCCAAACCTGATGATAGCCAGTGATATCAATATTCCAAATGACATCCATACATCCGCCCTCATATTATACGCATTAGCCTCCATGGCCATGGACTCATGTTTTTTGGATATCCCAAACATTTTCTGGGAAAGCCCGAACTTCACGATCATGGAGATGATCATGATGATAATGCCCAGGTCCAGGTTCTCAAGGACCACCCCGCTGATAATTCTTCTTATGGCCTCCAGAATGATGACGATGGCGATTATCACTATGACGATCGCCTGAATGAAGCCAGATAGATTCTCGTATTTTCCATGGCCATAACTGTGATCTTCATCCGCGGGTTCATGAGCCTTCCTAACGGAATACCTGGCCATTGCCGAGGTGATGACATCGATACCACTGTCGATAGCATCCGACAATACGGACATTGACATGGATAATATGCCGATGATGAACTTTGAAATGAAAAGAAGGGCATTCAGAATAATGGATGCACGATTGCATTTATCCTTCTCCTCGAGAGCTTTGTCCGATATGCTGGGTTCTATTTTGGACTCCGCTTTTGATCCTTCTGGCATTACATCTGGAATCCATCGCCAAGTCATAAAGCTTTGCGATTTGGCTTACCGAATAATATTGGACTGGACGAACTTTTTAAGTTGACCTGAAATATCATTCAAGGATCATTCAAGGATCATTCACATATACTGGTACAGGGGTATGGCTGGTCAGTGGAAAGGCACCCATTTTGACCAGATACTTTTCCAACTCGTCCTCCGAGCTGCTCTTGTCCAGATATCCCATGACACTTATGACCAGGCAGTTCGCAGTTGTGATCAGTGCCATTAGCATTGATAACCAGGGTAGTTCCGCATGTATCTTACTGGTCATTCCAGAAGCATATTCCAGGTAACTGAATAATCCGAACCAGAACAATGAAACAAAGCTGAATGCGAATGCGATCTCCAGGGGCATCTTTAATAATAATCTCCTTGATTCTTTCATCTCATCTTCACCACTTATTACAATTGTAAATAGGTGTATTTAGATTTTGTTGTACAAGATTTTGTGAAAGACCATAACTAAATATCACGAAGTACATTTAGGTACGATGGCGGAAGTATCAACTGGCATTATTGGAAGAGAAGATGAGCTGGCACGTCTTAGAAAATTGCTTGACAGCTCGACGAATGGCAATGGACAGACCGTGTTCATTGGCGGTGAGGCTGGTCTTGGTAAAACAAACCTGGCTCATATCATCATGAAGGAGGCACGTTCCCAGGATGTGACCACCACTATCGGCCATGCCACCTCCACTGAAAGCTCGGAACCCTACAATCCCTTCAGGGAAGCACTGGCTGTTCTGGGAGATACTGAAGCCCTCAGCCTTGAGGATCAGAATTCTTTTGATGAGCTTTTCTTGATAAGCCGTGTAGGTCTTCTCATAACTCATCTATCCAGTTCCGATGATGAAGGTGTTGATGAGGACATTCTCAGCTCCATGCTCACCGCGGTCCAGGATTTTGTTAAAGATTCCTTTGGCGATGGGGAAATGCCGACCATCGATGGTGGCCTGGGCAGGCTGGAGTACAGAAACAAAAAAGTATTGCTGGAACACGGAGATTTCGTGTTCCTGGCTGGCGTTGTTTCCGGTGAGGAGCATCCTCGTATGAGGGGCGATCTGAACAAACTGCTTGCCAATGTCGAGGCTGAGTTTGGAGACCTCCTGCGCGATTGGGATGGTGATCTGGATAGTGTGAGCGGAACCCGTGATGTGCTCGGCAAGCTGATCAATAATCGATATCCTGTCAGAAGGACATTGGAATCGATGAACATCGAGGCGGAGAGACTGGCAGCTCAGGTGAAGGTCCAGAAGGTATTGGAAGGAAAGGCAGAAAAAGGACTCATACTTCTTCTTGAGGATATCCACCTTGCCGATGAAGCGACCTTGATGGCCATACCTTACCTTTCAAGAAATCTTCGTGATAAGCGTGTGATGATTTGCTGCACCTATGAGCCAGATAATATGTCCGACCTGCTTGTCGATACGATCAATTCCATGAAGAAGGAATCCATAATTGAGGAAATACAGCTGGATCGACTATCCTTCGAAAATATTGGGTCGATCATATCCAGTACTTTGGGCGGCTCGAATATTCCCGATGGCCTGGCAGAGATGATCCATGATGAGATAGGTGGCAATCCATTTTTCATAATCGAGGTATTGAGAACAATGCTGGCTCAAAAGATGATCTTCAATGAGGATGGTCTTTGGATATTCAAGAGCGATCATGCAGAATTGATCCCTTCTTCAGCCGCTGACATTGTATCCAAACAACTGGAATTCATGAGCCTGGATACCATCCATGTGATAGAATTCGCCTCGGTCCTGGGAACTGTCTTTGACCCCCATGTGATAAGCATGGGCGCGGAAATGGACATCCAGAGGGTGCGGGGTATCCTGGATGAGCTCTGCGATAAAGAATTACTATCTCGGATGGAAGACGGGCAATATACTTTCCGACATGGCATGGTCCAGGAAGCGATATATTCCGATCTGAGCCAGAGGTGGCACAATGTCCTGCATAGGATCGCGGGAGAATCCATCGAGTTCCTGTATGAATATGATATCGATAGCGTATTGTTCAAACTGGCCAGGCACTTTTCCCAGACTGGCGAATACGATAAGGGCATTGACTATTCCATTGAGGCTGGAGATAAGGCCAGCAATAATTATGCTCCGAAAGAAGCGGCAATTTTCTATGAAGACGCGTCTCGCCTGATAGGCATCAGCGGGGTGAGAAAGGAACGAGGCCAGGGCATCAATACGACACTGGCCAGTCTGTATGAATTGAATGGAATGTACGATGAGGCCATATCCGCATCACAGAAAGCACGCGAGGCATGTACCGAGTGCTCTCTCATTGCTGGCATCGACAAGAGCCTGGGATCCATATACTTCAGCAAGGGTGAATATGATCTGTCAATTCAGAGCTTTGAAAGTGCGATCCAGCAGGCCAAGGAGGCCAAGGATGAGCTTTTGCTGGCTGGGGCCTATGGTGGTCTTGGCAAGGTGTATCTGCGAAAGGGCGAATACGATAAAGCATTGAAGATACAGCAGAATTATCTTGATACCAGCCAGAGGATGGGCGATGATAAAGAGGTCGCCCAGGCCTATCTGAACCTGGGCGGTGTGTACTGGCATATGAGCGATTATCCAAAGACCATCGAGGCCTGGGAAAGCGCGCGGAAGTACATGCTCGAATCCGGCTACGAGCAGGGGATCACCAATGCTTACAATAATCTCGGCGTCATCTATGACAATGTCGGCAGGTTCGATGATGCACTGGACAGCTATGGGAAGTGCCTAAAGTTGAGGCAGAAGATCGGCGATGTCAGAGGCGTTGCCATGGCCTATATCAATGTCGGCACCACATATCGTAAGACCGGCCAGTTGGAACAGGCGATCGAGATGAACAAAAAGAGCCTGGAGATAAGACACCGTATCGGCGATATGAGTGGAATGGCCAATACGTACAATAATCTGGGTGCCTGCTTTTTTGATCTTGAGGACTATGAGACCGCGATATCTTATTATGAGAAGTATCTGGGTGTCGTGGAGAGGATAGACGATACTTGGGGCATTGCCCAGGCGCTCAATAATCTAAGCGAGGCCGAGTACGAGTTGGGAAAGCTGGAGGACGCACAGCGACATTGCATGAAAGCCATCCAGATCGCTGAAGAGCATAATTTTAAAGATATTTCCGCGCCAACACATACGATAATGGGCTCATTATTATTCAAAATGGATGAATGGACTGGGGCTGTAGAGCACTTTGAAAAAGGAATCGTGCTATCAAAAGAAATAGGCGAGCCAGGAAAACTGGGGATGGCATATCTTGCCTTTGGAGATGCATATTCCCAAAGAGGAGAAAAGGACAAGGCAAGGGATCATCTGCAAAATGCCCTGGCTGTCTTCGAGAAAGCCGAGATGAAGATCCTGGCGGAAAGAACGAAAAAGGCTCTTGAAAGTATACGGCAATGAACACTATTGTGTTTGCATTGCAAAATTATAAATTAAATGATATCAATATGATATTCTAGTGGTGGAATAGATGAAGAGCGCATTATCTAAAGCAGTGGGCATGTATTCGGTAGTACTGGTGGCAATCATGATGATGAGTTTCACGATCTCAATTTCTTTGACATCTAATATTCATGAGGCTTCTTCAGATCCTTTTTATATTAATTCCGAGGCGCAGCCAGCACCATTCAATGCTCCTATTCCAATCGATCCTCGTGGAGTGACCGAGGATGGCGACTTCATAGTCAGCTTTGATGATAATGGATCCTTTGATGCACAATTTCCAAGTATCATGGTCACACCGACCAATCCCGATACCATAAGCAATGGATACGCAGGCTCCATACACACGATCTGGCAGGAATTCAATAATGATCCGATACACGGCGGATTCTCCGAGATACATTACTCGATGTCATGGCCAGATGAAAGAGGTCAGGAATGGAGCAATGATGAAGTATTTGAGAATGATACGATAATAAGTGATTCTGATGAAGGCACTACCACGGGACAAACAAATGCGATATCACCTTCCATAGCCATAGATCCCATGGGCACATTGCACGTGGTCTGGGTACAGGGATATGATGACGGAACATTCGAGATCCATCACTCCATGTCCGATGATAATGGCCGGACATGGTCTGGATTTGATAATAAAGCTGAGAGCCTGGTCAGCAACAGAGACCAGGCCGAGAATTCCTTCTGGATAGACACTGCCAAGATTGCTATCAGCTCCAATCCGATCGTGATACATGCCGTATGGTCCGAATGGGGAGGCGGGGATGGTATATGCAGAACACGATATTCCAGATCCTTCGACCTGGGTATGACATGGACTGGCGACATAGATGGTGATGTGATCATCAGCGATCCTGTCGCCACGGAAAATGCGAATCTGGCCGATATCGCCGTAGGTGGGGCGGATGGAAGGATCGTGCATGTTGCCTGGACACAGGATATGCCGCAGGGCGCAGTCAGCTGGTCATCCGAGGCTCTGTACACTCGCTCGATGGACACTGGTGATTCATGGGAACCGATCTCCATCATAAGCCGAGATGTTGATGATGGTAATTTCGCTGGCAGGGTTCAATTGGCAGCTTCTGAGGATCGTGTGCATGCCATTTGGGATCAATACAATGGTGTTCTGTTCACTCCCGGAGAAGTATATTACTCTGGCTCATCACAAAACGGTGATCCCGCATCGTGGACTGGCCTGGCGAATGATATGCAGATAAGTCATTCGGATGGCAATGATGTTTGGAACCCCACTATCGCTACAGATCCTGGAACTGGCGGCATAAGGGTTCATGTTGTTTGGACTGAGCTGGATGCTCTTAGTACCATGGGCACTGAAGAGGTCCATGAATCAGTTTGCGATGATGCATTTGCAGCATCCCCAGTATGGTCTGGGGCAAATCAGGATGTTGTGATATCCTTCCCGGATGAAGAAGATGCGGCTCATGCTTATAATCCGGATATTGACATTGGCTTTGTAGCAAATGAATGGAGGCCGCAGATCGTATGGTCCGAATCGAACACGATCGATCTGACTGGCAATAGTAACTCCGGGGATGATGGTCTCAATATGATAGCTCAATCCAATAATGAGATAAACTACATTCCAGAGACAACTTATGATATTCCGATAACCAGCACTGGCTGGAATTTTATTTCCATACCTCTTGTTCAGAACGATGAGACCATAACCACGGTGCTGGATGATTCATGGGGCGACGGTGCGACAACCTGGAGCGAGGCATACTGGTATGATGCCACTGACTCGACCGACCACTGGAAGCACTACAATACCGCGACATCCACCCTGGCCGACCTTACCACGATAGACCATGAGATCGGCTTTTGGATAAAGATAACCAGTCTTGGAGATGGTGATCTTACTTTTGCTGGAGACTATCCTGTATCGACCACCATAAATTTGAAGGCTGGCTGGAATCTAATCGGATATCCTGCTCAGAACGATACAGCATATGACATCGCCAGTATGAAGGGCGATGTCACTGGAATTCTGCTTGTGGAAGGCTATGATTCCGGGGGCACGTATCTGCTTCAGAGCCTGGCCGACCCCTATGTTCTGAAGAGGGGTGAGGCGTATTGGGTGAAGGTGTCGGGTGATGTTAGCTGGACTATTGACTGGTAGGCCGTAATTATTCAATGGATAATTTCCCTAACAAGTCGTGCTAAATATTATCTATAAGCAGTGTATCGAGGGTCTTATGGAACTTCCACCTGCCATTGATAAGCTGAGTAAAATGAAATATTCTATGCCAATAGGGGTCTTGATAGCACTTATGCTGGATATGTTCCTGCTGGCTCTTATATTCCTCACACCTCTTGGTCTTAGCTCATTGGCACCCTTTATCATACTGGTCATCACCGTGGCCGCGACCTTTGGTATCTTCTATATTTTTGGTATTCGTGATATCAAGTTCCTCATGGTATTTGGCGTAGCCATATTTTTGATAATTGGCTCCGTTGTGTATGTGCTGGTGCTTCACAATACCTACACCATGGATGAGCCCGATTACGGCCATTCGGAGATCGTAAGGGACTGGGAAGACAGCAGCATGGTGGAATTGGGGGATGATGGCAGATACACTCCACCTGGCTCAACTTATTGGTATTCTCTTGAAGGCGGGGATGTGACTCCCTATCAGGATTTTCAAGGAGTGATTTATACCTTCAATGTTACAGTTTATTCCGATGCGCCTTTTGATGATCTATATCTGGAAGATATTGATCTAAGAGTTGCGTATGCCAGAGAACTCTGGTGGGACTCTCAGGACGTGCAGTTGGAACCGATCGATGTTCTAGATGACAATTATCTGGATGGAAAGGAATTCCAAGCATTCGTGGATATCGACACGAATGCCGTGTATCATCACTGGTACGCGCTGGTCTTCGAGGTTGGCAATGATGTTTACAGCATGAACACCACTTTTGTTCGTGGACCTCTTGTTGGAGAGGAATCCAGTCTTTATGGGACCTATGCAGGGATCGGAGCAATGAACACTCTTTGCAATACTGGCCTGCTCTTTTT
>JAEHCQ010000010.1 GCA_020696385.1 Methanobacteriota archaeon | reverse complement strand
CGCCCGGGGACAAAAACAGCGATTTCATACCCCGAAACATCGGAGCCAGCAATTCTCTGAACCCTAACAATATATATACATTACCCTATAAGCCAGACATAGAGGCATGGGGTACGAATTTCGGGTTTTTGTCCCTGGCCTATGTTAAAATTGTAAAAGATTTCAACGAGGAAAATTCAGTCAATATCAGCGAAAGCCCAGATAATTTTATTTCAGATCACATCGAGCAATCAATAACAGGAGGAATTTTATGAAACTACCAATCAAAAAGAGATATTTTGACCAAATCAAGAACGGAACCAAGACAATCGAGTACAGGGATGCCCATTTAACGCTGATTTGCGAGGAAACTGGGGAAACTATGAGGGTCGATATAGCTCATGTTCGTTTAATCCCACGGATGCATTTACCAGAGGAAATCAGAGGATCATCCATGTTCGAGGATGATATGATTTTACAAATCCAATTAAAGCCAGTTGGGGAGGCCACCGCATGATATCCAACCCACTCCCAGGGATGGAGCCGGAGGCATACGCACAAAAGTTATGGTTCGATATGGGGATTCCAGATGTTCCGCACGATGCATATCTCGATTGGCTGGAAGCGAATGACGGCATAAACACACCAATCCAGAGGGATGAAGTGGATCTGTACATCATGCACGAAGCAGAGAACGAAGGTGGAAGCCTCGCCAGGAGTTCAACGATTGGCGCGGGTTCTTTTGTCACTAAAATCAAAGGGGGTTCATTATGAGCTATTCAGATGGATTCGCAAGTAATGGCACTGGTTACATACCCACAATTGTCACAGATTGTAGATTATGCGGTGAGAGATATGACAAATCCAAACCACATGAATGTGAAGAAACCCCACCAGGGTCAAGCCCCACCACTCAGGGGCAACCATAAATGACGATCAACGGCCTGACCTTTCCAGGGGCTTCCTCTCCCCGTGTTTTTCAACTCTTTCTTTCCGGTCAGGCCACCCTTTTTTTTAAGAAAATGTTAGGGGAATTTATTAATAGCAAAATGAACAATCGTAACATGGGGACCAAAGGGGAAGGATTAGATCATGGTGTTGATGCCCCGGTCTTATTCTCTCCCCTCCCCACTTTTGAAGTCAGTTTACTGCCACCAAACCCCGCCCATACTCAATATTTAAATACCTTAACACGGTTGATGTGTTTTGGGGCATCAACCCATGATAGAAGTGTACGAGGGGAGTTTAAGTATAGAGTATTTGAGGGGATCGTTAGATACAATCCTTTACATGGAAAGCCATCCAGAGGCCGATTCAACGGACATAAGGCACATTGTAGAGGGTCATATCGGAAGGGAAGCACTACCTCAACTAATGGGCATATTCAAACATTAATGAATAGCCCACCCTTTATTTTTTTGAAGGGGGCCGGGGCATGAGCCAGAAATGGATAAATAGGGAACTGGCTGGAATAATACCTTTAGACGCATTAGGCAATGGCAAAAGGACACTTCTAAAAGGATGGATTAAGACATGGCCAGACGGTAGCAAATGCCTGGATGTTATGAAGTATGTGGAAATGGAAGATGGCAAACAATCATTATTTCAGCCGATTCAACACATCCAGATACCTATCGAAATAGCGGATAGTTTCATAGATATGTTCAAGGAGGCCACCGCATGAACCTCCAGGACTTCCACGAACCCACCAGAACGCCAACAAAGGCCACAGCGCGAGAAGATACTATCACAGTCACAGCACGCAGGACAATCACATTCGGATGTGGTTGTATTGCTTCCAGGGATGATCTGATATTGTGCGAAGGGTGTAAGGGGGCGAGTGTTTGAAGTGTCCAGTATGCAAAGGCGAGGGCTATCTTTACACAGACCCGCACAACAAAGTTATCTTATGTGGATGCCGAGCCTGTAAGGGAACTGGCCAGGTTGATCACGATCTACTAAACTTAGAGGACTTTCACAGGCCAACAGTGTTCGAGCTGGATGGAGGTCCAACCGCATGAGCCGAGTTGGAAATGTGATAATCGGCTGGAAAGCCAACACTGGTACAGAGTTCGCCAAGATACTAAGACACTTCATACCACCTCCAGCCACAATAATCGATTTATGCGCTGGCGAGAGGCGGATGTATCGGAAGATGAATGGAAATAGAACCCTGGACGATACAGATTATAATTTCATATTTGGCGATATCAGGGAATTAAAGGATTTGGATTATATATGCGATATTACAGAACCTCCAGAAGAACTATTTAACACTGCAGACGGATATGTTTACGATCCGCCGTGGCCATCGAAATCAGGTGGGTTAAACGACATGATTCAGAAATACTGCCCCATGGAAAAAGAGGACTTCCCCAAATTCCTGGATGAATCTCTAGAGCAGATTTCTAAAATAATAAAACCTGGTGGTGTACTGATTTGTAAATCAGCCCACCCATGGAACCATGAAATCTATATCCGATTAAATGGGAATGGGTATGGTTGGTTAAGGGACATCCCACAAATCGGAATATACAAAGGCGTGTATCTGACTTCTTATTTTTCTATTTACAAAAAAGACAAACTGCAGTTAGATATTACCGAACCACAATCGGAGAGTGCCACAGCATGAACCTTAATATACACCTCTCACATTCTCCAATCAACCAGGGAAAGGCAGGGCCGGGACAATTGTCTTTTAGACATTTTGATTACCACCCGACCCCGCCCCCTAATGATTCTCACATCGAAACTTTTATATCAATCCCCAACATTGTAAGGCTCGGTAATCAAAATGTCAAACGAATCAAAAGTAGCGGTATATTCCGCGATGTTGAGAATAGTTACGGTGATCGAGAAGAACCCCGAAGATTTACCTTATATCAAAGGGTTAATAGAAAGCGAATTAGCAGGGGAAACAAGGATCGAATTAGGGGCGTTCAATTAGGGGGCGTAATATTGCCCAAATATTTGAAATTGCATAATCTGGCTAATTTGAAATTTCATAATGTGCAATCTCACCAGGGGGGTTCATAGTGGCCCGGCCAAGAGAATTAGACGATAAGAAACTGCTTAAAATACTCAATCTTTTCAAAGACAAACAGGACAGAAAAAGAGCATTGGCATCATTAAACAAAAATGGGAAAGTGTCAAATCCAACTTTAGGCAGATGGTTAGATATTTTGGAAAATGACGAAGAACTTATTTTAAGGATCCCAAATACAAGACCTCAACTTTTTGACCTCACATACAAAGGAGGCCAGAAGCTAACAGAACTCCGAAATTGCATAACTCTCGAACACCCCGATATTCTGCAATCTCAAAAGACCATTTATTCTCTCGAAGGTTATTCGGTAAAATACCCGATCATCAAGAAGGGCGAGATATTCACCCCGAACATAGTTCAGATGAATAATTGGATCCAGAAGATCGATAACTGGAAAGATTGTAATATCCGACTTAATGAAACCAATGACGGTAAACCGATCAGCCTGACCATAGAGCCATTGAGTATGATTGGCAAGGATAAGAACACCCTGCTATTGAGAGCCCGGGCAATATGCGATAGTGGAGCTCACCTACTACAAAGGCAATTCGGTTTTATATTAGGTACTGGCGAACCTGGAAAGAATATCACAATAGAGATATCTGATGAAGTAACAAGAGCTCTACATGGTGAATATGGGTATGTAAGCGGACACTTGGATGCCAGCAAACTTGAAGGTGAGATAAATTTCAAAGGCTCAGATCCTACCGAAGTTTCTGAGAAGGTCCAGGCTTGGGAAGATATGCCTGAGATTCAAAACAAGATGTTGAAGGAGCTCCAATACTTACACGCACAGAATGATATACTAATGTCCACGGTAGCAAATCTTATACACGACCAGGCAGACAGTAAGAAAGCTCTTAATGATTTACTATCTAAATTCAATCAGCCAGAGCCAGAACAAACAACACCACCCACCCCAACCGACCCGATCCCCCCGGGCCTCAAAGCAGATGAAAGACCAAACGAAGGAGTTGAGTGCGCATGATTATCAAAATGTTAACACCATGGAACGGCAGTTTAAACATTTTCGTAAAGGGGGTCGAAGTAGCATGATGCACCCAGGCTCATTTATAATATACATCCTTATAACTGTATTATTCATATCAATCGTGTGGGAATCTGCAAGCATTAGGGAAGAATATCCTGAAACACCGATCCACATAGCGTTATTACAGGCAATGTACAATTTGGCAACAACACTCACATGGGGGTTGTACGCATGACCATAGCCACAAAGCCCCGCATATTCGACCCTGTATCCTTAGATGTGTTCGATGAAATAATCCAGGATGGCACAGCCGACATAATGCGATTAAAAGCTCTGGACATGGTGGAAATGTATCCGGGATCGACAGCAAAGGAATTATTACACTATGGCCACGATAGAGGAATGTACAGCTCCCTGGACCCTAACCAAATAAGCCCCAGGCTAACAGATCTCAGCCAGCCACCATATTGCCTTATAGTCAAATGTGAAAAAAGACCCTGCACAATATCGAAGAAATCGCGAAAGGTAAACACCTACAAGCGCGTATATCTCCAAGACCGTGACCGCCAGCCAATCCAATTAAGCAGTATGCCGAAGGCAATAGCCACAACCACCCATCCAAGCTCAGAAGATCCCGACAAGCTTCACGGCTCGATATTATACGAATCTGGCCTAACACATTGTGAGTGCATGGGATTCTCCAAGCATCGCCATTGTAAAGGCACTATCGGGCTAAAGATCGCCAGGTATGGAGTTCAATTCTTAAATTCAGATGAAAAAGAGTATCTAAGGAGGCGTATTTGATGAAAATAACATATTTAGAAACTGGTAGAGTGAGGGAAATATACTGTTCAGCAATCATTAATGATATAGCTGGCCAGAATATCAAAGTAACAAAGGCTAATGGAAAACTCAAATCCATACCAATAGATAAATTCTTAGAGGTAAATCCATGACCAACCACACTAAAGCCATTTTATTAGTATTGGGTGGGGGAGATCCATTCCTAATTATGAAACTATATAAACAGGGGCGTATTTGATGAAAAACACAGATAAACTATTGGGCTGGGTATTGATTGGATTTTTATTTATCGGGGGCAGTGCCGGATATCTATTGTATGACGTAACACACCCAGACCAATACGAGCCAGAACACCAAAGGTTTATGACATTCCTGGACACGACATGGACAGCCGAGGACTTGGAAACGACCCAACTGGAACTAAAAAACAAAATGGATGATGGCGAAGGCTATATCATACAGATAACATCACGAAATTACAGAACACCCGATAATCAAACATGGCAATATGGGGAAACTGCACTTAGTAGTGATCGAAGTGTTAGGCTCCCAACTGGAAATTACACAATCCAATTAACCAGGCCAGATAATATCTGGATGATACACGATCTTTATTTTAACGAATCATACAATGAGATCCAGATAAAACAGGATGGCGTATATCACCTTACACACGAATTAAAAGAATTAGTGGCGGAGGATGGCGCAACATACTGGGAAATAGATTGGGAACACTCTATAAGGGTATTAGACTGGGAGCAATCTCCATGAAGCCCCCACACCCGATCATGGAAGCCTTTGGCCTGGTCTGGGGCTTCATCATCTTCATAGGGGCTTGTATTGTCGCACTATTGATACCAGAGGGGGGCGATTGAGTTGGATTTGGCCAAGCAACTCCAACCACGGATTAAAATAATCGGGGAAGAAATGGCAAAGAACATCGCCATTAATGGCTTCATCACACCAAGAGTGAATAGGGTTAAGAGAGGGCAGAAAAGATGAATAATATCCATTCTCTATATAGACAGCCCGATACTTTAGACATTTCGCGGAGATCGGGCTTTATCTTCAATATTTCTATTATGTTATTTTTCTTACTGAAATAAGCATTTAATATGGTTCAGTAAGGTTTATATACTTTTAGTGCATTACTGGACTTACTGATTAAACATTCAGTAAGGAGAAAGATAAATGACAGATGGAGAAAAGATATTCAAAGTATTCATGGGCTATAATGAAAATGTTGCAGAGATAGATTTAGATGCAGTATTGCCATTATTGGAGGGGTTCAGAGAAATTAGGCCGAAATGCTCATTTTGTTGGCATTGGGGCGATGGGGTTTGCAGTGGGTTCTATGGTGTAGAGGGGGACAACGGATCTAAAACAGAGCCCGACCACTCATGCCTTAATTTTAAATGCGGAACCATGAACACAATAACAGAGAGATTAGCAGACAGATTCGATGCAGAGGTACAAAAAGAATATGAAAAGAAAAAGGAGGCATAACGATGGGGTCAACAAAACACCCCTTAACAGCCCAGGAGGTCATCTTATTAGATACAGCAATATCTAAGATAGACAGAACCACGAATAAGGGCGCATGGCTCTACAAAGCCCTTAAAGTGTTCAGATATACAGGGTTGCACAGCTCTGCACTATACAGGCCGGAGGCGAATATAAGAGAGATCAACCAGGCCGGAACATTGATAATAGTATGGTCCAGGCCGATGAAGGGGGCAAAGAAGGGAGTAAAGAACTATTGGAAAGAGGTTAAGGGAGTTCCCAAGAGCCAGCATTTAGATTTTGATGTTAGCGAGTTCTACCAGGATAATCTAAGATCCAAAAGAAAAAACTCTGCCTGGAAACAATTAATATACGACAGGCTCCAGGTATTCGGGAAAGAGATAGGCATCCCGGAACTTTCCCCAAACACTCTGAGGCATACGGCCTTTATGATATTCTTTGAAATGGGAATCCCTGAGATCGATATCTCTGATATGACAGGAACATCAATAAAGACAATTAGAGAATACTATAATAGGATGGGGCCGAAGTCCAGGGCCGAACTTATGAAGAAACAGGGATGGTGATTAACATGAACACAGAACAAATATTATCTAATTTGGAAAAGAGGGCAATATATTACAGAGTGATGATCGCGGAAAAGACAGCACAAAGCGATAGCCACGGCATCGGAATGTATGAAACAAAGCTCCAGGTAGTTAGGGACATCATACTCGACATATACGATAACAGGCCGTTGCCAGAGGCGTATCTGAATAAGATCAAAGAGGGACCAATCAAGAATCCAGAATATTTGGGTATAGTATCCAGGAAACTAAAACCATTCAAGTAATCAACAAACGATCTTAATCTATGCGCATACAAATATTTCTATGCGCATATAATCATTTTATCGAACAATACTTGATAACACTTTCACTTTCGCCGACCTCCCATCTAAAAAGTTTTTTATCCGATGCCTACAATAAGGTTATTGCACAGGGTGGAAACATAGCCGGGCAATGCTCGGCCATGTCCTTCCAAAGATAACGGTTGGATGGTTGCGATGCCACACCCTGCGCACTCTATATTCTGATGTAATACTCTCATTCTTTATTATTGTTTCCTCGGATCACCTTAACATCAAAATAGAAAGAAACAGAGAGGGGGCGGGGGTTTGCCCTCTCTCTTTACTAATTGGGGAGCCTATGTTGTTTGTTATGATTTGTAATAACTGCTATGCAGTTATTATATAGATTATGTCATAACAACTATACCTATACAGGGATCGGCTCCATGTCCATCGGGTAGTTATCTCCCGGCAGTTCTTCCCTTTCCAGGGCATCGGGATATTGATCTGCCACCCTATCGAACTGCCTTTTGATCTTCATTTCTGACCATTTCTCGTCTGGAAACTCCAGGGATGCCATGATAACACAGGATGAATAAGACCCAATCGCCCTCCATTTGGCTTTTAACATCTTTTCAGACTTCGAGAGCTTCCCTGCACTTTGGAGCTTATCATATTCATCATTGCAGAAATTGTACAGCCGATAAAGATAAATCAAGAACCGATCTCGGCCATAGTCTTTCAATTTCCTATTTTTCACCTTATTGATGAAATCCAGGGCTCCCATGAATTGAGTTTCAGTTTGCACAGGTGAACCATACCCGCCCAGAGTGTTCATATAGTCAAATAGCCCCTGTACATCGAAATCTGTATCCATATTGGATATATCCCAGGTTCCATATTCGATATACGGCCTCCCGATCTTTTTAAGCCTGGTCCAATCCATCAATCCTGATATTATAGAGGATTCTCGGAAAGCCTCGGTATGGATCTCTGAATCTACCAGGGTCTTATTGATGGCCGAAGGCTTATGGAATATGTGGCTGGCGAAGTCCTTAACCTCTTTCGGGGCATCATCGAGCTGATATATCGTTACTTGATAACACCCTAATTTTCGAGATATGAGAGTAATATGTTTTTGATTCATCATTTTATTACTCATGGTCCTTTGTTTGGATCTGGATATTCCGGCTTCATCCACTACCCAAAGGGTAAGGTATGGCTTGCCAGTTTCCCGGATGCCCCTAAGCGCGTGGGTGATTATCATTATCAAAGCATCCTCTATCGATGTCGCGTAATGGCAGTTATCCAGGAAGGGCGCATTTTTAGGAATATCTGAATAATCCAGGATACAATAAGGGTATTGCCCCTTTCCTGGTTTCCAGACTTCGCGCGGGTCGATGATATTCATATTGTGGACAACCTGGATATTATCTAATTCCAAGGATGGGCAAATAACATTCTGCACGACAAATTCAGACTTTCCCGCGCCTTTAGGCCCAGTTACTATCCCCCCACCCTCTGCACTCATTCCAAGTATGAAATAATCCTCTGCCATGCCTCGGAAGTTCCTCCGGCCAAGCGTGGGATCCTCCAGCTTGGATAATGATGTTTGCGTTAGGTTAAGATTATTTTGCTTGAACAATGCGAACTGGATATAAGCAGATTCCTCGAACAATGTTAAAAGGCCGGGAACCATCCAGGGGAAAGGATATTTCTTTTCCCCGAAATCATCAAGGGCGTTTTTGTATTCAGATATCATTTCAACCCAAGATTGCACATTGCCAATTCTCGGCTCATGCGGGCAGAATATCTTTGATATTATGCTTAACATATCCTCATAGGTTTCGACATTCCGAACCAGGCGCGGAAAAGCTCTGGTGATCTTCTCGGCGATAAGCCCCTGCTCCCTGGCGAACTTTGATTCGTTAGGGTCAGGCTGAATTGCGAACCCTCCCGATCAGTTTATCTGCCGTCATACTCGAATCAGAATCATCATTGTCCCACCCAACATCTATATATTCATTGAGCCGAACATCGAGCAAGGCGTAACCCTCGCACTTTCTTTCATAGGCTTGGACTTCCGCCAGGTTCTTGAACATTTCGAGAGAATTATCATTATATGCGCAAGAATACAACTCATTGTCTATGTATATGTTCGTGGCCAGATATCGCCCCCTCATTGTCGGCTCACTGGTGACATCGGGCTTTCTAATCATTTTCAGATCGCGGATAAAAGAAGCATAATCTCTTTCAGCTTCTTCGAGTGTTTTCCCATTTTCGAGATCATACCCATCTTCCTCAGATTGTTCGATCATTCTTTTGACTTGCCGGAGCTTCATATTAATTAGGATACCATACTTATCATCCTTCTCTGATGGGTCGGCGCACTCTGAAATTTCTTTCTCTTTCTTTATGACCTCTCGGCGAACCGTTGTAATACGATCCGCCGATTCTCCAACCCCAGAGTTTACGATTTCTTCTTCCATTAAGGCGTGGCCCCCTGGCTATTTTGCGTATTTTGTGCATCTGGCTTACTACTATCTTTAGCCAAATTGACCAGGGCGATACTCATGGCATCGTCATGCTGGCTTCTGTCTATCTGCCTTTTAAGGTGTTTTATCTCGTCATTTTTCTGAGCTAATAGGGCTGGAATATTAACAAGATCATCCCATGCGCCAGCAGATATCGGAGCCTTTCCATTCTCTTTCAGCCCTTTGTTGATCTTATCAATAAGCCCCTCGCTTGGAACCAGGGCGAGATCAAACCTGGCATTTCGGGAGAATGTCGCGCCAGTCATACTCTCTAACTTGCTGGCGATGTTCAAATATATATTTTCCAATCTTGAATGATTCCAATGGTCTGAAAGTTCATCTGGAAGGTATGAAATAAACTCTGCCGTGTTGATGTGGATATTATGCCCCCGCCTTTCTATCATGCCAGGAACATCCTCGATAACATAATAACCATCGCGCCCGCCACCTGGCCAATCTACGAGAGGGATCTTAAAGGATTTCCTGGGATAGATCACAAGCGGATATTTGAATGTTGAAACGCCTTTGTGTGGTGGAAACTCATAAGTGGCCGTTGGTACTGGGGAGTGTAGAGTATCCCACCCTCCAGGCCATGTTATGATAGGTGACTTTTGAAGCTCCCTATATCCAATAAAGAAAATTGCGAACATCACCATGCCAACGCCAAGCCCGATCACAAACCAGGAATTATTCAAAGGACTATTTTCCGGGATCTGCCTCGGATAGAATATCATCATAAAGAACCAGAACAATATAAAAAATATTATTATGGTGTTCACTACACTAATATGCGTTATGAATTTAAAGTTTATTTTCATTTAATCAGCTCCTTTCACTTTCTTGACCTTCTTTACTTTCTCTACCTTCTCAATATCTGCTTTCTTTCCTATCTTCAGCATACGCCATGCGAATAGCGGTGGTTTCGGCATTTTAGAGATTTTCCGATAATCATCGCCCTTTGCATCGCACTCTTTCAGATATTCTAAAAACTGATCGTGGTTTTTCCCTCTGATCTCCTGGTATTCTTCGGGGAAATCATCGCCAACTGTGGCCATTTCCCCCTGTTGTTTAATGTAGGTTCCGCCGTAATCTGTAAAGTGCTGATCATTAGGGTGTGGTTTGTTCTTATCTCGATGCTCGGCCACATACTGCCTTTCGGTGTTCCATTTGATAGCATAATTTATAAAAAAGGGTCCAAAGAAATGCAATAATATGGTAGTGGTTATAATCGCATAGCAGAATAAGAATGTCAATCCAGCCCTATCTTTCCGAAACTCAACGATCAACTGCCCAATCTCTATCCGCATAGCCTCCTTATCACTCTTCTCGGTTGCCAACTCTCTTTTGATATCATGTATGTCGAGCTTCAGCGAGTGCGTTTCATCCCACCGTATATCCAAATCAGCCCAAGAATAAACCGTATCATTCACAACCAGGGCAATGATATAAGTTCCTGGATCCCTGGTTAATTCAAGATCGAACTCCATTGTTTGATTGCCTGTTATATTCGTGTACCCATCATACTTTACTTCATTAGTTTCATTAGTTCCAGTGAGTGTAAAGACAATATCGAATGATGTGCGAGGGATACCAGAAACATTAATCCAGAGCGTTTCACCAATGGCAATAACTCTATTGGAAACTTCCATATCCCAATAAGCATCAGCAAAAACAAGATCATCTTGGGCAGATGCCACAACCGAGCAAGCCAGAGTAATGAAGATCAGCGCGAATATTATCTTATTCATCATTCCACCTTCCCTTTAAGGTGTTTAACCCAACCTCTGAGATATCTTATTTCAGAGTACATGGCATCATAAGTGCCGATAGATAGCCCAGTGTAGCATATCAAAGCCAGCATCAACCAACCGTTATTAAGTGGAGAATCAATAGGTATATAACTGGGATAAAAAACCATTGCGTAAACGAACATAGATCCAGCAAACCCTATCACCATCATAATTTTATTATGTCTAATGGTGTTTTTCTTATCGCTTCTCAGCGCCATCTTTTTATAATAATAATGCCATTCTTCAATCTCTTTTTTCTTATATCTATCGATGATATTCATGCGTACACCCCCAATGGCAATCTAAGGCTTTGTTTCAGCGCATCTGATTGATCTAAATCGATATGTTCGGCAACAACCTTATCCGAATATGCTTTCAATCCCTCTCGATCTATATTAAAACCACTGGCGAGTATCTCACAATATGCAATCGTCATAATATACCTCGATGACACAGACCAATTAAACCCGCCAAGAATATTATCATGTATGCGGTTTAATTGCAAATCCCTCTTGGGCGAATCAAAGAGGCACTTGTAAGCAGGGGTTTTCCTAATACCTTTTTTCGGCTGATGTTCGGGGAAGCCACAAGCCGATAAATTAGATATCGCCTCAGCCCTATCGATCATTATCGGAAAAAGAGTATCCCTCTCTTTTGTATTCAACAATCTAAAAAAAGGCTCAGTTAATTTACTATCTATATACAAATTCTGACAATCGCCAGCCGATGGATCGCCACGCCTTACAGCGAATCTAAATTTATTTTCTTCTTCACTTGTCATAACTATGCACGAACTCCTTTATCTTTTTGCCTCAGACAATAGAAGGTTCATCGCATATCTTACAAGACCGATAAAGGACGTGGTTTTATAAATACTTTTGGTAAACATACAAGCCTAAAACTATCATAAATCCATTTTCATGTATTATTATATGTTTTTCCGAGCATTACCTTATCGATTAGAAACCATAATAATGAAAACTGAGCAAGTTTGACACAAAAGAACAAAATAAATAATCAGGAGATAAAAAAAAATGACAGATCCTTTAGGAATTGGATGGATGGCAACCTTCATCCTCATGGCAGTATTGGGATTTGCCCTATATTACTTCGGTAATTGGAAGGCAAAGACAAAGAACGCATTTCTGATAGTTGGTGTACTCGGCATAGCCGGAGTTTTACTAACGCCAGGACTTATCATCGGAGGCACTACCGACACGCAGGCCATCGTTGGAGATTCAACAGTTGAGTGGATAGTTGCAGATGCAGAAGCATCCGCATACATCACCGAACCACAGCCACATGAATACCTCGTACAGTTCGAGTACGATCAGACATTGGCACAGTATAACAATGATTCTGAATGGTTCAACATAACTGGAACTGTTTCCAGGGCAGACACAGGATCCGCGCCAGCTTTCACAAACTGCGCGATCAGTTCAGTATCTACCTACACAGCCCAGACAGCAACATGGGGAACCAGGGACGTTGTAGAGAAGAACGCCGATGGCTCATATAATTACATCTGGACTGACAGCAATTCCGCCGCACATTCCGGCGTGGACATGGGAATACCCAGGCTTGATACAATGAGGACGGATTCGTTCACATTCTCATGCCGTCCTGACCAGATCATCCCGGATGACATGAGCCTGTATGATTCATTCAGCCAGGAGTTCATCGTTGGTGGACAGGTTATCAAGGTCACATGGATGCTGACATTGATCGACAATTTGAGTGGAACTGCTTCATCCGCCTGATGATGCAACAATAATGCAAATCGACCACGAAAACAAGGAGGGGGTAAAACCCCTCCACCTTTTCCATTTTTAAAAGAAATGGCACTAAATAAACAACCCTGGAGGGTGTCGATGAATGTCCAGCACAACACAGAAAACAGAGGCTTTAACGAAGCCAGCAGTTTCTTTTCTAAGAGGCCGATCACTTATACCATTACTAATAATTATTCAGCTTCTAATTTATTTCATAGGGCCGAAGTTCTGGGGGATCTCAGCAGATGCGACAACCGGGTATATGCTCCTTATGTGGATTCCTCTACTATACTTCCACATGACAGGGGATTTCACAATATCCGACCTGGAGGACATGACAAACAAGAAATGCCTTATCTCGGAGTTTGTGAAGGGCAAGAAGTACGGCCTGGAGGGTCGGAGCTTGGAGGTTCAATTCATCTGGTTCTTCATGGGCTTTTCAATAACAGTATTCATTTTACTATTGACAATTATCAATTTCAACTGGCCGACAACTCAGCCGATATTCCAGAGCCAAGCAATGCCACTTATAATTTTCAATCTGACATTAGTCACAGTTTCAGAAACGGTTTGCTTTCATGGGGTATTGCCTGGAGTGATCGAAAAGAAATTAAAAAAGATCAAGGGAGTACACCCACACATACAGACAGCGACAAGGTACGGCATCAGCCAGGGTTTATTCGCACTATTCCACATATCGGCATACTGGGACAGCCCGAACCTAAAGGGCGCGCTAATCACTTCTTTTCTATTCGGGATATTATTCTTATCAGTGAGAGAACACAAATTCGGAGGCCTCGCCCCAACGATGGGCCTTCATGCAGGCTGGAATCTCATAGTAACCGGGGCATTAATCGGAGTATATGCGGGAGTATGATAATATGAAAATCGGACTTGGAACGGCCTTATTGTTGATAATTATACTGATCTTGGGAAGTATGCTTATGCTTAATTGGGGCGATTACGAAAGCTCAAATGATGGCATAGTCGAGGAAATGGCTGAGGATCTAAGCATATTGCCGGAAGATGATGTGAGGGTGGACAACCTACACGATTCTTTGGCAGATGTTAGGGTCGGCTATGAGGTCACAGGCGCACAGCTCACATCTTATTGGTATGAAGATGGACAATATCAGATAGTTATGCTACATGGGCCAACACCAGACACGGCCACGATAGTAACATCTGACACCATCAATGTCGTAGGCACTCCAACTTCTACTCTCATAGACTGGAATGTGGAATATGGGGGAATGTACGCCCCTGGAAATGGAGCCCTGGGCTTCATAGTAACGAATAACAATCACGGCACAACTTGTTTAGTTTGGGTTTGGGAGGCTTGAACATGGACTATTTAACTTTCATTTTTGCGGTATTGGTCTTAATATTACTGGTCAAATCAAAGCCATTCAGGGCCTTTTTCCTTAGATATATATGGATCGCTGGAATCATCATCATATCTCTATTCATAGTCTTATTCATCGGTTTGTTTGTACTGAGTGGGGGCGCATGATATGAATCCAACAATAAGTTTAATCGGGAATCTAATGAAAAGACCATCTGTATTGGCGATAACAGGCATCGGAATAATTATATTTGCATTATTCGGGCTTCCAATCCTTCTAACAATGCCTCATATTCTGATAATGGCTGGCCTTATCGTGATCGGGATCGGCTTCTTAATCAGCCCTTTCCTCACATCTCGGCCACTCTGGAAACTCGTAATTTCCCTATTATTCTTTGTATCGGCTATTTCTGTTTTCGTAAAGCCGGAATGGTTCGGCCTGGTGGTGGGTTAGATGTTGCGATCAATGATTATGAAACTGGCAAAGAGCAAAATAGCAATCTCATTAATGGTCATTTTATTACTGGCCATTATGGTAGGGGGGAATTTCCAAACTTTGACAATAGGCACAATATCACCTATCGGATCAAATTATTATATAGATGGTGATAAAGTTTGCCACTCGCTATCACACATAGAACTTAATGCAAATGAATACATTACCGGCTGGAAAGCCAGCGATGGCAGTTATCTATCTGAATATATATCTGTTGAGGATGCCCCCATATTTGTAGATTTCAGAGTTGCAGATCAACCATTATGGCTAACAAAGGGAGAAATAGATTCAGAATATTATTATGAATATTGGGTGGATGGAACCATAAGACACATCTCCCCGATCCTCACAGGGAAAGTCAATTTAGTAGATAGCGCAGATGGTTACGACACAAATCACGAAACATGGCAATTCGCAAAGCCTCCAGCATATCAACTAACAGGGGATGAAGATGGTGTTTTAACCGTCAAACTTTATGCTAATATTGAAGTGAGTGACGATCCATATTTAACAACTCGCACAAACACATACGAAAAACAATTCATGGGAGAATACTCGGCCAATCTGAAAAGCGGTAATGCCTATGTTTATTTCGAGGAAGATATAGTCGAGGCTGGAACTGAAATCGACATTCCAGTAGTAACACATTCAAGCGGAGGGGCTGGCTTCGATTTAAGAATAATTGGCCCCGATCACACAGGCAATGAAGTTATTGATCTCGGAACTGTACCAGATGATTTCAATGGCGATGTACAGGCCGACATTCCCGAAGATTGGTTCTTATTGTCGGGAGATAATGAAGCAATCGTGGAAATCATCAACGGTAAATTCAGAGGCACACAAGACGCCATCTGGGTAAATGACAATGTCCAGCTCGCTCCATCGGGAGGGGGTTCGCCAATCACACCACCAACAGACCCAGACAATCCAGAAGATCCAGTGCCAGTCATTCCAGGTGATCCAACAGGAACCATTCAAAATGTGGACACAACACAAATCACAGGTTCAACAGTCACACTTGACCTTAAAGGCATACCCAATGCAGAAAGCGGAAGCCCAATCGATTATTTCAGAATATATGTTTGGTATGGCACACCCTGGCAAATGCCTGGGGTGGATCAGGTCGAGCAGTATATTGTCCTAAAACACGATGAAAACGCAGATGCAAACGGGGAAGCAACATATCAATTTACAATACCAGGCAACCGACCTGGGCAAATAACAATCAATGTTAGGGCAGTGGACGATCTCGGCAGAGGGGCAGAAAGCGAGGATTATACATTCAATGCAGTGAATCCGGGCGATACACCCACTCCAGCCGACAGTTCCCCGCCTTTGGTATGGACCTGGGGTCTGGCAGTTATATTATTGTTAGCTCTGGCTATTGCAATCCCTATCGTTATGTTATACTACATAAAAAGCATGGCTTGGAAGATCAAGATCCAGATAATCGCCTGGTCTGAGTTCTTCATAGCGATAATGATAATATTATTCGGCTTCGGGGTGATCTGATAATATCGCCTCATGTCCTGGGGTTAATGGAAGATGGCCTTCTACAAGTCATATTCCCAAGTTGGCTACAGGGCTTAATTATCGGGGGGATATTCTTATTGGCTGGAGTTTACTCTTTCAATAAATTATTCGGCCCTCTGAAATTATTATCCCTGGCCTTCATAGTAGTGGGGGCATTATTCTTGCTGAATATAGTCACAGTGGATATGATCCAGGAGTTGATAATGTGAACTTAGTCGCACTCCTAAAACAGCCAATCGCCCTTTTATTCTCAATGGTATTCCTCGCGAGCTTAACAGCCATTATTTTTGAGAGGGCTCTTAATGTCCTCTGGCTCGATTACATGGATGGATGGGCAATATTAGGAATAGCATTCCTTCTACTGGCTACCATCCCGGTAATAGTTCACAAAAAGCCAGTTTCCCCGCCTTTCTGGTTTATCGCAGGGGTCGGCATGATTCTGATAATTTACAGTACCTATACATCTGGAGGGCTAATATGAAAACAATAAACTTTCTAATAAAGAACAAACTCGCAGTTATGATCGTGGCACTGACCTTAGTCGGCGGAGCTGTATTAATGAACGCAACAGCCGATAACTCGGATGCTCCAACAGGCTCAATGTCTATTATCATCACCGAGAAAGCAACAGGAGATAGCCAAGAGTTCCTCATCACCATCGAGGACTTATCCACATCACAAACAATATTCAAACCCTCTTATGCCCCTCTAACTACCTTTGATGTAGATGTTCCCCCGGTTGATCTAAACGGAGAGTATGAAATCGAGTTCTTTTTAGATGTTTTGGTCGATGTGGAAACCCCAGGCGATATCACAGAGGGAGAATTAACAGGCTCGATCTCTGGATATTATATGTACGGTGACGATCAGCGAAACTTCATAATTCCCAACGGTGTAACCCAGGGACTTATCGAGAATGTGCCTTACACAATAGGCCAGAACTCACAAATTGAATTTTCAAAGAACAACAGCCAATATTTTGACGGTGTGAATTACGCAGGGATGGACCACCCATTAAACGGCTTCATGCTCGATAATTCAATGTTCAATATAGATTTAACTTCAATGATCGGAACATCTGAGGCAACCACAAACGCACAGATTCAGATCCATGTCGGCAGTGTGGGAGAGATCACAATCGACATAGTAGATATATCGATGTCAGCCACCGACACAAGCCCATAATCCAACAATCTGCCTTAGATGGCACAGGAGAAACGAACATGAAACAAATGAGGATGAAGCTCATTACAGGGCTATTCATAGCCATGATGATTATAACAGCATTTAGCACGCTTGCAGTAAAAGGAGAATCACCTATTCAACCAACGCCAACAGCATCCTATACAAGCACACAAACAGGAGATTGGAACGATGTCGCAACATGGGGCGGGGGCGGATATCCTCAAACAGGGGATACGGCCACAATAGCCAATACACACACCGTAACAATAACAGGCCATGAGGTTTGTGCAGGCGTCACAGTACAAACGGGCGGAACTCTCGTAATGACCACACACACACTAAGCCTATCGGGAACTTTTGACAGTTCGGCAGGAACATTCACGCAAGGCACAGGCAATTTAAATTTTACATCATCAGCATCATTGAAATTGAAATATGTATCATCAACAACAATCCAGGCGCACAATATAACCATACAAGACACGGCAACAGTAACTTTGACAGCCAGGGCGGTTTTAGATGGGGTTTTAGATATGAATAATTGTACAACATCTGGGGGCATATCTGGAGCAAGCCAATATCTTTACACTCACAACATAGCAGACAACAGTTCATCTGTTAAATTGGGAACTAATAGCGGATGGGGTTCATTATCTGGCCTAATAATGTATATGTCTGCCAACATGATTTTAGATTCTGGCACATACCCGAATTTCTTTAGCATATTCGCAGAATCGAACACAGATATTTTTATAACGGCTGGTGGAGATATAACGCACTCAGCCGGGGGCAGTAAACTATCTCTATATTCTGCATCAGGCTATACAGGAACGGCAATACTGGACATGGTAACATACGATCTGATCACAGACGATATAACAATCGGTTACAGCTCGAACAGAAACGGAGAGTTAAGATGCGGTAGTGGTGTTGTGGACTCATCGAATGTAATAATAACAGCAACCACGGGCACGATAAATGCTGAAAGCTCACACATACAAATATCGGGGGATTATGCCGAATCAGGCAATTTCATAAAAGGCACTTCGATAATTGAATTTGACGGAAGCATAGGACAAGACATATTTTACTTATCGGAGGATTATAATGATTTCATTATTTCAAATTCAGGCAATGTAGATATAAACATAGCTGGAACTCCGCATATATATGGCGATTTCAATATAACATCTAACACTATAACACTCGATGCTCTAAATTGGATATTCAAACCATCAATTTACAAAGATGCAGATTTCACAGAATCATTTACTTTATCAATGAGCAATAGCAGTTATGTAATGATATGCGGTAGTGTAGAGCAGACCATCAAGACGGGGAATCATACATTTTCTAAGGTATACATAGACAATAGCCACGCCTCTGATTCCGTAATATTTAACGGCAATTTGCCTGCATCCCACACATTACAATTATGGGATGGCGATCTCGATCTACAAACAAATAACAATAATTTGGTATTAAGCGGGCATTTCAATATATCTGACGGCTCCAGTTTCAGCGCGAACCAAATAAATATAACAGGAAACAAATCATCAATACACGATGCCAGCGCGACAAAGTTAAATCTCGGTGATGTTATATGCCAGAGCAACGGGGTATTAACGGCAAACTCTAATTTAACATTTGAGAATATAACTATAAACAATGGCGGATCTTTCCAAGCGGGAGAGAACACGATAGTCATAAATGGCAATTACACATCATTAGCCACAGCCCACAAATATCAAATATGGGATACGATAGATTCTAATGAAATAATCAAATCGGATGCGAACCCCGAATTAACGAAAGGGTCTGGCGGTTCATGGGATGAATACGGCATAAGGGATAACTGCATATTGACAGACCCTTATGGAGAACCTGTAAAGAATGGAGATGTTTACACCGTTTATTATGATGGCCGGACCAATGCCGGATTAACAAGCGTAGGGGTATCAAATTTAACAAGAAATGCAGATAAAAGCAATGCTTCTATGGTAAAGGATGGCAGAAGCCCCGTATTGGAACCTTCCGATATGTCCTGGGCCGATGCTTCAGCAGATGTTTTTGTCGGATCTGTAATAAAGAATGGCACAAACGATTATATCATGTTCTTTGGGGGCAGTAACACAGGCAATTATGATGTTTATTACGCCACTTCAACAGATGGCTATACTTGGGTTCCAGAAACAACACCAATAATAAACGATAGCGATTTCTCGACAACAAGGAGCATAAATTATCCTTGTGTGAGGAAATTACAGTATGGCGCGGATGCTGGAAAATGGATCATGTACATCGAGCATGGGGCAATAGATATAGTTTTAGCCTCTGCCGATAACAACGATATTCCAACAGGCTCGTGGTCAGTAGAGAACGCAGGGGATCCGATAATAACGACCTCTGTATGTGAATGGGCCACAGGATCGGGCATAGCCAACCCAAGATTTACAGAATTGGGGGCTGGCAAATATATTTTAGGAGTGAACGCAATAATATCTCCTGGCGCATGGAGGGGCGCGATATTATATTCTGATGCCATAGATTCGGGCTGGCTCGATTATGGGAAAATTCTGTTAGATGTGGGGCCATCAGGCGATTGGGATGATGCTCGGATAGAGCATTTGGAATTATTCAAAGACGATATCGGCACAGATGCAGTTGGCTTATTATATTTCGGCTTACCTTCCTCTGACTCGTTTCTAGATGGCGCGATAGGATACGGCTACATTCATCAAACAGACTATGGCAAATCAACGATGAACTTTACCGGCTCAACACCCCAATACATCACCACAACGAACGGCACTTTGTACAATGCAACAATATCAAACACTGCCACAAATACAACCTTCGCAGATGCCACAAGCCTAAACAGTTGCACTTTCAACGAAGGCACAACAACATTTATATCTTCAAATATGGCAATCAGCAGTATAATTTCAAACGGCACAACAACGCCAATTTATATTAATAGTAGCGATGGCAGTACAACCCGATACATAACGACAGCCGTATCTAATAGAAGCATAATATCGACATCTTTTAATTTAGTGGAGTTACTGCCATCTAATGTAACTGCCACAGCAACCCCGACCAACGCATCAGCAGGTGGAGGCTCCGGCGGTCTATCATCTACAACTGTAACATTTGGCTTTACCTATGATATAGAAGGCCATACGGTTTATTTCACATACAACGGAACCGAGGCATCAGAATATAACTGGGCTTTCGGGGATGGCTACGGAACCACAGACAAAAACCCGATCTACGAGTATGGAGCCCCAGGCTATTATAATGTAACTCTGGAAATAGAGCTGGAGAACGGCGCGACCATGTGGACCACAAAAATGATATTCATAGAACCAGGCCCACAAGTGAATACAGTATTCGGCGATCAGATCCCGATAGAAAAGGCCGGGATTTACATCATACTGTCTGCGATATTCGGCTTAATACTCCTGGCCATGAAATATAACCCAATGTCTGATCTATTTTCAATAATCAAGCGCGACACTATGAAAAGGATATATTTCACTCTGATATTTATCGGAATTTCCCTAATCATTTTATCAAGATACTACCTATTAGGAGGTTAAAAGGATGAAGAAATTAACAATTTTGGTATTGGTGTTTGTCATGCTGGCCGGGTCAATACCTATAATGACAGAGAACGCGCAGGGGTCCACAGTGGACTTTCCATCAACATCAGCTATGGATGGCTCCATAAACTGTTATGATGAAACCTACTCGAAGGCATTAAGCGGAATAAATAATACAGTGGTCGATACAGCAACAAGTATGAACCTGGGGCAAAGATTAATACCAACTCCAGCATATTACACTTATAGATCATTCCTGACTTTCGACACTTCGGCAATCGTGGACACGGACAGCATAATAAGTGCAACCCTATATCTGAGAGTGAACTTAATTTATCCGCCCGCAAACTTCCAAATAGAAGTAACAAACACAGATTACGGCGTGGCATTAGACCAGGACGATTGGAACGCGACAGGAACCTACGAGGGCATTATTGCAGACACCACAGCTATATCTGGCGGGGATTGGATATCTTTATCTCTGGACACTTCCAAGATAGATAAAACAGGAAACACCCAATACTTTTTAACAGCTTCAAACGATGCCTCGACACCAACAGACAGACAGCAAATAACATTCTACACGGCGGAATCGTCTTATGACCCATACATTGAAATAGTTTCGGAGCCGATAAGTGGAGCTGAAATGGTATATGTCGATGGCGCGACCTGGGAAACTGTAAACGGATACCCGGCTTACATATCAAGCTGGAACGCCACACATGAGCAAATTCGATTCGATTACTGGGTAGCTCAACAGGATTATATCAATTTCTCGGTAGATTCCGGCATGGAATACCAGTCGATCATCCCGCCAGCCACAGTGACAGATTATGGCACTGGCTTTTATAATGTCACGATCAACTACGAAAAGGCATATTACAGTATGTGGTTTTTGAGAGAAAAGGCACTGGTCGAAACCACAATCCACATAGCCCTTTATCATTCCACACTGGGCGAGGGCTTCTTTTGGGAAAAGTGGCAAGTAGCGATAAACACAGGCACTTCATACGATAATACAACAGCTTCAAGGGTATGGAATCCAGATTATCAAGTTACCTATGGGGATACCTACACAGTAACAGTTTTGGATTATTTCAACAATCACATAACAAATACTTCATTCGTGGCCAATGCCTTAGACATGGATATATCTGTTAGTGTGCCAGTTTACCAGATGAACATAAAGAGCTTCCGCACAGATACCACAGCATACGCGATTTACTACAATTCAACAGGCACACCCTATCAAGACCACTGCCCAAGTGAGGAATTAAAGGAAATGGCAGTTAGGGAGGGTTTGTATATGTTCCGTTTCGATTGGCTGGACAGCACAGCCAACGGCTCGACCACAGTATCAGCCACAACTTTTTATAATCTCACGATTGATGCCACATACACAATTAACATAGGCAATAATCAGATCGAGATAATATCCACAAATATCAATTCTAACACGATCACCATAAACACGATAGAATCCTGGGTTACCCCCAGTGTTTTAGTTATCGGTGAGAATCTCCCAGTTGCTCCGGTTGAAGGTATAGAACCATTGACAAGATCAGGTACAGAACCTTCTAATGAAATCATAGACGATGGCGTATTGCTTCATCCTTACGCCGTCACTGAGGCCAGCACATTAAACTCAGTCAATGGCCAAGCGGGTACACTCTACGACCCCACCCCATCAGCCGGGACAACAACAATCTTAACCGATGAACTGTATATCTCCGGGAACTATTCGACAAACATAATGCTGAATGTCACAGCAACAGGCGTTAATTTCCTTAATTTAACCTACATACCGGGATTGGTGGACATAACAGCTTACAGCGATTCGGAAAACCTCACATACTGGGCGAATAGATCCATAAGCATAGTGAGAAAGACTACATTTAGAAATTCGGCAGTATTCTGGTGGACATACTACGCGACAAGCCAATTATATGATACAAGCCTGGTATTGAATAACACCACGCCTTTCGATTGGTATGATATATCTTGGATGGTTCCATTCGTGCCGGAAAGCGAGGGCGGTTTAACTCCAGACCTTCAAAGCGCGGTATTGCGAGATATCGATAATAGCGCATGGCTCACTCATGGCACTCATTATCTCGTTTCTATGGGTGGTTATCACATGAATTTTGACCATTTAAACAATTCCGCGACTACAACAGATACGAGATCATTCACCTTCAAATACTACGCTGACAACGGAACCAATGCACAAACTGAGATAACAAACATTCAAGCCCCATATTACATGAAAGACCTCGGAACGATCTCATACTATTATGGATTGGCTATTTGGCAGAACCCGAAAAGCCTGGTATTTACAGGGGACCTACAAATCAATATCCTGGATGCTGGAGGGCAGATAAACCCGGATGAAGTTCGCATCGTGGATCTAACCAATGATCGCGCACTTTCAAGGGAAAATAACGATTTCACAGTTTCGGGATCTACGGTATTGATACAACATACAGCAGTTCCAGACTTGGGGAACGGCGAGGAAGTGCAATACGGCATATACTTCCACATCTACGAGCCGGAGGAATCAGACACATCATGGCTCTTTGCGAACCCGCCCGGAGGTTCCCCATTATCTATAAACGGCTCATTAATAGCCCTGGGAGGTGTATTAGCCCTTCTTGGAATGGGTTTGTATGTTGGAACAAAGCAGAAAGCCAAAGGTGGGTTTATCTTCATTACAGGGCTATGTTTATTCCTTTTATTCGGAATGTTATCAGCATGGAATCAAATCGGAGCATTATAATATAATTAAAGGGAGGTGAAAATTATCGCAAAAAGGAAATCAACCAAGCAAACCAAGTTAGGAGCCAAAAGAAAAGCTCCAGCAAAGAGAAAGAAGGCCCCGGCCAAAAAGAGAACCGTAAGGGTAAAATCACATATTCGGACTTTACCACAGACCGGGAAGATCGGAAGCGTAAAAAAAGACCGTCAAAGAACCGCAATGAAACCAGGCCGGAGAGTTTCCAAGAGTGGGAGAAGATACACGGAAACGCGAAGGAACCGATCCGATATGAGCAGAAAGGACAGATTATAAATCCTTCATGGGTTCGCGGGCTGGCCCTATTTTCAGCCCGCATTTTATTTTAAGATCATACTGATACTATACTATTTCACTTCTATATTATCACTATACTATTATTATGCTTATAGAGTGGAATGTATCGAAATGTTACAGTAATCTTTATATACTACAAGTGATATACATGGGTTAGAGGAATGATAAAATGGAAAACTCAAATCAACTATGGAAACTCGTATGCGAGGGAACGATGAAAGCAAGTATAATAGGGATGAAAAGGACAGAATCAAAATTAAACGATCTGAGCCAGGATAAAATGATATCTCTTTTACTTCCAGCAATGAGGGAAACGGTAAAAAACAATTATGATCGTTTAATGATGGAATGGAAAGAAATACATGAAACAGGAATGTATTCAGTGGTAAAGGATACATTAAACGCACAATGTATGGAAATGGCCCTGGATTCGATCAAGATAGCAGAGAGAAACATGGGGGCTTAAAAATGAGTGCGTTTATAGTAGGGGATAAAACAATTAATCAGATACTAACATATATAGAGAATAAGGATTCACATTATATGAAAATAAAATTACTCGGAGAATTAGGATATAACTTCGAGGACCGGGAAACAATCCAGCAATTAGGAAACGATCTTATGAATATGAATGTTTCCGCAGTTGAACACAGATATAATGATCAAATGATGGATATAGAACCGATAACGATCAAAGCAGAATACACAAATAAGATCCAGGTTTATAAATCAATCCAATGTTTCCTTTATCAATGCACAGAGGGAAAGATCATGGAATTGGGATTATTCAAAGCTATGGAATCAATAAAGGATATGATTGGATCTGAGATAATACGCGATCTCCCACAATACGAAACCGGAATATGGGGTGATTAAAATGCAAACTGATTTTACCAAGTTCGATCAACTCCAGGAAACACCACAACCCCAGGAAAGCGATTATAACAGCTCCCAGGAATATCTTAAAGCTCTATTAGAATGGAGAGAGGAAACCGGGAATATAACAGAATATCAGGAACGCATAGAGGCCAAAGCTGAGAGGTACGAGGAACGATCACAAAAGGCCAGCGAGAGGGCCACATCATCCATGAAACGATCTCACAGTTACACGGATGGTATAGTTTTCGGTCAGCCCATTTTAGTAGGCCATCATTCAGAATCGAAGCACAGGAATGCAATAAAAAGATCACACAGCGCAATAAGAAAAAGCATAGAGGAAAGCGATAAAGCGCAATATTACAGCCAGCGAGCCGAAACCGTGAAAGCGAATAAATCCATTTCCTCAGACGATCAAGACGCAATTATTAAGCTAAAAGCAAAGATTGAAAAGGCCCAGGAGAAACAAACATTAATGAAAGCAGTTAATTCAGCAATCAGACTAAAGGACCAGGACAAAGGAAACGCGAAATTAAAGGATATGGGAATATCCGAAAGCAATATAATTAAGCTGAGAGAACCCGATTTTTGTGGCCGTGTTGGGTTTCCATCCTTCGAGCTAACCAACAATAACAGCAATATGAAAAGGATGAAAGATAGACTATCTTTATTAGAATCCCAAGCCCAAGACGAAACCCAGGAGATAAAATTTAATGATGGGGTCATAATTGATAATGTGGAAATAAACAGATTACAAATAATATATGATGATATCCCAGACCAGGAAACCAGGAATAAATTAAAATCAAATGGTTTTAGATGGTCCAGGAATGAGGGGGCTTGGCAGAGGAAAAGATCGAGATACGCAACCGATACAGCCAAGCGATTAACCGGGGCGAAGTCCCCCTCACATCAGCCAGATCAACCCCAGGAAACTGAAATATCACAGGATGATTACAGCGCGATCATGGGCGAGCTGGAATTAAACCAAGTTCCAATATTCCATGATTCGGAGGAACCCGAACCGATACAGGAAACCGAAATCGAATTAAATGATATAGAGGGTAAACTAATAAACAATATCACGATAGGGGTTAATATGCAATTCGTCAAAGGTGACATAGTAACCAGCGCGATAGGTGACAAATACACCGTGAAAGAAGCCCATACGGACGATAACTTCATTTCGGTGATAGATGACAAGGGCGAGGAATACCAGGGGCTTAAAGAAGCATTTAAGCCAGCCACAATCAAAGGAGCTGATTAAATGAGATCGAGCATATCAATATTTGAGGGTGATAAATTAACCTTAGAGATCGGAGATATGGAGCCGGACGATGCGAAGCTATTGGCTGAAATACTATGGAAATACACAAAAGAAGATCCAGATATAACCATATGTTTTAACCCGGTGGCCTGATCTTATGGTCGATCGGTTAGATAAGCGAAACTGTCCACAATGTAGCGCGCTCGGATCTCTGGTTTATAAAGAACATCAAAGATTGGCCCAGGGTAAAGCGAACTATTATGTTTGCTCTATGTGCGGGGCCAGGGTTAGAATTTTGATCTAACCCTTTTATTCTTTTATTTTTATCATATCAGTACAAATCACGCTTACATGGATTGGCTGAAATAACACTATCCTATCATTATTTTATCAATCTCTTTAAGCTTTTCAGCAATTTTCTGACCTTTATCTGTCAAAACCAAATACCTTCTCAATTTATCGCTTCTATCTTGATCGACCAGCTCTAAATCAATAAGCCTCTGGATTGCTCTATGCAATACAGTAGTCGATAGTTCCGTTTTATGTGCGATTGTCGAAAGCATTTGTTTATCTTTACCACACATGGCAATAAGGCATTTCACGATGCCAGATTGCTTTTCGAGATCCCAAACCCTTCTTTGATATTCCATTTTATCTATTTTGTATATTGGTATGTCAGTATATATATAATTTTATCCATAATGGTTGGTAACAATAAGCAAAGTGCTATTTGCACACCGACAAGTATTTATACACACCCTGCAATATACCCTCTAATGACAAAGACGGAAAAGATGGAAAGGATAAACGCCACCATAAGACACGATCAAAAGACATGGCTGGACAAACACCCATCAATAAATGTTAGCGGATTGATCAGAGAAGCCATTGATAAGAGGATGGTCGCGCAATGACCAGGACAATAACAATAAAACTGGATGATGGTTTTATATTGATAACAGACCCTGAGATTATCAGCCTCGGAGATTTACTTTTTGCATCTGAATTATTGAGAGAAACGGCCATGAGGGAACTCCAGGAGATACTGAGCGAACCAGAGGTATCCCAATGAATGATTTTTATATGTTATTAGCAATCGCCATGTTGTCTTGTGGAATTATAATTGATACGATGAACTCAAAGAACAAGCCAAAGCAGACTGGCGAATACGCAAAAAAAATGTGGGCATCAGAAGGTAGGAATATAAATAATATAATACTCGCAGAGATAACACTATCTGCTATTGTAGTGGCATTTATGTTCTATTTCCCGGTTTTAATTACATTCGGGATGATGTTCACCACATTCGTTTTATTCAGCGCATTGATCGATGATCGAATAATATCCATATACCACACGAAACTCAGCGAGGAGGCATCCCAATGACCACCTCTAAGAAGATCAAGATTACTTCCTCTCTTGGGCTCCAGTCCATCCCACCGGAGCCCACCACTTTTTTAATCCCCTTTATATCCCAGAATCCATCGCCTCATATAATAGAAGGTAAACCAGGGCTTCCAACACCATCCGGGAGCCCCTACAACGATCACATTTTAATAAGTAGTAAAAGAGGAAAAATAGAAGGAGTTGAATAAATGGAAAATCAAGTAAGTATGATAGAAGTTGAGCAAGCTACACCAACCATGTTGATTATAGCCATTCAATACGAGGATGGCACATACGATGAAAAGTTTGTAGGCCATATCTCCGAATTTGAGGAATATCACCCGCATCTTTACGAGGTTTGGAGGCAAACAGGCCAGAGCATCGAACACATCGAGCCATCAATGATTGACGAAATCAACTTGCCAGCATCCGATCTCGGAATGTCGCAAGCAAGCTCAATCTACGAATAAGCATAAGGAGGGATTATTTTGGTCGGTGAATCCTCAGTGCTTTTAGGCGGTAGTATCTCAGAATGTCCAGTTTGCGGAGATCCAACCTGGGACGGGATGATATGTCATTCCTGTATTTTCATGGCAGAACATAAGGTTTACGATACCGAAGCAATCTGCCCATCAATCGAGGCAAGGCAGAGAGGGGGCGAGTGAATGCGCATAGCACTAAGGATTATAGATGCTGGAATGTATTTTGCTATGGCATTAATATTTGCCATTAATTCTATCGAGGTACAGCAATGGTACTATACGATATTGTTGGCAGTTGTTTCATTGTTATTGGCATTAATGGGCATTCAAAAAATAATAGGCACTACACACAAAGAAGGGGGCGAGTGAATGATTAATGAAGAATGTCCAGTTTGCCACAACCTCAAAGGTGACGATCACAACTGCCCAGAGTGTGATTTTAAGAAAAGAACCATCGCTAAAATAAAAGTAGAAGAAAACACCATCGAATTTGGAGGCATCGTATGAACTGCCCTAATTGCGGAGGCTCTGGGGAGTTTGCGGGGCGAATTTGTGATAAATGCAAAGGATCTGGGGAGATCGATATAAAGCTTTTATTAAAATCATGCGGGGAGAATGTCACCATCCACCCATTAGCCAAGATCGTAAAGCCGGAAGTCATAGAAATAGGCGATAACACCCAGATAGATGATTTTTCATTCATTTATGGAGGCCAGGGCATCGAGATAGGCAAAAATGTACACATTTGTTCTTTCGTTTCCATCATTGGGGGCGGTAAGTTCATCATAGGTGATTACGCTTCTTTAACAGCCGGATGCCGGGTAATAACTGGCTCAGATGATTTCACAGGGGAATACATGGTAAGCCCAACAGTACCCACAAAATTCAGAAAGCCAAACATGGCTGATGTGGTGGAAATGCAAGATTACTCTGTCATGGGTACAAACTCAGTAATCCACCCAGGCACAACAATAAAAGAAGGATCGGTCACAGGTTCATGCACTCTCATAACAAAAGACCTGGAGCCCTGGGGCATTTATACAGGCACTCCGGCCAGGAGAGTTGGTGAAAGATCAAAGAACATCATTGATCTGGGGCGCGAATACGCCAGAGGCATCAAGGCGGAGGCGTGACCATGAAACAAATTAATATTATCACACCAATAGGGGGCAATACAAATGCCAAGAAATTACAAAACAGTTTACACAAGGCAAATGGACAAATATCTAAGCGAATTGAAGGAGAGGAACAGAAGCCCCAGGACGATAGACACATACCGAAGCATATTAACAGGCTTCCAGAAACGCCTATCAGATCAAGGGATACACCCCAGGCCGTTGAAGATCACCAAAGAGGACTTCATGGTCACTCTGGAAGCAAGGAAAGAAGATGTATCGATCAGCACTTACCAATTCGAGGCCAAGATAATCAAGACATTCTTAACATGGGCCGAGAACCCAGAAATGACAAAGGTATATCTGAACTTCCAGAAGCCTCCAAGACCAAACGCCCACTGGCTCCAAGAATCCGAAGTGATAAGCTACCTCGGAGCAATAGAAACCCCAATGGAGGAAATGATCACCCATCTATTATTAGAAATGTGGTTAAGGTCCATTGGATCCAGGAACCTAAAATATCCGGAGAGCTTCCAGAACAATACTGTCACAGTATTGAGCAAAGGCCGGAAATGGAGAACCTTACCGTTTCACCCAATGACCAGAACCGTCCTGGAGAGGTATCTACCTTATCGGGATTCTCTGATAGCCAAAGCAAAGGATCAGGCAATACCCGACAATCTATTGCTAACCCACTCATATCGGTGGGGTCTGGTTCCAGCCTCGAAAACAAAGATATACAACACCGTGAGAGGCATCGGGGAGAGGGCAGGGCTGGAGGTCAGCCCGCACACTCTGAGGCGAACCGGGGCGAGATTAACCTACTTCAATCTCTTACAGATGAACCCACAACCGAGAGAGCCACCATTGATAACAGTGTCCAAGATGTTAGGCCATGCGAGTATAAACATGACCATCGAATATCTGGGGATCGACCTGGTGGATATGTCGGAGGTTTACAGAAATGCATCGATGTTCCGCCCGGGGACAAAAACAGCGATTTCATACCCCGAAACATCGGAGCCAGCAATTCTCTGAACCCTAACAATATATAT